>NZ_JAOYSL010000020.1:0-214 GCF_056172715.1 Bacillus sp. ABR | reverse complement strand
ACTTGCAAAAGATCCTACAACATCATATCTTCGATATGAAAGATGGGCCTGTAGCTCAGCTGGTTAGAGCGCACGCCTGATAAGCGTGAGGTCGGTGGTTCGAGTCCACTCAGGCCCACCATCTTCTATTAAATCGGGGCCTTAGCTCAGCTGGGAGAGCGCCTGCCTTGCACGCAGGAGGTCAGCGGTTCGATCCCGCTAGGCTCCACCAACG
>NZ_JAOYSL010000019.1:0-236 GCF_056172715.1 Bacillus sp. ABR | reverse complement strand
TAGAATAAAGGACTTTTTTCAGACAAGGACGTCTGTCAGGTCCCACATACATGGAGGTAATAGGAAATGAGAATTAACCACAATATCGCAGCACTTAACACATTAAACCGTTTATCTGCAAACAACGGTGCAAGCCAAAAGAACATGGAGAAACTTTCTTCTGGTCTTAAAATCAACCGTGCAGGAGATGACGCAGCAGGTCTTGCAATCTCTGAAAAAATGCGTGGACAAATCCG
>NZ_JAOYSL010000018.1:0-295 GCF_056172715.1 Bacillus sp. ABR | reverse complement strand
TTTTTAAAAGATTGTTTTGATCATGGCGGTGTAGCTCAGCTGGCTAGAGCGTACGGTTCATACCCGTGAGGTCGGGGGTTCGATCCCCTCCGCCGCTATAAAGGACCTTTAGCTCAGTTGGTTAGAGCAGACGGCTCATAACCGTCCGGTCGTAGGTTCGAGTCCTACAAGGTCCACCATCTATACGGAGGAATACCCAAGTCCGGCTGAAGGGATCGGTCTTGAAAACCGACAGGGGTGTCAAAGCCCGCGGGGGTTCGAATCCCTCTTCCTCCGCCATATTTTTTTAAAACCC
>NZ_JAOYSL010000017.1:0-505 GCF_056172715.1 Bacillus sp. ABR | reverse complement strand
CTTATTGAGGGTCATGCATCATACTTCATCTGAATCCACTTGTTTGATGAAAGATCGTTGCCCCTTCTTATGCCCAAGCGTAGCATGTGAAACACTTGAACCTAAAGATGTCCATGGCATAAAACCTTATCTATACAAAACAATAGAGGGACAGAGTATGAGCTTATATAGGCCACTCCATACACCTTTAATTAAATTGAAGATGTGTAAGCCTATTCGATTTCTATAAATGCTTTACGTCTAAAGAGATACCTATATCATTAAAGTATAAAAATGAAAGACTGCTAATATTTCTAAAGGAATTGAACGTTTTGAAAGAGAATATAGAGAAGAGAAGCTCACCTGCTAAACGTTGAACAGCAGCTGTATGAATAGGTGATATGACGATTATTTGTTAAAAGAATAACGCAATGAAAATTGAAATAAAATTTTTTTAATATAGCCTTTACAAATGATTAAAACCTGTATATAATAATCTTTGTCGGATCGAGAGATTCCTACATAG
>NZ_JAOYSL010000016.1:0-509 GCF_056172715.1 Bacillus sp. ABR | reverse complement strand
CAGATACTTGGTTGATTGCAGAATCAACAATGTTTAATTGCTCATCAAAACCACCAGCAGCAGTAGCAGCTACATCTGCAAATTTAGTCACATCAATGTCTTTAACACTTTGACCAGTAACAATTACTCCAGCATTTTTTGCACCAATTGCATCCGCACCCATGTCCTCGATATTAACACCAATTTGTTGAGTTGCGTTAGCACCAATTTGGAAAGTCAAACTTTTTGTAGTTGCAGGATCACCAGTATCTTTAAACGTACCATCTAACAATTTTTTTCCGTTAAACTCTGTACGATTTGAGATACCATCTATTTCTTCTTGTAGAGCTTTAATCTCATCTTGAATAGAAGTAAGATCCGTACCTTTATCTTGTGTCCCAGTGTTTCCAGCTTGAACTACAAGCTCACGTACACGTTGAAGGATTGAATGAGTTTCAGTCAATGCACCTTCAGCTGTTTGGATAAGAGAGATACCGTCCTGTGCGTTTTTTGAAGCCATTTCTAATCCT
>NZ_JAOYSL010000015.1:0-515 GCF_056172715.1 Bacillus sp. ABR | reverse complement strand
TGGATTAGAAATGGCTTCTAAAAACGCCCAAGACGGTATCTCTCTTATCCAAACAGCTGAAGGTGCATTGACTGAAACTCACTCCATCCTTCAACGTGTACGTGAACTAGTCGTTCAAGCTGGAAATACTGGTACACAGCAAGGTGAAGACTTAACTGCAATTAAAGACGAAATGGATGCTTTAATTGAAGAGATTGATGGTATTTCTGATCGCACAGAATTCAATGGTAAGAAACTTTTAAATGGTGCTTTTAAAGCTTCTACCCCACCAGTAAATACTGACCCATCTTTAGTTTTCCAAATTGGAGCTAATGCAACCCAACAAATTAAAGTGAACATCCAAGATATGGGTGCAGATGCATTGGGTGTTGATAATGGAACTGGTGGTATCGTTGCAAACCAATCAATTAAAGATTTAGATGTAACAGCCTTTGCAACTAATGCAGCAGATGCAACAGATGTTGGATTTGATACTCAACTAAAAATTGTTGATTCAGCTATCAATCAAGTTTCAT
>NZ_JAOYSL010000014.1:0-570 GCF_056172715.1 Bacillus sp. ABR | reverse complement strand
TTTAAAATATCTCTTGATTTATTTTCAATACATAGTATAATATCTTTTGTCACTAAATTGTCTGGTGATGATGGCGAAGAGGTCACACCCGTTCCCATACCGAACACGGAAGTTAAGCTCTTCAGCGCCGATGGTAGTTGGGGGTTTCCCCCTGTGAGAGTAGGACATCGCCAGGCTTTCTTCATTCCGCAGTAGCTCAGTGGTAGAGCTATCGGCTGTTAACCGATCGGTCGTAGGTTCGAATCCTACCTGCGGAGCCAATTTGGAGAGCTGTCCGAGTGGCCGAAGGAGCACGATTGGAAATCGTGTAGGCGGTAACCCCGTCTCAAGGGTTCGAATCCCTTGCTCTCCGCCACAATTTACATAATAAAGGGCCCGTTGGTCAAGCGGTTAAGACACCGCCCTTTCACGGCGGTAACACGGGTTCGAATCCCGTACGGGTCACCATTTTTATAGAATATATACCAGCATTTTTTATTCGGAGGATTAGCTCAGCTGGGAGAGCATCTGCCTTACAAGCAGAGGGTCGGCGGTTCGAGCCCGTCATCCTCCACCATATCTTTTATATCG
>NZ_JAOYSL010000013.1:0-744 GCF_056172715.1 Bacillus sp. ABR | reverse complement strand
T
This sequence comes from Bacillus sp. ABR, assembly GCF_056172715.1. NCBI lineage: Bacteria > Bacillati > Bacillota > Bacilli > Caryophanales > Bacillaceae > Bacillus > Bacillus sp. ABR. The sequence continues at coordinate 743 of NZ_JAOYSL010000013.1, read as the reverse complement.
ATCGTGTCGTTTCGAAGTGTCTCTCGATCTGACAAATAGTATTATATAACGATAAGATATTGTTTGTAAAGACTTTTTTAAAATAATTTTTGAATTTATTTTAAAGCTGTTTTTTTCATCTTTTCGTTAAGGCACCTAAAGAAGTTTACCACTTGTCTCATCATTTTAAAAGCCTTTTTTTCATTTTTTTATGCTTTTTTGTTAAAAAGAGTACTAATAACTGTGGAAACAGCATTTTTGAAGCTTCTATACCCTTATTTTATTTCATATATCTCTGCATAAAAACTTTCAAATAAGAAGTTCTGCTATTATTTTATTTTTCTGAGAAATCTTTTTTGCATAAAAAAGTGTGAATATGTTGCTGGTCTTTACTATTTTTCAGCAAATCGTTTCACATCATTTTTTCTGCTGCTTCAAATATTCAACAGCTTTATCGTCTATATAAAATTTTAACAGGAGAAATAAAATGAGTATTGTTTCTTTCATGTCTTCTATCTTTTAAATTGGAAATCCAACAATGGCTGACCAACCCCTTCGGGATGAGGTCTTTCTATTTAGTGGCCCTATACATCCCCTTTCTATATCTATTTAGCCCAAGGTGAGGTTTTCTAGGCTTTTAGTGAAGCCCTTGATGATTTGAGCTGCCGATTCATATGATGACGGACATGTTAAATTGAAGGAGCATGAAGTTTGATTTATGTAGCAATCAATAACCTATTATATAGAAGCAAATCATTCAAAAA
>NZ_JAOYSL010000012.1:0-843 GCF_056172715.1 Bacillus sp. ABR | reverse complement strand
TGGAGGATTAGCTCAGCTGGGAGAGCATCTGCCTTACAAGCAGAGGGTCGGCGGTTCGAGCCCGTCATCCTCCACCATATTTATTCTTACATAATGTTAGGATAGATAAAGCCGGTGTAGCTCAACTGGTAGAGCAACTGACTTGTAATCAGTAGGTTGGGGGTTCAAGTCCTCTTGCCGGCACCACTTTCATATGGTAAGATAGACAAGTCGCTTTTAAAGCGAGCCATTAGCTCAGTTGGTAGAGCATCTGACTTTTAATCAGAGGGTCGAAGGTTCGAGTCCTTCATGGCTCACCATGTTTCATGCGGGTGTGGCGGAATTGGCAGACGCGCTAGACTTAGGATCTAGTGTCTTTATGACGTGGGGGTTCAAGTCCCTTCACCCGCATTGCCAAATAAAATAAAGAAATCCTGTAATGCGGAAGTAGTTCAGTGGTAGAACACCACCTTGCCAAGGTGGGGGTCGCGGGTTCGAATCCCGTCTTCCGCTTATACCATCCACGCCGGGGTGGTGGAATTGGCAGACACACAGGACTTAAAATCCTGCGGTAGGTGACTACCGTGCCGGTTCAAGTCCGGCCCTCGGCATTATAAATAAGCGCCCGTAGCTCAATTGGATAGAGCGTTTGACTACGGATCAAAAGGTTAGGGGTTCGACTCCTCTCGGGCGCGCCATTAAGATCGGGAAGTAGCTCAGCTTGGTAGAGCACTTGGTTTGGGACCAAGGGGTCGCAGGTTCGAATCCTGTCTTCCCGACCATCTTTTATGGGGCCTTAGCTCAGCTGGGAGAGCGCCTGCCTTGCACGCAGGAGGTCAGCGGTTCGATCCCGCTAGGCTCCAC
>NZ_JAOYSL010000010.1:0-3033 GCF_056172715.1 Bacillus sp. ABR | reverse complement strand
TAGAATATAGGTTAAGTCCTCGATCTATTAGTATCTGTCAGCTCCACGTGTCACCACGCTTCCACCTCAGACCTATCAACCTGATCATCTTTCAGGGATCTTACTTCCTTGCGGAATGGGAAATCTCATCTTGAGGGGGGCTTCATGCTTAGATGCTTTCAGCACTTATCCCGTCCGCACATAGCTACCCAGCGATGCCCTTGGCAGAACAACTGGTACACCAGCGGTGCGTCCATCCCGGTCCTCTCGTACTAAGGACAGCTCCTCTCAAATTTCCTGCGCCCGCGACGGATAGGGACCGAACTGTCTCACGACGTTCTGAACCCAGCTCGCGTACCGCTTTAATGGGCGAACAGCCCAACCCTTGGGACCGACTACAGCCCCAGGATGCGATGAGCCGACATCGAGGTGCCAAACCTCCCCGTCGATGTGGACTCTTGGGGGAGATAAGCCTGTTATCCCCGGGGTAGCTTTTATCCGTTGAGCGATGGCCCTTCCATGCGGAACCACCGGATCACTAAGCCCGACTTTCGTCCCTGCTCGACTTGTAGGTCTCGCAGTCAAGCTCCCTTGTGCCTTTACACTCTGCGAATGATTTCCAACCATTCTGAGGGAACCTTTGGGCGCCTCCGTTACATTTTAGGAGGCGACCGCCCCAGTCAAACTGCCCACCTGACACTGTCTCCCTGCCCGATAAGGGCAGCGGGTTAGAAGGTCAATACAGCCAGGGTAGTATCCCACCGATGCCTCCACCGAAGCTAGCGCTCCGGTTTCCAAGGCTCCTACCTATCCTGTACAAGCTGTACCAACATTCAATATCAGGCTGCAGTAAAGCTCCACGGGGTCTTTCCGTCCTGTCGCGGGTAACCTGCATCTTCACAGGTACTATAATTTCACCGAGTCTCTCGTTGAGACAGTGCCCAGATCGTTGCGCCTTTCGTGCGGGTCGGAACTTACCCGACAAGGAATTTCGCTACCTTAGGACCGTTATAGTTACGGCCGCCGTTTACTGGGGCTTCAATTCGCACCTTCGCTTACGCTAAGCGCTCCTCTTAACCTTCCAGCACCGGGCAGGCGTCAGCCCCTATACTTCGCCTTACGGCTTCGCAGAGACCTGTGTTTTTGCTAAACAGTCGCCTGGGCCTATTCACTGCGGCTTCTCGGGGCTTTAACACCCTAAGAAGCACCCCTTCTCCCGAAGTTACGGGGTCATTTTGCCGAGTTCCTTAACGAGAGTTCTCTCGATCACCTTAGGATTCTCTCCTCGCCTACCTGTGTCGGTTTGCGGTACGGGCACCTCTCACCTCGCTAGAGGCTTTTCTTGGCAGTGTGGAATCAGGAACTTCGCTACTAAATTTCGCTCGCCATCACAGCTCAGCCTTTATGGGAAACGGATTTGCCTATTTCCCAGCCTAACTGCTTGGACGCGGATATCCAATACCGCGCTTACCCTATCCTCCTGCGTCCCCCCATTGCTCAAATGGTGAGGAGGTGGTACAGGAATATCAACCTGTTGTCCATCGCCTACGCCTTTCGGCCTCGGCTTAGGTCCCGACTAACCCTGAGCGGACGAGCCTTCCTCAGGAAACCTTAGGCATTCGGTGGACGGGATTCTCACCCGTCTTTCGCTACTCATACCGGCATTCTCACTTCTAAGCGCTCCACCAGTCCTTCCGGTCTGGCTTCACAGCCCTTAGAACGCTCTCCTACCACTGTTCGTAAGAACAGTCCGCAGCTTCGGTGATACGTTTAGCCCCGGTACATTTTCGGCGCAGAGTCACTCGACCAGTGAGCTATTACGCACTCTTTAAATGGTGGCTGCTTCTAAGCCAACATCCTGGTTGTCTAAGCAACTCCACATCCTTTTCCACTTAACGTATACTTTGGGACCTTAGCTGGCGGTCTGGGCTGTTTCCCTTTCGACTACGGATCTTATCACTCGCAGTCTGACTCCCAAGGATAAGTCATCGGCATTCGGAGTTTGACTGAATTCGGTAACCCGGTAGGGGCCCCTAGTCCAATCAGTGCTCTACCTCCGAGACTCTTACCTTGAGGCTAGCCCTAAAGCTATTTCGGAGAGAACCAGCTATCTCCAGGTTCGATTGGCATTTCACCCCTACCCACACCTCATCCCCGCACTTTTCAACGTGCGTGGGTTCGGGCCTCCATTCAGTGTTACCTGAACTTCACCCTGGACATGGGTAGATCACCTGGTTTCGGGTCTACGACCACGTACTCATGCGCCCTATTCAGACTCGCTTTCGCTGCGGCTCCGCATCTTCTGCTTAACCTTGCACGGGATCGTAACTCGCCGGTTCATTCTACAAAAGGCACGCCATCACCCGTTAACGGGCTCTGACTACTTGTAGGCACACGGTTTCAGGATCTATTTCACTCCCCTTCCGGGGTGCTTTTCACCTTTCCCTCACGGTACTGGTTCACTATCGGTCACTAGGGAGTATTTAGCCTTGGGAGATGGTCCTCCCGGATTCCGACGGAATTTCACGTGTTCCGCCGTACTCAGGATCCACTCTGGAGAGAACAACATTTCAGTTACAGGGCTGTTACCTTCTTTGGCGGGCCTTTCCAGACCTCTTCGCTTATATCGTTCCTTTGTAACTCCGTATAGAGTGTCCTACAACCCCAAGAGGCAAGCCTCTTGGTTTGGGCTGTTCCCGTTTCGCTCGCCGCTACTCAGGGAATCGCATTTGCTTTCTCTTCCTCCGGGTACTTAGATGTTTCAGTTCCCCGGGTATGCCTTCTCATACTCTATGTATTCAAGTATGGATACTACTCCATTACGAGCAGTGGGTTTCCCCATTCGGAAATCTCCGGATCAAAGCTTGCTTACAGCTCCCCGAAGCATATCGGTGTTCGTCCCGTCCTTCATCGGCTCCTAGTGCCAAGGCATCCACCGTGCGCCCTTTCTAACTTAACCATTTCTTACTTTAGAAAGAATCACTATGTGTGATGAACTTTGCATTGCATTCAATGTGAATGTATTACTTATTGTTATCTAGTTTTCAAAGAACA
>NZ_JAOYSL010000009.1:0-18192 GCF_056172715.1 Bacillus sp. ABR | reverse complement strand
TTACCGCTTCAGAAGCGACTAGAACATCTTATCACATCAAAGTTGTTAGTGTCAACAACTTTTTTGTTAGTATGTTTTTTCGTTTCTTCGTCATCAGCGACGTATACTAATTTACCATCCTACCGAATCAAAGTCAACAATATTTTTCATTAAATAATAAACTTTTCAATTACAATTAAAGCTGCTACGCCTGGAATACCCAATAAACCACTAATTCCACTCGTTACAGGATTAATAGAGACATGTAATCCTAGACTCTCGCCAAATAGGTTGAGGCAAAATAAAAAAAGAGCGCCTGCCACAAACTTCACTCCGATAAGCCCTAACCATTTGAATGGATTCGCCTGCACACCTGACATAAACAACAATAGCACAGCCAGCAAAATTGACCCAATCACAATAACAGGTTCCATAATCCTCTCATCCCCTCTTCATATGAATAGTACAAGCATATGAGAAGATTATGTACAATAGACCTGCTATTTCCAGTTGTTTAGACGTAAATTCCTCTTTTTCGCTTCTCTCAGATAGAAAAAGTACTTCGCTTGAGCAAGCTTTAATTCGAATAGAATGTCCGGTGAAGGCTCAACGCTATTTGCGACAAGCTTTTTTTGTCTGTTCCATTCTTCTTTTTGCTTAAAAAGCTGTTGAATTAATTTCTCATCGAATTCTTTTCGAATTGATTTTCTGCGAAGAAAACCCATGTACCGTACTTCTCCTTCCTACATCTCACGTCTGCCTTCTAGAGCCTTAGACAGTGTGACTTCATCCGCATACTCTAAATCTCCGCCTACTGGAAGTCCGTGAGCAATGCGAGAGAGTTTAATTCCTGATGGTTTTAACAATCTGGAGATATACATGGCTGTTGCTTCTCCTTCAATGTTTGGATTGGTTGCAAGGATCACCTCTGTCACTTGATCGTCTTGCAGTCTTTTTAATAGGTCAGGAATTTTAATATCCTCTGGACCAATTCCGTCCATTGGCGAAATGGCACCATGAAGCACATGATATAAGCCGTTGTATTCTTTCATTTTTTCCATTGCGATTACATCTTTTGGATCCTGCACTACACAGATAACAGATTGATCTCTTCTTGTATCTTCACAAATATAGCAAGGATCTTGGTCTGTAATATGACCGCATACAGAACAATAAGTTAAATTACGCTTTGCATTTACAAGCGCCTTCGCAAAATCTAGTACGACATCTTCCTGCATACTAAGAACAAAAAAAGCCAGACGGACCGCAGTTTTTGGTCCGATTCCTGGCAATTTCATAAAGCTGTCAATCAGCTTTGATATTGGTTCAGGATATTGCATCTTCAGTTATTCCTCCTAGAATAAACCTGGCATGTTCATTCCTTTTGTGAATTGACCCATCGTTTCATTCGTTAGCTCATCGACTTTTTTCAATGCATCGTTTGTCGCAGCAAGAACAAGATCTTGAAGCATATCGATATCTTCTGGATCAACAACTTCTTCATTAATTGCTACATCAACGACTTCTTTTTGTCCATTTACTTTTACAGTGACCATACCGCCACCAGCTGTACCTTCAAGAACTTTTTCTGCAAGCTCTTCTTGAGCCTTTGCCATATCCTTTTGCATTTTTTGCATTTGTTTCATCATTTTTTGCATATTTCCCATTCCACCGCGCATATGAACACCACTCTCTTTCATTTTTATTAATCTTTAATTTCAATTAAATCGGTTCCTACTAATTTCTTTGCTTCCGCAATCAATGGATCCTCTTCAGTAGAAGTTCCCTGACCATCTGCTTGTTCATCCGGCTGATGATCTCTTAAAAATTCTTCTCTTATTTTACCCCATTGAGCGTCAGGAACGCCAACTAATTCCACTCTTTTTCCTAACATAGACTCTAGCAGTTGTTCAAGATTGGTTCGAACACCGCTTTTATCTTCAGCAACCATTTTACAATGTATTTCAAACTTGAATTTTAAAACAAAGGCATGCGAAGCAGCCGCAACTGGCTCACTGTCCGTTAATAACGCAGCGTGAGACACTTTATTCTGCTGTTTCAACTGGGCAAGGAGCTCTCCCCATTTGCCTTTAATTTTTTCTAACTCAGGCCGTTTCGCTTCTTTTAGAATCTCATGAATTCGGCCGACAGGAGCACGATAGCCATTTTTGTTACTCGTTTGTGGTCGAGGCGCTTCCTTTTTTTCTTGAGGGCTATGAGATGGAGACATTGGTACCCCTTCGGCTCTTAGCCTTGAGAGTTCCTGTTCCAGCCTGTTTATTTTATCTGTTAGCGCCGTTAAATCAGCGTCAGCATGACCTTGTGTCAATCCTGCTGTTGACTGACACAGCTTTACAACCGCTACCTCAAAGAAAATCCTAGGATGATTTGTCCATTTCATTTCTTGGTGGCTTTTATTCAGGACTTCAATTGTTTCATACAGAAACTGAGGTGTCACACGATCTGACAGTGCCACGAAACTTTCGTCGACCTTTACCTTTTCAAGGACACCCTCGAGATCTGGTGCCGTTTTATAAAGCAGCATATCTCTAAAGTAAAAAATCATATCCTCTATTAATTTAGCAGCATCTTTCCCCTGCTGAAGCAATTCATTTAATGTATCTAACGCTGTGGCAATATTTTGATCAAAAATTGCTTCAGCAAGCTGACTAATGAAATGCTGAGATACAGCACCTGTAATGAGCAGCGCATCATCAATTGTCAATTGTTCACCACTAAATGAGATCGCTTGATCTAAGAGACTTAGTGCATCACGCATACCGCCATCAGCTGCACTAGCAATAATCTCGAGCGAGCCCTCCTGTACGTTTAGGCCTTCTGCATCTACAATTTTCTCCATTCTTCCAACAATATCTTTGGTCGTGATTCGTTTAAAATCAAATCGCTGACAACGAGATATGATGGTAAGAGGAATCTTATGAGGCTCTGTGGTAGCCAAAATAAAGATACAATGAGCAGGCGGTTCTTCCAGCGTTTTAAGGAGGGCATTAAATGCACCGATAGAGAGCATATGTACTTCGTCTATAATATAAACCTTATATGTAACCGCCGAAGGAGCAAATTTCACTTTATCACGTATATCTCGGATTTCATCTACCCCGTTATTCGAGGCAGCATCTATTTCAATCACGTCTGAAATTGAACCATTTGTAATTCCTTTACAGGCATCACATTCATTACACGGCTCACTAACAGGTGACTTTTCACAGTTCACTGCCTTTGCAAAGATTTTGGCAGCACTTGTTTTACCTGTTCCTCTAGGACCTGAAAATAAGTAAGCATGAGAAAACTTTTTCTGCAAAAGGGCATTTTGCAACGTTTTTGTGATGTGTTCTTGTCCAACAACATCCTCAAAAACTTGAGGTCTGAACACTCGATATAAAGCTTGATAACTCACAAATACGCCCTCCTCCATTTATCATCCTTTTCATTATACATGATGCACCGATCAATTCAAAAGCACACCTTTATTTTCTAATATGCCAAAAAGATGATTTCAATTATAGAGTTTCTACTTTTCATGCATTAAAAACGTATTTTCTAGCTTTGTGAAAAGACCTGAAACCCCAAAAAGAACACCAGTTCCTGTTACAATTAGTGAAAAAAACAAATGGCGCCAAAAAGACTTTTTATCTATTTGTATAACTAAAGCAGTTGAGCTATCCTTTGAACAGCAACAAAAAACTCACCTAGATAAACTAGATGAGTTACATTTAATATTGATTTACCGTGCACCTTCTGTCGATTCGCTACCCCAAGCGTTACTTAAACAGTTAGCTCGGCCCAGGCAACCCTGCGGCACATGAGAGGTTTCACTTAATGCTGCTTCCTTCCGGACCTGACATGGTTCATGAATTCCCATTGCGCAGGACCCAGACGTCAACACCACTTATTTAAGGCAGACCTTGAAGTAAACGAACCTCGAGAAGGGATTCGGCCTCGCTAGAGCGGATTGCGAGTACAGGGCACCGCTACCTCCCCGCTTAGCACGGCAAAATGAATATTAAATTGTTAGTGACGCAGACATAAGTATACCTTCTTATAGCTCAAATTGCAAACGACATCCATTCATTTACTTTTGGCTTGTTTCTTTCGCTGACGGAGGTTTCGGAAGAACTGACTTAACAGCTCACCACACTCATTTTCAAGTACACCACCGATGACCTCAGACTGATGATTAAACCGTTCATCATCCAATAAATTCATTAAAGTACCTGCACATCCACCTTTTGGATCGTATGCACCAAAAACAACCTTTTTCACTCTAGAAAGAACAATAGCACCTGCACACATTGGGCATGGTTCAAGCGTAACGTAAAGAACAGCATCTTCTAAACGCCAGCTCCCTGTCGCTTTACATGCTTCATCAATAGCAAGTAATTCTGCATGTGCAATTGAACGCTGCTCACTTTCCCTTAAATTATGAGCCCGGCTCACGATTTGGTCATCAACAACTATGATGGCACCAATCGGCACTTCTCCTATTTGTTCTGCTTTTAAGGCTTCGGAAATGGCTTCTTGCATAAACTGTTCATCTTTCGTCATGGCACGGCTCTCTTTTCATGTTTTTTAAAAGGAAATTGAGGTTAACATATTATCACAATCTTTTAAAGGGGGTCTTAATTTGTCAAAGCACCAAAAGGCGCTGCTTATTATCGATATGATTAATAATTTTGATTTTGAAATGGGACATGTGCTTGCAGAAAAAACAGAGCAAATGACCAATAAAATTTTAGCTCTTAAAGAACATGCTTTCAAGGAAAATTGGCCAATCATTTATATCAACGATCACTACGGACTTTGGAAGGCTGATATCCAAGCTGTTCTGGAAACATGCAAAAACGAAAGAAGCGCTCCTATTTTAGAGAAAATGACACCATCTAAAGATAATTACTTCTTAATTAAACCTAAGCATTCTGCCTTCTACGGTACTGCACTAGAGACACTCTTAAATGAATTAGGTGTTGAGGACATTATTCTAACTGGAATTGCCGGGAACATATGCGTTTTGTTCACTGCAAATGACGCGTACATGCGAGAATACAATCTAATTGTACCTAAAGATTGTATCGCTTCAAACGACGACAGGGATAACGACTACGCTTTAACGATGATGGAGAACGTCCTTCTAGCAAAAATCACCACCGCTAAGGAAATCACGAATGAAAATCAAACATGATTTAGCCATAACCCTCATAAATTGTTAGCAATAACAAAGGGGGCGTTGACTATTCAAATTTATGTTGTCAAAAGAGGAGATACTTTAAACGATATTGCCATGCGTTTTAAAACGACAGTCAATGAAATCATCCGTACTAACGAAATCGAAACACCAAATCAACTCGTCATTGGACAAACAATTGTCATTCCAATTAGAGGTCAATTTTATGAGGTCAAACAAAATGACACACTATATCAAATTGGTAGACGGTTTCAAATCTCAGTGGAAGAGTTGGCACGTGTGAACAGAATTCGACCTGAAGCGATACTACCTATTCGCTTCTTGCTCTATATTCCACAAAGACCGAAAAGGAACATTAATTCCAATGCTTATATTGAACCACGTGGAAATCAAGTCAGTGAAAACTTAAAGCAGGCAGCCAGAGAGGCCTCCCCATACTTAACCCATTTAGACGTCTTTAGTTTTCAAGCACAAAGAGATGGGACGCTACGAGAATCACCTTTAGACCAACTACCCCAGATTGCCGCTCAGAACAGAACTGTATTAACCATGGTGGTGACGAATCTAGAGAATGAAAAATTCAGTGATGAACTTGGCCGTATTCTTTTAACTAATCAATCTGTCAAAACGGCATTTTTAAATGAAATTGTTCGTGTTGCCAAGAAGTATCAATTCAAGGAAATCCATTTTGATTTTGAATATTTACGCCCTGTTGATAAAGATGCTTATATTCAATTTTTAAGAGAGGCAACAGCTCGTTTCCATCAAGAAGGATGGACAATATCTGTTGCACTTGCACCAAAAACAAGTAGTCAGCAAAAGGGCAAATGGTATGAAGCCCATGACTATGAAGCGATCGGTAAGATCGTCGATCATGTTGTGTTGATGACCTATGAATGGGGATACAGCGGCGGCCCTGCACAAGCTGTCTCTCCAATTGGACCTGTCCGCCAAGTCATTGAATATGCACTAACTGTCATACCAGCCAATAAAATTGTAATGGGACAGAATTTATATGGCTATGATTGGACACTTCCTTTCGTCCAGGGCGGCCCGATCGCCAAAGCCGTCAGTCCTCAACAAGCAATTGCACTTGCTAGACAGCACAATGTCTCTATCCTATACGACGAAACAGCACAAGCACCTCATTTTCGTTATACAGATGCCAATAACAAAGAGCATGAAGTCTGGTTCGAAGACGCTAGGTCGATTCAAGCAAAATTCAACCTCATTAAAGAGCTAAATTTGAACGGAATCGCTTATTGGAAATTAGGTCTATCTTTCCCACAAAATTGGCTCTTATTATCAGATCAATTTAATATTGAAAAAAGAACGACATCGTAATCCATTCACTCTATCTATTAGAAGGGGTATGGTACAATATACATTGGTTTGACAACTTTAACTTTATAGATAGAGGAGAACGCCTATGTATCCTGCCCCTTTTATTGCAGTGGAAGGCCCAATTGGAGCCGGAAAAACAACTTTGGCTACAATGCTTGCAAAGGAATTTCAATTTCCTTTAGTAAAAGAGATTGTAGAAGAAAATCCATTCTTAGATAAATTTTATGAAGATATGGAACAATGGAGCTTTCAGCTTGAGATGTTCTTTTTATGCAATCGGTTCAAACAGTTAGAATTAATTGAAGAAAACTATGTGAATAAACAGCAGCCGGTTGTCACTGATTATCATGTCTATAAAAATATGATATTTGCAGAAAGAACATTATCAAAAAAGCACATGGATAAATACAGAAAGATCTATCACCTGCTAACAGATGATCTTCCTAAACCAAATGCCATGATCTATATAAAAGCCAGCCTTCCAACCTTACTTGAAAGAATACAGATGAGAGGACGCTCTTTTGAAGAAGACATTGACCCAGCTTATTTAAAAACACTCATTGAAGATTATGAGCTGGCCATTGAACATTTAAAACAGACTGAGCCAGGGCTTCCTATCATTACAATTGAAGGAGATCATACAGACTTCGTTTCCTCACAGCAAGATTACCAGCAAATTGTACAGAACATAAAGGAGCAAGTGCTATGAACAAGATCGAAATACCAAAGGACGCAGTCATCACAATTGCCGGGACTGTTGGTGTCGGCAAATCCACTATGACCAAAACAATAGCAGACAAGCTAGGGTTTCAAACGTCTCTTGAAAAAGTAGATGATAACCCATATTTAGAGCCTTTTTATTCAGATTTCCAAAGATGGAGCTTCCACTTACAGGTCTATTTCCTGGCTGAGCGTTTTAAGGAGCAAAAGCGGATTTTTGAATCTGGCGGAGGATATGTACAAGATCGTTCCATTTATGAGGACACTGGCATTTTTGCAAAAATGCATGCGGACAAAGGTACGATGTCTGAGGTCGATTATGAAACATATACAAGCCTATTTGAGGCGATGGTGATGACACCTTACTTCCCTCACCCTGATGTCCTCATCTATCTGCACGGGGATTTAGATCATATTTTACATCGTATTGAAGAACGCGGCAGAGAAATGGAAACTCAAACTGACCGGGCTTATTGGGAAGAAATGTACACTCGATACACAGAGTGGATCGAACAATTTGATTTATGCCCAGTGATTAAAATTAATATTGAAGATTACGACCTACTTCATGATGAAAGTTCACTTGATCCCATTCTTCATGAAATAGCTTCTGTTATTCAAAAAAATCGCTCTAAAACAAAATAAAAAAACCGCTGCATTCGCGAAATGCAGCGGTTTGACAATTTCCAATTTTTATGCTTGCGTTTAATTCAACTAAGGTAAAAAATCAATATGGCGGAGGAAGAGGGATTCGAACCCCCGCGGGCTTTGACACCCCTGTCGGTTTTCAAGACCGATCCCTTCAGCCGGACTTGGGTATTCCTCCGTATCGACAAGAATTAATATACCATATCATTTTATTTGAAGTCAACATCTTTTCGAAAAAAATTTCAATTTGTGATTTCGGCATGATATTTGCCTATAAAAAAGCAGCCATTGATGGCTGCTCCAGATTGTTGACAAAGGGCTAAAATGATTTTGATTTTAGCCCTTTGTCTTCTTTTCAGCGTGATAGAAAACCTTTGCAGTCTAGGAAGGGCGAGCACCGGAGCGGAGCGAATTTGACATTCGTGAGCACCGAAGCGCAGACCTGACACCGAATGCGAGGGTTTGTCTACACGCTGAAGCAGCCATTGATGGCTGCTCTTGATCTATTTCGTATCCTGCCTCATTTCTTCAATAAACTGATTCATCTCTACTTTAAACTCATTTAATGATTCGATAATCTTCGTAAAGTCTGTCACTTGTTCGGCTTGTTCATTTGTTGAGCTGCTGATTTGTGAGATGTTTTCAGACAAAGTGCCAATGCTGTCTTGGATTTCTTTTAAAAATGTATTAATGGTTTCAGCGGCTTCCTTCGAGCCATCTGATAATTTACGCACTTCATCAGCCACGACAGCGAACCCTTTTCCATTCTCACCTGCTCTTGCGGCTTCAATTGCAGCATTTAAACCTAGCAGATTTGTTTGTCTAGCGATTCCGCCAATGGTTTTGACGACTTCTTCAATATTCGCAGATTTCTCTTCCGCTCTTCCTGCCTGTTCGCTTATTTCTAAACTTGTGGCAGCCAGCTCTTGTGAATGTGCAGCAATTTGCTCAATTCCACCTTGGAGTTCTTTCGCTACTTTATTGATTTGCTCCATATAACCGCTTAATTTTTTTTCACGATGATATGTAAATGCCACTAAAAAAGAGCCAATTACTTTTCTATCTTCATCAAAAATCGGGTAACCTTTTACAGCAACTTCATAACCATATAGTGATTCTGGTAAGTAACCGTCATATTCTTGTCCTCTTAATGTCGTCGCCACATTTTGGTCTTCTGGGTTCAATGGGTCCCCAACTTTCATACCAAAATCTATTGTGTTAGACGGGTAATAACAAAGTACCTTCTCTGTATCCGTGATACCGAAAAGAATACTTTCATCTAGTACCTTTCTAAGTAATTGAGCCATTTCAACATAATAGTCAAGCCTATTCAAGATTATTCCTTCTTTCCTAGAAGCTTTTACTCTTTTTATCGGCTAAATTCAGGAAAACTGTAGGACTTTTGGTAAAAAGAATAAGATGCCTTGGCGGCATCTTATTTCATCACTTCTTTATTTCCCATGTAAGGACGCAGCACTTCAGGAATGATTACTGTTCCATCCTCTTGTTGATAGTTTTCTAAAATAGCCGCTACGGTTCTTCCTACCGCTAATCCAGATCCATTTAATGTGTGGACATGTTCTGGCTTCGCTTTAGGCTCCGGACGGAAACGAATGTTTGCACGTCTTGCTTGGAATGCTTCGAAGTTACTGCAAGAAGAAATTTCACGGTACGTATTCTGGCTCGGAATCCATACTTCGATATCGTATTTCTTTGCAGCTGTGAAGCCTAAATCTCCCGTACACATGCTCATGACACGGTATGGCAGGTTCAATAGCTGAAGCACTTTTTCTGCTTGATTTGTTAATTTCTCTAATTCTTCATAAGAATCTTCTGGTCTAACAAATTTCACGAGCTCTACTTTGTTAAATTGATGCTGACGGATAAGTCCACGTGTATCTCTGCCGGCAGATCCAGCTTCTGATCTGAAGCAAGCACTGAATGCTGCATAGTTGATTGGCAGTTGTTCACCATCGAGAATTTCGTCACGATGCATGTTGGTAATCGGCACTTCGGCTGTTGGAATGAGGAAGTAATCTTCTTCGCGAATTTTAAAGGCATCCTCTTCGAATTTTGGAAGCTGACCAGTTCCTGTCATGCTCGCTCTGTTGACCATATAAGGTGGAAGCACTTCAGTAAAACCAAACTCATCCACATGTAAATCAAGCATAAAATTATACAATGCGCGCTCTAAGCGTGCGCCAAGCCCTTTATAAAAAACGAAACGGCTTCCTGTCACTTTTCCTGCACGTTCAAAATCAAGGATATTTAGCTCATCAGCTACGTCCCAATGTGGTTTTGGTTCAAATGAGAAGGCTGGCTGTTCGCCCCATTTTCTCACTTCCACGTTGTCGTCTTCTGTTTCACCAACTGGTACAGAGTCATGAGGGATATTTGGAATTGAGAACAATATGTGCTGCAGGCTTTCTTCTACTGTTCTTAGCTCGTCATCCAGCTTCTTGATCTCATCTCCTACCTCTCGCATTTCTTGAATAATGTGATCGGCATCTTTCTTTTCTCTTTTTAGAACGGCTACTTGTTGTGATACTTCATTTCTTCGGCTCTTTAATTCTTCTGTTTTCCCGATTAATTCTCTTCTTTTTTGATCTAGCTCACCAAACTTATCAAAATCCGCTAAATCTTCGCCTCGGTGTGCTAATTTTTCTTTGATTTGATCAAAGTCCGTGCGCAGTTGTTTAATATCCAGCATGTATAACACTCCTTTTTTATCGAAAAATAAAAAGAGCCCTCATCCCATGAAAGGGACGAGAGCTCTCGCGTTGCCACCCTGATTGAAAACATGCAGAAGCATGCTTCCCTCTTTCCTCTGTAACGGTATCACCGTAAATGCTTACTTCTCTTGTTTCAGCATTTCGCTCAAGGATGGATTCAGAATGCATCTTTCACCGATTCTCACCAACCATCGGCTCTCTGAGAAAGAGGGGCTTCTTACTATTTCCCGTCAACGCTTTTTCGATCTTTGATTGTGTTTTTAATGTACTATAAGTTTTATCTCTTTTCAACCGTTTTATACAGCAAGCTTCGTTTTGTAGGACTTCACCATATCAACAAACAGCTGCGTTAACCGGTGATCGTCTGTCAGCTCTGGATGAAAAGAGCAGCCTAGGATATTGTTTTCCTTCGCCATCACAATCCTGCCATCATATTCGGCCATGATTTCTACGCTATCATCTGCGCTGATGATATGAGGCGCACGGATGAACACCCCTGTAAACGGCGCATCCAGTCCTTTTACTTCTAAATCTGCTTCAAAGCTGTCTACCTGTCTGCCAAAAGAGTTCCGTGCAACAGATACATTTAACACTCCAAGATGAGCATCTTCTCGATCCTCGATATGCTTTGCCAGCATAATCAAACCGGCACATGTACCGAAAATCGGTTTCCCTTGAGCAGCGAACGCTTTGATCGGATCAATGAATTGGTACGTATCCATGAGTCTTCTCATCGTCGTACTTTCTCCACCAGGGATAATCAAACCGTCAACGGATTCTAGCTCTTCTACTCGTTTGATGATCTTTCCTTCTGCTCCGCAGGCTTCAATTGATTGAATATGCTCTCTCACCGCTCCTTGAAGCCCTAGTACACCAATTGTCAGCATGTTCGTTTGCGCTCCCTTAATTACCAGCCACGCTCTTGCATACGTTCTTCTGGCAGTAGATTTGAAATTTCAATTCCTTTCATAGCTGTTCCAAGCTCTTTTGAAAGTTCTGCAATGAGACGATAATCAGTGTAATGAGTTGTTGCTTCAACAATCGCTTTTGCGAATTTAGCTGGATTGTCTGATTTGAAGATACCAGATCCGACAAATACACCGTCTGCTCCAAGCTGCATCATTAACGCAGCATCTGCTGGTGTTGCAACGCCTCCAGCTGCAAAGTTCACAACTGGCAGCTTGCCATCTCTTTTGATTTGCAGCAATAATTCATAAGGCGCGCCAAGATTCTTGGCTTCTGTCATCAGTTCATCTTCACTCATGGCTGATACTTTACGAATCTGAGCATTAACCTTTCTCATATGACGAACAGCTTCTACAATGTTGCCTGTCCCAGGTTCTCCTTTTGTACGAAGCATAGAAGCGCCTTCTGCGATACGGCGGGTTGCCTCACCTAAGTCGCGGCATCCACAGACAAAAGGTACTGTGTATTCATTTTTATTTAAATGGAATTCTTCATCTGCGGGCGTCAGCACTTCACTCTCATCGATATAATCAACACCAAGTGCTTCAAGAACACGAGCCTCGACGATGTGGCCGATACGTGCTTTTGCCATGACTGGAATCGTTACGGCATTTTGTACTTCCTCTACGATTCTTGGGTCTGCCATACGGGCAACACCGCCTGCTGCACGGATATCAGCTGGTACTCGTTCTAGTGCCATGACTGCCACCGCACCTGCTTCTTCTGCAATTTTTGCCTGCTCCGCATTGACGACATCCATGATGACGCCACCCTTTTGCATTTCTGCCATTCCACGTTTCACTCGTTCAGTTCCCTTATTGCTCACAATAGTTTCCTCCCATTTGTCTATTCGATTCATTCAACATCTTTATCATACAAGCGAGAAAGTATAACAATAAAGAGAATAGTATAACAATTCAAACAGCCGATAAAAAAGAATAAATCCTTGTATATAAAGGGTTTCCAGCTAAAAACATGTCATTTTCTCTTTCAAGTGTGATTTACATGCTATAATGCAACTATAACAATTAAAATTCATGTATAACAATGTTGCATTATATGGAGGGGTTTCATGCATATTGATATCCATCGACACTCTGATACATCTCTTTCAAATCAAATTTACTTTTCAATCATTGACCACATTCAATCAGGTTTGCTTCAGCAAGGAGAAAAGCTGCCAACTGTACGTGATTTAGCCAAGCAGCTCAATGTGAGTCTTGTCACGGCAGCAAAGGCATACACCCGATTAAAGGATGACGGATATTTAAAGACGGTGCAAGGTAAAGGAACCTTTGTGGATGAGCAGCAAGAGCAGGCAGAGATTCCGGTTCCATCATCTACTTCTTTCGATTGGCAGTTGTCGATTCCAGATTATTTACCACGGTCTCAATTCGCTCAGTATCACTATGTCGAAGAAGCCATTAACCTTTCTTCCTCTATGATCGATCCAGGGCTTTTGCCCAACCGGTATTTAGAAAAAGAGATGCAGCATGTACTAGCCAGGCATCCCCAAATCATGTCGAAGTATGGTGAGATACAAGGTGACCTTCAGCTGCGACAAGTCATTCAATCATTTTTAGAAAAGTTGGATGTGCCGTCTACACCTGAAAATATCCTAGTAACAAGTGGTTCTCAGCAAGGGCTTGATTTGGTGGCACGTACGTTTATTGGGCCGGATGATGTGGTGGTCATGGAAGCACCGACATACCCCGGAGCCATTGATGTCTTTATGGGCAGAGGAGCAAGAATCATTACTGTCCCTGTCGATCATGAAGGGATGAACATGAAACAGCTTCAAAGCATTTGTGATAAATATAAACCGAAACTCATCTATACGATTCCTACTTTCCACAGTCCAACAGGGGCCAGTATGTCGATGAAGCGTAGAAAACAGCTTCTCTTACTGGCTCAAAGCATTGATTGTCTCATTGTAGAAGATGACCCTTATCGTGAGCTTTATTTTGAAAAGAAGCCGCCAGCACCTATTAAAAGCTTGGATCATGATGGACACGTCATTTATTTACGAGGATTAAGTAAAACACTGGCTCCAGGATGCAGAATCGGGATTATCACAGCCTCAGGATCGATATTTAACCGTTTATTAGCTGCAAAGGCCAATAATGACTTAGGCAGCCCTCTCCTCACACAAAAGGCCATATTGCCGTTTCTGACATCGAAGAAAATGATTGATCATACGAAGAAGCTAAGAACCGCCTTGAAAGTGAGACGCGATTTGATGATGGATGTGTTAACGAAACACGCACCGAAAGATGTAACGTGGCAAATTCCACAGGGCGGGCTCAATTTATGGCTTAGCTTTCCTTCCTGGGTCGATACACGAGCACTGTTGCATGAGGCACGTAAGCAGCAAATCACCTTTCTGCCTGGCTCTGTCTGCTATCCTGGAGAGCCGAAGCAGAATTATATCCGCCTCAGCTTTTCCTATGTGAATGAAAAAGCACTGACCGAAGGTGTGGAAAAGTTATGTGATATTTTTCAGCAAGCTTTATCCACTCCTCAAAATCAGAAGCAATCGCTCTTCTTTTAACGATAAAAAAACTGCTCTCATGAATAGAGAGCAGTTTTTTATTAGAACCAACCTTTTACTGTGTCAACGATTCCGCCCCAAATGCCAGCGAAGAAACCACCTACACCGCGCATTGCAAGGATGAACCAGTTTGCTTTTTCATCGCCTGTTTTCGTCACAAGCTCAACACCTGATTGGTCTTTATTTAAATAGCCGTAGTCCTTCTCATCACCAGAATAAGAAGTCGTCAGCATGCCAACCTTCGTTCCTTTTTTAATAGGAGCTTCTAGGTTCTTTTTCTCGATATTTACTTTTGCTTTATAGCTCTTTTCGTCACCATTTTTTACTGGCACAGAAAATGCTTCTTTCGTCACAACAGGTACTTCTTTATCTTTGCCTTTATCAACTTCGATGTTTTCATGTCCTTTGATTTGTTGACCTTTTTTGTACATTTCTTTCATCGTGAAGTTTTTAAACGCATAGTCGAACAGTTTTTTCGCCACGTCGAAACGTGCTGTATGAAGATTACCTTTTGCATTTAGGATGACGGCAATGACGCGCATGTCACCTTGTTTTGCCGTACCTGTGAAGCTAGAACCGGCTGAATCTGTAGATCCTGTTTTCAGACCGTCTACACCTTTATATTCCTTCACAAGTCCTTTAAGCATGAAGTTCCAGTTAGGCATGTCCATTTCATCGTCAGTGCCTTCTCTGAACTTCGTTTTCGCAATACTTGCTGTTTCAAGAATTTCTGGATGGTCTTTGATGAGATGCTGTGCAAGCAATGCCATATCTTTTGCGGATACTTCACTTTCTTCATCAGGACCTGTCCCTTTTGGCTGTTGGCCATGTAAGTCTTTATTTTCCAGACCAGTTGCATTCACGAATTTGTAGTTTGTTAAACCAAGTTCTTTTGCTTTTGCGTTCATTTTTTCAACAAACTTCGATTCTGATCCAGCGATCACTTCTGCTAAACCAATCGCTGCTGCATTTGCCGAATAAATAGCCGTTGCTTGATAAAGTTCTTTTACTGTATACGAACCATCTTTTCTCAAAGGAACGTTAGATAAACTGCGGTCCTGAGAAATTTCGTATACATAATCATCTGGCGTATACTTTTGATCCCATTTCACTTTACCTTCAGCAATCGCCTCTAGTAATAGATACTCGGTCATCATTTTTGCCATACTTGCAATAGGCAGTCTTTGATCTGCGTTTTTACTATAAAGAATTTTACCTGTAGAAGCTTCAATAAGGATCGCTGCTTTCGCATTCACACTGAATGGATCTTCAGCAGCCTTTGCTTTGGACATTGGTGTAAATGCTGTAACAATCAATGCCAATGCAAGGATAGAGACCATAAGCTGTTTCAACATCTTGCTGTTCAATCGTCATACCTCCGTATTCATCTTTTTTCGACGTTTTTCATATATATGTAATCCACAAGGGCTTATTTCAACACAACAGTATAAATTTTATCACAATAAAGACAAAAAAAATAGACAGAGTCATAGACCCTGTCAAATGTAATTTGATTGTCACAATTTATCAAGAAATTGTGTAGTTTGGTGATTCTTTTGTAATTTGTACATCATGTGGATGACTCTCACGAAGTCCTGCACCCGTCATACGAATGAACTGTGCTTCTTCTCTAAGAGTGCGTAAATCCTGTGTTCCACAATAGCCCATACCAGAACGAATACCGCCAACTAGTTGATACACTGTATCAACGACTGGCCCTTTGTATGGTGTACGGCCTTCGATTCCTTCAGGAACGAACTTTTTATTATCTTCTTGGAAGTAACGATCTTTACTTCCTTTTTCCATTGCAGCAACAGAACCCATACCACGATAAACTTTGAAGCGTCTACCTTGGAAAATTTCTGTTTCTCCTGGGCTTTCAGATGTACCAGCTAGAAGGCTTCCCAGCATAACAGCATGTCCGCCAGATGCTAGTGCTTTCACGATATCACCTGAATATTTAATTCCACCATCTGCAATAATAGCTTTACCATGTTTTCTTGCTTCTGTTGCACAGTCATAGATCGCTGTGATTTGTGGTACACCAACACCTGCAACAACACGTGTTGTACAAATAGATCCTGGTCCGATACCGACTTTCACAATATCTGCTCCTGCTTCAAACAATGCTTTTGTTGCTTCAGCTGTTGCAACATTACCAGCAATGATGTTAAGAGAAGGATACGTTTCACGGATTTTCGATACAGTGTTTAGAACACCTTGAGAATGACCGTGTGCTGTATCAATGACAATAACATCCACATTGGCTTCGACTAATTTTTTCACACGTGTCATTGTATCGCCAGTGACACCAACAGCGGCACCAACAATTAAACGGCCATGTGCATCTTTAGAGGAGTTAGGGAATTCAATCACTTTTTCAATATCTTTGATTGTGATAAGACCTTTTAACGTTCCTTCGTCATCTAAGAGAGGTAATTTTTCAATCTTGTATTGCTGTAAGATTTTTTCAGCTTCTTCTAACGTTGTACCAACAGAAGCTGTCACAAGTTCCTCTTTTGTCATCACGTCGCTAATCTTCATTGAATAATCCGAAATAAAACGAAGGTCACGGTTCGTAATAATACCAACAAGCTTTTGGTCTTGTTCGTTGTTGACAATCGGCACACCTGAAATACGGTATTTACCCATTAAATGCTCTGCATCAAATACTTGATGCTCTGGTGTTAAGAAGAATGGATTTGTAATAACGCCGCGCTCTGAACGTTTTACTTTATCCACCTGTTCTGCTTGCTGTTCAATGGACATGTTCTTATGAATAATACCAAGACCACCTTGACGTGCCATTGCAATCGCCATTTGTGATTCCGTCACTGTATCCATTCCAGCACTGATAATTGGAATGTTTAGCTTTAATGTACTTGTTAGTTCCACTGATAAATCGACATCACGCGGAAGTACTTCAGACTTTGCTGGAACAAGCAAAACATCGTCAAACGTCAAACCTTCTTTTGAAAATTTACTTTCCCACATTAGTAAATCCCCCTCTTTTCGGCAAAATATTATATGTAGATTATCAACTAGCAAACAGCATGTCAAGGAAGCAACAAACAGTTGCAATTTTTAGAAAATATAAAGAGAGTTGAGGAAGAAGATGAAAAGTTCAGGATGGAAGGATTTAAAACGTTTTTACTCGCTAGAAACTTCCCAAAAGTTTCTATTTCAACAATATGAGAAACGGAACATTCCAGATGCAAATCAGCAAGCCTATAAAAACTGTGAACGATTTATTTACTTTCTAAAACATGGCCATACGTTTTATGAACAGGCTGCGAATGCACCTTTAGAACTTAAACCCATTTTATTGTTTTATGGAATGGCACAGCTATTAAAAGCATGTTTGCTGACAGTTGATCCCCATTATCCTTCTCAAACCTCTGTTTTAGCCCATGGCGTAACATCGAGAAAGAGAAAGAAACAGCATTACCGCTTTAGCGAAGATGAAGTGAAAATCCAAAGAAACGGGCTATGTATGCATGTGTTAAAGCATCTATTTCATTTAAAGGGTCTTGAAGATGAGCGATTTACAATGATCCATCTCCTGTCCAAAATACCTGAAATGAGTCATATTCTTGAGTTTCAAAAGCAGCCCGCGACATTAGTTAAAGTGGAAAAGGCGAATGGAATGATGATTCAAGATCATATTCCATTACTTTATAACATGTCTGCTGAACGCTTTATTGAATACTTTGAGTTCCATACAAGCTGGAAACTCAAACAGAGAGAGGCTAAGAAATTGACGTTTGATGTATTTCTTGAAGAAAACCCAGCACTCGCTACTCATCTTCATTATGATTTAGAAATGGATCAATGGTTTATACCGTCAACACGAGATGCTTTTCTAGGGATTCCTGAGATCATCAGCCATTACTTATTGATGTATAACCTTAGTATGATTGCCCGCTACGAAACAGAATGGTGGTACGAGCTGCTGTCTCAATACATTAGCGACGATTACGTCATGATTGAACGCTACATGGAGATTGCAGAAGAGAAGTTCCCAGCTTACATCATGATGCTGTTAGAAG
>NZ_JAOYSL010000008.1:0-55122 GCF_056172715.1 Bacillus sp. ABR | reverse complement strand
TATAAAAACTCGAATTAACAGGTACGTTTTGTCTTGTTTAGTTTTCAAAGATCATTTTCGTTATCGCTCGTAAGCGACTTTAATATCTTACCATTTTGCATCGGTTAAAGTCAAGAACTTTTTTCAATTTCTTTTTTTAACCTCGTTGCTGTTTTGCGGCAACGAATAATAATATACCATCTGGATTCTTTCCTTGCAATAGTTTTTTTAAAAAAAGTTTCATTTTATGAAAAATAAAAAGCGCCATAGATAAAATGGCGCTTTGGTTGATGTATTAGCGGTTTCTCATTTGTGGGAAAAGCAGTACATCTCTGATTGATGGAGAATTTGTTAAAAGCATGATTAATCGGTCGATTCCGATTCCTAGACCACCTGTTGGAGGCATACCGTATTCTAATGCTTCAACAAAATCGTCATCCATTAGATGTGCTTCGTCGTTTCCTTCTTCACGTTCTTTTAATTGAGCTTCAAAGCGTTCTCTTTGATCGATTGGATCGTTTAGCTCTGTGAATGCATTTGCATGCTCGCGGCGTACGATAAACAGCTCAAAGCGATCAGTAAAGCGAGGGTCTTCAGGATTTTTCTTAGCTAATGGAGAAATCTCCACTGGATGTCCGTAAATGAATGTAGGCTGAACCAATGTTTCTTCTACTTTTTGCTCGAAGAACTCATTGATAATATGACCTACTGTCATATTTTTCGTGATTTCAACACCATGATCAGCAGCATGCTGTTTTGCTTCTTCTACAGACATCTCCTGCCAGAAGTCTACACCTGTTGCTTCTTTGACCGCTTCAACCATATGAAGTCTCTTCCATTCAGGTTTGAGATCAATTTCATCTTCTCCATATTGAATGGTTGTTGTTCCTAGCACCTCTTGGGCAATATGAGCAATCAGGTTTTCAGTCAGATTCATGATGTCTTTGTAGTCTGCGTATGCTTCATACAGCTCGATCATAGTGAATTCTGGGTTGTGACGAGTCGATACACCTTCGTTACGGAATACGCGGCCAATCTCGTATACTTTCTCTAGACCACCGACAATTAGGCGTTTTAAGTGCAGCTCGATCGCAATACGCATATAAAGCGGCATATCAAGTGCATTGTGATGAGTAATGAAAGGACGCGCTGATGCACCACCAGGGATGCTGTGCATTGTTGGTGTTTCAACTTCTAAGTATCCTTTAGAATCTAAGTATCTTCTCATGGATTGAATGATTTTGCTTCGCATGATGAACGTCTGCTTACTTTCTGGATTTACAATGAGGTCAAGGTAGCGCTGACGATAGCGTTGTTCAACATCTTTTAATCCATGATACTTATCAGGAAGCGGGCGAAGTGCTTTCGTAAGAACCTCAAAGCTGGTCGCTTTAATAGAAAGTTCTCCTACGTTTGTTTTAAAAACAGTCCCTGTTACACCGATGATATCGCCTAGGTCTGAGCTTTTGAATAATTCGTAAGCTTCTTCCCCTACACTATCTTTACGAACATAGATTTGGATTTGTCCTTCAAGGTCTTGAATATGTGCAAAGCCAGCTTTTCCTTTTCCGCGCTTTGTCATCATACGTCCAGCGATTGTTACTTGAGCCGCTTTTCCTTCTAAGTCTTCTTTAGAAAACTCGTCATATTCAGCGATAATTTGCGCAGATTGATGAGAACGGTCATATCGTTCACCGAATGGATCGATACCTTCTTCTCTCATTTTATTCATTTTGTCACGTCTGACCTGGAATTGGTCATTTAATTCTTCGTTATTAAGCCCTTCATTACTCATTTATATCACTCCAATAATGTATTTTGCAGAGAAAAGCAGAAAAACTGCCAGTACATGCACTAGCAGTGAGCTACAAAAAGAAAGATAGTCTTATCCTACTTTTATACTTTGAAGCTCTTTTGCCTCGGCTTCGATCGTAAAGTCATCAAGAACTTGTACAAGCTCCGCTCTCGTTTCACTTTGATTGATTTGATTTCTTACGTCCGCATTGCCTCGGACACCTTTTAAGTACCATGCTGCGTGCTTTCTCATTTCTCTGACAGCCACATGCTCGCCTTTCAGGTCAATGAGTCTGTCTAAGTGAAGTTTGCACACTGACATTTTCTCACGCACGTTTGGCTCTTCTTTCAGTTCACCCGTTTCTAAATAATGAACCGTTCGATAGATCATCCACGGGTTTCCTAGTGCGGCTCTTCCGATCATGACAGCGTCCACACCCGTTTCATCAAGCATACGTTTTGCATCTTGAGGGGTTTTGACATCGCCATTGCCGATGACAGGAATGGATACAGATTGTTTAACCTCTTTCATGATATCCCAATTCGCTGTTCCTTCGTACATTTGCACGCGTGTCCGTCCGTGAAGCGCAACCGCTTGTCCACCTGCTCGTTCAACAGCACGGGCATTATCAATAGCAAAGATATGGTCTTCGTCCCAGCCCATTCTCATTTTCACTGTAACTGGTTTGTCTACAGCATCTACAACAGCAGAGACCATTTCATAAATTTTGTTTGGATCAAGCAGCCATTTCGCTCCTGCATCACATTTCGTAATCTTCGGCACAGGACAGCCCATGTTGATATCAATAATATCCGCTGTGGTATTCTTGTCTACAAACTTTGCCGCTTCGACGAGTGTGTCTTTTTCCCCTCCAAATATCTGAAGGCTCAAAGGCTTTTCCCGTTCATCAATGTATAGCATACCCATTGTTCTTGCATTGTTGATCAGGATCGCTTTGTCACTGACCATTTCAGCGCAGACTAAGCCCGCTCCAAACTCTTTCACCGTCAGTCTGAAGGCAGAGTTGCACACACCAGCCATTGGTGCGAGCACTACTTTGTTTTTAATCTCGATATCTCCGATTTTAAACATTTTTCCCCCTCCTTTCTTCTTCAAGAATTGGCGAAAGTTCTTCCACCGTTATATTTAAAGCATCTGCTATTTGACCAACCAATTGGTTTGTTGGTAATCGATTGCCTCGCTCAATTTCTCCTAAGACAGAGACAGAGATGCCCAGTCTTTTCGCGAACCCTTCCTGAGTATACCCTTTTAGCTTTCGGTATGCACGAATTCTTCTACCCCACATGTCTTTTTCCATATGCTTACACCTTCTTGGTCTGTTACGGCATTTATTTGTACTTCGCCGATTTCTGGGCAAATCTCACTCATCGGAACAAGAACGAATAAACGTTCGTACATTCTAGGATGCGGCACTACAAGTTGTTCTGTTTCAATATTTTCACGATTATAAAGTAAAATGTCAAGGTCAGCCGTTCGCGGACCCCACCTCACTTCTCTTGTTCTGCCTAACTCTTGCTCGATTGTCTGAGTAAGAGACAGTAGTTCCTCTGGACGAAGTGAAGTGGTAATTTTCACGGCCATATTTAAAAAATCATCTTGGTTTTCATAGCCTACAGGTGTTGTTTCATATATTGATGAGATTAATTCCACTTGTATCTCTGGATGTTCATGCAGTTTTTTGACGGCTTCTTTTAAATAGGTTTCTTTTTTACCTATGTTTGAGCCTAGTGCGATGTATGCCGTGTTATTCATGTGCGTGATCTCGTCATTTCAATTGCAACGGACTGATAATGACCTGGAATTGGCGGATCTGGCTTGATCACCTTCACTGTACATTCCTGGACTGTCGGAAAGTCCTTTAACACTTGGTTTGCAATTCTTTCTGTCAGTGTTTCAACGAGATTGACCGGCTCACCTTCTACGATGCTTTTGCAGATTTGGTAGAGCTCTGCATAGTTGATCGTCTCATTGAGGTCATCAGTTTGTCCGGCTTTACTTAAATCAAGTGAAGCTGTTAAGTCCACGCGGAATCGCTGCCCTAGTTTGTTTTCTTCTGCAAATACGCCGTGGTACCCGTAAAATTCCATTCCGTTTACATATACTTTATCGATGATAAGCGCCTCCCTTATTCAGCATGGCATCCATCATTTTTGCCATTCTTGCAATTTCTTTTACATCATGTACACGGACCATTGCACTGCCCTTTTGAATCCCAAGACAGACCGTCGCACCTGTTCCTTCAGTACGTTCTTCAGGCGGCAGGTCTAAGACAGCACCAATGAATCGTTTTCGAGATGTAGCCAGCAGCAGTGGATACCCAAGGTGACAAAAATGTTCGAGCTCATTCATGACCTTCAGGTTGTCCTCTTTATTTTTCGCAAATCCTACACCTGGATCTAATATGATCATGTCATCGCGGACACCCGCTTGCTGGGCAATTTGGACACTTTCTTTCAAATCGGCGATCATATCTGAAATCAGATGTGTGTAGTTTCGTTCTGGCCGATTGTGCATTAAAATGATTGGAACATTGTGCTTCGCTGCCACATGTGCCATTTGGGGATCTGCCTTTGCTCCCCATACATCATTAATGATGGAGGCTCCAGCTTTCACCGCTTCATCTGCAACACGGGCTTTATACGTATCAATAGAGATAGGTACATCTAATTCTTTTGTGATCTTCTCAATGACCGGGATGACTCTTGAAAGCTCCTCTTCTTCCGAGACAAGTGCCGCTCCCGGACGAGTCGATTCTCCGCCAATATCAATAATATGAGCCCCGTCTTCTATCAGCTGCGCTGCATGAGCCAGCGCTTTATCTACTTGATTAAACTTTCCTCCATCTGAAAAAGAGTCAGGTGTGACATTTAAAATGCCCATGACTAATGTCTTTTCTTCATAACTAAGGGTATGGTGCTTGGCCTGTATGATTTTAGGCTGTTTTATCAATTGTTGTGTCATTGTGTCCACCTACTCTTTATGGTCTTGACGTTCTTTAGTGTATTGCATTCTTAACTTTGTTGAAATTGTCCGGCTGTTTTTGGGAAAGTGGATTTCTCCTATTCCTCTGAACGGTACAACTCCCTGAACAGAATTGGTCATCCATGCCTCATCAGCAGAAAGCAAATGTGAGACTAGGTATCGCCCTTCCTTTAGCGAAGCCCCCATAGCGCGGAGCGTTTCCATACAGTATCGACGAGTGACCCCATTTAAAATGCCTGTATCAAGTGACGGTGTATAGATCACATCATCTTTTCGCCAAAATATATTCGAGGTAATGCCTTCTGCCACATCATCTTCTTTTGTTAAAAAGATGCCTTCTAACGACGGGTCATTCCCCACTTCCCTTTTAGCGAGCAAGTTGTTCATATAATGATGAGACTTGAGGCGTCTTGGGCCTTCCGGTGTATTTCTTCTCGTTTGAAGAATGACTCCCTTTTTCTCATCCAAAATAGATTCTGGACGGAAAGGAGAAATCATGACAAAAACGACAGGCTCTTCATAAGGATCTGCAGAAAATCCGTTTCCTCTGCCCGCAGAAACATTCAAGCGAATTCTCGCATGGCCGCCAGCTATTTGGTTTTTATTCAGTAAGGTATGAATGATGTCGAGTACAAATGGTTTCTCTATTGTGGATTCGATGCAAAGGTCACGTAATGATTGATTGAGCCTTTCAAGATGCCAATCCAACAGGAAGACTTGTCCTGCCAGGCTGGTAAATGTTTCGAATACACCGATGCCATATAGAAAACCATGATCAAAAGGAGAAAGAGTCGCGTCTTTCTCCTCTATATACTGACCGTTCAGATAAATGATCATGCGTTTACTTCATGCCCCTTTTTACGATAGGTTTCAATGAAATTTTTCAGCATTTCTTTTCCGAAGGACGTCATAATTGATTCAGGATGGAATTGCACACTTTCAATCGGCAATTCTTTATGGCGAATCGCCATGAGCTCGCCTTCCTTTGTGCTGGCTGTTGCGTCAAAGCACTCTGGCAGCGTCTCGTTTTTGACAATTAATGAATGATATCTCGTTGCAACGAGCGGATTTTGAAGTCCTGTGAAGACACCTTTTCCGTCATGTTTAATCTCTGACGTTTTACCGTGCATTAAGCGCTCTGCTCGAACAACATCCCCGCCAAAGACTTGTGCGATGGATTGGTGGCCTAAACACACACCGAAGATCGGAATACTTCCTGCAAAGTGCTTGATCGCCTCCATACTAATTCCCGCTTCATCAGGACTGCATGGCCCTGGAGAAATCATGAGAAAATCCGGCTTGAGCTCTTCAATTTCCTGAATGGTCACTTGATCATTCCGTTTCACGATCAATTCTTCTCCAAGCTCACCTAAATACTGGACCAGGTTGTACGTAAATGAATCATAATTATCAATCATTAAAATCATACTCTGCTCACCTCTAACTCAAAATAGTCTCTTCTTTGCTCAACTGTATTGCTTTTTTCACTGCATAGGCTTTTTTAATGGATTCTTTGTATTCGTGCTTTGGGACAGAATCTATGACGATTCCCGCACCTGACTGCATAAAGGCTTTTCCTTCTGTACAATACGCAGTACGAATAACGATATTAAAGTGCATATCTTGATTGAATCCAAACCAGCCTATAGATCCAGTATAAAGCCCACGTCTTGTTGGCTCAAGTTCTTCTATAATTTCCATTGTTCTCACTTTTGGAGCACCTGTAATCGTTCCTCCTGGGAATACAGCTCTCATGACATCTACCGCGTCACATTCATCACGCAGCTCTCCTTGTACATTGGATACAATATGCATCACGTGTGAATATTTCTCAATCGCCATAAATTCGTTCACTTTTACGGATCCATAAGTAGATACTCGTCCAAGGTCATTCCGCTCAAGATCAACGAGCATGACATGCTCTGCGCGTTCTTTTTCATTTTCAATGAGTTCTTTTGCCAGTGCTTGATCCTCAGCGTCGTCTTTGCCTCGTGATCTTGTTCCGGCAATTGGTCTTGTTTCTAGCTGAGTTCCTTTTTTCTTAATAAGCAGCTCTGGAGATCCACAAACAATCTGGAAGTCAGGCGTATGCAGGTAAGACATATAAGGAGATGGATTCACTTGACGTAACGTTTTGTATAAATCATACGGATGAGTGTGAAGCTGTTCATCTTGTCTGATAGATAAGTTCACTTGGAACACGTCACCGTTTGCGATATATTGCTTAATTTTCTCTACTGCTTCTCCAAAGGTTTCTTCAGTAAAAGGTGCTGCTGGTACAAATTCTGTGGAAGATTCATTGACAGGTGATTGTGCTGATTCTTCAAAAGAGCTTGTCCACTTTCGCTTCCATTCTTCCAGCCTTTGATTCGCTTCACTCATTGGTTCTGCTTCCTCTGTGTGAGTAATCAGCCACAGTGCGTTCTCTTCATGATCAAAAACTGCAACATCGTTAAACACGAGGAAATAAAGGTCTGGTGTTTTAAGATCATCAATTGCCAGCATCTTAAAATGCTCGATGTATCTAGCATAATCGTAGCTTAAAAACCCAATCGCTCCACCTTGGAAGTCGGGGTATTCGTTGTTTGTTTCGGTTTGAAGGGTTTGAAACCAATCCGTAAACGCTCTGAATGGATCACCTTCTTTGAACAATACCTCACCTTGATAATGGATGGTCGTCATCCCATCTTTCCCCTTCGCTTTAGCGATCGGGTGAATACCAGCAATGCTATATGAACCGCCGCGTGCACTTTCTAGAAGCACATGATGTGTTTCACGAGCAGTTAATTGTTCGTATCTTTTCAAGAATGCATCTTTCGTAAAAGGAATTTTGATGCCCATCGGCCTGCGTTGTGTCATGTTATCATCCTTTTTTATTTTCATTAATCTTATTGTAATGCAATCCAATTTATTTAGAAAATAGTATTTGCTTTCCATCTTCAGAATTCATGAAAAAACCCCAGCAAACGCTGGGGTGATTGGTTTAATCGAATTGATAAAGAGGTGTACTGAGGTAACGCTCACCGTTACTTGGGATGATTGCGAGAACCTTTTTCCCTTTACCAAGCTTCTTCGCTGTTTGAAGTGCTGCGTAAATAGCTGCTCCGGAAGAAATACCACCAAGGATTCCTTCTTCTTTCGCTGCTTTTCTTGCAAGCTCAAATGCATCTTCGTTTTTCACTTGGATGATGCCGTCATATATTTCTGTGTTCAGGATTGAAGGAACAAAACCTGCTCCAATTCCTTGAATTTTATGTGGACCCGGCTTTCCGCCTGACAATACAGGGGAATCTGTCGGTTCTACCGCATAAAGCTGGATGGATGGGATGGCTTCTTTTAGGACTTCACCAGCACCTGTAATCGTACCGCCCGTACCAACACCTGCAATAAATGCATCAAGCTCGCCGTCAAACTGTTCAAGAATTTCTTTCCCAGTTGTACGACGGTGAATCTCCGCATTGGCTTCGTTGCTAAATTGCTGAGGCATGAAGTAACCATGCTCCTCTGCCAATTCTTCTGCTTTTTTGATGGCACCTTTCATTCCTTCTGCACCTGGTGTTAAGACAAGCTCCGCACCATAAGCGCGTAAAAGGTTGCGGCGCTCCTGACTCATTGTGTCTGGCATAACCAAAATCGCGTTGATTCCTTTAGCAGCCGCTACCATCGCAAGGCCGATTCCTGTGTTTCCACTTGTTGGTTCAATAAGGGTATCGCCGGCTTTTAGTGTACCTTTCGCTTCAGCATCTTCGATCATCGCTAAAGCAATACGATCTTTGACACTGCTGCCTGGGTTCATATATTCAAGTTTCAAGTAGACATCCGCACTGTCTTCATCTACTAAACGGTTTAATTTAACGACTGGTGTATTTCCTATTAGTTCAAAAACTGAATTTGCAATACGAGCCATCACTAACACCTCTATCTCCGAGTAATTTTATTGTATTAATATTAAATTATCAATTTCAAAAAATTTTGTCAATGCTTTTAGTCCTGCTCGCCATCGTAAAACCATGTGACTTTTGCTTCCTTCCACAGGGTTTTGACATTCGCCTTTTCACCTAGATCTTCCATCGCGATCTGCCTTTTAATCTGATCTTTGACTTCGTCATAGGAGAAAGAGCGGCCATTTAATTTTTCTTTTAACTGAATAATGGCATACCCGTTTTTGGTCTGAATTGGCTCTTTCGTCCATTCATCTGGCTGAAGCTTTTGAGCTTCTTGTATGTATAGGGCTGGGATGCTTTCCTGCTCTTCTGTCACAAATCCAAGATCTCCGCCGTATGGTGAGGTGTAACGGTCGATTGAACGTTCAGCTGCCACGGCTTCGAAGCTGGATCCACCTTTTAAATCTTTCAATACATTTTCAGCCTCGTCCTTTGTCTTCACGACGATATGGCGAATGCGGTATGAATCATCATATTGATATAAGTCCTTGTTTTTTTCATAAAACGATTTCGCTTCTTTTTCAGAAACGACGGCATCTCTTGTTAAAAGCTGCTCTAATAAAATTTGATAACGAATCTGTTCTTTCCATTCCTTCTCACTTGTATGTCCATCTTCGTAGAAATTATTAGATACTGCTTTGAGCATAAGCAATTCACGATTGATCTCTTTCGAAGACACGTCCAGCTTGTTTTGCTTGGCAAGCTGATTGACCACCTTCTGATTGATCATTTGTTCAAGTGTTGCCTTTCCGTAGCGGTCTTCCATCTTCTTTAACCATTCTTGACGCGTTACCTTCTCTTTTCCAATCGATGCAATTTCTTCACCGCTCTTCCCGTTAGAAGAAGCCTGTGACATTTGTGACTTTGTTAATACATATGCAATGACAACGGCATTAATCATGAGCAACACGAGGATAAATGTCCATACCACTCTTGCTTTTAATCTCATCTTTCGTCTCCTTTCCATTCTAAAAAGAAAACCCGCTGCTTAGAGCTTAGCGGGTTAATTCTTCACGTAGCTCTTCTAGCTCTTCTTTTGTAAATACATACGTTTCGTTACAAAAATGGCATTGAGCTTCTGCTTGTCCGTCTTGTTCAATCATATCATCAATTTCGGCTTTCCCTAGGCTGATAATGCCATTTGCAAACCGTTCTTTTGAGCAGTTACAAGAAAATTCGACAGGTACAGTTTCTAAAATTTGAGGTTTTTCACCGAGTACTTCTTCTAATATTTCTTCTGGTGTCATCCCTTTTTCAATGAGTTTAGAGATTGGTTCAATCATTGACAGGCGCTTTTCTAGTCTTTCAATAACAGCATCTTCTGTACCAGGCAGCAATTGAATGATGAAACCGCCTGCTGCGAGGATCGAATTATCTGGATTGACAAGGACGCCTACGCCTACAGAGGAAGGCACTTGCTCAGAAGAAACAAGATAATATGTGAAGTCATCTCCAATTTCACCTGAAACAATTTCCGTTTGTCCTGTAAAGTGGTCCTTCAGCCCGATATCTTTGACAACACTTAAGGTTCCAGATGTTCCGACTGCACGTCTAACATCCAGCTTGCCATGTTCATTTAAATCAAAGTGAACTTGTGGGTTTGAGACATATCCTCGCACCTGACCTTTTGCATTTCCATCAGCAATAATGGCGCCGATTGGTCCACCGCCTTCTATTTTGACAGTTAGCTTATTCTCACCTTTCAGCATAGCACCCATCATGACGGTTGCTGTCATCGTTCTGCCGATGGCAGCTGATGCAGTCGGCCACGTATGATGTCTTCTTTGTGCTTCGTTGATTGTATCTGTTGTGTTTGCAGCATATGCGCGGACTTTTCCGTCATATGCTAATGCTTTAACTAAGTAATCCATTTGATTTAAACCTCCTATAATACACCGACACGATTACGTTCATAAATGAGCTGCAGTCCTTTTAATGTGAGGAACGGATCGACAATATCAATGCAGTCTGATTCATTTCCAATCAATGTAGACAAACCGCCTGTTGCAATGACTTTCGGTGTTTGTTTGGCTTGCTGCTTCATCCGTTTCACTATTCCCTCGACTTGACCAACATATCCATAAAGGATGCCGGATTGCATCGCACTGATGGTATTTTTTCCAACAATGTGATCAGGACGGACAATTTCAATTCTCGGCAGCTTCGCCGCTCTTGTATATAAAGCCTCAGTTGAGATGGTAATACCAGGTGCAATCGCTCCACCCATGTATTGTTTTTGTTCATTGATATAACAGTAGGTTGTTGCTGTTCCAAAGTCTACCACAATAAGAGGCGCCCCATATAGGTGAATTGCTGCTACTGCATTGACAATTCGATCTGCCCCGACTTCCTTTGGATTGTCACACATAATGTTTAATCCAGTCTTCATTCCAGGCCCTACAATTTGGGGTGTTAGGTGAAAATACTTTTCGCACATTCTTTCAAGTGCGAACATCATTGGCGGGACCACAGACGAGATGATAATCCCTTCTATTTGATCAAACATCAGCCCCACATAATCGAATAAGGCCCTAATGGACATACCAAATTCGTCTTCTGTTTTATGACGGCTTGTTTCAATTCGCCAATGGTAGTTTAGATCGCCATTATGATAAACACCTAAAACGGTATTTGTGTTTCCTACATCTATCACGAGTAACAACTTCATCACCACTTTGAATAGTTTCTCAAAAAGAGCATTTTTCGACTTTCTATCATACCATACACGAATTGAGTTCCATTTGTAAACAATTCGAAACCGATCCATTCATGAATCGAAATAAAAAAGCTGCCGGTGATCCCGGCAGCTTTCACAGAAGGAGATTAGATCTCCTCATCTTCTTTTTTCTTGATGTTTACTTTCACATCATCGTTTTTCTCTTCGTCATCTGCGTATACACGCTCTGGAAGCTTTCCAGTTTCGTAAAGAGATTTAATTTGTTCAGCATCTAATGTTTCAACTTCTAGAAGGGCTTGTGCGATGATTTCTAGCTTATCTTTATTCTCAGTGAGAATTTGTTTCGCGCGTTCGTAGCTCTCCTTAATGAAACGCTGAACTTCTTGGTCAATTTCGTAAGCGATCGCTTCACTATAATTCGGCTCATTGTTGAAATCACGGCCAAGGAATACTTGACCTCCTTGTGATTGACCGAATTGAAGCGGACCAAGTTTATCAGACATACCGAACTCTGTGACCATTCTTCTTGCAATGCCTGTTGCACGCTGGAAGTCGTTGTGAGCGCCTGTACTTACTTCACCAAACGTAATTTCCTCTGCAACACGACCGCCGAGCAAGCCGACAATCTTATCAAGAAGCTCTGGCTTCGTTTGGAAATAACGGTCTTCTCTTGGAAGCATGACCGCATATCCACCTGCCTGACCACGAGGAACGATCGTTACTTTATGCACCATGTCCGCTTCGTCTAAGATAAGACCAATGACGGTATGACCTGCTTCATGGTAAGCCACGATATTACGTTCTTTCTTCGAAATGACGCGGCTTTTCTTCGCCGGCCCAGCGATGACACGGTCAGTCGCTTCGTCGATATCACGCATATCGATTTTCTTTTTGTTTTGACGGGCAGCAACAAGTGCTGCTTCGTTTAGTAAGTTCTCAAGATCTGCTCCAGAGAACCCTGGTGTTCTGCTTGCAATGGCTTTTAAGTTGACTGACTCGTCAAGCGGTTTGTTTTTCGCATGAACTTTCAGTACTTCTTCACGGCCAATAACATCTGGGCGGTCAACCGTAATTTGACGGTCAAAACGTCCCGGACGCAGCAATGCAGGGTCTAGAATATCTGCACGGTTCGTCGCAGCGATGATAATAATACCTTCGTTGGCACTAAAACCATCCATTTCGACAAGAAGCTGGTTAAGCGTTTGTTCACGCTCGTCATGACCACCGCCAAGACCGGCTCCACGCTGACGACCCACTGCATCAATCTCATCAATAAAGATTAAGCAAGGTGCATTCTTTTTCGCATTTTCGAATAAATCACGTACACGTGATGCACCGACACCGACGAACATCTCGACGAAGTCAGAACCACTGATGCTGAAGAAAGGAACGCCTGCTTCTCCTGCAGATGCTCTCGCAAGCAATGTTTTACCTGTACCTGGAGGTCCTACTAGTAAAACCCCTTTAGGGATTCTTGCGCCAAGCTCCGCAAATTTACGTGGATCCTTCAGGAATTCCACCACTTCTACAAGCTCTTGCTTTTCTTCATCTGCACCAGCAACATCTTTAAATTTCACACGTTTCTTCTCTTCCGTGTAAAGCTTCGCCTTACTCTTACCAAAGTTCATGACTCGGCTTCCGCCGCCTTGAGCTTGGTTCAATAAGAAGAAGAACAGGATAAAGATGATGATAAACGGAATGATGGTTGTCAGAACTTGCAGCCATCCATTTGTTTCAGGTGCTGGTTCTACTTTTACATCTGTATTCTTCAGTGCACTGTAAATTTGGTCAACACCTTGACCATCTGGAACATGGGTAATGAAGTATTGATCTTTCTTCGCGCCATCTAGTTGACCACGAATTTCATAAACCCCTCTTACAGGCTGAATGGAGATACTCTCCACTTTTCCCGCACTTAGATTTTGCGAAAATTTGCTGTAAGACATGTTCTCAGGCTTTTGATTTGGGGATCCTAACCAACTAACGACCCCTATCACAAGTAATAAAATAAGTATATAAAAAATCGTATTACGAAAAACCCGATTCATTCCTTACCTCCTCCCACAGTAAGCACAACTATGTTCAATAGTATCATAGAAAATCATTCCAACACAACCAATAACCTCATGTATACGTATGCTGATCAGCCTTCGTAAACAGATGGTTTTAACACTCCAATATACGGGAGGTTTCGGTAACGTTCAGCGAAATCCAATCCATAGCCGACAACAAATGCATCTGGCACTTCAAATCCAACATAATCTGCTTTGATGTCTGCTTTGCGGCCGCTTGGTTTATCAAGCAATGTCACAATTTTAATGGAATTTGCTTTACGGTATCGGAAAAGCTCTACCAGATAGCTCAAAGTTAACCCACTGTCGATGATATCTTCCATAATCAAAATATCTCTTCCTTCAACAGAAGTATCTAGATCCTTAATGATCTTTACTTCTCCAGAAGATACGGTAGACTTTCCGTAGCTAGATACATCCATAAAATCAAGCTCTAAATATGTATCAATGTGTTTGATCAGGTCTGCCATGAATGGAAGAGCCCCTTTCAAAACACCAATAGCCAGGGGAAATTTACCATCATAATCGCTGGTTAATGTTGCACCCAGTTCCTTCACTTTTTGCTGGATCTCTTCTTCTGAGATCAAAATCTTTTCAATATCTTGTTTCATGCTTTTGCTTGCCCCCTACAAATTTTCGTGCTGTCTATATTGTAATACAATGAGATCGCTGTTTGTCATATCAATTTCTTCAAAAACAGATTTTTTCAGACCTGGGATCCAGATGATTTGATGATCCGAGTCAGTGACGATCGGCCAGCTGTCTCTTTCTGCAAGAGGCACTTTTTTATCAATAAATATATCCTTCACCTTTTTTGATCCATTCATCCCTTTAAGTTTGATTCGATCACCATTTTTTCGTGAGCGAATGATCAAAGGGAGACGAACATGATCTTTTTGAAGCAAGAAAAAATGGTTTCCGTTCCGTGCATCCTTCGGAACATGATTTGATACGACGATAGACTGTCCATTTGGGAGAAAAAGCTCTTCTCCGAGCTCAACCTTTAAGTGAAGAGCATAAGACTGGTCTACTACATGCGATCGTTCAAAGGTAAACATACAGTGATCATAAGACTTGACAGCTTGTAAACCTTTTGGCAAATCTAATGATCCAGACGGTTGATCAGTATGAGATAACCAGTCTAAAGTCCCTAGAATATGCTGGTTTGAAAACGCTGATTGAGTGTTTTCATAAAGATAGTTTAATATTAGTTGAATGCCTCTTCTTTGTAAAGGCAAAGGCAGGTCAAGCAAAGGCTTCGTTTTGATCTCAATTTGCTTAGGCGATTGACTCGTTATCACTTGGTTCATTTGTTCCTTTGTTAAAGCCTGCAAGTATTGCTCATCCTCAGTCAGCATGTCACTTACAAACTGAAAGCTTTCATGTACATGAGGTGCTTCTTCTTTTAACACAGGAAGAATGTGTCTTCTTACCCGGTTTCTCAAGTAGTCATCTGTATGATTGCTTTGATCAATGACATAGGGAACATGTTCTTTTTCACAAGCTTTTAGCACGTCGTCCTTAGAGTATCCAATGAGCGGACGAATCAGCCATCCATTTTGAAAAGGACGTTTTGCTTGGATACCCGCGAGTCCTATACCAACAGTTCCTCTCGCAAGTCTCATCAACATTGTTTCTACTTGGTCGTCTCCATGATGTGCAAGCGCTATAAATTGAGCCTTGTATTGCTCCATCAATTGACGAAAGAAAGCATATCTGCACTCCCTTGCAGCTGCCTGTTTGTTTAAGCGGTTTTCTTTTGCATATTGGGTGACCTGTATGCGGGACGATTCAAAAGGGATCTCGTGCTCCTTACAGTAAGCCTCAACAAATGCCAAATCAGCAAAGGACTCTTCTCCTCTGAACATGTGATCTACATGGGCTGCAATCAGCTGATAGGAACCTTTGCGACGCTTGTTAAGTTCATGCAGTAAGAGCATGGAATCCGGTCCGCCGGAAACCCCGACAATGACTGTCGTATTTTCAAGGTAAACATCATGTTTTTTCAAAAAAGATTCAATTCTATTCACAACTTCCTCCTCACAAAGAGCAGGTAATTTAAAGATATACATATCCTATCACTTTCAGTAGCTCCAAGCAAAGAAGAAGCCTGCTTTTTTACAGCTCTACAACAGGAACAAAACCACATATGCACAGTAAAGGGCGAGTACACTGCACACGATAAGAATGGTTTCAAAAAGTCCGCCTGATTTTTTACGTACTGACGTTCTTTTTGCTGCTGCAGCCCGCGATCGTGAAGTCACTTGTTGATTTTGATTAACAGCGGGTTTTGGCGCGTTTTTTTGCTGTTGCTTCTTTTGGCGTGATTTTCTTGATTCAATCAGCTGTCCTTCTTTCAGCATCGCACTTTTCATGTCTGCTGCTGATTGATATTTACCTTGTAAAGCAGCCTTTAACACCCTTTCATATCGCTTCAATAAAGGATGTCCTTCAATGGCTCGATAAAGCTGCTTTTCTGGTTCTGCTCCTTTTTTGAATTCTTTCTTATACGCACAGTTAACCATCACCATGGTCAGGGCAAATAAATCATAAGTTGGTTCAGCTTTTCGTGTGCCGAATCCCCAATATCCTCGATCAAAAAACTCGGTATACTCCTTAATTGCCCTGCCCACTTTTGTCGTTCCTCCCACATCAATGCACCGGATCGTGGCAGGGGGACCAGAAACAATGAGATTATCAGGCTTTAAGTCACCAAAAATCCATCCTTCCTGATGTAAATGAGCCAGGCTAGATAAAAGCTGAATCATCAAAACAACGATCCACTCATCACCCTTTTGTTTCACAAATTCAAGCAGTAATGGGCCTCTGACATATTCCATCACGTAAAAGGAGCGTTTTTGAGGCATACCGGGATAAATTGCATCATCCATATCATAAAAAGAAGGCCCCATGGTTTTCACAGGAGCCTTTGAAAAGGATTTTAATACATTGACTTCAGATGCAATGAGCATACTGTCATCACTCACTTTAAGGGCCGCTTGCCCATGTGGTGATTCGGCGAGATAGACAACACCGTTCGCCCCTTTTCCAAGCTCTTTTACAATACGGTAATGATGGTGGTGCCATTTCCCTTGAATCACCGTGCCTAACGGGATGTTAGAAACCGAATTCATCATCATGCTCTTCCTTTGCTTCAAGCAGCCCTTTACGTGAGCGAACTGATTTGAAATGCTGAAGTGCTTCCCGAAGTGCTGGTCCCGTTGGGGTGATTCCTCCAGTGGTCAGTTTTGGGAAAATAGATGATAATGAATCGAATCGAGGCGTCCAATTCAACACAATTTCTGCATCTGAGTTTTTCCCGGGAAATACACACATCCCAAACTGATTTTCTCCAATTCTTGAATTTAAACTGATGGAAAGGTCGATAAGTGCTTCTTTGACAGTCGGCAGCTTCGGTTTCATACTTGCACTTGTATCAACAAGCACGAGTACTTGAAGGTGAACCGTCTCTCCTAACTCATCAACAACCTCCATTACTTCCCCGCGCTTATCAGGTGGAAGCTCTTCAATTTCAGTGTCTTTGCCGAGTATTTGCTGCAATTCTTTATTCACAACACCTTGTAAGGTTTGTGTCATCGCTTTTTTCGTGACCA
Organism: Bacillus sp. ABR; assembly: GCF_056172715.1. Lineage (NCBI taxonomy): Bacteria > Bacillati > Bacillota > Bacilli > Caryophanales > Bacillaceae > Bacillus > Bacillus sp. ABR. The sequence goes on along the minus strand of NZ_JAOYSL010000008.1, from coordinate 38,038 downwards.
TTTGTACTGTTTGAGATAATTGCTGGACGTAGACAACTTGATGGATGCCTCCGCCTGCGAGAGCAATCCCCTCTACTTCTTTCATCGCTTCATGATCGTGTCTGTTTTCTTCCATAATGCCAATGACATTGACTGTAATCCCTTGTTCCTTTGCCAATGAGGCAATCGCAAGCGGATCTTCCCCGTGATTTGAGCAGCCATCTGTAATCAATAAGATTTGGTTGACGTGACCTTTTCGCATCTTCATTCCTCCTGGGATTGTAACTGAATGCTTATATCCCCATCATCGCCAGAAGAAATTCATATTATACGATATTTTAAGAAATCTCTTGTTTCTCAAGATAGAATGTACCTGTCGGAATGGAAGCCCATTTTGGTGTGTTGTGGTCGAGCCTGATGACAACAACCGTCATATCGTCATCAATTTGGCCTGCTCTTGTTCGAATGACCTCTTCCATTAATAAATCAGCAATTTCTTGTGGATCTTCTGTTTTAAAGCTTTTCATTTTCCGTTTCACCCACAGATCATGATTTTCAATATGCTTTGGCCCTTCAAAAATGCCGTCACTCATCATAATTAATAGATCTCCTGCTTTCATCTGTTCGCTCACAACCTCGACTTCGAATTCATCAATAATGCCAATAGGCAAGTTGCTTGCTTGTACCTTCATCACCTGATCACCCCGTTTAATAAAGCTGGGTGTTGAACCAATCTTGAGGAACTTACAGCTTGCATCCTGTAAATCAATAATGGATAAATCCAATGTTGAATAGATCTCGTCCGTCGTTCGTAAAGATAAAATACTATTAATGGTTTTAATCGCCACTTTTTCATTGATACCTGACGCCAATATTTTTTCTAACAGCTTAATCGTCTCATTGCTTTCAAAATGAGCACGTGCTCCGTTGCCCATTCCATCACTAATAGCTGCGGCATACTTGCCTGCACCAAGCTCCATCATGCTGTAGCTGTCTCCAGATACCAGTCCTCCGCCTTTTGCTGCATGTGCCACGCCTGTAGCCACTCGATATGATTTAGCAGAACCAAACACAACATGACAATAGCCTGTTGGATGCTCTGCACACTGCTCTGCTTTGACTAAAATCTGTTCTTCTAAAATATCTGAAAGCATTGGAGCAATGATTTTTTCACATTCCCCATGCCCTTGGCAATATGGGATTCTCATTTCAATATCGACATTTCCCTGTTCCAAGCTATAGATTTCTACTTGCTGAATTTCAATACCAAAGTGCTGAAGCGCTTCTATCATCTGCTCTTCTTGAATAAAATGCTGTTCTCTTTCTCGTTTTATTTCCCGGGAAAAATCCTCCATCACTTGCGAGACCCCCATCAGCTGTTCAGCCACAAGACGTCTGCTGTCTTGGACTTTTTTCTTCAGTGTCTGGTTGGCTTTATAGTAAGCGATCTCCTCTTCAATCAATTCCTCGACATGTTTTGATTTCGAGCAGTGCTGACTAAATTTCTTTTTCAATTTTCGGTTATGCTCATACGTTTTTTCATCAGATTCATGCATAACTTGTTTCATTAGTTCATAGGTTGTATCAAAGTTCTGCACCCAGCATTTATTTTTCTTATAGCACGTTTGACAGGATCGTTCTGTGATCGTACTTAAAAAAAGATCTACATCCTCTTCCTGCTTCTTCTCTTCAGGAATAGATTCGTAAAATGTCGCAAAACTCTCAGACAGCGCATGAAATACATTAGAGAATTGGTCTACCTTTTTTGCTGTCACGTCTCGTACTTTCCGAGCATATTGCTGCTGCTCTTGTACATGCTCTACCGTACCAGGAATGTATTTCGCTACCTTGGAGGTGACTGATTGCGGCGTGAGCAAAAAGAGTGCAACCGCTATAAGTGATTCATACAATGTGGTCATGAGACCTGTTGACCCTTCCCCATACAGTGAAATGAGTAAGGAACCCACAATTAAGCCGATGGCCGCCCCTGCTTTCTTCCCTTCTTTCAGCAATCCGCCTAATAAACCTGAAAAGGCAAGAAGACTCATCTGATAAAGGTTTCCAATGTTGGCGAGACCGAGAATTAATCCTGTCACAACACCGACCGTACAACCAATACTGGCTCCGCCAATAAAAGCAAAGGTCAGCACTACATAACGTGACAAAATATGCTCTGCCTGCATCCCTTGAAATGAGATCCCAGCAAGTCCAGTTAAAACTGAGGCAATTAAAATCATAAAACAAATAATTTCTTCGACCTTTAAAGAGTGTTTAATTTTCCTAACTGTAAAAATCGGCAGGCTTTGAAGAAAAATCAGTGTCAAAATGAAGGCAAGTCCTGCTTCGACACCCGCCATGACGTAATCATAGCTTTGCACAGCACCTTGCTCTAGGTAAACAAACGCTCCTCGGGTAATCAGCATCGAAAGAACAATGACAACCGGTAATGTTTTCACTGGGTCTTTGATGATGAAAGAAACCACCTTTGACACAAGGAGAAACATAAGCAGCGATGCAAACACAAACAATGCATTTTGAGGTGATATCGTCATCGCCCCAGCGAGTAAAGCGAGACAAGCAAGCATTGCCTTATCTCTTTTAATAAACAGCATGGAACCAAAGAAAGGCAGAGCAAACGGCATAATTTCAGATAATATAAAGGCTCGTCCTAATAAAAAGCCTAGAACAACATAAATAAACCCTTTATAGAAAAAAAGAGAATGCGTGTGATGAAGAAACAGGTTTTTCATCTTTTTTAACCCCGCACTGATTCTTTCAAACCCCGCTCCTGTTAAATCAGTTCTTCTTTCTAGTTTTTCCATCTTCTCATCCCCCACCTGATATTCGTTGCTTGTCATTATAGCGAAGGTGAAAAAGAAATTTTGTCAAAAGAAGTTGTCGTTTCCATAAAACGTTCGACGCTTTATTCGTCAAAGAGGCATACTTTCTTGAAAGTCGATGTCTTTCATCAGAATTTTACGAAAGCACAAAAAAACAGCTTTCCTATAGAAAGCTGTTTCGAAGATGACCCGTACGGGATTCGAACCCGTGTTACCGCCGTGAAAGGGCGGTGTCTTAACCGCTTGACCAACGGGCCTTGCTTTATGTTCTAGTTAAAAGGATAGCGGCGGAGGGGATCGAACCCCCGACCTCACGGGTATGAACCGTACGCTCTAGCCAGCTGAGCTACACCGCCATAATAATAATGCGCTAAGAAGCACAAGAACTATAATACAAAGGATTCGCTTGTCCGTCAATAGAAAGTTTTAAATTAAATGACGAAATCTCAAAAAATGTAGGATAGGTCATGAAAATAAGCACCTGCTGAACAGCAGATGCTTTGTTGTGAAAATATATAGAAAGCAGCAACAAGTTAACCTCTTCTTGCTCCGCGCCCCCCACGTTTTGATTCCGTGTTACGTTTTAAAGATGTTAAGCGATCTTCGCTATCTTTTAAGAATTTGTTCATTTTTTGTTCAAACGATTCCTTCGGACGGAAATCATTTCTGCTTGGTCTTGATTGTTGTTGAGGACGATCTTTTGCTTTTTTAATGGACAAGCCGATTTTACCGTCTTTTTCAACGTTAATCACTTTCACTTCAACTTGTTCACCGACTTTTAAATGCTCATTAATATCTTTTACATAGTTATCGGCTACCTCACTGATATGAACGAGACCAGTTGAACCGCCTGGCAACTCCACAAAAGCTCCAAAATTTGTAATGCCCGTAACTTTCCCTTGTAACTTGCTGCCAACTTCAATCGACATAAAAAAAGTGCTCCTCCTTAGACTTATAAAAAAATCTCATTTGTTCAATTATACATAAACTGAATTTTAAGTGTCAACAAGGCTAATCGCTCTTATTGCCCACATCAAAGATTTTTTCGCCTTTTTTGGACATATAATAGTCCCGTCGTGCCAGTTCGAGTACGTATTCCTTGCTTTTCAGCTTCTTAATTTCATCAGAAATATCTTCCTGCTTTGTTTGTAATTGCTTCAACTCTTTTTCGAGCGCAACCTTCTTCTCTTCTTTTTCCTTTAGTGAAGACGATTGCGACCAGAGGGCACTTGTCACCAAGACAGCAAACATGAGCACGATCACACCAAACACGGTAAGCCTTCTAAGGAGTCCGCGACGTTTGCGTTTTAAGCGCTGTGCTTGCTGTTCCATTTGTTTTTGATAATCATTTTGAATTTGTGCGATATTTCTTTTTCTCTTGTTCAAGGTTGAAGGCCTCCTCTCTTACTTTGTCCAGAATTGTTTCCATTTCGTTTTGATGGTACCAGATAATTTCTTGGCCCCTTGTAAAATTCCTGCTCCTTTTGAGAAAAACAATCTCATTGATGTTCGCCATTTTTCGGGAATCCGATGAATAATGGTCACATTGAGTAACCAGATGAGCGGATAACAAACAATCGACAGCACCTTCCACACGAGCCGAAACGTAAAACGAACTAGACGTAAGAGCGAGTGGAGCAAGAACAGAATAGCACTTATGACCAATGTGATCATCCAGCGGATCGGCTGGAAGACAATCGACATGACTAGCCTTTTCAGGAAGAGAACGGTCTGATATACACACATCATGATAAACTTGAGAATCTTGAGATACAGCTGTTTCATCAATGACTGATACATCGAGAAACCTAGAGCAACGGCTAGAAAAATATAAAGCCTGAATTCTCCCTCATTTGTCAGCAGCAGGACGTAAAAGAATAAGAGACCCTGCACCATCCAAAAAAGGAGATCGTGTATAGCCAAAAGCCATTTTGCTGTTTTATCCCGGTTCACAAACAGCTTGTACGTATCAAGCGATGCGCCCAGCCAGATGCCCATCGCCGCCATGGAAAGCATCGTATAAAACTGGACTGTCAGCGTCATTTAAACAGCTTGCTAAAAAATCCTTTAGCTTTCTCCCCGTGCTGCTCATCAACATAGATTAAATCAAAGACACGCCCTTTGATCGACACAACGCCCTTTTCGACGTCTAGGTTCTTCATTTGCAGATTTTCTCCGCGGATGGCGAGAATCCCCATGACCGTCTCTAGCAGAAATTCCTCACTATCAAAGCTTTCCACTTGTTTGACACCAGTGATATCTAAATGCTTTCTGTTTCGCATTGTGACATTGTGCTCCGCGTCTGATGACAGCTTCGTGCCTTGAGGTTGATTATAATATTGATTCATTTATACATCCCCCATATCTCATACTTGCATGTTACTGCATTGTATGTGATAAGAGGGTCATTTAGAACAAGCCCTATTCTGCTGTTTTTTCTTCTTTTAGCACAGTATACATGCCAGCCGCTTCTTCTTTTTTCGTCGTGTCCTTTAACTCGTTGACTTGAACAGTCACTAGCTTTTGACCAAAGCGGATTTGCAGCTCATCTCCTTCTTTCACGTCAGAGCTTGCTTTCGCCTGTGTTCCGTTAATAGAAATTCTGCCTTGATCAGCTACTTCCTTTGCCAATGTTCTTCTTTTAATTAAACGGGACACTTTTAAAAACTTATCTAGTCTCATGTATGTTCACCTCTTTCTATACGTTTCGCATCGTTCCAGAGATCGTCCATTTCCTCTAGCGTTAAGTCATCTAATGAACGTCCCATGTCCTTTGCTTTTTGTTCGATATGCTGAAAACGCCGCATGAATTTTGTGTTGGCAGAAGCGAGCGCCGTTTCAGGCTCTAGGTGATAGAACCGTCCAATATTGACGAGAACAAACAAAAGATCTCCAAATTCATCTTTCATTTGCTTCGTTGCACCTTCGTCCGTCTTCTCTGCCACTTCAACGAGAAATTCCTGCTTTTCTTCTTCGTATTTGTTCCAAATATCTTGAACATCTGTCCAATCAAAGCCTACCTTGGCGGCTTTCTTTTGGAGTTTATATGCCTTTGTTAATGCTGGAAGTGTCGCCGGAATCGATTGCAAAATAGAACCGGTCCGCTCTGGCTTCTCCTGCTGCTTGATTTTTTCCCAGTTGGCCACCACATCTGCTGCCCCAGAAACATTCGTGTCACCAAACACATGGGGATGTCGCCGAATCATTTTTTCTGTGACATGCTGAATGACGTCATCGATTGAGAAATAACCGTCATCTTCGCCAATTTGAGCGTGAAGTAACACCTGCAGCAGCACATCGCCGAGCTCTTCCACCATATGATCTGGGTCATCTTCATCTATCGCTTCAAGCAGCTCATAGCATTCTTCAATTAAATATGGTTTGAGTGACTCATTGGTTTGTTTTTGATCCCATGGACAGCCGCCTGGACCTCTTAATGTACGTATGACGTCACGGAAAGTGTCAAATTGTTGATAAAGCAGCTGTTCATCTTTAATTGGAGGAACATAAACACTCGTTAAGTTATTTATCGACACATCTCGATCAAGTTCAAATAAAGGAACGGCAGTAATCTGTTCCTGACTGCTTCCAGCTGCAGTCACAATATAAACTTCATAATCGTCAGGAAGCTTTTCCATCAGCGTGAGCTTCACATTCGATGCTGTCATCTGATCATATACCTGACAAATCAGGACATGCTGGGTTAATTTCAGATCATCAGCTCTCATATCCCCTGCATCAACGAATTGTAATCCTTCGATGGGGTCAATCTGCAAGGAGTTGAATGTCGCATCTAAAAAGCTTTGTCCACCAGCGACAGACACTTCGATCCCGCGCTCTTTCTGCCCGGCGACAAGCAGCTGTACGGTCTTTTCTGCCACAAATGGATGACCAGGTACTGCGTACACAATGTCTTTTTCCGCTGCCTCTGCAAATAATATTTCGGTAATTTCCTGATACACCTGATCAAACTGATCGTGCTTTTCATAAATTTCATCAAAAAAGGTGAGAGATGGGACCTCCTGCATTAACTCTGCGGTAAGCGGATGATCCTGCGTTCTCATATATACTTCTTTCGCCTGCTTCAGCTGCTTATATACACCGAGTGTCAGCTGATCCATGTCGCCTGCCCCGAGACCGACGACGGTAATCTTACCTGCCATTTTGATTCCCTCTCATCTGTTTAAAATATAAAATCTTTTTTCCTAATGGAATGAGTCTCCATTCCTCTTCCGTGAATACTTCTAGCTTAAGAATACTATATAAAAAGGCGAAACCACCAATAAAAACTGATGTCAGGCTCTCTAAAACGGAAAATGGACGTTTTTCAAAAGGGATTACCCAGGAAAACAAAGCCTGATATCCCATTAAGACCACAGCCATGAAGGCGGCTGATAAAAGAATTTTCACTGGGAATAGCTCTCTCAATGAAATCCATCCTTTATGCTTCAAATAAAAGGCATTGAGCACGGCTGCTGTGAGAAAACCACATACAGTTGACCATGCGGCACCGTGGATGCCAAATAACGGAACAAGCGCAATCGTTAGAATCCATTTCACCAGCACGCTGATGATCACTACAACAGCGGGATACACAGTATGTCCGAGCCCTTGCAGTAAAGCCGCCTGCGTAATGGCAATCGACGTAAACGCAATCGATATACAGAATATTTGCAGGGCATCTGTGCCTAAATCATTACGAAAAAGCATTGTATTTACTGGTGATAAAATACAAATCAGCCCAACAGCTGACCCAATTCCTAATACCGACGTGGTTTTAACGGATGACCGCACTTTTTGCCGTATCGTTTCATGCTCCCCATTCCTCATGGCTGCCGATAAAAATGGCACAAGAGAGGTTCCGATGCTGATGGCAAACACCGTCCCTAGCTGCAAGAACGGCTGACCTCGGTCATACACACCTTTTGCCGCCTTTGCCGCCGCTTCACTGAGACCCTCACTGCGCAGCAACGCATACAGATGAAAAGCATCAATCATTTGCATCCATAAAATAAGCAAACCGCTGACACAAATCGTCAATGTATACAGCACCAAACTCTTCAAAATATCTTTTTTTCGAAGTGTCGCCTGTTTGCCTGACATACTTGCAGCAGACGGTTTTCGATAGGTCAACCAAAGGAAAAGAAGCAAAATGAGCGACGCCGCACTTCCCGCGATAGAAGAGAACACCGCACCCGCCCCTGTTTCATAAAGCGAATAGCCGTGTCTCACGAAATAAAAGGATAAAACAAGCAGGACGCCTACCCTGATGAACTGCTCAACCAATTGAGAAACAGCCGTCGGAAGCATCAGACCGTCACTCTGAAAAACTCCCCTCAGCATCACAGTGAGCGGCAGAAATAGAAACACAAAAGCACTCATCTGGATGAGCAGAATTAATTGACTATCTGCCATAAGGCTCGCCATTGTGCCTGCTCCTATGTAAAGACAAAGAAATAAGACCAAGCTCAGTAAAGTGATATATACCAAGGATACCCTTGTAATGATCTGTCGATTCTCTTCCCCATGCTCACTCAGAAGCTTGGACACCATGACAGGAAAACCTGTTGTACCAAGCATGATGGCAATACCAAGGAAAGGATATACCTGCTGATAAATATAAAACCCTGTGTCCCCTACGATGTTTTGAAACGGGACACGGTAAACGGCACTTAGTACCTTTGATAACAGGCCTGCGATGGTCAAAATCACCGCACCCTGGAAAAGCCAATGCGGCTGATTCACAGCATTTTTCATGGATGACTCCTTTAAAATAGATCTACAGTTAAACGAACTCATTATATCATACGTGAATGAAAAGCCGTTTCTTTCTAAGGAGTAGACGGCACATGTCCCAATTTGTTTCATCCCATATAAAAAACCGACAAAATCAAATGATTTCATCGGCATTTTTTCGTTTTATCAAAATGATATAGAGTTATTAGACCTAATGTTCCATTTGACGGGCTAAGAAGCCAGCTGCCGTTTCTGCCGCTTTATGCTCCACTTCTCCCATTGAACGCTCTTTAGAAAATAAGACGACGGCGCCAATCGGATCTCCGTTTGCAACAATAGGTGCAATGGTATAAGCAGATACGTCATCATCAATACCATCGACAAGTTGAATTTCTTTTTTGCTTTCTTCTAACACAGAATTACGCTGATCCATTGTTCGTTCAAGTAAATCACTGATGGATTTGTTTAAGTACTCTTTTTTCGAACTGCCGGATACAGCAATATACGTATCTCGATCACAGATCAGGATGGAATGACCCAAACTGTCGAATAATGCATCAGCATATTCCTTCGCAAAGTCTCCTAGCTCACTAATCGGCGAATACTTCTTCAAAATCACTTCTCCATCGCGGTCGACGAAAATCTCAAGCGGATCTCCTTCCCGGATGCGCAATGTTCTGCGAATCTCCTTCGGAATAACCACTCTACCTAGATCATCGATACGGCGTACAATTCCAGTTGCTTTCATTCACTGCTGCCTCTCTTTCGTTTGATGATGTGTTGGGTGAATGGAACAAAAGCGTCCACTTTATGCAACATTCACCACTTGACCCTGAGTTTAGTATCCGTCACATCAAACGTAATATACACGAGAGACAAACAAAATTTTATGAAGATGGAATGGTTTCTTTTTTCACATCTTGAAGGCCTCGAAGCATATTAAGAACAACCTCAAGCCATTCCTCCGTTTTCTTGCCTTTCGTTTGGACAGAAATAATCAGCTTGCTGCCTTCCATTCCCAACCCAATTTCACGTCCATATTTACTGCCGAGCTCAAATAATTTTTGACCGTCGATTTCACTGCTTGCTTGCTCATCAAGGGTCATTCTGACAATGCCTTTCTCCATCTTGATCAGCTCGACACGTTCCTGGACAGCGTACACCTTCATTGTCGCAATCGTAAACAAGTCTGCCACTTCTTGCGGATATTCACCAAATCGGTCGATCATTTCATCCTGAAGCTCTTTTCGCTCTTCAATCGATCCAATTGCTCTGAACTGTTTATACATCTCAATCTTCTGCTTGCCATCCGAAATATAAGTGTCTGGGATGTACGCATCAATTTGCAGATCAATTTCTGGCTCGAATTTATCTTGAGCCGTTGTATCGCCTCTTCTTTCCTCAATGGCTTCTTTCAGCATTTGAGAATAGAGGTCGAATCCAACCGAATCAATGAAGCCATGCTGCTGAGCCCCAAGTAAGTTCCCTGCTCCTCGAATCGTTAAATCACGCATCGCAATTTTAAACCCAGATCCAAGCTCTGTGAATTCTTTAATGGCTTGAAGTCTTTTCTCTGCAACTTCAGAAAGAACTTTATCTTTTCGATATGTGAAATAAGCATATGCGACACGATTCGAGCGTCCTACTCGTCCTCTTAGCTGGTACAGCTGAGAAAGCCCCATTTTATCTGCATCGTGGACGATGAGCGTGTTCACATTTGGAATATCGACTCCCGTTTCAATGATGGTGGTACTGACCAATACATCTGATTCACCTTCAAGGAAATTGATCATCACTGATTCCAGCTCGTTCTCACTCATTTTCCCGTGCGCATAACTAACTTTTGCGTCTGGGACTAACATGGAGATTTCGTCTGCTTTTCGTTCAATATCCTCAACACGGTTGTAAAGGAAGTACACTTGACCGCCGCGTGCTAATTCTCGCTCAATTGCTTCTCTGACTAAAGCGCCGTTGTACTCAACCACATAGGTTTGAACAGGGAATCGGTTTTCAGGCGGTGTTTCAATAACAGATAAATCCCGCACGCCAAGCATGGACATATGAAGCGTACGCGGAATTGGCGTAGCCGTTAATGTCAGTACATCGATATTGGCTTTCATCTGCTTAATTTTCTCTTTATGCGTCACACCAAAACGCTGTTCCTCATCAATGATCAACAGCCCTAAATCCTTGTAGACGATGTCTTTTGAAAGAAGACGGTGTGTGCCGATAACCATATCAATCGTCCCGTTTTTCAGCCCTTTTAACGTTTCAGTTGTTTCTTTTCTTGTACGGAAACGGCTCAGCTGCGCGATTTTGACAGGGTAGTCTTGGAATCGGTCCATGATTGTATCAAAATGCTGCTGCGCTAAGATAGTTGTCGGAACTAGCAGGGCTACCTGCTTCCCGTCAGCAATCGCTTTGAAGGCCGCACGAATAGCCACCTCTGTTTTTCCGTAGCCCACATCTCCACAAAGCAGACGGTCCATTGGGCGTTCCCGCTCCATATCCTGCTTAATTTCGTGAATCGAACGGATTTGATCATCTGTTTCCTGGTAAGGGAATGCAGATTCAAACTGGCGCTGCATCTCATGGTCAGGCGAGAAGGCATATCCTTTGCTAGCCTCGCGTTCTGCGTACAGCTTAATCAGATCATCTGCGATGTCCTGTACGGATGTTTCAACTTTTTTCTTTACACGTTTCCAATCGCTGCCGCCAAGTTTGTACAGCTTTGGTTCTTTACCTTCTGATCCTACATATTTCTGCACCTGATCAATTTGTTCAACCGGTACATAAAGCTTGTCGCTTCCTTGATAATGAATATTTAAATAATCTTTATGAATGCCGCCGATTTCAAGCGTTTCAATTCCTAAATATTTACCGATCCCGTGGTTAATGTGCACCACATAATCGCCGACTTGAAGCTCTGAATAGCTCTTGATTCGCTCTGCATTGGTCAGCTTTTGCTTACGTGCCTGCTTTTTCACACGTTTCTTGAAGAGTTCACCTTCTGTGATCACAGCAATTTTTGATAACGGAAGTTCAAAGCCTGTTTGCAGCTCACCTTGTAAAATATACACCTGTCCGCTCACAAGTTCAGCGTCCGGTTTAGCAAGAGCAGCTTCAATGTCATAATCATGCAGAACAGACGATAGCTTTTCTGTCCGCTCTTCATCCGCACCTAAGAAGACAACCGTGTATTGCTGTTTTTTATAGCGTTCAATTTCACTCGCCAGCACATTCATCTGCCCGTGGAAATTCTGCATTTGCTTACTAGATACATTGACGATATTTTGCGGATTTGTCTGCTGGACATGTCTCAGGAACAAGGAGTAGTACAGAATGGACCTTGATTGCTGATTGATCAGTTCTTGGAACGGGAAAGAAAGAGATAAATCATGAAGAATATTCCCTTCTTCAAGCAGACTAATTGTCCAATCGGCTTCTTCCTGTTCAAGCTGTTCTTCCATCTCCTGAATTCTGCTGATTTCATCTAAAATAATAATCGTATCCTGCGATGTATAATCTAGCAAACTAGCAGGCTTTTCATAGAAATAGGCTAGGTACTTCGTCATTTCCTGTGTCACGATGCCTTCTAGCAGCTTCTCGCGGTCAGCAGAAATATTTTGATGAAGCAGCTCTTTTTGCTGATCTGAGTTGAATTTCTTTAAGCTCTTCGCCAGCCCTTGATCAAGCTGTTCAATGGCTCTCACTCGTTCAGGACCTCTCACAATCAGCTCTTTTGCAGGACCTATTTTGATTTTTTGAAGGGTTTCTAATGAACGCTGTGTATCTGAATGAAACGTTCGAATCGAGTCTATTTCTGTATCAAACAGTTCAATACGGATTGGATGATCTTCCGTTAACGCATAGATGTCGATGATTCCTCCGCGCACACTAAAATCTCCGGGCGCTGCAACCATTGACGTCCGGTCATAACCAATTTGTACGAGCTGTTTTGAAAACGCCTCCAAATCAATTTCTTCACCGATCTTTAAATGGATCTGACTCTCCTTCCAGAGCTCAACTGGCGGAAGCATCCTGCGCACCGCAGCAGCGGGAGTAACGATAATTGGGTTTTCTCCATTCGCAAGCCGGTTCAGGACATCTAAACGCTGTGCTCTCAGCTCAGGGCTTGCCACTGCAATTTCTGAAGCGATAAGTTCATTGACAGGATAAAGAAGAACCGAGCGATCCGGCATCACACTTGCTAGATCATCTGTTACCTTCTGTGCCTGATATAAATTGTGAGTCACAATAAACATTGGCCGCTTCAGTTCGTCTGATATCGCGGCTGTAAATAAAGATCTGACGGAGCCTGATAGTCCGGCAAGCAGCTGTTCTTTTAACCCTTCCTTTAGTCCATTAAAAATGGACTGAAAATCATCACTTTGTTTGATAAATGATTGTATGTTTTTCATTTGGCTCCTCCTCCCTGTTTGTTTAAAACAGAAAAACGCTTTGGTCTAATATCTACACCAAAGCTTTTTTATTGAATAAAAGTATGATACTGATGGTAATCAGGATTTCTTTCGAGCGCCTCTTGGCAATCCTCACAAATGGTTTGTACATGTAAATCACCATTTTCCCTATAAGAAATCATATCGTTTCTTTCCTCATTTGTTAAGTGATGAAATCCAAGTGCTTCACTTTGGACAGCGGATTCATCTAGACTGCCAACCTTAACACCACAGTGGCGGCAGTAATAATGCAAAGCCATACGTGATCCTCCCATGCTGAGATTTTATGATCAGTATGTGCTTTGCTTATCATTCTTATACCTTCTTGTTAAAATCATTCATCACTTCTAAAAATGGCTTTTTTAAAGCTGCTTCACAGGCCTCGACAGATGATTGAATGGCTGATGCGATGTCAGGCTGTTCCTCTTCTGAGAAACGTCCTAGTACGTAGTCAACGACCTTCATGCCGTTTTGAGGACGTCCAATGCCGATACGGAATCGGTCAAATTCAGGTGAACCTAAATGCTGAATTAATGATTTGATTCCATTATGCCCGCCTGCACTTCCTTTTGTACGTAAGCGAATTCGGCCAGTTGGCAAATCAAGATCATCATAGATCACTTTCAAATGTTCAAGGGGAATATCGTAATAGTCCATCAGCGGACGCACACATTCTCCTGATAAGTTCATATATGTAAGCGGCTTTACAAGTAGAACCTTATGCCCCGAAACAAACCCAGTTCCAAATTGTCCATGGAATTTTGATTGATTTAAAGGAATGTCCCATTTTTTCGATAGTTCATCTATTGTCATAAACCCGACATTATGTCTTGTTTTTTCATATTCTTTTCCTGGATTACCTAATCCAACGAATGCAATCATGAAACCAATAACCTCCTTTGTCACACAGCACACGCCTAAAAAATGAGCCAATCAGATTGCCTCATGTAAAACGTATGAATTCTTTTCATTCTAGCACAAAAGACGCAACCGCGGGAGGGTTACGTCTCTAAATGACCAGTTATTCTCCATCGTCATCCTTTTCTTTAATAGCCTCAGGCTCTTGCGGCTCCTCTTCGCTATCTGGCTCAGGAACCTCTGATTGCTGAGGCGGCAGAATGGATGCAACGACTTCTTCTGGATCGTTATTGATTTGATAAGATGACTGAACAGGCAGATCAGCAACTGTTAAGACATCATTGACTTCTAAGTTTGTAATATCAGCTTCAATATTCTGCGGGATATCTTTTGGTTTCGCTGTAACAGATAGTTCAAATAGTGGCTGCTGAAGCACACCGCCATCTTTTACCCCTTTAGACTCGCCAATCAGCTGCACTGGTACATCCGCGTCAATTTCACGCTGTAAGTCAACGACTTGGAAATCAGCATGGACAAGTTCGTTTTTCAGCGGGTCTGTTTGTAACTCTGTCACCATCACAGATTTCGTTTCACCACCCACGTCTAAGGTAATGATTGTATTCTTCCCTTCATCACGTAAGGTTTTTAATAAATCGATGCTGTCTAATGAAACAGCCAGGCTGTCTGTATTTTTTCCGTATATGACACCAGGAACGTGTCCTGAATGACGGATTTTTTGCAGTGTGGAACGTTTGAAATCAGTTCTTTTATTTGCTTTTAAAGTTGCCATATTCAGCACCATCCTATTTCTTTTTTGTCACTACTCTCATAATTACCCATAACCGAATCATTTTAAACATGTTTGCCCGTGATTGATGAAAGCAAAAAGACCCTAAGCTGATGCCTAGGGCCTTTTTCCATAATAAAATTAGCTGAAAAGGTAGCTCACAGATTCTTCTTCATGTACACGGATGATGGCTTCTGCAAGCAAAGGCCCAACTGAAAGCGGAATGAATTTTCCAACTTTCTTGTCATCAGTTAATTGAATACTGTTTGTCACAACTAATTCTTTAATTTTAGAGTTTGTGATGCGTTCTACTGCTGGTCCAGACAATACTGGGTGCGTACAGCAAGCATAGACTTCAGCCGCTCCATTTTCCACAAGTGCATTTGCTGCAAGTGTAATGGTACCAGCTGTATCAATGATATCATCGATCAGAATAGCCGTTTTGCCTTCAATGTTACCAATAATGTTCATGACTTCAGCAACGTTTGGCTTCGGACGGCGTTTGTCGATAATTGCGATTGGCGCTTTCAGACGGTCTGCCATTTTACGCGCGCGTGTCACACCACCGTGGTCAGGAGACACAACAACGATATCATTCAAGTTCTTCTGTTCGAAATAGTTTGTTAAGATTGGCACAGCCATTAAGTTATCGATTGGAATATCAAAGAAACCTTGGATTTGCGGCGCATGAAGATCAAGTGCAATCACACGTGTAGCACCTGCTGTTTCAAGCAAGTTTGCAAAAAGCTTCGCAGTGATAGGCTCACGAGGTTTTGCCTTACGGTCTTGACGTGCATATCCATAATAAGGGATCACAATATTGACAGTTTTCGCAGAAGCGCGTTTTAGCGCATCCACCATAATGAGCAGTTCCATAATATGCTCATTGACTGGCGCACTTGTTGATTGAATAACATAACAATCACAGCCGCGGATACTTTCTTCAATATTGATTTGGACTTCACCGTCACTAAAGCGTTTAACAGAGCTCTTTCCTACATCAACTCCGATACGATCGGCAATTTCTTTGGCAAGTTCAGGGTTTGAATTCAAAGAGAAAATCTTTAAATTCGCATCAGCATAACGATTAGACATGGTAAACCTCCGGGTATTTGGATTATTTTTTATGAATATTTTTCACATAATCTTCTTTATTGACTTGTCTTGCTCTAGCAATAGACAATGCATCCTGCGGTACATCTTCTGTAACCGTTGAACCGGCTGCAACATATGCCCCTTTTCCGACAGTGACTGGTGCAACGAGATTTGAATTACAGCCAATAAAGGCGCCGTCTTCAATCTTCGTTAAGAATTTGTTTTTCCCATCATAGTTGACTGTAATGGAACCACAGCCAAGATTTACATCAGTTCCGACCTCTGCGTCTCCAATGTAGCTTAAATGAGATGCTTTGCTGCGGTCTCCGAAAACTGTTTTCTTGATTTCGACAAAATTCCCGATTTTCACTTCATCGCCAATTTTCGACAACGGGCGAATATGAGCAAACGGTCCAATTGTCACATCAACTCCAACTTCACTATCGCAGACGACAGATTGCTTAATGACTGTTCGATCTCCGATGATGCTGTCAACAATTTCAGTGTTTGGCCCGATAGTGGCGTCTGCACCGATTTTTACATTCCCTTTGATGACCGTCCCAGGATAAATAACTGTATCTTCACCGATGACAGCATCTGGCGAAATATACGTGTTCTCAGGATCAATCAAGGTCACACCATTCTTCATATGCTGATGATTAATACGTCGCTTCATGAATTGCTCTGCTTGTGATAGAGCGATACGGTCATTAACTCCAAGTGTTTCTTCAAAATGCGGTGTTTGATAAGCTGCAACTGTTTGCCCTTCATTTTTTAAAATTTCAATGACGTCTGGCAAGTAGTATTCACCCTGTGCATTTTCATTCGACACTTGCTCAATCACACGGAAGAGATCTTCATTTGAAAAGCAATAAGTCCCTGTATTAATTTCATTCACTTGACGTTCTGCATCGTTCGCATCTTTATGCTCCACAATTTTTACGACAGCACCTGTTTCGTCACGAATAATTCGGCCATAGCCTGTCGGATCATCCGCATGTGCTGTTAAAATAGTGACTTTCGCTTGATGTTTTTGATGCTCGCTTAACATGGCTTCCATTGTTTCCGCTGTCAATAATGGCGTATCACCACAAATGACAATGGTTGTTCCCTTTTCCTGCGCGAGGAACGACTTTGCTTGTTTGACGGCATGGGCTGTTCCCAGCTGTTCTTCTTGAAGTGCATACTCACTTCTGTTTCCAAGCTGCTCTTTGACGTCCTCTGCTCCATGACCGACAATCGTCACTAGCTTGGCTAAAGAAAGCTTTAACGCTTCATCTGCCACATGCTCGACCATTGGCTTTCCGCAAACTGGATGAAGTACTTTATATAGCTTCGACTTCATTCTCGTTCCTTTTCCCGCTGCTAAAATCACTGCGAACCGCTTATCCATTGATTGGCCTCCAATATCCCTATTATCCATAGAAAAATATATCCTAAATAAAGACTGATTTCAAGGATACAAAAGGAAGTACAATAATTTTCTAACAGATGAAAGACTTAAGAAACAAGAGAAAGAACGCAAAAAAGACAGCATTTAAAAGAAAACATTCATTTTCTCTTAAAGCCGTCTTTTTAGGTTTAAGTATGATTAAGAAGCTCCAGCTTCTTCATATTCAATTGTCTCTTCCTCTTCGCCTAAGCGATGATATTCATTTAATACAGCATCTTGGATTTTACCCCGAGTGCTTGAATTAATTGGATGTGCAATATCGCGAAACTCTCCATCAGGCGTGCGTTTGCTAGGCATTGCAACAAACAACCCATTGTTTCCATCAATCACACGAATATCATGAACAACAAATTCGTGGTCCAGCGTGATGGATGCAATCGCCCTCATGCGACCATCGGTATTCACGCGGCGTAATCTTACGTCAGTAACTTCCACAGTAGTTCACCACCTTTTCCCAATATAAAAGCATTACTTAGGTATTCAACGATCGTGGTGATTCTCCTGCTCTTTTTTTAAACTTTTTTTGAAATATCGGGATATTTATACATTATTTGTCATATTCGTGACGGCGCTTACATCCTTAGCATGAAAAAAGACATCATGATGATGTCTTTCCCTGCATATGATGAAACCAAACGGCTTTCATCGAGAGTGCCTGTTTATTTTACTAGTGCAACTACTTCTATTTCTACAAGCGCATCTTTTGGAAGTCTTGCCACTTCCACGCATGAACGAGCTGGCTTATGTGTATGGAAATACTCACCGTACACTTCATTCACTTCAGCGAATTGTTCCATATCTTTGATGAAAACAGTAGCTTTCACGACTGTTTCAAAGGAAGCACCTGCTGCTTCAAGAACAGCCTCAAGATTACGGAATACTTGATGTGTTTGTTCTTTAATATCTCCATTAACAAAATCTCCAGCTGGGGTTAATGGAATCTGCCCTGAGCTATAAAACATGTTATTGACAATAATTCCTTGAGAGTAAGGTCCAATGGCTGCTGGTGCATGTTTGGTTTGAACAACTTTTGTCATATCAATCTCTCCCATTCAAATACATGTTTGATCAAAGCTTACGCTTTCGAATGAAAAAACTCGTGGAAATTGCCTTCATTGATCTCAATGATTTTTTGTTTCATATCAATAGTTGAAAGCTTTAACAACGAGACATATTCATCGACAAGACGTTCATCTACGCCTTCATCTTCTAAAAGAACACCGATCCCTGCAACATTTGCATTAAATTCCTCAAGCAAATTCATCATGCCGTTAATGGTTCCGCCCGCTTTCATAAAATCATCAATGATCAACACATTGGAGCCTTTATCTAAGCTGCGCTTTGCAAGGGACATGGTTTGAATTCGGTTAGAAGAACCTGACGCATAATTAATACTGACAGTTGATCCTTCGGTTACCTTATTATCTTTTCTAACGATCACAACAGGCACATTTAAATAACCCGCAACAGAATAGGCAATTGGAATACCCTTTGTCGCAACGGTCATGACGACATCAATCGCACGGTCCGCAAAGATGGTCGCAAACAGCTTACCGATTTTCGCAAGAATCGATGGATTGCCTAAAACATCGGTTAAATATAAATAACCGCCAGGAAGTACACGTTCAGGAGTTGATAATGCCTCTCCGATATCGTTTACTACGTCATCTGCTTCTTTTAGGTGAATTTTTGGAATATATTTCACTCCGCCAGCAGCGCCAGGTACAGTAAGCAATGTGCCGATTCCCTGCTGTTCGAAGGTCTGTTTGATAATCGTTAAGTCTTCACTAATGGAGGACTTTGCAGATTGATAACGTTCTGCAAAAAAAGTTAAAGGTACTAGTACGTGCGGGTGGGCTAACAAATAATTTGTTAAGTCCACCAATCTGCCGCTTCGACGAAACTTCATGAACTTACCCCCAGAACCCGAATAATTTATGAATAATATAACTTAATATACGGATTTAATCAAGGGCATTTTGTTCGCCGATCATGCGGACAGCGTATACTTGATCACAAAATCCTCTCAGTCCGTTATATATTCTTTGTACCTTCGATTCATATTGAATCAGGCCAAATACAGTTGGGCCGCTTCCACTCATTAATACAGCATCAGCACCGAAACGCTTCATCTGTCTTTTGATCATATCTACTTCCGGATACATCTTTAATGTCACAGACTCCAGAACGTTACCGAGTGAGCCGCACATCTCTTTATAATCTTTCGCTTCAATGGCTTCAATCATACGCTGTACATTTGGGTGTTCTACTTTGCTTGCGTCATATTGTCTATAAACTTCAGCTGTAGATACCCCAATCACCGGCTTCGCTAAAATCACCCAGCAATGCGGCGGTGTCGCGATATGCTTCAGTTTTTCTCCACGTCCTGTCGCTAGTGCTGTGCCTCCGTGTACACAAAAAGACACATCTGAGCCGATCTCCGCTCCAAGCTCAGCTAGTTCATCTAACGTGAGATTCAACTTCCACAAACGGTTTAAACCGCGAAGCGCTGCTGCAGCATCACTGCTGCCTCCAGCTAAACCTGCTGCCACAGGAATTGCTTTTGTGATGACAATCGATACTCCTTTTTGAATACCGAACCTTGTTTTGAGTAATTTAGCCGCCTGATAAGCCAAGTTACGTTGATCATCTGGCACAAATCGATTATGAGATGATACACGGATTTCATCTTTGTCCAGCTCCGTCAGCTCAAGTCGATCTGCAAGGTCTATTGTTGTCATCACCATCTCCACTTCGTGATATCCATCCGGTCTTTTTCCATGAACATCAAGTGAGAGATTAATTTTTGCCGGTGCTTTTTCTAAAATACGCAAACATTTCACCTACTTCTCCATCTAAACATAAGTATCAATATTGTATCACATTTGATGGATCTGATGAATATTGGCTTTTACGCCCAGCACACTGACTTTTTCAACAAAAAAAGCCAGAGACACCCGAGGTATCCCTGACCATTTTTCTATCGTTGATTCTCATCCTGAGCCATGTGCTGCTGAGCTAATTCGATGGCACGTTTAACCATATTACCTGCGTCACGTGCACGAATTTCTCCCCAGCCTCCATTTTTGACGGTATCATAAAATCCAAGATCCTTCGCCAGCTCGTATTTAAACTCATCTGACATAATGCCTCGGCGTCTACCCAAACGAAACAGCCCCTTTAGTCGAGAATTCGAATCAGTGCCACTGCTTTTGTGGCTTTCTTATTTTGTATCGAATCCTTTCTTTTACCCCTTTCAAAAAATGGACAGACTCCCATTCAGAAAAAAAGGCAAAACAAAAAGCAGTAAACAAAAAGTTCACTGCCCATTAATAGGCGACTGAGCTAGCGGCATCATCGAACGTTAATTCGACCGTCTCAGTCAGTATATCTGCATAACTGTAAGAAACTCTTTCAAACGAATTCTCATCTTGATCTAATTGAATCACAAATACAGAAGGGTACGTTTCAGCTAAAATGCCCGAACGCTCAATTGTTTTACGGCGGCCTCCGTTAGCCTTTAACGTCAAACGTTTACCTAAGTTACCATCAAGCGATCTTTTGATGTCGGACAAAGTCTTCGCCATTGCATCCACCTCACTGAGATAATTATACAACAACGGCCCATTTTTGTCAAATAAAAATTAAATTATATCAACCAACACGAGCCATTGTCAACAAAATAATTTTGACAAACTTCTACCTTTTCTCCTCCCTATTTTTCTCAAATTCCGGTGAATTATGTATCCATTTGAAATTTCTTTTTACACATAAAAAAAACCAGACTGAAATCAGTCGGGTTATGTCGATTCATGGTCTTTTTTATATGGCATACCTACCCTTAAAACACCCTTCGTCTCGATGCCTCCGAGACCTTTTTCTCTTGTTAATGTATTACGAAGCACATCCCACACATTGATTCGATCTACAAATGGAGTGAAGCTGATCTTCGCAACGATATAGACGGGGTCGAGCGCATGGATGTTCACTCGTGAAGGTGAGCTTGCAAAATTGGCACCTGCTTGGATCAATGATTCGAAATGAGATTGACAGGCGCCCGCAAAGATCACAAGCTGATCTAAATGAGGAGTTTTCTTTCTTGCTTTTTGAACCGTTTCAACGAAATGACGAGAATGGCGATAAGCACCAATATCATTTACGCCACCCTTTTGCTTGGAATACGCATCATGCCCTGTAATGACCAAAATATCAGGCCGATATTGATCAAGTAACGAGTCGATCACGCTTGGCATTTTCTTCTCATGACAATGCACTCCGTATACAGGCACACCAATTCGTTCATATACATCTAAGCATTTCTTTAAGTATGAAGCATCTCCATCTAAATGAAGGACCTTTCCAGGCATGTGAAAATACTGCTCCTGATGCTGATATTGTCCAGAAGTATAATACTCTTGTTTTTCACGCAGCAGCTGATAATCCTGTCTTAGTAAGTCGAGCGATTCATTAATCTTCCGTTCGTCGTCCTTCTCCCTTGTCAGCTGCTCCTCTTTTTGAATCAAGACGAGATCCGACATCTTAGCATCAGCAATCAGCCTCACTTCATTCCCATGCAATATGGCAGTGGCTTCGTGCTGATCTGTCTCATCAATTCGAATGATTCGAAACATAATATCCATTTGATAGGATGCCCTCGTCACCATATCTCCTATTTGAAATTGCATGCTTTTCACTCCACAATCAGGCTCATATCCTGTTGGTATCGTCTTGCCCTAAACATATTCATCTTTCATATGTGCTGTTCTTTCTAGCCTATGCCTGAACAGTTGAAGTGGTGAAGAACAAAAGAAAAAAGCCCTTACGATAGGGCTTTTTGTAAAACATTCGACAATCTGGCAAATTCCTCAATGGATAATGATTCTCCGCGGCGCTTTCCATCAATATCTGCTGTTTGAAGAGCTTCCTCGATGATCGCTTTATGTTTTTTTCCATCAGGAAAATTGTTCATCAAATTATTCATCAATGTTTTCCGGCGCTGGCCAAAGCTCGCTCGGATCAATTGAAAGAAAAACGCATCATTTTCTACTGAGACAGCAGGCGTTTCACGAACAGTCAGCTTAATCACAGCCGAATCAACATTTGGCTGTGGAACAAAAACCGTTTTAGGCACAACCATCACCGTTTTTGCTTCCGTATAAAATTGAACTGCGATAGACAACGAATTGTATTCCTTTGATGAAGGGACAGCTGCCATACGATCTGCTACTTCTTTTTGCAGCATGACCACGATCCCTTTCAATGGAAGGTTTTCTTCAAGCAATTTCATAATAATCGGTGTTGTCACGTAATACGGAAGGTTGGCTACGACCATCACTTCTTTACAGTCAGCAAAATTTTCTTCGATGACCTTTCTCACATCCGCCTTTAATACATCTTGATGAATAATCGTGACATTATCATATGGAGAAAGCGTATCGTTTAAAATAGGCAATAAACGCTGATCGATTTCAAAAGCGGTGACTTTCTTTGCACGTTTAGCGAGCTGCTCTGTCAATGCGCCGATACCAGGCCCAATTTCAATGACGCCGGTCTCATCTGTAACCTCTGCGTGATCGACAATGCGATCTAAAATATTTGTATCAATTAAGAAGTTCTGCCCTAAGCTCTTTTTAAAAGAGAAACCGTACTTCTTCAGTATTTCCTTCGTTCTGACGGGTGTCGCAATATCTTTATTCATCGGCTTCCTCCTGCATGACGGTCTTTAAGGCCGCAATAAAATCATGTTTGGTTATTTGGAACATGTGAAGGCGCTTTTGCAGCTGCTTCGCATTGGTATATCCTATATTTAAAAGCACTCCTAGTCGTTCGCGGCGGCGTTTCGATGCTTCGCCTCCGATAAGGCCTGCGTCAAATAAGTCGTCTAATGTAATGTCACTTTCCGATTCTTCCATTTCTTCATGGACATGGGCAAGACATTCCCGAATACTGTCCAGGGAAGCATGCTCGACACCAATTCCTTTATCCCGCTTCGCCTTCGCAAGATGCTTTGGCAAAAAAGCGTGCTTACAGCCAGGAACCGCCTCTGCGATGGTTTTACGGATCTTCTCACCAGGAAAATCAGGATCTGTTAAAATAATGACCCCTCTCGTCTCCTGAGCAAGACGCACTTGTTGTATGACTGTATCGCCAATGGCAGATCCGTTTGTTTCGATTGTATCTGCATCAACCGCCATCTTCACTCTGGCAGTGTCATCACGACCCTCCACCACAATGATTTCTTTGATTTTCATGTATTCCTCCGCTTGCAAAAACAATCTACATTTTTTGGTTAAAAAAACGAAACCTTTCATGCTGTTTTTGCGTCTAATTAATTAGAAAACAGTGCTTCTATTATAACCAAAAAAACAGAGGGTGCGCAAAGCCCTCTGTTCATATAAATGATTTGATGTGTTTATTTGAGCACTCTAATTTTCACTCGTTTATTTCCCCATTGATAAGCTGCCGACTTACTTGGGACGAACACATCAATTTTATTCCCTTTTATAGCAGATCCAGTGTCTGATGCAACGGCATAACCATAGCCTTCCACATACACTTTTGAGCCCAGCGGAATGACACTCGGATCAACTGCTATGACCTTTGCACCCGGATTCGCTTTTAAATCAAAACCTGTAGACGTTCTACCCGTACATCCAGCACAGCTCGCTGTATAGGCTGTTGACGCCACATAAAATTCTTTTCCTGAAGACTCATTGCTTCGTGAAACCACAGGGGACGCTGTAGGCTCCTTTTTGGTCACTTGTGTACCAATAGCCACTAAACGGTCCTTACTATCTTTTTCGGTCACTTCTTTAATCAATTCTTTAGACACCACTTTGCCGTTTTCTTTCACAATGGCATAGTGCTTCTTCAATTTACCTTCTTCACCTTTTTTAAGTACCTTCTCTTTCCCTTTTTCAAGAGAATGGTCCTTTTTATGTTTGGTATCAAAAGCAATTTTCTCTTCCACTACATCGGTGACTTTTTCCACCCGAGTGATCTTTATATCTGCGCTCTTTTTAGAAAGGTTACTATGTAACGCAGGCTTGATCTTATCGTGCTTCTTGAGCTTCAGCTCTTGTTGCTTTAAAAAGTCAGCGACCGTAGTCGAAGTGGTCCACACTTTTTTATCTTTTCCTCCATCATTTAAGCTGACCTGGAAGGCCTGCTGAACCACAAGCTTCATATCCTTTGTTAACTTGTCATTCTTTCCTGGAGTGACTTGATCGTGCTTCCCGATATCTATCTTCTCATTCTTCAATAATGCTCCAACCGTCTGATCTGTTGTCCATATCGTTTTCTCTTTCCCATCTAGGGTCAGATGAACCGGTATAGCCGCATCATACACAATGTTCATATTGTCTTGAATCTTTGTATTTAGACTTGGAGAGATATGATCCTCCGCCTTGGTCCTTATGCCAAGGTCTGAAAGCAGCTGTGCTACTGTCTCTTCATGTGTACGAATTGTCTTCTCTTTACCATTGATTGAAATGGTAATAGACTGCTTAGTGAGCTCATGCGCACCGTAAGCCGTCCCAGTTCCAGCTAAAAGCAAGCAAACAACTAGTAATAAAACCTTGCCTTTTCCTAGCTTAACAGAAAACAGATTTTTCATTTTTTGTACGATGAAAAACGCCTCCTTCTCCTCGGAGAGATTATATAGAGTATCTCAAAACCTGTCAACCCTTCCACCCACTGTACAAAAATGCTCGATTGTAAACCTATTATGGGAGATTTATGGAAAGAAGGGAAGAAAGACTTATCGACAACTTATCCTATGAGGAGGCGCAAACGTGTAGAACTTTTTCGTTATGTTTCACAATTGGACAAGCTTAAACAAGGATTGACATCATATACTGTCAGTTTATACGGAAAACTTTTTTTGCATTTTTTGTTGTCAATTCGGCAAGCTCTTCAAAGCTGATTTCTCTCAGCTCCGCAATCTGTTCTGCGATATATTTGACATAACTTGGCTCGTTACGTTTCCCCCTAAATGGCACTGGCGTTAAGTATGGGCAGTCTGTTTCAATCAAAAGCCGGTCACTTGGTATCTCTTTTACAACTTCCTTTGGCTTTTTGGCATTTTTAAATGTCACGGGTCCACCGAATGAGATGTAAAAATTCATATCCATACACGCTTTTGCAGTTTCTAAGCTGCCCGTAAAGCAGTGCATAATACCTCCGACCTCAGCTGCTCCCTCTTCCTTTAAAATCGTCACGACATCTTCCGTTGCGTCACGGTTATGAATAACGATTGGAAGATTCACTTCCTTCGCAAGAGCAATTTGGCGTCTAAAGACTTCCTTTTGTACATCTTTTGGTGACTTGTCCCAATAGTAATCCAGACCCATTTCTCCAATCGCAACCACTTTTTCGTGTTGAGATAAATCTTTAATCCAAGCCAAATCCTCATCTGTCATATCAATAGCATCGACTGGATGCCAGCCAATAGCTGCATATATGAAATCATACTCTTCAATTAATTCCATCGCTCTCGTAATTGTCGGACGGTCAAACCCCACCACCACGATTTTCTCAACTTTTTCGCTTTTCGCTCTTTCGATCACCTGCTCTAAGTCTTCCTTATATTGTTCTGCATTCAAGTGGGCATGTGTATCAAATAACATTGTTGATTGCTCCTTTCGACAATTCTCCTAAAAAACAAAAGGTGTTCGACGAAATGTTACACGTGGAACACCTTTGTTGATTTATAAAATTTTTGTTCCATTTGCTAGAGATTGATCTACTTCAAGAACCTGCAATTTCCCGCCTGTTTCCCCAGTTAAAATCATTCCCTGGGAAATTTCCCCTCTGAGTTTAACTGGTGTAAGATTCGCTACGCAAACGAGCTTTTTCCCTACTAATTCTTCTGGTTGATAGTGTTTGGCAATCCCTGAGACGATTTGTCTTTTTTCAAATCCAAAATCAAGCTGAAGCTTTAAAAGACGATCCGCTTTTTTCACTGGGGCTGCTTCCAAAACCTGTGCGACTCGAAGATCGACTTTCGAGAAATCATCAAATGCAATTTCAGCTTCCAGCTCAGGTAATTCCGTTTCTTCGATTTCCACTTTCTCTTCTTCTACCTTAGGTGTACTTCCCTGCATTTTTTCTTTAATGTAGGCTACTTCTTCTTCAACCTCTAAACGCGGGAACAAAGGCTCGCCTTTTTGTACCGTCGCATGTTGAATTGCACCAAATGATAGGATACTATCCCAGCTTTTGAGCTTCTCTTCTTCAATTCCAAGCTGGAAGAAGATTTTCTCAGGTGTTTTCGTTAGGAACGGCGTTAAGAGGACTGCTGTGATTCGAAGTGATTCTGCTAAATGATACATAACAGAATGCAATTCTTTTCGTTTTGTTTCATCCTTTGCCAGCACCCATGGAGCTGTTTGATCAATATATTTATTGGTTCTGCTGATTAATGTCCAAACATTTGAAAGAGCCACAGAGAATTCAAGGTTTTCCATCGCCTCTTCATAGGCTTTGACGGTTTGCTCAGCGACTGCTTTCAGCTCTTCATCAAACTCATTAACAGGGCCCTTATAGCTGCTTAAAGTGCCGTCAAAATATTTTTGGACCATCGCAACTGTACGATTAAGCAAGTTACCTAAATCATTGGCAAGGTCATAGTTTACACGTTCCACGAATCCTTCTGGTGTAAACACACCATCCGCACCAAATGGTACTTCGCGAAGCAGATAATAACGGAGGGCATCGAGGCCATAGCGATCAATTAATGTGACCGGATCTACCACATTCCCTTTTGATTTAGACATTTTGCCATCTTTCATGAGCAGCCAGCCGTGTGCGAAAATTTGCTTCGGTAGAGGCAGATCTAATGCCATCAACATAATCGGCCAATAAATCGTATGGAAGCGTACAATTTCTTTTCCTACGAGATGTACGTTGGCAGGCCAATATTTTTTATATTTCTCATCTTGATCTGTTCCATAGCCAATCGCAGTTAAATAGTTGAATAACGCATCAATCCATACATAAATGACGTGTTTTGGATTGTTAGGAACTTTAATTCCCCAATCAAAGGTTGTTCTTGATACGGCTAAATCCTCTAAACCTGGTTTAATGAAGTTATTAATCATTTCATTCTTTCTTGATTCAGGCTGAATAAACGATGGATTCTTTTCGTAATAATCGAGCAAACGATCCGCATACTTACTCATACGGAAGAAATATGATTCCTCTTTAATTAATTCAACAGGGTGTCCGCTGTCAGGACTTTTCCCGCCAATGACTTCCCCTTTCTCATTACGCTCAACATCAACAAGCTGTGTTTCCGTATAGAATGTCTCATCAGGAATACTGTACCAGCCCTCATATTGATCTAAATAAATATCGCCTTGATCAAGAAGTTTTTGGAATACCTGCTCGATGATTTTCGTATGTCTTTTTTCTGTTGTACGGATGAAGTCATCATTCGAAATGTCGAGTTTCTTCCATAATGATTTAATGTCTTCAACGACTGGATCTAAATACTCGATTGGTGTGATATTTTGTTCTTCAGCTTTTTGCTGAATTTTTTGTCCGTGCTCATCTGTACCCGTTAAATACATCACATCATAGCCTTGAAGACGTTTATAACGAGCCATAGCATCTCCTGCTACTGTCGTATAAGCATGTCCAATATGTAATTTTCCGCTCGGATAGTAAATAGGTGTTGTCAGATAAAACGTTTTTTTCTTTTCTGGCATGTCGGAACCTCCTGCGTGTGTGTAAATGTCAAAAACTCCCGCCCAATGGACGAGAGCGGTTATCATCATTACATGAAAATGTGTCAGATCAATTCATTTAATTTTGCACTTGTGCTTTCTCTATGATACCATCTTAGCCTTTAAGATCAAGCATATATACATAGAACGAGATGAAATGATCGAAAAAGATGAGTTTTTCGAAAAAAACGACAAACCCGTCGACATTTTGTCGAATATTGTCGTATGAAATCTATTTCCAGATTTACAATTGGCTAAATTAGGGCAAAAGTCTTGTTAATCTGAACTCGTCATTTCTTATATTTTCATAGAAAAAGCCTACAAAATCCTTATACATCAGTAGTTTCAAGGTCTTTTGACTTTAAGAGTCATATTTTACAAACAATAGTAAACAAAATGATTGACGATTTATGGAAACCTTGTTATGCTAGGAATGTAAGGAATTTGTCGAATAATGACGAAGATAATATTATTTTAGTAATAAGAACTTTTTGGGAGGAGAATGAAGATGAAATCTACAGGTATTGTACGTAAAGTTGACGAATTAGGACGCGTGGTGATTCCAATCGAACTTCGCCGTACGCTAGGAATCGCTGAAAAAGACGCTTTGGAAATTTATGTTGATGATGAAAAAATTATCCTAAAAAAATATAAACCAAACATGACTTGCCAAGTAACAGGTGAAGTATCAGACGATAACCTTAAACTTGCTAATGGTAAATTAGTTCTTAGCCGTGAAGGTGCAGAGCAAATCATTAACGAAATCCAAAACCAACTTCAATCACAAAAATAAGTTTCATATAAAAAAGGTTCTTGCACCGTTTGCAAGAACCTTTCTTTATTGTTCAATATGATAGGCATCGTATATCGTGCGCTTTGGCACACCACGTTCGACAGCTGTACGTTTAATGGCTTCCTTCGACGTTAATCCTTCCTCTATGTAATGAATCACATGTTCTTTTTCAGATAAGGACGTCCACCATGCTTCTTCATTCAGCTCTTCTTCAGCTTGATCATTTCCTTGCACTACAAGACAGAACTCACCTCGAATTTGATTCTCCGCTGCCCATGTCAGCACGGATTCTAAATCCCCACGAATAAACTCTTCGAATTTTTTCGTTAGTTCTCTCGTAATGGCGATGTTCCGATTTCCCCACACTTCCTTCATCAAAGTCAGCGTTTCTTTTAACCGATGGGGCGCTTCATAGAAAATGATCGTTTCTTGGCGTTTCTTCAAGGCTTCAAGCTGCTTTTTCTTTTCTTTTTTTTGACGGTCGAGAAAACCATAAAAGAAAAATGGCTGAGGCGCGATTCCTGATGCAATGAGTGCCGTTAGTGCAGCATTTGCGCCAGGTAACGGAATGACATAGCCTCCGATGCTAGTAAAATCTCGTACCACTTCAGCCCCTGGATCTGAAATCGTCGGTAATCCAGCATCACTCACGAGCGCGATACTTTTCCCTTCTTTTAGCCATTCGATTAACTTGTGGCCGCTGCTGTCTTTGTTATGCTCATGATAACTCGTTAAGGGTGTATCAATTTCGTATACATGACAAAGCTTTTTCGTTTGCCTTGTATCTTCTGCGGCAATATAGTCTACATCTTTTAACGTTTGTATCGCTCGGAACGTCATATCTTCTAGATTTCCAATCGGGGTTGGGACGAGATAAAGAATGCCCATGTCAGATTGACCATCAAAGCTTTTCTGTGTCTTTTTCATGTGCCGCCTCCTTTTCCATTCGCATTTCTTCTATATACATGTCTTTCTTTTTCCGTGTCCACGTTTTGAAACGATATTCTTGCTGCATGGCTTCTCTTTTGGTTGCAAAACATTCATGATAAAAAAGCTCAACCGGCCGTCTCGCTCTTGTATACTTTGCTCCTTTTCCACTATTGTGGGTCATCAATCTTTTTTGTAAATCATTTGTATAACCTGCATACAGGCTGCCATCTACACATTTTAATACATAGAAGTAATGATTATGCTTCTCCATACAGTATCGTCCTGATTTCATCTGTATACTCCTGATCTTCCCCATAAACAAAAAGAGGCGGGAGAATTTTCAGATCTGGTTTTCCATCTTTTATGCCCTCTACCAAGATGGTATTGGCTTCTTTCCCTTGTTTGGGATAAACAAATTGAATTCGTTTCGGCTCAATTCGGTATTTCTTCATTAATTCCACAATCTCAAGCAGCCGTCCTGGTCGATGAACCATCGCCAGTTTCCCCCCTTGCTTTAGCAGCGTGGAAGAAACACGAATGACATCTTCTAATGTACAATGAATTTCATGCCGGGCAATCGCCAAGTATTCATTTTCATTGATTTCATCCTTAGAAGGTGTTTTAAAATATGGCGGGTTACATGTAATCACATCAACTTTATGGTTGCCGTAGCGTTCCGGCATATCATTCAAGTCACCATGAATCAATTCGATCTGGTGCGCAAGTTGATTATACTCCACACTTCTTTTGGCCATATCAAACAACCGTTCTTGAATTTCAACACCCGTAATCGAGGCCTTAGATCGAGTCGAAAGCAGCAATGGCACAATGCCATTTCCGGTACAAAGGTCAATGATTTCCCCTTTTTGGATTGGCACATAAGCAAATTTAGCTAATAACACTGCGTCCAATGAAAAGGCAAACACAGTTTTACTTTGAATAATCTTCATATCTTCGGCGAGCAGGTAATCTAAACGTTCATCTTCTCTTAACGAAACCATGATGTATCCTTTCTTTTCCTGTGAAAAAGGCTTCCGATTCAGCGGAAGCCTTTTCTCATTTTTTATTTAAAAATGACAGACAGAACAAACAGTCTCCCTCTTTACGAATGCTCCCATAATGTACATTACAAATATGGAAGCCCTCCTGATATAATCGGGCCAGGTTATCATGACCTTCTCCTATATCAGAATGACTTGCCTTCTGGGCAGAATCATTCTCTGCCTCAGACGATTTATCTTGATCTGACTGATCCAGACGTTCACGCAAGTGCTGATTCTCCATCTGCAGCTGATGATTTTCTTCAATCACTTCACCGATATGATTTTTCAAATCACCTAACTGGCGATAAAGAGAACCGATTTGTTCTTCTAAATTAATTACCGTATCAAATAGTTCCTTTTTATCCAAGGTGGCACACCTCGTTACTCAGTTGTTTGTGCAGATACAACGCCTTCTTGTAATAATTCTTCCCATGTATATTCTATCACTTTTTCTTGCCCGGTTAATTCAACTTGCAAAATTCGTTCTAAAATATTGAGCCCTACTACCTTTGCAGAGCCATTAGACGTCTGAATCGTTTCGCCGATATCCGGTAATTGTTCCTTCGCTGTTTCATACTCATCATTCTCATATTTCAAGCAGCACATCAAACGGCCGCATAGTCCTGAAATTTTTGTAGGATTTAACGATAGATTTTGATCCTTTGCCATCTTAATCGACACTGGTTCAAAATCTCCTAAGAATGTCGAACAGCAGAGCATTCGCCCGCAAGGACCAATGCCTCCAAGCATTTTTGCCTCGTCTCTTACACCAATCTGGCGAAGTTCAATTCTCGTTTTGAAGATTGATGCAAGATCCTTCACTAGCTCACGGAAATCAACTCTGCCATCTGCTGTGAAGTAGAAGATGACCTTGTTGCGGTCAAATGTAAACTCAACATCGACCAGTTTCATTTCCAGCCCATGTTCACTTACCTTCTGAAGACATGTATCAAAGGCTGTCATCGCTGCTTCTTTGTTTTCCTCAACGATGAGCCGGTCTCGTTCGTCTGCTACACGAATGACTTTACGCAGAGGGAGAACCACATCGTGTTCATCTACTTTTTTGTTGGCGATGACCACTTGTCCGTACTCAACCCCTCTGACTGTTTCTACAATGACACAACTATCATTTTCTATATGAAATCCATTAGGATCGAAATAATAGATTTTGCCCGCTTTTTTAAAGCGAACACCAATTACGTTGTACAAGCTTATCCCTCCTGCAACATCAACACCAATTGCTCCATCAGCCCTTGGGCATTCACGTTGGATTGAAGTCTCTTTTTCGCTTCTAATACAGCAAGGATCTGGCTGGTCACCATCTGCTGTGTGGAATGCAGCGCATGCTGCTTCATTGTCTGGAATAAGTCTTGATAAATGACTTTATCTTCATTTCCTATTTGAATCGACAATACATCACGATATATAAATAAAAGCATATCCAGACCTGTTTCTTGAAGGTCTTTCTCTTTGAAAAAAGGCATCCATTGATCCTGTATATAAAAAAATGCATGTTCTTTTCGCTGGTGTAAGACTTCATACAATTTTATCACTTTCGCTCTAGACTCTGCAAACTGATCATTTCGACTTAATTCGAGTGCTTCTGCTAAATTATTGGTTAAATTCGACAAAAGCCTTGCGAGATGCTGAGATACGCCTTCTTGTAAAAGCTGCTGCTCCAAGGATTGTGGCTGCAGCGGCTGAAAGCTGAGCATCTGACATCTAGAAATAATCGTATCCAGCATTTTATGCGATTGCTCAGTGATTAAAACCGCCATCGTTTCCCGATTGGGCTCCTCTAGGAACTTCAATAAACTGTTCGCGGCATTGACCGTCATTTTGTCCGCATGAAGAATAATATACATTTTCCGGTGAGATTCTACACCCGCTTTTGTAAATTCCTCCTGCAGTGCCTGCACTTGCGCCTTCTTAATTGATTGGCCATCGGGCTGCACAAGATGTAAATCGGGATGGTTTCCTGATGCAATCCTTTTGCAGTTTTGACAGGATTCACATGGTTTCACTCCTGATTCCAAACAAAAAAAGCTCTTAGCCAACAGCATCGCTGCATCCAGCTTACCGGTTCCTTTTTTCCCTTCAAATAAGTAGGCATGCGCAAGTCGGTCTTTTTCAATACTATTAAAAATCAGCCGCATGACGCGCGGCTGCAAATCATTCATGTCATCCCAGCTAATTGCCATGTTATCACTCTCTATGTGTAAAGGTTAATCAATAAACCTTTTATTTCTCCAATACGTTCAAGCAAATCAATAGATGGTTTCTCTTGGTCCATCATTTCCTCGGTTAATTCAATCAGCTTCTCATCTAAGGCTTTGACTAAAGCAAGTGTACGTGTGTTGCCATAAATGTCAAAGCTCCTTGATGTTTCTATATTTAATCCATTATCGACTGTCTCTTTCACAAAACGCTTCACCAGTCCTTTAAACCTAGCCAAATCCTTTAGGTTTCGTGACTTCGCTAGCTTTTTACCGAACACTTCGATATCACTGAGCATGACCGTCAGCTGTTCTAAGCGCAGTTTGCCGCTTTGCGTCTCCATCGAAGCTTTAAAGGAAGCAGATGTTTGGTTTCCTTTCAATGCTTGAAGTTCACGCTTTTCTAGACGCAGTCGCATATCTTGATTAATTTTCACAGCAACCCATCCTTAAAATTGATGAAATTGTTCAACTGGCAGAATAAAAACAGTAGCTCCGCCAACTTCAACCTCAACAGGGTATGGTACGTATGAATCTGCATTTCCACCCATTGGGGATACAGGCGCGATCATTTGATCACGTTTACGGCAATTTTCTTTTATAAGCTGTAATGCTTTATCCACTCGGACATCATCACAACCAATAATAAAAGTCGTATTCCCAGACTTTAAAAACCCACCAGTTGAAGCTAATTTTGTCACGCCGAAATGATGTTCAGTCAATATTTTCAACAACTTGCTGCTATCTTGGTCCTGTACAACGGCAACAATTAATTTCATTTGATTGGCCTCCTTTATTTTAGGCACAGATGACATGCCGATGTCTTCCTCTATATTATAACAACGATTGGGAATTAGGTCATATTTGATTTTGCTTTAATGTGTCCTGAATTAATTGGAGGACTTCTTCATAGACAGCCTGCATCGGCTGAGACGCATCCACTACACGGAATCGTTCTGGTGATTGTGCAATAAGCAGTTCATAGCCTTCTCTGACCAGCTGGTGGAAATTCAGCGTCTCCATGTCTAATCTATTCTTTTCTCTTCCCTGGTTGGCATCAATTCGCTTTAGCCCTTCCTCAGGTGTAATAGAAAAATAAATGGTCATTTGCGGCATCGTGCCATTAATAGCAAAATCGTTAATTGATTTTACTGCTTCAATCCCAAGCCCTCTCGCATAGCCTTGATAAGCAAGGGAGCTATCAACAAAACGATCACATAAAACTGTCTGCCCGCGCTTTAATGCCGGTTCTACCTTCTCAGCCAAATGCTGCCTTCTTGCGGCTGCATATAGCAAAGCTTCTGTTTTCGCGTCCATTTTTGTGTTTTTTTCATTTAAAATGACTTCACGAATCTGTTCTGCAATGTCAATGCCGCCAGGCTCACGTGTCGCCATCACTTCATATCCTTGGCGTTCCATTTCTTCATACACTTTTCGAATCACTGTCGTTTTTCCGGCACCCTCTGGCCCTTCAAACGTAATAAACATACCGCTCATAGTGTCTCCTCTTCTATATAAACATATAATTTTCTCTGATGAATCACCTGACTCGCTTGAACATGAACCTGATGTCCAAGCAAACGGCTTAAAGCCGCGATTTGATCGCTTTCAATACATTCTCCCTTAACGATCAAAGGAATACCCGGTGGATAAGGAATAACCGATTCTGCACTAATCCGGCCT
Organism: Bacillus sp. ABR; assembly: GCF_056172715.1. Taxonomy (NCBI): domain Bacteria; kingdom Bacillati; phylum Bacillota; class Bacilli; order Caryophanales; family Bacillaceae; genus Bacillus; species Bacillus sp. ABR. Next base: position 3,438 of record NZ_JAOYSL010000008.1, on the reverse strand, counting down.
GCTGCATGTTCAAATGGGACGGCTTCTATATCCTCTCTATGCTCATTGTTTTCAATAGCCAGTGCCTCTCTTTGGATATGATCTTTTCCTTTGAGAAATGCATTGCTTTGATTAAGGGCCTGCTCTATTCGGTTAAAAGGAATATCCTTCTTCTGTTCTAAACCAAAGACAAGTAAAACCTGATGTTCGTCCGCAAGCTCTGGGTGAACCTCCACTGATTCAAGCACTCGTTTTAGTTCATAACCCGTCAGCCCTTTTGTTGATCGAATCACACATTTTAATGGATCGTTAAAAAGCAATTCAGACTGGACTACTTCAAGCTGAGGTATACGGTTGAACTCATTTTTCAGCTCTGCCAGCCCTTTCATCATTCCATCCAGGATCTCTTTTTTCTTGATCTCCTCGACATAGGCCCTTGCCACATCTAATGAGGCCATAATTGGATAGGATGGAGAACTGCTTTGAAGCATCGTGAGGAATGTTTTCAAACGTTTTGCATCCATTCGTCCCCCCTGAAGATGAAGGTAGGAACCCATCGTCATGGCTGGAAGGGTTTTATGTGCTGATTGTACCACCACGTCAGCTCCATAGGAAAGAGCAGATGGAGGAAAAGCGCCGCCTAATACAAAATGTGCACCATGTGCCTCATCAACCAAAACGATCATGCCTGCTTCGTGGCACATGTGAATCAGTTTTGATAAATCAGCTGCATGACCATAGTAGTTCGGATAAGTCAAAACGATCGCCCGGCAATTAGGATGTTTGGCTATGGCTTTTTTGACTGTTTCATCTGTCACATGTGTTGGAACATGTAGATGTTGATCTATCTCAGCTTCTACCATAATAGGCATTGCTCCTGCAAGCTCAATCGCATGGTAAACAGACTTATGACAATTTCGCTGGACAAAAATCTCATCTCCCGCACGACAGGCTGTCATCACCATCGCTAAATTTCCGACAGTTGTCCCATTCACAAGGAAAAAGCTTTGATCTGATCCATATAGCTTTGCCAATAAATGTTCAGCCTCTTGAATCACACCAGTTGGATGATGAAGATCATCTAATCCTTCAAGCTCTGTTACATCCAGCTGAAGAATTGAGTCATAATAAGTCCGTGCCTCATCAAAAAAGACATCTCCATTGTGATGTCCTGGAACGTGGAAAGAATAAGGTTTCTTTTCCGCATGTTGTACTAATGCTGTATATAAAGGTGTTTTCAAACAAATCGATCCTTTTCACTTTCGATATCTTATGTCTATTATAACGTTCATACAAGGGAACCGAAAGATGGATTCTCATTCCTTTATTGGCTGGTGATTTGTCAGCTGCTGTTCTGCCTCAAACATGCTGTTTTTCAATTGAGCACGCTCTTGGCTTCCATGCTCTTTCACCTGTAACGTTTCCTGTAAGGTTTCTGCTAATTGGCGTTGAACCTTTTTCAACGTATCTATAGGTGCAAAAGCTGCTTCTTCAAGAAGTTCTCCCTGTTGCTTTGATACCTTTTCGTATGTTTTTTGGATACGATTCTGAAGAGCTGAATTGGCACGCTGCTGAATATGCGTTAACGCAATCGACATTTGGTTGATCCATAGAGGAATGGATGCAGAAACAGTTGATTGAATGTGATTGGCCAATGTATGATTCGTATGCTGGATCATTCGAATTTGGGCATTACATTGCAACGCAATTTGCCGGCTTAACAGCAAATCATATTTCCGTTCCTTCAACCTCTCCATATACTCTTCTGCATTGAATTCCTGACTCATCAATTGCTCCTCTATAGTCCGATTACCAATATGCTGCGTTTCTGATATGATCTGCTTTTCTAAAGTTGTCATTTTCGCTTCAACTGCTGCAACCTGCATCGTCATCTCTTGGAAATAAGTTTGATTTTCTTCAAATAAACGCTCTAATAACATATGATCCGAGATTAATCCGCCTTTTGCATAACGAAGTCTTGCTGATAATCTCTCGATCTGTGATTTTGCATGTTGAAAACGCGATATGATTTCCTGAGTAGAACGCTTCTCCCGCTGAAACAACTTCAAAAAAAAGCCCTGCTTCTTTGGCAATAAATCCTCAGGTTCTACTATATGCAGCTGGTGCAAAAAGGCCTCAAGCACGTCTCCTATTTGATCGATATCTTTTTTCTCAACATATTTCATCATTTGTTGTGATTGTTCCAATAATCGTTCCTGAACACGTGTACCATAGAAAAGCAGCTTTTGCGGATTGTCAGGGATCTGCTCGGCACGCTGTATGGCTTCTTGTTTCTCCTCATCAGATAAGGTATCAAACACCCGAAACTGAAGATCTGTAGTGGAAGCAGTTGATGATCGGATGTGATCTTCTGGTTTCATTGCGTTTGACTCCTTTCATTATTTCTTTATCATTTTATCTGCCACTTCAAGCTCAATATGAAGAGCTTCTATGTCTCTTCCTAATACTTGCTGCAAATCATTCGTCAATTGCTTTTGCAGCTCTGTCAGCGTCACTCGAGTTTGGCTAAGTGTCATTTCCAGCTCATGACTGCGATCAGGCTGATTATACAATAGTGCATATTTTTCAGTTAGTTCAACAACAGAATCCAAGCTTTCGAAATAAAAACGCTGTGCATCATAAAACCGGTTCGGCTCTTTTTTTGTAATCGTATAGATTCGTCGTGCAAGTCTGAGAATTTCATAATTATGTTTGATCGTTTGTACGTTTTTCACAGCAAATAAAGCTTTCTTTAAACGTACAAGCTTTTGTCCTGCTTCTTTTAAATGCTGTTTGATATATACATAATCACTACGAGACAGTCCGTGTTTCTTTAAAAACAACTGGAAAGCAACCCATCTGCTCCCTGCAAACATCACGCCCCACCCTATCATCGCATACAGTATCGATAATCCAACATGATGATGGAAAACCCCAATACTGACGGTTAAAATCACAAGCGAAAAAAAAGTAGAGAGGATGGCCCATATAAATGTATAAAAAATTGATTTCATGTTCATCGACTCCTATGAATAATCAGGCTCTCTGTTTATCTTATTATTAATTACGGATGATGTCCAAACTAAGTTCCAAAAAACAGGCCCAATCCTTCATGGCTCATAAAAAAAGACCATCTAATGGTCTATGAATACAAAGGCGGCGTATGAAGATTTTTAAGCTTTCTAACATAATCGGCATAGCTGGGATCCGAGGTCGATGTAGAAATTAACTTTCGCTCACATTCTCGGCACAAAAACTGATGATATAAATAAATTCCCTTTGTTTTTTTCTCTTCACAAATCAAACAAATCGCTTCTCGCTCTTTTTTGCTCATTGTGACACCTCCACTTATAGCTTCAGTATGCCCTAGCGCTTTCAATTGTATACAAAATTAAGAATGTTTTAGATGGTAGTTTAGTATATGTATCCATGTCAGATCGAGTGTTTGTTCCTTTTCTT
>NZ_JAOYSL010000007.1:0-62934 GCF_056172715.1 Bacillus sp. ABR | reverse complement strand
TGTTTGACTGACTACCTATGAAGTATCATAGGATTTTTTTATAAAAACTCGAATTAACAGGTACGTTTTGTCTTGTTTAGTTTTCAAAGATCATCTTCGCCGTTCTTAGCGGCTTTAATAATATAACATTTCGCTTCATCTTATGTCAACAACTTTTTTCAAGTTTATTTCCCGAAGCGTTTTGTGTTTGTCACTGTGTGTCAGCGACGATTAATAATATATCACGAAAACATTCTTTTGGTCAACGCCTTTTCAAAACTTTTTTTGAAATAGTTTTATTAAGCATCTTAAATCCTTGTCCTGCATACAATCAAGTAACAATCTTGGACAAGGCAGGAGTGTTTGAATTGAGTCGATTATATGTGTTGCCTATTAAACGGCTGAAGCAAGTTGTCATTATTCTTGTAGCAGCCCTTGCAGCTGCAACCTTTTTTTATGTACAAAAGGCACCGCCGCTGTCGGTATTTAAAACTGAACATGGACCCCGAGCCATTTATAAAGGCGAGACTTCATCAAAGCATATCTCTCTCACTTTTAATATTGGCTGGGGGGATGAGAAGGCTGTTCCTATTTTAAATGTCCTTCGAGAGTACGGCATAAAGAACGCCACTTTCTTTCTGTCTGCTTCTTGGGCTGAGCGTCATCCTGATATCGTGAAACAAATTAGGGAGGACGGCCACCAAATTGGAAGCCTCGGCTATGCTTATAAAAATTATAGCCAGCTTGAGGATAGTGAAATCAAGCAAGATCTTGTCCGTGCACAAAATACATTTCAAAAGCTTGGACTAGATGACATTCAACTATTAAGACCGCCGACTGGACAGTTTAACGAAACAGCACTGAAAATTGCCACTCAGTACGGTTATACCGTTGTTCATTACAGCATTAATTCACAGGATTGGCTGAATCCGGGTGTCGACCAGATTGTTCAGAATGTAAATGACCGAATGAAAAGCGGAGACATTGTTCTCCTTCACGCCTCGGATTCAGCAACCCAAACCGCTCAAGCCTTACCTGCTATTTTGAAACAAATAAAAGAAAAGCATTTAAAAAATGTGACGGTTGGCGAACTGATCTCCAACACGAAAACAAAGTCATCGGAAGTTAAGTAGCTTTCGCTTTTGAAAACCGCGGCATCGCTAACAGCTGAAACGCATTACAGCCTAATAGCGGGAATAGCATTAAATACAGCCAGTCCTCTTCATTGACTCTGAGCGCCGGGAACCATTCTAACGACGTGATGACGACCATGAGAAACATTGCAGAAATAAATGTTTTCTTAGAGGACTGCTGCTGTTTAAAGTAAGCCACGATCAAAGCAAACACACCGATAAATAAAGGCAGCCACAAGTATGGAAGAAATGATTCATTCTCCCCGAAAAACAAAAATCGCAAGTAAGCTAAATCAAACAGCACAAAAATCACAAGAAACAGCTGAATGGTATTCCATAAAGAATGTGACCGGAAGAGCTCTAACGCAAACCGGTGCACCGTCAAGAAGACAACAAACCCCATCTGGCTAATGACACTAAAGATCATCCCTACACCAATGAACCAAAACAACACAGATGCGATCTCTAGAATTTCAAACGATATAAAAAGCTTCTGATATTTTCCCCACTCCAGCGCAAAGCCTACCACGCTTGTAATGACCGCTCCAACAGCTAGCACAGAGAAGAAAAAACGAACTAAATCCCGACTTTTCATTGAATTGATCCAACCCCTATTTTTGTTATGTATAAATTTACGTGAAACATTCATATTAAAAGTAAGACATGTAACGAAAGGAGCCACAGTATGTCAAAAGGCATCTTGCGTATAGTGAGCTGTTTTCTTCTTTTATCTCTAACAGCTTGTGCTCCCAAAACCCAATCCTCATCTAATATGGACTATGACGAAACAAAAAAAATGGTCGTCGATATATTAAAGACAGATGACGGTAAAAAGGCCATTCAACAGTTATTAAATGACGAGGCAATGAATGAAGCTTTGGTAATGGATGAACAAACTGTGAAAAAAACGATAGAGAAAACACTGACTTCTGATAAAGGCAAAGAGTTCTGGAAGAAGGTCTTTGAGGATTCTAAATTTGCCGAGACTTTCGCAAAATCCATGCAGCAACAGCATGAAAGGATGTTAAAACAGTTAATGAAGGATCCTGACTATCAACAGCTAATGATGGATATTCTCAAGGATCCTGAGATGGAAAAGAAATACGGTGAACTGGTAAAAAGCAAAGAGTTTAGAAAGCACTTAGAAAAAGTCATTACGGAAACATTAAGCAGCCCTCTTTATAAGAAGAAATTCGAAGATGAGCTCAAAAAGGCAGCATCTGAAAGCAGCAGTGATTCCGGATCGCAAGGCAGCGAAGGAAGCGACAGTTAAACATCACCCGAGTGGCATTCATCCACTCGGGCTTTCATTATGCTTTCACTGCTAATTGTTCAATGACTTTATTCGCAATGTGTTGATACACTTCTCCTGTTGGATGACTTGCATCATAGACAGAAGGCGCGAAATCATCCTCATTCCAATCAGGCTGTCTTAAAGGAATTTGGCCAAGGACTGATACTCGCAGCTCTTCAGCCAGCTTGTCCCCGCCACCTTTTCCAAAGACGTATTCCTTCTCACCTGTTTTTTTGCTTTCATAATAGCTCATATTCTCAACGACACCGAGCACTTCATGATCTGTTTGCAGTGCCATTGCGCCTGCTCTTGCTGCAACGAAGGCAGCCGTAGGATGCGGTGTAGTAACAATGATTTCTTTACAGCTAGGCAGCATTGTATGAATATCAAGCGCCACATCTCCCGTTCCAGGCGGAAGGTCTAATAGTAAGTAATCTAATTCTCCCCACTCAACTTCGTGGAAGAAGTTATTTAACATTTTTCCAAGCATCGGCCCTCTCCAAATAACCGGTGCATTTTCTTCAACAAAAAAGCCCATTGAAATCACTTTGACTCCAAAGCGCTCCACAGGAATAATTTTTTCCCCTTTAACTGTTGGTCTGACAGTGATCCCCATCATATCCGGTACACTAAAGCCATAAATATCAGCATCAATCAGCCCAACTTTTTTCCCTAGACGAGCCAGTGCTACAGCAAGGTTAACAGAAACAGTCGATTTACCAACGCCACCCTTTCCACTCGCAATCGCTAAGAACTCAGGCGGGTTTTTAGAGTTAAGCAGGGTTTCTTCCTCTTCTTGTGATGGCATAAACTTTTCAAGTGTTTCCTGAGGCAGTTCCTCAAAACGAAGTCCTACTGTGTTAGCGCCTGCTGATTTCAAGGCTTGTACGATGTCTTGCTGCAGCTTCATCTGCTCAGCAGTGCCTGTTTTTGCAATAGCCACCTTCAGGCTCACATGCTCTTTCTCAGGCTTTAGGCTGATTTCCTTGATGGCATCCAGCTCACCAAGCGGTATATGAAGGAAAGGTTCGTCCATCTTCCCAACTAGTTTTCTCACATCATCTTGTCCGATCATAGCAGAACCTCACCCTTTATTGAATTCGTTTACAATCCAAGTATATCATACATATCCTTACAATGTCTGTCCTGTTTGCCTGCGATCAAAAGGAAAAAGCCCCTTATTCAGGCGGCTCTTTTTGCTCTGTTAAATATCTTAAAATCCCTTTATAAATAGAGGCGGCAATTTGATCCTGATATTTAGGTGTTGCCAGCTGGCCAGCCTCTTTTGGATTGGAGAGAAATCCAATTTCCACAAGAGCTCCTGGCTTTGTGACATTTTGCATTAAATAAATGCCGTTGATCCGCTTCGCCTTTCGATCTGTGTTTTCAAGGTTTCTGCGCAATTCATCTTGAATGAACTTCGCTGCCTTTTCATTTTCTTCATACTTTCCGTAAAAAAAAGTCTGAGCCCCGCTCCATTTGTTAGATGGTATCGCATTTAAATGAATGCTTAAATAGAGATCCGCTTCAGACTCATTGATGACTTTTACGCGGTTCCTTAAATCCTCCGCTTTCTTCCGGGCATATCCCCTTGTATTCTTTGATGATAAATCAGAATCATCCTCTCGGGTCATGAGAACAAGCGCTCCCTGCTCCTGCAAATAGTCACGTATCTTCATGGATACATCCAGTGCAATCTCTTTCTCAAGCAGCTCTCCTCCTACAGCCCCGCCATCTGGGCCGCCGTGACCCGGATCTAAATAAATGATCTTCCCGCTTAGAGGCAAATTCCACGACTTCCACGAATCATCATTTAGAAATTGAAACCTGAATAAGAATAAGAGGACAATAAACCCAATTAAAAACCCTGTCCACTTCAGCTTTCTTTTCATCCCTGTCCCTCCCATACACCATTATTTTATAGATATGGGACAAGGGCTGGAAATATGCTTACTGCAGCCGAAGCTTGTGTCTTTTTTCTGATTCACGAAAGCCTTCCTGCCACCACATGCTTAAAAATTCTTTCGCAGATGGATACAAACACGACATCTTCCGCTCCATTCGGAACATATTCCCCCACGATTGCAAGCATCCTGCCAGCTCTTCAATCAGCTCAGTTTCCTCCTGAGAGGACCGCTTCTTGATATCGTCGAACGATTCGCCGTATTTACTCGACTCACCGTATCTCCCGCCAGCTAAAAAAGCTTCAATAGCGAAATCGATGCAGCCATCACTCATAATACCGGCTGGATCATCTGCAAATGGAAACAGCTTCTTCGTGAATTTCTCGGAAGCAGCCGTTACTTGTTGAAGAGACAATGTACGCAAAAGCTTCTTTTCAAGCGTGACATCTCGTTTTGTTTTCAATTGATAAAATGAAAGTACTTCTGCCATGGACTGAACTCCTTTTTTCTTTGTATTGTTCGTTGGTTTGAACAAAACATGCTGTTCAGTAAATGGAAATGACGAGCGGCGAACGACCAAATTGGAAAATTGTGATAAAATAGGCATTTAAATATAGACAGAATGGTAAAGGGGCAAAATCAATGAAGAAATGGATGTATGTCCTGCTGCTATTAACAGTCGTCCTATCTTCATGCAGCAGTCAAGCCACAGAGAAAAAGAGCGATATAAAAGGAATAGAAGACATAGCCTTAAAACAACTTTCAAATCACAAAAACACATATCTCGGTGACAATTCAGCCGTTCGTACAATCTTATCAGATCTTCCTGGAGGCATAATTCGTGAATTTGAAATCATCGATGGAAAAGCATTAAACGTCACGTATGGGGTAAAAGAAAATGACAGCTATACAGAAGAACAGTTTGACGCCTTCTGGTTTGATCAAAAGGACACGGTCGAAAAAACGTATTTATACAACGCCATCGCACTTTTTATTCTTATCGATAATGTAGAGCAAGTAACACTCAAGATGAACTCTAACGACGAACCGTCCGTCACGTTTAAAAGAAAACAGCTAGAAAAAAAGCTCCCTCACTCTTTTAAAAAGTACAAAGACGATACAGCGCTTTGGCAAAAGGAACTGGTTGATGGAATTGTGAAGTCAAAAGAGAAACGCCAAGATGTATACAAAGCGTTTCCAATGCAGAAATAATAAAACAGAGGGATTTGCCCCTCTGTTTTTTGATGTTTATGTAGTGATAGCCTGAATCAAACGTTGTCGAAAGTTTTGATCCACTGCTGCAGTAAGCATAAATTCGTTGAATACTTCCCCTATCCAATGAGAATTGTTCGCTTTCGGATCATTGATAAAAATAGAGATGGAGATAGAGGATGTATCTGTTCTTCGATATAAAGCACCTGTGAAAACAAACAATGTTGCTCCGCCTTTATACCAAAAATATTGATCTGTTTCCTTTTTCAATGTTTCTCCCAGTACGATTTGGCTAAAAAGACTTTTTTCTTCTGTTGTTAACAGCTCGTCATGAAGACGTTTCATAAAATATGTATATTCATTGGTTGTAGACTTTGTCATTTTTTGCGTCAGTAATGATTGTATACGCCACCCTAATAAGTTCTTTTTTTTCATTTTTTCTTCTAACGCCTTTTTATGCTCTGGGTCATTTTTCATGATATTAAAAATCTCATTCATTAGAGATTTGTATTGTTCTTCGGATACACCGCTCATTTTCTTGAATGCATCCCGCCGACGATTAGATACATAAGCGGACCACAAAATCATCGGCGTCAGCGGTATGAGTTCACCATGTTCTGTAAGATCTGCTTGTTTCATCTGATCATTGATCTTTTCTAAGCCCAGCCGGTCAATCAAATAATCCGTACAAGCATTCGAACTGAATTGCATCATCCCTTTGGCAACATCTAATAAAGTCGCATGCTCAGAAAAATCATTGATCTCCAGCCAGTACGCGTGCGCACCACCGTCTGTTCTATCAATATAAAACCGCTCTATATCAGACAATGCCACTTTTTCCTCTAGCTTAATGGCGCCGCTCGATACAGCTTTAACAAAATGAAATAAAACCACTAATTTCACCGTACTTGCAAGTGGTGTTTTTTGATCAGCATTCCATTCTAACACCACATCATCATTTTCAATGATTGTCACTGAAACGTCCTTTTTGTTTTTTGCGACAAATGTCAAAAGATCTTCCTTCGTTTTCTTCATATCTCTTTTATACAACAAGACTTGAACCACCACGTAAAGTATGACCACACCTATGACAACTAGACCGACTTTGAGTAACATGTTTCTCCTTTCCAAATAACAGAGGATTTATATATTAAATATAACAAATATTTCAAATAAAGGCGCAAAAAAGGCAGAGGCTCTTGAATCCTCCGCTTCTTGATATCCTTATTCATGGGGCAAATGCAGCTTCATTCCTTCATGAGTGGCTTCAAACCCTAATTTCTCATAAAAATGGCGTGCTTCTGGCCTCTGTTTATCTGTTGTCAGCTGAATCATATGACAGCCGCGGTCGCTTGCGCGTTGAATGGCCCACTTGATAAGCAGCGAACCGACTCCTTTTCCTCTATGACTCGAAGCCGTACGAACTCCTTCAATGGATGCTCTCCATCCCCCTTGATGTGTAAGAAATGGCGTCATGGTTAACTGAAGAACACCAACTGCTTCTTCCTGGTCACACGCAACAATGAGTTCAATATTTGGATCAGCATCGATTGAATGAAAGGCTTTGATATAGCTTTCTAATAATGGGCGAGTGTAACGCTCTCTCTTTTGACCTAACTTATCATCTGAAAGCATGAAGACGATTTTGTCGAGGTCTTCTTGCACGGCTTCTCTCAATGTCAATTGATTTAAATTCAATGAAAGCACCTCCTATGATGGATGGAAGACTGTTTTCACTTACCAAAATACCATTCTCATATAAGATTTGTTCAGCTGCTTTTTCATCAAAATACTTCATATCATGAAAACTGATCAAGCCCTCTTCACGAACCATTCCTCTTGTAAGATGGCATAGTAAAACTCATCCCACCACTCATTTCCTTGTGGTATACATTTTTTAAAATCCCCCTCTCTCCTCATCCCCATTTTCTCCATCACTCTCCAAGATGGCACATTTTCAGGCTAACAAGTGGCAATGATTCGATGTAAATTCATTGTGTGAAAACCATGATGCAGAACGGCATAAGCCGCTTCTGATGCATAGCCTTTGTTTTGATAGGCAGAATTGAAGACCCACCCAATTTCATATGTGTGCTCACCAAAGGTTGGATGGAACACGATATGCCCGATGCAAATCTGACCTTCCCTTAATAGAACAGCAAAATTTTTGGCTGTTTTAAGACGATTATTTTTGACAAATTCCTTCGCATTTTCTTTAGAAAAAACACCTTCCGGAATATACTTCATCACCGCCGGATCAGATGTATATGCATAGACATCATGCCAATCATCCTCAGCAAATGGTCGAATGATACACCTTTCTGTTGTTAGATTCATATGACACCCTCCATAGACTTCGTTTTTTAAACAGAAACCTTGCTATGCTCCTATTTTATATGTTTCCATACAATATAAAATTGATTAACGAAGTGCGAGACGCGCTAATTTAACGGGCTATTTTTGCATCAGCAAAAAAAAGAATGTCGTACTGTATATTTGGCGTCAAAATGTGATCAAAATTAACCTGTGCCAATTGGTTCAAATTTTGATTTTTTCCACTTCTACGCACTTTAACACTTTCTCTTGAAGTTTTCTTACGTCCTCTTCCAGATCTAAAATATGCATTTTATCATGGCAATTAGGACAAAGAGCAATAGTGTTGTATATTGAATCATCTCCACCACGTGATAGCCATTTAATATGATGGGTATGTAAATGAGGCTCCCCATTCATATTTAAATATGGGGCCGGTTGATCACATAACTGACAAACTCCCTTTGCCCAGCGTTTTGCAAACTCTGTAACATATGGGTCACGTTCATATGTAGTTGAGATAGTCTTACGTTTACTACTTTTTCTTCTGGCGGTTCTAGCTCTGTTTTCTAAAACGCTCTCACCCAGTTTTCTTACCTTCTTTTCCCTCAACACTTGTTTCATTTTTATCAACTCATCTGGAATGATTATCTTTTGATCGTCTGCCAACACAAGAGGGAAGACCCATACTTGTCGCAGTTGGTCATTATCATCTAGCTGCTCTTCTTGATATGGTTCATCAGCTAGTTTCACTACCCCACGATACACATATTTCTTCGCTTCAAACACTTCAAACAAATGCATCCCCACTTTATTACTTAATGATTCAGCCACAGTTTTATTTTGAGATGTCAAGGTCTGATCTCCCGTTCTTCCCATACCAGTATAATGAAAAACATTTCCATCCCATCGGTCTTCATACAATGCTTTTGTATGATCCGATACTAAAACTAAGGTATTCGTTTTAAGCGAGCGCCTCATACCTCCTTGAGGAGCACATTTAAAAATTTCAGTTATCTGACTATTATTAAGTGTACTTATGGGTTCTATTTTCACTAAACTCACTATTGCACCTACCTATAATTTAATAACGTCACGTAATACGTAATAATAAATATTCCTAGACCGTATCTACAGTTCAACATAGTGGTCAATAAAAGTGATTAAAGACCTTTAGGCAAAGTATATAGCAAAAATACTTTATTTTCCCTATTTTCCTCTTACCAAACATCATAAATTGACTAACAAAAATTGGCGAGTTTTGCTACACGAGAACTCATCAAACCATGGAATAAATGCTTTCTCAATAGTGAGGAGTTTGTCTCTGCTGATTACGGAAAATACAACCGCTCTGAGGCAATAGCAGTAATGACCTATTTTCATATTATAAGTTTATTTGAAGCGGGATCAGGCATTAAAGATGTACAGGCTCGATTAGGCATCCAATGACTATGAACATTTATAAACACGTAACAGAAACTCTAAAAGATCAAACCGCTAAAAAGTTTCAAAGGTATAGAGTTATAACCAGCAATAAATTTCTCGTGGTCCTATTATTTTAGAGCCTAAAAAAAGACCCCCAAGCATAAGCTTGAGAGCCTTTGAGAAACGTAATAGAATTAACGTTTTGAGAACTGAGGTGCGCGACGTGCGCCTTTAAGACCGTATTTCTTACGCTCTTTCATACGTGGGTCACGAGTAAGAAGTCCAGCACGTTTAAGTGATGTACGGTACTCAGGATCTACTTCTAGAAGAGCACGAGAGATACCGTGACGAATTGCTCCAGCTTGACCAGAGAATCCACCACCGTGAACATTTACAAGAACATCGTAGCTGTTAGCTGTTTCTGTGATGTTCAAAGGCTGTTTCACGTCTTCGATTAAAGCAGCGAATGGAATGTATTCAGTAATTTCACGATTATTAACGACGATACGGCCTTCACCTGGAACTAAGCGAACGCGCGCTACAGAACTTTTACGACGACCTGTACCGTAATATTGAACCTGTGCCAAATTGTTAACCTCCCTTATAATTAACCGCGAAGTTCGTAAACTTCAGGTTGTTGTGCTTGATGTGGATGCTCAGAACCACGGTACACATTTAATTTTTTGAACATTTGACGACCTAGTGGACCCTTTGGAAGCATACCTTTGATAGCAAGCTCCAACATTTTTTCAGGGTAGTTTGTACGCATCTCAAGAGCAGTTCTTTGTTTCAAACCACCTGGGTGCATCGTGTGACGGTAGTAAATTTTGTCCGTCAATTTCTTACCAGTTAATTCGATTTTCTCAGCATTGATGATGATGACATGATCACCTGTATCAACGTGTGGTGTATAAGTTGGTTTGTGCTTACCGCGCAAAAGTGATGCTACTTCAGTAGAAAGACGACCTAGAGTCTTGCCTGCCGCATCAACAACTAGCCATTTGCGCTCAATTGTGCTTGCGTTCGCCATTGGTGTTGTACGCATGAGTTTCCCTCCTAAATAAATCAATGAATTTTCCTTGAATCAAATGCTACGTTCTATTTCAAAACACAGATAAGTCTTCCGGGGCTTATTTGTGGGGTTGAAATACATACCATATGATATCTTATAACTTTCTGCTTCCTGTGTCAAGAACATGTTACACCTGGTTTAGTTGTCATAGAAAACTTCCCATAAATACAGTCCGTGACTAGGCGCAGTCTTGCCTGCCGCTTCGCGATTTCGGGCGGCAAGCATGGCTTTTATCTCCTCAGGGTGAAATTTACCAGAACCGATTTCAAGCAACGTTCCAGCGATAATCCGCACCATGTTGTATAAAAAACCATTCCCTCTCACACGCATTTCAAGCCTGTCTGAGACGTTTTTCCACTCGAGGGCATAAATATCCCTCACCTTGTCCTGAACCTCTGTATTGGCCGCACAAAAGCTTGTAAAGTCATGTGTCCCAATCAGGAGCTCAGCAGCTTCTCTCATTTTATCGATATCCAGCCGGTAAGGATAGTGGCAGGCATACTGTCTCGTGAACACATTTTGGTGCGTTTCCGTTGAGACCTTATAACGGTACTCCTTCGAAACAACACCAAATCTGGCATGAAACGAGTCATCGACTTCCTCAGCCTTTAAAACACGGATATCATCCGGCAGCAGGCTGTTGAGGGCAAAAGGCCATCTCTCCATCGGAATCGAGAGCGGGGTCTCAAAATGGATGACCTGTCCCTTTGCATGAACACCGCTGTCTGTTCGGCCGGAAGCTACAATCGGAATCAGTTCATCCTGTTTATGCATTCTTGCCAGGGCAGACTCTATCTCCGTCTGAACGGTACGCTGCCCTGGCTGCACCTGATAGCCTTTAAAATGTGTCCCATCGTAGGATACGGTACATTTGACCTTCATCTAGGAATCACCTAATTTCTAAGCAGCACAAGGAGTGCTGTTAACAGGATGAATAGAAGCAGCGTGAACGTGTCCTTCATACCCCAGACAAGCTGACGGTATTTCGTCCGTCCTTCTCCCCCGCGGTAGCCCCTCGCTTCCATCGCGGTCGCCAGTTCCTCTGCACGCTTAAACGCACTGACGAAAAGGGGAACAAGCAAAGGAACGATGGCTTTCATGCGATCCTTTAAAGGTCCGCTTGTAAAATCAACGCCTCGAGCCATTTGTGCCTTCATGATTTTGTCCGTCTCTTCTAATAAAGTCGGAATAAACCGAAGAGAGATGGACATCATGAGAGCAAGCTCATGAACAGGCAGTTTGATTTTACGGAATGGGTGCAGCAGTTTCTCCATTCCGTCTGTCACTTCTATAGGCGTTGTGGTTAACGTAAGAAGTGTCGTCATCATAATGAGATAGACAAAACGGAGTGAAATGAAGATCCCCTGCTTTAAACCTTCTTCATAAATATTCAGAAAACCAAAGTGGAATAGCAAGGCGCCATCCTTTGTCATGAAAATATGCAGAATAAAGGTAAACAGGACAATCCATAGGATCGGCTTCATTCCCTTGAGAATAAAGTATAGCGGCACCTGAGAAACCATCACCACAAGAATGGTAAAGACACCTAAAAGCCCGTAAGTGATGTAATTATTAGCAAAAAAGACAATAAAGACAAAAAAGAAAATTGATAACAGCTTTGTCCTTGGATCAAGACGATGGACAAAGGATGAACCTGGCACATATTTGCCGATAATCATACTATCCATCATGATGTCGTGTCCTCCTGATAAAGAGCTGTTAAGGCTTCTGCCATTTCATCCATGGTCAGAAGCGGCCTAGGAAACGTAATACCTAGCTTTTCTTCTACAGTCTGCTGGAATTTAATCGTTTCCGGGAGGTCGAGACCAAACGAAGACATGTCTGTACGATTGGCAAACAACTCTCTCGGTGTGCCTGTCGCCTTCACTGTCCCTTTATGCATCACAATCATTTGATCCGCATAATGAGCGGCGTCCTCCATACTGTGTGTGACTAGGATCGTGGTGAGGTTTGCCTTTTGATGAAGGTCATAGAACATGTCCATAATTTCCTTCCGCCCGCGTGGATCCAGTCCAGCAGTCGGCTCATCAAGCACAAGCACTTCTGGCTCCATCGCTAAAACGCCAGCAATCGCCACACGTCTCATTTGACCACCGCTTAGTTCAAAGGGAGATCGAGATAATAGGGATTCAGGAAGACCCACCAGTTTCAGCATCTCCTTCGCCTTCGCTTCTGCTTTCTCTTGAGGAACACCGAAGTTCATCGGGCCGAAGCAGATATCCTTGAGGATGGTTTCCTCAAAGAGCTGATGCTCAGGAAACTGAAACACGATGCCTACCTTTTTCCGGAGGGGTTTCATATCCTTCTGCTTTTTATTGGCTTGTAAAACTGTCTCTCCAAGCGCAATGCTCCCCTTCGTTGGTTTGAGCAATCCATTTAAATGCTGCAGCAATGTAGACTTGCCAGAGCCCGTATGACCAATGACAGCGACATAGCTGCCCTCTTTGATGGAAGCATTGACATCATACAAAGCGAGACGCTCAAACGGCGTTTTCATTTGATAACGATGCTCTAATTCTTTGATCGTAATGTCCATAGCTCTTTCACCAATCCTTCTTGTGTCAAATGGGCATTTGCAAGCGGCACACCTTGCTGCTTCAATTGCTTGCTCAATCGATAGGAGAATGGCAGATCAAGTCCAATCTGAACCAGCTGTTCATCTAGTTCAAATACTTCCTCTGGCGTTCCCTCGGCAAATTTCTTCCCGCCATTCATCACAATGACGCGGTCTGCCTTGGCAGCCTCGTCTAAATCATGTGTGATGGAAATGACTGTGACTGTTCCTTGTTCCTTCAGTAGTCTAACAGTCTCTAACACTTCTTCACGGCCAATCGGATCAAGCATTGATGTTGCTTCATCCAAGATCATGATGTCAGGGCTTGCGGCAAGCACACCTGCAATAGCGACTCTCTGCTTCTGCCCGCCTGATAGATGGTGCGGCTCTTGATCAAGAAACTCCTGCATATTGACCTGTTTGACAGCCCAATCTACACGTTCTATCATCAATTCCCGCTCAACCCCGTTATTTTCTAAACCAAAAGCCACATCATCACGAACCGTTGAGCCCACAAATTGGTTATCTGGGTTTTGAAAGACCATTCCGACCTTTTTGCGAATATCCCAGACACTTTCTTCTTTGAGCTCAATCTCTCCAACCTTGACCGTACCAGCATCCGGTAAAATGAGCCCATTCAGCACACGGGCAAGTGTGGATTTACCTGAACCGTTATGACCAACAATGGCGAGCCATTCATTTTGATTCACATGCAGTGACACTTGATCTAAAGCGGGCTTGTCCGCATCCTTGTGATAACGAAATACAATGTCCTTTACGTCAATTAATGTCTTCCCCATCTCTACCGGACCTCCTCTCAGCTCAACCTCTTCTTTGCTTATTCCTAAAAAAAGCCGTAGTACCTAAAAAAGGGCATAGATCCAGTTATGAACTGTCCCGCCCTTTCTTAGATACACGATATGTGATTAAACTAATTCAATGACAGCCATTGGTGCGCCATCGCCGCGACGAGGTCCAAGCTTCATGATACGAGTGTATCCACCTTGGCGATCTTCGTAGCGAGTTGCAACGTCAGCGAATAATTTTTGAAGTGCATCTTGGTTTGTTTCAGCGTTAGCTACTTCATTACGAATGTAAGCTGCAGCTTGACGGCGAGCATGAAGATCTCCGCGTTTGCCAAGAGTGATCATTTTTTCAACTACAGAGCGAAGTTCTTTCGCACGTGTTTCAGTTGTTTCGATGCGTTCGTTGATGATCAAATCAGTCGTTAGGTCACGAAGCATTGCTTTACGTTGTGCACTAGTGCGTCCTAGCTTTCTGTATGCCATGTGATGTCCCCTCCTTAATTAGAGATGCTGTATGAATAAAAAACACACGAAAATCCTAGTTCACAATGAAACTAGTCAATCGTCTTTACGAAGACCCAGTCCAAGTTCTTCTAGTTTCGCTTTCACTTCTTCAAGAGATTTACGTCCAAGGTTACGAACTTTCATCATATCCTCTTCTGTCTTGTTAGCAAGCTCTTGAACAGTGTTAATACCCGCACGCTTCAAACAGTTGTAAGAACGAACAGAAAGATCAAGCTCTTCAATTGTCATTTCAAGCACTTTTTCTTTTTGGTCTTCTTCTTTCTCAACCATGATTTCAGCATGCTGAGCTTCGTCAGTTAACCCAACGAAAATATTCAGGTGTTCAGTTAAAATCTTAGAACCTAGAGCGATCGCTTCTTTCGGTCCTGTGCTTCCATCAGTCCATACATCTAGTGTTAATTTATCATAGTTTGTGATTTGCCCAACACGGGTGTTCTCCACTTGATAAGTCACACGAGATACAGGTGTATAGATTGAGTCGATCGGAATCACACCGATTGGCTGATCGTCTCTTTTGTTTGCATCAGCAGGATTATACCCGCGACCTCTTTGTGCAGTTAAGCGAACACGGAAGCTCGCATTCTTGCCAAGAGTTGCGATGTGAAGATCTGGATTTAAGATTTCAATATCGCTGTCGTGTGTAATATCAGCAGCTGTTACAGTACCTTCATCTTGTACATCAATTTCAAGCGTCTTCTCTTCTTCAGAGTAGATTTTGAGTGCAAGCTTTTTAATGTTTAAGATAATCGTTGTAACATCTTCAACCACGCCTTCGATCGTTGAGAATTCGTGTAAGACACCATCTATCTGGATCGATGTTACAGCTGCACCAGGAAGTGAGGATAAAAGGATACGACGAAGGGAGTTCCCTAAAGTGGTACCATATCCACGCTCAAGTGGCTCTACGACAAACTTGCCATACTTGGCATCGTCGCTGATTTCAACCGTTTCGATTTTTGGTTTTTCAATTTCGATCATCTAATAAAACCCTCCTTCAAAACGTCGAAACCTCGAATAGAATCATATGAGATTCCATCCGAAATTCCTCATTGTTTAGTCCCGTATGTGCTCAGGCAACGAGTCGTGTATTCGTCTCATAAATAACTGTATCATAACCCATTATTGACAGGGACACAAAATCTATACAAACAAATTACACGCGGCGACGTTTTGGTGGACGGCATCCGTTATGAGGAACTGGAGTTACGTCTCTAATTGCAGTAACTTCAAGACCAGCAGCTTGAAGCGCACGAATTGCAGCTTCACGACCAGAACCAGGACCTTTAACAGTTACTTCAAGTGTTTTAAGACCATGTTCGATAGAACCTTTAGCAGCAGTTTCAGCAGCCATTTGTGCAGCGAAAGGAGTAGATTTACGAGAACCTCTGAATCCTAATGCACCAGCACTTGACCAAGAAATTGCGTTTCCATGAACATCAGTAATCGTTACAATCGTGTTGTTGAAAGTGGAACGAATATGAGCAATTCCAGCTTCAATATTCTTTTTCACGCGACGTTTACGCGTATTTTGTTTACGAGCAGCAGCCATTCTTTAACTACCTCCTTTACTTATTTTTTCTTGTTAGCTACAGTACGACGCGGACCTTTACGAGTACGCGCGTTGTTTTTTGTGTTTTGTCCACGAACAGGAAGTCCTCTACGATGACGGATTCCGCGGTAGCTTCCGATTTCAATTAGACGCTTAATGTTAAGTGAAACTTCACGACGAAGGTCACCTTCTACTTTAAGTTTGTCAATGATATCACGGATTTTACCAAGTTCGTCTTCAGTTAGATCGCGAACGCGAGTGTCTTCAGAAACACCTGCTTCTTTAAGGACTTGTTGCGCAGTCGTACGACCAATTCCAAAAACATATGTTAAAGAAATGACAACACGCTTATCACGTGGAATATCTACACCAGCAATACGAGCCATGATTTGGGCACCTCCTTGTTATTAGCCTTGTTTTTGTTTATGTTTTGGGTTTTCACAGATCACCATTACTTTTCCTTTTCTGCGAATCACTTTACATTTTTCACAGATAGGTTTAACAGATGGTCTCACTTTCATGTGTTTCCAACCTCCTTCTTCCGGAGTTGCTTTATTTGTAACGGTACGTAATTCTACCACGAGTTAAGTCATATGGAGATAATTCTACCGTAACTTTGTCTCCAGGTAAAATGCGAATGAAGTGCATACGGATTTTTCCTGATACATGAGCCAAAACTGTATGACCATTCTCTAGTTCAACTTTGAACATTGCGTTTGGCAAAGTTTCTGCTACAGTACCTTCCACTTCAATTACATCGTCTTTCGCCATTCAAGTGTTCTCCCTTCTTCAAATCAGTAACTTGCTCTCTGACAAATGTACAAATGAGAATCTCTCAATTGTTCATCTATCACCCGACCTGTTTTGAATATACTGTTCTGAACTTCCGGAGATACGCAATCATAAAAGGTTATATGATTGATATTTTTTCTTAGGAGAATGAAATTTACGCTTTTCTCCGTCTGCGATTAGTACATGGCAGCCAACGAACATGCCGATGACACCTGTATACTGATCTTGTTCTTTCTTTGGACTATACAGACAACCTGCCCGATTTGGGCCTGAAAGGCTTCAGTGAAGACCTAAATCTTAGTCAGTATATCAAAACCTGTATCTGTAATCGCAATCGTATGCTCAAAATGAGCACACTTTTTCCCATCAACCGTTACAACCGTCCAGTTATCAGCCAATGTTTTCACATATCGGCTGCCTGCGTTCACCATCGGTTCGATGGCCAACACCATCCCAGGTTTTAGCCGCGGGCCTTTGTTGGGCGGACCATAATGAGGAATTTGAGGGTCCTCATGAAGATCCTGTCCGACCCCATGTCCAACATATTCTCTAACAACTGAAAAATTCTCATTTTCAACATACGTTTGTATGGCATGGGAAATGTTCGACAGACGTTCGCCTGGCTTTGCTTCCTGTAAGCCTTTATATAGAGATTCCTCTGTGACTTCCAGTAGTTTGCGGTCTTCATCACTGATTACCCCAACTGGATAAGTCCAAGCAGAGTCACCATGATAGCCATTTAACTTTGCGCCAATATCGATACTAATGATGTCACCATCACGTAAAACCCGTTTACCAGGAATACCGTGAACGAGTTCTTCATTCACCGAAACGCAAATGCTCCCGCGAAAACCATTATACCCTTTAAAAGATGGGATTGCACCCTGCTTTGTAATAAAACGTTCGGCAATTTGATCCAATTCTTTTGTCGAAATACCTGGTTTTATGTGTTTCTTCAGCTCTTCATGAGTCAGTGCGACAATACGTCCAGCTTCTCTCATAATCTCAAGCTCGCGAGGAGTTTTACAGATAATCATTTATTTAATCCTCCAAGCAGGTCCTTGATATCTGCATATACATCGTTAATGTGCTTCGCACCATCAATGTTTGCAAGATATCCTTTTTCTGAATAGAAGTTCAGTAAAGGTTCAGTCTGCTTTAAGTTCACTTCAAGTCTAGTCGAAACGGTTTCTGCATTATCATCTGCACGTTGATAAAGCTCGCCTCCACACTTGTCACAAACATTTTCTTTCGCAGGTGGATTAAATACTAAATGATATGTTGCTCCGCAATTTTTGCAAATTCTTCGGCCAGTCAGACGCTCCATCAAAGCATCTTTATCGACTTTAATATTAATGACATAATCAATCGTTCTGCCAAGGTCCTTTAGAATTTCTTCTAAAGCTTCAGCCTGAGCGACTGTTCGCGGAAATCCGTCCAGAAGAAAACCTTGTTCACAATCATTTTTGCCAAGTCTTTCTCTAACAATACCGATTGTGACCTCATCAGGAACAAGCTCTCCTTTATCGATAAAGGATTTTGCTTCGAGCCCAAGTTGTGTCTCCTCTTTCATAGCAGCGCGGAACATATCTCCTGTTGAGATATGAGGGATCCCATAATCATCAACAATTCGTTCTGCCTGAGTGCCTTTACCAGCACCCGGAAGCCCCATTAAGACTAAGTTCATTTCGGATTTCCCCTTCCTTACTTAGAGAGGTTGGGCAGCTGCCCAGCCCTCTGTTTTATTTCATAAATCCACGGTAATTTCGTTTCACTAATTGGCTTTCAAGCTGTTTCATTGTTTCAAGTGCAACACCTACAACAATGAGAAGACTTGTGCCGCCAATTTGTGCAGCGGAAGGTAATCCAGCGAATTGAATGAAAAAGATAGGAAGTATTGAAATCACGGCTAAGAAAATGGCGCCCACAAACGTGAGTCGGTACAAAATGCTCGTAATTCTATCTTGAGTCATTTTCCCTGGACGAACTCCCGGGATATAGCCACCCTGCTTTTGCAGATTTTCAGCCATTTGTTCAGGATTGACTTGGACAAAGGCATAAAAATATGTGAAAGCAACAATCAGTGCTACATAAATCGTCATACCGATTGGCTTAGTATAGTCAAAGTTGTTGGTTATCCAAGTTGTCACATTATTGGTTCCGAAGAACGATGCGATCGTCTGCGGAGTAATAATGAAAGAAACGGCAAAGATGACTGGAATCACCCCTGCTGGATTCACTTTCAATGGAAGGTGCGTAGCTTGACTAGCAGACATTTGTGCACGACCAGTACCTTTTGAATATTGAATTGCAATCTTTCTCACTGCCATTTGAATGTAAATAACACCGATAACAATGACAAGAATGGCAATTACAATAAGGGCAATTTTAAGGATTTGCATGAACAGCTGTCCATCTCCACCTACAAATTGTTGAGCGTACACTTGTTTTAATGTTTGAGGGATACCAGCGATGATACCGGCAAAGATAATAATCGAAATACCGTTACCAACACCGTGAGCAGTAATCTGCTCGCCCAGCCACATTAAAAATGCTGTTCCCGCAGTGAGTACGACCGCAATTAAGAGATACGTTGATACACCAGGGTTTTCAATCAGCATGCCTCCTGCCATATTGTTGAATCCATATGACATTCCTAACGCCTGGATAAATCCTAGAACAATTGTAAAATACCTTGTGAATTGTGCTAATTTTCGGCGGCCAACCTCTCCTTGCTTTGACCACTCAGTAAACTTCGGAACAACATCCATCTGCAAGAGCTGAATGATGATCGAAGCAGTGATATACGGCATAATCCCCATTGCAAGAATGGAGAATTGGAAAAGTGCCCCGCCCCCAAACGTGTTGAGGATTCCGAAAACACTCATTTGATCCTGTGCCTGGAGAACTTCGGCGTTCACATTAGGCACAGGGATGAAAGCACCTATACGAAAGACGACTAACATTAAAAGTGTGAATATAATCTTATTCCGTATATCTTTCACGCGCATAAAATTGGAGATTGTCTTAAACAAGTTAGATCACCTCGGCTGTACCGCCAGCAGCTTCAATCGCTTCTTTCGCAGAAGCAGAGAATTTATTGGCTTTTACAGTTAATTTTTTTTCTAATTTACCGTTGCCAAGAATTTTTACTCCTGCTTTTAACTTGCTTATTGCACCAGTCTCTAGAAGAAGTTCAGGAGTTACTTCCGTTCCTTCGTCAAAACTGTTTAATCTGTCTAAGTTGATTACCGCGTAATCTTTACGGTTGATGTTTGTAAAACCACGTTTTGGAAGGCGTTGGAATAAAGGCATCTGACCACCTTCGAAACCAGGGCGTACACCGCCGCCAGAACGAGCGTTTTGACCTTTATGACCTTTACCAGAAGTTTTACCGTTACCTGATCCAATACCACGACCAACACGGTTGCGTACTTTACGTGAACCTTCTGAAGGCTTCAATTCATGAAGTTTCATTTGGGCACCTCCTTATCGATTAAAAATGTTTTATTGTTCTTTAACAGAAACTAAATGAGACACCTTGTTAATCATGCCGCGGATCGCTGCATTGTCTTCATGTACGACTGTTTGGTTTGTTTTCTTAAGACCAAGAGTACGAACAGTGAC
Source organism: Bacillus sp. ABR (assembly GCF_056172715.1). Taxonomy (NCBI): domain Bacteria; kingdom Bacillati; phylum Bacillota; class Bacilli; order Caryophanales; family Bacillaceae; genus Bacillus; species Bacillus sp. ABR. The sequence continues at coordinate 42,728 of NZ_JAOYSL010000007.1, read as the reverse complement.
ACGCTGATCTTCAGGGCGACCGATTACACTGCGTTTGAGGGTAATTTCTAATTTATTTGCCATTATTGTTCCCTCCTTATCCTAACAGGTCTTCTACAGATTTTCCACGAAGCTTCGCTACATCTTCAGCACGTTTAAGCTCACTTAAACCTTGAAGTGTTGCGCGGATCATGTTGATCGGTGTATTAGAACCTAGAGATTTAGAAAGGATATCAGCTAGACCAGCAAGCTCAAGTACCGCACGCACTGGGCCTCCAGCGATAACTCCTGTACCTTCTGAAGCAGGCTTCAATAGAACGTTTCCTGCACCGAATCGACCGATGATTTCATGTGGAATTGTAGTTCCAACCATTGGTACTTCAATTAAATTCTTTTTCGCATCTTCAACAGCTTTGCGGATCGCTTCTGGTACTTCTTGTGCTTTACCAGTACCGAAACCTACATGACCGTTTTTGTCACCGACAACAACTAAAGCTGCAAAACGGAAACGACGTCCACCTTTAACAACTTTCGCTACGCGGTTAACCGTAACTAAGCGTTCTTCTAACTCTAATTTGCTTGGGTCAATACGACTCATTCGGATGTGTCCCTCCTTCTTTTATTAAAATTTAAGTCCAGCCTCACGAGCAGCTTCAGCTAGAGCTTTTACACGTCCATGATATAGGTATCCTCCGCGGTCAAATACCACGTTAGAGATTCCTTTTTCAACAGCACGTTTTGCAACAAGTTCGCCAACTTTCGTAGCAGCTGCAGTGTCAGAACTATTCTCGATCTTTAACTCTTTATCAAGAGTAGAAGCACTTACAAGTGTTACACCGTTAACATCATCAATTACTTGAGCGTAGATATTCTTGTTAGAACGGAAAACGTTAAGGCGAGGTCTTTCAGCAGTACCTGAAAGTTTCGCACGAACACGAGCATGTCTTTTAAGACGAGTAGCGTTTTTGCTAGTTTTCGTAATCATCCGAGTCACTCCTTTCTTCACTTTAAGCGATCTTACTTACCAGTTTTTCCTTCTTTACGGCGAACGAATTCACCTTCGTAACGAATTCCTTTACCTTTGTAAGGCTCTGGAGCACGGACAGCGCGGATGTTAGAAGCTAGAGCTCCTACACGCTCTTTATCGATACCTTTAACGATTACTTTCGTTTGAGATGGAACTTCTACTTCAACTCCAGCCTCAGGAACGATTTCAACTGGGTGAGAGTATCCAACGTTAAGAACAAGTTTGTTTCCAGATTTAGCTGCACGGTAACCGACACCGATAAGTTCTAAACCTCTTTCGAAACCTTTAGATACACCTTCAACCATGTTAGCAATCAAGCTACGTGTTGTACCATGTAATGCACGGTGTTCTTTATTTTCAGACGGACGGCTTACAGTTAAGACGTTGTCCTCAATTTTAATTTCCATATCAGGGTGAAATGCACGAGTTAGTTCACCTTTTGGTCCCTTTACTGTCACTGTGTTATCGTTGTTTGTCACAGTTACTCCTGAAGGGATCTCGATTAGTTTTTTACCTATACGAGACATACCAAGCACCTCCATTCATCTTAAACTTTTTTTACCATACGTAAGCAAGTACTTCTCCACCAGCTTGTTTAGCACGGGCTTCTTTGTCCGATAAAACACCTTGTGATGTTGAAATAATTGCGATTCCAAGTCCGTTAAGTACACGTGGTACTTCATTTGATTTCGCATATACGCGTAAACCAGGTTTACTGATTCTTTTAAGACCAGTGATAACACGTTCGTTGTTTTGGCCGTATTTAAGGAACAAACGGATAATTCCTTGTTTGCTGTCTTCGACGTACTCAACGTCACGGATAAAACCTTCACGCTTTAAGATTTCAGCAATTTCTCTTTTGATTTTTGAAGCCGGTACTTCTAGCTTCTCATGACGTACCATGTTCGCATTGCGAATACGAGTCAGCAAATCTGCAATCGGATCTGTCATAACCATTATTTAATAACCTCCTTCCCATTTATGGGGATTACCAGCTGGCTTTTTTAACGCCAGGAATTTGTCCTTTATATGCAAGTTCGCGGAAACAAATACGGCAAAGTTTAAACTTACGAATAACTGAATGTGGACGTCCACAACGTTCGCAGCGCGTATACTCTTGAACTTTAAACTTTTGTTTGCGTTGTTGTTTCGCAATCATAGACTTTTTAGCCACGATTTCGCCTCCCTTTCATTGATTATTTCTGGAACGGCATACCTACTTGAGTTAATAACTCACGTGCTTCTTCGTCCGTATTGGCAGTAGTAACGATAACGATATCCATACCGCGGACCTTTGTTACTTTATCGTAATCAATTTCTGGGAAGATTAACTGTTCTTTAATACCAAGCGTGTAGTTTCCACGACCGTCGAAAGATTTCTTAGAAATCCCGCGGAAGTCACGTACACGTGGTAAAGACACAGAAATAAGTTTATCAAGGAAATCATACATGCGCTCTCCGCGAAGTGTTACTTTCGCACCGATTGGCATTCCTTCACGTAGACGGAATCCAGCAATAGACTTCTTCGCACGAGTAACGACAGGTTTTTGACCAGCGATAAACGTTAATTCTTCAACAGCAGTATCGATTGCTTTAGCGTTTTGAACGGCGTCACCAACACCCATGTTGATCACGATTTTTTCGATTTTTGGCACTTGCATTACTGAAGTGTATTCAAACTTAGAAACTAATGCAGGTGTAATTTCTTTTACATACTTTTCTTTAAGGCGGTTCATGAGAAAGACCTCCCTTCCTTATTTACTATTTATCTAGAACTTGCCCAGACTTTTTCGCTACACGGACTTTCTTTCCGTCCTCAACTTTATACCCAACACGTGTCACTTCACCCGTTTTAGGATCAAGCGGCATTACGTTTGATACGTGGATCGGCGCTTCTTGTTCAGAAATCCCGCCTTGAGGGTTAGCTTGAGTTGGTTTAGAGTGTTTTTTCACAAGGTTAATACCTTCTACTAAAACACGTTCCTTTTTAGGGAAAGCAGCAAGGATGACACCTTGTTTACCTTTATCTTTACCAGAGATAACCACTACTTTATCGCCCTTTTTAACATGCATTTAATCGCACCTCCTTGAGTCGCGGATTGTATTCATTAAAGTACTTCTGGTGCTAGAGAAACAATTTTCATATAGTTGTTTTCACGAAGTTCACGTGCTACTGGTCCGAAGATACGAGTTCCACGTGGGCTCTTGTCGTCACGGATGATGACACAAGCATTTTCGTCGAAACTGATGTAAGATCCATCGTTTCTGCGAGCTCCGCTCTTAGTACGAACGATAACTGCTTTCACAACTTCACCTTTTTTGACAACGCCTCCAGGTGTTGCTTGTTTAACCGTACAAACAATGACATCACCGATGTTAGCCGTTTTACGTCCAGAGCCACCAAGAACTTTAATCGTTAGTACTTCGCGTGCGCCAGAGTTGTCAGCTACTTTTAAACGAGTCTCCTGTTGAATCATTAATGTTACCTCCTTTCGGAAAAAGAAATCCGAACTTTATTAGATAATAACGGCTTCTTCGACAACTTCAACTAGACGAAAGCGTTTAGTCGCAGATAAAGGACGAGTTTCCATGACCTTTACGATGTCTCCGATTTTTGCTTGGTTGTTTTCATCATGTGCTTTGAACTTTTTAGAGTATCTTACACGTTTGCCATAAAGTGAATGCTTTTTGTATGTTTCAACTACAACAGTGATGGTTTTATCCATTTTGTCAGAAACAACACGACCTTGATACACTTTACGTTGGTTACGTTCGCTCATGTTTGCGGGGCCTCCCCTCTAATTATTATTTATTAGCAGCGATTTCTCTTTGACGAATCACAGTTTTCATGCGTGCGATTGATTTACGCACTTCACGAATGCGAGCAGTATTTTCAAGCTGCCCAGTCGCTAATTGGAAACGAAGATTGAAAAGTTCTTCTTTAAGAGACTTTACTTTTTGTTCAATTTCAGCAGTGGTAAGGTCACGAATTTCATTAGCTTTCATTTGATTCACCACCAATTTCTTCACGTTTTACGAACTTCGTTTTAATTGGCAATTTGTGAGATGCAAGACGAAGAGCTTCACGAGCCACTTCTTCAGACACACCAGAAATTTCAAATAAAACTTTGCCCGGTTTTACTACAGCTACCCATCCTTCTGGAGCACCTTTACCGGAACCCATGCGGACCTCTAGAGGTTTAGCTGTGTATGGCTTAGAAGGGAAAATTTTAATCCAAACTTTACCGCCACGTTTCATGTAACGAGTCATAGCAATACGAGCAGCTTCGATTTGACGGTTTGTGATCCAAGAAGCTTCAAGAGCTTGGATACCGTACTCACCGAAATGTACTTCAGTACCGCCTTTTGCACGACCACGCATTTTTCCACGATGTTCTCTGCGATACTTCACGCGTTTTGGCAATAACATATTATTTTCCTCCTTCCGCAGTATTCTTCTTAGTTGGAAGGACTTCTCCACGATAGATCCATACTTTTACGCCAAGCTTACCATAAGTAGTATCAGCTTCAGCAGTAGCATAGTCGATGTCAGCACGAAGTGTGTGCAATGGAACAGTACCTTCACTGTAATATTCAGAACGAGCAATATCTGCACCGCCAAGACGACCAGAAACCATTGTTTTGATTCCTTGTGCTCCAGCACGCATTGTGCGTTGGATTGTTTGTTTTTGTGCACGACGGAATGAAATACGGTTTTCAAGTTGACGAGCGATGTTTTCAGCAACTAGCTGAGCATCAAGATCTGCTCTCTTGATTTCAAGAATGTTGATGTGTACACGTTTGCCAGTTAGGCTGTTAAGAGCTTTACGAAGTGCTTCAACTTCAGATCCGCCTTTACCAATTACCATACCTGGTTTAGCCGTGTGGATTGTGATATTTACGCGGTTTGCAGCACGTTCGATTTCTACTTTAGAAACAGACGCGTCAGACAAACGCTTGCTGATGAATTCACGGATTTTCAAGTCTTCATGTAAGAAGTCAGCGTAATCTTTTCCTGCGAACCATTTAGATTCCCAATCACGAATGACGCCAATACGAAGACCTACTGGATTTACCTTTTGACCCACGGATTATCCCTCCTTCTTTTCTGATACAACGATTGTAATGTGGCTAGTACGTTTGTTAATTGCGCTCGCACGACCCATAGCACGTGGACGGAATCTCTTAAGTGTTGGACCTTCGTCAACGAATGCTTGAGTAATCACTAGGCTGTTAGCGTCCAACTCGTAGTTGTGCTCAGCGTTTGCGATAGCAGATTTTAATACTTTTTCAATAATTGGTGAAGCAGCCTTAGGTGTAAGGTTTAAGATAGAAACTGCTTCTCCTACTTGCTTACCTCGGATCAGGTCCATTACTAGACGTGCTTTACGAGGAGCAATACGGACTGTTCTTGCGACAGCTTTAGCTTGCATTTAAAAGCCTCCTCTCATTAGCGTCTTGTTTTTTTATCGTCACTAGCATGACCTTTGTAAGTACGGCTTGGTGCGAATTCGCCCAATTTGTGACCTACCATATCTTCAGAAATGAAAACAGGTACATGTTTGCGTCCGTCATAGACAGCGATTGTGTGACCGATGAATTGTGGGAAAATTGTAGAACGACGAGACCAAGTTTTTACGACTTGCTTTTTGTCAGTTTCATTCAATTTCTCGACTTTAGCCATCAAATGATCATCAACAAATGGTCCTTTTTTTAAGCTGCGAGCCATTGTGGAACCTCCCTTCGTGATTGAACTACGGTCCTAAATGAACCGTAGACAACCCCGTTACTTGTTTTTACGACGACGTACAATGAATTTATCAGACTTGTTGGTTTTCTTACGAGTCTTGAATCCAAGAGTCGGTTTACCCCATGGAGACATTGGTGATTTACGTCCGATTGGAGCGCGTCCTTCACCACCACCGTGTGGGTGATCGTTAGGGTTCATTACAGAACCACGAACTGTTGGGCGTACGCCTTTCCAGCGAGAACGTCCAGCTTTACCGATGTTAATTAATTCGTGTTGCTCGTTTCCAACTTGACCGATAGTCGCACGGCAAGCAGAAAGAATCATGCGAACTTCTCCTGAGTTCAAACGTACAAGAACGTATTTACCTTCTTTACCTAGAACTTGAGCAGAAGTACCAGCAGAACGAACTAATTGTCCACCTTTACCTGGTTTTAATTCAATGTTATGCACAACTGTACCAACTGGGATGTTGATAAGTGGAAGAGCATTACCTGGTTTGATGTCAGCTTCTGGTCCAGAAGTAACTTCAGTACCAACTTGGATTCCTTTCGGAGCAAGAATGTAACGTTTCTCACCATCTGCATAGTTTACAAGAGCGATGTTCGCTGAACGGTTTGGATCATACTCGATTGTAGCAACGCGTCCAGGTATACCGTCTTTATCACGCTTAAAGTCGATGATACGGTATTGACGTTTGTGACCGCCACCTTGATGACGAACAGTCAATCTACCTTGGTTGTTACGTCCGCCTTTTTTGTGTAGCGGTGCAAGCAACGATTTTTCTGGTTTGTCAGTCGTGATTTCAGCAAAATCTGAAGTAGTCATGCCACGACGACCATTACTGGTTGGTTTATACTTTTTAATCGCCATTTTGAATTTCCCTCCTTCTTTTTAAGATTTACGCTTCAAAAATTTCGATTTCTTTGCTGTCAGCAGTTAATTTCACGATCGCTTTTCTGCGACGGCTAGTCATACCAGTGTAGCGTCCAACGCGTTTTGATTTTCCTTTGTAGTTTTGAACGTTGACTTTCTCAACTTTCACTCCAAAGATTTCTTCAACAGCGTCTTTCACTTCTGTTTTGTTAGCTCTGACATCAACTTCGAACGTGTACTTCTTCTCTGTCATTAGATCAGCAGAACGTTCAGTAATGATAGGGCGCTTTAGAACATCACGAGGATCTTTCATTATGCAAGTCCCTCCTCTACTTTTTCAACCGCTGCTTTAGTGATCAGAAGTTTGTCGTGGTTGACAACGTCAAGAACGTTGATACCGTTAGCTTCAACAACTGTTACTCCAGGGATGTTACGAGCAGATAAAGCAACTGTTTCGTTTGCATCCGCAGTGACGATCAACGCTTTCTTCTCAACAGATAATCCTTTAAGGATGCCTGCGAATTCTTTCGTTTTCACTGCATCAAGAGTCAGATCTTCAAGAACGATGATGTTGTTGTCGATTACTTTAGAAGACAATACTGACTTGATAGCCAAGCGGCGAACTTTTTTAGGTAATTTATAAGAATAGCTGCGTGGTGTTGGACCGAATACGATACCGCCTCCGCGCCATTGTGGTGAACGGATAGAACCTTGACGAGCACGACCTGTACCCTTCTGTCTCCAAGGCTTACGACCTCCGCCACGTACTTCAGAACGAGTTTTTACTTTGTGAGTTCCTTGACGTAAGGAAGCTCTTTGCATAAGAATAGCATCGAATACTACGCTTTCGTTTGGCTCAATTCCAAACACAGAAGCGTTTAATTCGATTTCACCGTTAGTAGAACCGTTTTGGTTAAATAATGCTACTTTTGGCATGACTTGTTTCCTCCTTTCCTAAGAGAGTTATTTAGATTTAACTGCACTCTTTACAGTTACTAGAGATTTTTTAGCTCCTGGTACGTTTCCTTTGATCAATAGAAGATTGCGTTCTGCATCAACTTTAACGATCTCAAGGTTTTGGACAGTGATTTGCTCTCCGCCCATACGACCTGGAAGAAGTTTACCTTTGAATACACGGTTTGGATCAACAGGTCCCATTGAACCAGGACGACGGTGGTAACGTGAACCGTGAGTCATTGGTCCGCGTGATTGTCCGTGGCGTTTGATAGCCCCTTGGAATCCTTTACCTTTTGATGTTCCTGTTACATCTACGATATCTCCATTTGCGAAAATATCAACTTTGACTTCCTGACCAACTTCATACGCATCTAACTCCGCACCGCGTAATTCTTTTACGAAGCGCTTAGGAGCAGTTTCCGCTTTAGCAACGTGGCCTTTCTCTGGTTTGTTAGAAAGCTTTTCACGTTTGTCATCAAAACCGATTTGGATTGCTTCATAGCCATCCGTGTCAACAGTCTTCTTTTGAAGAACAACGTTAGCAGCAGCCTCAACAACAGTTACAGGGATAAGATCACCGTTTTCTGCGAATACTTGCGTCATACCAATTTTTCTACCTAAGATTCCTTTGGTCATTAGTCACACCTCCTATAATATGTGTTTTCTATTTGAATTAAAGTTTGATTTCGATATCTACACCAGATGGTAAATCTAAACGCATAAGTGCATCAACTGTTTGTGGAGTTGGATTCACGATGTCGATTAGACGTTTGTGAGTACGCATCTCAAATTGCTCACGAGAATCTTTGTACTTATGCACCGCACGAAGGATTGTGTAAACTGATTTTTCAGTTGGAAGCGGGATTGGACCAGATACACTAGCACCAGAACGCTTAGCCGTTTCAACAATCTTCTCAGCAGATTGATCAAGAATTCTATGATCATATGCTTTTAAACGAATACGAATTTTTTGTTTTGCCATTATTTTCCCTCCTTTTCGCCTACTTACGTTAGACAGTTCTCCGTGAGAAAAACCTGATCACCTCGCCATGGCAAAGCGGCCGGGTGTGTCAGCAACCTCTCACTTCATCGCAGTCAAAGACCAACATGCACTATTGTACCAAATTGGCCTGCGTGTTGCAATAATAAATCGGATAAATTTATGATTTGCACACTTTTCATATTATACAGGGATTCAGCCTATAAATCAAGCTTTCCCTGAAGATGATGTATAGCAGTCTTTCTGATGATACGTATAAATTCATCTGGCTCCTCGATGTGCGGGGAATGGGCAGAGTCTTTAAAGGTAAACCATTCTTTGATGGGTGCTTTTAATTGATCAACATATGGTTTTGATACAGCAGCTGGGGTAATCATGTCGTGATCGCCAATGAGAAAGTAGCACGGTATTAATATAGTAGAAACTCGGTATTGAATACTCTCATTCATTAACTGATCCCATAGCTTGTCTTGACTAAATTTCTGCCCTTTCACGAACTTCCATTTATCTTTCAGCCGATATTGCTTACTAAAAAGAAACCCTTTTAGCATTTGAAAAACCGGCTTCCATCTATGTGTGAGACCTACGCTTGCAAACTCTTTATATAGAGAGAACAAGGCATGAGCTGATGTCCGTTTCCAAGGAGGCGGCGTCAGTAATCGCAGACAGCTAGTAAACAGCCGATTGCGATGGTATTTCTTCATAAGAAGCTCATACGAAACGATATCTTCCTTAAACACATCTACTACCTGACTAATCCCGTAATAAGCATGATAAAGATCTGGACGCTTATGTACTGCTTGTATGGCAATTAACGATCCCCACGAGTATCCTGCGATATACAATTTTGAGTGACCTAGATGTGATAGGAGCTTCTCAGTCAGTTCAATCGTGTCTTCTATAAATTGCTGAATGGTCATCGATTCATCAGGAAGATTCTCTTGATAGGAAAGTCCTGCGCCTCGCTGATCCCAATGGACAACTGTAAAGTCCTGATCAAGTTCCTCGTGAAAGGAATCAATATAACTGATTTGAGCTGAGCCGGGCCCGCCGTGTAAAAATAAGAGTACGGGCTTTTTTTCACTCATCTCATCTTCTTTCATCATAATCCATTGGTCAATCCCGCCGATCAACCATTTTTTTAAATATGTCTTTGCCATTCCAGCGATCCTCTCGGTTCCATTTAGATTCTATAGCTTATAGTAGCCGTTCTCATCTGGAAAAGCAAAAAAAGAGACCCTTTTGCAAGGAGTCTCTTTTGTATGTTTAATTACTTAATGATAGTTGAAACGACGCCAGAACCTACAGTACGTCCACCCTCACGGATAGAGAAACGAGTTCCTTCTTCGATAGCGATAGTAGAGATAAGTTCAACTTCCATCTCAGTGTTATCGCCAGGCATTACCATTTCAGTACCTTCTGGAAGATGTACGATACCAGTTACGTCAGTTGTACGGAAGTAGAACTGCGGACGGTAGTTAGCGAAGAATGGAGTATGACGTCCACCCTCTTCTTTAGAAAGTACATAAACTTCAGCTTTGAAACGGCTGTGTGGAGTGATTGTACCTGGTTTAGCAAGTACTTGACCACGTTGGATATCTTCACGAGATACACCACGAAGTAGTGCACCGATGTTGTCACCAGCTTCAGCATAGTCAAGAAGTTTACGGAACATTTCAACACCTGTAACAGTTGTTTTACCGTTTTCTTCTTGAAGACCGATGATTTCAACTTCGTCACCGACTTTAACTTGTCCACGCTCAACACGACCAGTAGCAACTGTTCCACGACCAGTGATTGAGAATACGTCCTCAACTGGCATCATGAATGGCTTCTCAGTGTCACGCTCTGGAGTTGGGATGTACTCATCAACCGCATCCATAAGTTCAAAGATTTTTGCTTCGTAATCAGCATCTCCTTCAAGAGCTTTAAGAGCAGAACCTTTGATAACTGGTACATCGTCACCAGGGAAGTCATAGTCAGAAAGAAGGTCACGAACTTCCATTTCAACAAGTTCAAGTAACTCTTCATCGTCAACCATGTCACATTTGTTAAGGAATACTACGATGTAAGGTACACCTACGTTACGAGAAAGTAGGATGTGCTCACGTGTTTGTGGCATTGGACCGTCAGCAGCAGATACTACTAAGATCGCGCCGTCCATTTGAGCAGCACCAGTGATCATGTTTTTAACATAGTCAGCGTGTCCTGGGCAGTCTACGTGTGCATAGTGACGAGTTTCAGTTTCATACTCAACGTGTGCAGTTGAGATTGTGATTCCACGCTCGCGCTCTTCTGGAGCACCATCGATTTGGTCATAAGCCATAGCTGTACCTTTACCAGATTTCTTATGAAGAACTGTTGAGATAGCAGCAGTTAGAGTTGTTTTACCATGGTCAACGTGTCCAATTGTACCAATGTTAGCATGCGATTTGGAACGGTCGAATTTTTCTTTAGCCATTCTAAAAATCCTCCTTAAAGGTTCATTGTATTTGGTATAGAGTGATAGAAAGTGAAGAGTTACCTCTCACTTTCTGATCTTCAATAGTAGTTATACTTTAGTTTAAAGGCAAAATCAATTATTCACCTTTATTTTTTTTGATGATTTCTTCACTGATGCTCTTAGGCACTTCTTCGTAGTGATCCATGTGCATAGTGAAAGTACCGCGTCCTTGTGTGTTAGACCGGAGTGCAGTTGCATATCCGAACATTTCAGAAAGTGGAACCATAGCGCGAACAACTTGAGCGTTACCGCGAGCTTCCATACCTTCTACACGTCCACGACGAGATGTGATATCACCCATGATGTCTCCCATGTATTCTTCAGGGATAACAACTTCCACTTTCATCATTGGCTCAAGTAGAACTGGGTTACATTTGCTGACAGCATTTTTCAATGCCATAGATGCAGCAATTTTGAACGCCATTTCGTTCGAGTCAACATCGTGGTAAGATCCATCAAATAATTTTGCTTTGATGTCGATTAATGGGAATCCAGCTAATACACCATTTTCAAGTGAGTCTTCAAGACCTGCTTGAATTGCTGGGATGTATTCACGTGGAACAACCCCACCGACGATTGCATTTTCAAATTCAAAGCCTGCGCCTTCTTCGTTTGGTTCGAATTCGATCCAAACGTGTCCGAACTGACCGCGTCCACCAGACTGACGTACGAATTTACCTTCAACTTTTGCACCAGAACGGAATGTTTCACGGTACGCAACTTGAGGAGCACCTACGTTAGCTTCAACCTTGAACTCACGCTTCATACGGTCAACAATGATATCAAGGTGAAGCTCACCCATACCAGAGATGATCGTTTGACCAGTTTCAGGGTTTGTTTGTGTACGGAATGTTGGATCCTCTTCAGCTAGTTTAGCTAAAGCGATACCCATTTTATCTTGGTCAGCCTTTGATTTAGGCTCGATAGCTACATCGATAACTGGCTCTGGGAATTCCATAGACTCAAGGATAACAAGATCTTTCTCGTCACAAAGAGTGTCACCAGTAGATGTATCTTTAAGACCTACAGCTGCTGCGATATCCCCTGCGTATACAGTAGAGATTTCTTCACGGCTGTTTGCGTGCATTTGAAGGATACGTCCAACACGTTCACGCTTGTTCTTAGAAGAGTTCTTCACGTATGAACCAGAATCAAGTGTTCCAGAGTATACGCGGAAGAAAGTTAGTTTCCCAACATAAGGGTCAGTCATAACTTTAAATGCAAGAGCTGCGAATGGTGCGTCATCAGTAGACTCACGAACAACCTCTTCATTTGAATCTGGCAGGATACCTTTGATTGCAGCAACATCAGTTGGTGCAGGAAGGTAATCAAGCACAGCGTCAAGTACAAGCTGAACACCTTTGTTTTTGAAAGCAGATCCAACAAGAACTGGGTAGAATTCAACATTCAATGTTCCTTTACGGATTGCAGCTTTCAATTCAGGAATTGTGATTTCTTCACCCTCAAGGTATTTTTCCATAAGCTCTTCATCAAGCTCAGCGACAGCTTCAATTAGGCTGCTGCGAAGCTCTTCAGCTTTGTCTTTATACTCAGCAGGGATTTCTTGTGCATCAGAGCGAGTTCCAAGGTCATCTTCGTAGAAGTATGCTACGTTTTCTACAAGGTCGATGATTCCTTCGAATTGATCTTCAGCGCCGATCGGCAATTGAATTGCATGAGCGTTCGCTTGAAGACGATCTCTTAATGTGCTTACAGAGTATAGGAAGTCCGCACCGGTTTTATCCATTTTGTTAACGAATACGATACGAGGTACTCCGTAAGTTGTTGCTTGGCGCCAAACTGTTTCAGTTTGTGGCTCTACACCTGATTGTGCATCAAGGACAGCAACCGCACCATCAAGTACACGTAAAGAACGTTCAACTTCAACAGTGAAGTCTACGTGTCCTGGTGTATCGATGATGTTTACACGGTAACCTTTCCATTGTGCTGTAGTAGCAGCAGAAGTGATTGTAATACCACGTTCTTGCTCCTGCTCCATCCAGTCCATTTGTGAAGCTCCTTCGTGAGTTTCACCAATTTTATGGATACGACCAGTGTAGTACAAGATACGCTCAGTCGTTGTCGTTTTACCGGCATCGATGTGAGCCATGATACCAATATTACGAGTTTTGTCTAAGGAGAACTCTCTTGCCATTGGGTAATTTCTCCTTCCTCATTAGGGAATAGTTTTTTTAGTTTGGTATAAATCCTACCAGCGGTAGTGAGCGAATGCTTTGTTCGCTTCTGCCATTTTGTGTGTGTCTTCACGTTTCTTAACAGCAGCACCAGTGTTGTTAGCTGCGTCAAGGATTTCGTTAGCAAGACGCTCTTCCATCGTTTTTTCTCCACGAAGACGAGCGTAGTTTACTAACCAGCGAAGACCTAAAGTAGTACGACGGTCTGGGCGAACTTCTACAGGAACTTGGTAGTTAGCTCCACCTACACGACGTGCTTTAACTTCAAGAACTGGCATGATGTTTTTCAAGGCTTGTTCGAAAACCTCCATCGCTTCATTACCAGTACGTTCTTTGATGATATCAAATGACTTGTAGAGAATAGTTTGTGACTTTCCTCTTTTACCGTCGATCATCATTTTGTTGATCAAACGAGATACAAGTTTAGAATTGTAAATTGGATCTGGCAATACGTCTCTTTTTGCTACAGGACCTTTACGTGGCATCTGAATAGCCTCCCTTCTCTTTTAAAAGGATTTCTATCTGTCTCTCATCTCAATATCATTGTCAGCTTCCTGACTCCACTGATCTGTTATCAACTTCTAAAAACCCTTATGTTTGTTTATATTATTTGCTTTGTTTAGGGCGTTTTGTTCCGTATTTAGAACGTCCTTGCATACGACCGTCAACTCCGGCAGTATCAAGCGCACCACGAACGATGTGGTAACGTACACCCGGTAAGTCTTTTACACGTCCGCCACGGATAAGTACTACACTGTGCTCTTGTAGGTTATGTCCGATACCAGGAATGTAAGCTGTTACCTCAATCAGGTTAGACAAACGTACACGAGCATATTTACGTAGTGCTGAGTTTGGTTTTTTCGGTGTCATTGTACCGACACGAGTACAAACCCCGCGCTTCTGTGGAGATGTTACGTTAGTGTGCTCTTTTTTGAAACTGTTGTATCCTTTGTTAAGTGCAGGAGACTTTGAGTTTTCAACTTTACTCACGCGTCCTTTGCGTATTAGCTGATTAATTGTAGGCATGTTGTTATTCCTCCCTTCATTACTTTTTTTATAACCCACATACCCAGGTGGTTCATCAAAAGGCAAAAAACAATGCTTTTGCATTTTAAGCATGCAAAAACAAAACAAGTACGCTATAACATAATGGCAACAGCTGCTGCCCCAACTTCAATTCCGCAGGCCTTGCCGAGCTTTTTCATGGAATCTACCACTAAAATGTCTACACCCTTCTCTTGCGCTAGTTTCAATACACTAGCAGTTAAAGCAGGATCAGCATCTTTCGCTACGACGACTTCCTTTACTGAATCTCGTTTCAGAGCTTTTACTGTTTGCTTCGTACCAATAATAATGGATTGAGCCTGTGATACTTTATCATAAGACATCGAATATCCTCCAAAGTAACAGGTTTTATTTTGAGCACCTTGGTTATATTATCATCATGGCAGAAGGATGTCAATATGGTATGACAGATTATCTTGACATCCTTCACCATTTTTTGATGATTTTATAGGAATCTCACGAGAAAGATTACTCTACAGGAACCATGTCGTCAGACGGCTGCACTTGCGAAACCGGCTTAACTTTACGGTAGTTTGGCATTCCCGTTCCAGCAGGAACAAGTTTACCAATGATAACATTCTCTTTCAAGCCAAGCAGTTCATCGCGTTTTCCTTTAATCGCCGCATCTGTTAGGACACGAGTCGTTTCTTGGAAGGATGCCGCAGACAAGAATGAGTCTGTTTCAAGCGAAGCTTTTGTAATACCAAGAAGAACTGGACGGCCTGTTGCAGGACGTTTGCCTTCGAATAGTACTTTTTTGTTTGCTTCAGTGAATTGATGTACATCAAGAAGTGTGCCTGGTAATACGTCTGTATCCCCTGCATCAGCGACACGCACTTTGCGAAGCATTTGGCGAACCATTACCTCTACGTGCTTATCTCCGATTTCTACCCCTTGCATACGGTATACTTTTTGTACTTCATGAAGCAGATATTCTTGAACAGCTGTCATGTCAGTCACTTTAAGAAGTTCTTTCGGATCGATTGAACCTTCTGTAAGCACTTGACCACGAGTGACTTTGTCACCTTCAACAACTTTTAGACGTGCATTGTAAGGAGCTGTGTAAGAGCGAGTTTCAACTTCGCCTTGAACCACAATTTCCTGCTGCTTGTCACGAACATCGTTAATTTCAGCAACGACACCATCAATTTCAGAAATTGTCGCTTGCCCTTTCGGATTACGCGCTTCAAACAGCTCTTGGATACGAGGTAGACCTTGAGTGATATCGTCTCCTGCTACCCCACCGGTGTGGAACGTACGCATTGTAAGCTGAGTTCCTGGCTCACCGATTGATTGTGCAGCGATGATTCCAACTGCTTCACCGACTTCAACGTCAGTACCAGTTGCAAGGTTACGGCCGTAGCATCGTTTACATACACCATGAGGCGTGTTACATGTAAATGCAGAACGGATCCATACTTCCTCAATTCCTGCTTCAACTACTTCAAGTGCTTTATCTTCATCAATTAGTTCGTTTTCGGCTACAATGACTTCGCCTGTTTCAGGATGAACAATTGGTTTTCTTGCAAAACGTCCGATTAGACGTTCTTCAAGTTTCTCAATAATTTCATTTCCTTCTTTAATAGACTTCGCCAAGATTCCACGGTCTGTACCGCAATCTGTTTCACGGATGATGACATCCTGTGCAACGTCAACGAGACGACGCGTGAGGTAACCTGAGTCAGCTGTTTTAAGGGCTGTATCGGCAAGACCTTTACGCGCACCGTGAGTGGAAATAAAGTATTCCAATACCGTTAAACCTTCACGGAAACTAGATTTAATCGGAAGTTCAATGATACGTCCAGCCGGGTTGGCCATCAGACCACGCATACCAGCCAGCTGAGTGAAGTTAGATGCGTTACCACGCGCCCCAGAGTCACTCATCATGTAGATTGGGTTGACTTCATCAAGGGACTTCATCAGTTTACCTTGGATGACATCTTTAGAAGAACTCCAGATTGAAATCACTCTCTCATAACGCTCTTCTTCAGTAATCAAACCACGTCTGAATTGCTTCATGACGTTATCTACTTTTGCTTGTGCTTCTTCAAGAATTTGCTGCTTATCATCTAATACGACGATATCAGACACACCAACCGTAATACCGGCTTTAGTAGAGTATCTGAAACCAAGATTTTTCATGCGGTCAAGCATTTTAGATGTCTCAGTGATATGGAATCTCTTAAAGATTTCTGCAATGATTTTACCTAAAATACCTTTTTTGAACGGTGCATTGATTTCTTGTTTCTCGATCGCAGCTTTTACATCCTCACCTTTTTCAAGGAAGAAACGATCAGGCGTTTTTTCTTCAATATTGCTCTTTGTCGGCTCATTCATGTATGGGAATGATTCCGGTAAGATTTCGTTAAAGATCAGTTTTCCAACTGTTGTAATCAACAATTTAGAACGCTGTTCATCAGTGAATGTCACATTCTTCAACGAGCTAGCTGCAACAGCTACACGTGTATGAAGATGCACATAACCATTTTGATAAGCAAGAAGGGCTTCGTCAGTATCTTTGAAGACCATACCTTCTCCGATAGCACCTTTGCGCTCAAGTGTAAGGTAGT
Source organism: Bacillus sp. ABR (assembly GCF_056172715.1). Taxonomy (NCBI): domain Bacteria; kingdom Bacillati; phylum Bacillota; class Bacilli; order Caryophanales; family Bacillaceae; genus Bacillus; species Bacillus sp. ABR. The sequence continues at coordinate 25,809 of NZ_JAOYSL010000007.1, read as the reverse complement.
AGTTACCAAGCACCATATCCTGAGATGGCGTAACAACTGGTTTTCCATCTTTCGGGTTCAAAATGTTTTGAGCAGCAAGCATTAAGATACGAGCTTCAGCTTGAGCTTCAGCAGATAATGGTACGTGAACCGCCATTTGGTCACCGTCAAAGTCAGCGTTGTAGGCTGTACATACAAGTGGATGCAGACGAATTGCGCGTCCTTCCACAAGTGTAGGTTCAAACGCTTGAATACCAAGTCTGTGAAGAGTCGGTGCGCGGTTTAGTAAGACTGGATGCTCACGAATAACTGATTCTAAAACATCCCATACTTCTGGTTGCACGCGCTCAATTTTACGCTTCGCACTCTTGATGTTGTGAGCTAATCCTTTTTCAACAAGCTCCTTCATCACGAATGGTTTGAATAATTCAAGAGCCATTTCTTTCGGAAGTCCACACTGATACATTTTCAAATGTGGTCCTACGACGATAACGGAACGTCCAGAATAGTCAACACGTTTACCAAGCAAGTTTTGACGGAAACGTCCTTGTTTCCCTTTCAGCATGTGAGAAAGAGATTTCAATGGTCTATTTCCTGGTCCTGTTACTGGTCGGCCTCTACGTCCATTATCAATCAAGGCATCGACAGCTTCTTGAAGCATACGCTTCTCGTTCTGAACGATGATGCTTGGCGCGCCAAGATCTAATAAACGCTTCAGACGATTGTTACGGTTGATGACACGACGATAAAGGTCGTTCAAGTCAGAAGTAGCAAAACGTCCACCATCAAGCTGAACCATTGGACGTAATTCTGGCGGAATCACCGGAAGTACATCAAGAATCATCCAAGATGGTTTGTTTCCTGAGTTACGGAAGGCTTCTAACACTTCAAGGCGTTTGATCGCACGTGTACGACGCTGTCCTTGAGCAGTTTTCAGCTCTTCTTTCAGTGTATCTACTTCTTTTACAAGATCGATATCTTGAAGAAGTTTGTTGATTGCTTCTGCACCCATAGCTGCTTGGAATGTATTACCGTATTTATCTAAATACGCACGGAATTCTTTCTCAGAAAGAAGTTGTTTCTTCTCAAGCGGTGTGTTGCCCGGATCTGTCACGACGTAAGAAGCGAAGTAGATCACTTCTTCTAACGCACGTGGTGACATATCAAGAACAAGACCCATACGGCTTGGGATACCTTTGAAATACCAAATGTGGGAAACTGGGGCAGCCAGTTCGATATGCCCCATTCTCTCACGACGGACTTTTGCCCGTGTTACTTCTACACCACAACGGTCACATACAACACCCTTATACCGAACGCGTTTATACTTCCCACAATGACATTCCCAGTCTTTTTGTGGTCCGAAGATACGTTCACAAAAGAGACCATCTTTTTCAGGTTTCAGTGTACGATAGTTAATCGTTTCAGGCTTTTTCACTTCACCAAAAGACCAAGAACGGATTTTATCAGGTGATGCGAGACCGATGTTCATATACTCAAAATTGTTCACATCTAGCAAGGGGCCTACCTCCCTTTTAATCTTCGGGTTATACCCTAGTCACTTGCTCTAATCGTTTCTGCTATTCTTTTGTGACTGCGTCACGTTCAAGATCGACAGGTGCGAGGTCTGCAGCATCTTCGTCATTAGATAACGCTAATCCGTCTGCTTTCTTCGTTTCCTCATCGTCTTCTAAATCTCTCATTTCTATCTCTTCTTCATCGCCAGATAGGATTTTCACATCCATACCTAAACTTTGAAGTTCTTTGATTAACACTTTGAATGATTCAGGGACACCTGGTTCAGGTACGTTATCCCCTTTGACGATGGCTTCGTATGTTTTCACACGACCCACAACGTCATCCGATTTAACTGTTAAGATCTCTTGAAGTGTATATGCTGCACCGTAAGCTTCAAGTGCCCATACTTCCATCTCTCCGAAACGCTGACCACCAAACTGTGCTTTACCGCCAAGTGGCTGCTGCGTAACAAGTGAGTATGGTCCAGTTGAACGAGCGTGAAGTTTATCGTCAACCATGTGAGCCAGTTTGATCATGTACATGATTCCGACAGATACACGGTTGTCGAATGGTTCACCAGTTCGACCGTCATAAAGGACTGTTTTCGCATCACGAGACATACCTGCTTCTTCAAGCGTTTCCCAAACATCTTCCTCGCGCGCACCATCAAATACTGGTGACGCAATGTGGATGCCAAGGTAACGTGCAGCCATACCCATATGAAGCTCAAGTACCTGACCGATGTTCATACGAGATGGTACCCCTAGAGGGTTCAACATGATATCGATCGGTGTTCCGTCTGGAAGATACGGCATATCTTCTTCTGGAAGGATTTTAGAGATAACCCCTTTGTTACCATGTCGTCCGGCCATTTTGTCACCTTCAGAAATCTTACGCTTCTGAACGATGTACACGCGGACTAACTGGTTTACACCTGGAGGTAATTCATCTCCATCTTCACGGTTAAAGACTTTTACATCGTGGATAATTCCGCCGCCGCCGTGTGGAACACGTAGAGACGTATCACGCACTTCACGAGCCTTTTCACCGAAGATTGCATGTAATAGACGTTCTTCAGCTGTTAGTTCTGTTACACCTTTAGGCGTTACTTTCCCTACAAGAAGATCCCCGTCTTTTACTTCTGCACCAATACGGATGATTCCGCGCTCGTCAAGGTTGCGTAAAGCATCTTCCCCAACGTTTGGAATATCACGAGTGATTTCTTCTGGTCCAAGCTTTGTATCACGAGCTTCTGATTCATATTCTTCAATATGAATAGACGTGTAGACGTCATCTTTTACAAGGCGCTCACTCATGATGATCGCATCCTCGTAGTTGTAACCGTCCCAAGTCATGAAGCCGACCATGACGTTACGTCCTAGAGCCAATTCACCTTTTTCCATAGAAGGTCCGTCTGCAAGGATTTCTCCTTTAACGACTTCATCTCCAACACTTACGATAGGACGCTGGTTGTAGCAAGTCCCTTGGTTAGAGCGGACAAATTTCAGCAAGCTGTATTTGTCTAGGTTTCCTTTGACTTGTTGTCCGTCAACGTCTTCATAACGGCGAACCCAAATATTTTTTGCTTCTACGCGTTCTACAACACCTGGGTAGCGGCAGATGACAGCAGCACCAGAGTCTTTACCTGATACGTACTCCATACCTGTACCAACAATCGGTGATTCTGGCTGCATCAAAGGCACAGCCTGACGCTGCATGTTCGCTCCCATTAGAGCACGGTTAGAGTCATCGTTTTCTAAGAATGGGATACATGCTGTCGCTGCAGAAACAACCTGCTTTGGCGAAACGTCCATGTAGTCAACGCGGTTTCGAGGAACAACGGTGTTTTCCCCTCTGAAACGAGCAATGATATTATCATCAATAAACGAACCATCTTCACCTAATATAGCGTTCGCTTGTGCTACTACGTAGTTATCCTCTTCATCAGCAGTTAAGTAATCGATTCTCGGTGTCACTTTACCAGTTTCAGGATCAACCCGGCGGTAAGGTGTTTCGATAAATCCGAAGCGATTCACTTTTGCGAATGAAGATAGAGAGTTGATCAAACCAATGTTTGGCCCCTCTGGTGTTTCAATCGGACACATACGACCATAGTGAGAGTAGTGAACGTCACGAACTTCCATTCCTGCACGCTCACGTGTCAAACCACCCGGTCCAAGCGCTGACAGACGACGTTTGTGCGTCAATTCAGCAAGCGGGTTTGTTTGATCCATGAACTGAGATAGCTGAGAACTACCAAAGAACTCTTTGATAGAAGCGATCACAGGACGAATGTTGATCAGCTGCTGAGGTGTGATTGTGTTTGTGTCTTGAATTGACATTCTTTCACGAACAACACGCTCCATTCTGCTTAAACCAATACGGAATTGGTTTTGCAGAAGTTCACCTACAGAACGCAGACGACGGTTACCAAGGTGGTCGATATCATCTGTGTCACCTACACCATGAAGAAGGTTGAAGAAGTAACTGATTGATGCAATGATGTCAGAAGGCGTGATGTTTTTCACAGCTTCCTCTACATATGCATTTCCAATCACGTTGATCACTTGCTCGCCTTCTTGATCAGACGGTGCATAAATCTTAATAGATTGAAGTTCTACTTCATCTTCTACTACGCCACCATTAGGATATAGCTTTCTAAATCCGATGCCGTTTTCTAAGTATGGAAGAACTTTATCAAGAACTCTTCTGTCTAAAATTTGACCTTTTTCTGCTAGAATTTCACCTGTTTCAGGGTCAACTAACGTTTCAGCCAATTTTTGATTGAACAGTCTATTTTTAATATGAAGCTTCTTATTAATCTTGTAGCGTCCAACATTTGCTAGGTCATATCTCTTCGGATCGAAGAAGCGAGAGTCTAGCAAGCTTTTCGCATTTTCAACTGTTGGCGGCTCTCCAGGACGGAGGCGCTCGTAGATTTCGAGAAGTGCTTTATCGGCATTCTCTGTATTGTCTTTTTCCAGCGTGTTGCGTAAGTATTCATTCTCGCCAATGAGGTCAAGAATCTCTTGATCAGAGCTGAAGCCGAGAGCACGCAAAAGAACCGTAACCGGCAACTTACGTGTGCGATCGATGCGTACATAGACTACATCCTTCGCATCAGTTTCGTATTCTAACCATGCGCCACGGTTTGGAATGACAGTCGCAGTAAAACCTTTTTTACCGTTTTTGTCTACTTTACCACTGAAATATACACTTGGAGAACGCACTAACTGAGAAACGATTACACGTTCCGCACCATTAATGATAAAAGTACCTGTGTCTGTCATGATTGGGAAATCACCCATGAACACATCTTGGTCTTTTACTTCTCCAGTTTCTTTGTTAATTAAACGAACTTTTACTCTTAGTGGAGCAGAGTAAGTTACATCACGTTCTTTTGATTCTGCTACAGGATACTTAGGATCCCCTAGGCTGTAATCAATGAATTCAAGAGAAAGGTTACCAGTAAAATCCTCAATTGGGGATATATCTTGAAACATCTCTCTAAGACCCTCATCAAGAAACCACTGATAAGAAGAGGTTTGAATTTCAATGAGATTTGGTAATTCTAACACTTCGCTTATGCGTGCGTAGCTTCTGCGCTGGCGGTGTCGTCCATACTGAACTAGTTGACCTGTCAACTGATTCACCCCTCAAATCATGCGTATTATATGTGTAAAAAGTATTTCTGTCTTTCAAATGTCAGTAAAGAAATACTTTTACAAGACAAAAGAAAAAAGGGTTTCTAAAATAAGAAAACCACATCCAAAAACAAATACCGATTTTATTAGTTTTCCCAAGTATGCATAATTTATACAAAATAGTTGTTTTTTAAGCCTATCAAGCAAAATATACACATTGGCATTTTATAATGTTAACACAGCTAGGAAACTGCGTCAAACTTTTTTAGCTTTGATTATATAGTAGCCCTTTTTTTTCAATACAACCTCGACTTCTCCAAAGAGCTGCTCTAATTTTTCAATCGCAGATGGTCCACCTTGCTTTTTCTGAATAACCACCCACAACTCACCTTCCGGCAATAAATGATCAGCACTTTTTTCAAAGATCGCATGTACAACTTTCTTCCCTGCCCGTATTGGGGGATTGGTCAGTATAGAGGCAAAAGCAGCTGAGGAATGAACATTCGAGAACAAATCACTTTGATAGATGCGAACATTATCAATGCGATTATGTTTAGCGTTTTCCTTTGAAAGTTCGACTGCTCTTTCGTTCACATCAATCATATGAATGGTACGGCTAGTCATTTCGTTTGCTAACGATAAGCCGATCGGTCCATAACCGCAACCGACATCTAAGACATCGCCATCCAAGTCAGGTTCTTCGAAAGCTTCAATTAAAAGCCTTGAACCAAAGTCGACTTCTTTCTTAGAAAACACTCCACTGTCACTTGTAAAAGTAAAGGTACGGTTTCTCAAGGTGAAGTCCCATGTCTGTTTATTGCTTTTCACTGATGGCTTTTCCGTATAATAGTGGTCACTCATGGTGAATGGACCTCCTCTGGATTCAATCGTTTCAGGAGATTAGAAAAGAAAAAGCCCGCCAGTAAAAGCGAGCTTTCCCAAAAGATTAGGCGAAGATTACTTAACTTCTACAGAAGCGCCAACTTCTTCAAGCTTAGCTTTAAGTTCTTCAGCTTCTTCTTTAGCAATACCTTCTTTAAGTGGTTTTGGAGTGTTGTCAACAAGTTCTTTAGCTTCTTTCAAGCCAAGACCAGTGATTTCACGAACCACTTTGATAACTTTGATTTTTTGGTCTCCAGCACCAGCAAGTACTAGATCAAAATCAGTTTTTTCTTCAGCAGCAGCACCGCCACCAGCAGCTACAGCTACAGGAGCAGCAGCAGTTACGCCAAATTCTTCTTCGATTGCTTTTACTAAGTCGTTTAACTCAAGTACAGTTGCTTCTTTAACTGAAGCAATGATTTCTTCGATATTTAAAGCCATTTGTAATTCCTCCATTTTAAGTTTTTTTACGTAAACGTAAAGTACGCATTAAGCGCCTTGTTCTTCTTTTTGATCTGCAACTGCTTTAGTAGCAAGAGCAAGATTACGAACTGGAGCTTGAAGAACGCTAAGCAACATAGAAAGTAAGCCTTCGCGAGACGGAAGTTCCGCAAGAGCCTTCACTTCTTCTACAGTCGCTACGTTTCCTTCGATGACACCAGCTTTGATTTCTAAAGCTTCGTGGCTTTTCGCAAATTCGTTGATGATTTTCGCAGGTGCGATAACATCTTCGTTACTGAATGCGATAGCGTTTGGACCTGTTAAGAAATCGTTTAAACCCGTTAGTTCAACTTGTTCAACTGCACGGCGAGTCAAAGTGTTTTTGTAAACTTTGAATTCTACGCCAGCTTCACGAAGCTGTTTACGAAGTTCAGTCACTTCAGAAACTGAAAGACCGCGGTAATCTACAATGACAGTAGACATACTATCTTTAAATTTAGAAGTAATTTCATCAACGACAACTTTTTTAGTATCGATTGCATTGCTCATGGTTACACCTCCTGTACATTCTTTGTGTAACACTTATACCGATCAGGCCATCACGTTCCTAACGAACGGTTCTCCATATAAAAAGCCTCCATTAAGACATGGAGGCTGTATATACAAGCATACGTTAACGTAAGACTGTGACATATACACCTCGGCGGGTTAATTAAGCCATAAGGCCCCTGCTGTCTACGGTATAAATGGACATTATTCTATTTTACAACATTTTGATATTATCAAAATGTTTGTCATAAGTCAAGAATTATTTTGCAGAGAAAGAAGATGGATCCACTTTCACGCCAGGGCCCATAGTAGATGTAACAGAAACGTTTTTCACGTATACACCTTTAGCCGCTGCAGGTTTTGCCTTAAGGATTGTGTCATAGATTGTTGCAAAGTTCTCAACAAGCTTTTCGTCCTCGAAAGAAACCTTTCCGATTGGCGCGTGGATGTTACCAGCTTTATCAACGCGGTATTCTACTTTACCAGCTTTGATTTCATTGATTGCTTTTTCAACTTCGAACGTTACAGTTCCTGTTTTAGGGTTTGGCATAAGACCTTTTGGTCCAAGTACACGACCGATCTTACCAACTTCACCCATCATGTCAGGTGTCGCAACGATTACATCGAATTCGAACCAACCTTGTTGGATTTTAGTGATGTAATCAGAATCTCCAACGTAGTCTGCTCCAGCAGCTTCTGCTTCTTTTGCTTTTTCGCCTTTAGCGAACACAAGAACGCGTTGAGTTTTACCAGTTCCGTTAGGAAGTACAACTGCACCGCGGATTTGTTGATCGTTTTTACGAGGGTCTACGCCCAAACGAAAAGCAACTTCTACAGTCGCATCAAATTTCGCTGTATTTGCTTTTTTTGTAAGAGAAACAGCTTCAGCTACATCATACGCTTTAGTACGTTCGATCAGCTTAGCAGCTTCTACATACTTTTTACCTTTTTTAGCCATTATAAAAATCCTCCTTATGTGGTTTTAGCGGAATAACCTCCCACGAATAAGGGTTGCGAACTTGTCAAAACCAAACTCGCAACCCAACAAGACAAAAAATTAATCTTCGATGACAATACCCATACTGCGTGCAGTACCTTCAACCATGCGCATAGCTGATTCAACGCTAGCAGCGTTTAAGTCAGGCATTTTTGTTTCCGCGATTTCGCGTACTTTATCACGCTTAACAGTTGCCACTTTATTACGGTTAGGTTCACCAGAACCAGACTCAATACCAGCTGCTTTTTTAAGTAAAACTGCAGCAGGTGGAGTTTTAGTAATAAATGTAAATGAACGGTCTTCAAAAACCGAAATTTCAACAGGAATGATAAGACCAGCTTGGTCAGCTGTACGAGCGTTAAACTCCTTACAGAATCCCATGATATTAACACCGGCTTGACCTAGTGCAGGTCCAACTGGTGGAGCTGGGTTAGCTTTTCCAGCAGGAATTTGCAATTTAACAACTTTAACTACTTTTTTAGCCACGAGACACACCTCCTTAAAGTCCGTGATGTGGTAATAGGGGAATCCCCCTCCCACTCAACAACTTCATTCTTTATATGAATGACGAAATAACTAGCTAGCGATCTTGAGTGAACTCAAGACGTACCTTTGCTATATTACCACTTCTATACACTCATTTCAAGCTCTTTTGAATTACAATTTATCGATCTGCGTGAACTCAAGTTCAACAGGTGTTTCTCTACCAAACATATTAACGAATACTTTGACTTTGCTTTTATCGTAATCAATTTCTTCAATAGAGCCAGTGAAGTTAGCAAACGGTCCATCGATAACCTTAACTGTTTCTTTGAGCTCAAAGTCGATTTCTGTTTTGCGTTCTTCAAGACCCATTCTCTTCAGAATGGTTTCAGCTTCGCCTGGGAGCAGCGCAGTTGGCTTTGAGCCTGATCCTGCTGATCCAACGAATCCAGTGACACCCGGTGTATTACGAACAACATACCAAGAATCGTCAGTCATCACGATTTCCACTAGGACATAGCCAGGGAATACTTTCTTTTTGACGACTTTTTTCTTACCATTTTTAATATCCGTTTCTTCTTCTTCTGGTACGACGACGCGGAAGATTTTATCCTGCATGCCCATTGATTCAACACGCTTTTCCAAGTTCGCTTTTACTTTATTTTCATAGCCAGAGTACGTATGCACAACATACCAATTCTTTTCCATTTTCGTTCAGGACTATTTAGTCCTTCCCTCCCCACATTTCATAATGTCTATTTGACGAATCTCGAGTACCGGTAAATATTTTCAAGCAATTGAAAAAACCCGTAAAACGGGTTTTTTGGCAAGTCATATTATGATCTATTATAGCACGTTCAGCAGACCATTATTCAAGTATTAATGAATTAATTCGATTAATTGTGAGATTCCTATATCAAGAAAAGAGAAAAAGATTGCAAAGAATACGACTGTTAAAATAACAGTGATTGTGTAGCGGACCATTTCGTTCTTCTTTGGCCAGCTGACCTTTTTCATTTCTTTTCCGACACTTTTTAAGAAACTGATAATACGCATGTAAAAGACCTCCACAGAATAAAGAACGCAAATCTTACTTCGTTTCTAAATGTGTTTTATGTGAATTACAAGTCTTGCAATATTTCTTAACTTCTAATCTTTCAGCTGCTGAAGCAACACTTTTCATTGTCGTATAATTGCGGCTTCCGCAGTCTTTACAGGCTAGAGTAATCTTTTTCCTCATATTTACACCTATTTTCTCGACATCATTTCATTAGTACCTTATCACAGTGTCGAAAAAGCTGTCAATATAGGTTTGATTAGAGACTAATCTCGCGAAGCTCTAAATATTTCTCTAATTTTCTCTTTACTCTTTGGAGTGCGTTATCAATTGATTTCACATGACGGTTTAAATCTTCAGAAATCTCTTGATAGGATCTGCCATCAAGATAAAGCACAAGTACCTTTCTTTCCAGCTCGCTAAGCAGTTCACCCATCTTCATTTCGATATCATCAAATTCTTCTTTGCTAATGATTAAGTCTTCTGGGTTAAGCGCTTTAGCACCGGAAATGACATCTAATAATGTTCTGTCCGATTCTTCATCGTAGATCGGCTTGTCTAATGATACATAGGAATTTAACGGGATATGTTTTTGGCGAGTAGCTGTTTTAATTGCGGTGATAATTTGGCGGGTAATACATAACTCTGCAAAAGCCTTAAATGAAGTAAGCTTGTCCTCTCTGAAATCGCGGATAGACTTATAAAGTCCGATCATTCCCTCTTGGACAATGTCCTCTCGATCCGCTCCTATCAAGAAATAAGATCTTGCTTTCGCACGTACAAAATTGCGGTATTTCGTTATTAAATAATCTAGCGCATCACTATCTCCGACATGAACCCTTTCAATGACTTGTTCATCTTCCAACTGGCAAAATTGCTCTCTGATGGACTTACCCTTGCTGTTGTTTAGATTCACTTCGATCCCCCCGACCGCACCTAGATAGAAATATTATACATTAATGGTTGAAATATCGTCAAGCTATTCCAGATTCCCGCGCCGCCATTTTTCAAACGTTTTCAATACATCTTCTGACAATTCAATCTTAGATGCTGGTTTATCAGAAGTAATCTTTTTGACTCTCGTTTCAATCTTTCGTTCTATCACTTCAATCTCTCTTAAAAGCTCACGAGCCGACTTCCGAAGAGCTCCTTGTCCAAAAATAGCCCATTGTTCCGTAAAATCTGAGGTTGCCACATGAATTTGCGTCCGAATATTATTCAAATCCTGCGCCAGCTTTTCAATCCGCTCATCCGCCGTTTCATTCTCTCTCGTAAAGATGACATCTACTCGGTGATTGGTTCGCTTCTTTTCAATTCCTTTGACCATATGGGCATCGAATACGACAATGACTCGATACCCTGTGTATGCTTGATATTCTGCTAAATGTTGAATCAGCACGTCTCTGGCTTCTTCAAAGCTGTTTTCCTTTAAGTGCTGCAGCTGAGGCCATGCACCTATCATGTTGTATCCATCGACTAAGAGGATATCCATCTCTATTCTCCTAACGGATAACGTTTTCGATACACTTCATACATCAATAGACCAGCGGCAACTGATGCATTTAAAGAAGTAACCTTCCCGGCCATAGGCAGTTTAATTAGAAAATCACACTTTTCCTTAATCAATCGGCCAATTCCTTTACCTTCACTCCCAATCACAAGAGCCAGCGGCATTGTACCATCAAATTGTCTGTAATCCTGTTTAGCAGACGCATCTGTTCCCGCAACCCAGATTCCTCTTTCTTTCATTTCATCAAGGGCTCTTGAAAGATTGGTCACTTTTGCAACAGGAATATGCTCAATTGCTCCAGTGGATGCCTTAGCAACTGTTGTTGTTAGACCGACCGCTCTCCTTTTTGGAATGACAATCCCGTGTGCCCCTACAGCATCTGCCGTACGCATAATCGATCCTAAATTATGCGGATCTTCAATTTCATCTAAAATCAGAAAGAATGGCTGCTCATTGCGCTTTTCAGCGATTTGATACAGATCGTCCAATTCTGCATATTCATATGCTGCTACTTGTGCAACGATTCCCTGGTGCTGACCTGTCACCATTTGATCAAGCTTTTTCCTCGGAACATACTGAATGGTGATATTTTGCTTTTTAGCGAGTTCAATGACCTGCTGGGCTTGTCCTTTTACAGTGTTTTCTGCCATCCAGAGCTTGTATAACTCCCGATCTGACTTCAGTGTCTCAATCACTGCATTTTTCCCAATGACATAATCATGTTGCTGACTCATTTGTCTTCCTCCCTGACGTTCCGATTTCAATCGCCTGACCAATCAGCTCTTCTAAGCGTTCGTCCTGCTTTTCGATAAATAAATAACCCATGAGCGCTTCAAACGCTGTACTATAACGATACGTTTGAACGTCCGTGTTTTTAGGCACTGTGCCTGATTTTGCGTTTCTTCCTCTTTTCAGCACCGCTTCTTCTGCTTCAGTGAAAAAGCCTTGCTGCTGAAGCGTAAATAAAATAGCAGCCTGTGATTTAGCTGAAACAATTTTGCTTGCTCGTTTGTGCAGCTCATTTGGTTTTGTCGCCCCCGTTTGGAGGAGGTGATGCCTCACATATACTTCAAAAATGGCATCACCCATATAAGCTAGCGCAAGTCCGTTCAGCTGTTTACCGTCTTTCAGCTTTTCAAAATTCAACATTGCCTATTCTCCTCTTTTCCAGCGAGTACCTTGAGGAGTGTCCTCCAACACAATATTCATGTTCTTTAATTGGTCACGAATTTGATCAGATAGGGCAAAGTCACGATTTCTTCTAGCTTCATTACGTTTTTCAATTAACGCTTCTACCTCTTCGTCAAGCGTGTGCTTTTCTTCTAATGAGAAGCCAAGAACAGACGTAATTTCTTGGAACAAGCCGATAAATGCCTTGATCACTTCCTCCGAAGTATGATCATTTTCCATATAATAATTCGCCTGTTTCGCTAATTCGAATAAAACAGAGATCGCATTTGCTGTATTGAAGTCATCATTCATTTCAGAAATAAATGTCGCACGCTGTTCTTCAATTTTTTCCAGCCATTCAGCATTGTCTTCCGTGATATTCGTGCTGCTCTCGAGACGGTGATGTAAATTCGCATACGATGTTTTGAGTCGGTTAAACGCACTCTTTGTACTTTCTAATAAATCCATTGAGTAGTTAATTGGGTGACGATAGTGAACCGACAACATAAAGAAGCGCAGCACATCAGGATCTTGTTCTTTCACAATGTCATGCACCAGCACAAAGTTGCCAAGTGATTTTGACATTTTTTCATTATCAATATTAATATACCCGTTATGCATCCAATACTTCGCAAAAGGCTTCCCTGTCAAAGCCTCAGATTGGGCAATTTCATTCTCATGGTGCGGGAATGTTAGATCCTGTCCGCCAGCATGAATGTCAATCGTATCACCTAAATATTTTTTGACCATTGCCGAGCATTCGATGTGCCAGCCTGGGCGTCCTTCGCCCCATGGGCTATCCCATGAGATTTCCTGATCCTTTGCAGCCTTCCATAGGGCAAAGTCCAGTGCATCTCGTTTCTTTTCACCTACACGAATACGGGCACCTGTCTTCAGTTCATCAATCGATTGATGTGAAAGCTTTCCATAGCCTTCAAATGAGCGTGTGCTGTAATACACGTCGCCATCTGCTTCATAGGCGTAGCCTTTTTCAATCAATGTCGCAATAAACGCAATGATATCATCCATGTTTTCCGTTACTCGCGGGTGAAGGTCTGCTTTTTTGCAGCCTAGTGCACTGACGTCTTCAAAGTAAGCTTGGATAAACCGGTCAGCAATTGTCGGCACATCTTCTCCGAGTTCATTGGCTGCTTTGATGAGTTTATCATCCACATCTGTAAAGTTTGATACAAAGTTCACATCGTAACCGCTGTATTCTAAATACTTACGTACAGTGTCATAAACAATAGCAGGTCTAGCATTCCCGATATGAATGTAGTTATAAACGGTTGGTCCGCACACATACATCTTGACCTTTCCTGGCTCAAGCGGGACAAATTCTTCTTTCTTACGTGTCAATGTATTATAAATATTGATTGTCATGATTGTTCTTCCTTTCTGCTCAATGAAGCCAGCTCACCTTTTAGCTTTTCCATTTCTCGTTCCAATTCTTTAAAACGATCGGAAATTGGATCTGGCAAATCTTGATGATTGAGATCACGATTGATTTTCTTTCCATTTTGAACGACGACTCGCCCAGGTATACCGACAACGGTGGAATGGTCGGGTACGTCCTTTAACACAACCGACCCCGCTCCAATCTTGGCTCCTTTTCCAACTGTAATGGAACCAAGCACCTTGGCACCTGTCGCAATGAGGGCATCGTCTAAAATGGTCGGATGCCGCTTTCCCTTTTCTTTCCCTGTTCCCCCTAATGTCACGCCTTGGAAAACAGTGACGTTGTCTCCAATTTCACATGTTTCCCCGATCACAACGCCCATGCCGTGATCAATGAAGAACCGCCTGCCAATGGTTGCCGCTGGGTGAATTTCCACCCCTGTGAAAAAACGGCTGACCTGAGAAATGATCCGCGCAATAAAATACAGCTTCCGCTTATAAAATGCGTGCGCAATACGGTGAGCCCAAATCGCATGAAGCCCTGAATAGGTTAGCACTACTTCAATATAGCTTCTAGCAGCAGGATCTTGATCAAACACAGTATCAATATCTTCTTTCAGCATTTTGAAAAACACATGCTCCCCCCGTTCTTCCCCATCAATCTCTCTTAGGACTTGCTCTCTTTTTTTGGACAAATAAAAAACGCCTCTGCCAAATGACAGAGACGTTTTGAAAACGCGGTTCCACTCTGTTTAGAAAGCCACTTTTCAGCCTTCTCAACTTAATCCCATAACGGAGGATACCGCCCTTGCATACTAACGTACGTGTTCCTCAAGGGTCTTGAGGGTGCATTTCCAACGTCTGCCCATAAGTCTCTTTCAGCCGGTGGAGACTCTTTCTGTGATGGACGAGTACATTGTACTTCTCCCTCGCAACGATTTCCTTATATTTGTTTAATGCGGTTTAATACCGTTTCTTTACCTAGTAATTCAATACTTTGCGGAAGTTCTGGGCCATGCGTTTGTCCTGTGACAGCCACACGAATCGGCATGAATAGTTTCTTGCCTTTATGCCCTGTTTCTTTTTGTACCGCTTTAATGGCAGCCTTGATTTCATCAGGTGTGAAAGACTCAAGCTGTTCAAGCTGACCTGCAAAAGATGCCATCACTTCTGGTACTTGCTCCTCTGCTAGAACTTCCTTTGCCTCTTGATTATACTCAATTTGCTCCTTAAAGAACAACTCTGTTAACTCAACAATTTCTGCTCCGTAGCTTAATTGTTCGTGATACAGAGAAATAAGCTTGCGTACCCACGTGTTTTCTTCTTCTGTCAGCTGCTCACTTACCTTGCCTGCTTTTTGAAGATGCGGAAGTGTTAGTGCCACAACCTGATCAAGATCAAGTGCTTTCACGTATTGGTTGTTCACCCATTTTAGTTTATGCATATCAAATAGAGCTGGTGACTTAGAAAGTCGATTCACATCGAAAATGTCGATGAATTGCTCTTTTGTAAACAGTTCTTCTTCGCCTACTGGAGACCATCCAAGTAATGCAATGAAGTTAAACAGGGCTTCAGGTAAATAGCCTAAATTCTTATATTGCTCGATGAATTGAATAATTGATTCATCACGTTTACTTAATTTCTTGCGGTTTTCGTTCACAATCAACGTCATATGTCCGAATAGCGGAACACCCCAGCCAAATGCATTAAAAACCATAATTTGTTTAGGCGTATTTGAAATATGATCCTCTCCGCGAAGAACGTGAGTCATTTTCATCAAATGATCATCCACGGCTACGGCAAAGTTATAAGTTGGCGTGCCATCTTTCTTCACAATAACAAAATCACCGATGCCATCTGTTTCAAACGAAATATCGCCTTTAACCATGTCGTCAAATTTGATGATTTCTCCTTTTGGCACTCGGAAGCGGATGCTTGGCTCTCTTCCTTCAGCAATTAGCTTGTCCTCTTCTTCTTTTGATAAATGACTGCATTTACCAGAATATCGAGGCATTTCACTGCGGGCGATTTGTGCTTCACGCTCTGCCTCTAGCTCTTCTGCCTTACAATAGCACTTATACGCCAAATCCTTCTCTAACAGCTCGTCATAATATTTTTTGTAAATATCATTTCGCTCTGATTGTCTGTAAGGACCGTAACCGCCATCTTTATCAATGCTCTCATCCCAATCAATACCGAGCCATTGCAGGTGGCGAAGCTGGCTTTCCTCCCCGCCTTCTACATTACGCTTTTGATCCGTATCCTCGATTCGAATAATAAATTTGCCGCCTTGGCTGCGTGCGAACAAATAGTTGAAAAGAGCCGTTCTAGCATTCCCAATATGTAAATGACCAGTTGGACTCGGTGCATAACGAACACGCACTTCATTTCCCATGAGTTTAACTTCCTTTCATCTGCATCATGTTGTCTGACACCAATTTTTTATAAACGTATTTTATCATCAAAACCCATTCTCATCAAAATGGATTTTACTTTTTCTGAAGAAGCACTGTTGCCTGAGAAGCAATTCCTTCGCCTCTTCCTGTAAATCCGAGTTTCTCTGTCGTTGTTGCTTTGACGTTCACCTGTGTGACATCTGCCTCAAGTGCTTCTGCGATTTTCTCACACATTGGTTGAATGTAAGGTGCCATTTTTGGTTTTTGCGCCATGATGGTGCAGTCAATATTCACAAGTGTGTAGCCTTTTTCTTTCACAAGTGCCCACACATGCTGCAATAATTTAAATGAATCTGCATCCTTAAACTCAGGGTCTGTGTCTGGGAAATGTCTGCCGATATCTCCTTCAGCAATCGCCCCCAGGCAGGCATCTGCCACTGTGTGAAGCAGTACGTCAGCGTCTGAATGCCCTAGCAGTCCCTTTTCATAAGGGATGGTGACCCCGCCGATAATCAGAGGTCTTCCCTCTGTTAATTGATGTACATCAAAGCCTTGTCCTATTCTCAACATGATCTAGTACCCTCTTTCCGCATCCATAATTGCCTTGGCAACCAGTAAATCATCCGGTGTTGTCAGCTTAATATTGGTATAGTCTCCTTGGACAATATACACATTCTCGCCATGTAATTGTTCAACAAGACTGGCGTCATCTGTTCCAAGGAAGCCTGTCCGCTCCGCATGTTCATGCGCCTCTTTTAAAATAGAATGACGAAAAGCTTGTGGGGTCTGGACCGCCCACAAGCTCTGACGTTCAATGGTTTGTTCCACTTTGCCTTCTTGAACGCGTTTGATTGTGTCTTTCACTGGTACCGCTACAACTGCGGAGCCTTTTTCAATCGCTGCTTTAACGAGCAAGTCAATCTGTGTATGCTTAATAAAAGGCCTTGCCCCATCATGAACAAGCACGATGTCCGCATCTTTCACAGCCTTTAATCCTTCGTATACACTTTGCTGACGTTCTTCACCGCCAGTGACAAGTGAAACAGGCGTTTGAAAAGCGTGTACTTTGAGTAGCCTTTCAAAGTCTTGACGCTCCTCCTCATTGATCGCTAGGATCATGCGTTTGCATTGTGAATGAGCGTCAAACACCTTTAATGTATGAATGATGACCGGCATTCTTTTCAGCTCGATAAAAAGCTTATTGCGGCCGGCCTTCATTCGTTTCCCCTGCCCCGCAGCCGGAATAACTACTTCATAATACATGTTCGTTCTCCCTTTAGAGCGCCTTCTCCAGAAGTTTTGGCTTCGCAAAAATCATTCTTCCAGCAGCAGTCTGCAGCACACTTGTGACGAGTACATCGATGTCTTTTCCAATGTAATTGCGTCCTTCTTCGACCACAATCATCGTACCGTCATCTAAGTAAGCAACACCTTGGTTATGCTCTTTCCCATCTTTGATGACCTGTACCTTCATTTCTTCCCCAGGCAGTACAACCGGTTTAACCGCATTGGCTAGATCATTGATGTTTAACACTGCTACTTTTTGAAGTTCGCATACTTTATTTAAATTAAAATCATTGGTCACAACAACACCTGAAGTTAATTTCGCGAGCTTCACAAGCTTGCTATCAACCTCTTGAATGTCTTCGAAGTCACCTTCGTAAATTTCAACTTTAATATCCAACTCTTTTTGAATACGATTTAAAATATCAAGACCTCTTCGGCCTCTATTTCTCTTTAACACATCTGAGGAGTCTGCAATATGCTGTAATTCCTCGAGTACAAATTGAGGAATGACCATGACACCTTCTAAGAATCCAGTTTGGCAAATATCTGCGATTCTTCCATCAATGATAACACTTGTGTCTAAAATTTTCAGCTTTTTATCTTCTATTTCAGGTTCATCATCAGCTGCTCCTTTTTTCTTGCTGACCTTTGCAGAACGGGAGAACAGCCCCATCATTTCATCCTTCTTCTTAAAGCCTACCTGAAACCCAAGGTATCCTAAAAAGAAAGCCAGGAAAATCGGAATAATGGTACCAAAAATATGATATGGGATATTGTTTAGCGGGATCACGTTTACAATAAGATATGCTAGAATAAGTCCAAATACTAATCCGAAACTTCCAGATATAAGATCAGGAAGAGGCGCCTTCAATAGAGAATCCTCGATCCATTTCACCCAATTTACCACATAACCTGTGCACCATTTGCCGATGATCAAGAATACAGCGGCTCCTATTAGTGCTGAAGAGTAAGCATTTGTTATGAAAGGTATGTCCTTTACATTTAACAGCAGAAATAACTCTGGAATGATAAAAATCCCCACAACTGCACCAAAAATGATAAAAAACGCCTGAACGATTCTTTTTAACATACCTTCACCTCCTTTATTTTTCATCTGTCAATCCACCTTCATCTGACATTGATATATGTTTAAGTTTCCTATCATGAGCAACAGAAAACAAAACCATCATTAATATACCCATATTCATCCATTTTTAACCGTAATAGAGAAAAATTTCTCTTCTTAAAGCTGACGGTCGATATAATGTTTTTCTTGTAACCTTTTTAATCCTTTTTTTATCTTTTTCGCTCTTACTTCTCCAATTCCTTCTACTTCATCCAATTCTTGTACATCCGCTTCCATAATTCGATCTAGCACACCGAATGCTTCAACCACATTTTCAACGATCGGCATTGGCAGTCTAGGGATTTTATGGAGCAACCTGTATCCTCTTGTGTACACATATTCGTCAATATTTGTAGAAGCTGGATATCCAAGTAACTTGTACAGAATGGAATCATCTAAAAGCTCAAAGCTCGACATATCTTGAAGTTGTTTAAGCAGCACATACGGATCTTTGATCTTTTCTTTCACGTAATCTTTAATAAATAAAGCCGCTTCCTGCTCCATATCTGTAATCAGCTCATTGACCTGCAGACGGATCAAGTGTCCCTCTGTTCCAAGCTCTTTGATATACATATTGATTTCATTTTTGATTCTAAGAACCATTTCGTAGCGGTGCAGCACGGATAATACATCACCAAAGGTCACAAGCTCTTCAAATTCTAGGGCGCTTAACGCAGAAATGGCGTGATCTAAAATGGTTTTATATTTCTCAAGTGTTTGAATGGCTTGATTCGCCTTTGTTAAAATAAAACCAATATCTTTCAGCGTATAACGACGATTCCCTTGGTATAAGGTAATGACGTTCCTCCGTTCAGAAATGGCAATGATTAAGCAGCCTGTCTGCTTCGCTACACGTTCAGCCGTCCGGTGCCTCATGCCTGTTTCCGATGAATGGATGGTGGCATCTGGCATCAGCTGTGTATTCGCATACAAGATTTTTTGACCAGAATCGCTAAGAATAATAGCCCCGTCCATCTTCGCCAATTCATATAAATGTGCTGGAGAGAAGGCAGAATTAATGTGAAATCCTCCATCTACCACACTCTTTACTTTGTCATTATAACCAACAACAATGAGCCCGCCAGTATTGGCTCGCAAGACGTTTTCAATCCCTGCCCGCAGAGGTGTTCCTGGTGCCACAAACTGTACAATATCTAAGAGATCGAGTTCTCTCGCTCCTTTTTTCTCTTTTTCCATTTCTATGATCCCCCTAGTGAAATTCGAAGTGCCTCCGCTACATTTTCTACACCAACTAACTCAATCCCTCTCGGCTTTTTCCATCCGTCTATATTCGCCTGAGGAATAAACATTCGCTTAAATCCTAGTTTCGCAGCTTCCTGCACTCGCTGTTCAATTCTTGATACTCTTCTGACTTCTCCCGTCAGACCGACCTCTCCTATAAAGCAATCCGCTTGATGCGGCGCTGCGTCTTTAAAGCTTGATGCAATACTGACGGCAATAGCTAAGTCAATCGCCGGTTCGTCAAGCTTCACACCGCCTGCGACCTTTAAATACGCATCTTGGTTTTGCAAGAGCAGCCCCACGCGTTTTTCTAAAACTGCCATGAGCAGCGATACTCGATTATGATCAAGGCCAGTGGCCATTCTTCGCGGATTCCCAAAGCTTGTCGGGGAAATTAATGCCTGTATCTCGACAAGTACGGGTCTTGTTCCTTCCATTGAGGCAACAACACACGAACCAGATACACCTGCCGACCGCTCTTCTAAAAAGATTTCTGATGGGTTTAATACTTCCGTGAGCCCTTCCTCTCTCATTTCAAAAATCCCCAATTCATTCGTTGAACCAAATCGGTTTTTTACCGCCCGTAAGATACGAAATGTATGATGACGTTCGCCTTCAAAATAAAGAACTGTATCCACCATATGCTCTAAAAGGCGTGGACCTGCGATCGAGCCTTCTTTGGTCACGTGACCAACGATAAAAATAGGAATCCCATTTGTCTTGGCAATTTTCATCAGCTGTGCTGTACATTCTCTTACTTGAGATACAGAGCCGGGAGCTGACGTGATATCGCTTTGATAAACGGTTTGAATCGAATCCACCACAACAAAAGCAGGTTTCATCTCCTGTATAGCAGACGTTATATACTCCATATCGGTTTCAGCCAAAACATGTAAAGAGGCGCTTTCAATACCAAGGCGGTCCGCTCTTAGCTTCGTTTGTTTAATGGACTCCTCACCAGATATGTACAACACATTCTGATTTTTGTCTGAGAGCTGTGCTGATACTTGTAATAATAAAGTGGACTTCCCAATCCCAGGATCTCCG
Source organism: Bacillus sp. ABR (assembly GCF_056172715.1). Classification (NCBI taxonomy): domain Bacteria; kingdom Bacillati; phylum Bacillota; class Bacilli; order Caryophanales; family Bacillaceae; genus Bacillus; species Bacillus sp. ABR. Next base: position 5,083 of record NZ_JAOYSL010000007.1, on the reverse strand, counting down.
CCAATGAGAACAAGAGAGCCTTTGACAATTCCACTTCCTAATACTCGGTTAAATTCTTCTAAATTCGTTTTAATTCGGGGTTCTTCGGATGTTTCAATTGCAGATATAGGTGAAGGTTTTTGAATGGTTTGAACAGAATGATTAAAAGCACTACGACGGTTTGCCGGCTCTTTGCGAACGACCTCTTCTGTCATACTGTTCCACGTGCCGCAGCCTGGACATTTCCCCATCCATTTGGCTGACTCATAACCGCACGATTGGCATATAAATTTTGATTTTGTCTTAGCCATAGATTGAAGAATACAACTCCTTATACTGGTCAGAAAATAAGTAAAGGGAGGCATACACCTTGCTGGTATGCCTCACACTTTTTTCTTACTATATTAGTTCGTAGCAGCCGTCGCTTTTACGACAATTTCTCCATCTTCCACATCTAATACGATATGTTGACCTTTTTCAATATTGCCCTTCAGAAGCTCCTCAGAAAGTCGATCTTCTACATGCTTTTGAATCGCTCTTCTTAACGGACGCGCACCGTACTCAAGATCTACTCCTTCGTCGGCAATCTTCGCTTTTGCTGCTTCCGTCAATTCAATTGAAAGGTCTTGTTCTTTTAATCGTTTTGTCAATTGATCAGACATGAGAGACACGATCTCTTTGAGATGTTTCTTCTCAAGCGAGTGGAAGACAATGATTTCATCAATACGGTTGATAAACTCAGGTCTAAACGCACGTTTCAACTCGCCCATCACTTTGCCTTTCATATCCTTGTAATTTTGACTTTCATCCTGCACGTTAAAGCCAACGTATTTATTGCGCTTCAGCTCACTAGCTCCAACGTTTGATGTCATAATCAAAATCGTATTTCTAAAGTCAACGGTACGCCCTTTAGAATCCGTCAGACGACCATCTTCTAATACTTGCAGTAAGATATTAAATACATCTGGATGAGCCTTTTCAATCTCGTCTAATAGAACGACAGAATAAGGTTTTCTTCTCACTTTTTCAGTCAGCTGTCCACCTTCATCATAACCGACATATCCTGGAGGTGACCCAACAAGTCTGGATGTAGAGTGTTTCTCCATGTATTCAGACATATCAATACGGATCATTGCTTCTTCATCACCGAAAATAGACTCGGCGAGTGCTCTTGCAAGCTCTGTTTTACCAACCCCTGTTGGTCCTAAGAAGATAAAGGAACCGATTGGACGTTTTGGATCTTTTAGGCCTGCACGCGCACGTCTCACAGCTTTCGCTACAGCAACAACTGCTTCATCCTGCCCGATCACACGAGAGTGGAGTAATTGTTCCATATTCAGAAGCTTATCTGTCTCCGTTTGAGCAATTTTTGAAACAGGCACTCCCGTCCAGCTGGAAACGACCATTGCGATATCATCTACAGATACCTCTGAATTCTCTTGTCCCTGCTTTTCTTTCCATGATTTCTTTGTCACTTCTACTTTTTCACGCAAACGCTGCTCTGTATCGCGAAGAGAAGCTGCTTTTTCAAATTCTTGACTTTGAACTGCCGCATCCTTTTCCTTGCGTACTTCATCCAGCTTTTGCTCTAGTTCTTTTAGGTTAGGCGGTGTTGTGAACGAACGTAAACGGACTTTCGAACCTGCCTCATCAATTAAATCAATTGCCTTATCTGGAAGGAATCTGTCAGAGATATAACGGTCAGACAGCTTCACTGCCGCCTCAATCGCTTCATCTGTAATAGACACACGGTGATGTGCTTCATACCGATCTCTAAGTCCTCTTAAGATTTGAATACTCTCATCAACAGAAGGCTGATCTACTTGAATTGGCTGGAAACGTCGTTCAAGCGCAGCATCCTTTTCAATGTATTTACGGTACTCATCTAACGTTGTCGCCCCAATACATTGAAGCTCACCACGTGCTAAAGATGGTTTTAGAATATTAGACGCATCAATCGCACCCTCTGCTCCACCAGCACCAATGAGTGTATGAAGCTCATCGATAAAGAGAATGATATTTCCTGCCTGACGAATTTCGTCCATGACTTTTTTCAAACGATCCTCGAATTCACCACGATATTTCGTTCCAGCTACAACAGTTCCCATATCCAGTGTCATCACTCGTTTATCACGCAGGATTTCAGGCACTTCGTTATGAATAATTTGCTGTGCAAGACCTTCTGCGATGGCTGTTTTACCAACACCAGGCTCACCAATCAGCACAGGGTTATTTTTTGTTCTTCTACTTAGAACTTCAATGACACGTTGAATTTCTTTGCTTCGGCCAATGACTGGGTCCAAGCTGTCCTCTTTTGCAATAGCAGTCAAATCTCTTGCCAAGCTATCAAGTGTGGGTGTATTTGCATTGCTATTAGAGCCTGCCGCAGATGCACCTGTTTCATTGCTTCCAAGCAGCTGCAGAACTTGCTGACGTGCTTTATTTAAGCTCACTCCGAGGTTATTTAAGACACGGGCAGCGACACCCTCTCCCTCACGAATAAGACCTAATAGAATATGTTCTGTCCCTACATAGGAATGACCTAGCTTTCTTGCTTCATCCATTGAAAGCTCAGTGACCTTCTTCGCTCTAGGCGTATAATGAGGAATAGCTTGAGACACCTCTTGCCCTCTTCCAATCAAGCTTTCGACTTCTTTTTGGATTTTATCTGAAACAAGGCCCAGTGCTTCTAACGCTTTGGCAGCAATGCCCTCCCCTTCACGTACAAGGCCAAGTAAAATGTGCTCAGTACCAATATTCTTATGGCCTAGGCGAATGGCTTCTTCTTGTGCAAGTGCTAATACCTTTTGAGCTCTTTCAGTGAATCTTCCAAACATCATATCGTTTCATCCTCCTGTCCATTCCTATGCATTTCTAAGCGCAGCCTTTCTCTAATAATCGCTGCGCGTTTTATATCTCGTTCATTTGGCTCCAAGGCTCCTCCTGAATATTGTTGAAGGAAACCGGGCTGGGTCAAAATCATGAGTTCATTCAGTATATTACTTGAAAGCCCCTTAATGATACCTAAATCAATTCCAAGCCGCACATCTGACAAACACTTTGCTGTTTCTTTTGATTCAATCATACGACAATTGGCCAAAATCCCTAAGGACCGGTACACTCTGTCCTCAAGTTCAATTTTAGATGTTTGATATAAAGCTTTTCGTGCAGATCGCTCTTGTTCAATGAGCTGAGCGGTCACACTATTCAAGTCATCTACAATGTCTTCTTCTGATTGACCAAGTGTCATTTGATTTGAAATTTGAAAGATGTTCCCTATTGCTTCGCTGCCCTCACCATAAATTCCTCTGACCACAAGTCCTAATTGATTAATGGCGGGAATAATGCGATTCATTTGTCTTGTGAGCGCTAATGCCGGTAAATGCATCATGACCGAAGCCCTAATACCTGTACCTACATTAGTCGGACAGCTTGTTAAGTATCCTCGCTTTTCAGAAAATGCATAATCCACTTGCTCTTCAATCCAGTCATCTACCTGATTAGCCGCTTTTAGTGCATTGGCTAGCTGAAAACCTGGGAATAAGCATTGGATTCGAATATGGTCTTCTTCATTCAACATCACACTGATTTCTTCATTTTCAGAAAGCAAACAGCCGCCAAATCTTGATTCAGCTAAATTGGGGCTGATCAAATGTTTTTCAACAAGTACCCTCTTTGCTAAAGGCTGCGTTTCATTCATTCGAATCAGAACAAAGTTTCCAATGTCTTTCACTTCCTGGCTAGCAAACTTTTGCTCGAATTGCTGGAGAACAGCTTCAGCTTCTTCTTGAGAAAACTGAGTTGGGAAACGAACATGCTCTAGATTGCGCGCTAGCCGGATACGACTGCTTAGAACAATGTCACTTTCTGGTCCTTTTTGTTTCATCCACTGACTTAGAGCGTCTTGAATAAAATGCTGGAGCGACATGTCGTTAATCTCCCTCCCTCTGCTGAGATTGCTCATGCTCTAATGCACGTATTTGATCTCGAACTTCCGCTGCTTTTTCGAACTCTTCCTGTTCAATCAGCTGCTTCAGCTCTTGCTGCATTAACTCAAGTTTCCGGCGGACATGCAGGCTGCCGGCAATTCGTTTTGGGACTTTCCCATTATGGACTGTATTTCCACTATGGACTTTCCGAAAAACAGGGTTCAGATACTGATCAAATGTACGATAGCATTCTGCACAGCCAAATCGGCCCGTTTTTCTGAACTGCTGAAAGGTTAAGCCGCACTTAGGACATTGATCCACTTCTTTTGCTTCTTGAAAAATAGACGAGCCCTTGTTAGCACTTGTGGTGAAGCTAGGATCAATATTCAATAAGCCTGATAATAAGTTGTGAATCGAGAAACCTTGGTTTCCACTCATAGCATATGAATCACTGTTTTCTTTTGCACATTGTTCACATATGTGCATTTCTTGTTTTTCTCCATTTATAACTTTCGTAAAGTGAAAAGTGGCTGGTCTCTCATTACATTCTTGACAAATCAATCTTTTCACCCGCTTTACTTTAATTTCAGAGCATTTAACATCGCTTTCATCATCCGAGCCCGCAGTTCATCTCGTTCAGGTAAATCAATATGCAATACAGAACGGTCCATGACACTAATCATCATCTTAGCTTCTCTTTCAGATAAAATGTTATTTTCAACAAGACGCATGATGATGTGATCAGATGCAGCCTGTGATAAACGATGATATATTTGGGAAATAATGTTGTTCAATAAGTCCACTTCATCATTCATTTTGACTTTAATGATGCGGATATAGCCACCGCCGCCACGCTTACTTTCAACGATATAGCCTCTCTCGCTCGTAAAGCGTGTATTGATAACATAGTTAATTTGTGAAGGTACGCATTGAAATTTATCTGCAATTTCATTGCGTTTAATTTCTAATATTTCTCGACCGTTCTGATCCAAGACTTCCTTCAAATACTGCTCGATGATATCAGAAATATTTTGTGCCACTCCGCCTCCTCCTCCATTGACTTTGACTATATTTGACTTTAATCTTACTATAAATTTTTTCGGTCGATTTTTCAAGATAATCGCTCAACTAACAATATTATTTCCACATTTATATGGTGCCAAACCTCCAAAAAA
>NZ_JAOYSL010000006.1:0-278819 GCF_056172715.1 Bacillus sp. ABR | reverse complement strand
ATAACTTGTAAACGAAAACGTATAGTTTCGTTTTTTTTTATGTCTTTTTCTTTCTATAAGTACCCACGATGCAATGAAATGATTTGTGTTTGGCTACACTATATGAAAGAATAGATAGATTACTTCAACCCAGCCTGGTTTTTACACACCAGGCTTTCTTTATATCATTTTTAGTTGGAACTGAGACTTATATTCGCTACACTAATACTAACTGTGTTTGACATCATGTCTACTTAACCAATTGATTGCAAGAAGGGGCTGTCTTTTTATGGATGAATTTGATCTTATTCGCCGAATCACACCAAAAGATACATATCAGCGCTCTTTGATCATGGGCATCGGTGATGATGCAAGTGTTTATCAACCTCATTCACATTGTGAAGAGGTCGTTTGTGTTGATACAATGGTGGAGCATGTTCATTTTCGTTTTGACTTTTCCACACCTTATGAAGTTGGCTTTAAGGCACTGGCAGTCAATGTCAGTGATATTGCTGCAATGGGAGGCACCCCAAAGTATTATCTTGTTTCAATTGCAATCCCGCCTCATGGTGATGAAACAATCGTCACGGCTCTTTATGAGGGAATGAAAGCGTTGGCTGACACCTATCGTATGGATTTGATTGGTGGAGATACAGTAGCCACCCGCAGTGACTTTGTCATTACCGTGACGGTCATTGGTGAGGTGTCAAAGGGAACGGCTTGTTATCGTCACAGTGCTCAAACTGGAGACGTCGTCTTTGTCACAGGTGAACTCGGTTCGTCGGCTGCTGGGTTATCAATCTTAATGAACGAAGCAGTCCCTTCTAAGGCGGTCGACGCTGATTTCTTTCTTAAGCGTCACAAAATGCCTCAGCCTCATATTGCTGCTGGTCACATTTGTTCAAGTTTCCCGCGGGTCACCTTGAATGATGTGAGTGATGGATTAGCGAGTGAGTTGAATGAGATAGCCGAAGCGAGCGGTGTGAGGATCGAGATAGAAGCTGATAAGCTTCCAATTCATCCAGATTTACAGGTGCTGCGCAAAGACTGGCATGAATGGGTGTTATTTGGGGGAGAAGACTTTGTTTTAACTGGTACGATACCAGAATCTGATTGGGAAAGCTTTGAATCTCAATGTCAAAAAGAAGGCATTCAGATCACACGTATTGGACAAGTCAAGGATGATCAAGCAGCTAGTGTTATGTTAAAAGACAATGATCAACAAACGATGTTAATGAAAAAAGGATATAATCATTTTAAGAAATGAGGTGACATCAACGGTGAAATTAACATGGACAACAAAAGGTGCGGATGAGACGAAACGAATTGCCACTGCTTTGGCCAAACTTGTGATGCCAGGCGATGTATTGACATTAGAAGGAGATTTAGGCGCAGGCAAAACCACTTTTTCAAAAGGTTTTGCGGAAGGCTTAGGAATTACCCGTATCGTCAACAGCCCCACCTTTACAATTATTAAAGAATATACTGATGGCAGACTGCCACTTTACCATATGGACGTGTACCGCATGGAAGATGCGGAAGAAGACATCGGACTCGAAGAATATTTTGAGGGTGAAGGTGTATGCTTGGTTGAATGGGCACATCTGATTGAACCTCAATTGCCTTCTTCCTATTTAAAAATTGAAATGCTGAGAACAGAACGTGAAGAAGAACGGCATCTCACGTTTGATGCAAAAGGGGAGCGTTATGAGTCCCTTTGTAAGGAGATGAAAGAATTTGACCATACTGGCCATTGATACATCAAACCATACACTAGGAATTGCTCTTGTAAGAGATCTCACTGTGATTGGCGAGAGCATTACGTATTTAAAAAAGAACCATTCCGTCCGAGCGATGCCCACTGTTGAAGCATTGATGAAAGAATGTGGTGTAGCACCAAGCGAACTAAGTAAAATCGTTGTGGCAAAAGGACCTGGATCTTACACTGGCGTCAGAATTGGTGTTACCATAGGAAAAACACTTGCGTGGACGCTGTCTATCCCGATATCGGCTGTTTCGAGTTTAGAAGCGCTTGCGGCAAATGGCCAATATTTTGATGGGTATATCTCACCTCTATTTGATGCGAGAAGAGGACAAGTTTATACTGGGCTATATACGTTTGAGAAAGGTAAGATCAAAGAGGTCGAACCAGATCAAAATATCCTGCTGACGGATTGGCTTCATGAGCTGAAGAAGACAGGAAAATCTGTTCTATTTCTTGGACAAGATGTGCACCTTCATGAAGAGAGCATTCGCTCCATTTTAGGAGAAACGGCTGTACTGGCAGAGGGGATATTTCATAACCCAAGACCTTCAGTGCTTGCATTTTTAGGTGCAGATCGTCCTGCTGAAGATGTTCATCAGCTTGTTCCTAACTATATTCGTTTGGCAGAAGCGGAAGTGAAATGGCTTGAAGGACAAAAATAACCTTAACATAGCAGAAATACGACAAATGACAGTAGCGGACATTCCAGAGGTGTATACGATTGAAGTGCATTCGTTTACAGCGCCTTGGAAAAAGGAATCGTTTGTCTATGAGATTCTTCATAACCAATACAGCCATTATTTCCTCATCGAAGAAGATCAGCAGCCTGTTGGATATTGCGGGGTCTGGATTGTCATGGACGATGCACAAATTACGAACATTGCGATTCTCCCTGAGCATAGAGGAAAAGGCTACGGGGAAGCATTGCTTCGATATGTCATGGAATTTTGCAAAGAAAAAAAGACAGATCATCTTTCTTTAGAGGTGCGGGTTTCGAATACACCAGCACAATCCCTCTATGAAAAGCTCGGTTTCAGACCAGCTTCTATTCGAAAGAATTATTATACGGATAATGGAGAAGATGCGTTAGTCATGTGGGTGAATATAAATGAGTGAACAAACAGATCGATTCATATTAGGAATAGAAACAAGCTGTGATGAAACAGCTGCGTCCATTGTGAAAAATGGAAAGGAAATCGTGGCAAATGTGGTCGCCTCTCAAATAGACAGTCATAAACGATTTGGCGGTGTTGTACCTGAAATTGCTTCGAGGCATCACGTGGAGCAAGTCACCATCGTATTAGAAGAAGTGATGACACAGGCGGGTATGAGCTTTAAGGATTTGGATGCGATTGCTGTTACGGAAGGACCCGGTCTCGTCGGTGCCCTGCTGATTGGCGTCAATGCAGCAAAGGCACTGAGCTTTGCCCATCAAATTCCTCTTGTTGGTGTTCATCATATTGCAGGGCATATTTATGCCAACCAGCTTGTTGATGAACTGGAGTTTCCATGTTTAGCTCTTGTTGTCTCTGGCGGACATACTGAGCTTGTTTTAATGAAGGAGCACGGATCTTTTGAGGTCATCGGAGAAACATTAGATGATGCAGCTGGAGAAGCCTACGATAAAGTAGCCCGGACGATGGGTCTCCCGTACCCAGGCGGACCTCATATTGATCGGTTAGCACATGAAGGAGAGCCGACAATTAAGCTTCCTCGTGCATGGCTTGAAGAAGGGTCTTATCACTTTAGCTTCAGTGGTCTAAAATCAGCTGTGATCAACACGTTACACAATGCGTCACAAAAGGGAGAAACGATTGCCCCAGAGAATTTGGCCGCAAGTTTTCAAGCAAGCGTCATTGAGGTGCTTGTTGGTAAAACATTGAAAGCAGCAGAAGCCTATGGTGTGAAGCAGGTAGTTCTAGCTGGAGGAGTCGCTGCCAATAAAGGACTAAGAGAAGCTTTAACTTCAGCATTCACGAAACTACCAGATGTGAAGGTCATTATTCCACCATTATCACTTTGTACAGACAATGCAGCCATGATCGCTGCCGCTGGAACCATTGCGTTTGAAAAAGGAATCAGAGGCGATATGGCGATGAATGGCCAGCCAGGATTGCCGCTAGTCTCATATAAATAAAACTCCTGTGGATTACAGGGGTTTTTTATTTTTCTATGAAAGCGATTTATTCACATGTAAACGCTAAATATCCACAATTGTTAGAAAATTTTGTTTTAAAGTGAAGAGGATGTGTATAAATACGACCTTTTTTGTGGATATGTGATTAAAACACTGTGGATAAAGTGGATAAGTCTAAAGTGTTTAAGAATAATCAAGAAGTTATTGTGGGTATCGTTGTGGATAATAAATTTTCATTGAAAGAAAAAAGAGTACCCTTTAGGGCACTCTTTAAGAATCTGACAGCTCTTCCCACTCCGCAAAAAGTGATTCTAACTCTTGATTGAGCGTATCATTTTCTGTTTGAATGGCTTGGACCTTCTCGTGATCTTGAAAAATATCAGGATCACATAACAGCTCTTCATTTTCACCGAGCTTGTCTTCAATGACAGCAATCCGTTTTTCAATTTCTTCAATCCTGCGCTGCTTTTGTCTTTCTTTCTTTTTCAGTTCTTTTTCTTCCGCATAAGAAAGCTTTGTTGTTTCTGCTGGCTGGGCAGTTTGTTTTTTAACCGGTTCATTTTCTTGAAGTGCCTTCAGCTCTAGTTGTTCATTTTTCTTTTCGAGGTAGTAGTCATAATCACCGAGATATTCTTTAGTTTCTGCATGCGACAGTTCGAAAACTTTCGTTGCCAGACGATTGATGAAATAACGATCATGCGAAACAAATAAGATAGTTCCTGGATAATCGATCAATGCATTCTCTAAAATTTCCTTACTATCTAAGTCCAGATGGTTTGTAGGTTCATCGAGAATAAGAAAATTGGCTTTTTGGAGCATCAGCTTTGCCAGCGCAAGGCGTGCTTTTTCTCCACCGCTTAATGCATGGACAGGCTTTAAAACGTCATCCCCTGAAAAGAGGAAATTTCCTAAACATGTCCGAATTTCTTTTTCATTCATATGAGGATAATCATCCCAAAGCTCATTTAGCACTTTTTTCGAGGATGTCAGTTTGGCTTGCTCTTGGTCATAGTAGCCGATCGTGACATGAGATCCAAAAGTGATGTCGCCTTTTACTGGTGTTAATGTGTTCGTTAACGTTTTTAAAAGGGTTGATTTCCCGATCCCGTTAGGACCAATGAGTGCCACACTATCCTCGCGTTTAATCTGAAAAGAAAGAGAGGATAGGAGCGGTGTTTTTTCATCATAACTAATATCGAGATCATGTACCTTCAGTACATCATTGCCGCTTTGTCTCGTAATATCAAAATGAAAGTTTGCAGATTTTTCATCTCCTAAAGGCTTATCTAAACGATCCATCCGTTCGAGCTGTTTGCGTCTGCTTTGAGCGCGCTTTGTGGTGGAGGCTCTTGCCAGGTTGCGGTCCACGAAATCCTGGAGCTTTGAGATCTCTTCTTGCTGCTTTTCGTATAGTTTCATATCCCGCTCGAGCTGCTCTGCTTTCAGATCCAGATACTTACTATAGTTCCCTGCAAACTTTTTCATCGAAGTTCTTGAGACTTCATAGACGTGGTTTACGACTTTGTCTAAGAAATAGCGGTCATGGGACACGATGAGAATGGCACCTGTATAATTTTGCAAATACTGCTCAAGCCATGATAAGGTATCAATATCTAAATGGTTTGTCGGCTCATCCAGAATTAAGAGTTCTGGTTTCATTAACAAGAGCTTTCCAAGTGCTAAACGGGTTTTCTGGCCGCCGCTTAAAGATTGGACGGTTGTCTCATCTTCAAAATGACTAAAGCCGAGTCCATGAAGAATGGAGCGGACATCTGCTTCATATTGATAGCCGCCTTGATCTTTAAATTCCTGCTGAAGCCTGTCATAGGTTTTCATCAGGGCTTCCAGCTCAGAACCTGTGGAAGAAGCCATTTTCTCCTCAATGGTTCTCATCTCTTGTTCCATCTCTTTTAAATGATCAAAAACCGATAATAATTCGTCTTTTAGCGTACGTGTAGACGTCACATCGGTATGCTGTGCTAAATAGCCGATCGATAGGTCTTTTGGTTTGATGATCTCACCTTGCTCGTAAGACATTTGACCGGCAATGATTTTCAAAAGCGTGGATTTGCCTGCGCCGTTACGACCTACAATGGCAATTCGATCCCTTGCTTTGACTTCCAATTTTATATTCGTTAAAACGGTATCAGCGCCAAACGATTTGGACAGCTGATTCACTTGTAGAATCATCATGTAACTTCACCTCTGCTATAATATGTTAAGTGTAGCTTATCAGCAGTAAACCGGCAAATGTTACATACAATCGCCATATTCAAATGAAAGACAGATAGGAAAAAATAGTGTATCATTTGAGTGAGGGAGCGTTGAAAGATGAGTCAATTTAGCCACTTTAACGAACAGGGGAGAGCAAAGATGGTCGACATTAGTGACAAATCGTCTACAGTGAGAACCGCCGTTGCTGTTTCAAGTGTTCGTATGATAAAAGAAGTGTTTCATAAAATACAACAGCATGAAATTGGAAAAGGGGATGTGCTGTCTGTTGCACAGGTTGCTGGCATCATGGCAGCAAAGCAAACATCTACCATCATTCCAATGTGTCATCCGCTTGCACTAAAAGGCGTGGATATCTCCTTTAATTGGGAGGAAGACGGAAATGCGCACATCCTGAACATACAAGTACAGGTGAAAACAAAAGGAAGTACGGGTGTGGAGATGGAAGCGCTCACTTCTGCTTCAGTATGTGCACTGACCGTTTACGATATGTGCAAAGCGATTGATAAAGGCATGATCATCGGTCCAACCTATCTAATTGAAAAGACAGGCGGGAAAAACGGTGATTTTCACAGAGCATCTGATATTTAAGTTGGAGGACCTTATATGAATATAGATCAGTCAAAAATTCCACAAGCGACAGCCAAACGTTTGCCGCTTTACTACCGTTTTTTAAAAAATTTGCATGCATCAGGAAAACAAAGGGTGTCATCAGCTGAGCTTAGTGATGCAGTCAAAGTGGATTCTGCTACCATTCGCCGAGATTTTTCGTACTTTGGTGCACTTGGGAAGAAAGGGTATGGCTATAATGTCGATTATCTCTTGACCTTCTTCAGAAAGACCCTTGACCAAGATGAAATGACCAATGTCATGCTCATCGGTGTCGGGAATTTAGGGACTGCTTTTTTACACTATAATTTCATAAAAAATAATAATACAAAAATTTCAATGGCTTTTGACGTCAATGAGAGTAAAATAGGAAGTGAGATAGGCGGCGTGCCTGTCTATGATTTGGATAAGCTTGAAGAGCATGTTCAAGAGGTAGGAGATATCCCTGTTGCAATTTTGACAGTACCTGCCGTAGCAGCTCAATCCATTACAGATCGTTTGATTGCCCTTGGCATCAAAGGAATCCTTAACTTTACGCCGGCTCGATTGAATGTGCCGGAACACATTCGAATTCATCATATAGATTTGGCGGTTGAACTTCAGTCTCTTGTGTATTTCTTAAAGCATTACTCTGTTACGCAGGAGGACTGACGAAAAGGGGTAAAGGGGGTGGAGCAAATGGGTCCGATCGGTCCTGGGAGTTTGATTCTGATTGCGATTGTAGCGCTCATTATTTTTGGGCCGAAAAAGCTTCCTGAATTAGGAAGAGCAGCAGGAGATACATTACGTGAATTCAAAAATGCCACAAAAGGCTTAGCTGATGATCAGGAAGAAAAAAAGAAAAAAGAAGATCAGTAGAATAGGATGAGCTTCATGAATGTCAAAGATATGCCGCTTATGGAGCATATTGTGGAACTGCGAAAACGCCTAGTGATCATTGCGATGTTTTTTGTCGCCTTTATGGTGGCTGGTTTTTTTCTCGCTAAGCCGGTCATTGTGTATTTACAAAATACCGATGAAGCGGCAACACTGACGCTGAATGCATTTAAACTTACAGATCCACTGTACGTGTTTATGCAGTTCGCATTTGTCATTGCTTTGGTTTTGACGTGTCCCGTTATTTTATATCAGCTGTGGGCGTTTGTGAGTCCTGGCTTATATGAGAAAGAAAGAAAGGTGACACTTGCTTACATTCCGATTGCACTGCTTTTATTTTTGAGCGGTGTGGCTTTCTCTTACTTTATTTTATTTCCGTTTGTCGTCGATTTTATGATGCGAATGTCGAATGATTTAAATGTAGAGCAAGTCATTGGGATTCATGAGTATTTTACATTTCTAATGCAGCTAACACTTCCATTTGGCTTTTTGTTTCAGATGCCCGTCGTGTTGATGTTTCTCACAAGACTCGGCATCATCACACCGATGTTTTTATCAAAAATACGGAAGTATGCCTATTTTGTCCTCCTTGTCATTGCCGCACTCATTACACCGCCAGAGCTTGTTTCTCACCTCATGGTCACCTTGCCAATGCTCGTTTTATACGAAGTGAGCATTATCATTTCAAGAGTGACCTACCGCAAAATGCAGCAAACAGAGGAGAAAGAAAAACATTATGTTTCATAAAAAAGCATCATGATCCAATAAGGGATCACGATGCTTTTTCTATTGTGTAAGAAATTGATTGATCGTGTGAAAGAGGTGCTCATAATAGGCAGGCTCATGCGGGACAAAATTATGAATACCCACTTCGATGCTTTCCTCACGTCGTTCTCCGTTTGCATCAACTATAAAGCCCTCGATACGAATTCTTTCACATGATCCTGTTAAAAGCTGCTGTGCATCAACCAGTTTTGCTCTGTACAGACCAGCGACTTCTTCTTTCTGTAGATGAACTTCCATGTGCTTTTCTTCATTCATATAAAGATACACATGGCAGAACTCACGGTCGATGAAAGAAGGCAGGTGAATTTCATCTTTTATGATTCCTGTATAAGTAAGGTCCTCAAAAAGGATAGAAAGACCAAGTTCTTCTTCTACCTCTCTTAAGCCATCAGAAGGCTGTTCATCTGCGAGAAGGTGACCTGCTGCGGTGATATCAAACAGTGAAGGAAAATCCTTTTTTGCAGGACTCCTTAGCTGAAAATAGAGATACACGGTGCCAAGCTCCTTTTTAAGAAGCCAGAAATGAAATGTTTCATGCCAAAGACCTTGGGCGTGGACATCTGAACGAGCGGCAGCTCCAATGGTTTCATGCTGATCATTGAAGAAACGAAGTTTTTCATGTTCCATGAAGTTACATCCTCCATAAAAAAACCATTTTCCAAACGCGGAAAATGGTTTTTGATTTATTTTTGCTGCTGTTTTTTGAGTTTGACAGAGAAGGCAAACATTTTAAGCGCGATATTGATATTATAGGCCGCAAACACCATCAGCAAAATGCTGTAAAATGACCACATGTCACCTGGATTTTGAATGGCCATATAGGTGAAAGCCACACCTACGGCAAAATAAATGATGCCCCATACGACTGGGTTTCTCATGAGAAAAAGCCTCCAATAATCATTTGCATGGTTTGAGATTGTTCTTCAATCATTTTTTTCACTGGCTCAATCTGCACAAGAACGACAAGTGAGTTCATCAGCATATGAGCGCCGATTGGGACAATGATTCGTTTTGTTTTCGCATATAAAAAGGCAAAGGTAAAGCCCATTGCGGTATAGAGCAAGATATGGGGAAAATCATAATGTACAGCAGCGAAAACCACTGAACTGGCAAGTGCTCCAATGAAGAAATTCGTTTTTTCATAAATCACACCAAAGATGATTTTACGGAAAATGATTTCCTCTAATATCGGTCCAATCAGGGCGATGACGATCACAAGCCAAGGAACGGCATCCATAATGGATAAAATGTTTTGGGTATTTTCAGATTCTCGTCCAATGCCAAATGCATATTGTTCAATCGCCCCCGCAATTGATTGTGCAAAGAGAGAAAGAAAGAAACCGCCAATGATCCATGCGATAGCAGAACCGATTGAAGCTGGCGCTTCATTTCGCAGTGAAGCTTTTGGGACGGTTCGAAGGATGAGCAGAATAATGATCAATCCGATACAGAAACTGATGATTGTCCACGTTCCTGATAATTTTGAAAGCTCTGTTTGAGTCATCGGTGATTGAATGAATCCCAGCCATTTCATTATGAGAAAATAAGGAAACGCAGATACCTGTACCAATATATACGTTAAGATGATGTACCAATATTGTTTTTTCAAGTAACGAAAACCCCTTTACTAAAAGAACTAAATTTATTGTAACACAAGTCTTCTTTTACGATGAAAAGGAAAGAATCTGAGATTCAAAAAGATCGTGAAAGCGTAAAAATTTTTAAAGGTTTTCACTTGAAATTGCAGAAGACATTCTTTATTATAATAAATGTGTTAGCACTCACTGGTGATGAGTGCTAAAAAAGACTACATATAAAAATTGAGGAGGTTGTTTCTTATGTTAAAGCCATTAGGCGATCGCGTAATCATTGAACTCGTTGAATCTGAGGAAAAAACCGCTAGCGGTATTGTGTTACCGGATTCTGCAAAAGAAAAACCGCAAGAAGGTAAAATTGTTGCAGCAGGTTCAGGGCGTGTACTTGAAAGTGGTGAGCGCGTTGCGTTAGAAGTAAGCACAGGCGACCGCATTATCTTCTCAAAATATGCAGGCACTGAAGTGAAATATGAAGGAAAAGAATATTTAATCCTTCGTGAGAGCGACATTTTAGCTGTTATTGGTTAATCACATAAAAAAGCATTGAGATATATTTTTAAAAAGACTGAGGAGGTTTCGTTATTATGGCAAAAGATATTAAGTTCAGTGAAGAAGCACGTCGTGCGATGTTACGTGGTGTAGATGCACTTGCAGATGCTGTGAAAGTAACTTTAGGACCAAAAGGACGTAACGTGGTTCTTGAGAAAAAATTCGGTTCTCCACTTATCACAAATGATGGTGTAACGATTGCAAAAGAAATCGAATTAGAAGATGCATTTGAAAACATGGGTGCAAAACTTGTTGCTGAAGTTGCAAGCAAAACAAACGACGTAGCTGGTGACGGTACAACGACTGCAACAGTTCTAGCTCAAGCGATGATCCGTGAAGGTCTTAAAAACGTAACAGCTGGTGCAAACCCTGTTGGCGTTCGTAAAGGGATCGAAGAAGCAGTAAAAGTAGCACTTGAAGGCTTGCACGAGATTTCTAAACCAATCGAAGGCAAAGAATCAATTGCTCAAGTTGCGGCTATTTCTGCAGCAGACGAGGAAGTCGGCAGCCTAATCGCTGAAGCGATGGAACGCGTAGGTAACGACGGTGTCATCACAATTGAAGAATCTAAAGGATTCACAACTGAGCTTGAAGTGGTTGAAGGTATGCAATTTGACCGCGGATATGCTTCACCATACATGGTGACGGATTCTGATAAGATGGAAGCAGTTCTTGAAAATCCTTACATCTTAATCACTGATAAAAAAATCACAAACATTCAAGAAATCCTTCCTGTACTTGAGCAAGTTGTACAACAAGGAAAACCATTATTGCTTATTGCTGAAGATGTAGAAGGCGAAGCACTTGCAACTCTTGTTGTGAACAAACTTCGTGGTACATTCAACGCAGTAGCAGTAAAAGCACCTGGATTCGGTGATCGTCGTAAAGCAATGCTTGAAGACATCTCTGTTTTAACTGGCGGAGAATTAATTACAGAAGACCTAGGACTTGACCTGAAATCAACTGAAATCGGTCAGCTTGGCCGCGCTTCTAAAGTCGTTGTGACAAAAGAAAACACAACAATCGTAGAGGGCTCAGGAGATTCTGCTCAAATCTCAGCACGTGTGAACCAAATCCGTGCTCAAGTAGAAGAAACAACTTCTGAATTCGATAAAGAAAAATTACAAGAACGTCTTGCAAAACTAGCTGGCGGCGTCGCTGTCATCAAAGTTGGTGCTGCAACTGAAACAGAACTAAAAGAGCGTAAACTACGCATCGAGGATGCACTGAACTCAACTCGCGCAGCAGTTGAAGAAGGTATCGTATCTGGTGGTGGTACAGCACTTGTGAATGTATACAAAAAAGTCGCTTCAATTGAAGCTGATGGTGACGTTCAAACAGGTGTAAACATCGTTCTACGTTCTCTTGAAGAGCCAATTCGTCAAATTGCTCATAACGCAGGTCTTGAAGGATCAGTCATCGTTGAGCGCTTGAAAAACGAAGAAATTGGTGTCGGCTTCAACGCAGCAACAAATGAATGGGTAAACATGATCGAAAAAGGAATCGTTGACCCAACAAAAGTCACTCGCTCTGCACTTCAAAACGCAGCTTCTGTAGCAGCAATGCTTCTAACAACTGAAGCAGTCGTAGCTGACAAACCAGAAGAAGGCGGCTCAGGCGGCGGAATGCCAGATATGGGCGGCATGGGTGGAATGGGCGGAATGATGTAAACACCCCTCGAAAACCCCTTGAAATATAGGGGTTTTTGTTATGTCTTCATGATTTTGGCCACGATTTGGTCACATGCAATAAAAAGTACCAGGGATGATGAATTGAAACCTTTACTGTTTTTCAATCGTTAAAATAAGAGACAGTGATTTCATGGGTCTTTACCCGATATGAAGAGAATGGGTAATTTAAAGAGAAAAGCGGTGATTGTATGGGCTTGACGACGTGGGTGGCGATTATTGTTGCACTGGCCGTCGTGTTTGGATTGTTTGGATCGAAGAAGCGTGATAAATAATGAAAGAGTTAACCCCCACTTTCAAATAGGAGTAGGGGGTTTTTTTGTTAAGTGGAAAGCATTTGCTGAGTTTTAAAAGGCGATCGTGATTTTCTAAGGACCGTATGCATAAAGCATATCCTCTTCACAGAAGCCGTTATCAAATAAAAAAAGCCCTCATCATTCAAGGGCATTAGTGAAAGCTTATTTTACTTTTACTGTGAATGTCACGTCTTTTCTATTCATGTAATCGTCAGTTGAGACATTTCCAAATTTCAGCTTTAATTCTTTGATGTTTTTGACGTTGATCTCTTTGCCTTCAGGAGCTAAGAATTGAATAACACCATCTTGTTTAACGCCACCTTCAACTTCGCCACCAATATCACCGTCAGTCATAAACATATTCGCATCTAATTGCATGCTTCCCGCTACAGCTTTACCTTGATCTGGATAGAAGTTTAGAACTTTATCTGTCGTATTTTCAATATTCATTCCAACATTGATTCTATCCTTCATAATTTTAATTTCGCCAAGGTTTACTTTCATTCCTTGAGCAGTTGTTTTGTGTTTGCTCGCATTTATTTTCTTTGATCCATCATCTTTTTTGTTTTTTGATTGTGTTTTTGTGCTTGTAGACTCTTTTTCTTTAGACGCACCTGTAGACACATCTTCTGTTGAGCCGCAAGCAGCAAGTGTAAATGTTAGCCCTAAAGCTAAAAATAAAGCATAGAATTTCTTCAAAATGAAAGTCCCCTTTTGTTTAATTTGTATAAGCATCTTGTGCTTATACATTGACCATGACTATTATAATAGGATAAAAGTACTTTAAAATCAACAAAAAATGATAAAAATAGAAAATAATTGTTTTAGAGTGTTTTTTTATAAACCGGTTAGCTTAAAATTACATAAAATCCACTTCTTGTGACTTAAATCGAACTTGAATTTCCTTATAATAGAATTATTATAAGGGATTGGGAGTGATTGAGATGGATGGTTCGTCAATCAAGACGGTTAATAGAGAGGATCAACATGAATTCTTGTTTCTGAATATATCCTCAAATACAGTTGGGGCTCTTTCAAAGGAATCTGCTGAGAGGATTCTAAGGGGGAGGGATACCGATGAAATACACCAATTGATGTATGTTCCTATTGAAAATCATGAAGACCTCAAATGGCTCATCCACTCTTTGCATAAAGCCATCATGGATGAAAAAGATGTACGTGTCGCTCTTGAATTGGCTGATCTGCTCTATTTCTTTGTTGTCCCTGCTTACAAAGAAGAATTGATGAGCCGGGAAGATTTGTCACACATGATGAATGACATTCTATTTATGTTGGATCTTTGGACAGATGAAAACATAATAGAGTTAGTTGATGCCATTCAATATGAATTACAAAAAGTAGAGAGAAAAGGCTTGTAGAGCAATCTCTACAAGCTTTATTCTCTATTTTTATGCAGTTGTGTTATTGACGACAGGCTCTTTTCTAAACACGCCCATGCAGCCTGCAATGATGATTAATACAGCTGGAAGGATGAAGAACATAGAAATAGAAATAATGCCACCTACAGCAGATACTAATAATAGAATTCCACCAAGCTTTGCTTTTTTCTTTACAATGACAGATGAGACAATGGCAAGAATAGAGAAAAGCATTGCTGCCCAGCCTAATCCTGTAATTTCACTGGTGCCTGAATCGCTAAATGCTGCATCGATTCCTCCGAAAGCAAGAGCGAACATTGCGCCGAAAAATCCAAAAATACCTCCAATTAAACCTAAAACAAATTCTGTCGTTCTTTTCATAATACTTTCCTCCGATATGTAAATAAGAATTATTGGTACTTAAGAACCAACACAATCTTACTAATCGGCATTTCTTTCATAATGTTAATAGTTTTGTTAAAAAAAAGAAGGAAATCCATAAAGGATTTTCTTGTCCAGTTATTGGGCTCTTTCCCAAGTAATTTTTGTTTCATTTGTTTTTTTCGTTCCCTTTGCCAGCACCTTGCCGTTTTCTTGTTTCACGGTGATGTTTAGGTCATAAAAGGAATAGAGAGCGCCGAGGCTGTCGTTTTCTGGTTTATGAAGATTGTTTTCTTTTTCGGTTGATGCTCCAATGGCCAGCGTTTTTGCAAAGTTTAAACCAATGACTTCAGCGTAATCACTATTGGTATCAGAGGAAGCTGTTACGTTTAAAGAAATGATTTTTTTCTTTTGATCAACGGTGATGTCAGTGTCTTTGATGAGCTTAGACTGCTCCATCACTTCTTTCGTTTCCTTTTGAATGCGTTCATTAATTGTTGGAAGTGCCTTCGTTTCTGTTTTTTGTTCTTTCGTCGTATTTGAGCAAGCTGCTAGAATGCAGAGAATTACAGCTAGACTCATGAAAACAAGTAGACTTTTTTTCACGTTCGATCTCCTTTTTTCTTCGAAGTATGTATGCTTATGTTACCACGAATCCTTGTTTTGATTAAAAGAGAAGTGTTGATAAGCTGTGAACAATAAAAAGCACCCTCTATCGGGTGCTTTATTTCTTATTGTGCTGAAAGGCTTGTACTTAATGGGATAGAAGAAATAACGGTGAATTTAGGAGTGGCAGCACCAGATTCTAAATTTTTACGTAAAAGCGATGATTTGATTGACCCATCCCAATTTTTATAAACACTTCCTGATGTATTTGCACGAAGCTGTACATTTGAGAAGCTTGCTTGTGAATAGCTGTTTGTTCCATTATCCTGTACGCCGTGTACCATTTTGACAACATCAAGATTTTTCAGACGGCTAGGGTTGTAAACAGGCTGCTTATAGCGCAGTTTTCCATTGACGTATAGTGACACTGTACCATCACCGTTGTTGATGAGCTTTAAGTTTACGCGTGCGCCATCTTTAATACTTGAATCGTATTCGCTGTTCCAGTATTTACTGCCGCCTTGTGAGCCGCTGCCCAGAAAGACCTTATAGCCAGAAGACGTTTTTGAAATACCGCTCTCTACAACGGCAGAGCCGAGACCGAGATACCAGTCCGCATAGCCGTTTTTAATGGTGGCTGTTTTCGGCAGGACAATATCGGCAGAGATACCTGACCATTTGGCTTCATCCGTTTGTGTCACAATGGCGCCGTGACGAGGACTAGCCGCTGAGGCAGGAAGACTTGAAAATACCAAAACGAAGGCTAAGCTTACAATCAATACAGTGAACCACTTTTTCATGAAAATTCCCCCTTAAATTTAATTCACCTTCATTATATAAAATGAAAGAGGGGAGCTACTTACAATGTTCTAGCTGATTTTGGCAGTATTTATGAACTTAATCGGTCATAAAGTGGTCAACTTGTATTTGAATTGTAATGTGTCTGTAAAATAACTGGGTTCATCTTCATGTATAATGAGTGCAGAAACCAAAAACGGAGGATTTCTTAATGAATAAAAAGCTTATCACGACAATCGTAACAGTAGCTAGTTTATTTTTAGCATTCAGTTTCTCACATGGAGCAAGTGCAAAAAAAGTAAGCGGCAATATTACTTGGTATAATGGTGTCGGTAAAAAAGGCGCAGATGGAAAAAAACTCGGTCATTGGGATGCAGCAACTAAAATGGGCTTTGACGTACCGAAAAAAGGTACAAAACTAAGAGTGACAACAAAAGCGAAACCACATAAAGTGATTACAGTATATAAATATGATGTAGGCAGAATGCCAAACGCTGTACTAGACGTAAGTCCAAAAGCATTCAAAGCACTTGGGTATAAAACAAGTAAAGGTGTCGTAAAAGGGCATTACACTTATTAATACATAGGCATGCAAAGAAGCGGGAAAAGTTCATTTTCTGGCTTCTTTTCTTGTAGAGAGGGTCTGAAAGGCAATGAAAAAATCAACATGGTGGATCATCACAGTCATTGGCGTCGCAGTAATTGCGGCAGTTATTTTCTTCATGATGAAGCCGGGGCAAGAGGCAAAACATGCAGGGAAAGTTAAAACAAACCAAGATGCAAAAGACGAATTGCTCGTTTCATTTACAGATCAAAAGTTAAACAATACTTATTACTTGCATGATCGGGCGCTTCATACGGAGAAACTGACAGCATATCCTTCGATTGCTTATGATTCTACGAAACAGATTTTATATTACACGTATACAGATGAAGATACGCAAAAGGTGAGTATTCGGGAATTAAAGGTGAAATCTGAAGAAGAAAAAACACTGTTTACGAGTGATGATTCCATCGACAGTATGAGGCTGTCTGGTGATGGGAAGAAGTTATTTCTTAGGTATAACAAGGATTCTGGAGAGCAATTTTATGTCGCATCTTTTGATTTGAAAACACACAAAATGAAGGAGCTGTATCCAGAAAAAAGCAAGGACGATACGGTGAGTTCTTTTGCATATGATCCGACTTCAAATGATTTGGCGATCCAGCATTATTCTTTAAAAGAAGATTATCAAAAAACCGATGAAGCGAATGAAAAGGGCAGAGATCCTGAACCAACAACCATGAAGATCACCCTTCAAACAGGTGAGAAGGGGAAACGCATTGCACGCATCTCACAAACGATCAATGATATTTCATTTTCTCCAGATCATAAGAAATTGATTTATACAGAAGTAAAGGTTCGTAAAGAAAAAGAAATATCCTCTATTAAAATGCTTGATGTAGACACAGGAAAAATGATGACACTCGTTAAAAACAGTCAGGATGTTCATATTTTAAGTGCTGCACAGCCGCAATTTTCTACGGACGGGTCGTCTGTTTATTTCTTAGGTGTTGCAAAAAACGCAAAAGAATTAAAGGATGACACTGGACGAAAAGCGAAGGTAAGAACGATTTTTGAATACAATATGAAGAAGAAAACAGTGGAAGCCGCTTGGGAGAAGGATGGCGGAATCATTAACAATTTCACTGTCAATCGATAAAGGAAACGTTCAGTTATTTATATAACTGGACGTTTTTTTATTTTGTCACTTGAAATGCTGGAGAAATGGTGAGTTTATAGGAAGAAAATCAGCTTTTAAACAGTGATACGAGTGCTATTTTCATATTTTGCTTATGTGACAGAGAAAAAGAAAAAGAGTAATATGAGTGAACATAAAAAAACGAGAGGACTGATGACATCTCGTTTTCTCTGTTTTATTTGTTTTCATCTAATAAGTTTTGAAAGATAAACAGGGCATTAATGGAGTGAGGGAAGCCAGCAACCTTTGTACAGTGTTTAATAATCTCCATAATTTCTATGACAGAAAGTCCAATATGTAATGCTTGTTCAAAATGAGTCTTTAAGTCTTCATCACAATCGCCTTTTGTGATGAGGGAAGATAATGTGCTGATGGCCTTTTGTTTTTCATCTAATATGAAGTGGTTGAATTCTTTTTGTTCACTGAGTTCAATGGTTAGTTGTTCAATGTTTGACCGAATGCTCTCGTTCTCATGAATTGAAAGCTTCTCTCTGTTACCTGCCGCTGTTTCTTGTTTGACCTGGCAAGTTTCTTTTTCTTCATTCAAATTGAACTCCTCCGTTTGTTATCGCAATTTTCCATTTGTTCGTTCATTATGGCTTATGTGCCTTTTGATAGATGTAATGGGTATATAGTAGTATTATCGGTTTGCTGCGTCAACTTTTTAAGTGTGTAATGCTCCTCAAAGGAATGATTCATGCGATTTATTTTTCCATTTTGAAATGGATCATAAAAGGGCTAATGAATAGATGTCCGTTAGCCCTTTGTAATCAGCAATTTCATAAAAGTTCTACGCATTTAGCGGAAGAATGGTTTCATTTTTAATGAATGATATCCATCGGCCTCATCATGTCATAATCTTCATGCTCTAAAATATGACAATGCCACACATATCGGCCGGTATATGGAACAAATCGAGCAACGATCCGAATGACTTCACCTGCATGTGCCTGAATGGTGTCCTTGTAGCCTTGTTCATGTAAAGGAGGTGCTTCGTTTGGTCCTGTATACACGATTTCTCCTGTCGATTGATAGACTTCTGTATCAAACGGCCTTCTGTCTAATACCCTAAATTGAACAAGATGCAAATGAATAGGGTGTGTACCCCTGGTTGGATTGACGATGGACCAAACCTCTAGACTGCCAAGACGAGGATTTTCCGTGACAGGGTCATTCCAAAAGTTGTTATCGAGCAATAGGATTGGGCGGCCGTATTTATCCTGTGTGCCGGTAAGTGTGAGTGTACGCTCTCGATCAGCTCGACTTGGCCGAAGCGGTGGCAGCGGTTTGAAAATCGGACGTAATGTCTTAGGTACCCTTCCTTTTAGCGGACGTGTGACTTTGAATTGCATAATGTTCGCATCTGTTTCAGGATTCACATCCTGTCCGCAGCCGGCTGTATTTTTGAAAGTGATCGTTTTGTTTTCGTAAGCTGAAAAGTCGATGATGACATCGAAACGTTCAGCAGGCGCGATGCTAAATGATTGATGGCGAACGGGTCTTGGCAAAAATCCCCCATCGGAACCAATTTGCATGATTGTAGCGTCGTTATCTAGATGCAGCTCATAAGTTCTAGTATTGGACGCATTTAAAATACGAAAACGGTACTTTCGCGGCTCTACTTCTAAATACGGCCATACTTTTCCATTGACTAAGATTGTTTCTCCACAAAAAAAGGGCACGATGGATGGATCTGGTATGTCACTGTCTTCTGGCGTGTCGTTTGGTCTGCTAGGATAAAACAGTGAGCCATCCTCTTGAAACGTACGGTCCATAATCATTAAAGGAATGTCATAGTCATCTTTCGGAAGCTCTAAGGACTTTTCAAATGCATCTGAGATCAAATAAAACCCAGCTAAACCGGCGTACACATTTAGTCGTGTCAATGCCATCGCATGATCGTGATACCACAATGTGCAGGCTTGCTGATGATTTGGGTATACGTAAGTCTCTCTTTCAAAGAAGGGGCCGGTTGCTTCAAAGTCCCGTGAAAACCAGGCTTCTGGATAGCCGTCACTGCTTGCTGGTGTGACACCGCCATGCAGATGAACGACTGTTTTGACCTCTGGTTCATCGTGATGCCCAGGATGAATGGTGTGATCGACAGGGAGGAAATGTTTCAATGGCAATTTGTTCATCCATTTCACTTTGACCTTTTCATTTCGATTGGCTTTAATGGTTGGACCAGGCAAGCTGCCATTATAGGTCCATAGCTTGGTTGGGGGCAGGTCTCTATGAACTTTTAAGAATACCTCCTCCATAGCAATTTCATAATACGTTTGTCTTGGGTTCTTTTTGACGGGCTCCGCGACTTCTGGAATTGGAAGCTCGTCAACAAATTTTTCTAGGTTCATGTTGACTAATCCTCACTTAAATACAATTTGATACAGTATAAGTGCGGACATCCAAATAGGTGAATAAAATAAAAAAACCCGCTTTTCAGCGGGATAAATTAAGGGTGTTTATTTTCGAGCGCCGCATTTGCAGGCACTTTTTTATTCGGTTTAAAGATAAAATAAGCAGCCAGTACGCTAAAGGTAATGATACTCGTCAAAATGAGCTGTGGCCGCATGGATTCGATAAACAGCATCGATGCCAAGATGGCGCAAATGACCAAAATAGTAAAGTACGTGAGGTATGGGAACAGCCACATTTTGATTTTAAGCTGTTCTGGATTTTCTTTTTCGATTTTACGGCGCATTCTTAATTGTGAAACGGCGATGACTAAGTAGACAAGAAGGGCAATGGCGCCAGATGCATTGACTAAGAACAAAAAGATGGTTTCAGGATAAAAATAGTTCATCATGACGGCAATGTAGGAAAAGAAGGTACCTGCGACTGTAGCTGCTACAGGAACACCACGTTTGCTAATTTTCATAAAGCGTTTCGGCGCTTCGCCTCTTTCTGCTAATGAATAAAGCATTCTGGACGTTGTGTACAATCCGGAGTTTAAACAAGATAGAACAGCTGTTAAGACAATAACGTTCATGACTTGAGCGGCTGATGGAACACCGATGTATTCTAATACCGCAACGAAAGGGCTTGTTAAAATACTTGCGGAATTCCACGGAAGCAAGGTGACAACGACAGCAATTGATCCGACATAGAATACGATAATACGCCATACAACAGAGCGTGTGGCTGTCGTCACAGATTTGACTGGGTCTGCTGATTCACCGGCCGCTATGGCCACAATCTCCGTTCCCATGAAGGAAAAGATGACGACAACGATTCCGAGTAACACAGAGCTGAATCCATTTGGAAGGAAACCGCCGTTCCCTGTTAGATTGGCAAGACCTGAAGTATGATGACCGCCAAAACCAAAGATAAATGCAAAACCAATGAGTAGAAAGAGAATGATGCTGACGACTTTAATCAATGAAAACCAATATTCAAATTCGCCAAAAGATTTAACAGAAAAGATATTTGTTAATGTTAAGAGGATTGTGAGGATAAGACTTGTGAGCCAAACAGGTGCATCTCCATACCAATATTGAATAATGGCAGCACCAGCAATGGCTTCGATGGCAATGACGATCACCCAGAAGAACCAGTAAAGCCAGCCGATTGTAAAACCGGCCCATGGACCGATAGCATCGCTCGCATATTGTGAGAAAGAACCGCTTGTCGGATAGGCACATGCCATTTCTCCGAGCATTCTCATAATAAAGATCACCAGAAGTCCGGCAAAAGAATAGGAAAGAATGGATCCAGGCCCTGCAGAATGAATGACAGCGCCGCTACCAACAAATAGCCCTGCCCCAATGACCCCAGCAATGGAGATCATCGAAATATGTCTTGTTTTAAGGTTTTTTTGAAGACCGTTTGTCATGTTGGACATTTCTTTACCTCCAAACATTTCTCATGAATAGAGAATTTGTTTTTAGAATATTTTAAATTTTATCACACTGAATTGTCATTCAGCATTGGACAGGTTATCAAACTGACATTTCAAACCTCTTAACATGATGTTAAAAAGTATAAAGGATTTGAGAGATTATGTTCCCTCTTTTCCTTCGGATGATTCTTAAAATAACATAAAAAAGGGGGTGGGGAAGTTGTGTCACAAAATAAAATTATTCTGATAATTTCCCCAAGGAGAGAGATTTGACGATATGTCCATTTCGAAGAGAATTGGAAAAAGGTTGATAGGAGTAGGTCTTGAGGTCATTTGACCTTGTAAAAATAAGTTTACTTAGGTCAACACATTTCTATTTATCCTATTTTGCTGACATAAGCGAATCATGTTGCTGTAGACCCACACGGGCTTTGCTTTGTAAGATAAATAATAGAAAAGTGATGTGTGAGGAGGCGCGGTTCGACATGGAGCGCTATAACGAATTAAGACAAGGTGAAACGGGTGCTTGGGTCAGCATCATTGCCTATGTGATCTTATCTGCGGTCAAACTCATTATTGGGTACGTGTTTCATTCAGAGGCCCTTTCGGCAGATGGATTGAATAACACGACGGATATTATTGCATCCCTTGCTGTGTTGATTGGGCTGCGTATTTCTCAAAAGCCGCCTGATGAAGATCATCCATATGGTCATTTTAGAGCGGAAAATATTGCGTCTCTTGTGGCTTCCTTTATCATGATGCTTGTTGGGCTTCAGGTTTTGCTGAGTGCAGGGAAGTCGCTCTTCTCATCTGAGCATCAAACGCCGGATATGATCGCGGCTTGGACGGCAGCAGGAAGTGCTGTTGTGATGTACGGTGTGTATATTTATAACCGCAATCTGTCCAAACGGATCAATAGCCAGGCACTTCATGCGGCAGCTGCTGATAATAAATCAGATGCGTATGTGAGTATTGGAACATTTGTAGGAATTATCGCTTCTCAATTTCAGCTGGCATGGATTGATACGCTTGCAGCGTTTGTCATTGGCTTAATTATTTGTAAAACTGCGTGGGAAATTTTCAGAGATGCCTCTCATTCGTTAACAGACGGTTTTCATATCAAAGATATGTCTAAATATAAAGAGACCATTGAAGCAACACCAGGAGTGGGCGATTTAAAGGATATTAAAGCGCGTTATCTTGGAAGTACAGTCCATGTGGATGTAGTGGTTGAGGTCGAGCCCAACTTGAACATTGCAGAAAGCCATGATATTGCAGATGAAATTGAACGCAGAATGAAACAGGAGCATGATATTTTACACTCTCATGTTCATATGGAGCCAGCAAGTGAGCCGAAAGAAGAGAAGAAGTCTTTTCCATCGTGAGAAGGCTTCTTTTTTATACGTGCTGATGTTATATGCAAATGCGTGTTGTATGGTAAAGTTAGACTATATGAAATTTGACAGAAACGTGATAGGAGGATCAGGATGGCATTTGAAGAACCGATGCATTCAGATTTACAAAAAATCGTAGATAACATCAATAAAGTCATGGTTGGGAAAAAAGACATTGCGATATTAAGCCTTGTTGCGATTTTGGCGAAGGGGCATGTGCTGCTAGAGGATGTGCCTGGTGTAGGGAAGACGATGATGGTTCGTGCTTTGGCAAAATCCATTGGTTGTGAGTTTAAGAGAATCCAATTCACTCCTGACCTTTTGCCTTCAGATGTAACAGGCGTGTCGATTTACAATAAAAAGACGAATGAATTTGAATTTAGGCAAGGACCGATCATGGGGCAGATTATTTTAGCTGATGAGATCAACCGGACCTCTCCTAAAACACAATCAGCATTACTTGAAGCGATGGAGGAAGGCAGTGTCACAGTGGACGGAGAAACGATGCCGCTTGCGGATCCATTTTTCGTCATGGCGACGCAAAATCCAGTGGAATATGAAGGAACTTATCCGCTACCAGAAGCGCAAATGGACCGGTTTTTATTCAAGCTGCAGATGGGATATCCGACCATGCTCGAGGAGCTGGAGGTGCTCAACTTGCAGGAGAAGCAATCCCCGATTGATACGCTCCAAGCTGTCATGACAAAGGAACATATCCATGCGTTGCAGCAGGCTGTTCAAACCATTCATGTGGATGCATCCATTAAAGAATATATTGTTGAAATTGCTCAAGCGACGCGTAAACACCCATCTGTTTATCTAGGTGTCAGTCCAAGGGGATCGATCGCCTTAATGAAAGCGGCACAGGCGTATGCTCTTTTGAATCAGCGCGATTATGTGATTCCTGATGATGTACAGTATTTGGTGCCTTATACATTACCGCATCGTATGATTTTGACATCAGAAGCGACATATGAAGGGAAGAAGGCGGAGACACTGCTGCGACAAATGCTAGAGCAAATTGGCGTGCCAGTTCAAAAGTCGATGACTCAATGAAGTCACGTCATCGTTTAGCAGTTTCATTATGGTTACGGGTGATGATGCTCATCATTCTCACTGCGGCAGCCTTTTGTTATGCCATGTTTCAGGGAGGGTTTGTGAGCTGGTTCCTTTTTTATGCATTTTTACCATATGCTTTGTATGCATTGCTGTTTGCGCTCGTTCCGCTTCGCGCGACAGCCAAGAGAACATTACAGCAAACCCGCTTGAAGGCGGGGGACGTGCTGTCCGTTGACCTTGAAATCAAGCGGACACATCCATTTCCGTACGTTTACGTCATGATTGAGGATGCTCCGCCAGACACCTTTCATTTACAGGAACAGATTGAAATGAAGCAAATGCTGTTTCCTTGGTTTCGGAAAACATGGAGATTTTCTTATCAATTGAATGATATTCCGCGGGGAGAGCATCATTTGACAGCGGTTAGAATCAAAACGGGTGATATGTTTGGGTTTGTTGAAAAAGAAATCATCATTCCGCTAGAGAAAAAACTGCTTGTCTACCCAAAAGTGCTGGATATCCCTGTAGAGCCTGCTGAGTCACTGAGTGAAAATGGAGGCAAAGCGGTTCACTCGTGGTTAAATGAACCGACTCATGTGACAACAGGCGTACGAGAATACCAGCAAGGAGACCGTTTTGCTTGGGTGGATTGGAAGACGACGGCCAGAAGAGGCCAGCTGATGACGAAGGAATTTGAACAGAATCAAGCAAAGGACCTTGTCGTGTTTGCTGATTTTACTGATCAAGCTGTTTATGAAACAGTTGTCTCTATTACAGCATCTGTTCTTCAAACGGCTGTGA
This sequence comes from Bacillus sp. ABR, assembly GCF_056172715.1. Classification (NCBI taxonomy): domain Bacteria; kingdom Bacillati; phylum Bacillota; class Bacilli; order Caryophanales; family Bacillaceae; genus Bacillus; species Bacillus sp. ABR. Next base: position 254,309 of record NZ_JAOYSL010000006.1, on the reverse strand, counting down.
AAAAAGGAGTGCCGTCAGGTCTTGTCCCTCTGGGAGATCAGTATGCCTTTCGAGTCGATCAAGGAGAACTTCATTTACAGGACATGCTTTATTATTTAACAAGAGTGCAGCATCAGCCTTCCCGCGCACTAGAATATAAACCGTTAGCAGCGAGTGAGTATCAGCATTCAGGAAAATATGTCGTCACAGGTCAGCTGCAGGAGGAGCTTGCGGCAAGTCTCTTTGGAAATCGAAATAGAAACAACATCACCGTGCTTTTAGTGAAGAAAGCCGTTGACCGATTGACGACAAAAGAAAAACAGCTTGCAGACCGGCTCAAGGCCTCTGGAATACGCATCACCCTTTTATTTGAAGACCGGCTGCACGAAAGAACTGTGAGGTGACAAACATTTATGCTGCATACGCATCTGCGGCAAAGCCGTTTTGAATTGTTCATCTATTATGCTGTAGCTTTTCTGCTGCTATGGGAGTGGCTTCGTCCACTTCAAGATTTTACAGAGACGAGCCATACGTCTTATTTCATCATTTTTATCGGGCTTACGTGTTTGTTTACGTTCTTTCGTCTGAAGTGGTATGTGACGTTTCCTATTTGTGCTGGACTGATTTTGCTCGCCTTATATTTGATCTTTTATCAATCAGCGCCAGGCTATCCGTCTGCTTTGTTTGCTGATATTAAGGATAATATCACGTTAATGAGCATGGGCATGTGGAGTGACATGTATCCGTCTTTCCGCACATTGTTGTTTTATATTTTGCTGTGGCTGCTTGTCTACTTGCTTCATTATTGGGTGGTCTATCAGCAGCGTATCTTTTTCTTTTTACTCATGACGATTGTGTATGTCACAATTCTTGATACGTTTACGCCATATGATGCGACCTTTGCGATCGTTCGTATTATGGTATTTGGCTTTTGTTTGCTTGGATTGCTGTATTTCGATCGACTGCGTTCAGCTGAGGGCGTTCGGGTGTCACAGAAAGCACGTCTAAAATGGTTTTTCCCCATGCTGGCGCTTGTCCTTCTATCAGCGTCACTCGGTGCTTCTTTGCCAAAGTCTGATCCGAAATGGCCCGATCCTGTCCCGTTTTTTAAGGCGGTCACGAATCAAGATGGGACAGCCGGGCAGAATAAAGTGGGATATAGTGCAGATGATTCGGCGCTTGGCGGCCCGTTTAGTGAGGACCGTACACCAGTCTTTAAGTGGAGCGGAAAGGAGCCGACTTATTTTCGTGTAGAAACAAAAAGTATTTACACAGGAAAGGGCTGGGAGGATGCGTCAAATGATACGAAGCCTACTCGGCTAAAGGACGAATCTGTGCCGAATCGGTGGTTTACCGAGCGTGTGAAAACAGAGGTGCATGAAACGAGAGTTGATATAGAATCGGACTATCGATTTAATCATGCTGTGTATCCTATTGGAACGATCATGCTGACGCCAATGGAAAACATTCCGCTGCAAATCATGGGCAAAACGGAGAAAATTGTCCCGTCTATGCAAAACCCACCCAAAAATTTAGGGAACTATCAAGTCAGCTTTTTATCCCCTACATTTATCCTAGAGGATTTACAGAGAATTAAAGTACCGACAAAGAAGCAGGTGAATCAGCAGGTTGGCCGTGAATACTTGCAGCTTCCATCCTCACTTCCAGAGCGTGTGAAAACTTTGGCAAACAGCTTAACGGAAACGAAGGACAATATGTATGATAAAGCGAAAGCGATCGAGGATTATTTAGGATCTGCGAAGTTTTCATATGAAACGCAGAATGTCGCTGTGCCTGGTCGTAATGAAGATTATGTGGATCAATTTTTATTTGATACGATGATTGGCTACTGTGATAATTTTTCAACCTCTATGATCGTGATGCTTCGTTCGATCGGCATTCCGGCGAGATGGGTGAAAGGGTATACGTCTGGCCAGTTATATGAAACACAAATGGATGGAAACAATGTGTATGAAGTAACCAATAACAATGCGCATTCATGGGTAGAGGTTTATTTTCCAAACAGAGGCTGGGTCACCTTTGAACCGACAAAAGGATTTACAAACCCAGAGACATTTACGAATGAAGCCGTTTCAAGCGATCAAACGGATGATCAAAAGGAAGAAGAAAATCAGTCTAGTTCTGATGCAAGTGAAGAAAAGCAGCAAGACCAGCCGCAGCAGCAGGAGACAGAGCAGCCGGCACAACAAAAGGAACAAGCAGCGAAGGCAAAGCCAAATATGGTACATGCTGGTTGGGTTGTAGGTTATGCGGCAGGAGCTATTGTCCTGCTTGGATTCATCAGCTGGTTGCTTTATCGATTCAGAACAAGATGGCTGCCATTCTTTATTGTAAGAAAGGTGAAACGTCTGCCGGAGGATGTAGCATTCTTCTATGCATATGCGGCTCTATTAAAGCATCTAGGGCGTAGGGGAATTGAGAAAAAGCCAGGTATGACGCTAAGAGAATTCGCTTCTTTGATCGATGACAAGGACGGAGATCATGACATGTCAGAGCTGACGCAGCTCTATGAACGTGCGCTTTATCGGCGAGAGGATTCGTCGGCGCTTTGGCAGCAGTCGGCAAAGTTATGGGAAAATTTAATAAACAGGAGATAGTCTTGACCGCGTACCTTCCTGTTGTTAGAATAGGTGAATATTAAAACCTTCTAAAATACATGAAATTGAAGCGTTCGGATGTGAGTCTGGGCGCTTCAAAAGCGTGATTCACACTGAGAGCAGGTTTTCTCCTCTCATTTTTTCTGTGCGTTTATAAAAAACTATATTGGACATAGAGGTGACACCATGACAAATTTAGTAAATGAAATGATTTTGGTTCTCGATTTCGGCAGTCAGTACAATCAGTTGATCACACGCCGTATTCGTGAATTTGGTGTGTACAGTGAGCTTCATCCGCACACTTTAACTGCTGAAGAAATTAAAGAAATGGCGCCTAAAGGAATCATCCTTTCTGGTGGACCAAACAGTGTTTATGATGAAGGATCTTTCCGCTGTGATGAAAAGATTTTTGATCTAGACATTCCGGTTCTAGGCATTTGCTACGGCATGCAGCTCATGACTCACTATTTAGGCGGGAAAGTAGAAGCGGCCAGCCAGCGTGAATATGGAAAAGCAGATATTCATATTAACGGAACACCTGCTTTATTCAAAGACCTTCCAACGGATCAAGTCGTTTGGATGAGCCATGGTGACCTCGTAGTTGAAGTACCAGAGGGCTTTACTGTCGATGCAACAAGTGCACATTGTCCAAACTCAGCGATGAGCTTAGCTGAGAAGAATTTCTATGGCGTTCAGTTCCACCCAGAGGTACGTCACTCTGAGTACGGAAATGACCTATTGAAAAACTTTGTCTTCGGCGTGTGTGATTGTGATGGCAAATGGTCAATGGAGAACTTCATTGAAATCGAAATGCAGAAAATCCGTGAAACAGTAGGCGACAAGCAAGTATTGTGCGCACTAAGCGGCGGTGTTGATTCATCTGTTGTGGCGGTATTGATCCACAAAGCCATCGGCGATCAGCTGACATGTATTTTCGTTGACCACGGTCTTCTTCGCAAAGGCGAAGCAGAAGGGGTTATGAAAACATTTAGCGAAGGTTTCAACATGAACGTGATTAAAGTAGATGCAAAAGATCGTTTCTTAAACAAGCTAAAAGGTGTGTCTGATCCTGAGCAAAAACGTAAAATCATCGGTAACGAATTCATCTATGTATTCGATGACGAAGCGGACAAGCTAAAAGGAATCGACTACTTAGCACAAGGAACACTTTACACAGACATCATTGAGAGCGGAACAGCAACGGCACAAACAATCAAATCTCATCACAACGTAGGCGGTCTTCCAGAAGACATGCAGTTCGAATTGATTGAGCCACTCAATACGCTATTCAAGGATGAAGTCCGTGCCTTAGGTTCAGAGCTTGGCATTCCTGATGACATCGTATGGAGACAGCCATTCCCAGGTCCAGGACTAGGTATCCGTGTACTAGGTGAAATTTCAGAAGAAAAACTAGAAATCGTCCGTGAATCGGATGCAATTCTACGCGAAGAAATTGCCAACTTCGGCCTTGAGCGCGACATCTGGCAATACTTCACGGTTCTCCCAGACATCCGCAGCGTAGGTGTTATGGGTGACGCAAGAACATACGACTACACAATCGGTATCCGTGCTGTTACTTCTATTGATGGTATGACGAGTGACTGGGCAAGAATCCCTTGGGATGTACTTGAGAAGATCTCGACTCGTATCGTGAATGAAGTGAAGCATATTAACCGCGTGGTGTATGATATTACGAGTAAGCCGCCTGCTACGATTGAGTGGGAATAAACACGTATGTTGATTTGATTAATTTAATTTGATATAGGGCTAGTTTCTATGTATAAAGAGTGTGAAAAAAAACATGATTTAATATAGATACCCCCCAACAACCCCACCAATATATAGGTGGGGTTATTTAATTATGAAAAAAATAATGTGGATGCTATAATAATATCAAAGCATCTAAAGGATTCCTAAATGCGTATAAGGAGGATGGAATATGGCTAAAATGGGAAGAAAAGTTTCGTACAATTTAACCTTGGCTAATGAAGAAAAGGAAAGAAAAGTTAGAGAAAAGTGGGAGGAAGAAGGTGGAAGAGTTACAACTGCATATGTATTGAATAAAGCTATGGCTCTGTTGTATGAGAAAGAGTTCCCAAATGAAAAAGATATAGATAAAGTAGAGAATGATTAGAATTAATTCTCTTTCTGTTATCACTTAACTAGTCCGATAAGTTAGTCTTATCGGATTTTTTATTATGGTTTTTAGGGTGATTAAAGAATATTTTAGATTATTAAATAATATTATAGTTGACCTAAGAAGATTTTAATTGTACTCTATAAGAGTATTTAAGAATCCTTAAGATTCTTAAAGAGTATTAAAAGGTATAAGGAAAGGGGAATAGAAATGAATTTAAATTTTGAAGGTGTATTGGGCAAGCTTCTACAAGGAGAATATTCAGCAAGAACGATTCGCAAAGTCCATGGTCAAGAAAGGAAGATTAGAGGAATAAAAAACATTCCTCATTATGACCTTGAAGAGACTGCAAGAAAAAAGTTAGAGGAGATATTCAACGCAGGTAAAGTCTACGGTAAGTATGCAAGAGAGACCTTATGTGCTTTACAGTACTGTTCAAATCATCATCATTATTTAACAGATTCCTTATTGATAGACGATATTGTTGATCATAAGAGAATTGTTTTTAACAACTATCTCATCGAGTATAGGTAATCAAAAAAGAGGGTAGCTAACTAGTTACTCTCTATTAACTAGGGAAATAAGGAGATTTTAATGAAAAATAAAATTAAAGTGATAAACAAGTTCATCTTTGAAGTAGCCATAATTCTTCTACCCTTTACGATTGTTTATTTGATATTGGGGAATTGGCTGTCAGGTATTACGGATTTTGGTAGAACATATGTGTTTTCATCTGATGTAACTAACCTTCGTGAAGTTTATGGGACAGGAGTAAAGTATGGCTGGATAGAGTTTGATACCTTTGGTCAAGGTTTTAAAAATTACAGTTTTGATGTTTCCCATGTATTTTGGGGCGGATTAATATCTGCAATTCTTCTAGTTTTAATCGGCAAGCTAATTCATGTGGGCCTTGTAAAATTATTAGTGAATCGAGTAAATATAAAAAATAGAACTTGAAAGGGCGTTAGTGATCCGTGAAGCTAGAGGCACTAAAGAATATCCTTAGTAGAAGGCAGAGTGAATGGCATCATGTTGTTTTTCCGTGCAGGAAAATGAATTTATTAAAATATCTCCTTGGAGTGTTCATTTTTGTGCTGACAGCTTTTTGTGGAATGGTGTCTAATGCTATTCCTCCACTAGTAATTAATATTCCTGTTGTGTATCGCTCAATCAGTTTTAATGGTTTCGTTAATCTAATCATCATCATTTTTTGGGCGGTATCCATTTATAAAAGTATAAGGTTCTATTTTAAATTTGTTAAGAATCCTAAATCATGGATTGCGAACAATTTAGCTTATATGATTGATACTTTGAAATTATATGACGAGGAATACTTTGAATCTATTAAAAACGATAGAGTTGTTAGGGAAAAGAGAATTGTCAGAGTAATCCGCATCCAATATAGGGAAACAAGTAGGCATGTGGTTGTAAGAATTTTACGTGATGGTGACAGGTTTACCAAAGAAGCAACCAAACTAGGAGAGAATTTAGAAGCTGCTTTAGGCTTGGAGCTAGACTCTACCAATAAGACAGTGGATTATGCTGAATATGTATTTTTAAAGCACAAAGATGAACGTATAGATTTAAATTCTACTGTAACTAACGTAAATGATTCAGATGAAATCAAAATAACTGGCAACATATCTTATGAGCTTCATAAGGTTCCCCATTCTCTCATTGTAGGAGGCACTGGATCGGGCAAGTCTTTCTTTATATTAGGTAAAATTGTTAATTATCTGAAGTTAACTCCGCAAGCTGATTTGCGAATTATAGATCCTAAAAAAGCCGATTTGAGTCTGTTTAGATTTGTTACTGGATTTGAAAATAAAGTTGCAACAGATGCCAACCAAATATGCCGAATTCTTAGGGAAACTGTCGAATTGATGGAACGAAGATATACGGAGTATTTTAATGATATATCAGCTTTCGGAAAAACGTATCGAGACTTCAATTTGCCTGTTGTTATTGTGATATTTGATGAATTTTCAGCTTTTATGCATTCAGTAGATAAGAAAATTGCTAAAGAAGCATTAGATTATGTATTTACTTTAGTAATGAAAGGTAGACAAGCAGGAGTAATGATCGAGATCCTTATGCAACGTCCATCAGCAGATGATCTACCTACGAATATAAGGGCACAAATGGGGTTTAAAGCTGGGTTAGGTGCTATGGATTCCATTGGCTATAATATGATATTTGATACGAAAAACGTTGAATATAAGACCGTCACAGAAAAAGGTGGAGGTTACATACAACTAGATGGCAAACACACTTCTCCAGTTTATTTCGAAACGCCGTATATAGACAAAGATTTTGATTTTATAGCAGAAATAGAAAAACTAATGAGTCAGAGAGTAAATTAAGTGTTTAATGCTATTCTTGTCAAACAGCTACAGCCAATATTGACCGACAATTTTTGTGAAGGTTTGAGGCGGTGGCAGAGCCATCCGAACGGAGTGGTCGAAAACGTTCAGAAAAATTGATGGCCAGTTGAGCGATTTTTGCTCAACATGAATCGAAAAAAAGTCGCACCAGTTGGGTAACACTGGTGAATCTCCCTCAACGAAAATGCTCGAAACCCTTGGTGCTCATGGGTTAGAGGGCTGTGTGAAATCCCGAGAGTTGGGGATTTAAAAAATGATAAAGAGGTGTCTGTAAAAATGGGAAAACTAATATTAAAATCGTCTAAATTACATTCGTTAAATGACTCGGAAAATGTGGATTTGGCTGATTTCCACTTTGATATTAAACAATTTAAGATTCCTACAGCCATGCTGATTCAGAAAGACGGCTTTGCTACTCGAATTGAGAAAGAAAAAAATCTAAATGGAGAGTTAGTTGAAACTGGAAAGTATTCTGTCACATTTAAAGTATATGATCGTCCATTTATCGAACTCGTCTTACAAAATGGCGGTACTGAAATTGGCTCCCCTATTACTGTAATAGTTGAAAAACAGGATAGCCTACCTATTTTAGATGATTATGAAGATGGTGAGTTCATTCCAATTTCCTTTTCGGGACTAAAAGTAAAGCCTAAAAAGGTTCAAAAGAAAGCATTTGTTGGGCAAGGTAAACCAATGATTGATACATGGCAGTATTCAGAGCTTAAAGTTGAAGCTGATAGTTATATCATTGGTGAAGCACATGAGTCGTCTAAATCGAAGTAATCAGTGTCTCATTGATTACTTTCGTTGTTCAATTCCGAATAGTGAATTTTCAATCGTTGCTAATGAAATTTTAGGAATCCCTATCTCTGAATTTTCTTCAGAGATTAAGGGGTCACCTTATCCAACATACGATAGATGCATTAGCTTTGCGAATATAAAACTCCATTCTTCGGGAAATCATGGAAGCATTCTTGTAGATATGTCAGGACAAGCTTGCCGGCAGTATGAGGAATACATGTCAAGAATTGATGGATGGCATTGGTACAAATTTGTATCATTTATTTTAGGAATACAAGGGAAGTTATCAAGGATAGATTTGGCATTAGATATATTCGATAATGCTTCTCCATCTGTAAAAACGCTACAGGATTATGTGAAACGAGGGCAGTTGAGTACGAAAAGCCATAAATATGTTGAAATAAATAGTGGAAGGATTCTTGATGGAAAACTAACAGGGTTTACGTTGTACGTAGGATCATCTCCTCAAATTTTACGAATTTATGATAAGAAACAAGAAAGACGAGATAATGCAGATGAAGTTGTGAACATTGGAAAATGGGTTAGATGGGAACTGGAGTTGACAGGAAACAAAGCAATGTTAGTTGCTCTTCAAATCTCAAATGGGAAACCATTGAACGCTATAGTTAAAGGTGTTCTATCAGCACATTATTGTTTGAAGAGACAACCTAAGAATGTTAGTGAGTTACATAACAAAAATAGGCTTCCTACTATGAAATGGTGGGGAAAGTTTATAGAAGGTATTGAAGAAATACCTTTGAAAGTACAGCGTGAAAAGTTGACTTTAAAGAAAAAGAAAAAATGGGTTGAGCATTCAACTGTAAAGTCAATAAGTATGGTCTATGAATCATTTAGGCGAGTATACGGCGAAAAATATGCTGAGGAATATTTGAAAGAGTTAGTACATATAGGGAAAGAAAAAATCACTGAGTCTGATCAATCATTAATCGAGCAACGTGTTTTAGAACTTGTAAGCGAAGATGAATATTAGTGTGGAAAGGGATATGTGTGATGGGTACAACAATTTGTAAAGATGATTTAATAAAACTAGGCTATAAGAAATATCAAGCTATTTCGTTAATTAGGCAGGCAAAAGCAATCATGGTACAAAAAGGTTGTCTATATTATAACAACAAAAGGCTGGGGAGAGTACCGAGGGATGTGGTTGAATCAATTTTAGGAGTTTCACTTTTGGCAGAAATGAGTAACTCCCAATGAAAAATAAAACGCAACAAACAACGAAATATCCTGGTGTATATGTTGATGATAAAGGAAATTTCTTTTATCAATCTGAATTTGGTATTGATCGAATTACTGGAAAACGAATACGAAAAAAAGGAAGAAAAGATATTAATGGCAAGCCTTTTTCTTCTGCATTTGAAGCAAACAAAGAGTTAACTCGATTAAAAAGAGAATATCATAAGGTTAACAGCTATTCTAACTATAAAATGACTTATGAACAATTTATGAATAGTGTGTACATACCTTATTATCAAACAAATGTTGAAGAAAGTACATTCTCTGTGCGAAAAAGAATATTAGAGAAGATCAGGGATAGATTTGCTTCTATCCCTCTTCGTTCAATCTCAGTAGAAGATGTACAGCATTTTCGCACATGGTTATTAACAAGTAAAGAAAATGGTGGTGCGGGGTATTCACAATCATATGCAAGTCTAGTATTTGGAACGTTCCGTAAAAGTTTAGATAAAGCTGTGGAAATGCAATACTTAGAAATGAATATCTCTAAGAAGGTTAGAGCAATACCAAAAGGTAAGGCAAATGTGTCGTATTGGACAAAAGAAGATTTTGAAAAAGTGATAAACCAAATTTATATAGAAGATTTTTATGAACATTTGAATTTTGTAATGCTGTGGGTTTACTATATGACCGGAATACGAGTGAATGAAGGTACTGCTTTACATTGGAATGATGTCGATTTGAAAAATAAACGTTTACGTGTCCATCATATGTTAATTATGAAAACGCGAAGTGAATGGAAAAGAAATTCTTATACAAAAACGGAAGATGGAAAGAGAATTATCGCTCTTGATGATGATACAATAAATATATTAACAATATGGCGAAATAGACAATTGGAGATAGGGTTAGGTAATTCAAATGACTTTATTTTTAGTTATGATGGATTGCCAATGATTAAATCGACAATAGGCAGAATCATTAAACGTTATTCTCAATTCGCAGGAGTAACAAGGATTCAAGCAAAAGGATTGCGTCACTCCCATGCTTCGTATCTAATCAATGAATTTAACGTTTCTGTTCTTGTGTTATCACAACGTATGGGGCATTCAAGTCCAGAGATTACTTTAAAACACTATGCCCATATGTGGAGTGGGGCAGATACTGCGATAGCTGAAATAATGAAGGGGAACGTTAAAATCAAGACAGCATCACAAACAAACATTAATTTTAATGGCAATCAAGTATTAAAAAATAGTAGCACTTGATCAAGCTTTATAATGTGCTAATCATCAGAGACAGAATAAATTAAGAGAGGAAAATTTTATGTTAGATAAAATAAGGGATATTGAAATTGCTCTAAAAAATAAAAGTTATTTGTCTGCTCTTGCATTAGCCTTAACTTTACCTGATATTTGTGGAGAAATTGAATACCCGAATATTGTATTTGATGATGGGAAGCGAAATGTTGGGAAACAGTATGCGATGTGGTTTGATAATTGGGTAAATCAGTATTATGCAGACTGTAAAGGGTGGACTAGGGATTATGCTAAAGCAAAAAACCCCTACTTTACAGGAAGAATGTGTTATTTTTTACGCTGTTCTTTTTTGCATGCTGGAAATTCTGAAATAAAAGAATGGGGAAAGAAAGAAGATAAAAAGTATTATTATTCCTATGAGTTTACATTAGGAGTAAATGGTGCAGATTCATTTGGTGAATCTGTTAGTTCAAATTATACAAACCAAAGTCATGGTGACTTAAAAAAAGATAAAATCAAGACAGTCACTATAAATATAGATGAACTATGTAAGAATATCTGTTTATCTGCTGAAAAGTATTATCATGATAAAGGCTCTAATCATTTTGAAAAGTACAATACTTATTTAATTGACTTTGATAGAGGATTTCCACAATAAAGAATTGGTTAACCATCAGCGTGATCTAAAAAAGAGATCTTTGACAAGGTGAATTTTAAAATGAATCTTCTTTAAAAAATTGCAATTATTATCAAGGTGATTTTAGAATAACAATTATCGAGAATTTAATTTATCTTCTCTCTTTGGATATTTTCAAAAGAAGTTAGAGACTGTAAATAAGCATCAATGTGTGGTATTGCTTTTACAAAAAGTATGGTTAAACATACCTTTTTAACTAGTATTCTACGGTAGATAAAAAGAATCCATTTTGAAAAAGTTAATCAAAATGGATTCGGAATATTAACGAAATTCTCTGTGTAATTCAACATAATCTATTAGTTCTTCACTTTCTAATAAGTAAGTTATATTACTACAAATCAAAATTTGTGTACTACTACTTTCTGACATCATTCCATCGCCAGGATCTCCGCGTTCATATGTTGGGTCTAATGTTTCAATACTAAAACTTACATCTACTTCGATATCAAAATGTACCAACAAAGTATCATCTTCAATATCCCTAGAAACTTCGTTTATAGAAATTTCGTAATTTTCGATATATCCATCAGTACCCCAACCACTAAAATATTCACCTTCAAATTGATCATTTAATAGCATGTCATCAATTGTATCTTGCATAAACGAATTTTCTTCACAGAATGATTTTAAGTTAGTTAATAATGATTCTTCATCGTATTCATAGTTATCAATAAAGTAGTCTCTTAAATTGTTTTCTTCATTCTTTAAAAATTCCGATAACGACTCATAATATGATAAATCTTCAATATCCTCTGCTAAATCCTTATGAATAACTTTTTTATCTTTATTAGCAAAATCTTTATGATTAGTTGAGATAAATGCAATTTGATCTGGTTGGTTGTCCCAATAATATTCTACTAAGCTTTCCCAAATAATTGCATCCTGGAAAGAAATTTTATTTTCATCAAATGGTTTCTTGTTATTAAAGTATTTAAGTGAGATTGTTTCAGTTACATCTTTTGATGTAGGGAAACCAATAATTTTTATGTTATTCTTATTAATTATCTCATCAAGTGTATTCTTATATGTTTCAACAAATGTATCAGCTTTCAAATTATCAAAATCAATTATATGGGATACTTCTAATTTATTTAAATCAGCTCTAGTACTCTTTATTGTTTTAATCTGAGGTCTAATTTGATCTCTGAATTTTTTTAGGATTTCATAATAATTAAACTTCGTAATACAGAGTTCTATTTTATCATGTTGTGTTAATTTTAGTAATTTTTTCATATTTGCAGATTTGAAGAAAAAATCATTAAATACAATATTTGTATCCAAAATAATTATATAGGACATTAAATTCTCTCCTTTTTTTGATTAAAGCCTTTAATATTTAATTATACATACTAAATGAATTTTGGGCAAAATATTCAACTAATATTGTTATGAGAAAAGTTGCTCTTTAACATTTCAATTTTATAAATTCGGACGATTTAGGAGAGAAAAAGGTATGAAAAACAAGTACATTTAAAAAATGAAGATTTAATGTTTATATGGGATTAAATTGTACATTGGCACTGAGTGAATTTGTTTTAATATTGGTAGACAGACCACCAATCCCCCCACCAAATTAATGTCTACAGTTAAAAAACTTAATGTTCTAAAGGTTTTTAAAGTACCATATATAATCGAGTGGGAATAGTTATAAAAGAGCTAGAAACCTTTGTGTATCAAGGGTCTCTAGCTCTTTTTTATTTTTAACTGCACTTTTTCCTTCCGTCTTCATGTGTTCATTCATCATTCCATCCCTTACACACATCAATCCATTGTGAATAACCGGAGTGTTTTTCTAATTGTTTTATTGTGAGTTCAATAGCACTGTTACTGCTCCCGCAGGCTGGATAGACTGTCTCAAAACGTTTTAGTGAAATATCTAAATAAACAGAAACGCCATTCTTTGTAGCGAAAGGACAAACTCCCCCAATTTCATGACCGACCAAATCAACAACCTCATGAGGAGAAAGCATTTTAGCTTTTGTTTTAAAATATTCCTTGAATTTTTTGTTATCAACTTTTGCATCGCCAGAGGTCACAACTAAAATAGCTTGTCCATTTACTAGAAAGGAGAGGGTTTTTGCGATTCTTTCAGGTTCGCAGCCCAGTGCAGAAGCAGCCAAGTCTACGGTTGCACTAGATACTGAAAATTCTTGAATTCGAGTATCCATATCATATTGTTTAAAATAGTCTTTTACTTGTTTGATGGACATGATCATTTCTCCTCTTTATTATCTATTATTTAATCGATATTGATGTGGTGTTAGGTGATATTTTCTCTTAAATAAACGAATGAAATGTTCTGCATTTTGATAACCAACGGCTGCCGCAATATGATCTACTTGTAAATGGCTGCCAGTGAGCATTTCGCAGGCTTTTTCCATTCTTATTTCTTGTCGAATCTCACGAAATGATTTGCCAAGCTTACGAGCTATATATTTTGACAGATAAGATTGTGAAAGGTTAAATTCCTCTGCCATCTCCTGGATGGTAATATGCTCACAACATTGCTGAATATATTGTAGCATTTGAATCATACGTATATCACTAGATTGTTTGACATGATTGACGTTCATATGACTTGGTTTGAATCTTAATAAAAGACATAATAATATCTCAAACAAATTATTCATAATCAACTGGTAACTAGGGAGTCGATTGTAATTTTCTGTAAAAAGTTGAAGAGAGCAGTCTAGCAAATGTTTATCCAAGTGACTATGGAAAATAAGAATATTTTTATTTTCTTTTATATACAATGCATTCAAAAAGAACTCTGAAATGACATGATTTCCTTTTAACATTTTAAAAAACACTTTTTGAAAAGTACTCTTACGGATCATGATTTGCATGGCGATTGTATTCTCCATTACAATTGGCTTGTGTATTGTGTTAGGTGGGATAAAGGCAATATCTCCTGATTTTAAAGCCATTTTTTTGCCTTCCACTTCTACATACATCTCATTTTCCAGAACATAGATCATCTCAAAGAAATCATGGATAGCCGACAATTGGGGCATAAAACGGCTATACTTTCTCACTTCGATATCTTTCTCCTGATCTAACCACATGGTATCTTCCTTTTCAAATTCATTCTGTCCTTTTAGCAAAAATTCTTCTATATATATTTGTTTATGCATTAGACTGTGTTTATCATAATCCTTCAAAAATAATTGCAATGATGTATTGTCATGCTTTTTCTGTTGGTATTGTTGATAAAAGATTTCTTGTTCGTTATATTCTCTTAAATATTGCATCACTTCATGTTTTTCAAGTTTATCTTTTTCCATCTACATCCAAACCTCTAGTTTATTTACTGCCACCACCAGGGCCTTCACTGTTGCTTCTATAATATCTTTATCAATTCCCGCACCCCAATGCATTTTTCCTTGAGATGAAATTCCAATCTGTGCACAGGCTTTTGCTTCGGAATCCTTGCCCAAAGAATTCTGTTCATAGACTTCCAAAACATACTCGAGATGAAAATATGCTTTTAACGCGTTACTGATGGCATCTAAACTTCCAGTGCCAGTTCCTTGTATGTCAATTTGTTGCTGATCTCTCAGCAAAGTTAAGGTGACTTCCTGCTTATTTCCCTTATTAAATTGATAATCAAGCAGCTGGAAATGAGGGTGAAAATCAACATACTGCTTTTCAAAAACATGATATATTTCTTCGATAGACAATTCCCTATTTGTCTGATCAGATACTTTTTTCGCTGCATATCCCATGGCTTCATTCATTTGATAAGGAAGTTTAATGCCATAATTTGTTTCTAGTATATAGCCTATGCCGCCTTTTCCAGACTGGCTATTGATTCGAATCACATCCGTTTGATAGTTCCTCCCCAAGTCAACTGGATCTACTGGGATATACGGAACGTCCCATTTATCAACATTATTTTCTTTTCTATATTTCATCCCTTTAGATATCGCATCTTGATGTGACCCAGAGAATGCGGTGAAAACCATCTCCCCAGAATAGGGCTGCCTCTCAGGAACAGTGATTTTTGTTAGTTTTTCATATTTTTTACGAATAGCTTCTAGGTTATTGAAATTCAATTTTGGATCATAACCTTGTGAATACATATTCATCGCCAAGGTAATCAAGTCAACGTTCCCTGTACGTTCACCGATACCAAATAATGTACCTTCGACTCTTTCTGCGCCAGCCAGAACACCAAATTCTGCATCACTCACCCCAGAGCCACGGTCATTATGAGGATGAACAGATAATGTCACACTGTCTCGGTAAGACAGATTTTTGTGTATATACTCAATCTGACTTGCAAAGATATGAGGCATTGAATATTCAACTGTTGTCGGAATATTGATGATTGCTTTATGATTTGGTGTCGGTTTCCAAATATCTAAAACACTATTACAAATATCTAACGCATAATCAACTTCTGTTCCTGGAAAGCTTTCTGGACTATATTGAAAATAAATATCACTTGTTGTTTTTTCGGCAAGTTCTTTTACTAAAATAGCTCCATCAATGGCAATTTGTTTAATTTCATCTTTTGTTTTCTTAAATACTTGTCTGCGCTGCGCTTCTGAAGTCGAATTATATAAATGAACAATCGCTTTCGGTACCCCCTTAATGGCTTCGAACGTTCGGCGGATAATATGCTCTCTCGCTTGCGTGATCACCATAATCGTGACATCGTCTGGAATCATATGATGATCAATCAGTGTCCGCAAAAACCTAAACTCTGTATCAGAAGCAGCTGGAAATGCGATTTCAATTTCTTTAAAACCGATCTCTACTAGTAACTGAAACATTTCCAATTTTTCTTCTAAGTTCATAGGAATAGGTAATGCTTGATTTCCATCCCGTAAGTCCACGCTGCACCATATCGGAGCACTTTCTAGTGTTTCTTTCTTCACCCAATCATAAGTAAGCTTCGGTGGCAAAAAGTATTTCTTTTCGTATTTTTTGTGATTAAACATCATCATTGATTCCTCCTGTAATTGGAATATAAAAAAAGCCTTTCATCCCCAAGATTTAACTTGGAGACGAAAGACTTCTTCTTACGCGGTACCACCCCTATTTCATGATAAACAAACATTATCATGCCCTTATTCGGATACAGATTGTTTGATCTTATATCCTTCCCATATAACGGTGGGGTGCCGACCTTAACTACATCAATCCTTTTCATTTCACTAAGGCTACTCTAAGGTGAGTTCCTTGCCTTTTTGTTATTGCTTCTCATCAGCCAGCAACTTTCTGAAAACAATTCGGCAAGTACTATTCCTTATCATCGCATTCTCATTTTTCTGATTTTTTCTATTATACCAAGTCTATAAAAAAGAGATAGTGACAGGGATATCTTTTTCAATTGATTTTTTTTGTCCTATGGATGTCTTATCTTCATTTTTAATCCTCTTCACCAAATAAAAATCCAAGGCCACAAATAAAGGTGAGTGAATTCATAGCGAACAATAAAATCGCACCAATTTTTTTCATGGCAATGAACCACCTCTTAAATTCAGTCTGCTAGCCTTCAAAATTTAAATTCACTGGTTCATCCTCTAAATGATCCACAGTATTTTGTTCTGTCACTGGCACACTTTCATCTACCGTTTTAAAACTAAGTTCGTCCATCCAAATTTGACCTTGACCATGTAGCAATATGCCAAACGCAATCACTTCACTTTTTACTGGAACATCTAGAACTACACTAAAATGATTCCAGCCGTTTGTTCCTGTAATGGGACGATTCATCATATTGTCAAACGCAAGAACTTCACCTGAAGAATGATCAATTCTCATCCATAAACCAGCTGAACCTTTCACATCTTTGCTTTTGACAAAAGCAGAAAATTGAAGGCGTTCTCCACGGTAACGATCAGACTTAATTTGCTGCATCAAGGTCGCGAATCCTCGTGCTTTTTCATCCTTTGATTTCAGGTAAGCGGAGTACGTACCACTGTGTACAATTCTGTTATCCAAACCTGTTTCATAATCAGATGGGGTGTCCCCCGTCATAATCCAGCCAGTAGGTGTGTTCTTGTTTGCAGCCATATTCGTTTCCTCCTCATCAATGATATTCCTTAATAACTTCCGATAACGTGCGGGTGACATGTCATAGATCTTCTTAAAGGCTCTAGTAAAGGATTCCTGTGAACCAAAACGATACTGCAATGCGATATCAATCGCCCTTTGGTCCGTATGAATTAAATCCTTCGCCGCTTGGGTCATCCGTCGTTCCCTTATATAATCCACAACTGATTTCTTAATCACTCTTTTGAATATACGGTGAAAGTGAAACCTAGAATAACCAGCGTGTTTCGCTAGAGTTTGAAGCGGTAAATCATCTTTCAGATGCTGTTCAATATAATTTAATGTTTCTTGAATCGATTTCTCATGTTCTTGATAGGACAACCGAGCACCTCCCTGCCTTACGAGTTTAGTATAGCCGAAATGCTCTTTAGGAAACTTGACTTTTTGTGCTAAGTTTCGATAGTAGAATGGGTATTCTTGTCCTAAGTCCCGAACGGGTATATCTATAGTGATTTTAACTCAACATGAAGTGACAAGAGTGTAAAAATGGCTATTCCACAGATTTAAAATTGGTAAAGAAAGATATTCTAATTCTCTTTATATAAACAAATAAAATTCATTATTATGAACTGTATAGTAATTGAGTCGAACGATTGGATTTTCAAACGTATGATTAGTTTTTAAATAGTTATTAATAATAAAGATACACCTAGATATGACTATGAGAAACCTTATATCAGAACCAAAGTTTGATTTTTTTGGAATCTTTTATTGACTTTTAAATGGAAAATGTGGGAGTATATACATAATAACAATTTAACCCATTAATTATAATAATTTGAAATAATCCCTATCAATACAAATTATTTAGTAAATGTATATCATACTCCCACACCTAAAGAAGACCTAACTCGATATTCACTAAATAAAGAATATAAAAGGTGATAAATATGGAATACAAAGAAACCAAGTGGAAAGTATTTTTTTCTTTAATTAGGAAAACGAGAATCAGCATAAATTTGTTTATCATTGCAATGATTTTAACTGCAATAAGTGCAACTGCTTCGACTTTAGTACCACATTTTTTGAAGAAAATAATAGATTCATATAATTCCAAAAACACTATTCACTCTTTGGATTTAACCGCGCTAATCGGAATATTTTTATCTAGTGCTATTTTAGGAGCGATTGGTAGTTATATGTTGAGTGTTGAAGGACTGAAAGTAGTGGCCAATCTCAGAATGTTATTGTGGAGGAAAATGGTAAAATTACCGATTGGTTTTTACGACAAAAACCGTTCAGCAGATATAGCCAGTAGATTTGTAAATGATACTTCTGTAATTTATAACTTGGTTAGTAATTCATTTTCACAATTTGTAAACGCAGTCTTAATGATTTTATTTTGTGGATTTTGGTTATTTTATTATGATTGGCAATTAACATTGATCATTATTGTTGCAATTCCACTCTATTTAATATTCTTTATCCCATTAGGAAAAATATTAGCAAAACTCTCAAAATTAACTCAGACTTTAACAGGAAATTTAAATGTAAGAGCTGTTGAAACAATCTCAGCTATTAAATTGGTGAAATCTTCAACAGCAGAGGAATTTCAAATTCAAAAAGGAAGTCAAGATATTGAAAGGTTACAGAATATTAGTTTAAAACAAGCGAAATGGATGGTCTTAGTTAATCCAGTAATTAATTTAATTATGATGATTATCATAGTCACTATTATTATGGTGGGCGGTGTTAAATTAGCTAATGGAGATTTAAGTCCAGGGACATTTATTGCATTTTTAACACTTATATTTTATGTCATAGGTCCGATCACAAACTTTGGTTTATTTTTCACTCAATTACAAAAAACTATTGGAGCAACTGAAAGGGTTTCTCAATTATTATCTGAAAGTGAAGAATTGCAAAGTGAAGGTGAAGATTTAACTATAACCAATAATGATTTAGTCATTAGAGATTTAAGATTTTATTACAGTGAGAATGACACATTTTCACTAAAAAATATAAATTTAACTATCAAGGGTGGAACTACAAATGCATTAGTGGGTCCGAGTGGTAGTGGTAAAACAACTCTAATTTCTCTATTGGAACGATATTATAAACCAACTAGTGGAACAATTTTTATGGATGGGAAAGATATAGAAACATTTTCCCTAAAGTCTTGGCGCAATCAAATCGGATATGTATCACAAGAACATAGTTTAATAAGTGGAACAATAAGAGAGAATCTTCTCTTTGGTTTAAATGAAATTCCAGACGAAGAAAAAATAATCGATGCTTGTAAATCGGCATATGCATGGGAGTTTGTGGGGAAATTTACAAATGGATTAGATACTGATATTGGAGAAAAAGGTTTGAATTTATCTGGTGGACAAAAGCAAAGAATTGCTATTGCAAGGATGTTTCTAAAAGATCCAAAAATTATTTTTTTAGATGAAGCTACTTCAAATTTAGATAGTCAATCAGAGAAATTCGTAAATGAAGCGATGGTGAAAATCATAAAAGGTAGAACATCTATTGTAATAGCACATAGATTATCAACTATTATTAACGCCGATAACATTGTTTTTATGGAGAATGGTGAGGTAACAGGGAATGGGAAGCATCACGAATTAAAAAATAATCATCAACTTTATCGTCAATTTTGTGAGCAACAGTTTAAAGAAACAAAAAATGATCTGCAAGAAAGCAGTTAATAAAAAAATGACTTAATTGAGTAAGGAGAACATTAAGATGGATAAGAAATTTGTTTATTTTCAGCATATGAGTGATGATTCTAATTATTATGTAGAGAAAAAATCTTTAATTCCAAGCAGACCTTACGAGATTGATAACTTACCTAAAGGTTACAAGATAACAATAGAAGAGAATTCACCATGGATTTATTATTCTAACCCTAGCATCAATATAAAAGAACAAGGATGGAAAATACATATAAGTGCGACAATAAATGATGCACAAGATATTTTAAAAGTGGTAAGCAAATTATTGTTTAAGCGAAAAGTTGCTTTTAAGCATATTAAGGACAAGCAGACGTTATTCAATTTAAATTCAAAGCATGGAAATAGAATTTCTTCGGGGAAGTTTATAGCGATATACCCTCCAACAGATAATGAGTTTTTACAATTGCTCAACGATTTGTATGAAGAGTTACGAGGTTATGAAAATGGCCCATATATTCTTAATGATAAATCATGGAAAGATAGCAACATATATTATAGATATGGAGCTTTCAAAAATATTTATAACGAAAAAGGCGAACTTTGCATAAAGGATGAACAGGGAAATCTCATTCTAGATAACAGACAACCATATTATAAAGTTCCCGAATTTGTAAAGGAGTTAGATCAATATTTAGATTCAATAAATATTTCCCATGAAAATGAAGAAAATGAGAAATTTAATGGTTATGACTTTCAAGGCGTTCTTAGATTTAATAATGGAGGTGGGATATACACAGGTATAAGGAAATTGGATCAAAAAAGTGTGGTCATTAAAGAAGGTAGACCAAAAGTAGGTCTGGATGGAGAATATAATGATGCTATTGATCGTTTGAACATTGAACATGATGCTCTAACTAAGCTTGCAGATATTAGTGGAGTAGTAAATATTGTTGATTATTTTAAAACATGGAAGCATGTGTTTCTTGTGGAAGAATTTATAGAGGGTTTAACTTTACAATCTTGGTGTGCAGTAAACTATCCATTCAACTTGGAAAATGATAAAGATGCATATATCAGGAAAGTAAAAATCATTTTAAATAAGTTAATCACCACAGTTAAAAAAATGCATGAAAGAGATATTGGCATGGGAGACTTACAGCCGTTAAATATAATGATTACACCTGATTTGGATGTGAAAATTATTGACTTTGAGTCAGCAGCTAGTACAAAACTTGAAGAAAAAAGTACTTTGCAAACAATCGGTTTTACTCATGTGAAAAATAAAAATCATAAAGAACGAGATTGGTATGCTATCAAGAAAATTTTGCACTTTTGCATTTTACCTATTGGCCCTGTTACTGACCTAGAGCCGAGTATTAAAAATACACATAGAAATTGGATAGAACGTGAATTTGGAAAAGAGGTTTATGAATTTGTTTTGAATATAGAAAAAGAATGTGATGAAGAACTATCAGAAACTAAAGAGCAAACATTTCAACAGAATATTCGCGCGGAAATGGCAAAAAGGAATGATATTTCAACAATTATTAGTGGTCTGAGAAATGGAATAGAAAATAATCTTTTGCCTGATAGTTCTTTGGTTCATGGGGATGTTAGACAGTTTGTTAACACAGATGGAAAATTTAATATACTTACCGGTGGAACAGGATCAATTTTAGCTTTATCTAGATCTGGAAGTTTAAACACACAAGTGATTGAATGGGTTTCCAATGTTTTAATTAAAAACTTGGATCATTTTGAAGAGGATGGATTGTTTACAGGAAAAGCAGGTATTGGAGTCATTTTATATGAACTAGGTTACAAAGAGGAGGCAAAAAAGTTATTCAGAAAAATTGAATACTCTAGTATGAATGATATGTCATTAAGATCAGGTTTGCCTGGAATAGGATTATCATTAATCAGTTTGTATTTAGAAGAAAATAAATCAGAATACTTAGCTATTTGTGAAGAGATAGCAAATATTATTGAAAACAAAGTAAGGGAAGAAATTAAATTGACATCGACAGATTGGACGGGAGTTCCTATTGGATTAATTGATGGGTGGTCAGGAATATCTTTATTTTATACAGCTTTGTTCTCAATTACTAAGAAAAGAGACTACTATTTAAAATCGATCGAATATATAAATAGAGACCTGAAAAGGTGTAAAGTGGATTCTAGTACAAACACTTTGCAAACATTTGATGATAATCATCGATTGCTACCTTATTTATCAGGAGGTTCCATAGGAATTGGAGTTGCTATTTGGTACTTAAACTATATAAATTCAAGCAATATATTTGAATTAGAGATGGAGAAAATCATTAATTTAAATAAAGTTAGATGTGCATTTAGTGGAGGACTTTTCGATGGAGTGGGCAGTTTTCTTTTAATTCCATCAATGATTAAAAATAAACAAATGTTATCAGATGAAATAGATCTGGTAAAGAGAAAATTAGAATTATTTCTTATATATAAAGATGATCAAATTTTGTTTCCAGGAAATTTTTGTTATCGCTTATCAGATGATTTTTATTCTGGAAGTGCAGGAATCATATTGGGCTTAAAGTCACTTCAATATTCAAACCCTATGTATTGGTTGCCGATTATTCATATTGATCAATTTTTAGAGAAAACTAGAGGGAATTTATTGAAAGTGATGTGAAAAACTCATTTGATTTATTTTAAGTGACTTTGAGATTTAAACTAAATTTTGTGGAGGGGTGAAAATATGAAAGATGTTTTAAAACTTCAACAATTAACAGAGAATTCTGAAACAAAAAAGGAGGAAGTGTGGTTTACTATTACAACCATTTCAGTCACATTATCAACGATTAGTAATCACTGTTAATTGATAATATCTAGTTGAACTATAAAGTCTATATTTTCCTTGAAAGGAGGTGAGAAAGGATGAAAGATGTTTTAAAACTTCAACAATTAACAGAAGGTTCTGAAGTAGAACCAGAGAGATGGTATACGATTTTCACAACATTAGTGGGAAGTTCAACGGTTAGCAATAACTGCAAATAATATCGGTGAAAAAATTTCTGAATGTGGGGGATAGTTATGAATGAAGTTTTAAAACTCCAGCAATTAAATGAAGATTCTGAAGTAAGTCCAGAGGCGTGGTATACGATTTTTACCACATTAGTGGGGAGCTCAACCATAAGTAATAACTGCTAAAAAATTTACTCATATTGAAAAGAGGGATAATAATGAAAGATGTATTGAAATTACAACAATTAACTGAGAATTCTGAAGTAGAGCCTGAAAGATGGTATACGATTTTTACTACATTAGTGGGAAGTTCAACAGTTAGTAACAATTGCTAAAAAAAGCAAAAAAATAAGTTCGAATTTCACATGTAAAATATTTGAAATATCAATTATAATTGAAGTCAATCTGAAAAACTAGGAAAAGGATAGTAAATCCTTTTCCTGTTTATTAAGAAAGGTGAATAGAGTGGAATACGTATTAGAAGTGCAAAAGGTTTCAAAAAAGTACTCTCATTCCGATTTTCAATTAAGAGATATATCATTTAAGATTCCTAAGTCTTCAATTGTTGGCTTTATTGGGGAAAATGGTGCCGGCAAAACCTCAACTTTCGGGACGATATTAAACTCATTAAAAAAACAAAATGGAACGATTAAAATCTTTGATAGAGTAGAACCCCATAATGATATTTCGATAAAAGAGAACATAGGTGTTGTTTTTGATAATAATAATTTTTCAGAAAACATAAGTATTAAGCAATTATCACGGGTGTTATCAAATATCTATCGTCAATGGGATAATGAAAAGTTTTTTAAGTATATAGATTTATTTTCATTACCTAAGAATGGATTAGTAGGTAAACTCTCGCGAGGAATGTCTATGAAGTTGTCTATTTCTGTAGCACTTTCTCATAATGCAAAGTTGTTATTACTAGATGAAGCAACCTCCGGACTAGATCCTGTTAGTAGAGATGAAGTTTTGACTATCTTAAAGGATTACGTAAAGAATAATGAATGTTCAATTTTGCTATCTTCGCACATTATTAGTGATATAGAGTTAATCGCTGATCATCTTTTATTTATAAAGTCCGGTGAAATTCTATTAGATATTAGTAAAAGCAAACTTCTTGATGACTATTCTATTTTAGAATGTAAATCAAAGGACTTAGAAATGGTTAAAGAGATAGCACTTGCCTATACTTATAAAAATAAAGATTTGATAGAAGTACTTGTATCAAATGATAAAGTAATTCCTGTTCGCTTTTTTCGGAAAAATTCCTCACTTAATGAAATAACATTAATATTATTAAGAGGAAAAAGAATATGAAGGGGTTAATTTTAAACGATATTTACATTATACAAAAAGGAATTAAAACCGCTATCATCCTCTCTGTATTAAGTATACTATTCCTTTTATTAACAAAAAGTGAAATTGTATTTAAAGTAGCTGTCTTGTTACCCTTTTTAATTATTCCTGTAAAATCATTTGAAATATTAAAATATGATGTGAAATCTGGTTGGGACAAATTTTCATTTACGTTACCGGTTAAAAGAACAAATTTAGTTAAGGCTAAGTACATTACATTTTTAATTTTAATAACTTTAAGTTTTCTTTTAAGTTTTGGTTTATTTTTTTTAATTGATCTTTTATTTTTTCCTTCTTTAACCTTTGAATATTACAACCAGCTATTGAGAGGATTAGGATTAATTATATGTGTGGGTGCTATGCTATATCCTTTGACATATAAATTAGGAATTGAAAAATCTGATTCGATAACCATATATAGTTTGGGTTTTTCTTTTGGTGTGTTTTTCTCGTTAGCTTTTGTGGCTAAGCTTGTACTAGAATCGAATAGAATTGCTGACATGATATTTTCAGTCGTGTTTTTCGGCTTATCAGTTTTCTTTTTAATCATTTCATATCTAATCTCGTGTTCCCTTGTTAAACGTAAAGAATTTTAAAATAGATAAAATAATCATGAATAAAAACTGGTGAATTTATTCATCAATAAAATTTGGAGGAATAATAATGAAAAAGGTATTAGAATTACAACAACTTAACAATGAAGAGCAACCAGAAATAGGACCAACAATAACAACAATTACAGTAATACCCACTACTTTTATTTCACTCCTGAGTAACCATTGTGATAATCATGCATCGTAATGTAACCTAATTTCTTTGTGAGAATTTTTGAAAAAATTTAGCCCATTATGATGATTTGTCCAAATGTAAGAAATTTTATTGTAAGTAAAAAAGTGAGCTAAAAGAAAGAATAAAGATACATTCTTACTAGGCAGTAATTCAGAAGGGAGTGTGAAGATGTGGACAAAAAAAACAGCCAGCGTTCTTTGATCAAACGCAGTTGGTTTCACACCTTTTTAGCTTTTATTGCATCACAGCTATACATTATGTTTGTAGAGAGAACCGGAATTGGTCCTAACATGAGGGGGATCAATGGTACGTTTATTGAAAATATTATAGATTTGGATTTATATCAAAGGTATTTTACCTTTTATGAAACTCCTTGGTATAATCTGTTCACCATTTTTTTTGGGGCAATTACAATTATACATATGACAACAGGTATTATGAAAGATATTCGAAATGGATAAATATTTATTAAGAAAACAAGAAACACGTTAAGTTGACTCTGAATCCCTCTACTAGTTTTTTAATAGAGGGATTTTGCCTTATTCTTCATCTCGTATAATCTGTGGAATTCCATTTTTAGAATAGAATACATAAACACATTATCAAATCCCTTTTGACCTGATTCGTACTCTCTTAATAACCCCTCTTTTACAAAATAGAGCATTTCAACTAATTTAATAGAAGATGTATTTTCAGGATCAATAATGGCTTCAATCCGGTTCAGGTTCATCTCCTGAAACCCATATCGTAACACCGCAGCTATTGCCTCACTCATGATGCCTTTTCTCCAATGATCGTGGTGTAATTCATAGCCAATTTCGGTGCGGCAGTGCTGTTTTTCTAGGTTGAGAAAGCCGCAGCTGCCGATGATGGCTGGATTGTCTTTTAGAGAAATGCCCCAGCGGATGCCTGTTTGTTCTTTGAAGATGTTGTCATACCACTTGATTTCTTCTTTTGTGTCTTCAATTGTTTCATGAGCATCAATGCCCATGTAGCGGCACACGGTTTCATTGGATAAGTAGATGTGCATATCCTCAGCGTCTTCGATCGTTGCTTGTTTTAAAATTAGTCTTTCGGTATGTATTGTTGGAAATGTTTGTGGGAAGTTGATTTTGTTCATTTGGTTATCCTCCATGAGATGTCTTTTGTTCTGTACATGCCTTACAATAAAAAACCCCTTCATTCCTCAGCCAAGCCTTTACCTCTGTCATTCCTTTTCTTTTTGGATAGACCAGCTTGACGTACACTTCTTCGTTTCCTTCTATCTTTTTCTGACAGCTAGCACACGTGGGTTCTTCAAATAGAAACAATCGACTTACTCCTTTTTGTACATATTTCTTCCATTATATCAAATGTTCGACATGTTCTTTGCGGCCTGTTCTTCACTTTATCTATTTTTGTCCGACATATGGTAAGGAAAAGAAATTTTAGTTTGTTGAAACCGTTTGAGAGAAAGCTTGCTCTAACAGGTGTAGGAGGTGTGAGTGAGATGAAGCAAGTGCGTCTAATTAAAAAAGCACAAAAAGGGAATGTCCCGGCATTTGAGAAATTAATGCTGATGTATCAAGAGCGTTTATATAAAACGGCTTTTCTCTATACAAGAAATAAAGAGGATTCGTTAGATGCTGTTCAAGAGACGGTCATTAAAGCGTTTAAACATTTATCTGGATTAAAGGAACCGGCTTATTTTTCTACCTGGCTGACGCGGATTTTGATTCATACGATTTTTGCGATGAAGAAAAAGCAGCAAGATGTTGTTCCGTTTGAACAGCATCATGAGAGCGTTGAGCGACATGATTTTTTAGAAGACAAGCTCGATTTAAAAAATGCACTTGAAGTGTTAGATGAGCAATATCAGCTCGTGATTCAGCTATTTTATTTTCAAGATTATTCGATTTCGATGATTTCTGAACAGATGGGTGTGCCTGAAGGAACGGTTAAAACTCATTTGTATCGAGCAAGAAAGTTATTAAAGCAAACATTGGAGAAGGAGGAGAGTGTCGATGGAACGAAAAGAAATGAAAAAGCTTTATGATGAGATTGATGTACCAATGGTTGAAGTAACCTCTGCGATTCGCCAAGCAATAGGAGATGTAAAAGCGGAACAAAAAAGACACTGGTTCAAATGGAACTGGAGAACGCCAATATACTCTGCCATTGTTCTCATCGTCCTTTACTTTTCATCAGGTTTCCTTTTTCCTTCTCTTAATACAGCGATGGCACGTGTCCCGATTGTTGGGCAATTTTATATGATGTTTCACGATAAAGTAGGAATGGCTCTTTTTCAGAGTGATTTGGTGAAACATGTCAATGAGGGGGCTGAATCAAGAGGAATTACTGTGAAAGTAAACAGTGTATACTATGATGCCGGGCGTCTTGTTTATACGTTTACTGTCGATCATTTGAATACAAAGGAAGATTCTGTACCATTCATCGTCAGCAACTTAAATCATATAAATGAAAATTTCCAACCGAGTTACGACAATCAGGAATTGAAAAAATTAAAGGATGGCCGATATCTTGGGCAAATGGAAGTCTATACAAATGGACAGACAATTAAGCAAGGTCAAAAAGCCCCACTCGTCATTTCAAAAATTGGAGATATTGTAGGGAATTGGCGTTTTGAATTACCTGTAGTGAAGCAAAAAACCACTTTATTAGCGGGACAAAAAGACGTGTCTATTTTAAATGGACGTTATCAAATAAGAAACGTAAAGGTAGAAAATGGAGTGAATGGCTCTGCTATTCAATATGCCATTGATTACAATGGTTTTGCCAAAGATGATAGAGTTAGTATTGATAGAATGAAGGATAATTTAGGGAATGAGTATGAGCTTGAGATTGGAACCGTTTTAAGAAAAAAACAACTGACTTCTGACAAAACTAGAAAAGATCATTTGACAATTTTGAATCAGCCGATCAATCCAAAGGCGACTGAATTGACATTTTACACAGATGTGAGATACGAACGAGAATACAGCCACATCATTCCTCTCAAGACAAAGCTGCCTGTTCAGTTCAAAACAAAACACCATGGCATCGGAATCAAAATCATTAAGATAGAGCAAAAAGACCGTTCTGTGATTGTTGATTATCAATTTACTGGAGTAGATCAAAAAGAATTAGATCAGGATGTGATGGAGAATATAGGTGAATTCATTGGATTAGGCGATGTTGAAAAGATGAAATCATGGCCCGATCCACAAGCAGACTATGAAAGCGGATATTACTTGAAGGGGAACCATGCGAAGGTGACGAATTTAAAGACAGCTTCCATGCAATCCACCTTTGAATTTGATGATAAGAATTTAGAGACTTTATCATTAAACCATTTTTCTTTTAAAGAATATGGGCTTTATCTTGATTTGACTGAACTGAACATGTTGGCACCACAGGAAGAGATAAAGGTAACCATTCCAGTCAAAAAAGAAACTTCAAAAGCTAGTCAATAAATAAGTGAGCGAACATGATTACACATGTTCGCTTTTTGTCTGTTGTTCTACCAGTCGATGACGATTGAACGAATACCGAATCAACATCAACGCCACAAAACTAGCTATCCCACCAATCCAACTTAAATTCGTTACATTTGTATACTGAATAATCACGCCGCCCATAGACGATCCGAGCATCATGCCGATGTTCATAATCGCTGTATTAAAGCTCAGCACGGTTTCTGATGCTTGTGGTTTAAGGGAGATCAGATAAAACTGCTTCGCTGGTGTTGTTGTCCATGTAGCGATGCCCCAAATGGCAAGCGTGATCAAGACGGTAATTGTAGAGAATTGAGTAAAAAATAAGGTAAAGAGAGCGACCATCTGGATCATGATGCTGATCGAGATGGTTCGGTTTGGTCCCCATTGATCGACGGCGAAGCCGCCAAAACGTGAGCCAATAAAAGCAGAAATTCCTAAGACGAGCAAGGCAATGCTTGTCATTTCAAGAGAAAAGCCAGCGGTCTGTCGTAATAATGGGGAGATATAAGCAAAGACCATCGTGTAGCCTAAGATCCAAAAGACGGTTGTGGCTAAGCCGCTGATCACTCTGCGGTCTTGAAGAATGTGTAATTGCTGCTTTAATGGCAGATGAGAATGTCCCTCTATGCGTGGCAGCAATTGATAAAGAAGCATGAAGAGACAAGCCGTACCTAGTGCAATGATGAGAAAAATATAGTGCCAATCCACTTGACCTGATAGAAATGTTCCAATCGGCACACCAAGTACGAGTGAAACGGTGAATCCAGTGATGACCGTCGCCATTGCACTTCCCTTTTTTTCTGGCGGGGCGATCTGCGCTGCATAATTCGTGGCAACGACAATATATAAGCCGCCGCTCATGGCCATGATGACGCGAGATAGCAGGAGCAGCACAAAATGATGGCTGAAAAAGGCGAGCATATTGCCTAAAATAAACACAAAAATAGCCGCTAACAAAACTTTTTTACGGTTCAGTTTCGACGTTGCCATGACTAAAAAGAGAGCGCCTACTGCATAAAAAAGAGAATAGACGGTGATGAGCTGTCCGGCAGCAGGAATGGAGATGTGTAAATCGACAGCAATGATATCTAGAATGCCTGACACGACGAATTCTGACGTGCCTGTGACAAATGAACCGACAGCTAAAAGAACAATCAATAGCTGATGAGATGTGTTTTTCATTTTGAACCCTTCCTTCATGTTGATACGTTGTCTTTAGTTTAAATTCCGTGCTAACATAAGTAAAATTGATGTTTTTCATGGAGGAGATGAGTAAATACTCATGAGCTTTGTTCGTTTTGATATTATCGCAAAAGTGGTGGAACTTGGCAGTTTTACAGCAGCAGCTGAAGCATTAAATATGACGCAGTCAGCTGTTAGTCATGCAGTGGCGAATTTAGAGTCAGAGTGGGGTGTGTCTTTATTCATTCGCGACCGAAAAAAGGGCATTATGCTGACGGACATTGGTCAAACGCTTCTCCCGCATATTAGAGAAGTGTTAAATAGAGTGGAGAAAATTCAGCAAGAAATTGCGTTAACGAAAAATATTGAAACAGGCTTGATTCGTATCGGCACATTTGCCAGTGCCTCTGCTTGTTTATTGCCTAAACTGCTTGTGAGCTATCAGAAAAAGCATCCAAAAATCGAATTTAAATTCTATGAGGGAACGTATGAAGAAATATTGGAGTGGCTGGATTCAGGCATCATTGATGTTGGATTTGTTGTGAAAGGCCATGCGGATGAAGCCTTTGATTTACTGCCGCTTATCAAAGATGAGATGGTGGTCGCCTATCATCCAAATCACCGATATGAGCAGCAGCCCATTGTAGATATAACAGATTTGGCGGATGAACCATTTATTATGCCGACTGGCATGTATCAATCACATGTAGAGGATATTTTTTCAGAGGCGCAAATGAAGCCGGCTGTTTTATTTGAAGTTCATGATTGTACGACCATTGCTCGTATGGTAGGGGAAGGACTCGGCGTCACGATTGGTCCGGAGTTGTTTTTAAAAACGCAGCAGCTTGTGCATATTCGTCAGCTGAATGTCTCTCATCATCGTGAAGTTGCGCTCGCCTGTCCTTCACTCACCCAAGCTTCTCCGGCAGTGAAAGAGTTTTTCCGTGTAGCCGAAACAGTATTTGCCAAAAAAGAAGGATTAGGAGAAGGGTGTATAAAGAACTAGATGGGAATTTCCAAATTCGTGTAATAAGACGAATGAAGCGGACATTTCTTTGAAAAATGTTCGCTTTTCGTATTGTGTTTTAAAAATGAAGTTGGTACAATAGACACAGAAATCAAATAGATAGAAGTCGTATAATCGCGGGGATATGGCCCGCAAGTTTCTACCAAGCTACCGTAAATGGCTTGACTACGTCAATTCACACTCGTTTGATATAAATCATGCATTGTTCTTGTTTTATGTCACAGTCTGAATTCACATATGTAGTCAAGCGTCCCAAAATTGTTGGGGCGTTTTTTATTTGACTAGTGAATGGGGCAGGCTAAAGCAAAAGGACATGAAGGGAGTCAGTTGGCTTGAAACAGTTTTTTCAGTTTGATGAGTTAGGAACGAATTACCGCAGAGAAATCATCGGTGGTTTAACCACATTTTTGTCGATGGCTTACATTCTGTTTGTCAATCCGATCACACTTGCATTAGTGTCGGTACCGGATTTTCCAGATAAATTACGTATTGATCAGGGCGCTGTCTTTACAGCAACGGCGTTAGCTTCTGCTGCAGGGTGTATCCTGATGGGATTGATCGCCAGGTATCCAATTGCGATTGCACCAGGTATGGGTCTGAATGCGTTCTTCGCCTTTTCGGTTGTGCTTGGCATGGGCATTAAATGGGAAGCAGCACTTTCGGGTGTGTTTGTTTCAGGATTGATTTTCGTAGCCCTTTCTTTAACAGGTTTCCGTGAAAAAATCATCAATGCCATTCCGGCTGAGCTGAAGCTGGCGGTTGGTGCAGGTATTGGTTTGTTCATTACGTTTGTTGGTCTTCAAGGCTCTGGCATTATCGCCAATAATGATAATACGCTCGTTTCGATTGGGAACATTCATAGTGGTCCTGTCTTGTTAACGGTGTTTGGTATCGTTGTGACGGTCATTTTAATGGTTCTTCGAGTGAATGCAGGTGTCTTCATTGGGATGCTTGTGACAGCTATTGCTGGGATGATCTTTGGTCTTGTGCCAGTACCATCTCAAATTGTGGGAAGTATTCCAAGCTTGTCTCCAACCTTTGGTCAAGCCTTGATTCACTTGCCAGAAATTTTCTCCATCCAAATGCTTGTCGTGATTTTGACGTTCCTATTCGTTGGGTTCTTTGATACAGCTGGTACACTTGTGGCTGTGGCAACACAGGCTGGTTTAATGAAAAATAATGAGCTGCCTCGTGCAGGAAGAGCACTGCTAGCGGATTCTTCTTCTATTGTTGTAGGTTCTGTTCTTGGGACATCTACAACGACATCTTATGTTGAATCTAGCTCAGGTGTTGCTGCTGGTGCACGTTCTGGTTTTGCAGCGGTCGTCACAGGCATTTTCTTCTTGCTTGCGATGTTCTTCTCACCACTTTTATCCATCGTTACATCGAATGTAACAGCACCTGCTTTAATTATTGTCGGTGCACTAATGGTCGCTCCGCTGGCGAAAATTGCATGGGATCGTTTTGAAATTGCGGTACCAGCGTTCTTAACGATGATTATGATGCCACTGACATACAGTATTGCAACAGGGATTGCGGTTGGTTTTATTTTCTACCCGATTACGATGATCTTTAAAGGGAAAGCGAAAGAAGTGCACCCAATTATGTACGGATTGTTTGTCATCTTTATTCTATATTTTGCTTTCTTAAATCATTAATTGAACATCTGAAACAGCAGCTCATGAAGGCTGCTGTTTTTTTGTTAAAAAAATCAAAACATAGTTGACTTATAGGAATTATGTGTTTATGATAAAAAGACATAATTCGCTGATTGGATCACCAAAGGCGCTTTGATTTCCTTTTTTAATAGAAGGTTTCAGGGTGCCTTTTTTTCTTGCATACATTCAAAAGGGGAGGAGATGTCTTTTGTCACACTGGCTTAGACAGGTGATTGAACGAAAAAAGCAGGTGCTGATTCAAAAGCTCCTTTTATGGGGGCATGAAGAAAAGCAGGAAGCGCTCATGCATTACACGATTCATGAGCTGGAAAATGAGGTTCTCTATTTAAAAGAGCGAAAACAAAAATAGGGGGATGAGCGATGGATGAACAAAAGCTGAATTATATTTTATCTGCCTTAAAAGGGATCGACTATGGATCAGTGGTCATCACCATTCATAATGGCCATATTACACAGGTCGATACGACCAAAAAGACTCGGTTCCCCGCTCATCAGGAGAATCTCCGAGTTCAGCAAGGAAAGCGGAGTCACTATCGTTGACCATGAATTTCAACATTGATAAAAAGCTGATGGAGGCCGTCAGCTTTTTTGTTTTGTCTTATTTTCTCTCCGTTTTAAAACCTCTGCTGCCTTTTATCCGTCTATTCGTATGAACGTCAAGGAATCTTGACTGAATAGAGAGACTCCGCTACCTTAAGAGGAGTCATCCGAACAGTTCATTTACTTGAGTCTGTAAGGATTGGATAGGAGTTGATATGAGATGTTAGAGAAAGATCAAGATCAGAGGACATCTGAAAAGAAAAATAAAGAGTCATCAATAGATCAAGAAACAAGGCAATCCCGCCTCAGCCGCAGCGCTGCAAAACGTGGAAGAACCTCAAAATCAGCAGATGATGAGCGTTCAACCATCCAGCGTATGTTGCAAGGTGTAGGAGGCGCGTTTAAGCGTTATGGTTCATATGGACTGGCGATGTTAAAATCACCGAGCCAGGCCATCAATCAAGCGGAAACATTGCGTATGAAGTACGCCTGGATCTCGATTGTGTTATTCAGTGTGTTTTTTGCTTTAGGCAACTATGTTCAATTAAAGGCGTCAAAGACCCGTTTATTAGGCTTTGGCATTCATTATTCTTTTGGTGACGCCTTTTTGAGGGTTGCAGTCTTTACACTTATTGTGTTGACATTGATGATGCTCACTGTCTGGCTGCTCGGAAAATACATGCTAAAAGGAAACATATCACTGAAAGAAGTGATCATGAAGTTTGGTGCTGCGCTTGTGCCGGTGTTGGTTTTATCCATCCTTTGGCTTGTATTTGCCATGCTGAATATTCCATATGTGACCGTCATATTATCCGTAATGATGTTTTTCGGCCTTCAGTTGATTGCGGTCGTGCTCTTTCGCTCGATTCAATCGGAGCATGATGCCGAACGTGGAGATTTGATGTATGCAGGCTGGGTCTTTTTATTGGTTGAGCTTGTCATCATCGCGCTGCTCTGGGGCATAGTCGGGGAGTATTTGATTCCATCACTTGTTCCTGTTCGATTCGGATAAAACACACCTGAAAACCTCCTTTTTTGAAAAAGGGGGTTTTCATGTTGAGAAGAGAAAAAAACGGGTAAACTCTTGGTAACAAACACCACCCTTGTTGTCGAAAGATATATGTGTTTTGATCGCGTAAATTTGATTGTATCAAGGTATGTTCTCTAGTAGAATATGGGGTGCTTTATTTGATTTTTTAGTGCAGGGGGTTCGAATCGTGCTTCAACAACTTTTATCCAATGCGTTCACCATGGTTTTAATCATTTTAGTGATTAATATTGTCTATGTTTCTTTTTCCACCATGCGTTTAATTTTAACAATGAAAGGCAGACGGTACGCAGCTGCTTTTGCGGGTACGATCGAAATGCTCATTTATGTCATTGGGTTAAGTATCGTTCTAGATAACTTAGATCAAATACAAAATGTCATTGCGTATGCCCTAGGTTATGGAATGGGGATCATTGTCGGGATGAAAATTGAAGAGAAGCTGGCACTTGGCTACACAACTGTTAACGTGATCACAAAAGAATTGGATGTCGATCTCCCAAGACAATTGAGAGAAAAAGGATATGGTGTCACCAGCTGGGTAGCAGGCGGTCTTGAAGGAGACCGGACAGCATTGCAAATTTTAACACCGAGAAAATATGAACTGCAATTATATGAAACGATTAAGACGCTGGATTCAAAGGCGTTTATCATTTCATATGAACCCAAATCGATTCACGGCGGCTTCTGGGTGAAGGCTGTGAAGAAAAGGAGAATTAAAGAATGACCGCAAAACCAAAGAAGAAAAAATTCTATGTGGAAGACAACATGACGATTGATCAAGTGTTGTCCCAGATGGCAGCGGAAGGCTACTCGCCTGTCCGACGAATGGAGGAACCGATTTTTCAAGAAAAGAAGGAAAATGGGTCGATTCAGATCATTCCGATTGGGAAAAAAATCGTATTTGAAGGAAAAATAGTCTAAATCCGAACATTAAAACGACGACTTCATAGATTGTTCGATAAATCCGTTGACATCATGAACATCCGTTGTTAAGATAAACATGAAATCAAAACACGAGCCTCATATAATCTTGGGAATATGGCCCATAAGTTTCTACCCAGTTACCGTAAATGACTGGACTATGCAGGATAGTGAACAAAACTGACATGGCAATTCAAAAGCGAACAGCGCTTACCATGGCCCGGTTTGTGTTGCTTCCTAACAATGCAATGCAAATCGGGCCTTTTTGTTCGGCGTTTGACAAGCTGCTTAGGTTTGGGAAGCGTGTCAAACGATACAAAATCGAATATCAGCTTAAAGGTGGGGACAAAATGAAGCCGCTTGTAGGTGTCATCATGGGAAGTACATCTGATTGGGAAACAATGAAAAATGCGTGCGACATCTTAGAGGAATTAAACATTCCGTATGAAAAACAGGTAGTATCCGCACACCGGACACCTGACTTGATGTTTGAATATGCGACTGAAGCAAGAGGTAAAGGACTAAAGGTCATCATTGCCGGTGCTGGAGGCGCAGCACATTTACCGGGAATGGTCGCAGCAAAAACGACACTGCCGGTCATTGGTGTGCCTGTACAATCAAAAGCACTAAACGGGCTGGATTCCTTATTATCCATCGTTCAAATGCCAGGCGGTGTACCAGTTGCTACAGTAGCAATTGGCAAAGCCGGTGCAACAAATGCAGGCCTTCTTGCCGCACAAATGATTTCAGCATTTGATGAAACAATCGCAGCTCGCCTTGAAGAAAGAAGAGAGCAGACAAAACAGACTGTACTAGAAAGCAGTGATCAGCTT
Organism: Bacillus sp. ABR; assembly: GCF_056172715.1. NCBI lineage: Bacteria > Bacillati > Bacillota > Bacilli > Caryophanales > Bacillaceae > Bacillus > Bacillus sp. ABR. The sequence continues at coordinate 218,699 of NZ_JAOYSL010000006.1, read as the reverse complement.
GGCTAAGCAGACCATTTTTCCAAACGCAACCATCGGTATCATTGGCGGCGGACAGCTTGGCAGATATATGGCCGTCAGCGCAAAGCAAATGGGGTACCGGGCAGCAGTTCTAGACCCGGTCACACAATCTCCTTGCGGACAGGTTGCCGATACAGAAATCACAGCCGCATATAGTGACCTTGAAGCGATTCGAAAGCTGGCAGAAATCAGCGATGTGGTGACTTATGAGTTTGAAAATATTGATTATGATGCACTGAATCAGCTGAAGGAAGAAGCCTATTTACCACAAGGAAGCGACCTTCTCCTTTTAACTCAAAATCGTGAGACCGAGAAAAAAGGGATTGTAGACGCAGGCTGTGAAGTAGCACCTTACCGCATCATTCATGATGAAAAAGAGCTGGAAGATGCCGTGAACGCGCTCGGTTTGCCAGCCGTGCTGAAAACATGCAGAGGCGGCTACGATGGAAAAGGACAGTACGTCATCAAAGAAAAAGGACAGCTTCCGGAAGCTGCTGCACTGCTCACACATGGAACATGTATTTTAGAAAGCTGGGTTCCATTCCAAATGGAGCTTTCGGTGATCGTCACTCGTTCTGTTCATGGAGAGATCGCCGTATTCCCAGTCGCTGAGAACATTCATAAGCATAATATTTTGTTCCAAAGCATTGTGCCTGCAAGGGTAGAGAACCGCATTCAGGAGAAGGCGAAAGAACTTGCAACAACACTGGCTGAAAAGCTGGGGCTGGTTGGTACTCTTGCTGTAGAACTGTTCCTGACAAATGACGGAAAGCTGCTCGTCAATGAACTGGCACCACGCCCGCATAATTCTGGCCATTATACGCTCGATTTATGTGAGACAAGTCAGTTTGAACAGCACGTCCGTGCTATATGTGGTCTGCCGCTTGGCGGTACAGCCCTTTTATCAGAGGGAATGATGGTGAATTTATTAGGCGATGAAGTGGACATTCCAAAAGAGCATCCTGAGCTTCTCAAAGAAGCGAAGCTTTATCTATATGGAAAGCATGAAGTAAAAGCCGGCCGCAAAATGGGGCATATGACGTTTATGAAAAAGCTCGATGATGAATGGATGACAAACATCACAAAGATATGGACTGAAAGAGATGGAGGAAACGGGAAATGATCGAACGTTACGCACGACCAGAAATGTCAGCAATCTGGACAGAGGAAAACAAATTTAATGCATGGCTTGAAGTAGAAATTCTCGCTTGTGAAGCTTGGGCAGAGCTTGGCGTCATTCCGAAAGAAGACGTTGTGACAATGCGCAAAAATGCAAGCTTTGATATTGGACGTATTCTGGAGATTGAACAAGACACGCGCCACGACGTGGTTGCCTTTACACGTGCTGTATCTGAATCTCTAGGAGAAGAAAGAAAGTGGGTTCATTACGGATTAACATCGACAGACGTAGTGGATACGGCGCTTTCATATCTATTAAAACAGGCGAATGATATCTTGCTCAAGGACATTGAGAGATTTGTTGACATACTAAAAGAAAAAGCAAAAGAGCACAAATATACCGTCATGATGGGCCGTACACATGGTGTACACGCTGAACCGACAACATTTGGCCTGAAGCTTGGTCTTTGGTACGAAGAAATGAAGCGTAACCTAGAACGTTTTAAACAAGCAAAAGCTGGCATTGAATACGGCAAAATCTCTGGAGCTGTTGGCACATATGCGAACATCGACCCGTTTGTTGAGCAATATGTATGTGAGAAACTTGGCATCAAAGCTGCACCAATTTCAACCCAAACCTTGCAGCGTGACCGCCATGCAGATTACATGGCTACTCTTGCTTTAGTGGCAACGAGCATTGAGAAATTTGCTGTTGAAATCCGTGGTCTTCAAAAGAGTGAAACACGTGAAGTAGAAGAGTTCTTTGCGAAAGGACAAAAAGGATCATCAGCGATGCCGCATAAACGTAACCCAATCGGTTCTGAGAATATGACGGGGATTGCCCGTGTGATCCGAGGATATATGCTGACAGCTTATGAAAATGTACCGCTTTGGCATGAGCGTGATATTTCTCATTCATCTGCTGAGCGCATCATTTTACCAGATGCCACGATTGCACTGAACTATATGCTCAACCGTTTCTCAAACATCGTGAAAAACTTGACGGTCTTTCCTGAGAACATGAAACGCAACATGGACCGCACACTTGGCTTAATTTACTCACAGCGCGTTCTTCTTGCCTTAATCGATACAGGCATGGCACGTGAAGAGGCATATGACACGGTTCAGCCAAAGGCAATGGAAGCGTGGGAGAAGCAAGTGCCGTTCCGTTCATTAGTAGAAGCAGAAGAAAAAATCACGTCACGTTTAACACCTGAACAAATCGCTGACTGCTTCGATTACAACTATCATTTGAAAAATGTCGATATGATTTTCGAACGTCTAGGTCTTGCGTAAGAAATGGGTCGCCTGCTCGCCAGGCGCCCAATCCTGAAAATTGCCAACATTCAAATTAGGAGGCCAACCTGAATGACTGTGAAACAAGAACTTCTCTACGAAGGCAAAGCGAAAAGAATTTATCAGACCGATGACGAGCATATTTTATATGTTGAATATAAAGACTCAGCTACAGCATTTAACGGCGAAAAGAAAGCTGAAATCGAAGGCAAAGGCAGACTGAACAACGAGATTTCAAGCTTAATCTTTCAAATGCTGCATGAAAAAGGGGTCAACAATCACTTTGTAAAACGCCTCTCTGAAACAGAACAGCTCATTCAAAAGGTACAGATTGTTCCGCTTGAAGTCGTTGTACGAAATGTAGTGGCGGGCAGTATGTCAAAACGCCTTGGCATTCCAGAGGGAACGAAACTGGACACACCTTTGATTGAGTTTTACTACAAAGATGATGCACTCGGCGATCCGCTCATTACAGAAGATCATATTCGCATTTTACATGCAGCCACACCTGAACAGGTAGAGGAAATGAAACAGATCACAAGACAAGTGAATGAAGAATTAAAGCAAATCTTCTCAGATTGCCATGTGAATTTAATTGATTTCAAGCTTGAATTCGGAATAGATCACGAGAATCGTATTTTGCTAGCTGATGAGATTTCACCTGATACGTGCAGGCTTTGGGACAAAGATACAAACGAAAAGCTTGATAAAGACGTGTTCAGACGAAACCTGGGCGGCTTAACGAATGCATACGAAGAAATTTTCAAAAGACTTGGAGGCCATAAACATGTATAAAGTGAAAATTTTTGTCAGCTTAAAAGAGAGCGTTCTTGATCCACAAGGAAGTGCCGTGCAGCACGCTTTGCACAGCATGTCTTATCAGGAAGTAAAGGATGTCCGTATCGGTAAATACATGGAGCTTGTCATTGAAAAATCAGATCGTGATTTAGACACAGTCGTCAAAGAAATGTGCGAAAAATTACTTGCCAACACGGTGATTGAAGATTACCGCTATGAGGTGGAGGAGGTTGTCGCACAGTGAAGTTTGCAGTGATCGTCTTGCCTGGCTCTAACTGTGATATCGATATGTACCATGCGATTCAAGATGAGCTAGGTGAACAAGTTGAATATGTATGGCACGACGAAACGAGTCTTGACGGATTTGACGGTGTACTCGTACCAGGCGGTTTCTCTTATGGGGATTACTTAAGATGTGGTGCGATCGCCCGCTTCTCAAACATCATGCCGGCGGTGAAGAAAGCAGCTGAGGAAGGAAAACCTGTTCTTGGTGTTTGTAACGGGTTCCAAATTCTTCAGGAGCTTGGCATTCTTCCGGGTGCGATGAGACGAAATAAAGACTTGAAGTTTATCTGTCGACCAGTTGAACTCATTGTAGAAAACAACGAAACGCAATTTACAAGCGGTTATCAAAAAGGCGAATCCATTACGATTCCTGTAGCGCACGGTGAAGGCAACTTCTACTGTGATGAAGACACTTTAGCAAAGCTCATTGAACGCGGCCAAATCGCTTTCACTTACGGAGACGATATTAACGGCAGTGTGAATCGAATTGCAGGTGTAACGAATGAAGAGGGCAATGTACTCGGCATGATGCCGCATCCTGAGCGCGCGGTTGATTCATTACTAGGCAGCGCAGACGGACTTAAATTGTTTCAATCTATCGTGAAAAATTGGAGGGACACTCATGTCACTACTGCTTGAACCAAGTCACAAGCAAATTAAAGAAGAGAAATTGTATCAGCAAATGGGATTGAGTGATGAAGAATTCGCTTTAATCGAATCCATTATTGGCAGGCTGCCAAACTACACAGAAACGGGTATTTTTTCTGTCATGTGGTCAGAGCATTGCAGTTATAAAAACTCAAAGCCTGTTTTAAGTAAATTCCCGACAAAAGGAGAGCACGTTCTTCAAGGTCCTGGGGAAGGCGCTGGAATCGTTGATATTGGAGACAACCAAGCGGTTGTATTTAAAATCGAATCACATAACCATCCATCTGCGATTGAACCGTATCAAGGAGCGGCGACAGGTGTCGGCGGAATTATCCGTGATGTATTCTCCATGGGTGCGCGTCCAATTGCTGTATTAAACTCTCTTCGTTTTGGTGAACTGACTTCACCGCGCGTGAAGTACTTGTTTGAAGAAGTAGTGGCAGGGATCGCAGGCTATGGAAACTGTATCGGAATTCCAACAGTCGGCGGAGAGGTTCATTTCGATCAAAGCTATGAAGGCAACCCGCTCGTGAATGCAATGTGTGTTGGACTAATCAACCATGAAGACATCAAAAAAGGGCAGGCCAAAGGTGTTGGCAACACGGTCATGTACGTTGGGGCCAAAACGGGACGTGACGGAATTCACGGTGCAACATTTGCATCTGAGGAATTTTCTGATGAATCAGAAGAAAAACGCTCAGCTGTTCAAGTCGGTGATCCGTTTATGGAAAAACTGCTGCTTGAAGCGTGCCTTGAAGTCATCAAAAACGATGCACTCGTTGGGATTCAGGATATGGGAGCGGCTGGCTTAACAAGCTCAAGTGCGGAAATGGCGAGTAAAGCAGGTTCTGGTATCGAGATGAATCTAGATCTCATCCCGCAGCGTGAAACAGGCATGTCAGCATACGAAATGATGCTGTCTGAATCTCAAGAGAGAATGCTTCTGGTCATTGAAAAAGGCCGTGAACAAGAAATCATTGATATTTTTGAAAAATACGATCTTGAAGCAGTATCAGTCGGTCATGTGACAGACGATAAAATGCTTCGTTTACTCCATCAAGGTGAAGTGGTATGTGAGCTTCCTGTTGACGCTCTTGCAGAAGAAGCGCCGGTTTATCACAAACCGTCAAGTGAGCCTGCCTACTACCGTGAGTTTTTAGAAACAAAAGTTGAAGCACCTGCTATCACAGATGCAGCAGACACGTTAAAGCAGCTCCTTCAGCAGCCAACGATCGCAAGTAAAGAATGGGTCTATGATCAATATGACTACATGGTTCGGACAAATACAGTCGTTGCACCAGGCTCTGATGCGGGCGTTTTAAGAATCCGTGGAACGAAAAAAGCCCTTGCGATGACAACCGATTGTAACGCTCGTTATCTCTACCTTGATCCAGAGGTCGGCGGGAAAATCGCAGTCGCAGAAGCAGCACGTAACATTGTTTGCTCAGGCGCTCGTCCACTTGCAGTAACAGATAACTTAAACTTCGGTAACCCAGAGAAACCAGAAATTTTCTGGCAAATTGAAAAATCTGCTGACGGTATTAGCGAAGCGTGCCGCAAGCTAAGCACACCAGTTATCGGTGGTAACGTCTCTTTATATAACGAATCAAATGGAACAGCCATTTACCCAACACCAGTCATTGGGATGGTTGGTTTGGTTGAAGATACAGCTCATATTACGACGCAGTCGTTCCAGCAGGCTGGCGATGTGATTTTCGTGATTGGTGAGACGAAGGAAGAATTCGCAGGCAGTGAGCTACAAAAGATGACAGAAGGCCGTATTTACGGAAAAGCACCGGAAATTGATTTGGATGTAGAGCTCACGCGTCAGGAAGCCCTTCTTGCTGCGATTCAAAACGGACTTGTTCAATCAGCACACGATGTGTCTGAAGGCGGTCTTGGTGTCGCACTTGCTGAAAGTACATTTGGAACAGACGGTCTTGGCGCTCATATCCAAATGGATTTAAACAGCGAAGCTTCATTATTTAGTGAAACACAGTCACGTTTTGTTGTCACAGTGAAACCAGAGCACCGTGAAGCATTTGCTGCGGCTGTCAAAGATGCGAAAGAAGTTGGAACGGTCACAAATGATGGTGTATTCACCGTCAAAAATCAAGAAGGACAACAATGGATTCATGCAGCGGTCAACGAACTTGAATGCGCATGGAAAGGAGCGATCCCATGCTTGCTGAAATCAGAGGCTTAAACGAAGAGTGTGGCGTCTTTGGGGTTTGGGGACACGAAGAAGCCCCGCAAATCACATATTACGGATTGCATAGTCTTCAGCACCGAGGACAAGAAGGTGCGGGAATCATTGCAACAGATGGTGAAAACCTGACGGCACATAAAGGCCTTGGACTGATTACGGAAGTCTTTCAAAACGGTGAGCTAAAGGATTTGAAAGGAAAAGGTGCAATCGGACATGTCCGGTATGCGACAGCAGGCGGAGGCGGCTTTGAAAATGTGCAGCCCCTTTTCTTCCGCTCGCAAAACAACGGCAGTCTTGCCCTTGCTCATAATGGGAACTTAGTGAATGCAACGCAATTAAAGCAGCAGCTAGAGAACCAGGGGAGTATATTTCAGACATCTTCTGACACTGAAGTGCTCGCTCATTTAATTAAGCGCAGCGGCTATATTGAATTGAAAGAGCAGATCAAAAATGCCCTGTCCATGCTTAAAGGAGCATATGCTTTCTTAATTATGACGGAAACTGAAATGATTGTGGCACTTGATCCGAACGGCTTACGTCCGCTTTCACTTGGTATGCTTGGGGACGCTTATGTCGTTGCTTCTGAAACATGTGCATTTGACGTTGTCGGCGCCACGTATTTACGAGATGTGGAGCCTGGCGAAATGCTGATCATTAATGATGAAGGCCTCAAATCTGAGCGCTTCTCCATGAATATTAACCGCAGCATGTGCAGCATGGAATACATTTATTTCTCAAGACCTGACAGCAATATCAATGGCATCAACGTGCATAGTGCGAGAAAGAACCTTGGCAAAAAGCTTGCTGAGGAAGCGCATGTCGAAGCAGATGTTGTGACAGGTGTACCAGATTCGAGTATTTCTGCAGCGATTGGATATGCCGAAGCAACAGGTATTCCATATGAGCTCGGTTTAATTAAAAACCGTTATGTCGGCAGAACCTTTATCCAGCCGTCTCAAGCACTGCGTGAGCAGGGCGTGCGCATGAAGCTGTCTGCTGTGCGCGGGGTCGTCGAAGGAAAGCGTGTCGTGATGGTGGATGATTCCATCGTACGCGGAACAACAAGCCGCCGCATTGTGACGATGCTAAGAGAAGCGGGTGCGACGGAAGTCCATGTCCGCATTAGTTCACCGCCAATTGCACATCCGTGTTTTTATGGAATTGATACGTCCACACATGAAGAGCTGATTGCTTCTTCTCATTCAGTGGAAGAAATTAGACAGGAAATCGGTGCAGACTCCATTGCATTTTTATCTGTAGACGGTTTAATGGACGGGATTGGCAGAAAGTATGATGATCCGCAGCGCGGTCAATGCTTAGCATGCTTTACTGGGAAATACCCGACTGAAATTTATGAAGATACTGTTCTTCCGCATGTGAAGGAAACAGCACTGACGAAATAATCGAATAAAGGAGCAGCAGTCAAGATGATTTGATATGCTGCTCTTTCATTCTGCTGAAAATAAATGGAAGAGAAGCAGCTAAAAGGAGTGAATGGGATGTCAGAAGCATATAAAAACGCCGGTGTCGACATCGAAGCAGGATACGAAGCCGTTAAACGAATGAAAACACACGTAGAACGTACAAAAAGAGCAGGCGTCATGGGTGCTCTAGGTGGATTTGGCGGTATGTTTGATTTATCTGAGCTGCCATATAAAAAGCCCGTTCTTGTTTCAGGAACAGATGGTGTCGGAACGAAATTAAAGCTTGCCTTTTTAATGGATCAACACGATACGATCGGTGTCGATGCCGTGGCAATGTGTGTCAACGATGTGCTTGCACAAGGGGCAGAACCGCTCTTTTTCTTAGATTACTTAGCAGTCGGAAAAGCAGATCCTTTGAAAATTGAATCCATTGTCAAAGGTGTGGCTGACGGCTGTGAGCAGTCTGGTTCAGCGCTTGTCGGCGGAGAAACAGCAGAAATGCCGGGTCTTTATACAGAAGATGAATATGATATTGCTGGTTTTTCAGTAGGCGTCGTTGAAAAGGATGAAATCGTGACAGGAGAGAGCATCAAAGAGGGGCACTTGCTGATTGGACTCAGCTCAAGCGGAATTCATAGCAATGGGTACTCTCTCGTTCGTAAAGTATTGCTTGAAGACGCTGGTCTTGACCTTCATCAAACGTATGAACCTTTTACAAGACCGCTTGGAGAAGAGCTTCTTGAACCGACCAAAATTTATGTGAAGCCTGTTCTTAAACAAGTGAAAGCCGGTAAGGTTGACGGTATGGCACATGTGACAGGCGGCGGCTTTATTGAAAATTTACCACGTATGCTGCCTGAAGGGCTTGGCGTTGAGATTGATAACGGCTCATGGCCGGTACCGCCAATTTTCTCCTTTATTCAAGAAAAAGGACAGTTAAAGGCTGAAGAAATGTTCAACGTGTTTAATATGGGCATTGGTTTTGTCTTAGCCGTAAAAGAAGATGATCTTGTCGAAGTGATCAGAGGACTTGAAGAAGACGGAGAGAAAGCTTTTCTCATCGGCCGTGTTCAAAAAGGAGAAGGTGTCACATTCGGCGGTGGAAGCCTCTCATGAAGAAGTTTGCGATCTTCGCCTCTGGAAGCGGGACGAATTTTCAAGCCATTATTGATACATTAAAAAAAGAACAGTGGCAGGCAGAGGCCGCCATTGTGATTTGTGATAAACCGGGGGCAAAGGTGCTGGAGCGTGCTGAGAAAGAGGGCATTCCCTCCTTTGCATTTACCCCGAAGGCTTTTCCGAATAAAGCCGCTTTTGAACAAACGATCATTGAACAGCTTAGGCTGCATGAAGTGGAATGGGTTTTCCTTGCTGGGTATATGAGACTGATTGGTCCGACATTACTTGAAGCATTCAGAGGGAAAATTGTCAATATCCATCCGTCTTTGCTGCCAGCCTTCCCAGGGCTTGATGCTATTGGCCAAGCCTATCAAGCAGGCGTCAAAGTGGCAGGCATCACTGTCCATTTTGTCGATGAAGGCATGGATACGGGTCCGATCATTGACCAAGCGTCGATTTACATCGAACAAGGGGAAGAGCTTGAATCGATTGAAAAAAGAATGCATGAACTAGAACACACACTATATCCAAAAGTGATCAAATCACTTTTAGAATTATCTTAATGAGGTGACGAAGGCATGACGATCAAACGCGCATTAATCAGTGTTTCCGATAAAACGAATCTTGTACCTTTTGTGAAAGGATTAACAGAACTTGGTGTTGAAGTGATTTCAACTGGAGGTACACACAAGCTTCTTCAAGAGAACGGTATTGATGTCATTGGGATTTCAGAAGTCACTGGATTCCCTGAAATCATGGATGGACGACTCAAAACACTTCACCCAAACATTCATGGCGGACTTTTAGCAGTGAGAGAAAACGATGAGCATATGGCACAGATTGAAAAGCATGGCATTCAGCCGATTGATCTAGTTGTCGTGAATCTCTATCCATTCAAAGAGACGATCTCAAAAGCCGATGTGACATATGAAGAAGCAATTGAAAACATTGATATTGGCGGACCGGGAATGCTTCGTGCAGCATCAAAAAACCATCAAGACGTCACAGTGATTGTCGATCCTCGTGATTATGATACAGTCATTCAGCAAATCAAAGAAGGCGGCGTGTCACTAGAGAAAAAGCGTGAGCTCGCTGCAAAGGTATTCCGTCATACGGCTGCATACGATGCTCTGATTGCGGATTACTTAACAAACTTTGTGGGCGAAACAGAGCCAGAACAGTTCACTGTCACGTTTGAGAAAAAACAATCCCTTCGTTATGGAGAAAACCCGCACCAAGCGGCGACTTTCTATGAAAATGCTCTTCCAGCGAAAGGTTCGTTGGCTACTGCAAAGCAATTACATGGAAAAGAGCTTTCCTATAACAATATTAAAGATGCAGATGCAGCACTCCAAATTGTACGAGAATTCACGGAGCCGGCAGCTGTTGCTGTGAAGCATATGAACCCGTGCGGCGTTGGTACAGGAGAAACGATTGCAGAAGCATTTGACCGAGCGTTCAAGGCAGACGAAACTTCTATTTTTGGCGGCATTGTGGCACTTAACCGTGAAGTAGACAAACAAACGGCTGACGTGCTGCATACAATTTTCTTGGAAATTGTCATCGCTCCTTCGTTCAGCCAAGAAGCACTTGACGTGTTAACGTCGAAAAAGAATCTTCGTCTATTAACATTAGATGTAGAAGCGGATCTTGGGAAAAAAGAAAAGCAGCTGACAAGTGTCCATGGCGGATTACTTGTTCAGGATATTGATACGTACGGCTTAGAGGAAGCAACGATCTCTATTCCAACGAAAAGAGAACCAACAGAAGACGAATGGAAAGACTTAAAACTTGCTTGGAAAGTGGTCAAGCATGTGAAATCAAATGCCATTGTTCTTGCGAAAGATCAAATGACAGCAGGGATCGGTGCTGGTCAAATGAACCGTGTTGGCTCAGCGAACATTGCGATTGAGCAAGCAGGTGAAAAGGCAAAAGGAAGCGCACTAGGCTCTGATGCGTTCTTCCCAATGGGCGATACAGTGGAAGCTGCTGCAAAGGCAGGCGTCACAGCGATCATTCAGCCAGGCGGATCTATTCGTGATGAAGAATCGATTCAAAAGGCAGATGAATACGGCATCGCCATGGTCTTCACTGGCGTTAGACATTTCAAACATTAAGGGGATGACAGAGTGAACGTACTAATTATCGGCAGAGGCGGAAGAGAGCATACCATCGCATGGAAAGTGAATCAAAGTGAACTTGTCAGCCAAGTATTTGTCGCACCCGGCAATGATGGAATGACAGATGCTGCGAAGCTTGTACCAATCGACGAAGGCGATCATGAGGCATTAATTCGTTTTGCAAAAGAAAACGAAATCGGCTTAACCATTGTCGGTCCAGAGGTTCCTTTAATCGCAGGTGTCGTTGATGCATTTGAAGAAGCAGGTCTAAAAGTATTTGGACCGAATGCAAAAGCTGCGGTCATTGAAGGCTCAAAGGAATTTGCAAAAGACTTAATGAAAAATTATGATATCCCAACAGCCGCTTATGCTACCTTCACATCGTTTGAAGAAGCGAAGGCATATGTGGAAGAAAAGGGTGCGCCGATTGTGATTAAAGCAGACGGTCTCGCCGCAGGAAAAGGTGTGACAGTCGCGATGACGCTTGAAGAGGCGATCGACTGTCTGCATGATTTCTTAGAGGATGAAAAGTTTGGCGATGCCAGTGCATCTGTTGTTATCGAAGAATTTTTAACAGGCGAGGAATTTTCACTCATGGCCTTTGTCAACGGAGAAAATGTGTACCCGATGGTGATTGCGCAGGATCACAAACGGGCCTTTGAAGATGACAAAGGGCCGAATACAGGCGGAATGGGCGCTTATTCACCAGTTCCGCAGATTTCAGATGAAGTGGTTCAGAAAGCGGTGGAGGACGTCGTCAAACCGGCAGCTCGCGCAATGGTGCAGGAAGGGCGTCCATTTACAGGCATTTTATATGCAGGCTTAATGCTGACACCAGAAGGCTCAAAGGTGATTGAATTCAATGCACGCTTTGGCGACCCTGAAACGCAGGTGGTTCTCCCTCGTCTACAATCAGATCTAGTTCAAGTATTTCTCGATATTCTTGATGGAAAAGATGTGGACTTACAGTGGAAAGACACTGCGGCTGTTAGTGTGGTTCTTGCATCAGAAGGATACCCAGAAGACTATGCAAAAGGCACACCAATCGGTACCTTGCAAACGACTGTCTCTGATGTCGTGACCTTCCACGCAGGAACAAAAAAAGAAAACAATCAATTCGTCACGAATGGCGGCCGTGTAGCGAATGTAACCGCATTTGACGACACATTTGAAGCGGCAAGATCAAGAGTGTATGAAGCGGTTGAAGAAATCATACAGCCAGGTCTATTTTATCGCCGTGACATTGGTGCCCGTGCGCTGAAGGCTGCGGGGAAAAACGTTTAATCAAAACACCTTTCTATCTGACGAGATGGAAAGGTGTTTTTTGTTCATGAGAAGGGATGATGCTCGAATATGAAGAAGTAATATGGGATGACGAATTTATGAGGAGGCAGCATGGTCATTCAAGGAATCATTCTATTTGCCATCGTTCTACTTATTTTATTTATACTGTTCTCAAATCTCATCATGTATGAAGCGAGAAAGCAAAACAAAGCCAAAAAAGGCTCAGCCATTAGGTATATGATCATGTCGATTTTTTCTGGTATCGTCATTGTTTCATGTTCCATTTGGATTTTTTTTAGCTGATTTATAAGAGAGGATGAGTATATGGTGCAATTGAAGGAACTTGCGAACGAGCGTTTTTCTGCCTCGATCTGTATTGATTCATTTAATGAGCGAATCCGTTTGGATGACTATAGCGGCAGGGTGCGGGATGTGATTCAGTCGGTTCTTCAGGAAGCGGCGGACTGTAAGGCTTCTAAGGTCATTGTGAAAGTCAGGCGTGAGCATATGCCTCTTTTTTTAGAAAAAGGCTTTCGGCTTGAAGGTGTGTTTTCTCATTATTTTCTTGGAAGTGATGCGTACGGCATGTCGCTCTTTCTGACGGAGAGTCGAATGAACAGCCCGTTTTGGCTGAAGGAAGATGAAATTGTTGCGTCTATTCAAGAAAAGCCTCTCAAAAAAGATCAAGGCATGTGGCAGGATGAGTATGTGATGAGGAAAGCGGATACGCAGGATATTCACAAGCTGGCAAAGCTCTATGATACCGTCTTTGAAACGTATCCTACGCCAATGAATGAGCCAGATTACATCCAAAAGGTGATGGAGGAAGGGACGGTTTTTTATGCCGTTGAACATGACGGGCACATTGTGAGTGCAGCATCTGCTGAAATCAATGTCCCTTATGGTCATGCGGAATTAACAGACTGTGCGACCCTTCCGGCATACAGAAAACTAGGATTCATGCATCATTTGATTCTAGCACTCGAAAAAGAACTTCAATCCATGCACATTTATGTCTTTTATTCTCTTGCACGTGCACTGTCCTATGGAATGAATCAAGTGTTTTATCAGCTCGGCTATACATATACCGGCCGATTCCAAAACAACTGCTATATTTTTGACAAAATTGAAGATATGAATCTATGGGTCAAAACGCCGAATGAATCATGAAATGGTTCTCATCTGATCAAGCAGACCAGATAGGCGGTACGCCATGATACTGAGCTGCAGCTTCATCCGATCATCCGTGGATTTGAGGTTGCAGCCTGTTCTCGTTTCAATTTGTTTTAGCCGGTAGCTTAATGTATGTCTGTGAATAAACAATTCTCCCGCAGATTTTTGAATATTTTCATTGTGGGCCAAATACACTTCGAGTGTATGGATCAGGTCAGCTCCCTGTTTTTTCGTATAAAGCAAAGGACTTAACAGCTCCACGTAAAAGTCATGCAAATTCATACCCGCTTCATTCATTTCAAGAAGCATCCCGTATAAGCCGAGCTTCTGATAATGAATGATGCATTCGTCTGTCTTTAAAAGCGGAAGAAGTCTTGCTGCATACTGCGCTTCCTTCGCGCTTTTTGCAAAGAGACCGATCTGGTCATAGGCTCTCCCAATGCCAATCACGATTGGATGGATGGGGAAAAAATAAGACCAAGTGCTCCGGCACTCTTCTGCTGCGCGATACCACTCCGCTTCTTGAAACGCTTTTTTTCCTGCGGGGGTAAGAACAAAAATGGAATCGAGCCTTGTCTTAAGTAAAAAAGGAATATGTCTGCGTTCAAATATCGACGTGAGCAATTGAGATAGGCGCTGCATCATTTGGTGATCGAGCTGTGTGTGCTGATGCTGAAATTGAAAGTAGATGACCACCTGCTCATCGCTCATATCATATTGCAGCTTTGTTGCTTGCTCGATGACATAGCTTTCTTCTGTGTATTGCTGCTGCAAAATATCATCTAACAAATGACCTTGCATTTGGTTTTCTGTATCTTGAATGGCTTTTTGCTTCAGCCATTCAATCGCATACACGGCCCCGGCATGCTCGATGGCAATCGCGTCGAGATGATGCCACGCATCCTTTCTCTTCAAAGACACAATAAACCCGAAAATATCACCCATCGCAATCACCGGACATGCAGCAAGGACAAACGCACCGCACGTGTCATAAACGAGCCGTCCTTTCTCCTCAGCCTGCTTAAGAAGAGGCGTCGTTTCAATTGGTTCACGATCTGTCAGAAAGCCAAAAGCAGGAGAGTACGTCACTTCATCTTTTATGAGATGAGCTGCTGTTTGATGTAAAAAAACATCAAGCACAACGATGTTTGCCGAAGTGAGATGTGCCAGCTCATCTGTAATTTGTGTGACATTTTTATTGCTGACATTTAAATGAGTCAGTCTTTGGTGAATGGCTGAAGAATATTTAAGCTGGTGGAGCTGGCTGCTGACGATTTGCTCTAGAACGGCTTTTGTAATGTCTGAGAAGTTGACATGTGAAGGAATCTCGATGAGTGGAATGCCGCTGTTTTTGGCAGCTTCGATCAGTGATGCAGGAATTTCCGTTAAGTACACGCCTTTATAAATGGCAATGGCGGATAGACGATCAGATTGAATCAGTTCTTCAAGCCGGGCGCGCCTTTCCCTATTGTCTGCAAGCCCAAAGCCGGTTGTGACAAGCAGCTCTCCTTCTGAAAGCCTTGAAGTATCTTCGATAATTTCCACGATGGTCACCCACTGAATGAGGCGATCCAGTCCATTTTCTCCAGCAAGCAGCTTTGTTTCCTTCATGATATCGAGCGAGAGTGCATCTTTGACGAGAATCGCCATAGACTCATGACCTCCTTTTGAACACTCTTATACACGATGTATAAAAAATACGTGTGAAATTCGGGCATGTGGCGAATGGAGGATGACTGCCCTCTTGATTAAGCTAATCTTATAACAAGTATACAAAATTTTCTTGCGATTCATGAAAAAAGAAAGATGCAGCTGCTGACGAGAGAGGGAGGAATGACAAAGTGGAGACCCGGGATTACTTAATCAAACCAATGTTGAATCAGCATTATCCTGTGGCTGTGAAAGGAGAGGGGATTTATTTATATGATCGGGACGGGAAAAAATATTTAGACGGCTCATCTGGTGCTGTCACGGCAAGTATTGGACATGGCATAAGAGACATCATTGATGCCATGACAGAGCAAGCGAAAAAGGTGAGCTTTACGTACAGATCACAATTCACAAATGAACCAGCAGAAGAACTTGCCTATGAATTGAGTACACTCTGCCCAGGGAACCTGAACTGGTCTTTTTTTGTCGGAAGCGGGTCAGAGGCAACGGAAACTGCGATGAAAATTGCCATTCAGCATTGGCAGGAGCAGGGGAAGGCAGAGAAGAATCACATCATCTCAAGATGGATGAGTTATCACGGCATTACACTTGGTGCGCTGTCGATGTCAGGACATATTGCAAGGAGAGAGCGCTTTGAACCACTGCTCGAAAAACACCCGGTGCTGTCTCCGCCATACAGCTACCGTTCATGGCTACCAAAGGAAGAAAGTAAGCAGGTCGAATGGTATGTCCAGGAATTTAAAACGGTCATTCAGCGTATAGGAAAAGAGAGGATTGCGGCTTTTATTGCAGAGCCGATTGTTGGAGCAGCGGGCGCGGCACTTGTACCGCCAGATGGATATTTTGAGGCAATGAAGCGTGTCTGTGAGGAAAACGATATTTTAATGATTGCAGATGAAGTCATGACAGGCTTTGGACGAACTGGGAAAATGTTTGCTATGGAACATTGGGGCGTCGTCCCAGACATTATGGTGCTTGGAAAAGGCATGAGTGCCGGCTATTCACCGATTGCGGCAGCTGTCTCAGCGGATCATGTGATTGCACCAATTCTCAGCGGTTCGGGCTCTGTGATGGCAGGCCACACATATAGCGGCAATCCGCTTTCAGCAGCCGTCTCACTGGCTGTCATTCGATATATGAAAAAACACCAGCTTCCAGAACGAGCTGATCTGTCTGGCCGATATTTAATGAATGCTTTAAAGGATTTGCAAACAAACCATTCCATCATAGGAGATGTGAGAGGAAAGGGACTGCTTATTGGCATTGAGTTTGTCGCAGACCGATTATCGAAAACACCATTTCCTGCCCATACTCAAATGACGCATTTAGTTGTGGAGACGGCCAAGCAGAATGGTTTGCTTGTTTACCCAGCAAGCGCTGGAGAGGATGGCGTAGGAGGTGCAGCAATCATGATCGCACCACCGCTTTCCATCGCGCAGCAGGAGATGGATGAACTCATTCATTTATTCGGGCAGACAATGACGCAGGTTGAACAAGAAGTCATCAATCGAGGGTTTTTCCCATCTGCGATGTAGGGAGGAAAGATAATGAATAAAACAGCGAACTTTGATGAAGTCATCACGCATTTTAGAGACGGAATGACTATCATGTTTGGTGGGTTTGGTGGTGTGGGGTCACCGCCATCATTGATCGATGCCATTCTAGAAGCCAATATCAAAGACCTGACATTGATCGGAAACGATGCAGGCTTCCCGCAAATCGGTGTTGGCAGGCTGATCACAGAAGGAAGAGTGAAGAAAATCATTGCTTCACATATTGGCTCTAACCCAATTGCCGGGCAGAAAATGCAGGCGGGTACACTAGACGTTCTTTTTTACCCGCAGGGCATCCTAGCGGAAAAGATCAGGGCAGGCGGAATGGGTTTAGCGGGCATTGTGACAGATGTCGGCATGGATAGCCTCAATCTTGATGAGAAGCAATTGGTTCAGCTAGGTGAAAAGAAGTATATTCTTGAGCCTGCACTGACTGCGGATATTGCGATTGTGAATGCCCTCAAAGCAGATGAAGCAGGGAACCTGATTTTTGATAAAAGTGCACGGAATACAAACCCGATTGTGGCGATGGCAGGAGACTGGACCATTGCAGAAGTAGAAGAGATTGTACCTGTGGGCAGGCTTCATCCAGAAGAAATCGTGACACCAGGCGTATTTGTGAACCAGATCGTGCAATCAAAAGGAGTGAACTGGACATGGGCATGGGAGACATCGATTTAAGACACCGCATAGCCAAACGTGCGGCACAGGAAATTGAAGATGGGATGATCGTCAATCTTGGGATCGGCATCCCAACCCTTGCAGCTGAATACATCCCAGCACATTACGAGGTGTGGCTGCATGCAGAAAACGGCATTATGGGAGCAGGCGCTTCACCAGCACGAGGGGAAGAAGATCCGAATTTGTGCAATGCCGGAGGTTTCCCTATTACGTTAACAAAAGGCGGCTCATATATGGACAGCACAACCGCTTTTGGCATCATTCGCAAAGGGATGCTGGATATGACGATTTTAGGTGCACTTGAAGTCAGCAGTCAGGGGGATCTTGCGAATTGGATTGTACCAGGTAAACGAGTACCGGGTATGGGCGGAGCGATTGAACTCGCGCAAAAAGCGAAAAAGGTAGTGGTCGTGATGAGTCACCTTGATAAACACGGACAATCTAAGATAAAAGCCGCCTGCACGCTGCCTTTAACAGCTAAGTCTTGTGTGGATCTGATTATTACAGATATGGCAGTCATTGAGGTCAAATCACAGCTGCTCATTTTGCGTGAAGTCATGCCGCCGTTTCAGCCGGAAGATGTCATGAGGGCGACAGAGGCGCCGCTCATTTTAGCGCCTGATGTCAAATCTGTTGTGTAGAAAGGATGACTGACTTGCAGCCAACCACACGTATCAGAAACTGGATGAAAGAGCATAAGGAGGAAGCCGTAACGCTTCTTCAGCAAATGGTGCAATGTGACAGCACACAAGGAAATGAGCAAGAAGTACAGCAAATCGTAGCAAATAAACTTTCTGCCATTGGCTTTGATGTTGACGTATGGGACATTGGCGGAGATGACTTGCTGAACCATCCGTATTTTTATTCCCCGAGGCGTTCTTTTAAAGGAAGTCCTAATGTCGCCGGACGATTGAAAGGAAAAGGCGGCGGCAAATCTATTTTATTAAATGGGCATGTGGATGTTGTCCCAGCAGGAGATCACAAACAATGGACATATCCGCCTTACAGCGGGCATATCATAAACGGGAGACTTTATGGACGCGGGGCAACAGATATGAAAGGTGGAAACGTTTCTTTACTCTTTGCACTTGAGGCACTGCATGCACTTCAGATTCCGCTGAAGGGAGATGTCGTGTTTCATAGTGTTGTTGAAGAAGAGAGCGGCGGTGCAGGCACCCTTGCAGCCATACTGAGAGGATATACAGCAGATGCAGCCATCATTCCAGAGCCAAGTCATATGAAAATCTTTCCGATTCAGCAAGGATCTAAATGGTTCAGACTGCATATTAAAGGAAGGGCTGCTCATGGCGGAACAAGATATCACGGTGTTTCTGCTATAGAAAAGAGTACGATTGTCCTTTCACATATAGCGGCACTAGAAGAAAAAAGAAATCAGCGAATCACGGAGCCGTTGTTTCAGCATATCCCAATTCCGATTCCGATCAATATCGGGAAAATTCAAGGCGGTGATTGGCCATCCTCTGTAGCAGACCTTGTCACAATGGAAGGCAGGCTCGGGGTGATGCCGGGTGAGACAGTAGAACAGGCAGAGAAGGAACTAGAAAATTGGATGGCAGGACTCGGAGAAAAAGATGAATGGTTCCATGAACATCCTGTTGAGGTCGAATGGTTTGGTGCAAGATGGCTTCCGGGTTCAATCGATACGGATCATCCGCTTTTAGGTTTATTGAAGGAACAATATGAAGCGGTCATGAAGCAGCCGCCGAAGATCGAAGCCGCCCCTTGGGGAACTGACGGCGGATTACTGTCACAGGCAGCAGGTATTCCAATTATCGTGTTTGGACCTGGAACAACGGAGCTTGCCCATTTTCCGAATGAATCTATCGACATTGAGCATGTGATAGAAGCAGCAGAAATTATTGCAGGGACAATGGTCGAATGGTGTGAAGCAGCGGAATGAGATGAAAATGATCACAAAAAAGAAGGCTGCCTTACTCAGCCTTCTCTTTATGTGTGTCCTGCTGCTCACACATATATGTCACTGGACAAAAACGAAGAATGCCAGATCCTAGTTTCATACCGCCAAACATGATGCCCAAAAGCAGCATTTTACTCCATGGTTTTCTAGCATATAAGGATCCAGCTACAGTACATATTGTCATTCCGCAGGCAATTCTAATGAGCGCTTCCATTAAGCCAAGATTAGGTTTCATTGAAGGTGAATCTCCTTTTTTAAATTATTTTAAGTGTGATTTCAAGAAATTGTAACGTTTCATTAATGCGTAACGTGGTTCGTTATGTTACGATAGGGCTAATACAAATGAAGGAGAGTATGTGAATGTCCGAACGTACTTTTAATTGGAGAAATAATGACATCCGCACACAAATCGATGTAGTCGACTCAAAAATAGTTCCAACACTCCTTTTAACGAATGGACTCGTGCTTAACCCGTTTTTGAAGCAATGGGTGAAGGCAAATATTTGGATACATGATGATCGAATTGTTTATGTCGGAGCAGAGCTTCCTCAAAATAAATCAGCTAAACGTGTGATTGATTGTGAAGGGAAATACATTGTGCCTGGGTATATAGAGCCTCACGCGCACCCGTTCCATATTTATAATCCCCAATCACTTGCAGAATATGTGTCTCAATTTGGCACAACAACAATGGTCAGCGATAACTTATTTCTTCTTTTGCAAAGCAATGAAAAGAAAGCGCTTTCCACTCTATGTGAATTAAAAAAGCAGCCATTTCAGTATTTCTGGTGGTCCAGATACGATCTTCAAACGGAAGTCAGATATGAAGATGAGATGCTGCCAGTCAACTACCGGAAGGAATGGATTGATCATCCTGACGTCCTTCAAGGCGGCGAATTAACAAGCTGGCCAAGATTGATGGACGGTGATGATCTCATTTTATATTGCATGCAAGAAACGAAGAAGCAGAGAAAACGAATTGAAGGGCATTTCCCCGGAGCTTCTGAGAAAACGCTAACAAAAATGAAGCTGTTTGGCGCGGACAGTGATCATGAAGCGATGAATGCGGACGATGTGTTAAAAAGATTGTCCCTTGGCTATCATGTTTCATTGCGGCATTCTTCCATCCGCCCAGATTTAGTGAATATTTTAAGAGAATTGCATGAGCGTGATTTTAGACACTATGACCACTTTTTCTATACAACAGATGGTGCTGCTCCTCACTTTTATGAGGAAGGCATGATTAACCGCTTGATTTCGATTGCCCTTGAAGAAGGCGTGCCGATCATTGATGCGTATAATATGGCGACATTTAACATTGCAAAATACCATCAAATTGATGACTTATTAGGCGTTGTCGGTCCTGGACGGCTGGCTTCTTTGAATATTTTAGATGATCCAATGAACCCAAATCCTGAAACGGTCATATCTAAAGGGGTTATCCTCAAATTAGATGGCGAGAACCAGCATCAATTCCAAGAAACAAAATGGGAAAATGGCGGGCTTCTTCCATTAGATTTGGGGTATGACCTGACGATGAGTGATTTGCAATTCTCTATGCCACTGGGTGTGAAGATGAGAAATGCCGTCATCATGGAGCCTTATACAGTGGAAATTGATAACTCAATCAACCAGCTGTCATGTGACCATGATCAAAGCTTCTTTAGCCTAATTGACCGAAAAGGCGAGTGGCGTGTGAATACGATGCTAAAAGGATTCGCAAACAAAGTGCAAGGCTTTGTCAGCTCATTTTCGCTCACGGGTGACATTTTAGTGATCGGGAAAAATAAAGAGGATATGATGCTGGCACATAAGCGGATGAAAGAAATTGGCGGGGGAATCGTCCTCACAGAGAACGGGAAAATTTTGCATGAAATCCCGCTGCAATTATCAGGCTGTGCATCGGCTGAACCATTTGAGACTGTTCTTCAGCAGGAACAAACATTACGCGAGCTGCTCATTGAGCGCGGCTATCCATTTGACTGCCCAATTGATACACTTGTCTTTTTCCAAAGTACACATTTGCCATATATTCGAGTGACGCCAAGAGGAATATTTGATGTCATGAAAAAAACTGTACTCTTTCCGTCTATAATGCGTTAAAATATAACAGAGTGGAGCTGTATCATCTTTGCCGCATTTCTGACTGCTGTTATAGGGCAGAAGTGAGCTATGGTTCTCTTCACTGCCATGTAAGTGATCATGATCTTATGTGGAGCTGTTGACAAAGCAGAGGGCTTTGACATGACGAATGAAGTACTCTAATTGTAAAATGATTCTGTCGGTTACGCTGACCGGCCAACATATTTTGAATGATCGAGCAAGGCGGGGCGCATATTTGTGGGTCTCGCTGAGCTTTCCGCAAAGTCTATATATTAGGGCAGAAGACCTAACCAAGCAGAAGTCATCTTTATACAGGAAGCAAACAAGTTTGTCAGATTGTCATACAAGGAAAATGACAGAACTTGTCGAATTTGTTTACGATAAAGAAGCTTCGGCTTACGAAAGAACCTGACGGCATTTTCAGCGTAGAACCAAACCTGTCATGATCTGTTCAAAGCTCATTGCTGAGGTTTTAAAAAAATTAGTCAGGAAAGATACCGCTTTCTTAGAAGAAGATCGTGCAAAGCGGTGTGGCAATAGTAAAGGAGAAGATGTATTAAGATGCAAATTGATAAATTAAGGGGCAAAAGTTTAGATCAGTTATTCAACTCCATCTTATCCCTTAAAGACCTGGAAGAATGTTATCGATTCTTTGATGATTTGTGTACCATCAATGAAATCCAATCTTTATCACAGCGTCTTGAAGTAGCACGTATGCTTCGCGAGGGAAACACGTATCATAAAATTGAGACGGAAACAGGTGCAAGCACTGCAACCATCTCACGTGTCAAACGCTGCTTAAACTACGGCAACGATGCCTATACGATGGCACTTGACCGCGTAGCCGAACAGCAGGAAAATAACGAAACAAAATAAAGCAGCTTTCACTGTAAACAATCCTTTTCACGAAAAATGGACTTGTTTGCAGTTTTTTTATGAAAAGCGGGCAGGGACTGATAAATGGTCCCTGTTTTTTTAATTTAGCTCGTCCATAAACCATCTTTCTCATTCATAGGAGATGTCATCTTCGTTTGAGATGATTTTCTTAAACTCTACTGTTTGCTAACTTTATACGAAAATGTTAATAAAAAAAGGTGCGTTTCCGCACCTTTTCAAGCTAGACAGATGGCTGTGTGCCTGAGAACATCGGCACTTCGCTTGTCTCGCCATTCTCTTGTCTAAAAATAATATGTTTCTCATTAAAATGAATAGGCGATTCTATTCCCGCAGCTGCGGATAAGTTAAACAAACCTTCTCTAAGAGACAGGATATAATTGCACACTCGGTATTTTTTTTCTTCAATTGATAAACCCTTTTGCAGCTTTGGATCAGTCGTGGCGACCCCGACTGGGCATTTATTCGTGTGGCAGACTTGGGCGCGAATGCATCCGACTGAAAACATGAGACCTCTAGCAATATTCACAAAGTCAGCTCCCATTGAAAGGGCAATCGCAATTTTATCAGGCGAAAGAAGCTTGCCAGAAGCAAAGAGCTTCACCTGATCTCTGACACCGTATTCTTTCAAAATTTGATGAACCATAGGGAGTGCCGTGAAAATTGGCAGCCCTGCGGAATCCGCCAATTCATGAAAGGACGCCCCTGTACCGCCTTCTCCGCCATCAACTGTAATGAAATCAGGGTGTTTCCCGCTTTTTTTCATATAGCTGGCAAGCTCTTCAATATTTTCTTTATGCCCGACAACAAGTTTGATTCCAACTGGCTTTCCGCCTATACTCCGCAGCTCCTCAATGAAATCAAACATGTCAGGAATGGAGTGGAACATCTCAAAGCGGTTTGGGCTGTCAATGGATTGGTGAGGCGGTAATTTACGGATATTCGCAATTTCTTCCGTTACTTTTTCGCCGTCAATATGACCGCCGCGTGTTTTTGCTCCTTGTGCCAGCTTGAGTTCAAAGGCTTTGACTTCCTCATGCTCGCTTTTTTTCTTGAATTCTTCAAAGGAAAATGCGCCATCCTCTGTTCTAACGCCAAATAAACCGGGCCCAATCTGACAAATGATATCTGCGCCGCCTTTGAGGTGATAAGGAGAAAGCCCGCCTTCACCTGTGTTCATCCACGTACCGCCGGCCATTTTTAATCCTGAGGATAAAGCTGTAATAGCCCTGTCGCCTAAGGAGCCGTAGCTCATAGCGGATTGACCGATCAGTCCTTTCACATGGAAAGGCTTTTGACATGTGTGTTCGCCAATGACTTGTACATCCTCTTGATGGAGAAAATAAGGATTTGCTTCGACTTCTTTGAAATGTTCACTTCTTCGCAGTAAATTGTCTTGATCAATTTGATACACTTTCGTTTTGATTTTTTCAGATTGATCGATTCGTAGTTCATCTCGCTGCTTTGGAAACAGGACGTTTCGAATGTAATAGCCTGGCTTGTCAAAATCACGTTTTGATCCAAAGCCCATCGTCCGGCTTTTGTACTTTCCTGACATGACCGCCTGCTCGTATTCTCTTCTTGAGAAGGGCAGCTCCTCTCGGTCATTCAGAAACAGATATTGGCGAAGCTCAGGTCCTATTTTTTCAAAGATAAACCGCAGCTTTCCAATGACCGGATAATTTCGTAGAACTGAATGTTCTTCTTGTTTTTCATCCCTCATCCAAATCCAGATCAATAGAATGATTGGGATGATCAAAAAAATGATTAGCAATGTGCCGATGATCATTAAGGTTGTGGTCATGAAGATCCCCTCTTTTCTCTTTCATTGCTGTTGTTATTCCACTTTTCATAAAAAGAGAAACCACATCAACATATTGTGACGTTTAGAAATGAAAAGGCGGGGTAACTTACAAATAAGATCATAAGGGGAGGGAACATACATGAATAAGCGTCCAAATGCGTATGTACTTGCAGGATTAGGGGTTGGAGGAGCTGTGTTATTAGCCGTAAAAAATAAACAGCATCTGAAAAAATGGGCAAGCATGTTCCGGTCAGATGAAAAGGTTCCTGAAAAAGCCGGCCACCCAGATCCATTAGATATCCAAGACAACAAGATGGTCGACGAAGGGGCCATGACATCCGTCCATTATTTTAATGAAGCGAGACAATAGTTTGAAAAAAACCGTTTTGAAAGATCAAAACGGTTCAGATTGTTGACAAAGGGCTAAAAGGGTTTTCTTTTAGCCCTTTGTCTTCTATTCAGCGTGATAGAAAACCTTTGAAGTCTAGGAAGGGCGAGCACCGGAGCGGAGCGAATTTAGCATTCGTGAGCATCGGAGCGCAGACCTGACAAAGAATGCGAGGGTTTGTCTACACGCTGAATCGTTTTGAAAGATCAAAACGGTTTTTTTCTTGTGGTGTTATAGCGAAAAGGATCGACAATGGTAAAACCGATCAGCCTTTTTTGATCAGGTGTCGAGAATTGGAATTCAACGCCTGACAGATGATAGGTTGAGAGAACTTCCTGATCCGTCAAACGTAAAGAAAGATGATCCTCATAAACCGGAGCGTTCCGCAGCACTTCGGATTCTTCTGCAAATAACTCCAATCCAGCCACTCGGTCCTCTTTATCGATATCTACATTGATACATTCATTGACATCTAATTCAATGGTTTCTTTGATTTTCAAACGCTCCGATTGCGGGGTGATATAGATGTATCCGATATCTATACTTTGTTCATAAGTAATTGTTCTTTTCAAAAGAGTCACCTCTGTTCAATAGATCTTTTTTATATCTATAGTAAAATATTCCTTTATTGTATAATAGCATGTGACAAAGTGCCAAAATATCAACCTCTTTCAGCTCCTCTCCAAGTCGATTTTTTCATCTATTCTCCAGCCATTTTATCTAAAGTCACAATCGCTCATTTTCAAAAGAATGAAACTTTTAGCTGAAGGAGGTTACCCATTTTTTGCGGCCTTTGATTTTGTTATAATATTTAAATGGAATGAAACGAATGGAGGAACGTTTTTCATGTATGATGTTACCGAGTGGAAGCATGTCTTTAAACTCGATCCAAATAAAGAAATTTCCGATGAACAGCTAGAAGCGATTTGCGAATCTGGGACGGATGCCATATTGATTGGCGGAAGTGATCATGTGACAGAGGACAACGTGCTTCAATTGATGTCAAAGGTCCGCCGCTTTCTAGTGCCATGTGTGCTCGAAATCTCCACACATGAGATGATTGTGCCGGGCTTTGATCTGTATTTCATCCCGACTGTCTTAAACAGTACTCACCCTGACTGGATTGTCGGGCTTCATAAGGACGCGATGAAGGAATTCGGTGATTTGATGTCAATGGAAGAGATTGTGCCTGAAGGTTATGTCATCTTAAATGAAGATTGTAAAGCGGCCAAGCTCACAGAGGCAAATACAGCGCTGGATATCGATGACGTCAGAGCATATGCAAGAGTGGCAGAGCATTTGATGAAGCTGCCCATTTTTTATCTGGAATACAGCGGAACGCTTGGAGACATAGAGCTTGTCAAAGAAACAAAAGCAGTGCTTGATGAAACAGTTCTTTTTTATGGCGGCGGCATCGAGAACGCTAAGCAGGCAAAAGACTTCTCGCAGCATGCAGACGTCGTGGTTGTAGGAAACGTCATTTATGACAATTTCAAAGAAGCATTAAAGACAGTGGATGCAGTCAAAAAGTCATCATAGTCAAATAAGACGAAACGGGTTAAAATAGAACATAAGTTCGAATTGGCGGTGAATGGAATGAATGAAATATCGAATCATCTATTAGAAGGGCTGAATGACGCACAGAAAGAAGCAGTCAAAGCAACAGACGGTCCTTTATTGTTGATGGCAGGAGCAGGAAGCGGGAAGACACGGGTGCTCACACATCGAATTGCCTACTTAATGGCAGAAAAACATGTAGCTCCGTGGAACATTTTAGCGATTACATTTACAAATAAAGCAGCACGTGAAATGCGTGAACGTGTCCAGGCTATTTTAGGACCTGGCGCGGATGACATCTGGATCTCTACGTTCCACAGCATGTGTGTCCGTATTTTAAGACGCGATATTGACCGCATTGGTGTGAATCGCAACTTCTCTATTTTAGACACATCTGACCAGCTTTCAGTCATTAAAAACATTTTAAAAGAACGGAATATCGATCCTAAAAAGTTCGATCCACGCAGCATTTTAGGATCGATCAGCAGTGCAAAAAACGAACTCATTGACGCAGAGGAATACGCCAAAACAGCCGGTGATTTCTATGATCAAGTTGTCAGCGATGTCTATACAGATTATCAAAAGCGTTTACTCAAAAACCAATCACTCGACTTTGATGATTTAATTATGATGACGATTCGTCTGTTTGAGCGCATCCCTGAAGTGTTAGAGCACTATCAGCGGAAATTCCAATACATTCATGTGGATGAGTATCAAGATACGAACAGAGCGCAGTACATGCTTGTGAAACTGCTCGCGCAGCGTTTTCAAAATATATGTGTTGTCGGTGACTCGGATCAGTCTATTTATCGCTGGCGCGGAGCGGATATTACAAACATTCTCTCCTTTGAAAAAGATTATCCATCCAGTGAAGTGATTCTGCTTGAGCAAAATTACAGATCGACGAAACGCATTTTGCATGCTGCAAATACGGTGATTCAAAACAATGCAAACCGAAAGCCAAAAAATCTTTGGACAGAAAATGATGAAGGCGCGAAGATAGCCTATTACCGTGCAGATAATGAATTCGGTGAGGGACAATTTGTCGCAGGAAAGATTCGTCAGCTTCATCAAAGCGGAAAGCGTAAATTATCCGATTTTGCGATCCTTTACCGAACAAATGCCCAGTCTCGTGTCATAGAGGAAACGTTAATGAAGGCCAACATTCAATACAACATTGTCGGCGGCACGAAGTTCTATGACAGAAAAGAAATCAAGGACATCTTGGCATACTTACGCCTAGTGGCAAACCCAGATGACGATATTAGTTTTGCACGAATTGTCAACGTACCAAAGCGCGGAATCGGTGCGACATCTGTTGATAAAATTGCAGCATATGCGGAGATGAATGATCTGTCTATGTTTGAAGCACTTGGTCAGGTGGATTTCATTGGACTGAGTGCACGAGTAGCCAATGCGCTTGATGAGTTCAAACAGCTCATTGATCAAATGACGAACATGCAGGATTATTTATCTGTCACAGAATTAACAGAAGAAATTTTAGAGAAAACAGGCTATCGTGAAGCGCTTAAGCTTGAAAAAACGATTGAAGCACAAAGCCGCTTAGAAAATATTGACGAGTTTTTATCCGTCACGAAGAACTTTGAAGAACAAAATGAAGACAAGTCACTTGTGACCTTCCTGACAGATCTTGCCCTCGTCGCAGATATTGATAAGCTGGATGAAAATGAAGAAGAAGATCAGGATGCTGTCATCTTAATGACACTTCACGCCGCAAAAGGTTTGGAATTCCCTGTTGTTTTCTTAATGGGAATGGAGGAGGGTGTCTTCCCGCACAGCCGTTCATTAATGGAAGATGCAGAGATGGAAGAAGAGCGCCGCCTCGCTTATGTAGGCATCACACGGGCTGAAGAAGAGCTTTATTTATCAAGTGCGAAAATGAGAACACTTTTCGGCCGGACGAACATGAACCTTGAATCAAGATTTATTCGAGAAATACCAGCCGATTTATTGGACAACCTAAATGAGAAAAAAGAAACAAAAACACCGTTTGGCCAAACAAGAGAAAGACCGCAAAGACGGGGACCTGTCTCACGTCCGCAAACACAAACCATTCAAAACACAGGCGGTGGCAGTATTGGCTGGGCTGTGGGCGATAAAGCGGCCCATAAAAAATGGGGCGTTGGTACGGTTGTGAGTGTGAAAGGCAGCGGAGACAGCACAGAGCTTGATATTGCGTTCCCAAGCCCTACAGGCATTAAGCGTCTTCTCGCAGCATTTGCACCAATCGAGAAGCAATAAACTGATAGGACTGACAAAACGGATGAATTGAAAGGAAGAAGCAGATGGATAAAGAAGCAGCGAAACGCCGGATCGAGGAACTGCACCAGATTTTGAATCAATACAACTACGAATATCATACACTTGATCGTCCAAGTGTTCCTGACGCTGAATATGATGCGCGGATGCGTGAGCTGATCTCTTTGGAGGAAGAGCACCCTGACTTAAAAGCAGCGGATTCTCCTTCACAAAGAGTGGGCGGTGCTGTTTTAGACGCCTTTCAAAAAGTGCGTCACGGCACACCAATGCTCAGCCTTGGGAATGCGTTTAATGAACAGGACCTTCTTGATTTTGACCGCCGGGTTCGTCAAGCAGTCGGTGACGATATCGCATACAATGTCGAGCTGAAAATTGATGGACTCGCTGTTTCTCTCCGTTATGAAAATGGCGTGTTTGTCCGAGGAGCGACGCGCGGCGATGGAACAACGGGTGAGGATATTACTGAAAATCTCAAAACGATTCGTTCCATCCCGCTTAAAATCAAACGCCCTCTGTCGATTGAAGTGAGAGGCGAGGCATTTATGCCAAAACCTTCTTTTGAAGCATTAAATGAAAAAAGAATACAAAACGAAGAAGAGCCGTTTGCAAACCCGCGTAATGCGGCTGCAGGTTCACTTCGTCAGCTTGATACGAAAATTGCAGCGAAACGAAACCTTGATATATTCGTCTACAGTATAGCGGAGCTTGATGAAATTGGTGTTGAAACGCAAAGTGCAGGACTTGATTTTCTCGACGAACTTGGCTTTAAAACAAACAAAGAAAGAAGGATGTGCCAAACGATCGAAGAAGTCATCGACCTCATTGAAACATTAAAAATAAAGCGTGCCGATTTTTCATATGAAATCGATGGAATCGTTATTAAAGTCGATTCACTCGCTCAGCAGGAAGAACTCGGCTTCACGGCAAAAAGCCCGCGCTGGGCGGTTGCGTATAAGTTTCCGGCTGAAGAGGTCGTAACGAAGCTGCTTGATATTGAACTAAGTGTCGGACGTACAGGCGTGATTACACCAACAGCGATTCTTGAGCCTGTCAAAGTAGCAGGGACGACAGTCCAGCGTGCATCTCTTCATAATGAAGATTTGATCAAAGAAAAGGATATTCGCTTGTTCGATCAAGTGATTGTGAAAAAAGCCGGGGATATTATTCCTGAAGTCGCAGGTGTCCTTGTTGATCAGCGTACAGGCGAAGAAAAACCGTTTCACATGCCAACTGAATGTCCAGAGTGTCATAGTGAGCTGGTGCGAATCGAAGGCGAAGTGGCCTTGCGATGCATCAATCCTGAATGTCCTGCCCAAATACGTGAGGGACTCATTCACTTCGTTTCCCGTAATGCAATGAATATTGATGGACTTGGCGAGCGGGTCATTACACAGCTCTTCAAGGAACAGCTCGTTTCTCGTGTGTCCGACCTTTATCGATTAACGAAAGAAGAGCTCATTCAGCTTGAACGAATGGGCGAAAAATCTGTCGACAATTTACTGCGTTCAATTGAACAATCGAAAGAAAACTCTCTTGAGCGTTTACTATTTGGACTCGGTATTCGATTTATTGGTTCAAAAGCGGCAAAGACCTTGGCGATGCATTTCGAAAACATCGATCAATTAAAGCAAGCGACGAAAGAACAATTACTTGAAGTCGACGAAATTGGTGAAAAAATGGCTGATGCCGTCGTCACGTATTTTGAGAAAGAAGAAATACTCGATCTGCTGAACGAACTAAAAGAGCTCGGAGTCAATATGACCTACACAGGGCCAAAGCCGGTAAAAGCAGAAGAAAGTGATTCCTACTTTGCAGGAAAAACCATTGTGCTGACAGGAAAATTAGAAGAAATGGCTCGAAACGATGCAAAAGCAGCGATCGAAGCATTAGGCGGAAAGCTGGCAGGCAGTGTGAGTAAAAAAACAGATCTAGTCATTGCCGGAGAAGCAGCGGGAAGTAAGCTGACAAAGGCAGAAGAACTCAATATTGAAATTTGGGACGAAGCTAAAATGCTCGAGGAGCTAAAGAAATAAGAGGAGTGTTTTCTATTGAAAAAGTTGTTATTGCTGCTGACAATGCTCACACTGGTATTGTCAGCGTGTGCACCTTTTGGGGGAAAGGAAGAGGAAGAGGTCACACAAAAAACGGATGAAACGAAGGAAACAAAGGAAACAGCCATCATCCCGATGTACAATATCTCAGACTCCTATTACAAAATGGTGCTGCCGTTTAAACAAGGAGCTGCTAGAGGTCTAACAGCGGAGCGTCTCAATACACGCTTGGACATTGATGAATTTGAAACAGGACTCATGCGCCTTGCAACAGAGTCATTTAATACAAACGACTATCTATTCCAAGAAGGACAGCATTTAGATGAGGACACCGTTCTCAGCTGGCTGGCGCGCAAAAAAACAGGCAGTGATCTGAAAAAGGCAGAAAAAGAAGATAAAGACTTTAAGAATCTAGGCTTAAATCCTGCTCTTCCAAACTCAGGTTCAACAAAGTCTAAAAATGAAAATAGTCCAATTTACTTAGCTTCAATGCTAGAGCATAATTACTTAATTCGAAAAGACAAAAACAGCTTACAGCTTGGCGGAGTTGTCATTGGTCTTGCGCTGAACTCGGTTTATTATTACCGTGAAAAGATCGGTGACCCGCAACAAGAGGTGACCATCGATTCATCGAAAAATTCAAAGAAACTTTTGGCAGAGGGTGAAAAAATCGCTGAACAAGTGATCAAGCGAATTCGTCAAATGGACGGACTGCAAAAAGTGCCTGTCATGATTGCCCTTTATAAGCAAGCACCAAAATCATCTATCGTTCCAGGTAACTTTATCGCCAAAACAGATGTGAAAGCAGGCTCCGCTGATATCGGAAATTGGGATACGATCAAAGAGGAGAATGTATTCTTCCCTTCAGATAGTGCGAAAAGCAGCTACAAAGATGATTCAGAGCGATTTGACCGCTTCAAGACAAAGGTAGAAGATTACTTCCCGAATTACACTGGTGTTGTAGGAAAAGGCTTTTACAAAAACGGCAACCTGCAAAAAATGAAAATCGAAATTCCAATGCAGTTCTATGGAAAAACGGAAGTCGTAGCCTTCACACAATATTTAACCGGTGAAGTCATGGATTACTACAAGAGTACCAATATCGAAATCAACATCACATCTTCTGATCAACAAGAAGCCCTGATCACGAAAAATGCTGAGGACAAAGAACCGACTGTTCATATATATGACTAAATAAGAGGGATTTCCAAACTCTTGTCAAAATATTAGTAGAAACCAAGAAGAAAGGCAGGTATGTTGATGCTCGTATAATGCTGATTACCGTCAAGAACATTTAAAAAGACGATAAAAGGAGAATCAGCATGCATAAAGAAGTAAAAGCACGATACGATGAACAGAAAGTCTTAAAGAAAGCGGCTCACTTGTATGACTTTCAGCTTGACCAAGTGACATTTCTAGCCGATGCAGAAAATTATGTGTATGAATATAAGGCAATGAATGGGGAGAATTATATATTAAAAATCACCCATACCATTCGTCGCTCACCCACATATATTTTAGGAGAAATGGACTGGCTTCGATTCCTGTCTCATCATGGTATTTCCGTAGCAAAGCCGATTTCATCAGCAAGAGGAAAAGACGTTGAAACCATTCCTGATCAAGCCGGAGGCGCATTTTTACTCCGTGTGTATGAAAAAGCACCGGGGAGAAAAGTGAATGAAGGAGATTGGAATGGGAAGCTGTTTGAAGCGTTAGGGTCCTATACAGGACGAATGCATCAAATAACAAAACAATATCAAGTACAAGATCCTCTCTATAAGCGTCAAGAGTGGTATGAAGAGGAGCAATTAAAGCTTGATCAATATATTCCATCTGATCAAACGGTTGTGCTTCGAAGAAAAGATGAACTGATGCAAAAGCTTCACCAGCTCCGAATTTCGAAGGACGTGTATGGGCTGGTGCATGCCGATTTGCATCACGGGAACTTTCATTATCATCAAGGAGAGATTATCGCATTCGATTTTGATGATATTGGATATCACTGGTTTATCAATGATATTAGTATTTTGCTATACAATGTTCTTTGGTATCCAGTGATTCCATATGATGATAAAGCTGAATTTACGGCAGAATTTATGAGTCATTTTCTAAAAGGCTATCGACAGGAGAATGAGCTTGATGACGCGTGGCTGGCAACAATCCCTGATTTTCTCATGCTGCGTCATATGCTTATTTATGGGCTTTTACATCAAGCATTTGATCTCCAAACATTGACTTCTGACGAAAAAGCTATGCTGTCATGTTTTCGAAAGGAAATTGAGCAAAAAACACCCATTACTCCTTTTGACTTTCAACAGCTGGCACGATAAAAGAAACCCCTTGCTGTGTTAAACAGCAAGGGGTTTTTTTATGACTACACCGTATCACACTTCACGCCAACGACGCCTTCTAGATCTTTAATATCAAAGTACACATCGGTTGTATAGCGGTCTTTATGCACACGTACGCGTACTTCCATGATCGGATAGTCTTTTTCTTTTAAATCATCAATTCGTACAGAATGAATGCGAATATTGAGGGCTTTCATTTCTTTTAAAATATCGGTCATGCGGTTTCGGTCAGAAAGAGACATTCTGATGCGGATTTCTTTTTCCTGCAGGCGAATCGGTCCGATCCGCTGGAAGAGCCATGGCAGGAATTCGACACTAATTAGAATAAAGAAAAGACTGAGGAAGGCTTCTTTATAAAATCCTGCACCGGTTGCAACCCCAAGTCCTGCTGCTCCCCAGATCATCGCAGAAGTCGTGAGACCTGAGATGACATCATTGCTTTTTCGAAGAATCACACCTGCTCCAATAAAACCAACACCAGATATAATTTGCGCCGGTAACCTGAGTGGGTCCATTTGAAGCTTAGAGACTCGAGGGAAATTGTAGGCTGCATCAATGCTGATGATGGTTAAGACGCAGGAGCTGACAGCAATGACAATACACGTTTTTAAGCCGAGGGGCTTTTTCTTCAGCTCTCGTTCAAGCCCGATAATCAGCCCGATTAAAGTGGCCACGGCTAATTTTAAGACTGTATCCCATTCAATTGTCCAAAACATGCGTATCGCTCCTTTCACTTCATGTACGTTTCACAACATGTATATGATCTCCTCACAGCCCATATGGCTGCACAACTCTTATTTTATTCAGTTTCTGAAGAAAGAAAAGCTTTTTATTTTATTTAAAAAGAGAGTCATCCGCATAGGGCAGATGACTCTTCAATTCTTTATTTTGTTTCTTCCTCAAGATGATCTTCCATTTTGTTAAATAGCTGTTTTGATGCTTTTGACGGCTTACTTGTCAATAAGCTCACAATAATGGCAGCTAAACCACTTAGCGTAAAGCCTGGAATCATTTCATAAATACCTGTGACATGGTTGAGACCTGTCGTAATCCATGTCAGAACCACAACTGCCCCAACGATCATCCCAACTAGGGCACCATGATGATTCATTCGTTTCCAGTATAGGCAAAGCAAGATGACTGGACCGAATGAAGAACCAAATCCTGCCCATGCATAACCGACAAGATCAAGAATGGTGTCACTTGGGTTAAGTGAAAGGCATAAGGCAATCACAGCGACAACGAGTACAGACATCCGGCCAATCATGACAAGCTCTTTGTCTGAAGCTGTTTTTCTAAAGAACGTTCTGTATAAATCCTCTGTCATTGCACTTGCTGTGACAAGCAGCTGAGACGAAATTGAACTCATAATCGCAGCTAAAATCGCAGAAAGTAAAAATCCAGTGATATATGGATGGAACAATACTTTAGAAAAGACGATAAAGATGGTTTCAGGGTCAGCAAGGTTCATGCCCGTTTCATGAACATAGGCAACACCCACTAAACCGACAGACAGTGATCCAATCACTGAAATAATCATCCAGCTCATTCCGATTCGGCGTGCTGGTTTTAAATCTTTTACAGACGTAATGGCCATAAAGCGCACGATAATATGCGGCTGTCCAAAGTAACCTAGTCCCCAAGCGAGGAAGGAAATAATGCCAATGACGCTCGTTCCTCTAAAAATATCTAGCAATTTAGGATCAATCTGTTGAATATCTTGGAATGTAGCAACAGGTCCGCCTAATTGTGTAAAGGCAACGATCGGCACGAGCACTAATGCTAAAAACATGATAGCCCCTTGGACAAAGTCCGTTAAGCTCACTGCCAAAAATCCGCCGAACAATGTATACAAAATGACAATACTTGATGTTAAGATCAGTCCAAACATGTAGTTAGCACCGAATGCTGACTCAAATAAACGTCCGCCTGATACCATCCCAGACGATGTATACAGCGTAAAGAAAATTAAAATGATGACGGCTGACACAGCTTTTAATAAAGCAGATGATCCTTTGAATCGTTTATCAAAGAAATCAGGAATCGTAATCGCATCATCCGCAATTTCTGTATAAGAACGTAAACGAGGTGCAAGAATGAGGTAGTTCAAGTAAGCACCAACGATTAAACCAATTGCAAGCCAGGCTGTCGATAAACCTGTTTTATACATTTCACCTGGCACACCCATCAGCATCCATCCGCTCATATCCGCAGCACCTGCTGAAAGGGCTGTAACGAATGGACCAAGCCCGCGTCCACCAAGCATATAATCATTTAAATCATGTGTTTTCCTGAATGCATACCAGCCAATGGCAAGCATCCCGATAAAATAAATAGATAAGGAAATTGTAACTTCAATACTCATTTTGTGTTCTCACCTTTTTCGTATTAATTTGACATCACCTCAATCAAAATATACAGAAGTGCGATGGCAGCTTTTTTGTTTGACTGTCCCGCTCACTGCTATGGTTACTTAACCTAACAGAGTATTCCCAAGTGATCAACCTGCCTAAACCTCTTCATTTTGAAGAAAAAATGTACCGATCGATGATAAGAATCAATATGTAAGCGATTACAAAAATAATCAAAAGTAAAAATTTTCTGAAAAATAAAAAGTCACCTGATGAATATTTCTTTTATCGATTTGATCATAAAGACGTTTCAAGAGAACGGACCTTTTACCGCACCTGCGTAAAGTTGCTTTAGAACAGTAAAATTTGATATGATAAAGTGTATATGACTTATGATCATGACCACGATCACGCATCATTTTTGGAGGTGAACCTGCATGTCAAGAATTTCAATAGAAGAAGTCAAGCACGTTGCGCATTTAGCAAGGCTTGCGATTACAGAAGAAGAAGCTGAGATGTTTACAGAACAGCTTGATAGCATCATTTCATTTGCAGAGCAGTTAAACGAGGTAGATACGGAAAACGTTGAACCTACTACACACGTATTAAAAATGAAAAACGTCATGAGAGAAGATGTTCCGAATAAAGGTCTTTCCATTGAGGCAGTCGTCAAAAACGCGCCTGATCATAAAGACGGCTATATTCGTGTGCCATCAATTTTGGACTAAAGGAGGCCCGAGACATGTCACTGTTTGATCACAAAATTTCTGAATTAAAAGAGCTTTTACATAAAAAGGAACTGTCTGTTTCTGATTTAGTGGACGAGTCTTATAAACGAATCAATGAAGTAGACGGGAAAGTACAAGCATTCCTTGCACTGGACGAAGAAAAAGCTCGTGCGTATGCAAAGGAATTGGACGAGGCAGTTGGTGAAAAGGACGAGCTTGGCCTATTGTTCGGTATGCCGATCGGTGTGAAAGATAACATTGTTACAAAGGATCTGCGTACAACAGCTTCAAGTAAAATCCTGCAAAACTTTGATCCAATTTATGATGCAACCGTTGTGAACCGCTTAAGAGACGCAGAAGCAGTCACAATCGGTAAATTAAATATGGACGAATTCGCAATGGGATCTTCTACGGAGAACTCAGGCTTCAAAGCGACGAAAAACCCGTGGAATTTAAACACCGTTCCAGGCGGATCAAGTGGTGGATCAGCAGCTTCTGTTGCAGCAGGTGAAGTACCGTTCTCACTTGGATCAGATACAGGCGGTTCTATTCGTCAGCCGGCATCTTTCTGCGGAGTTGTAGGTCTTAAACCGACATATGGCCGTGTATCCAGATACGGATTAATTGCATTTGCTTCATCATTAGACCAAATTGGTCCGATTACACGCAATGTAGAGGACAACGCTTATGTTCTTCAAGCGATTGCTGGTGTCGATCAAATGGACGCAACAAGTGCAAATGTCGATGTCCCAGATTTTCTTTCTTCATTAACTGGCGACATCAAAGGTCTGAAAATCGCTGTGCCGAAAGAATATCTTGGCGAAGGCGTTGGCGAGGAAGCAAAAGAGTCTGTTCTTCAAGCGTTAAAAGTATTAGAAGGACTTGGTGCTTCGTGGGAAGAAGTGTCTCTACCGCATTCTAAATATGCGCTTGCGACTTACTACTTATTATCTTCTTCAGAAGCATCTGCAAACCTTGCACGTTTTGACGGCATCCGCTATGGCTACCGTACAGATAATGCAGACAACCTGATTGATTTATACAAAAATACTCGTTCTGAAGGCTTCGGAGACGAAGTGAAGCGCCGCATCATGCTTGGTACATTCGCGCTAAGCTCAGGATATTACGATGCGTACTATAAAAAAGCGCAAAAAGTCCGTACATTGATCAAAAAAGACTTTGAAGATGTTTTCGAAAAGTATGATGTCATTGTTGGACCGACAACGCCAACTCCTGCATTTAACATTGGTGAAAAGACAAGCGATCCATTGACTATGTACGCAAACGATATTTTAACGATCCCTGTTAACCTTGCAGGCGTTCCAGGAATCAGTGTGCCTTGTGGATTTGCAAATGGCCTTCCGTTAGGACTGCAAATCATCGGCAAGCACTTTGACGAAGGAACAGTGTACCGCGTGGCTCACGCTTTTGAGCAAGCAACAGATCATCATAAAGCAAAACCTGAACTGTAAGGGGTGAATCAGAATGAACTTTGAAACGGTAATTGGACTTGAAGTCCACGTAGAGCTAAAAACACAATCGAAAATTTTCTCAAGCTCGCCGACACCTTTTGGTGCAGCTGCCAACACGCAAACAAGTGTCATCGACCTTGGATATCCTGGCGTACTGCCTGTACTGAACAAAGAAGCGGTGAACTTTGCGATGAAAGCGGCTATGGCGCTGAACTGTGAAATCGCAACAGATACAAAATTTGACCGTAAAAACTACTTCTATCCTGATAACCCAAAGGCGTATCAAATTTCTCAATTTGATAAACCGATCGGTGAAAACGGCTGGATTGAAATTGAAGTAGAAGGCAAAACAAAACGAATCGGTATTACGCGTCTCCATTTGGAAGAGGATGCAGGGAAACTAACGCACACAGGCGACGGTTACTCACTCGTCGATTTCAACCGTCAAGGAACACCACTTGTTGAAATCGTATCTGAGCCAGACATTCGCACGCCAGAAGAAGCGTATGCTTACTTAGAAAAATTAAAATCCATTATTCAATATACAGGCGTTTCTGACTGTAAGATGGAAGAAGGCTCACTTCGCTGTGATGCCAACATTTCTCTTCGCCCAATCGGCCGTGAAGAGTTTGGTACAAAGACAGAGCTCAAAAACTTGAACTCATTTGCTTTCGTACAAAAAGGCCTTGAATTCGAAGAGAAGCGTCAAGAGCAAGTATTGCTTTCTGGCGGCTTGATCGAGCAGGAAACACGCCGTTATGACGAAGCGTCTAAAAAGACAATTCTTATGCGCGTTAAAGAAGGCTCTGATGATTACCGCTACTTCCCAGAACCGGATTTGGTGGAGCTGTACATTGATGACGAGTGGAAAGAACGCGTAAGAGCATCCATCCCAGAGCTTCCAGACGAGCGCCGCAAACGCTACATCGATGAGCTTGGCCTTCCTGCTTACGATGCAATGGTACTCACGCTGACGAAAGAAATGTCTGATTTCTTTGAAGCGACCATTTCAGAAGGTGCAGAGGCGAAGCAAGCATCGAACTGGCTCATGGGTGAAGTATCTGCTTACTTAAACTCTGCTCAAAAAGAGCTGGACGATACAAAGCTAACGCCGCAAGGGCTGGCTGGTATGATCAAGCTGATTGAAAAAGGAACGATTTCCTCTAAGATTGCGAAAAAGGTATTCAAAGAGCTCATCGAAAATGGGGGAGATGCAGAAACAATCGTCAAAGAAAAAGGACTTGTCCAAATTTCTGACGAAGGTGCACTGCTCAAACTTGTCACAGAAGCACTTGATAACAACCCGCAATCCATTGAAGACTTTAAAAATGGTAAAGACCGCGCGATTGGTTTCTTAGTCGGACAAATCATGAAAGCATCGAAGGGCCAAGCTAACCCGCCGATGGTGAACAAGATTCTCCTTGAAGAAATCAAAAAACGCTAAATAGCAAAAAACCGCCTGGTGAAAAAGGCGGTTTTTTTTGATTGAAATGACAGGGTCTTACTATAGATTCGGACCACAGCCGTATATCAATTTAGAGATACTTTTCTTATAATGAAGCATAAGCGAAAGTGCACATTCGAAGGGGGAAAGGTGAGCTAAATCAAAAAACAGCACGTTATGTTACTGAAGAAACAGCCTCAATTGTTCCACTGCTCTTAGAACAGCAGGGTCCTCGCACTTTTCTAAATTTGTCAGCATTCCTTGGATGACTGGCTTACGAGGTTCAGCTTTTGCCAGCTCTTCTTCAATCACTTCAATGGATACAACGGTATCATCAGAAAGCAGATGCTCCAGCTTTAACAAACGAAGTTCCTCTTGAAGGGAAGCAGCACTAGGCGCTTCGTCGTCCCAAATGGTTTGCTTCAAAATCGGCTTCGTCTGAGAACGAAGCAATCCTTGAACCAGATCATCAAACCGTTCGAGTATAAAGGATGAGAGCTCATCAAATGATAATTGCATTTGATCCTGTAAAAGCAGAACCTGCACATACGATTGGATAATTCCTTGAATCATGACTGACAGGTCAGTTATATATGGTTCGATCTCCTGTCCATAAGTGGTCAAGATGGAAATTTGAATTTCATCATTCATTTGCTTTTTCACAGTTTTTGAATACTTTTTAATTTGCTGGTTTTCCGGAATAATGTTCTCGCTGAGGATCAGAATGATAAAATCCTTGTTCTCAGCAAAATGCTGAAACTGTTCAGCAATTTGTTTCTGAAAGATCTCTCTCGGCGCGAGATGCTGATTCTCTTTTCGAATCGTTTCGATTGTTTGCATCGAAGTGTCGATATAATATTCAAACGCTCGGTTGAAAAGCTGTTCTTTTGATTTGAAATGTAAATAAAATGCGCCTTTTGATATTCCGCATTCATCTGCAATTTCCTGAATGGTCGTAGAAGAAAAACCCTTTTTCGCAAACAATTGGATGCTTGCTTTAATGATTTTTTCTTTTTTTTCGTTCATGAAATAAGGCCCCTTCAGCTTTAGAATGTTACGTCAAACGCAAGTGAAATGGTTGACGGCATTGTATATCACCGTTTATTATGATATAGAATGACCAGTCAGTCAATACATAAAGGAAAATGGAGGATATAATGAATTCGATCATCAATTTTGTATTAAAGAATAAGTTCGCTGTATGGCTCATGACGATTATCGTAACAGTTGCTGGTCTATATGCCGGATTGAATATGAAACAAGAATCAATCCCGAATATCAACACTCCAGTCATTACGGTTTCTACAACGTACCCTGGCGCAACGCCGGACGAAGTATCAGATAAGGTGACAGATCCAATTGAAAAGTCAATTCAAAACCTCAATGGGGTCAGCGTAGTCACTTCTAATTCTTTTGAAAATGCATCATCCATTCAAATCGAGTACGATTACAGCAAAGACATGGATGAAGCAAAAAAGGAAATTGAAGATGCGATTAGCAATATTGATTTCCCTGAAAATGCAGAAAAACCTAAAATCGCACGCTTTAGTATTAATGCGATTCCAATCCTAGCCCTTAGTGTCTCAGGTGATAAAGAATCATTACAAGACCTTACACAAAAAGTAGAAAATGACCTCGTTCCTTCACTTCAAGGATTAGACGGCGTCTCTTCTGTGGAAGCTTCAGGACAGCAAATCAAAGAAGTTGAATTTTCGTTTAAAGAAAAGAAACTAAAAGAATACGGTTT
Source organism: Bacillus sp. ABR (assembly GCF_056172715.1). Lineage (NCBI taxonomy): Bacteria > Bacillati > Bacillota > Bacilli > Caryophanales > Bacillaceae > Bacillus > Bacillus sp. ABR. The sequence goes on along the minus strand of NZ_JAOYSL010000006.1, from coordinate 178,192 downwards.
AGATGAAGAAACCGTCCAAAACATGATCAAAGGCTCTGATGTGAATGTACCATTAGGTCTATACACATTTGGCAACAAACAAAAATCAGTTGTCGTGGACGGCAATATTTTAAGCGTCAAAGATTTGAAAAACATGCGAATTCCAGTCACACCAAGTGCAGGCGGCGGTGCGGGAAGCGCTGGAGCGGGAGCACCATCTAGCAGCGCAGGAGCACAAGGTGCCGAGCAGCAGGCGGGAAGTGCAAGTCAGCAGCAAGCAGCAGCACAGCAGCAAACAGGTGCAGCAAGCAGTCAATCTGTAGAGCTACCAACGATCAAGCTGTCTGAGATTGCAGATATTAAAGTCGTCAAAGAGGCAGAATCGATCTCTAGAACGAATGGGAAAGACAGTATCGGTCTGCAAATTGTCAAAGGCTCTGATGCCAACACAGTGAGTGTTGCAGAAGAAGTGACAAAAGAGCTTGAGAAATTCAAAAAAGACAACAAAGGAATCAAAGTAAGCACCACATATGATCAAGCAGAGCCGATTAAAGAGTCTGTCAGCACAATGCTGAACAAGGCGATCATCGGAGCAATCTTTGCGATCATTATCATTCTCTTGTTCCTGCGAGATATCAAATCAACATTAATCTCGGTCATCTCCATTCCGTTATCTCTGTTGATTGCTGTTTTACTATTAAATCAGCTGGATATCACGTTAAATATCATGACACTTGGTGCCATGACCGTCGCCATCGGGCGTGTTGTCGATGACTCGATAGTGGTCATAGAAAATATCTATCGACGAATGGCGTTAAAGGATGAACCGTTAAAAGGCAAGGCACTCGTCAGAGAAGCCACAAAAGAAATGTTTATCCCAATCATGTCTTCAACGATTGTGACAATTGCGGTATTCTTACCGTTAGCATTAGTAGGTGGAATGATTGGTGAACTATTCATCCCATTTGCCTTAACGATTGTGTTTGCGTTACTTGCTTCACTGCTTGTCGCTATTACAATTGTTCCAATGATGGCACACACTCTATTTAAAAAGAACCTGTACGGCACAGCGAAAAAGGTAAAAGAACATAAACCAAGTAAGCTTGCTGGCGGTTATAGACGTGTACTGAATTGGACACTCAACCATAAATGGATCACATCAGGAATTGCCATTCTTATGCTTGTCGGAAGCTTATTCTTAGCACCACTTGTCGGTGTCAGCTTCTTACCACAGGAAGCAGAGAAAACGGCGATGGTGACATATACACCTGAACCTGGACAAACGAGAGAGCAAGCAATTGATGAAACGAAAAAAGCTGAAGAATATTTGATGAAACGTGACCATGTCAATACAGTTCAGTATTCTCTTGGCTCTTCAAATGCCATGACAGCAAGTGTTGGGGGTAACTCTAACGGTGCATTATTCTTCGTACAATATGACGAGGACACACCGAATTTTGATAAAGAAAAAGATCGTGTAGTCAAAGCCCTGCAAGACAAAGCGTCTAAAGGGGAATGGAAATCACAAGACTTCTCATCTGCTGGCGCCAGCAATACTGTGACGTACTATGTGTACGGTGACAAAGCAAGCGATATTGAAGGCACAGTAAAAGATGTTGAGAACATCTTAAAAGATGAGAAAAACCTGAAAAATGTCAGCACAAGCTTATCTGAGAAATACGACGAATATACGTTTAATGCAGATCAAGAAAAACTGGCGAAACTGGGTCTAACTGCTTCACAAATCGCTCAAGCGATTGCACCTCAAAATAGTGAAACAACACTGACGAAAGTCACAGAGGACGGCAAAGAACTTGATGTGAAGCTTCAAACGGAAAAAGATGAATATAAGAGCAAAAAAGATTTAGAAAATAAAAAGATCACTACACCAACAGGGCAAGAAGTCCGAATTGGTGATGTCGTCAAAGTAAAAGATGGGACGACAGCAAATACGGTGACAAAACGTGATGGAAAAATCTACGCAGAAGTGTCTGGTGACATGACAACAGACGACGTCTCAAGTGTGACACAAGATGTTCAGAAGAAAGTTGACAAGCTTGATCTGAAATCTGGCGTAACGATTGACACAGGCGGCGTAAGTGCGGATATCCAAGAATCCTTTACACAGCTTGGCCTTGCAATGCTTGCAGCGATTGCCATTGTGTACCTCGTTCTCGTCATCACATTTGGCGGAGGTCTTGCACCATTTGCAATTCTTTTCTCACTTCCATTTACGGTTATTGGCGCACTCGCTGGATTGTTTATAGCAAAAGAAACCATCAGCTTAAATGCCATGATTGGATTGCTCATGCTGATCGGTATCGTTGTAACAAATGCCATTGTATTGATTGACCGCGTGATTCATAAAGAACAAGAAGGTCTCTCAACAAGAGAAGCGTTACTTGAAGCAGGTGCAACAAGATTACGTCCAATCTTAATGACGGCACTTGCGACAATTGGTGCACTGCTGCCACTCGCATTAGGATTTGAAGGCGGAAGCCAGATCGTATCAAAAGGACTTGGTGTTACCGTAATTGGCGGTTTAACAAGTTCTACACTTCTCACATTGGTCATCGTTCCAATCGTGTATGAAATGTTAAGCAAGTTTAAACGTAAGAATAAATACGCAGAAGAAGAATAAGAGGAAGCCCCGCTCATTGGCGGGGCTTTTTTTTATTTTGAAATCTGGCAAACAGCTTTTCTCATAAGTTCTTCAAATGCGTGGAAAAAGGCATCACGATCGACATGGTCAATCACTTGAATTGATTTTCCATCTGGATGTTCTTCTGTCCGTCCTTGCTTTGGCGTCTCGGTATAAACGATCGCATTCACTTCTTTTGAACGGGTAAATGATAATGATGTAGAAGCAAGAGTAATTGTTGTCAGCACATCCCATAGGTAATACGTCGAATTGGTTTCATGATGAATGAGCGGCGGACAAAAGGCGTAGCACTGTCCGATAAAATCTATTCCAATATGAGAACGAAGAGAAGCCCAGCGCTGGCGTACATCAAGTGTAAGCGGGACTTGATTTGTACTTTCAAGTGCGACCATTTCAATAGGAAACGGTTCCTGAAAGACAGTGCTCACAGCATAAGGATCCCAAAATGCATTCCATTCTGCTGTCCCGTCATGCTCGGGTTCTTCAACATTGCCTTTTTCAAGGAACGTGCCGCCCATCCACACCAATTTCTCAATTTTGTTAGAGATTGAAGGATCTTCTTCTAAAGCTCGTGCAAGATCTGTGAGCGGACCAGTAAAGAGCAGGGTGACAGGTTCTTTTGCCTTCTTAACTGTTTCAATCAGATGAAGGTGTGCTGGCAGCTTGGACACCTTTGTATCAACATTGCCTTTTTCATTTAAAATTGGCAAAGCATCTACATAGAAAGCATGCATACGCCACTCCTTCGGAAATGGATTGACGCCTCTAGAAGTTGAAGCAGCGACTTCAATTTCATAAGGGCTGAATCGATCAATGATTTTTTGAGATGCACTGAGCGCAGGCTCTAAATAACAATCAGCAGGAATCACAGACATTCCGATGACTTCCAGATGTTCCATTTGAAGGAGAAGAAATAAAGAGACGAGGTCATCAACACCGCCGTCATGATTAAAATAGACAGGCTTTTTCATCGCATATCATCCTTTACAGCGTTTTCTTTTATCTTATCAGAATGCTTTCTTACTGAGGGAAATGTGCTTGGAAATTTTACATATTAGGCGGTTGTTTTGTTGCCATTTTCAAATCTCATAGTATAATTAAAGGTTGTTAGTGGTGAAAATAGATTGCATAATGAATATAGGATGATGATGAATGAAACGTGCTCGAATTATATACAATCCGACATCTGGGCGTGAACTCTTCAAGAAGAATTTACCGCAGGTTTTGCAAAAATTTGAACAAGCTGGCTATGAAACTTCTTGTCATGCGACGACATGTGCAGGAGATGCCACGCAAGCAGCAGAAAAAGCCGCACAGAGAGATTTTGATTTAATTGTAGCAGCAGGTGGAGACGGCACGATCAATGAAGTCGTCAACGGACTAGCACCGCTTGAAAAAAGACCAAAACTAGGAATTATTCCAGTTGGAACGACAAATGATTTCGCAAGAGCACTTGGAATTCCACGAGAAGGTGTTTTGAAAGCGACAGATGCCATTATTGAGGGTGTAGCGAAGCCGCTTGATATCGGTAAAGTCAATGGCCATTATTTTATTAATATTGCTGGCGGCGGCCGGTTAACAGAGCTCACCTATGAGGTGCCTAGTAAACTGAAGACCATGCTTGGACAGCTTGCTTATTATTTAAAAGGCATGGAGATGCTTCCTTCAATCCGCCCGACAGAAGTCGAAATTGAATATGACGGCAAATTGTTTCATGGAGAAATCATGCTGTTCCTTGTTTCACTCACAAACTCAGTAGGCGGCTTTGAAAAACTAGCGCCAGATTCCATTTTAGATGATGGGATGTTTGATCTAATTATTTTAAAGAAGGTCAATTTAGCAGAAGCCATTCGAGTGGTCAGCCTTGCTCTCAGAGGCGAGCATATTCATGATAACAATGTCATCTACGCAAAAGCGAATCGCGTGAAGGTAGATGTAAAAGATAAAATGCAATTGAATTTAGATGGTGAATACGGCGGCATGCTGCCAGGTGAATTTGAAAACCTGTATCGCCATATCGAATTTATTGTGCCAAAAGAAACAGCTGAAAAAATAGGGTGAAGACTGAACTTGGTTCCTTATGGCGGCCAAGTTTTTCTTTGCAAATGAGGTGATAAAATTGGTGAAAATGAAACCGCCTGTTGAAAAGAATGAATACTACAATGTAACCTTCGAAGACTTAACGCATGAAGGTGCAGGTGTAGCGAAAATTGAAGGATTCCCTGTCTTTGTACCGAATGCCCTTCCTGACGAACAAGGGCAAATCAAAGTCACACGAGTCAAAAAAGGATTTGCTTTTGGACGACTCATGGAGCTGACAAAGGAAAGTCAGCACAGGCAAGATGCGCCATGTCCCATTTACAAGCAGTGCGGCGGCTGTCAAATTCAGCATATGAGCTATGAAGGCCAGCTGCTATTTAAACAAAAACAAGTAAAGGACGTTTTAGAGCGGATCGGCAAGCTTGATATGAGCCGTGTAAAAGTTCATCCTGTACTCGGCATGGAAGACCCCTGGAATTACCGAAACAAAGCACAAGTTCCAGTTGGCGAACGCGAAGGCGGACTTGTTGCAGGGTTTTATCAGCAGCGTACCCATGAAATCATTGATATGGAAAAATGTTTGATTCAGCAGTCAGAAAACGACGAAGTGGTACAGGCAGTAAAAGACATATGCAATGCGTTTGGCATCAAAGCATATAACGAAGAGCGGCACAAAGGCTGGCTGCGTCATGTGATGGTTCGCTACGGTATTGCAACAGGTGAAATGATGGTTGTGTTTGTTACTAGAACGGCTGACTTTCCGCAAAAGCAGCAGGTGATTGAGCAGATTATAGCACGCTTCCCACACGTTCGGTCAATTGTACAAAACGTGAATTCAAAGAAAACAAATGTCATTTTCGGAGACGAAACAACCATTTTATGGGGCGAAGAATACATTTATGACACGATTGGCGACATCAAATTTGCCATTTCAGCCCGCTCGTTTTATCAAGTGAACCCAGCCCAAACAAAGGTGCTTTATGACAAAGCGCTTGAATATGCCGAGCTGCAAGGCGAAGAAACTGTTATCGATGCCTACTGCGGAATCGGTACGATTTCCTTATTTCTCGCACAAAAAGCAGGCAGAGTATATGGGGTTGAAATTGTTCCAGAAGCAATTGAAGATGCAAAACGCAATGCTGCCTTAAACGGAATCAATAACGTCGAATTCGCAGTCGGCGAAGCAGAAACCGTCATCCCAAACTGGTACAAAGAAGGCATCAAAGCAGACACCCTCGTCGTCGATCCGCCAAGAAAAGGCTGCGACGAAGCACTGCTTGACACGATTTTAAAAATGAAACCAAACCGTGTTGTTTACGTCTCCTGTAACCCAGGGACGCTTGCTCGTGATTTGCGCATTCTTGAAGATGGCGGGTATGTGACGGAGGAAGTGCAGCCTGTGGATATGTTTCCGCATACCTCACATGTGGAATGTGTAGCAAGTCTTGTGATTAATTAGTAATGTATTGAGACATCCCGATTTCGTGAAAAACATCGATATTGGGGTGTTTTTATTTTTGTATGTTCAATCGGCACTAAAAAATGATATTTGGAAGTGGAATCAATATTTTCCCCCCACAATTCATTACCAAATGACCTTTTTTGCAATTTTGCCCGGTTCATATTAAAGTATATAATGATAAAAATTGCTGAAAGACTTTATAGAAGGACATGCCCTTTAGGCGCTATGTCATGAGAGGAATTGGATGAAAGATGAGTAAAAATTTCTGGCGTGATTTACCGCGGCCATTTTTTATATTAGCACCAATGGAAGAAGTGACAGATGTTGTGTTTCGTCATGTTGTGAGTGAGGCGGCGAGACCGGATGTGTTTTTTACAGAGTTTACGAATAGTGAGAGTTATTGCCACCCTGATGGTATTCAAAGTGTGAAGGGGCGTTTAACGTTTACAGAGGATGAGCAGCCGATTGTTGCTCATATTTGGGGAGACAAGCCTGAGAACTTTAGACAAATGAGTATTGGAATGGCGGAATTAGGATTTCAGGGGCTTGATATTAATATGGGCTGTCCTGTTCCAAATGTCACGCAAAACGGGAAGGGCAGCGGCTTAATTCTTCGTCCAGATGTTGCTGCAGAGCTGATTCAAGCAGCAAAAGCTGGGGGATTACCTGTCAGCGTGAAAACAAGACTTGGTTTTACTGAGGTCGATGAATGGCGCGGGTGGCTTCGACACATTTTGGAGCAAGATATTGTGAATTTATCGATCCACCTTCGCACAAGAAAGGAAATGAGCCAGGTGGATGCGCATTGGGAGCTCATTCCTGAGATTAAAAAACTTCGTGATGAAGTAGCCCCTGATACTCTTTTGACAATCAATGGTGATATTCCTGATCGTCAAACAGGCTTAAAGCTCGCTGAACAGTATGGAGTGGACGGAGTGATGATTGGGCGCGGGATTTTCCATAACCCATTTGCTTTTGAAAAAGAGCCGAAGGAGCATACAAGTGATGAACTGCTCGGTCTGTTAAGGTTACATCTTGATCTCCATGATCAATACTCATCACTAGGCTTGCGTCCATTCAAGGCACTGCACCGTTTCTTTAAGATTTATGTAAAAGGATTCAGAGGAGCGAGTTTCTTAAGAAATCAATTAATGAATACATCATCAACAGATGAAGTGCGTGCCATGCTGGATGAATTTGAAGCGAGAAATCAAGAACAATCATGACCAACAAGAGGAGGGGGGCGAACCCTTCTCTTTTTTTATTAAATAGGACTATTAAACTAGTTCTCTTAAATGGTAAAATGAGATAGAAATAACAATTGGAGGTATTTCATTTGAAACCATTTTGGGATAAAGACAGTGAAAGCGAAGAAACATTTAAGAAAATCAATGAGAAAGGCATTGCAAAAGCGGAAAAGAAGCTAGGCGTCATCTTGCCGGATACATATAAAAAACTGATTCTCGAACAAAATGGCGGGTATACCCTGCATAACGCTTTTCCCACGGATCAGCTGAATGGATGGGCAGAGGATCATGTGTCATTTGATCATTTAAGAGGAATTGCCAAAAATGAAGGCATTATGGATAGTGATTATTTAATAGAAGAATGGGAATTGCCTGAGGGACTTGTGCTCATTTGTGGAGATGGTCATACGTGGATTGCATTGGATTACAGAGAAACAAAGGAACATCCGCCGGTTCATTACTTTGATCTAGAATATGAGACGGATTTCAAATTAGCGGATTCGTTTGATGAACTGCTTGCTGGGCATTATACTGCTGAATAGGAAAAGGCAGCCGCAAGTAGATATATTTCATTAAATCCGCTGTTATACAGTGTTTTTTGAGAGAGACAAAAGAGTCTCTCTTTTTTTTGCGAAGCAACATTGAATCTCTCTCCAAAACGGTACCTGTTATGTTTAAGTCCTATTATTCAATTGGTTCACTTTCCACTCACTATATTTTCTGACGATAATATCTGCCACAATGTAAAATGGCAGAAAGCTGGAGTTGTCCACTTTGTTATATAAGTGAAACGGGGTGCTGCTTACATAGATGTTAAACATGGCATTTTGTGCAAGGAGGTTATTCCTTAATGTGGTCATGCTGATAAATTTGATATGTCTCGTTTTCACCAATTGAATGATTTCATCTAAATTCTTCGATTCACCCGATAAAGAAATGATAAATAAAAGGTCATCCTCACCAAATTCAATGATTCCATCTGTTAAGTCCCGCTTGCTTCGTAATACTTGAGATTTTTTATGCAGTGACCATAGCTGCCGCTGTACATCATTGGCCAAATCGAGTTGTGCAGTTCCTGTACCATAAATATAAATATACGGTGCGCGATCTATCAGTTGATTTAATTGATGAAAGTCCAGCTGCTCCATATATTTTCTTGTCTGCCGGATATCTTGATCAAGCAGCTGCATTAAATCTTGTGTTGTCTCTTCAGTGAAAGCATTTAATTTCACATAAGACTTTAAGTCACTATAGCCGTCGAACCCTATTTTCTTAGCAAGCCGATGGATGGATGAGATGGAAGTATGAGCATAACGGGCAAGGTCCTGAATTTTCATTGTCTTCATTTCTTCAAGATGATCATGGATCGTTTTAATAATGTGTAGGTCATTCTTATTTAAATCTTCGAAGTATTCATTAACCAGCTTGTCCAGTATCATGCGATGTGCCCTCCAACATGAAAATATTTTCTTCCTATGAAAATATAATCTAATGTTACAACTTGATTTCTAAATACGTCAAACCTATTGGTTTTTGTAAGCGCTGCCTTTACAGTGGTGTTATGGATCAAGCAAAGGGGTAATGCTTATGAATGCAATCAAGCGGTTTGGCAGTGCTATGGTAGTTCCTGTACTTTTATTCGCGTTTTTTGGTATTGTTGTCGGCCTCGCGACTTTATGTAAGAATCCAGCGATTATGGGGGAAATGGCTGCAGAAGGTACGATGTGGTATAAGGTTTGGACACTGATTGAAAGCGGAGGATGGACGATTTTCAATCATATGGAATTAGCCTTTGTGATTGGATTGCCTATCTCACTTGCAAAAAAAGCGCAAGCCCGTGCGACGCTCGCAGCTTTGATGATTTATCTCGTATTTAACAATTATATTCATGCTATTTTGACACTTTGGCCGTCTGCTTTTGGTGTTGATTTATCGCAAGGTGTTGAGAATGTAGCGGGAGTAAAAGAAATTGCGGGTATACCTACGCTGGATACAAGTATCATTGGTGCGGTGATGATATCTGGAATCGTCATTTGGATCCATAATCGTTTTTATGATCAAAAGCTGCCTGAAATGCTTGGGATTTTCCAGGGGCTTGTATTTGTTGTCATCATCGGATTCTTTGTGATGATTCCTATTGCTTTTATCGTTGCTTTTGTATGGCCCTATGTTCAGCAGGGGATTCAATCTCTCCAAGGGTTCATGGCACAGTCTGGTTATATTGGTGTCTGGCTGTTTCATTTCTTGGAAAGGGTGTTAATTCCAACAGGACTTCACCATTTTATTTATACACCTTTTGAGTTTGGTCCAGCGGCTGTAAATGGAGGGTTAAAACCATATTGGATTGCTCACTTAAATGAATTTGCGTCCTCAACTTCCGATTTGAAGGATCTTTATCCATACGGATTTTTATTACATGGGAACATTAAGATGTTCGGCTGTTTAGGGATAGCTCTAGCCATGTATTTTTCTACACCGAAGGAAAATAGAAAAAAGGTTTTGGCTTTGGTATTACCCGCCACATTGACAGCCATATTTGCGGGAATTACAGAACCGCTTGAATTTACGTTTCTATTTCTCGCGCCTTATTTATTTGTGATACATGCACTTCTTGGAGCGACCATGGTGACAATCATGAATATGTTTGGTGTTGTCGGAATGATGGGTTCCGGGCTGATTGAAATAGCTGCATTGAACTGGATTCCGCTCTCCTCAAATCATGGAGGGATTTATCTGATCCAAGCGATGATTGGGCTTCTCTTTACTGCATTGTATTTTGTCATATTTAGATGGATGATTGTGAAATTTGATATTCCATTACCAGGACGAAAAGATGAGGAGGAGACGAGGCTATATACAAAACAAGATTATGAGAGTCATAAAAAAGGTCATGACAAAAAGGAATCACCCGTTTATGCATCAGAGTATGAAGAGAAAGCCGTTTATTTCTTAGAAGGCCTTGGCGGTAAAGAAAACATTAAAGATGTGACAAACTGTGCCACGCGTCTGCGTATTACAGTGATTGACCCTAGCTTGGTGAAAGATAGGGACTACTTTACAGAGAATAAACTGGCACACGGCATGGCTAAGAGTGGTCAAAGCATTCAAATCATTGTTGGCTTAAGTGTACCGCAAGTAAGAGAGTCCTTTGAGACTAAACTTTCATTAGATTGAAAAAGGAGCTGGATATCATGAAAAGATTTAATATTACCATCGCTGGAGGCGGAAGTACATTTACACCGGGAATCATTTTGATGCTGTTAGACTATTTAGAGGAGTTCCCAATTCATACAATTAAACTCTATGATAATGATGAAGCTAGACAAAAGACGATTGCAGATGCATGTGAGATTATGTTAAAAGAACGAGCACCAGAAGTGCAATTACTGGCAAGCACGGACCCAGAAGAAGCGTTTACTCAAGTCGATTTTGTGATGGCACATATTCGTGTCGGAAAATATGCAATGCGTGAATTAGATGAGAAAATTCCATTGAAGCATGGAGTCGTCGGACAGGAAACATGCGGTCCAGGCGGGATAGCTTACGGAATGCGTTCTATTCCAGGTGTATTAGAACTTGTCGATTATATGGAAAAATACTCACCTGAAGCTTGGATGTTAAACTATTCGAACCCTGCAGCGATAGTAGCTGAGGCAACACGTAAGCTAAGACCGAATTCTAAGATTTTAAACATATGTGATATGCCAATTGGCATCGAAGAATTAATTGCAAAAAATTTAGGCTTATCTTCACGGAAAGAACTAGAAGTAGATTACTATGGTTTGAATCACTTTGGCTGGTGGACAGATATTCGAGATAAATCAGGAAATAGCTTAATGCCTGAGGTGATTAAGCATGTAAGCCAGCATGGTTATGCAACAGATGGAACATCTGAACTAGAACAGCAGAAGAGCTGGAACAGCACATTAAAAAAGGCCAAAGATATTCAAGCGCTTGATCCAAAAACGGTCCCTAATACGTATTTGAAATACTATCTATTTCCAGATGAAGAAGTAGCACATTCCAATATAGAATTCACACGTGCCAATGAAGTCATGGAGGGACGGGAAGCTTTTGTTTTTAGTGAGTGTCAGGCCATCATTGATAAAGGAACTGCAAAGGAAACAAAGCTGACCATTGATGAGCACGCTTCCTATATCGTTGATTTGGCAAGAGCCATTGCTTTTAATAAAAAAGAACGGATGCTGATGATTGTAGAGAACAATGGCGCCATTAGAAACTTTGACCCAACAGCAATGGTCGAAATTCCTTGTATCGTTGGCAGCAATGGTCCAGAAAAATTAGTAGTTGGAGAAATTCCTAGATTTCAAAAAAGTCTCATGGAGCAGCAAGTTGGCGTAGAAAAATTAGTAGTAGAAGCATTTGAAGAAGGGTCCTATCAAAAACTATGGCAGGCCATCACATTATCGAAAACGGTGCCGAGTGCAAAAGTAGCAAAAGATATTTTAGACGACTTAATTGTGGCAAATCAAGCATTTTGGCCAGAATTAACATAACAGGAGAATAAGCAATATGGGCGTGACAGCGCTCATATTGCTTATTTATTGTGATGGAGACGAAAAGAACCCTTACCAAAAGGGGCCCGTCATTCCTTACTCCGCACTCTCCTCAACCTCACGGCTATCCTCAGTTTCACCAATATAAATAGGGCCGTTTGCGTGGTCGATTCGGATTGGCCATTCGTATGGAATTTGAAGACGTCTAGCAATGGTTCTCCAGAATTTTGTGGAATCCAATTCGAATTCTTGGAAGTCTTTTAATAAGTCTTTGTAAGACGAGCCGTCAAATTGAATGTACATATCTTGAAGGCGCATGAACGCGACATGTCTCACTTCTAGTGCTGCTGCGGCTTCCATTTCTTCTTCTGTTGCTTCTCCGATGATTGTACCTGCGGGCGGTAGCATGTCGTATACGTTAAATTCCTCTTCTTCTTCGTGTGCTGCATTGTGCTGTTGATCTGACATTTTTCTTCACTCCTTCTCGTTTTCAAGCAAAACTTTATTCCGTGCTTACTTCTATTATCGGAAGGAAATGTGAAATGTGGAATGAAAAGAGGAGCAGATCCACAGTACTTGCTTTTTTCTCTTGAATCATCTATGATCAATTACAGATATAAAAGGTCTATAATAGATAGAAAGGAGCTTCCTTATGAAATATTCTAAAGCGACCAACTATGCGCTACATACGATGGTGTTTTTAACTATTGCGCCAAAGGGTAAAGCGATTGGCGTTGAGCCACTTGCTAAGATGCAAGATCTTTCACCAACCTATTTATCCAAAATTTTAACAAAGCTTGTGAAGGCGGGATTGATTGAATCAACACCTGGTGCAAAGGGAGGATACACCCTTATCAAACGAAAGGAAGACATTTCGTTTTTAGATGTCATTCATGCTGTAGAAGGACAAACGAATTTATTTCGCTGCTCTTTAGAGCATGACTCCTTCATGCCCCATGATGGCTGTTTGATTGAACAAGTCATGCAGGATGTGGAAACGAAAATGCAGGAGACGTTAAGTCAAAAACGGTTAATTGATATTGCGAACCAAATTGAGCAGACAGAAAAAAATCCATTTTTCAAGATGTGATTTTTTTGAACTAATTATAGATATTAAAAGTCTTTAAAGTCTTGAATAAAAGGAGAGATTGATATGTTATTAGATTGTGCGATTATCGGAGGCGGGCCAGCCGGATTAGGTGCAGCACTTGTTGTGGGCCGGGGCAGAAAGCAGGTCATTGTATTTGATGACGAGCTGCCAAGAAATCGAGTGACTCAGGAATCACATGGATTTATTACAAACGATGGAATGACACCGTTTGAGATCAGACAAACCGGAGAGGCAGATCTTCAAAAATACCCTAATATCCAAATCAAACGAAGTAGAATTAATGATATACAAAAGCGAGAGGAATTCTTTACGTTACTGACACACGAAGGGGATACATTCGAAGCGAAAAAAATCATCTTGGCAACTGGACTTCAGGATATATTGCCAGAGATCGAAGGAATTCATGATGTGTATGGAAAAACGTTGTTTAGCTGCCCTTTCTGTGATGGATGGGAATTAAAGGATAAAGCGCTTGCCCTTATTGCGGAGAATCAGAGAGCCTTGCATATGGCTAAGCTTCTATCCAATTGGACAAAGGATTTGATCGTGTTTACGAATGGGCACGGTTTGGCTGAAGAGGACAAGTCACTTCTGACGGAGCATTCTATTCAAGTCATTGATGTGCCTATTGTATCGATTGATCATGACAATGGTGAGCTGCGCTCTCTCCAGCTTGCAAATGGGGAGACAGTAAAAAGGGAAGGCGGTTTTGTCGCAAGTGAATTCAAGCAGTCAGCCCCATTTGCTGAAAAGCTTGGCTGTCAAATGACGAAGAATGCAGGGATTGAAACAGATATTCTTGGACGTACAACCGTCAGTGGTGTCTTTGCATGTGGTGATAATTTAGGCGGTCCTGCTCAGTTAGTTCTCGCAGCAGCAGCTGGAAGTCAGGCAGGAATGGGCGTCATTCATGAACTTGTGCAAGAAAAGTTTCAGGAAAAAACATCTCTATGAAAAGAGATGTTCAGCGATGAGCGGTTTTCTGTTTTGCTAAGACGTGAGCTGTCCATTCAAAAAGTGCGTAGATCACAAAGAAGATCAGGATCCAGCTGCTGGCATCGACCCATACATTGGTGATATGAATGATGTTCGCCTGATCAAGTCCAGTCTGTATCCACATCGTGATCAATGCGGTGAGGAACACCTGTAAAAACCATTTTTTCAATTGGTCACACCTCCATCTCTTTCTATCATATAAGAAATGACAGTTAATTTCCAATTGTTTTCCTATATGTTTCAACGGTAAAATAAGAAATAAAATCAATGGAAGGACATGACATGAGCGATCAAACAAATAGCTTTTTAAAAAGTCATTTTCCTGATCTTGTCCTCACGCCGCCTCTTTTTTATGAGTGGCCTATTGGGCTTCGGTTTGAAGTGGCAGATTGGTCATTAGGAAAAGAATCGATTGTATTAGAAAAAGCGGGAGATCGTGCTTTAGAGATTGTGAAATATGCTTTTGATCCAGAAGACGAGATGCTGCTTGTGACGGATGTGTATACAGATCATGAACTTGAATTAACGAAGCGAAAGCTCCTTGTCTATCAAAAATATGTGCATCGGCAAGTAAGGAACAGATTGCGCCACGAGCTTTTGACTTATGTACGTCCAGAAATAGAAGATTCACTGACATTAGAGAGATTTACACTCAAATGCCAGCTGCAAGACATTCGATTGCGTCCGCTTCTCCATGCGATCTGCCAGGAGGACTTCTATGCACCGAATCAAATTTTGAAGGGGAAGCTTAGATATGAAATTTACCTAATGAATGTCTCGAAAAAAATGATTTTTCATTTATATGATGATAGAGGCTGTGATCTCATTGCGGCAGATGCTGAGCGTCTACGCCCAGTCTATGAAGGCTTACAGCACTGGCTATTAGACTATGATCGTCATCAAATGGACCGGCTGTTTGCAGCCAAATAAGAAAAACCGCACTTTCGACAAGTGCGGTTTCTTTTTATGCTTCTACTTTATTAAAAAACTGTGGCAAATATTCTTTGTGTGCTTCTAGCATTTCATCTAGGATGCTTTTTGCAACAGCATCTGATGGGACAAGCGGGTTAATGGTCATTGCGACAAGGGCTGTGTTGTAATCGCCTGTCACGGCTGCTTCAGCAGCTACACGTTCAAAGGATTTAATTTGAGAAATGAGTCCTTTGACAGCGACCGGCATTTCACCAACAGCGATTGGTTTAGGACCGTCTTTTGTGATAACGCAGTTGAGTTCAACGGCAGAATCATTTGGAATGTCACTGATGGCGCCATTGTTAATTGTGTTCACAGGCTGAATGTCATGTTTATCGTTATAAATGGATGCAATTAAGTTACAAGCTGCATCACTGTAGTAGGCACCGCCTCGTTTTTCAAGCTGTGGCGGCTTGATGTCTAGATCAGGGTCTTTGTAAAGCTCGAACAGATCATTTTCTAATGCGCGAACGACTTCTGCACGAGTTCCTTCGTTTGCTGCTGCTTTCTTTTCCTCAGCCAGCATATCACTTGTTTTGTAGTAGTAGCGGTGATATGGACAAGGAATAACGCCAAGCCCTTTTAAGAAATCAGCATCCCACGGAATCGCTTGAATGTTGTTCATCGACATGCTGGAGTTTGGATCCGCCATGTCTTCGATCACTTGATCCATGATGCTTTTGCCGTCTAAGAATACATTGAGTCCAAAGACCATATGGTTTAATCCAGCAAAGCTGACTTCGACTCTGCTTGCGTCGACATCAAGCCCTTTGGCGATTCCCATGCGAATGCCGATTGGCACGTTGCATAAGCCAACGACTTTTCGATGGTTTGAATAACGAAGTACGGCTTCAGTGACCATACCAGCTGGATTTGTGAAATTCACAAGCCATGCATTCGGGCAAAGCTCTTCAATATCTTTGACAATATCAAGAATGACAGGAATGGTGCGAAGTCCTTTGAATAGACCCCCTGGACCATTTGTTTCTTGACCAATGACATCATATTTTAAAGGAATGCGTTCATCCTTCATACGTGCTTCAAGAAGTCCGACACGGAATTGTGTTGTAACAAAATCAGCATCTACAAGCGCTTTTCTACGATCTAATGTTAAATGAACCTCGATTGGAAGTCCTGCTTTTTTGACCATGCGTTTTGCAAGATTTCCTACGATCTCAAGCTTTTCTTTTCCCGCTTCAATATCAACGAGCCAAAGCTCGCTAATCGGAAATTCATCGTATCGTTTAATAAATCCTTCGACAAGCTCTGGTGTATAGCTTGATCCTCCGCCAATTGTGACAACCTTTAATCCTTTTGCCATGCTCTGCACCTCCGAATAATGTAACGCGCAATGTTATAATAGAGAAAAGTCTTTTTTATTTTGTACATCTATAGCTTATCGTGAGAGCATCTCATGCGTAAATGACTTCAGCGTCTTTAGGCAAGGGTGCCCTATTTAGAGATTTGTTACATAAAAGAAACACGATGTGACATGTTGTTGGAGAAAGGGGAAGTCAGATGTTTTCAAGTGAGGTCATTTCCAGCTTTAATGAACTAGAAAGCGCTTTATACCGATATATCATGGAAAACAGTGAAAAGGTCGTGTACATGAGAATTCGAGACCTTGCAGATGCTGCACATATTTCCACCTCGTCTGTCCTTCGTTTTTGCCGAAAAGTAAATTGTGAAGGCTTTTCAGAGTTTAAAGTGAAGCTCAAAATGTATTTAGAATCAGAGCAGACACCTTCTTTAAAAAGCACACAGCACTTTCTATATGAATTTATTGAACGAACATTAAAGGGAGACTTTGAGGGGAAAATTAAGGAGGCAGCGAAACTCATTGCTGAGGCAAAAAATGTGCTGTTTATCGGGACTGGCAGTTCTGGCATTTTGGCGCAGTATGGGGCGAGGTACTTTTCAAGTCTTGAGAAATTTTCCTTTTACATCAATGATCCATTTTTCCCGATGAATATGCAGTATTTAGACAATAGTGTCACCATTGTGCTGTCTGTATCAGGGGAGAACAGTATTACGATCGATCATATTTCAAAGTTAAAAAGGGAAGGCAGCACAATCATTAGTATTACGAATAACCAGCACTGCACGATTTCGCGCATTTCAGATTTAAATATTGCCTACTACGTCACAGATGAGCGGGTACACAGAGCCAATATCACCACACAGACGCCAGTTGTGTATATTTTAGAAGCAATGGCCCGTGACATGTTCGCGATGTTAAAAGAAAAGTAAAAGAGCCGCTGCATGAATCAGCTGCTCTCTTTTTTCTGCTTCATAAAAGAAAGGATGGCAATACCAGAACAGACGAGCACAAACAGACCGCCTAGCAAATACACAGACCTCGCCCCATATGCATCCGCAATCAATCCAACAAAGAAAATAGATAAACCGACAGATACAGAAGAAAGGACGTAATGAGCTGAGTACACCTTTGATAAATCTTGGACAGGTGTTTCCGTTTGAAGAATGGTTTGCTGCGAAACATCACGAATTTGATAAGCAGGCCCCATCAAAATACAAAGCAGCAAAGCAAGCCATGGCAGGCTGTTCAGTGAATAGACAATAGTCAGCACTGCATAAATGAATGACCCAGCTGCCATAAAGAGAAGAAGCTGTTTTTGAATAAATTGACTCATCCATGCAGCTAAGAGACCGCCTAGAATGGTGCCGATATAATAAGCGGCATTGATAAAGCCCCACCATTCCTCACCTTGCTTTAAATCATGTGTGACAAAGGCAAGCGTAATTGCCCCGATCCATACAGCACCCGCAATATTTTCACAAACATCCATAAAGGTCAGGGTGCGCACCGTTTTATTTGTCCAAATGATCGTCCAGCCATCTTTGAAGCTGTTCGTCTTATTTGCTTTTCGAACCGTCTCTTCTTGCTTGAGAAGAGGAAAGACAGGGATGAAAAATAGGTAAGACAACACAATCATGACACAAGTGATCCACATTAAATAAAATGGCCCGATCCATAGGACGAGCATTCCAGTGAACGAATAGCCGGCGATTTGAACCATTTGATAAAATATTGACGCTGTACTGTTTGCTTTCACAAGCTGATTTGCTGGCACAAGCATCGGCATGATCGCCTGCATTAAAGGACTGATGAACCCGCCTGTGAGGGAAATCAAAATGAGTGCACTAAACAGCCAGACCATATGCTGCTGAAAGAAATGAAATTGGGCTGTAAACACGATGAGCATCCCAAGACGTAAAAGCGGGACCCATTTCAATAGGCGGCCAGCTTGAAAGTAATCAGTTAAAACAGGAGAGAAGAGCCCAGCTAATAGCTGGCATATCGTTCTGATCAGCGGAAAGACAGCCGCATAGGCAACAGATTGTGTATCTTGATAAATGACAAACGTGATCGTCATCACAAATAAAATATCACTTAGCATGAGAAGGCTTTTACTGCTTGTATAACACCAAAACTTGTTTCCCATATTAAACCGGCTCCTTTTCAAAAACAAGTTTAGTATAGCATGGTGATGAAGGGTTCAGAGGCTTTCCATTGAAAAATACATCTTAAGGATGAGAAGATTGTGATAAGCTAAATGAAGGACATTGTAAGGAAAGGGGTTCAATCACTTGAGAAAATTACCAGCACATGACTTTTTGGACAAACATGGCATCCCATATGAGATCAAAACATTTTCTGCCGAAACAGAAAAAGGAGCAGCAAATGTAGCGGCAGCCCTTGGTTTTCGTGAAAGACAAATGATCAAAACATTGATCTTTGAAACAGGAGAAGGGGAGCAGCTGCTTGTGATGGTTGGCGCTGACCAGCATATTAAGTCAGGGAAACTAAAGAAAGCGGCCGGCTCCCGTAATATTAAAATGGCTTCACCGGAGAAGGTTCTTGAAGTGACGGGCTATCGAATTGGTTCGATTCCGCCGTTTTGCTGGCAGCCAGAAGGATTTCGCACGATCATTGAAGCTTCATTATTAGAGGAAGAGATATTAGGGGTTGGAGCAGGAGAATGGGGAAATGAAATCCTCATCACACCAGAACAATTAGTGAAAGCCTCAAAGGCTGTACCGTTTGACATCGTGCAGCCAGCCGAATAAAAAAAGTGCCTGTTTTTGGAGCAGGCACTTTTTTAATTGGCAGCAGGCGTAGTGAATGGACCGATACCTTTCATTTGCAGGAAGGCATCCACGGTTCTATTTTCTTCAAGATCATTCGCCCGCTTGCACACAACAACTGGTCTGACGATCTCAATGCCTTCAATGTACACGCGCCCAATTTCTTTCCGCTTGAGACTACCTTGAACCGCATCACGGGGAACAAGTGTGATACCATATCCAGCTTTGATCATTTGTATCGCTTCATGAACACCGCTGAACTGCAAGTCTACGGTAGGTTTTTTGATGCCTTTCGAGGTAAAAAGAGAAAAAAGTTTATCTCTTGTGGAACTGCCTTCTTCACGCATCAAAAAAGGCTCCTGGCTCAGGCGCTCTAGCGGGACGGTTTTTCCGTTCAATGGATGGTCTGCCGGGACAATAAAATCATAGCTTAAATTCGTTAAATGAGAGGTGAGAATCTCTTCATGGTGCAAATCCTCGATCACAGCGATGGCCACATCTGATTCATATTGAAGCAGGCTTTCTAAAACTTGAGCGGAGTTTCCACTTTTTAATTCAATTTCCGTTTCGGATGAAGCTGTTTTAAAAGCAGCGAGCCAATCTGGCAATAAAAAGTTGAGTGGTACATAGGTAGAAGCGATGCGGAGCCGCCCCTTTTTTCCGTTTTGTAAAAGTGCAATCTGATATTCTACTTCCTTTTCAGCCTCGAATACTTGCCTGGCATAAGGGTATAGAATTTTCCCCATTTCCGTAAGTGTAATCCCTCTGCCATTTCGTTTAAAAAGACGGAACCCGATCTCACTTTCAATGCTTCTAAGCTGAGCCGTCACAGCTGGCTGTGTCAAAGATAGCACGTCTGCTGTTT
Source organism: Bacillus sp. ABR (assembly GCF_056172715.1). Taxonomy (NCBI): domain Bacteria; kingdom Bacillati; phylum Bacillota; class Bacilli; order Caryophanales; family Bacillaceae; genus Bacillus; species Bacillus sp. ABR. Next base: position 158,231 of record NZ_JAOYSL010000006.1, on the reverse strand, counting down.
GTGTAACACTTTTTGTTTCTGCGACCTTTGCAAAAATTCGAAGGGCATGTAAATTCAACTTTGCACCACCTATCAATTATTTTGATGGTTCAATCAAAAACATTCATTAGATTTATTATAAGGCATCCCTTATTGTAAAGATAGCGAAGGGGGAAGGGAAAATGGATCATCGTCAAAAGCAAGTGGTGTCAATATCGCTTATCACAGCATTTGCACTGATTGGGGATTCAATGCTTTATATTGTTCTTCCGATCTATTGGAAAGAGATTGGTTTATCATCTATTTGGGAGGTTGGGCTGCTACTGTCCATCAACCGATTCATCCGCATCCCGCTAACGCCTGTCGTTTGGTGGCTCTATCGGTTTGTCCCAATGAAAACAGGTGTATTGATCGCTATATTGATTGCATCAGTAACCACGATGCTATATGGTGTGAGCGGTTTTTGGCTGCTGCTGATTTGCCGCTGCGCTTGGGGGCTGGCATGGACGTTATTGCGTATGAGTGGAATGAGGTTAATTGCTGAGATGGACGAAGGCTCACAGGGGCATTATACGGGCATTTACAATGGGCTTTACCGGCTTGGCAGTTTATTTGGCATGTTATTTGGCGGAATATTTGCCAGCCTGATCGGCTTCCAGTCCATGACGCTTGTTTTTGGTTTACTCACATTGCTAGGGGTCATTTTTTATGTCTCTCTGGATGAGATTGAAAAGGGAGAAGAGGGGCAGGTGTATCAAGTCATCAAACAGCGGTGGCTTGCACGAGATGTTGTAAAAGTTTTAATGACAGGTATGCTGATCGCACTTGTGATACAAGGGTTATTCGCATCAACACTCAGTCATGTCATTGAAGCAAGGATCGGTGATGGTGAATTTGCTCTGTTCGGCTTTGTCATCGGAGCTTCTGCTTTAAGTGGCATCATTCAAGCGCTCAGATGGGGGTGGGAACCATTTGTAGCACCGAAAACGGGCAGATGGTTTGATGGCCTTGTGATGAAGGAACGAACGCTTTGCTGGATGTTTCTTTCATTTGGATGTCTTAGTCTTCTGGCGGTCATGCTGAAGGTCAGCGGCTGGTTTCTTGTGATGCTGCTTTTGATCCAGCTGCTGTCAACAGTCTTAACGACATTAACGGATACGCTTGCCTTTCAAAAAGCCTCTGCTCAAACCGATAAAAACCGCTTCCTCGCAAGCTATTCCTTTGTTCAAGATATGGGAGCTGCTTTAGGACCCTTGTTCGGATATACGATGATTCAGTTTTTTGGATCAAGCAGCGTCTTTTGGCTGATGCTCATCATAAGCTTATTGCTTGTCAGCATGTGGGCAAGAGGCAGGGAGCTGCATGTTTCTTCTGATCCAGCATAATAAATTCAGGTCTTATACAAAAAAACTGCCTCTTGCGCTGAATGCAAGAGGCAGTCATGGTTTCTTATTCTACATCTGAATCATAGGCTTTTTGCGTCAGCTGGCTGACCACCTCTTTTAACCCATTTGGTTTATGAAACTCAACAGGTGTGCTTCCTTTTTCGAAGACGATTTGATCTGCTTCAACGAGCACGACATATCGATTGTTAAGCTTTGCAATATGGATCGAGTGGCCAAAGTCTGCTAGAAGACCTTTGATTTCCGTCTCGCCTAGACGCATTTTCATTGTGATATCAGGAGTTTGTTCAACAATATGGGAGGCTGCTTGTGTGACCTGCTCTGTATCGAGTGTTTCTCTAATTTCTCGTTTTTCACTCGCTTCCCATATTTCAAGATCCTCTTCAAACTGCTTTAATTCTTCACTTTCATCCTGTAATGTTTCAAAAACCTGTTCCTGTACCATATTCATGACCTGTGATTTCATGATTTCAGGCATGGATTCACCGTACTCGACGAACTTCAAAAAGTCCTCAAAATAACGAGCGTGTGAGGATTGGTGAATTTTCACTTCCGCTTCCTCAGTCATGCCCTCTTCTGGCATAAACGGGTATTGAATTGATTTCATGTTTTTTGTTGTAATGGCCATTTCGACTTTTCTGATCAAGGTAGATGTATCAGCGATAGAAGCCACTTTCTGCTCGAAATCGCATTTCATAATAAAGACAAAGGAATCGTCGAAGTACTTTTTAGGAACGGCAGAAGCCACTAAAAAAACGCCGCCTCTGACAGCACTTGTATCTAAATATGTGCGAACAAACTGTTCACTGCATTCATTAAACAATTCTTTTGTATCTGCAAATCTCGTTTGATGAAATAGGTTGTAGTTTGGGTTTGAATCGAGCTCATGACCGGGTTCTACAATAAATCGGCCAATTTTGGTCGGTACTTGTTCAGATTTAGGGTGTCTGTCCACTTTTCGTTTGACGATTTTTTTCAGCTCACCGTCTAAAAAGTCCTTCAGCTCACTTTGTTCAAATTCCTCTTGATCTAGTGTTTGATAATGTTTAAATCGTTTATTTGCTTCTTCATCTTTGCCTTCGATTTCTACGACAAAGAATGATAGAAAACGTATCGTAAAATCCATTGATTGGTCACCACTTTTTCTTCTTCGGATATGTTGAGTATAGAAAAAGGAGTGAAAATCGTCAACGAATGGAGAAATATCGTGTCATTATTTCCCGAGAAATGTTTATTGAAAAACACTTGATAATAATTATCATTCTTGATAGAATGATAAAAGAAAAGAAGGAACCTGCCAGTTCCTTCATCTCAGAGAAAAATAGATTATTTTGTTTCAAATGTTTCACAATCAGTTTCAGTATTGCGAGTCACTTCAGTCATCGTGTTTTTACCAATTTTAATGGTAGAAGCGGTACAGCTGTTTTCAGCCCAGAAACGGCAAGAGTTCACTTCACAAAGAACGTTTTGTGCCATGGGAATTCACCTCCGTGATTCATATTGAGAATGAAGCAAGCTGCCACTTGAATTCATTCAAATCTAGTAGTCTCTTTATAGAAAGAGGCTGTTTGTGCTGATTATGCACATGTTTATCATACCATCTACCCTGAAAATATACAATTTAAACTTTGAAAGAGCGAGAATATGAATCTCGCTCTTTTTTTATTTGTAAAAATAGTTAAATGCTAGGTGGCACACTCTCTCATTTCGACATATGAATAGAGTAGATTCAAAACCTGATGTCGGACAAAGTATGAGGGTACATGTACTGATTTTCCGCATAAAGATAGGGTTTTAATCAAAAATCTTCATAGAGAGATGAGGGGAGAAGATGAAAGCAGTCATTCTCTGCGGAGGAAAGGGAACGAGAATGAGTGAGGTCACACAAGCGCTTCCTAAACCACTTGCTATGATCGGAGATCGGCCTATTCTATGGCATATTATGAAAATCTATCAGTATTACGGTGTAGACGAATTTATCCTATTGCTTGGTTATAAAGGAGAGAAGATCAAAGAGTACTTTCTAAACTACGACTGGCAGCACCACAGCATGCAGCTCGATATGGCGACAGGAGAAATGAAGCTATTAGGGAAATCGGAGAACTGGAAAATCACCTTTTTAGATACAGGTGAAGATACGATGACAGGCGGACGATTAAAGCAGGCACAGGATTACATCGGTGATGAGACCTTTATGATGACGTATGGTGATGGACTGGCCAATATCAATATGTTTCATTTGCTGAAACGTCATCAGGATCTTGGTGCAGCTGCGACTGTCACAGGCATTGAAAAGAAGTCCCAGTACGGGACACTGAAGGTGTATAACGGGATGGCACAATCCTTCTCTGAGAAGACAGACAGTATCGGGATGATCAATGGAGGATTTTTTGTGTTGTCTCCAAAGGTATTTGATTATTTGACAGACGATGACCAATGCGTGTTTGAAGCGGAGCCTCTTCAAAACCTAGCGGATGATGGAGAGCTTGCCGTTTATGAGCATCACGGATTTTGGACAGCAATTGATACGTATAAAAACCTGAAGGAAATCAACGACATGTGGACAGATGGAAAACAACCATGGAAGGTTTGGTGACAGCATGAGCGGATTTTGGAATGGAAAGAACGTATTTGTAACTGGATGTACAGGGCTGTTAGGGAGCTATCTCGTCAAGGAATTGATTGATCAAGGGGCAAACGTGACTGGCCTTGTGCGTGATCAGGTGCCTCGATCGAATTTATATCAAGGCAGTCAATTTGAAAAAATGAATGTGGTGCAAGGCGCATTAGAGGATATGCAAACGATTGAACGTGCGTTAGGAGAATATGAAATTGACACCGTCTTCCATTTGGCTGCCCAAGCCATTGTTGGGGTCGCGAATAGACATCCTGTTTCTACATTTGAAGCGAATATCTTAGGGACATGGAATGTACTGGAGGCTTGCAGAAGACAGCCGCTGATCAAACGAGTGATCGTGGCATCAAGTGACAAAGCATACGGTGATCAAGAGCAGCTTCCATATGATGAAGACATGCCATTAAACGGGAAACATCCGTATGATGTCTCGAAGAGCTGTGCAGATCTTATTTCTCATACGTACTACAACACATATGGTCTTCCGGTTTGTATTACACGCTGCGGTAATTTATACGGAGGCGGAGATTTGAATTTCAACAGAATCATTCCGCAAACCATTCAGCTTGTGTTAGAAGGGAAGGCGCCGGAAATTAGAAGTGACGGGACATTTATTCGTGATTACTTCTACATTGAAGATGCAGTGAAGGCTTATTTGCTGCTAGCTGAGAAGATGGAGGAAAAAGGGCTGGCGGGAGAAGCCTTTAACTTTAGTAACGAAATTCAGCTGACAGTGCTTGACCTTGTGGATAAGATTTTAAAGGCAATGGGAAGTGAGCTGAAGCCTCGTATTTTGAACCAAGGAACACATGAGATTAAGCATCAATATTTGTCGGCAGAGAAAGCGAGAAAGCTGCTTGATTGGAAGCCTGACTACTCCATTGATGAAGGTTTAGAGAAGACGATTGAATGGTACCGCGAATTCTTTCAAAAATAGAGGTGTAAAAAGATGAACAGCATATATTGTACGGTTCTTTCAAGTGGAAGACTTTATCAAGCCATTGCGTTTTTCTTATCGTTGAAGCAAGTAGAAGATGATGCTGTCATCAAGACGTTATGTATGGATGATGCTGCATTTGATTTGCTTCATCAAATGAATTTTCCGCATGTGGATCTTGTTCATGTACGGGAGCTCGAAACACCTGAGCTGCTAGAGAAAAAAGAGGAACGGGATGCATCGGAATATTGCTGGACCTTAAAGCCGATTTGGATTGAGTGGTTATTTGAACAGGAGCAGGCAGAGAGCGTGACTTATCTTGATGCGGATTTATTCTTTTATGAGAGCCCTCAGGTTATTTTTCAACATCAGCCGAATGCCTCTGTTTTAATTTCAAGAGGGGATATTGTCATTCCAAGCTTTGATGCTGAGGAAGTGAAGATGCTTCAGAAGCTTTTAGGCCGCTATAATTCAGGCTTTCTGCATTTTAAAGGAGATGAAGCCGGACGAAAATGCCTCAGCTGGTGGAAAGAAGAATGCTTAAAAGAATGTAAAAATGCACCGGGAGAAGGCAAGTTTGGCGATCAAGGATATCTGGATCATATGCCGAGGCTGTTTGACAATGTAGAAGATATTGAGACAAAAGGTGTGAATATTGGTCATTGGAACTATGGGCAGCATTCTTATCGGGAGGAGAATGGACGTATTCTTCTGGAGGATGGGCACCCGCTCATTTGCTATCATTTCAGCGGCTTTCGGATTGTGAGCAAGGATGAGATGCAGCAAATTCATGAAAAAGGACGAAATGACCTGCCGTTTTTCCAAGAAGCCTATCGGCAAGTGCTTCGCCATGTGATTGAATCTGTGGAGCAGGTCGATCCGCTGTTTAACGGATATGCCAAACGGGAGGAGGATGACGCATGAACGAAAAGCCAAAGGTGAGCGTCATTATTCCAAGCTATAATGCCAAAGAGCGGTTAGAAGGAAGCCTTTTTTCCTTAACACTTCAGGAAACAGATATTCCATTTGAGGTCATTGTTGCCGATAATGGCTCAACAGATGGCACGATGGAAATGCTCGAGAACATTGAAGTGAACTTTCCGTTTAAAAAGGTGCGTATTCCTGTCAATCAAGGGATTGCAAAGGGGCGTAATCATGCCATTCGCGAGGCGGAGGGAGATCTGCTCATTTTCCATGACAGTGATATGCTGGCAGAACCGAGATTTATTGAAAAGCATGCAGAGGCCCATGCTGACAGGGAGGATCTCGTTATTTGCGGTGTGTGCTGGAAGCGGATTTATCGCTATTTTTACACAGCTTTTGATAAGGATCATATGAAGCGGTTGAAAAAGCAAGGGCTGTATAAACGGAAAATGGAGGACAAAACGCCTCTTTTATCATTGGAAGAAGTCGAAAATGGTGCATTTCTTGAGAAAAGTTTCGATTTGCAGTCTGAGTTTATAGATATCCTGAAAGACATTTTAAATACGTACCACTATGATTTAGGTTCTTATGAGCTGCCATGGCGATTTTTTATTACAAATAACTCCTCTGTCAAACGGAAGCATGTCATGGCACTAGGGATGTTTGATGAAAATATCGTTCGGTACGGATTTGAGGATTATGATTTAGGGATTCGTCTGCATCAGCTTGGTCTCTCCTTTGAATTGCGAGAGGATATCATGAGCGTGCATCAAGAGCATCCAAGTAATTTAACGTCGTTTGATGACATCAAATACAACATTTTGTATATGTGTGAGAAGTACAACAATATTGATTCTATTGATGTCCATTTGGCTTTCTCCGGTCCGTTTTCTCATACTGTGACAAATGATATTGTGAAAGAAGTTCGGCAGCTGCGTGAGAATTCAGCATTTGATGACCTGTTATCTTATTTTTTAGAACTGATTCACTTGATCACAGAGCGGAATGTAGGCATCAAACGCGATAAAAAAGATATGCTGACAGCCAAGCATGTTCCTTTGAAAAAGCTGGCAGAAGCCGCGCAGCTTGCACGGCAGGAGTATGGCTGCACGGTACTTGTAGAAGCCATTCAAGGGCTGACGAAAGAGCTGTTGCGCGTTGATTTGTTCCAAGTGGATGTGTTGTAAATGGCGTCTTATCACTTTACAACCATTGTGTCGAATACCCATGTCTTTAAGCTTTTGGCGCTGATTCATTCGCTTGAACAAAACGCTCATGCCTTCAAGCTGTCCGTTTTATGTGCAGACCCTTTGGCTTATAAGGTGTTAAGGGAGTTCCCTCATCCGCATGTTCAATATGAACAGCTTGAGGACATTGAAGATGACACGCTGCGAAAGGCAAAAGAAGATCGAACGTTCCATGAGTATTGCTGGACGTTAAAGCCTGCTTTTCTGCTCAAAATTCTTGAGTCCTCAGATGCGGATTATCTTGCCCATCTGGATACAGATTTGTATTTTTATCATGATCCAGAGGCGATTTTTGCAGAGAATCCAAGCGCTCATTTATTTTTAACGGATCATATGAATTCCGAGCGGTTCTATCGTTATTACGAGTTGTCTGGCCGTTTTAATACTGGGTTTGTAGGCTGTCGTAACACAGATGTTGCCAAACAGGCAGTCACGCAATGGAAAGAAAACTGTCTTGCACATTGTACAGTAGAAATGGATACAGAAAAAAAGACGTATGGAGATCAGCGATATGTGGAAAGATGGGTTGATGATTTTGAAGGGGTTCATATCGTTACATCTAAAGGAGCCAATGCGGCGATTTGGAACATTGAAAACTACAAGCTTTCAGTTGTAAAAGGGGATATGTATCTCGACGAATGTCCACTTTTGTTCTATCATTTTTCTGCCTTTACGATCATTGATGAGAAGACCTTTAATCTGAATTGGTATTACTATATGACAGAACAAAAGCTTGTGGATCACCTGTATATTCCTTATGCTGACTTGATTCATCGAAAAATCAAACAGGTGCAAAAGGTATTTCCGGAATTTAAGCAAGGGTTTATTGCAAAGAAGCATGTTCCTGACACGCATTTTTATGAGAGATGAAAACCGCTCATTTATTGAGCGGTTTCTGCGTGTAGACAAACCCTCGCATTCTTTGTCAGTCCTGCGCGCTGGTGCTCACGAATGTTCAATTCGCTCCGCGCCAGTGCTCGTCCTTCCTAGACTGCAAAGGTTTTCTATCACGCTGAAAAGAAGACAAAGGGCTAAAATACACATCATTTTAACAATCGGAAAAAACCGCTCATTATTGAGCGGTTTTCTTTTTATGATTCATTCCATTTGGAGATGGTTTGGTCGCTGGGAAGTAAGAAGGCTAGGATGCCTAATATCGGTAAAAAGGCAACACCGAGCATGGTAGGCGTTAAGCCAAAGGCATCAATGAATGAGCCGAGGGCAACCGATCCGATTGCACCCATACCAAACGCAAGCCCAACAGTTAAACCAGACATTGTGCCAATTTTCCCGGGAAATAGTTCTTGGGCATAAACCACGGTGACAGAGAAGCTTGATGTCAAAATTAGCCCAATCAGCCCGAGTAAAACATAAGCAAAAACGGGTCCGGCAAATGGCAGCAGCAGGGCAAGCGGGAAGGATGCCAATAAGGAAACTAAAATCACGTTTTTCTTGCCAAAGCGGTCTGCAAGTGGCCCGCCTAAAAATGTCCCAATTGCACCTAGAATGAGAAATAAGAAAATATAAGTCTGTGATTCTTTAATCGTCAAACCGTATTGTTCAATCGCATAAAACGCATAGAAATTCGAAATGGCATTTCCATACCAAGAGCGGGCGAAGATGAGAAAGACGATAATGCCAAGTGCAATGAGTGCTGATTTACGATGAATATCAGATCTAGCAGCTTTTGCAGGTGTTTTTTTCGCTTGGGCCCGAATGGTTTGAAGTCTTCCGGCATACCATCTTGAAATATAAAGAAGAAAACCGACCGCTATCATTCCAACAATCGTAAACCAAGCCACGCCTGTCTGACCGAGCGGTACGAGCATTAATGCAGCGATAAGCGGAGCAAAGGCTTGACCTGTATTCCCGCCTACTTGATAGATGGACTGTGCAAGTCCTCGTCTTGGACCAGCTGCCATGTTCGCAACACGGGAGCCCTCTGGATGGAAGATCGCAGAGCCAAGTCCGATAAAGACAACGCAAAGCAGAATGGTGGCAAAAGATGGAGCAAACGCGAGTCCGAATATACCGATAGCACTTGAAAATAAAGCAATCGGAAGTGCATAAGGCATCGGCCGTTTATCTGTGTACCAACCAATAGCAGGCTGCATCACGGAGGAGACCATATTTAATGTAAAGGCAATCAGCCCTAATTGTGTAAAGGTCAGCCCCATTGAGCGTTCCAAAATAGGGAACATCGCAGGAATAACGGCTTGAAGTGTGTCGTTCAGCATATGACAAATACCAATAATCAATAGGATGGGATAAACCGTTGAGCCGGTAACAGAATGTTGAGGTTTATCCTTTGTACGAGCAGCAATGGCCAATGAGACTTCCTCCCTTCATTTATCTGTTTTCTGATTTTTGCATTCTTCTCATTTTATTCATAAGGTGAACTATAAAACAATAGCAAATTGTCATGATTTAGAAAAAAAGAGACACAAGCGCTTGATTGAGCTTGTGTCTCTAAAGAGTTATTTGTAAAAAGAAGCAATCACAGGCTTCATTTTTTGAACGACAAGTCCACTGCCGCCGCGGTTTTTCACACCTTCGATCATGCCGACGAGGACGTAATCTTCTTTTTTAGGATTAAACGCAAGTAAAAATCCATTTTCAGTGCCGTCTGTTGCACCTTGTTTGCTCTTTAATTCTGCCGTACCCGTTTTAGCGGCAATATCCGCTCCTTCGATTTGTAAGGAGTGGGCTGTTCCGTTTGGACTGGTCACGACCTTAGTCAATGCGTCTTTCACTGTGTTTGCCGTGCCTTCTTTGATGATTTGTTTTGGTGATGCTGTTTTTTCATCTTGAATCACTCGAGGGTAGACAAGCTTGCCTCCTGTGGCAAATGGAGAATAGGCATGTACTTGTTCAATTGGTGACATGAGTAATTCGCCTTGGCCATACGCCGAGTCAGCCAGTAAGATATCCGATTGAATGCCATCGTTCGATACTTGTGCAGGCTTCATTGTAAATGGCATGTGTAAGTCTTCGCCAAACCCAAATGCTTTCACTTTTTGCTCGTAGGTGTCTTTGCCGATTTCGAGTGCTTCCTGTCCAAAATAAATATTGTCTGAGTATACAAGGGCATCGACCATATTTACTTTTTCTTTATCGTGAACCCGTGTGATGCGATAATTTCCCCAAGATTGATCCTTTTGCCATTTTAGTCCGTGAATGGTACGCACTTTGTCAGGCTTTGTGACACCTGTTTCCAGCCCAATGGCTGCTGTAATGGTTTTGAATGTGGACCCTGGCGCATACCGGCTCGCATATCGAGCTTGGAATGGAAGGTCTGGATTTTCACTGTATGCCTGATATTGCTTAGGTGTAATCCCGTTTGTCATGAGATTGACATCGTAGGAAGGGGTGCTGACAAGCGCTAATAGATCGCCTGATGATGGATTCATGATTGTGACGGCCCCTTTTTCGCCTTTCAACTGATCATAGGCTTTTTTCTGTAAAGAAGCATCAATCGTCAGCTTCACTGTTTTTCCATCTTTTCGATCTGATTTTTGCAATGTTTCTTCAATACCTGTTTCATCATGGACGATGAGAATGCTTCCGCCATCTTGTCCGCGTAAGTTTTTGTCAAATGTAAATTCAAGGCCGGTTTTGCCGATGATTTGATCTGCCTTTAATGCTGGATTTCTTTTGATATCATCCGCATTTGCTTTTCCGACATACCCGGTGAGATGAGCGGCGGCTTTGTTATATGGATAGTAGCGCATTTCCTTCGTTTGATAGGTAACGCCATTTACGTCCTTTGGAATCGGTTTTTGTTTTAACATCGATTTGAGCGGGACAAACGTGTCGTCTGTGACCCATGCTTGTTTCAATTGATTGTTGATTAGTTCTTCCTCTATATCAAAAGCTTTGCTGATCTTTTTGATATTGCGTTCTTTTTCTTCTCCTGTTCCGAGCTTTCCTGGGATGACGCCAAGTGCGTTTCCACCAGTTGTTTCTGCCAGTGTACGTCCTTTTCGGTCGACAATGTTTCCGCGGACAGCAGGGTCAGCTTTGACCTTGATGGTATCTCCTTTCTCCATTTGCGGGAAGATGAGATTTGGCTTCCAGTCCACTTTCCACTTGTCGTCCTCTTCGGAAAGAACGCCCTTGTAAGACAGCTTATGCAGCTTGCCAAGAGACGTTTTCATCGTGACATCATAGGAAAATTGATACCCATTTCCTTTGTCCTGTTTTTCAACGTTGAGCTTTGAAATGTTCAGGTCATAAGCACCAATACCGTTGAAAATATTGTCGTATTTTTCGGCTAGTTGTTTTTTTGAAAAGTCATTGGCTTTCAAAGATGCACTTGTCACCTCATCTGCCAGCTTCGTAAAGTCTTTCTTCTTCATATGTTCCGTAAAGTTTTGAGCGGCTTTTAAAGCTTCTTTTTCCTTAGAGAAAAGAGTATCTTTTAAGAAAAAGAAAGCAGCAGCAACTACGATGATGCTAAGAAGAGGGATGATGACTTTTTTCTGTTTCCAAAATGATTTTCGTTGATCCGTATACAATGAAAACACCTCAATTTTTGATTAGATCCTCTATATTTTACAGTGAATGGTCGTGATTTGTATAGTTTCTCCTATGAAAATAGACCAAGGGATCATGTCAAGGTTTGGGGAATGGGGTTAAAAAACAGCTATTTCGTAATGAAAGATATCTTCATTTTTTCTTATGATTTAAAGGATTTCTTAAAAGATCATCGAATGTGAAAAATTAGAAAAAATATGACAAGCGCTTTCATTAGGGGGAATTGTTATCGTTTATAAAAAGGTGAATTTGATTGGACTTGTTCTTGGACCGACACTATTTTTGCTCATTTTTTTTCTCATACCTGAAGATGAATTGACCTATGCTGCGAGGGTAGTCTTGGGCATTACGGCTTGGACGGCCACATGGTGGGTGACTGAAGCACTTCCCATTCCTGCTACATCTTTATTGCCCATCATCCTGCTGCCGACACTTGGCGGGCTTTCTATGGAACAAACATCAAGGTCTTATGGAGATCCGATCGTCTTTATGTACATGGGAGGATTTATGATCGCAATTGCCATTGAAAAATGGAAATTACATAGAAGAATGGCTTTACACATTTTAAGGGTGATTGGCACAAGAAGTGACCGCATTGTATTAGGTGTCATGATCGCGACTGCTTTTTTATCTATGTGGATTTCGAATGCAGCGACTGCCCTCATGATGCTGCCAGTGGCACTTGCAGTGATTAAAGAGGTTAAGACAAATGAAATCTTATCTGGTCCATCTCTTGATCGATTCAGTAAAAGCATCTTATTGTCGGTTGCGTATTCAGCGTCAATAGGAGGATTGGCGACACTTGTCGGTTCTGTGCCAAATGCGGTGTTTGCTGCGATGTCAAAAAAACTGCTAGATCGGGAGATTATGTTTTTTGAATGGTTTATGTTTGGTTTTCCTGTTGCGCTGATTCTGCTCATTCTCTTATTTTTGTATTTGACGAGGGTACAGTTCAAGGTAGAACACACAGGTGAAATGAGTGCATCGTTCATTCAAAAGGGATTAGAGGATTTAGGAAAAATGAAAAGAGAAGAAAAATGGGTATTTGTTGTTTTTCTCATGACGGCGTTCTTATGGATTTTTAAGCTCTTTTTGTTTGGAGGGATGACCGTATCTGATACGTCTATCGCCATTTTCGGTGCCATGCTGTTATTTCTCATTCCAGCAACAAATGGAGAGAGAATATTAGAATGGCAGGATATGAAACAACTGCCTTGGGGACTTTTGCTTTTGTTTGGAGGAGGGCTTTCGCTCGCTACGGGCTTTGCAGAAACCAATCTAACAGGATGGATCGGAGAAAATCTACAGCATTTAAACGGGCTTTCGTATATCATGCTGTTGATTATTTTAACGGGAGCGATTCTGTTTATGACTGAAATTATGTCAAATACGGCTGTTGCCAATATGATTATTCCGATAACGGTAGGGCTTGGGCTTGCGATTGGAATCGAGCCGTATGGGTTAATGGCCGCTGCTGCTTTGGCTTCCTCTTGCGCGTTTATGCTGCCGATATCCACACCGCCAAACGCCGCTGTCTTTAGTGCGGATGTGCTGAAAATATCAGATATGGTCAGGGCAGGCTTTTGGTTAAATATCATCAGTATTGTGGTGATTGTTCTTGCGGTCTATTTCTGGCTGCCGATTGTGCTGAAAAGCTGAGTGCATTAAGAAGAAGAAGGCTTTGATCGAATTGAGACGACCGGTGTTTTTGTTTCTTTTGGCTTCGGTGTTTGTGTGGATTTTTTGATGCGCGTTTCCTTTGGCGTGTAATAGGTTGCCCCAATATTGAGCCTGCCTTGAAGCTGGTCAATAGAAAGCTCCCCAAATTCTAAGTGGTAATCAATTTTGTCCACGTGCAGGGATTCGATATGGATGTGTGTATCTTCTGAGACAGGAGCAGCTGGTGCAGACATTTTTTGCTCAAGAGCGGCGAGTCTTTTTTCTAGCTCAACGACAGATGGGGATGGACTGGATTCAGTTTTTTTAAAGAGTGATTGAATGAAATGTTTCAAGTAGACCACAACCTTTTCTTCCGCCTTGCTCTAGTCTATGGAAAAGCAATCGCATATATACTTATAGAGATGACAAGAAAGGGGAGAAGTATATGCTGCCTACTCAGATTCACATTGCCCATATGAAAACGAATTCGATTGGCACAGGTTCATCCATGACGTTTGGCTCGACGTTTGTTCGCAATCATTGCAGTACGATCAAAAGAAACAATGGATTTGGGGAACAGAATGCTGATGGCGTGATCACGATCCTGCCAATTGAAACAATTGATGATCGTGATCAAATAGACGCAGTGAGTATCAATATTCGTCATCTATGATGATAGCAGTCGCTTTTCCTTCATCCTTTTGCAGGCGGATGTAAAGTACCCCGTCTTTAAAGGCAGCATTCATTTGACCAAGAATCATTTCTGGAAGGCGGATTTTCTTTTCAAACGGACCATACTTCCCTTGCTTTTGGCGAAAGTCCTGCTCGTTAAAAAAGGAAAAACGCTGTCCTTTCACAACCAAATATTCACCATATGATAACACCTGAACATCTTCCTTTCGGTAGCCAGGCAAGTAAATTAAGTATTGAATTTCTGTAGGGGTTTCCACCATGTCGATTGGTGGAAACGACGCATCTGATCCCCGCTGATCCTGCTGTGTGAATGTAAATGGAGATGGACCGTTTGCCATAAAGGGGGATCTTTGCTCATCGTCGAAGATCATTTTCCAAAAATCATCTCCATGCATTTGCTGGGCAATATCCATCCACTGTTTCATTTTTTCGAAGTCCATGTGAAGACCTCCCGTTAACATACTTGATGGGTGCTTGCATATACCTATAAAAAGGAGGTTTATCTGTGGTTCAACCAACTCCGTATATCAATATTAATATTTTCATGTTAAAAATTAATTCCTTTGAAAATGCGTCGGCGGTGAATGTCGGACAAAATTTGTTAGCAGAGTGGCAAAACTCAGATAAAAAAAATCAGGGTTACGGACAGAATTTTGGAGATGCCAGCGGTTTTGTCGGTACAAAAAGCCATGTAGATGATCGAGATCAAGTGGACTCACCTGCCTCTTTTTCACCAGCAGCTAAACCCATTCAAAGGAAGTGACGTGTGATGTTATTCTCACCTTCAGTCGTCAATGTCGGTGCTTTTAAAATCAATGCAATGGATCGGGGTGCATCACTGACGCTAGGACCTTATCAGCAGATTGATTATTTTCTCTCGATGAAATTGAATCAAGGTTTTGGTGAGGACAATGGAGATTGTTCACCGCTTGTCATTCCGATTTCAAGCGTGTTAGATCCAGATATGGTGGACTCAAATTCAGTCAAAAACAGCGTGGTTTAAGAAAAAAAGAGACCGGGAATCCCCGAGTCTCTTTTCTAATTTGTTTCATTCAGATGGCTTTTTCGTCTTGCATAGGTGAAATAGACAACAACACCGATGGCGATCCAGATGAGGAAGGCTCTCCATGTCTCCCATTTCAGTGTGGCAGCCAATGTCATACAAATGATCGCACTGATAATCGGAAGCACAGGCACGAACGGTACTTTAAATGCTGCTTTAAGATTCGGATGTTTTTTCCGTAAAATGATGACCGCAATGGAAATCACCGTGAAGGCTGCCAGTGTACCGATGCTGACTAAATTCGCGAGCGTCGATAAATTTACAAAACCTACGATACACGCTGCGACTGCACCTGTCAGCCAAGTGTTGGCAACGGGCGTTTGCGATTTTGGATGAACCTTTGAGAAAATATTTGGCATAAGCCCATCGCGGCTCATCGCAAAAGTTAAGCGAACCTGTGCATAAACCAAGGCAATGAGAACCGTGGTAATCCCAATAATAGCACCGGCTGATATGATACCCGCCACACTATTCAGGCCAACTACTTGAAGAGCAAATGCGACAGGATCACTGACATTCAGCTTCGTATAGTGAACCATGCCTGTTAAGACAAAGGAAACCCCGATGTATAAAATGGTACAAACGCCGAGCGCTCCGATAATTCCAACCGGCATCGCCTTTTGCGGATTTTTGACCTCTTCAGATGCATTGGCGATCGCATCAAATCCGAGGTAAGCAAAAAAGACGGTTGCCGCGCCTGCGATCACGCCGTTAAAGCCCATTGGCATAAACGGTGTCCAGTTTTCAGGTTTGACGTAAGCAAAGCCTGAAATGATAAAGAGTAGGACGATGGCAATTTTGATCAGCACAATGATGTTATTCAGCTTTGTACTTTCTTTGACGCCTCTTGAGACGATAAAGGTGATAAGCAAAATAATGAGTGCGCCTGGAAGGTTAAAGACGGCCCCATCAGCGGCTCCAGGTGCAGCTGATAAAGCCTTCGGTATGTGAAGACCGAATCCGCTGAGCAGTGATTGAAAATAGGACGACCATCCACTTGCCACAGCAGAGAGCGCAATGACATATTCAAGCATGAGATCCCAGCCCATTAAGAAGGCGAGAAATTCTCCAAGTGTTGCGTAGGAATACGTATAGACGCTTCCTGACACAGGAATGGATGAGGAGAATTCAGCATAGCAAAAAGCAGCAAGGGCGCATGCGATCGCAGCCAAAATAAAAGATATAATAATCGCAGGTCCTGCATCATTTGCCGCAGCAACCCCCGTAATGACAAAGATCCCAGTCCCGACCACACAGCCAATGCCAAGCAAGATTAAATCAAACGTATTCAAAGAACGGCTGAGCCGCTTCGTTTGACTTTCAAGCATGAGCTGGTCGAGAGATTTTTTTCGAAATAAAGAACTCATGTTGACCTCCTAATGGATAAATCTTTTCGTAAGACGAATGTTAGTATATGCGCAAATGATAATTTAGTCAATTGGTTGAAAAACGCTTTAAATCACTAAAGTGTTAAACCTCACAACCGAATAAGCCTTTAAAAAGAAACATCCGCCGGGAGATCGAAGGCGGATGTGGTGTCAGACAATCTAAGTCTGTTCAGCAAATATTTTTTCATTGTACAGCACACTTGGATGAGTTGGATGATGGGCCGAGGAGGCACGGTGATGTATTTTGGCTTGTTCCAGGTTGCCGAGCTGATAATAACAGTAGCAAAGCTGGAGGTGAGGATACCACGTTTTATATTGTGTCAGTGTGAAAGCTGTTTCGTTTTCAGGAGCCTTCAGCGCCTGCTCATACCAAAAGATGGCTGCCTGATGTTTATTTTGTATTTTTAAATGATCCCCGATCCGGCAGCAAAATTCTGGACGGGGCTGATCATATAAGAAGGATCGCAATAAGGAGGATAAGGCCGCTTCCTCATAGCCTTCCGCATAATAGCAGTCCGCTAAATATTGGCATGTGCGAATTTCATCCTCAATCCAGCACTGTTTTGTGTTTAAAAATTCATGATAAAAACGAATCGCTTTGACACGCTGACCGTTGTCTCTTAATTCATTGGCAAAGTAAAAGAGATCACGGGGCGTCATATCCTCTCCTTTTGCCAGCATGTCTTCATAAATTCGCAAGTTGCGCCCAGGCTCACCAGCAGTTGTTTTCTTGCGTTTTTGATGTGTGACGGCGATATCTGCAGGAAGGATGTTTCCATACACTTGAAGAAACTCATGAACGGCCCCGTACCACTGAAAGTTCAAGGAACGCTTCACAAGGCGATTTCTTCTATATTTGAAATTGACTTGACCGTTTTCATCGAATCCCACATGATAAAACATCGAAACAGCATCCACCGAGGGATCAAGTGTCTGCTTGAGCTGAAGCAGTTTTTGGCGGTCTTCTTCAAGCAGAACATCGTCAGCATCGAGCCATAAAATATACTCTTTCGCTGCATGTGAGAAAGCAAAGTTGCGTGCTTTTGCAAAATGCTGGACCCATTCAAAATCCAGCACTTTTGCTGAAAAGGAATGAGCGATTTCCTTCGTTTGATCTGTTGATCCTGTATCAACGATGATCATCTCATCGACAATGTCTTGAACAGACGAAAGGCAGTCCGCCAGCACCTCCTCTTCATTTTTCACAATCATACATAAGCTAATGGTTATCATCTTTAGATCACCTCTTCATAGTGTATCGAGCATCAAAAGGAAACATTCTTTTCTGCAGCGGGTTTTTTAAAACTAGTTTTCTGCTACTGGCTGATTTAAAATAAAGAAAGAATCTATGTAAGGGCTGATAAAATGAGTTTATTG
Organism: Bacillus sp. ABR; assembly: GCF_056172715.1. Classification (NCBI taxonomy): domain Bacteria; kingdom Bacillati; phylum Bacillota; class Bacilli; order Caryophanales; family Bacillaceae; genus Bacillus; species Bacillus sp. ABR. Next base: position 140,390 of record NZ_JAOYSL010000006.1, on the reverse strand, counting down.
AATGTTGAAGGATTATATAAAACCTATGGCGAGAAAACGCTGTTTGATCATATTTCTTTTCATATAGAACCAAAGGAACGCATCGGATTGATTGGACCAAATGGAACAGGGAAGTCAACGCTGCTAAAGGTCATTGCAGGACTTGAATCGTTTGAGGAAGGTGACATCACGAAGGCAGGGACACTTGATATCGAATTTCTCGAACAAGATCCTGAAATGAGCGGGAATGAAACGATTCTTGACTATATTTTTTCGGGAACGGCACCAATGATTCAAACGATGAAGGCGTATGAAAAGGCACTCGCCGATTTAGAGCATGATCCGCAAAATGAGGCAAAACAAGAGGCACTGATGCGCATGCAAAATCGAATGGATCAAGAAGATGCTTGGGATGCGAACCTTTCAGCCAAAACGATTTTGACAAAGCTTGGCGTGAAAGATGTAAGCCGCTCTGTACATGCATTATCAGGCGGACAGAAAAAACGTGTCGCCATTGCTAAAAATTTAATTCAGCCTGCTGGTTTGTTGATTTTAGATGAGCCAACCAACCATCTTGATAATGCAACGATTGAATGGCTTGAAGGATACTTAAGCCAATATAGCGGTGCTGTCATCCTCGTGACGCACGATCGTTATTTCTTAAATCGGGTAGCCAATCGGATTTATGAGTTAAATCAAGGACAGCTTTATACGTATAAAGGAAATTATGAAGTCTTTTTAGAAAAAAGAGCGGAGCGGGAAGCAGAAGCTCAGGTGAAAGAAACGAAGCGTCAAAACTTGCTTAGACGAGAGCTTGCATGGCTAAGACGAGGAGCGAAAGCAAGAACGACAAAGCAGAAAGCACGTATTGGCAGAGTCGAAGAGCTGAAGGATCAAAAAGGACCTGATGCGAAGGGAGAGCTTGATTTTGCCATCGGCTCGCACCGCTTGGGGAAACAAGTGATAGAGGCAGAAGACTTATCAATTTCATTTGCTGGCCAGACTCTTGTGGAGCGGTTTACAGATTTAGTCGTGCCGGGCGATCGTATCGGATTTATCGGACCGAATGGAGTTGGCAAAACCACTTTACTGAACTGTCTAGCAGGTAAGATTGAACCGACTTCAGGACAATTGACCATTGGACAAACCGTTCGTATTGGTTACTACACGCAGGATCACAAGGAAATGAATGATGAGCTGACCATCATTGAGTACATCAAGGAAACAGCTGAGATCGTCAAGACGTCTGATGGCGCCATTGTAACAGCAGAGCAGATGCTGGAGCGCTTCCTTTTCCCAAGATCGATGCAGCGGACGTATATTCGTAAACTGTCAGGGGGAGAACGCCGCAGATTGTATTTATTGAAGGTCTTAATGGAAGAGCCGAATGTTCTCTTTTTAGATGAGCCGACGAACGACCTTGATACAGAAACCCTCAGTATTTTAGAGGATTATTTAGAGCAGTTCCCTGGCGTCGTCATCACCGTGTCCCATGATCGTTATTTCTTAGACCGAGTGGTTCACCGCCTGCTTGTCTTTGAAGGAAATGGGCGAATCTCACACTTCCAAGGTGCATACAGCGATTATATGGAACAGGAAAAAGAGCAGAAACGGACAGAGACAAAGCCTGCTGAAAAACAAGTAGAAGCTGCGCCTAAAAAGAGAAAAAAACTTTCTTATAAAGACCAGCTTGAATGGGATGGGATTGAAGACCGGATACAAGCATTAGAGGAAAAACATCAGCAGCTTGAAGCCAGCATTGCAGAGGCAGGCAGTGATTTTGGGAAAATTCAAGAGCTGATGGACGAACAAAAAGCCGTTGCGGAAGAATTAGAACAAGCAATGGACCGCTGGACAGAACTATCTCTTATGATTGAGGAAATGAATGAATAAAGATGTGGAAATAAAAAACCTGTAGAGCGATCTACAGGTTTTTTTGATAGGAGCATTTGGCATACGCATCATGCTGGTGGATGGATTCCTCATTACGACACTCGACTTGAAAGCCTCTGATCCATGGCTGCTCATATAATTCAATGGCAATTAACCTTGTGATATCTTCTACAAAGCGCGGATTTTCATAAGCCTCTTCTGTCACTTTCTTTTCATCAGGTCTTTTGAGCACGGGATAAAGCGGTGCGCTCGCATTGGACTCAATGATATGTAAAAGAGCGGTCTTGATGTCGTCAGGGAGCGCTGCTTGTTCAAACAACTCTACTTGGATGGAAACAGACCCGCGCTGATTATGGGCACCATATTCACTGATTTCTTTGGAACAGGGACATAATGTCGTGACCTGTGCATCGCACCCAACGTGACAGGTCCATCCGTCCTTTTCATGAAAATGGACGTCATATTTGACAGTTGCATGCATCAAGCCTGACCGCCCGGTGACTGGACTCTGTTTTTCCATGTACCATGGAAATGAAACTTGAATGGAAGCAGAGGATTGATTCATTTTCCGGGCGAGCGCTGCCGTCCATTCTTTTAGGGTATTCACATCAAGCGGCTTGCTGCTCTCATAAAACGAGTGCAGCTGTTCAGTGAGACGGCTCATATGAATGCCTTTTTGATGGGCTGGCAGGGATGTACTCAGTGAGAATTCAGCAGTGGTTGTTTGGCGCTGTGGTGCTGTTTTAGATACGATATGTATGGGATAGGACATGCGGCAGACCCCGACTTGTTCAAGATGAAAATAAAAGTCCTGCTCTGTTTTTTGAATGTCTGTCATGTCCTCTTTTTGCCAAGGCTTTGTGCCAAGACTTGGCGGTACAGATCCGAATAGCTGGTGCCGTTCTACTTTAGGTGGAAATGAGCGCATATGGTACCTCCTATAAATCGTAATTATTACTATTTATTTTGCGATAACATATGGAATAAATCAAGTGTTAAAACTTTGACGTTTACGTTAAGGTTATAAAGGTGTATAATAAAACATGAATTGATGAGCAGGAGGCACTGGCGATGGAATGGATGAAAATTGATCAAGTGGCGAAAAGAAGCGGACTGACAAAACGGACGATTCGTTTCTATGAAGAGATTGGTTTATTATCAGCACCAAAGCGGACTGAGGGCGGTGTCAGACTTTACTCAGAGGACGATATGGAAGAGCTAGAGAAAGTGATGCAGGCAAAAGAGGTACTCGGCTTTTCTTTACAGGAGCTTCAATCGTTTATGGAAATCGGAAAGCAGCTAGAGCTGAATAAAGAAGGCTACTTGCTGTCGCTTGATCCGAAGGAGCGATTAGAGAAGCTTTTAGATATTGATGCGCAGCTCAACATACAGCATCAATTGATAACAAAAAAGCTTGAAACGATTCAATCCTTTAAAAAGGATCTTGAAGCGATGAAAGAAAGAGCGGCTCATGCAATTGAGCAATTACAAAAATAAACACCTCTGCGTGTTTATTTTATTTTGTCAACATTTGAAGGAAAGGTTCTGATGGAATGAAGGAAGAAGAAGTGTTGAAACAGCGTACAAGTTTGCTTAGGCAGCCAAAAGCCGTTTGGGCTGTTGCCTTTGCGTGTGTGATTTCGTTTATGGGAATAGGACTCGTCGACCCGATCCTGCCAGCCATTGCATCGCAATTACACGCATCTCCAAGCCAGGTCTCTCTTTTATTTACAAGCTACTTACTTGTAACCGGCTTTGTGATGTTCTTTACCGGCTTTATTTCTAGTCGGATTGGTGCGAAATGGACGTTATTAGTTGGACTCATTTTTATTATTGTTTTTTCTGCTTTAGGTGGTACTTCTTCAACGATTAATGAATTAATTGGCTTTAGAGGCGGATGGGGCATTGGGAATGCTTTATTTATTTCAACTGCACTCTCTGTCATTGTTGGTGTATCTGTTGGAGGAAGTGCGAAGGCCATTATTTTATACGAGGCAGCACTAGGTCTTGGGATATCGGTTGGACCGCTACTTGGCGGTGAGCTTGGCACAATTTCTTGGCGCGGGCCTTTCTTTGGCGTTGCCGTGTTAATGCTTATTGCTCTTTTAGCGATTACCTTTATGCTTCCACCTATGCAAAAGCCGCAGAAAAAAGTGAAATTATTTGAGGCGGTCGGGGCGTTAAAATATAAAGGACTTTTAACGATGGCATCTGCCGCTTTCTTATACAATTTCGGTTTCTTTGTGCTTTTAGCGTATTCGCCATTTGTGCTCCATCTTGATGAGCATGGACTTGGATATGTCTTTTTTGGATGGGGGCTATTCTTGGCTGTGACCTCTGTCTTCTCAGCGCCAGTCATTCATCGCAAACTTGGGACATTGACCTCGCTTGTCGTTCTGTTTGCTTCGTTTGCTGTGATTTTATTCGGTATTGGGGTATGGACGTCTCATTCTGTGGTCGTGATCTGCGGAATTGTCATTGCTGGGGGAATTCTCGGTATGATCAATACAGTGCTCACGACAGCTGTGATGGGATCAGCACCGGTTGAACGTTCAATTGCTTCATCCTCTTACAGTGCTGTACGATTTATTGGGGGCGCGATTGCTCCTTGGATTGCCGGAATTCTCGCTGAATCCTATACAGCAAGTACACCTTATTATGTCGGGGCTGCTGTGGTTCTCTTAGGCATGATCATCCTCCTCCTTGGACGTAAGCATTTGGTGAATATCCAAGCAGGTCATTAATGAGAAAAAGCCTTATATCTTTTGAAGATATGAGGCTTTTTTGTCGTTATAATACTTTTGTTGTCCAAGATTCGCAATTCCAAGTTTCGGTTGCCACATCTTGATAAAATTCAGGTTCGTGAGAAATCAATAAGACGCTGCCTTTATATTCTTTTAACGCGCGTTTTAGTTCTTCTTTTGCATCGACATCTAAGTGGTTTGTCGGCTCATCGAGAACAAGTAAGTTGGTTTCTTCGTTGATCAGCTTGCAAAGACGGACCTTTGCTTTTTCTCCTCCGCTTAAAACAGATACACGGCTTTCAATATGTTTTGTCGTTAATCCGCATTTTGCAAGAGCGGCTCTGACTTCATATTGTGTGTAAGAAGGGAAGGTGCTCCATACTTCTTCAATACAAGTATTGCTGTTTTGCTCTTTTACTTCTTGCTCAAAGTAGCCAATATGCAAGAATTCTCCACGTTCCACCTCACCAGAAATAGGTGTGATTTCCCCAAGAAGACTTCGGAGCAGCGTCGTTTTACCGATACCGTTAGCACCGTACAACGCAATTTTTTGTCCGCGTTCCATTTTCAAATTCAATGGGCGAGAGAGCGGTTCATCATAACCGATGACCAAATCTTTCGTTTCAAAAATCAGTTTCCCAGAAGTACGTGCTTGTTTAAAGTGGAATTCTGGTTTTGGCTTTTCTGCTGCGAGTTCAATCATATCCATCTTATCCAGTTTCTTTTGGCGGGACATCGCCATATTTCTTGTGCTGACACGTGCTTTGTTTCTTGCGACAAAATCCTTTAGTTCAGCCACTTCCTGCTGCTGTCTTTTATAGGCTGCTTCGAGCTGCTGCTTTTTGACTTCGTACACTTGTTTAAATTGGTCGTAGTCGCCAACATAGCGCGTGAGTTCTTGATTTTCAACATGATAAATCAAGTTGATGACACTGTTTAAAAACGGAATATCATGTGAAATGAGGATAAACGCATTTTCATATTCTTGTAAATAACGCTTCAGCCACTCAATATGCTGCTCATCCAAATAGTTGGTCGGCTCATCGAGAAGGAGAATTTCTGGCTTCTCTAACAGCAATTTCGCTAGCAGCACCTTCGTACGCTGACCGCCGCTGAGCTCCGTCACATCACGGTCCAGCCCGAGATCTGTTAAGCCAAGACCTCTTGCAATTTCCTCGACCTTAGAATCAATGATATAGAAATCATTGTTTGTCAGTGCATCCTGAATGACGCCCACTTCCTCTAACAGCTTTTCCAGCTCATCAGGATCGGCTTCACCCATTTTGCCATAAATGTCATTCATCGCGGCTTCCATTGAAAATAAATAATGGAATGCATCCTGAAGGACTTCACGGATCGTTCTTCCCTTTTCTAGCACGGTATGCTGATCAAGATAGCCGACACGGACATTTTTCGCCCATTCGACTTTTCCTGCATCTGGCTCCAGCTTGCCAGTAATAATATTCATAAACGTTGACTTTCCTTCACCGTTGGCGCCGATTAAGCCGACATGCTCGCCTTTTAATAAACGGAAGGACACTTCGTGGAAAATGGCTCTGTCGCCAAAGCCATGACTTAAATCTTTAACAGATAATATCATTTTTTACACCTCAAATAGATTCAAAACGGCTAGTGCCTCTCATGATTATATCGAACTGTCCGGCTCGATAAAAGCATCAAAAGAAAAATTGCGTTTCAAAGCTGATTTTGAGATACTAAAGGATAGATTGAATGAGGATAAAGGAGATCGACATGACGGAAAATTGGGCATTTTTGAAAGAAGCAAAGCCATTTATTCAAGAGAACTTTCAAGCGGCTGGCTTCGAAAAACCAACAGCTATACAAGAAAAAACAGCAGAGTGGATTACGGAGAAGCGTGATGTGATCGCAGAATCGCCAACTGGAACGGGGAAGACACTTGCGTATGTTCTGCCGCTTTTAAATAAAATTGATGTCAATATCAAGCATCCGCAAGTCTTAATCTTGGCACCTTCAAGAGAGCTTGTGATGCAAATCTTTGATGTCGTGCAAGAGTTCAAACAAGGATCAGACATCAAAGCGGTTTCCTTGATTGGTGGAGCGAACATCAAGAAGCAGCAAGAAAAGCTAAAGAAACACCCGAACATCGTTGTGGCGACACCTGGCCGAGTACAAGAATTAATCAAAATCAAGAAACTGAAAATGCATGAAGTCAAAACGATCGTATTAGACGAAGCAGATCAACTTCTTGTGCCAGAGCATATGAAAACGATCCAAGCGATCATTAAGTCCACATTAAAAGAAAGACAAATCCTTTGTTTTTCTGCCACGTTGAAAGAAGAAACCGTTCAGCTGATCAAAGAAATGACATCTGAACCAGAAGTATTGAAAATTGCTAGAAGTGAGGAAGAAGCGCAGAAAGTGGGTCACTATTATCTGTTATGTGATCAGCGTGACAAAGTGAAACTACTGCAAAAGCTATCACGGCTTGAGGACATGCAGGCGCTCGTTTTTGTGCGTGACATTACGAACTTAAGCATTTATGCAGAGAAATTAGCGTATCACCATGTCGACCTTGGTGTCCTTCATAGTGAAGCAAAAAAAGCTGAGCGTGCTGTAATATTAAAATCATTTGAACAGCGTGAATTCCCGCTCCTCCTTGCAACAGATATTGCAGCAAGAGGAATCGATATTGATGACCTGCCATATGTCATTCATGCAGATATGCCAAATGAAGAGGGCTACATCCACCGTTCAGGCAGAACCGGACGTGCTGGAAAAGAAGGCGCAGTCATCAGTCTTGTCACACCTCAAGAGCAATCAATGCTGAAAAAAATGGCGAAAAAGCTAAATCTTTCGCTTGAAGAAATTGTGTATAAGCAAGGCCAGCTGCAGCTTGCGCCCAAGCAGGCATAAGAAAAGGACCCTTCCACATGGAGGGTCCTTTTTTGTTATGAAATTTTGACAAGCTGTTTTCCGACATTTTCCCCTTTGAATAATCCAAGGAATGCATCAGGAATGTTATCAAAGCCTTCAATGATTGTTTCTTTATATGTGAGTTTGTCTTCTTTTACCCATTGTGCGAGATCCTTCGCTGCCTCTCCAAAACGATCTGAATAGTTGGCAACGATGAATCCCTGCATCAATGCGCTTGTTTTGATGAGTTTTGTTTGCACACGCGGACCGATATCTTCGCTTGCGCTAATATTATAAGAAGAAATGGCACCGCATACTGGAATGCGTGCAAAACGGTTCAAATGATTCATCACCGCATCTGAAATTTCGCCGCCTACGTTGTCAAAGTACACATCAACGCCGTTAGGACAGGCTTTTGCAATCGCATCATCTAAATCATTCGTTGTTTTATAATTAATCGTTTCATCAAAGCCTAATTCTTTTAAATAAGCGAGTTTATCATCAGATCCGGCAATTCCCACGACGTGTGCGCCTTTGATCTTAGCGATTTGTCCCACAACGGAACCAACGGCACCTGCGGCTCCAGAAATGACAACCGTCTCGCCTTCTTTTGGCTGACCAATCGCAAGCAGGCCAAAGTAAGCGGTTTGCCCTGGCATCCCCAAGATGCCTAAATAATAGGACAATGGCGCAATGGACGGATCAATTTTAGTCAGAGATTCAGCTTTGGCAGTGGAATATTCTTGCCAGCCAAGGAATCCAAGGACAAAATCACCCTTTTCAAATTGAGGCGATTTCGACTCAACGACTTCTCCGACGACACCGCCCTGAATCACTTCATTTAGCTTGAACGGAGGTGTATAGGATTTTGTATCCTGCATTCGTCCTCTCATATAAGGATCTACAGAAACATATTTCGTTTGAACCAAGACCTCTCCATCTTGCGGTACAGGTATATCTACTGTTTCAAAATGAAAAACATCTTTTGTAGGTAATCCTTTTGGACGTTTAGCTAATTGAATTTGCTTTTGTTGACTCATGTCAAATCCTCCCTTTCACTTACAGCCTAGATTTACATTAACATGATGCTTCTTTTCGTTCAAAACATACGGTCTTTTCAAAACACACACAAAAAAGCAGCCGCCATCTCATCGAAGGGGACTACTTTTTCTGAAAAGATACAGAGAGGAGCGGCGGGAGACAGCCAAACAGCTGATACACATCCGCATCACGTTCTTTTAACAAATATTCGTTTGCATTTTGCATGGAGGCTTTCATCATATCGCGCGTCACAAAAGGAAAAAGGATATTCAAATATGAGGACAACAGGTCTTGTGGATCTTGATCAATTGACTCGATATCTCCAATGTTAATAATGATGGAAAAGAGATAATCAATGGAGATGCGAAAGTGCTGTTCGGCAAACAATGTAAGCGGCTTTGTATTCGCTTCTTCAGGATTCCACTTTTGAAAAAGCTGTTTCACCAAATCACTGACAACCCAAGCATTAAACTGCTGCTCCGCTGAAAAGTAATACATCAGCTCTCCCTCATTTCTAGCCTCCAGTATAAGAATTGTACAACAAATCAACAGGAATGAACACGATATTTCAGAAAATTTAGTCATTTCAACAGGCTTTTTGTCAAAAATAAGTCGATAGGCATGGTATGTTCATTAAGCAAATTGGATGTGCTCTTGTAAGGTTTAATGTCAAAAGTGACGGGTAAAAGATTCGTAAGACGTTAAAGGAGGAATATAAAATGAAACCTGTTGTAAGAGAGTATTCAAATGATGAAACACTTCAAAGAGATGTAGAGCAATTAAAATCGATCGGTGTTGCAAGAGAGGACATTTATGTTCTATCCCATGACGATGATCGAACAGAGCGTATTGCAAATAATGCAGATGCCAATACGATAGGCTCAAGAGAAGTTGGACTTAAACATGCGGTTGGGAACATCTTTAGTAAAAAGGGAGATGAACTCCGCAATAAAATTCATGAAATTGGTTTCACCAAAGAAGAAGCTGAGACATTTGAAGAACATTTAGATGAAGGGAAAGTGCTTCTCTTTGTCACAGATCATGAAAAAGTGAAAAACTGGGCGTAAACGCCAACTGAAAAAGCCTCTTACTTTTGTAAGGGGCTTTTTTTCATGCTTCCATGTCTGAAGGAGAGACATATATCTTTTTTATGATAATAAATAAATACATAAGTATGGAATAAATAGTAAACGCTCTAATTGAAAATGCCGCTATACCAAAGAAAAACATGGGGAATCAGAAAAAAATAGTCGAAATATCACAAAAAACCATTCGGGAAATAATTATTGTATCTTTCTATTTTGATTTAAAATTAAATAAAAAACTTGTGTAATTTAGTAGATAAATTTCTTAGTTCTATTGGTTTAAATTGTATTTTTATGTAGAAATAATTGTTTTAAGGTCAAAAAACCACGAAAAATACCTGTATTTTCAATTAGGAAATTCATTTTAATGTTTAGGAAATAATTTGTTGACAAAATAAACTAAAAACAATATATTTGGCTTATTCCAGTCATTATGGAATTAGTTGTTAAATTTCTGATGAGTTTATTCGGAGCATCACTTAGTGAAAGGGGGTGGCAGAAACCAAGGCCTAAGCGCCTTTAAGTTACAAAAGGGTTTACTAAAACAAAGCAAAGAATCATGTACTTGAAGAAAAAATGATAGTCAATCTAAACAGTAGATTGGTTTTTCTACTATGAACACTTTGCAAGAGATAGTCAAAAGGCGTTAAGTCCTTATACAAAAGAGAAAGCGGTTTCAATAAAGAGTGTGAGTTGATCGAACGGTGAAGGAGGTGAACTCATATGAAAAAAAGAGAGAATAAGCTGAGGCGAGGCGGCCTTCAAACGGCTGCATATGAGGAGGATGAATGCTGAAAAAGAAGAGTGAACATGTGGGATGCTTCTCTCCTTTTTCAGACAAACAGATTTTCCTAAAAAATCCATCTTTCATTTTAACATAAGGTTTTTGGCTTGAAAACCACCTTTACCCGAAAAGACGATTGTGAATTGAAGGAGGTTTCATGATGAAAAAGGCTTTGTACCATGAAGACAGTGAATTGTATTTAGAAAAGATGCGCATGGCATTCCAAGAGCATTATGAGCAAAGAACAGATATGTGGTCCACTGATCCATCCTTAACAGACGCAGCAGTGATGTCATTAAAGGCATGGCGTTCAAGGGAAAAGAATGCACTTGCTTCTGTACTGGATATCGGGTGCGGCAACGGCCGTGCACTTGAACATTTAAGCGGGCTTTCCGCATATGTCGGTATCGATCTGTATGAGCATGAGGAGTGGGAAGGGTTACAGAAAAGAGAAACAGTTCCTGTCCACTTTGTTCATCAAGATTTTATGTCATGGTCCATGGATCAGGGACGCGGGATGCAGTTTGATTTGATTTTAGATCATGGCTGCTTTCATCATCAACATCCTGATGATCATGAACGTTATTTAAAACAGGTCTCTTCTTTACTTCATGAAGGCGGTGTCTTTTCACTTGTTGTCTGGGGAGAAGAGTGGAAAACAGGATTAATCGGAGAAGATGGCCGTTTTCATTTTTCGTTTTCAGATTCTCAGCTTGGCGAAAAAATTTGTACATCAGGTCTTGAGCTTGTATCCATATCACCATTACAAGCGAAGGCCGGAATAAGCCAGCATCATGTCATTGCCGTCAAAATCTAGTACAAAGGTGAGTGATTCAAAGCTAGCAGAGGTGTTCATGTTAAGAAAGAGCGCCTGCCAATCAAGGGTGTTTGCTGCTCTGACAAAAAAAGCATATGAACCAAGATTTCTGCTCCTTTGTACTGGAAATGGACAAGGTCTAAAGCGATGAGAGACACTGCACATTCATTTCCTTCTGCGGGAGCACACAGGCAGAGGGAGTGCGTACACATATTCATCACTCCATCACTGCGCTATGGGTGCAGTGATGAATAGGGGGGAGACAAATGAACAAGTTTGTAGATGAATTACAATCAATGATTCATCATTTTACCTTTCAAGAAAAACACTATTTGCTCGTGGGGCCTGTGAATTTGCCAATTTCCATTCAACATGAAGAAGTGCCATTTAAGTGGTATGCCTTCGCACCTGTTGAACGGGATACAAAACCAACGATCGAATCGATTGTCCAAATGAGTACCGCGCAGCAAACCTTTTCCTCTTGTCTCTTATTTGGCGACTTTGAAAATGAACGGCCGCCGCTTGTGCGAATCCATAGTGTCTGCCAAACAGGTGATGTGTTTGGGTCACTGAAATGTGACTGTGGTCCACAGCTTGCATTATCACTGAAGAAAATCACCGATTACGGAAAAGGTATGCTGGTGTATATGGCCAATCAAGAAGGGCGGTCTATTGGGCTGATGGCAAAAGCATTGACGTATAAATTACAGGAAATGCAGCTGGATACTTTTGAAGCCAACCGCCTGATCGGCTGCGGGGATGATGATCGGCATTACGAGGAAGCAGCAGCAGTTTTGCACTATTTAAACAAAGGGAAACCATTGCATTTACTAACGAACAATCCAGATAAAGTCGATTCTATTGCAGCTTACGGTCTTCCTGTTTTGCGGTTTGATCATACGGTCGAAGCCTCTCTCTACAATGAAGCCTATTTAAAGGCAAAAGCAGCCTCAGGGCATATGGTCGATGAGAAGAAATTAATTAATCAATAGACGAGTTTATTGAAAGAAGGCGGGAGAAAAGCGTGAAACCTGATATCAATTGGATTCAAATTCCAAGCGGCTATGCAACGATTGGAAGTAATGAAGAAGATATGAAAAAGGCATCAGAATACTGGAAGGACAAGCTGCTCAATCCAACCTACGGCCGTGAGAAAAAATTTCAAAAATGGCTGTACAAAGAATTTCCATCCTATCAGCCGTATATCAACGAATTTTTTATCTCAGATACGGTCGTCAGCAATGAACTGTATCAAAGCTATTGTGATGAAACAGGACAGACATACCCAGAGAGCTTAACGAACGAAGAGCTTGGCGGGGGAAAAGATCATCCAGCTTGGGGCATGGACATTGAGGAAGCCTTCTCGTTCTGTCAGTGGCTGAGCGGGAAACTGGGGATGGATGTGTCGATTCCTACGGAAGAAGAATGGGAGTATGCTGCCCGGGGAAACACGAGAAATCAATACCCGTGGGGAGATGAGTTTGATCCTTCTTACTGCAATACACACGAATCAAATATTGAAAAAACGACGCCTGTCCGTCATTACGAAAAGGGCAGATCCTTATTTGGTCTTTATGATATGGGGGGCAACGTCGAGGAATGGGTCAACACCAAATATCACGTATATGAAGGCGGCATCGAGGTCGTCGATGATTTAACGGAAACACTCGGAAGTGACTACTACATTTTAAAAGGCGGCTCCTTCGCAAGAGGTGGAGATTTATGCAGAGTCGCAAGAAGACACGGGAAGCACCCAGATCCCGTTTTTCGATTTACTGGTTTTCGTTTAGTGACTCGTCAAAAACAACATATAAAGGTGGGAGTGTAAAACTATGCATAGAGGACCAATTACATCTGTTTTATCAACTCAGCACGACCAAATCGTTTACACTGGCGGCTATGACCGCTGTATTTATCAGTGGAACCGGGAGACAGGAGAAGGAACGTTCATTGGCAGTCACGAGCATATCATTAACTCAATATCTCTTTCTGAAAACGGAAAGTATTTAGCGAGTGCATCGTCAGACTATACCATTCAATTATATGATACAGGCACAAATACACGAATCCGCACGTTGTTTGGTCATGCGGATGATGTAGAAGCCGTCGCTTTTGCGAAGCAGGATACTTTGCTTGTATCCGTATCCAGAGATAGAAGATGCTTAGTCTGGGATATCGAAACGGGTGCTATTTTAAGAGAATTCCATGGTCATAGCAAAGATGTATTAGCTGTATGGATACATGGTGATAAAGCTTACACAACAGGTGATGATGGATACGTCCTTGTATGGCTGTATGAGACCGGAGAAATTGTAGGGGAAATTGGCCCGTTTGATTATGAACTGGATACGATCAGCGGCAGCAATCAAAAAGAAGTATTCGCACTTGGCAGAGATGATGGCACCGTTATTATTTACGATGCGGCGACTTTACAGGAGAAGAAAATCATCAAAGCCCATTTACAGGGCGTCAAGCGCGTGAATTTTTCTCCAAGCGGTAATTACTTGCTGACAGCAGGCTACGACCATTTAATTAAGCTGTGGAATTATGAAACAGGTGATTTAGTCGATACACTGCTGCCTCATAAATATCAGTGGGAGCGCTCGCTTGTCTGGACAGAGGATGAGAAGTCAATACTAGGAGCCAGCTTTGGAAAAACATATTGTGAATGGTCGATTGAAAAGGGCAAAGTCATATCAGATGAGATCGAAATGGCGACACCATCTATCAATGACATTGCGCTGACTGATGCAGGTGATATTATTACCGCATCAGATGATGGAAAATTCAGAAAAAATGGAATGGAAATTGCTAAATCAACGGGCGTTTTAACGAATGGAGTAGCTGTTGCACGGGATGGAAGCTATTATGCGTGGGGAGACCATGCAAGTCAGGTGCATATTGTTCATGAATCATTACAGCAAATGGTTTCGTTTGATCTCAACACAGGTCCGGTCAACAGCGTGTATTTCCACGAGGAGGATCGTCAATTTTATATTGGAACTTACGGCGGTTATGTCCATGTCATTTCAACAGAACACTTAAAGGAAATCGGCCGTTCCAAAGCACACGATTGTGCGGTCAAAGCATTAAAGGTAGAAGGAGATCATATCATCACAGCAGCGGTTGAAGGAACCATCTGTCTTTTAGATAAAAAGAGTTTATCCTTAAAAGCGGAATACATCGGTGCGACAGAGCTGTTAAATGATGTCTTTATTGATAGTAAACGAGATCGTATCGCCATTGTCAGCCGTGACAAGAATGTGAGATTGTTTGATTTGCATACTGGAAGAATTTTAGACCAGCATAACGAACACCAGTATTCGATTAAATCGGTCACAGTCACAGACTCTGGCTATATTGTAAGCGGCGATTATTGGGGCTATATCGTAGTGTGGAATCCAGAGCTGGATGTCAACACCGGCCCAATTAGAATTGCCAAAAATGGGATTAGTGCCATCAGACAATTAGGCAATGATGTATACGCAAGCTCATACGACGGCGGGATTTATCACGTTCGAGAAGATGGGACGCATACCGAAGTATTACGCTTATTTGAACAATTTCCGAAAGAAGTAATCTCTCATTAAGAAAAAGAATGTAAGCGGGGGATTCTCATGATAAGTGTTTGCAAGGAACATATGAAAAAAGGTCTGTCTGTACTCAATTGTCCGCATGTGCTCCTCATTAATAAATATGAATGTCGCAAATGCTGTTTTTGTAAACAACGAGCATCTTATAAACTTTTTTATTCCTTGCCTTACTATGATCGATCTGAAAAGAAACGGATGGAAAAAATATAGCACATGAGAATAGAACTCCTTCATTCCCTGAAGGAGTTCTTTCCCTTGAAAGAGAGGAAAGGAGACTTACATGAAAGACGATGTTTTTTATATGAAGCTAGCGATTGCCAACGCAAAGGCCATGAAAGGACAAACCTCACCAAATCCGCTTGTCGGGGCAGTGGTAGTCAAAAAAGGTGAGATTGTTGGAATTGGTGCTCACATGAAGGCTGGCGAACCGCATGCTGAAATTCATGCGCTGCAAATGGCAGGAGATAAGGCGAAGGGAGCTCATATGTATGTGACGCTCGAACCTTGTTCGCATCATGGAAAAACAGGGCCTTGCTCAGCAGCGATAATAAAGAGCGGGGTGAAACGTGTGGTCATTGCCACTGGGGATCCAAATCCGCGTGTAGCAGGTAAAGGGGTCACGATGTTGAAACAAGCAGGGATAGAAGTAGAAGAAGGGATATGTAAACGGGAAGCGGACAGCTTAAATCTTCCTTTTTTTCATTCCATACAATCAGATCTTCCATATGTCATATTAAAAACAGCCATTTCGTTAGACGGGAAAATTGCAACAGCTCACCAAGAAAGCAAATGGATTACGGGAACAGAAGCGAGGAATGAAGTGCAGCAATTACGTCAAGAAGCAGATGCTGTGATAACAGGCGTCGAAACCATTATTCAAGATGATGCAGGTCTTATTGTAAAAGATTCATTCGTGACACAGCCTATTCGTGTCATTTTAGATTCCACCTTAAGGATTCCGCTTCATGCGAAATGTTTAAACGATCATATGGCAGAAACCATTATTTGTACCTCAAACAAGTACGATCAAAAAAAATACCATCAACTGGTGCAAAAAGGACATCAGGTCTTTATCACAAGCGGAGAAAATCGGACAGACATCCATGATGTGTTACGCATGCTGAAGAAGCGTTCTGTCATGTCGGTACTTGTGGAGGCGGGGGGCAGTGTGAGCGCGTCCTTTTTAGAAGCGTCACTTGTGAACGAAGCCATTATTTATATGGCGCCGTTATTCATTGGAGGAAAAGATGCGCCTACTTTCTTTGAAGGAGAAGGGATGAAAACATTAAAGGAAGCCATCCGTCCGGTAGATATTGATTATCGTATGGTAGGAAAAGATTTGAAAATGACGATGAGACTTCAATGAAAGAAAGACCTTGTGCATAGAGTGCAAGGTCTTTTTATCTTTCTAAATAAAAATAAAAATGTACATACACCTTTCTTGGTCGTGATGAATACGATGGATGGGGGTGATTCTATGAGAAGATGTAGACAATGCGGAAAGACATATCCAACTCATTCGACAGACCACTACCAAAAAGGAAGCTGGTATGATGCGTATAAGGATGATGGCTGGGAATGTGATAGTTGTAAGAAAGGAAGATCAGGGAAGCCAGGAAAATCAGTGAAAAATCCTTGCTGCGGAAAAGATCCTTGTGTTTGTGTGATTCAAGGTCCGCCAGGCGGGAGAGGAAGAAGAGGCCCAGCAGGTCCAGCGGGTGCAGTGGGTCCAGCGGGTCCGGCAGGTCCAGCAGGTCCAATCGGTCCAACAGGCGTAGGTTTAACAGGCATTCTGGCATTTGATCCAGCAGTAGCATCAGCCTACCCAGTAGGGCAAGTGGTGACATACGATGGCAGTACGTATGTGGTCAATTCAGCACCGCCATTAGGGACGCCTGATACATCACCGGACTATACGCTTTTAGCTGCTGCAGGAGCAACAGGTACAGGACCAACAGGTGTTACGGGAGATCCCGGTCCGACTGGGGCAACCGGCGCTACCGGTGTAGGTCTAACTGGAGTTGTTCCGTTTGATGCGGCAGCGGCACCAGGGTATCCAGTAGGTCAAGTGGTGACATATGAAGGCGAGACGTATCTTGTAAACACAGCATCGCCAACGGGTACACCCGATACTTCCCCAGATTATACGCTTTTAGCTGCTGCAGGAGCGACAGGAGTTACGGGCGCCACCGGCACAGGAGCAACCGGTGCAACAGGTGAAACGGGAGCAACCGGCGTCACAGGAGCGACGGGGGAAATTGGTCCAACCGGCGCCACCGGCACAGGAGCAACCGGTGCAACAGGTGAAACGGGAGCGACTGGCGTCACAGGAGCAACGGGGGAAATTGGTCCAACCGGCGCCACCGGCACAGGAGCAACCGGAGCCACAGGTGAAACGGGAGCGACTGGCGTCACAGGAGCAACGGGGGAAATTGGTCCAACCGGCGCCACTGGTACAGGAGCAACCGGTGCAACAGGTGAAACAGGAGCAACCGGCGTCACAGGACCAACAGGTTTAACTGGGGTAACTGGTGAAACAGGGGCAACAGGAGTGACCGGAGCGACTGGAGTCGGTTTATCCGGAGTCGCAGCGTTTGATCCAGCAGTAGCGCCAACTTATCCAGTAGGTCAAGTGGTGACATATGAAGGAGGAACCTACCTTGTTAACACGGCGCCACCAACAGGCACACCAGATACGTCACCAGATTATACGTTATTGGCCGCTGCAGGAGCGACTGGCGTTACAGGAGCAACCGGTACAGGAGTCACGGGTTCCACCGGCGCAACAGGAGTGACAGGACCAACGGGAGAGGTTGGTCCAACCGGAGTCACTGGCGTCACAGGAGCAACAGGAGAAATTGGTCCAACCGGTGCCACTGGTGTTACGGGAGCGACGGGGGAAATTGGTCCAACGGGAGCTACTGGTACGGGAGCCACCGGTGAAACAGGTGCAACAGGGGTCACAGGAGCGACAGGAGAAACTGGTGCCACCGGCGTCACAGGACCAACAGGTGCAACAGGGGTAACTGGTGAAACCGGGGCAACAGGAGTGACTGGAGCGACTGGAGTCGGTTTATCCGGAGTCGCAGCGTTTGATCCAGCAGTAGCGCCAACCTATCCAGTAGGTCAAGTGGTGACATATGAAGGCGGAACATATCTGGTCAATACAGCACCGCCAACAGGCACACCGGATACTTCTCCAGACTATACGTTATTAGCAGCCGCAGGTGTTACCGGAGCCACCGGCGTCACAGGAGCAACTGGGGTAACCGGTGATACTGGAGTCACAGGAGTAACCGGAGCGACAGGAGCAACTGGTGTAACGGGTGATACAGGAGCAACGGGAGTCACGGGTACAGGAGTGACCGGAGCCACAGGAGATACAGGAGCGACCGGCGTCACAGGTGTTACTGGAGCAACGGGAGCAACGGGAGCAACGGGAGCAACGGGAGCAACGGGAGCAACGGGAGCAACTGGAGCCACCGGAGTAACGGGTGTAGGATTAACTGGCATCCTGGCGTTTGACCCAGCTACAGCCCCAACCTATCCAGTAGGTCAAGTGGTGACATATGAAGGTGGAACCTATGTTGTGAATACAACACCACCAACAGGTACACCAGATACGTCCCCAGACTATACGTTATTGGCCGCCGCAGGTATTACCGGAGCAACAGGAGTAACCGGGGCAACTGGGGTAACAGGTGATACAGGAGCAACGGGAGCAACAGGAGTAACCGGAGCAACTGGGGTAACGGGTGATACAGGAGCAACGGGAGTCACGGGTACAGGAGCGACCGGAGCGACCGGAGCCACCGGCGTCACAGGAGTAACAGGAGCGACCGGAGCCACTGGCGCCACGGGTTTAACAGGTGCAACTGGGGTAACCGGAGCAACAGGAGCAACGGGAGTAACCGGAGCCACTGGTGTTACGGGTGATACAGGAGCAACGGGAGTCACGGGTACAGGAGCGACCGGAGCCACCGGCGTCACAGGAATAACAGGAGCGACCGGAGCCACTGGCGCCACGGGTTTAACAGGTGCAACAGGGGTAACCGGAGCAACAGGAGCAACGGGAGTAACCGGAGCCACTGGTGTTACGGGTGATACAGGAGCAACGGGAGTCACGGGTACAGGAGCGACCGGAGCCACCGGCGTCACAGGAGTAACAGGAGCAACCGGAGCCACTGGCGCCACAGGTTTAACAGGAGTAACTGGGGTAACCGGAGCAACAGGAGCAACGGGAGCAACCGGAGCCACTGGTGCTACAGGTTTAACAGGTGCAACAGGAGTAACCGGAGCCACCGGCGTCACAGGTACCGGAGCGACCGGAGCAACAGGTCCAACAGGTGTGACAGGATCGAGTGCGATCATTCCGTTTGCTTCAGGTACACCTGCCGTCCTGACAACAATTGCAGGCGGACTTGTTGGAACATCCAGTTTGATCGGATTTGGTAACTCAGCGACAGGTGTCAGTATTGTAGGCGGAATCATTGATTTAACAGGCGCTGCGGGTACACTAATCAACATGGCGTTCTCAGTTCCAAGAGCTGGAACAATCACGTCATTTGCCGGCTATTTCAGCACAACAGCAGCTCTTTCTTTAGTTGGCACGAGTGTTACCGTAACGGCTAGTCTATTCGCTTCACCGACACCAAATAACAGCTTTACACAAGTAGCGAGTGTCACATTAGCCCCAGCTTTAACTGGAGTTTTAACACTGGGTGCTATTTCAAACGGTATTGCGACTGGTCTAAATGTACCAGTCACACCGGAAACACGATTGCTTGTTGTATTCTCTGCATCAGCTACAGGTCTATCCTTAGTGAATACCGTAGCAGGCTATGCGAGTGCTGGTTTATCGATCACGTAATAGGCATACAGGGATGACTCGATTCTGAGTCGTCCTTTTTTGTTTGAAAGAATTTTCTCTTAACTTAGTAAGAAAAAATGATATCATTTTCTTAGAGTCTATTCGGGTGAATCTACTGAATTAGGGGTTGTAGCGGTGAGGATGGGCAAAAGGAAAGTTACTTTACAAACGAAAATTTTGGGGTTAATTATCGGGCTTTTGCTTGTTGTCATTGCATTATTAACCATTTGTTTTGGTTTTCTGCAGACATCGGAAAGGCAGGGACAAGCTGAACAGCTGGCGGTGCAGACCGCTAGAACGATATCATATATGCCGCCCATTAAAGCATCGGTGGCCGTGTCAGCTTCCAAAAATGAAGAACAGGCAGTGCTTGAGCAAATGAAGGAGCAAGTAAGAGCACATGCCATCTTTATTACCAATCGAAAAGGAAAGGTTCTTGTTCATACGAATCATGAGGACGTAGGAAAAACCATCAGTGTATCGGAAGGAAGAAGTACCCTCTTATTTGGAGGAACTTCTATATCCACTGATGATTCTAATGGTGAAACCGTTGTCAGAGGCAGTGCGCCCATTATGAAAGAAACAGAAGGGCATGAAGAAATTATTGGGACAGTCACCGTTGAATTTTTAAAAAAGGAAATCGATCAAGCGACAGCTCATCAGCTATTGAAGCTTAGCTATATTGCCCTTCTTGTGCTCTTGCCTGGCATATTCGGTGCGATTTTTTTAACAAAGAGTATTCGCAAAGATACATTAGGGCTTGAGCCGCATGAAATTGCTTCGCTGTATCGAGAAAGAGAAGCGATGCTGCTCGCTATAAAAGAAGGAATCATTGCGTTTGACCAGAAAGGCGCGATTACGATGATGAATACATCAGCTGAACATATGCTGCGCGTCTCATCAGAACTGCCCCTTCATATTGATCAAGTCTTACCAAATGCCAAACTTCTTTTCTATTTAAAGGCAGAGACGATTGAACCTAACATCGAAACCGTCGTCAATGATAAAACCTATGTTTTAAATGTGAAAAAGGTAATGCAGGACAATCGAGTATTCGGAGGGATTGTGAGCTTTAGGGAGAAAACCGAACTGACGAAGCTGCTGGATACATTAACAGAGGTCAGCCAGTATTCAGAAGACCTGAGAGCACAAACGCACGAATTCTCAAATAAGCTGTATGCCATCTTAGGCCTGCTTGAGCTGAATCAAGTCGATGAAGCCATCGACTTGATTAAAGAAGAATATCATCTGCAAAACCGACAGCACGATTTACTCATGAAGCAGATTCGGTCTCCTAAAATACAAGCGATCTTACTTGGCAAGCTAGGGAAAGCATCTGAGAAGAAAGTCCATTTCCACATTGATGAAAATAGCTCACTAGAGCCGCTCCCAGCTCATTTAAGTCTATCTCACTTTATCACCATCATTGGCAATCTCGTAGATAATGCTTTTGAAGCTGTATTAAATAAGGAGAAGCGCGAGGTAGACCTATTCATCACAGATATTGGGTTTGATATTATCATAGAAGTGTCAGATTCAGGTGATGGAGTGAATGAAGAGGAAATGTCACAGATTTTCACAAGAGGCCATTCGTCAAAGGGAGAAGGACGAGGCTACGGGCTTGCGAATGTGAAAGAAGTATTGGACGAGCTTGGGGGCTGGATTGAAGTTGCGAACCAAAAAGAAGGCGGTGCCATCTTTACTGTATACATACCGAAAGGCACAAAGGGGGAATAGATGGTGATTAAGGTACTCATTGCGGAGGATGATTTTCGAATCGCTGCCATTCATGAATCTTATATACAAAAGATAGAAGGATTTAAGGTCGCCGGAAAGGCAAAGAGTGCAAAGGATATGTGGGAGGCGCTCCAAAGGGAGCAAGTTGATCTCATCTTACTTGATGTCTATATGCCTGATGAGCTCGGCACAAACTTGCTGCCGCTTTTAAGAGAACGCTGTCCTGAAGTAGATGTGATCATTATCACGGCTGCAACGGAAACGACGCTTTTAAGAGATGCACTTCATTACGGAGTGGTTCATTATTTAATCAAACCGGTAACTGCACAAAAGTTTGCACAAGTTTTAACCGAATATAAAGAAAAGAAAGACATCATCAATTCAAAGGATGAAGTCAATCAAACGATGATCGATCTGTTTTTTGGGCAAATGCAGGAAGAGCCAAAACAAAGGGATGACAGAGATCTCCCCACAGGCATTAATTCACTGACCTTGGATAAAGTGAAAACATTGATGGCATCTGAAAATAGCGGAATTACAGCAGAAGAACTCGGGGAAAAGATGGGCGCATCACGTACAACTGCGAGACGGTACGTAGAGTACCTTGTGACAACAGGGGAATGCCGGGCAGAGCTTGCATACGGAATCATTGGCAGACCTGAACGTAAATATTATCCTGCCAAACAAGCGGAGTCATAAAAGATGAAAAAAGCAATATTTTTTGTTATCGTGCTCTGCCTTTGTATCACGCTCACTTTTAATGAAAAAAAGGCCGGAGATTCTTTCCTTCAGCAAAGCTCCTTATATATTGTGGTGTCGGGTGTACCAGAGGGGGGATTTGACCAAACGGCTCAGGTGATGAAATCAGTGCTTGAACAAGAGAAGCTGGTGAACCGGCCTGTGAACATTCTTTATCAAAGAGGCGGAACGGTGGATAAAGGATGGACATACATGATGGAGCGAGAAGCCAACTATATCAGTTTAAATTCAAGCTTATTGTTAAGCCGTAACTTGCTTGGCAGCAGTAACGTGACGATGAATGATGTGACACCGCTGGCAATCCTTGCAGAAGAGTGGCAGGTCGTCGCAGTCCCAGTAGATTCTCCTTTTGCAAATGGGAAGGAGCTGTTACACGCACTCAAGAAAAAACCAGATTCCTTAAAAATTGGATTTGCCCCTGACTTTGGAAATGATGATCAAATCTCATTCGCCCGGGCAGCAGAAATGGCAGGGATTGATCCATATCGCATTCAATTTCTGAAATTTGACAGTGCAGATGATTTATTTCAGGCGCTCATCGACCATGAGGTAGATGCAGCAACGACTACTATTACAGAGGTTCGTCATGATTATGAAAAAAAGAGGCTGAAGCTCGTAGCGACGACAACCAGCGAGCGCTTAGATGGATTTGAAGATGTGCCGACATGGAAAGAGCAGGGCATACCGCTCATCTTTTCCCATTGGCGCGGTGTGATGGGCCCAAAACAAATGAGTCAGCATGACATTCGTGAATGGGATCAGCTTCTTCAAAAAATGACGAAAACGAAGTCCTGGAAAAAGCGATTAAAGCAAAAGGGCTGGACAAGTCGTTATATGAACAGCAAAGAGGCAAAGATCTTTATGGAAGATCAATTAAGGCAATACGAGCAATTGATACAAGGAGAACAAGCGGTCGAGTGAGACCGCTTCCAGCATGTAGACAAACCCTTGCATTCGCCCGCATTCCTGTGTGCCGGTGCTCACGAATCTCACATTCGCTCCACTCCAGTACTCGTCTTTCCTAGACTTCTATCAAGAAGACAAAGGGCTAAAATAAACCCTTTGTTTTTTTCATGGAATGAAAAAGGCCAATGTTTGAACAAAATGAACAAAAAGCATTTATCGACCGAAAAAGAATTAAAATTCATAATATTTACTTCAATTCTCACCTCAGATATGATGACAAAAAGGGTTGGAAATGGGATACCAACACATTAATGAAAGCGTATACAACATAAGGGGTGAACAATATGTTAGCAATCTTAGGATTTCTTATGATGATAGTATTTATGGTTTTGATTATGACGAAACGTATGTCTGTTTTAACGGCATTGGTGTTAACACCGATTGCATTTGCTCTTATCGCAGGTTTTCATTTTACTGAAATTTCAGACATGATTGTCAAAGGCGTGCAGCAAGTCGCACCGACAGCGGTCATGATCATGTTTGCGATTTTGTACTTCGGCATTATGATTGATGCGGGTTTATTTGACCCAATGGTGGCGAAAATTTTAAAAATCGTTAAAGGCGATCCATTAAAAATCGTAGTCGGAACAGCTGTCCTGACGATGCTTGTTGCACTTGATGGTGACGGAACAACGACATATATGATTACAACAACAGCGATGCTTCCACTATTTACACTGCTTGGCATCCGACCAATTATTTTAGCCGGAATTGCCGGAGTTGGCATGGGAATTATGAATACAATTCCGTGGGGAGGAGCCACACCTAGAGCAGCGAGTGCACTTGGGGTCGATCCTTCACTTTTATTTGGCCCGATGATTCCAGTCATTGGTGCAGGGGTTCTCAGTATGATTATTGTTGCTTATTTTCTTGGAAAAGCCGAAAGAAAACGTCTTGGTGTCATTGAACTTGACCAGCCGATTCATGCAAATGAAATGGCAGCTGCACTGCAAGATGACATCAAACGACCGAAGCTTTGGTGGTTTAACCTGGCGCTAACTTTGTTATTGGTGCTGCTGCTTGTATCAGGTAAAGTCAGTTTAACTGTTCTATTTGTTCTTGCTTTCTGTGTGGCAATTATTGTGAACTATCCGAACTTGGACCAGCAGCGTGAGCGAATTGCGGCTCACTCCACAAACGTTTTAGCCATTGCCTCGATGATTTTTGCGGCAGGTGTTTTTACAGGTATTCTAACTGGAACGAAAATGGTTGATGAAATGGCGATTTCGATTGTATCTGCAATTCCAGAGCAGCTTGGCGGCTTTATTCCAGTCATTGTCGCATTAACAAGCGGGATCTTTACTTTCTTTATGCCGAATGATGCATACTTTTATGGCGTACTGCCGATCCTATCAGAAACAGCGGCAGCTTACGGTGTCGATAAAATTGAGATTGCCAGAGCCTCTATTATCGGTCAGCCGATTCATATGTTAAGTCCACTTGTTCCATCGACTCATTTACTTGTTGGACTTGTTGGCGTATCACTGGATCAGCATCAGAAATTTGGGATGAAATGGGCTGTGCTGGCAGTTGTCGCTATGACTGTCATGGCAGTTCTCATTGGGGCTATTTCCATCTGGTAAATAAAAAGTGTCTGCTGTGAGCAGGCACTTTTTTTAGGTCATATTGCTGGGGAGGCTCCATTCATTTGCCCTAGACAAAGAGATGCCTGTTCCTCCAAAAGATTTATTTTTGAAAAATACTGACACTTTTGCTGTTTTTTTCTTTATAATGCAAATCAACGAAGGGAGAGGATAGCATGTCCAAACGAAAAGGCACGATTCTTTTTGCTGCTGTATGCCTCATGGCAGGCAGTTTGTCGATGGTGAGCCCAGCTTCAGCTCATGCAGAAACCCCTTATTACGGAAAGAATTATGAACAGCCGGCTTCAGTGAAAAAGCTATACCCTGAGCCTGACGAGACGTTTGATACCCCTGCCTTTCAGAAAAAAGAAGAAACATTTACAACACAAGAAGAGCTTCAAACTTTCTTACGAGACATTGTCCACAAAAGTCCTTACGCCACGCAGAAACAGATTGGAACATCCATTGAAGGCAGGTCCATCCAGGCCCTGTACTTTACAAAGGATCGCTCGATTACTCCACTTTCAAAAAAGCCAACAATCTGGCTCCAAGCACAAATACACGGAAATGAACCAGCCTCCGGTGAATCTGCTCTCGTCATTGCAAAACGATTAGCAGGTAAAGAAGGAGACCGTATACTTAATCATGTCAATATCATCATTGTCCCAAGAATCAATCCTGATGGTTCTTATGCGTTTGACCGCAGACTGGCAAACGGATTAGATGGTAATCGTGATCATATGACATTAGAATCTCCAGAACTGACAGCCCTGCATCAAGAATTTAATCGGTATGCGCCAGAAGTGGTCATTGATGCCCATGAATACGATGTGGGCCAAAAGCAGTTTGAAGATATCGGTTCATCAGGCGCTCTCAAATATCATGATTTGCTTATTTTATCAGGGAAGAATCTAAACATTCCTGAAAGCATCCGGCTGACATCAAATGAGTTATATGTTAACGGAGTTCGTGAAACGCTGACGAATAAAGGGTTTTCTAACGATTCGTATTATACAAACACAAGAGGAAAGGATGGCAAGATCGACATTTATGAAGGTGGAACGGATGCGCGAATTGGCCGAAATGCCCTTGCACTTTCGCCAGCCCTGTCATTTCTTGTAGAAAGCAGAGGGATTGGGATTGGGAGAGAGGATTTTTCCCGCCGCGTCGCTGCGCAAGTAGCCACCCATGAAAAAATCATTGAGACCACGGTGAAACATGCCAAGCAGGTGAAGCAGCAAATGGTGACGGAGCGGCTGAAGCTTGTGAAAAAAGGGCTTCATCCAAAAGATGACGATCAAGTCGTCATTCAAGATGCTTTCAAATCACCTGTTGATGACAAGCTGGAAATGGTTGATATTGAGAAAGGACAGACCACCAATGTTCCTGTACGTTTTCATAGTGCGAGCGATGCTGTTCCTGTCTTAACGAGAGAACGGCCGACAGCTTACCTCATTCTTCCGGGGCATGAAGGAGTAGAAAGGAAACTCAGAACATTAGGGTTAAAAAGTGTCACATTGCCGGTTGGCATGAAGTTGCCGGTACAAGCCTACAAGGTGACAAAACGAGAGGAAAAGAGCAAATCAGATATTCAGCTTGAAACAAAACTCGTTGACAAGAAACGTCAGCTGCCAAAAGGAACAAAGGTATATGTCACGGCACAGCCGCAAACCAATTTGCTGTCACTTGCCCTTGAACCAGAATCAAAGGACAGCTATATGTCATCAGGGTTTATCGCTTCAAAAACAGGTGATGAACTACCAGTCTATCGTTTCGTGCTTCCTCAAAATACGTTAGGCATTCAATAAAAAGGGGCTAAGATTTTATCAAATGTAAAAGCGGCACTAGGCGTGCCGCTTTTTTATTTTCGTCCAGCTCTTATTTCATCTGTCATGCCTTCATATGGTGCTTCTGCGATAATGGTTTCGTCATTCACACCTGCATGATGGATATACGTAATGTCCGCAAATTCTGGGACAACATATTTCGGATAGGTTTCGTATTTTTCACGAGATTCTTTCATGAGATCGATGTAGTCATTTTGATAGCAGACGGTGATGTCTGGACGTTCATGCACCCATTTTGGGAAGAAGATGACGCCATGCATGCGTTTTTCTTCAGGCATAAAGTTTAGAGAGACGTCTGTCCCAGTTGGTTCTGTCCAAGAGACTTTGTATACGCCTTTTGTCAGCTTTACAATATTTACTTCCTGATCACGGACCCAACGTCCTCCAACCATTCCGCTATGAATGCGGTAATCAATGGTGTGATCGTTTTTAATGTAAATCTCATATTCCCAGCCATTTTCATACGTATAAATCATATGAAGTCCAACGAATTGATCCATGTTTATTCCTTCTTTCATTAGAATGATGTTTTTTCAAACATGTTGTGATTTACATGTTTATTTTAAAGTCTATGGTATACTATTGTCAAAGAATAAGCGTTGGAGGCACATCATGAGAGTACTAAAATATGCCATTCTTGGCTTGCTGGATCAGCATGAGCTGACAGGATACGATATTACGAAACATTTTAAGGACTCCCTTGGACAGTTTTGGAGTGCAAAGCACAGTCAGATTTACCCTGAGCTGAAGCGTCTCACAGAGGAAGGGTTTATTGAATTTGATATTCACATACAAGGAAAAAAGCTGGAGAAGAAGGTCTATCAAATCACAGCGGCAGGAAAAGAAGAATTGCGTCAGTGGTTAAGAACAAAAGATCCGATTCCGGAAACAACAAAGGATGAATTCATGCTCAAAACATTTTTCATCTCCTCCATGGACAAAAAAGAAGCGGCTGACCTCTTTGCATATCAACTTTTAGAGCGCACCAAGAAAGTAGATGTGCTGGAACAAAAGCTGCACGCTTTGACAGAGGAAGACCCTTCTGCTGAATCACTGCATTCAGCGCAATTTGGGCATTACTTAGTGCTGACAAGGGCAATCGAAAGAGAAAAAGGCTATGTCCGCTGGCTCCAAAAGACCCTTATACGTATTGATTCATCTATGGTCTAAGGACAATGGTCGGATGATTTGATAAAAAATGGTTTGAAACGAGTGAATTTATCAATAGAAACCGCTACAATGGATATATTCGTATTAAAGTGAGGCGAGTATGTTTGAGTAATCAAGAAGCGTTGTGGAATGAAGCAGAAGCTTTTATTTCTGTATGCTATGAAGAATTAAATAAGTCAAATGAAGAGAAAGCAGCACGTCTGCATGAAATAAAAAAAGAAATTGAGTCTGAAGGTAGTTATACGCATACACTAGAGGAATTAGCTCACGGGGCGAAAATGGCATGGCGCAACAGTAACCGCTGCATTGGCCGTTTGTTTTGGTCGACCCTGCAAGTGCATGACTGCCGGCATGTAAAGACAGAGGATGAGGTGAAAGAGGCGCTCTTTCATCATATTGAGTATGCGACAAATGGCGGGAAAATCAAACCGTCCATCACGATCTTTCCCCCAGAGAGTCACAAGCAGAAGGAAGTCGTCATTTATAATCATCAGCTCGTTCGTTATGCAGGCTATGAGACGGAATATGGCATCATCGGCGACGAGGCATCTCTTGAATTAACAAAATTATGTGAAGCCCATGGCTGGAAAGGAGAGGGCACACATTTTGATATTCTACCTCTCATGTTTCAGCTAAAAGATCAGCCACCTGTTCTGTATGAGCTTCCGAAAGAAATCGTTCAAGAGGTAGAGATCACCCATCCTGAATATGATGGATTCCGTGATTTGGGACTAAGATGGTATGCGGTTCCGATTATTGCTGATATGAAATTAGAGATTGGCGGTATTCATTACAATGCTGCACCGTTCAACGGCTGGTATATGGGCACAGAAATTGGCGCACGCAACCTAGCGGATGAAAACCGCTATAATATGCTAAAAAAAGTTGCTTCTCTTTTAGGACTGGACACGACCAAGAATTCGTCCCTTTGGAAGGATAAAGCCATTGTCGAATTGAATGTGGCGGTTCTCCATTCTTATCGCGAAGCAGGGGTAACCATTGTCGATCACCATACAGCAGCACATCAATTCAAGCAGTTTGAAAAGCAGGAAGAAAAGGCTGACCGCAAGCTGACTGGGGACTGGACATGGCTGATTCCCCCTGTATCACCAGCTGCTACCCACATATTCCACAAGCATTACGACAATACGATTGTGAAACCAAACTATTTTTATCAGGACAAGCCCTATCACGGGACAGAAAAAGCCTAGCGAGAGCTAGGTTTTTTTTATGACCGTATTCGAAAATCTCGATAATGAGCCAGCTCCGTGAGCGGTTCCATGTGCATGCCGGTGACTTTTGAAAAAGGACTTCCTTTCCGGACAGTTTCTAAGAAATCAATCACTTTCTGCTGCTCACCTTCTACCTTTAACTCGACATGACCTTCATCAGTGTTGCGTACCCAGCCTTTCATTCCACGATTGACGGCTTCTCCCTGAACAAAATAACGAAAGCCGACTCCTTGCACACGTCCTTTTACAATGGCGTGATAATGAACCATGGTCATCTCTCCTTTTTTCACATCGTACCATAGCCTGCATCTGATCTTCACGCCTCGACTTTGATTTGTTTGTCAAACGATGTAAAATAAAAGCCAGTAGACAACCAAAGGAGATGGCCATCGTGGGACAGAAGAGATATGCCATAGAAGGAATCCAAGTGGGACAACCTATCATCACCTATGCGAACGGAAAAGAAATCAAAACAGCCATCAACAAAAAGCGCATTCATGAGCCTGTGTATTTAAGTCAGATCAATTTTGAGGGAGATGGCCAAGGTGATTTGATTCATCATGGGGGTTATGATAAAGCCGTCTGCGTCTTTCCGTACGATCATTATGCTTACTTTGAGCAATTTTTAGGGATTCCTTTACAGGAAGCTGCCTTTGGCGAGAATGTAACAGTACGCAAGCTAGTCGAGACGAATGTACATATTGGCGATGTGTTTCAGCTTGGAGATGCATTTGTTGAGGTGAGTCAGCCAAGACAGCCTTGTGTGAAATTATCTGTTAAGCATGGCAACATGAAGATTGTAAAGGAAGTGCAGAAAACAGGGTATACAGGCTTTTATTTACGCGTACTAAAAGAAGGCATGGTGCCGCCTGATGCATCGCTTGTACTCGTAGAAAAAGCGTCCCATCACATTACGGTCCATGAGGTCAATGAAGTCAAATATCGTCAAACAAGTCCAGAGAGACTGAAAGCCGTTCTTGAAGTAGAAGCTTTAGCAGATGTGGTGAGGAAGTCTTTAGAAAAACGAATTCAGCACATTTAAAAAAAGCCGTACATCAGCTTAAGATGTACGGCTTTTCAGCGTTTATGAGCTGCGTTTCTTTTGCTCAAGAAGATTTGCAAGGAAATATGTTTTTAAGCTTTGAAGCTTTCTTCCTTCATGCTTAGTCACACCAAGCTTCTTCAATTCTTCGACATACCAGCCTTTGCTACCATAATGCATGATAGAAAACTCCTTTCAATTGAAACTGCCTGCATTGTAACATCTCAAAAAAGGACGTGAAAAGCGTGCAGGTGTCAAGAAATGAAAACTGATTCTATCTGCCTATGATCCATGTATATGCTGGAAATATTGATTTATGAATTTGGCGGGTTGAGGGTAACGAGGATCATGCCGACCGTCATAATCATGATGATAACACCAAGATAGGTCATCATGGATTGTTTTTTCTTAATCCCTACAACCGTTAAAATAATACTTTCGATGAAAAAGATAACACCTATGATGATGAACCACATATCAAATAAGACCCCTTTCGCATATCTTTGCCTATTTTACCACAGGCATTTTTGTTTAGTCGTGACAGATTCGTGAAACGGGCATGAAAAAATCCCCTCCAGTAAAGGAAGGGACCCGCTGGCTTACAGCTTTGTTAAAATAATCGGTTCGTCTTTAGTGATCACAATGGTATGTTCAATCTGTGCGACTAGACTTTTATCTGGTGTTTTAAATGTCCAGCCATCATCAGCCTGATAAATCGATTCAGCATTTGTTGAAATGAAGGGCTCGAAGGCAATAACTGTGCCATTTTTAAACAAAGCATTATCGAATGGATCATAGTAGTTCAAAATATGGTTAGGTGCTTCATGCAGGTTCTTCCCAATGCCGTGTCCTGTCAGGTTTTTAATAACGGTAAATCCTTGTTCTTTCGCTGTATTGTAGACCGCACGGCCAATTTGGTTTTGTCTTTTACCGGCTTTTGCATGTTTTAATCCTTCTAGGAACGCATCCTCCGCACACTTACATAATGCTTCAAGACGAGCATCACCTGTACCTAAAACAAATGAAATGCCTGTATCGGAATAATATCCGTCAAGCTCTGCTGAGATATCAATGTTTACGAGGTCACCCTCTTGTAAAATGGTTTTTTCACTAGGGATACCGTGTGCCACTTCATCGTTCACGCTGATACAAGTGGTACCAGGGAAGTCATATTCCTTTTCAGGTGCTGAATTGGCCCCATGCTCTTCTAATATTTTTTTCCCAATCAAATCTAATTCTTTTGTAGACATGCCTGGTTTCGCTTGGCTTTTCATTTCTTCTCTTGCCAAAGCGACAATTCGGCCGACTTTTTTTAAGGCTTCTAACTCATGATCATGTTTGACAATCACTGTTCATTCCCGCTTTCTATAACTTCATTCTATTCAATAGCTTACCACATTTTACGCCAAAAGAGTAAAGAGCGGAATTCAAATGGATGTGGACAAATTGGTATAGATAACTAGACGTGCATATGATATATTTTTTATGAACATCATGAACGTTTTAGTCATGATGATGACAAAGGGGGGAGAAGTCAGATGGTGTTTCAGTTTTTTCAAAAGCTAGGAAAATCATTTATGCTTCCAATCGCTGTACTTCCAGCAGCAGGGATTATTTTGGCCATTGGGCGTGAGGATGTATTCAATATCCCGTTTATTTATGAGGCAGGGAATGCAATTTTTGCGAACTTGGCTTTAATTTTTGCAATGGGTGTAGCGATTGGTATTTCAAAGGATGGGAATGGGGCAGCGGCATTATCAGGTGCGATTTCTTATTTTATTTTGTCAGCCGGTACAACATCGATCAACTCCACCAACAATATGGGGGTATTGGGCGGTATTTTGTGCGGGCTTTTGGCAGGTTATGTTTACAATAAATTTAAGGATACGAAACTGCCGGAATACTTAGGTTTCTTTAGCGGAAGGCGGCTTGTGCCTATTATGACGGCACTTTTCACCATTCTATTAGCAGCCGTTTTCGGATATGTATGGCCTCCGATTCAAAGTGTGATCAATGATTTAGGGGAATGGATTTTAAGTCTCGGTGCAACAGGTGCAGGGCTGTTTGGTTTCTTTAACCGATTGCTCATTCCATTAGGACTTCACCATGTTTTGAATAACTTATTTTGGTTTCAATTCGGGGAATTCAGCGGGGCAACAGGGGATTTAGCGCGATTCTTTAAAGGAGATCCAAGCGCGGGTGTCTTTATGACAGGATTCTTCCCAGTGATGATGTTTGGTCTGCCAGCGGCATGTCTAGCCATGGTTGTGACTGCAAAACCTGAGAAGCGAAAAGCAACAGCTGGTCTGATGATTGGGATGGCACTTACATCATTTATTACAGGGATCACTGAACCAATTGAATTTTCTTTCATGTTTTTATCTCCACTTTTATATGGTGTCCATGCTATTTTAACAGGGCTTTCGCTTTTTATTGTGAACACCCTCGGGATTCATAGCGGTTTTGCCTTTTCAGCAGGTGCGATTGATTACGTCTTAAGCTTCGGCATTGCGCAAAAGCCGATCTTGCTTCTTGCAGTAGGAATCATTTATGGCGTCGTGTACTTTGTCGTTTTCTATTTCCTCATTAAACTATTAAAGCTGAAAACACCAGGCAGGGAAGATGATGACATGGAAGATATCGCAGCGGATGATGCGGTGACAACAGGAGGAGCAAGTATGCTCGTAGAGGGACTTGGGGGCAAAGACAATATCACCACTATTGATCATTGTGCCACACGTCTTCGCTTAACAGTAGAGGATACAAATTTATTAAATGAAGGTACATTGAAAAAAGCAGGCGCCAAAGGGGTGCTGACTTCTGGAAAAACATCCGTACAAATTATCATTGGAACGAATGTAGAATTTGTCGCAGATGATCTCCGTAAGGAAGTCGATCGAGATTAAAAAAAGCGTTCAGCCAGGTCAAACGGGCTGAACGTTTTTTTGTTTACGCTGTTCGATCACTAGCACAATACTGATCACGACGAGTAAGAACCATGAACTAATTTTCCCTAGATGAACAATGGACCAAGCATGCTGCTGATTTGGATATTGCCATGCGCCTAAAAAGGTGGTGACATTTTCGGCAATCCAAATGAAAAAGCCAATCAGGAAAAATGAAACAACAAGCGGCATTCGAAAGGAAGATGGACCAACCTGAAACGAAACCGACGTTTTCCAAAACACAAGAACAAGCAGACATGTCAGCCACCACCTGACATCATAAAGCCAGTGATGCGTAAAGAAATTGAGATAAATGCACAAACTGATACCAATTGAAAGAAATGGATGAGGCCAGTCGGTCACTTTTACATGAAGTCGTGAAAATGCCTGATAAATATAACTAGCCACACTCGCATACATAAAGCCGCTATAAAGTGGAACCCCAAATATTTTTGTATAAGCTTCTTCTGGATAGGACCAAGAGCCCATATGTACTTTATACACTTCCAAACAGATTCCTATGAGATGAAATAGACAAATGACCTTTAGCTCCGCCCAACTCTCCAGCCGCAGCGCAAGCATCAGGATTTGAGCTGCGAGGCAAAGCAGTAGAATGAAATCATACCGGTGAAGAAAAGGAATAGACACCGTCTTTGATAGGGCAAGCGCCGCAAAGATCATGACGGGGAATAGACATGAGATGGCCTGTAAATAAGCAAAATGAAATAGTGTTTTCATACAAAATTAAACCCCTTTTTACTGTCTGAAATGACTTAGACGGTTTTCGCAAGGGAAAAGTTTACCTCTATGAAGCAGAAAGAACAAGATAAGATGAATTCTGGTGGTGACCTGTTCAGTTTTGACTCAGCTCAAAGAACACCCTCTTAATAGAGGGTGTTTTTATAAAGTTTAATCAAAAATACCTCATAAACCCTTATTTTACGATAAATTAGAAGAATCCATTTTGAAAAAAGTATGATCAAAATGGATTCTTCTCTAGCATATTTAAGTTTTGGTTTTATAAAAAAGTTTGATCATTTTTTATCAGGAATTTAATTAAATTTATAGTAATCAACCATTATGGCAACTTTCAAAGCATGATCAATCTCATTTACTCTTAATTGTAAATGGATTGTGCTTCTTCTTCCTAAACTGTGATGTTTCTTTTGCTTCCTGTTTTATGCAGGAACAGTTTTTTTCCTTAAGAAACGTCTTTCTACCAAATATACGACGAACATAGACAACAAGCCGACACCGATCGGTATGCCGAACGCTTCGTACGAAAATGGTGCTCCTTTAAGCTTAAGCTGGCTTGTGGCGCGGTACTCGAGCCGCTTGGCGGCGAATTTCGCCGTCAAGATATCTTCTTGCTTCGCCAAATCTTCAAACGCAGGTTCCATCGCGAACCGCTCTGGCGAATCACTGTGCAGGAAAAGCTGCTCAGCCTTTCCACCGTTCACGTTCCAGTTTCGGATATCATCTGCAGCGCGCGTCTTCACGTCCGGTCCCACAAAAATCATTTTGTCGAGTTTTGGAGCATCGTCTATTTGATATCGGGCGATCAGGTTCAGACCGTGCCGAGTAACAACCGGCTCGCGTTTGTTGGATATCGTCAATGTTGTTGTTGTTCCAGAAGCCCCGTACGTGTCAAAAGCCGAGGATAACATCAGCTCGTCGGCACCGTCATACAGCAGGACTCCGTTCTTTTCCTTGCTCCATTGAAACGCATTGTTCAAAATATAGACGATATCGCTCAATCCGGCCGTGAAAGGCTCCATTTGCGGATGCTGAACAAAATCGTAGGAAGGGTAATTCATTTCCTTCGCCACTTTCTCCGCTACAGGATCTCCCATTTGCTGGGATATAACATACAGTGTGGCATCAATCCCCGAAGTCAGGCCGGCGGAGGAGACTATGTTACCGTCATGCACGTAACGCTGATCCCTTTTCCAAGTAATCTCGGTATATTTCTTTTCCAATCTGCCGATATCTCCCCAATGTGTTGCTGCAGATTTCCTGTTCAGCAGGCCGGTATCCGCCAAATTTTCCGCCCCATTGCAGATGGACAACAATAGCGTTTCCTTGCCGGAGTGCTTCCTTATCCAATCGCGGACGGGTTTGTATTTCGCTTCATCCAAAATCGGCATGAAAGGGATCACAATTATATCCGGGCTTTTGCCTGTCAATTTGTCCAACTCGTCGAAAGAGTAATGCGGTACGACATCAAGCCCGCCCGTCAACGATTTTATGTTTTTGTTGGGAGCTGCCGCAAATACATTGTACGAACCCGTCATGGAGAACATTTCGTATGGTACGAGAAAATCAAACACCTCGGTTACTTCATTCGCCAAAATAACGACCACTGTTGGCTTTTTCGAATCATAGGTAGGAGTTTGGATGCTTTGTAGAGAAGCAGGAACTGGCTTATCATAAACCGACATAGCCTCCTGCATCGTGCTCATGAAACCGATCGCTCCGGTTCCTCCAACAACCAGAACGAAAACGCATACATACACGATGAAACGCCATAATTTATTCAATTGTCTTCTCTCCCTTAATGTTCTCTAGTTAATTGTGACGTGTTACTTACTTTGATAATAAAGGGAGGAGGAAATTGATTAAACCCGCTCGAGGCTTATATTTTCTCTGACTAAGGTCTTAGTAAAGGACTTTTTTCTCGAACAGCAGACGAAAGCTTATTTTAAAATATTAACTGACCGGACAGGTTGTTAGAGTATTACTTCTGGTTCTTTAAAGGTACACATCACTACTAACCAATACCTCATCCCTATCGTACTTTGACACAGCAGTTGAGTTGTTTGAAAACCATGAAACGCGTCACACTCCAAAAGTTTATTTCTACAAGCTGCACACACTTTTGAGATTTGCATAAATTAGATATTCATGAACAATTTGTGAATATATATGTGAAAAAGATCACAAATAAGATATAACATAGTATAATAAGATCATAAAGAAAATGTGAAATATTTCACATAATTTAAAAGGAGGCATCATCATGTTTACAAAATTCTTACAAACGAATGTATGGGCAGCCGTTATCCTTTTGGCAGCAAGACTTTATATCGGATGGACTTGGCTGACATCTGGTATTGGAAAACTAACAGGTGGATTTGATGCATCAGGCTATTTGCAATTTGCGATATCTGAACCTGTCGTCAAAGATGGTCATCTTGTGTATCCATTCTATGTATGGTTTTTAGAAAATGTCGCTTTGCCGAATGCCGGATTATTTAGTGCCATGGTCATGTGGGGTGAAATCTTAGTAGGCCTAGGATTAATTGTCGGATTATT
This sequence comes from Bacillus sp. ABR, assembly GCF_056172715.1. Lineage (NCBI taxonomy): Bacteria > Bacillati > Bacillota > Bacilli > Caryophanales > Bacillaceae > Bacillus > Bacillus sp. ABR. The sequence goes on along the minus strand of NZ_JAOYSL010000006.1, from coordinate 104,093 downwards.
CACAACAACGGCAGCCTTTTTTGGAAGCGTGATGAATGTCTCTTTCTTACTAGCTGGAACCGTCTCTGTGAACCCGCTGCTTCTTCTGATCGCAGTCTTCATCATGGCAGCGAAAGGAAATGCCGGAAAACTTGGTCTTGATTATGTAGCAGGTCCAGTCCTCAAACGAAAACTGAAAAGAAAGCCGCAATTAGAAGTGGCATCATAATAAAGAAAAGCATCCAGAGCATGTGCTCAGGATGCTTTTTTATTTAAGAATTGGCTTTTATCAAGTTGATATGCAGCACGGTGAGTTCATGCTGGCTAATATCTGGATCATGGCCTACAATAAATTCGAGTTCATAATCACTGGTTCGATACACATATTTTTTCTCTTTTGTTTGCGGGATGGTGCTCACTGAATCCGCTGATCCGAGCTGTTTCTTTAGTAGTGCAGGGGTCATTCCACCAATATTCGTTTCTTTTTCTACATTCGTTCCGAAATAACGGATTTCATCAATCTTGCCTTTTGCATCATAGTGAAAAGCAAATCCTGGATTCCCCATTTCAGCGTGATAGAGATCAAAGCTGCTTTGTCCTGTTTCTGGGTATGGATTTCCGAGCTTATGATGAACGTCTTTTTTTGTTTGAACGCCTATTTTGAGCCCTTTTGCATAGTAAGGCATCTGCCCTTTATGTGCCAGCTCATAAATGCTGTTAAGTGCGGCTTTTGGACCTTGAGGAACGGATTGTTCTGCTGCTGGTTTGGTCATGGCGTGTGCTGAGACCGCAGGGCTGAAACCGAATAAAGCGGACGAAGCAAGCGAGGCAGTCACGACAAAAGCTGCTGTTTTCTTCATGATAAATCCCTCCTTCTTCTCCTATACCCGGTGCAATCATGATCAAACGTAAAAAGAACCAGCTGATCAAGGATCGGCTGGTTCTTAGCATGAGAAAGTTATTTTGAAGAAGAGCTGGATTCATCTTTGGCGGAAGAGGAATCCTTTTCACCCTGTACTTTCTTTGTATAGTCATAGTCGTTGCGGTCAATCGGTGTAAAGCCTTTAGGCTTGTAGAAACGGAGTAAATCTTCGGTGACAATCTTATCAGATGTCTCCAGCATCTTTTTCACCGTTTCATTTTCTTGTGATGCCTTGTCAGTTGGCTCGATTTTCTCGCCTGTTTTGTTGCTGTAATAGTTATTGCCTACTTTTGTGTAGTCTTTAGACACGAAGTCACCGTTTCTAAATGGCACAAGCTCTTTAAAGTTCTTCGATAAGATATCAGAACCAGACATTAAATAGTTCTTCGTATCATCGCCAAGCAGGTGCAGAAGGGTTGGTGCGACGTCGACTTCACCAGAGTATTTATGAATCTGACCACCTTTTACGCCAGGTACATGGATAAAGAGCGGCACACGCATGAGCTGTGCATTTTCATAATCTCCAATTTTTTGTCCTGTCACTTTTTCCATCGCTTCATTATGGTTTTCAGAAATGCCGTAATGATCTCCGTACATAATGACGACTGTATTGTCATAGAGACCTGACTTTTTCAAATCGTTGAAGAACTGTTCAATCGCTTCATCTAAATAATGAGCCGATTGGAAGTAGTTATCGACGACAGAGTCACCGAAGTCACCAGGTTCGAAATCAGTGTCACCTTCGTCCATTCCAAATGGGAAATGGTTCGATAAGGTAATGAATTTCGAATAAAACGGCTGCTTCAGGTTTTTAAGCATTGGCATCGATTCTTTGAAGAACGGTTTGTCTTTCAGTCCGTAGTTCTTCGTATCCTGCTCGTTCATATCGTAGTACTCAGAATCGTAAAATCTGTCATACCCAAAGGATTTAAACATTTCATTACGGTTCCAGAAGGTTTTCGTATTACCATGGAATTCTGCTGACGTATATTGATCCTTCTTTAAAATACCAGGAAGTGCTTGATATGTGTTTTGCGCTTTGTTAATAAAAACAGAGCCCTGTGATAATGGGAATAATCCAGTATCCATCATAAATTCAGCATCAGACGTTTTTCCCTGTCCTGTTTGATGGAAGAAGTTATCAAAGTAAAACGTTTTGTTGTCGTGTGCCAATGAGTTAAGGAACGGCGTTACTTCTTTTCCATTCACTTTATAATCAATGACAAAGTTTTGCAGAGATTCAAGAGAAATTGTAATCACGTTCATGCCTTTCGCTTTCCCGTAATAAGCCGGGTTAGGATCAGCGCTGTTCGCTTTTAAATAATTCTCTACATCTGTCACGTCATTTGAATTTGCGAGAGCACGCTGGCTGTTTGATTTCACATTTTGAATGGCATCAAACACAGTAAAGTTATAAGCACCTAAATATTTAACTAAATAATTGCGGTCGAACGATCTTGATAAAAGCTCTGGACGATCGATCTCTGCAGCAACTAAGTTTAAAACAAAGATCACAACAGAGGACACAAGGACGAGTCTAAACGATTTTGACTTTTGTACAGGTACAGTCGTGGCTGTACTTGTTTGCTGCTGCCTTTTCATGCGGACTGCAAGTACGATCAAAATGATTGTATCAATAAAGTAAAACACATCAGTCCAACGCATGAGTGAAAATGCACTATCACCTAATTGTCCGCCATTCGTTCCTGCCTGCATCACTGTAGGCAGCGTGATAAAGTCATTGAAGAATCGATAGTACACGATGTTTGCGTATAGTAAAAAAGACATGAAAAAGTGAATCACAATGATAGCGGCAGGCTGCCATTTTTTCTTGAACAATAAAGCAAAGCCAAGAAAGAACAAGCTGGAGCTAATAGGATTCACGAAAAGCAAAATATGCTGAAGCACATTTGATATACCAAGTTTAAATTCGATTAAATACGCTGAATACGTTTTGAGCCATAGTAAGATGGCTGCAATCAGAAAGAAGCCGAGACCTCTTTTTTGAATAAATGTTTTCATATAAACACTCCTTTTCTCCGATACACGGAAGAGGCGGAACGAAAGAAAACGAACCATTAGAATATACCACGAAATGCACAAATAGAAAAGTCATAACCGGTGAGGCGCCTTTGCAAGCCTGTCCGAGCAATAAAAGGAGAGAAAATGAAAATATTCGCCCATCGAAAAACTTTTTATGAAAATCGACCTATTATTGACAGAAAATTCAGCAATTTTCCAGTTGCTATATCAATAAAACAGGTAAAAAGGCATAAGTCTAAAGAATTAATTTAATTTCTACAATGGTCATTTAGAGAGTTTTTCCATTGTTTATTAATGTTTATGCAGGTTAAGCAAAAAAAATGAACAATGGAATGGAACAAGATGATGGATAAAAATTCCTCTCATACGATATATCAATATATTTTTGTATTTCATCAACATAATGCTTTTAATGTGTTTTTTAAGGGTTTTATTTATTTTAATAAGTAAACAAATTATCTAGATATACTTAAGTGAACATATCGAGACTATAAACTTCTGAATTGGGGTCGATATAGACAGTGACAGGAAATCTTCCATTGAAAGGATTGATAGTATATGACTGTACGAGCAGAGAACCTCGTTCAGAACTGGTTTCCGAGTGAGGACGGAAATGCAGGAGAGCGTAAAGAACTCGTCAAATTGATGGAGCAGATCATTTCAGGGGTCGATGACCTGAAGGATCCCAACCGTGCACACCTTAAAGGTGAAAAGAATCGTGGGGAGGACTTTTACAAAAAGCTCACTGAAACAAGTCAAATTCCGATGAACGGCCAGCAAGCGGAACTTGTGAATGAAGAATTACTGAAGCTTTTACATAACCATCCATACCACACCAAGTATTTCTTCACGAACATTTTGCCAATGGCAAGTACACCAGGAATTTTAGGCATGCTGACAGCTATGCTGGTAAACGGAAACAACCTATGGGATGTTTACGGGCCAGCAGGTGCGGAAGCTGAGGTCAGAGTGGTCTCAATGATGTCTAAGCTCATCGGATATGATCCAAACGTGAGCGGGGGATACACAACATGGGGAGGTCAAGGAGCGATTTTTTCAGGACTTCGTTTAGCGATTGCCAAAGCAGCGCCGGAGTCACTGCGAAAAGGAGTTCCGCAAAATCTTTATGCGTTTTGTTCTGATGCCGCACATTACAGCTTATTTAAGTCAATGGAAGCAACAGGACTTGGCACAAACAACTTAATCAGAATTAAGACGAATAAAGATCATTCAATGGATATGGAAGATTTGCGTTGTCAAATGGAACGTGTTGCACAGGATGGCGGGATTCCCGTTTATATTGTGGCAACAACCGGAACAACAGATGCCATTGCAATTGATGATGTAAAAGGGGTACGTGAAACAGCAGAAGCGATTGCTGAAAAGTATGATCTGAAGGTGCCGCATATTCATGCAGATTCGGCGCTGGGTGGATTCTTTGCTTTCTTTAATGAGTATGATGTATCAGAAAACCCGCTGCAATTCTCAGACGGTGTTCTTCGTATGCTAAAAGAAATCAAAGCGAAATTCCAGCATCTTTCTCTTGCAGACTCGATGTGCTTTGATTTTCAAAAGCTCGGCCAAACACCTTACACATCCAGTTTATTCTTAGTGAAAAACGCTGCTGACTTAAAGCGTTTGGATCTGGAAGAACAAGAGACGCCATATGTTGGCCATAGAGGCTACGGGGAATACCATACGGGTTATACACTTGAGTGCTCAAGAATGGGAAGCTCAATCAGCATGCTGAGTGTGCTGTTAACGTTTGGGATTGAAGGCTACCAGCGCTTGCTCGGTCAATTCTTAGAAGTAAACCTTGCCTTCAGAGAAGCACTTAGTAGGGAAATTCCGCAAGCAGAAGTCGTGAATGATGACAACGTCGGAATGGCTACATTATTTAGAATTTACCTAGACGGCTCACCGCGTTTTCAAGAAGAGATTTCTGGCGAAGCGACTTCAATGGAAATTGAGCGAAACAATGAATTGAACAAAATGCTGTTTGAAAAACTTGGAGAGAAAAGAGACGAGATGTTCTTTGGCGATACAACGAAGTTTTTACTTGTTAACTCAAAAGAAGGTCAAGAATTCTATCTAAGTGTTAGTAAGTTTTTTGTCATCTCACCTTATACGTTACCAGAGCATATCCCTCATATCGTATCTTATTTAAAAGATGTGATTGCATCTGTTTGTGGACAATTTGAAAATGTACATGCTTAAATCAAATCTGAGAGTGGAGATGTAGGAAAAAATGGCGAAACAAAGGAAATTTGGAGGATACACGATATCCTCTAAAATCATGTCAGTCGTTACCGTAACATTACTCGCAACCGTTGCATTATTCGTTCTAACATTTTATCTAGTCAGCCAGGATTTATCATCCCAGTTATTAAAGCAATTTGATTATCGATTAACAACAGATATTGATACCGCCAAAAAAGAAATCGATAACATCGATGGAAACGTGCTCAGCATTAGCGGGAAGGATGATCCCATTTATGTCGATATCAAAAAGAAATTCACAGAGCTTCAAAAAGATCATACGCTTGAGAACTTATACGTGTTATCTAATAAAGGCGGTAAAGAAAGAATTATCGTATTAACTGGGGAAGACAATGATTTTGACCAGGATTATGCATTCTCAGATGAGATGAAGCAAGCTCTCTCTGAAGATAAAATGGTCAAAAGTGATATTTACCATGATTCATATGGAACACATAAATCAGTCTTTTTGCCAATCAAAGATTCAGGCGGTGAGCTGACAGGGATTTTAGGGATTGATTTAGATGCATCAATTGTTCCAGCCACAACGAAGAAGCTGACAATCTACATTACGGTTGCATCGGCTATTGTGCTCATCGGTGGATTGCTCTTCTCCTTTATCATGGGAAGAAGAATTGCGAAACCAGCACGTTCATTGATGGATTCAGCGAACCGAATTGCTGACGGTGATTTAACTGGAATGGTAGAAGTTGAGAGTAAAGACGAGATCGGCCAGCTTGCTGCATCCTTCCAAAAGATGCAGGGGCGGATCAAAGAGCTCATTTCGAAGATCTCGCACTCATCTAGTGAAGTATCAAAAATGTCTTCACAGCTTCGCACGGTGACGAACGAATCAAGTCAAAGTGCGCAGCAAGTGTCAGAAGCCATGACGAATATGAGTGAAGGAATCAATGATTCTGTCGCAAATATTACGGATTGTACGAGATCTGTTGCAGAGATCGATACTCAAATCGAAGGTGTCACAAAAGAAGTCGATGAAATGAAATCTGTTTCATCTGACGTACAGGAGCAGTCAGAATCTGGTCAAAAACTTGTGAACCATGTGCTTGATCATCTGAACTTGTTACATGACAAGATGACCAACTCGAAGCAGGCAGCAGAAGAATTACAATCCCATTCAACGGAGATTGAAAGTGTGATCTCGATTATTACGGACATTTCAGCACAAACGAATCTTCTTGCACTGAATGCTTCCATTGAAGCGGCACGTGTTGGGGAAGAAGGAAAAGGGTTTGCTGTTGTGGCAGATGAGGTACGTAAATTAGCAGAGCAATCAGCAGATGCAGCTAAAACTGTTTCAGACCTCGTTATCGGTACACAGGAAAACAGCCAGCGTGTTCTTGAAAGCGTAGAGGAAAGCAGTAAAGCAGTGGAAGAAGGACGTGAGCAAATGGAAGGCACGTCACAGAACTTCGCTGTGATTTACGACGGTGTATCTCAGTTTTCAAGAAGAACGAACAATTTGCTTGCTTCTATTAAGCAAGTTGAGCGAGCATATCAAACGATTTCTACATCGATTGAGCAAATTTCTGTTGTATCGGAAGAACATGCAGCCAGCTCTCAAGAAGTAGCGGCAGCAACAGAACAGCAAAGTGCTGGTATGCAGCAAATTTCAAGTGCGATTGAACAGCTCTCTGACATGTCAGACGACTTAGCACAAATGGTCTCAACTTTCAAAATCGACAAGAAATAACGAGAAAGGGCTAAAATATTTTAGCCCTTTTTCTCTTTTCAGTGAAGTAGGGATGAGCACCGAATGCGGTTTGTCTAGACGCTGAAGTTGGCTCTTGTGAGAGAGGCAGCTTTTTTGCTATGCTTAATCACATACTTGCGGTGAAAGGAGAAACGCTATGGATTTTGCGCAGAGATTATCAGAAGAACGGATCAAAAAAGCGATGGATAATGGGGCTTTTGAAGGATTATCTGGCTTTGGGAAGCCTCTGCCAAAAGATGACGCTGCTCATGTACCAGAAGAACTTAGAATGGGCTACCGCATTATGAAAAATGCCGGATTTGCTAGGGAAGAAACAGCGCTGAAAAAAGAACTTATGACTGTCAAAGAATTACTTCAATCGAGTATAGATGGAGAGGTAAGAAAGAAACTGTCTCTCATATGTGAAGAAAAACAAAAACGTCTGGATGAACTTACATCTAAGCGTCAAACTTTTGCCCGACCAGCCTCCTCCTTTTACAAAAATAAGGTCTACGAGAAATTAACGGAGCATAAAAAAAGATGATGACACGCTGCCTCCCTGAGCACATTGAGGGAGCTTTTTTATGTAAGCGCTACATTTTATTGTTGACTACATGTATATACAAATATAAAATATGAAGTAAACATGTATATACAAGTTTTTGGTTCTTTTTTCTTATATAAAAAAACGATCTCGGAGGGGATAGTATGGCTGATTATCAGGCAGCAGCAGATCAGATTGTGAAAGCCATCGGCGGCAAAGAAAATATCGATCAAGCGACACATTGTGTAACAAGGCTGCGCTTTGTGCTGAAAGATGAAGGTAAGGTGGATGAGAAAGCACTTGAACAAATTGATGAAGTGAAGGGATCTTTCTCAGCGAACGGTCAATACCAAGTTGTTATCGGCCAAGGGGTCGTCAATCGAGTATATGCCGAAATGGTCAAAAGGACGGGAATTGGGGAAACCACAAAAGAGGACGTCAAGCGTGCCTCTGATCAAAAATTGAATCCATTGCAGCGTGCTGTGAAAACGCTTGCTGATATCTTTATACCGATTCTTCCTGCTATCGTCACAGCCGGTTTATTAATGGGGATTAATAATATTTTAACAGCTCCTGATATTTTCTTCGATCAAAAATCGATTGTGGATGTGTACCCGGCATGGGCTGATTTAGCGAATATGATCAACTTAATTGCTGGCACTGCCTTCACGTTCCTGCCAGCATTAATTGGCTGGTCAGCTGTGAAGCGATTTGGGGGGAATCCACTTTTAGGGATGGTCCTCGGTCTGATGCTCGTACATCCAGACTTGTTAAACGCATGGGGCTATGGAGCGGCAGAGAAGACCGGTGACATTCCTGTTTGGAACTTGTTTGGACTTGAAGTGCAGAAGGTAGGCTATCAAGGACAGGTTCTTCCGATACTCGTTGCCTCCTATTTACTTGCAAAGCTCGAATTATTTATCACAAAACGGACACCTGAAAGTATTCAGCTGTTAGTTGTTGCACCGATTACGTTATTAGTCATTGGATTTTTATCATTTATCGTCATTGGACCTGTTACATTTGCAATCGGTAACGTTTTAACATCTGGACTTGTAGCGGTATTCCAGCAATTCGCAGCACTTGGCGGTCTATTATACGGCGGACTGTATGCAGCATTAGTCATTACAGGAATGCATCATACGTTCCTCGCTGTTGATATTCAATTGATTAACTCAAAGCTGCACGGCACGTTCCTCTGGCCAATGCTTGCACTGTCCAATATCGCACAAGGATCAGCTGCCCTTGCGATGATGTTTGTCTTAAAAGATGAAAAGCAAAAAGGACTTTCGCTGACATCCAGTATATCTGCTTATTTAGGAATTACTGAACCGGCCATGTTTGGGGTCAACCTGCGTTATCGATTCCCATTTATATTTGCTCTGATCAGCTCAGGGTTAGCCGGTATGTTTATCGCCTCTCAAGGGGTGCTGGCAAGCTCAGTTGGTGTTGGAGGCATTCCAGGAATCTTCTCCATTATCCCGAAATATTGGGGTGCATTTGCAATCGGAATGGTGATTGTACTCATCCTCCCATTCATCGGTACTCTTTTATATGCAAAACTAAAAAAGAAGAAGGATTTTTCAGACGAACTTAACTAGTGGTGGTGAAGGAAATTGAATCAGCAAACAAATGAACCGTGGTGGAAAAAAGCGGTGGTCTATCAAATTTATCCGAAAAGCTTTTTAGATACAACAGGCTCTGGGACAGGTGATATCAATGGCGTGACGAAAAAGCTTGATTATATCAAAGAGCTTGGGGCGGATTGTATTTGGCTCACGCCAATGTATGAGTCCCCGCAGCATGACAATGGCTATGATATTAGTGATTATACAAAAATCCATGAGATGTACGGCACAATGACAGATTTTGAACGCATGCTGAAGGAAGCGCATGAGAGAGGCATACGAGTCATCATGGATCTAGCCGTGAACCATACATCCATTTTTCATGAGTGGTTTCAAGCCTCGCGTGAGTCAAAGGATAATCCTTACCGAGATTATTATATTTGGAAGGAGCCAAAAGCGGATGGATCTCCGCCGAATGATTGGCAGTCGAAATTTGGCGGTCCAGCCTGGGAACTCGACGAAGTAACAGGAGATTATTATCTTCATTTATATGATGTCACTCAGGCGGATCTCAATTGGGAGAAGGATGAGGTGCGCAGGAAAGTATATGACATCATGCACTTTTGGTTTGAAAAAGGAATAGATGGGTTCAGGCTGGATGTCATCAACAACATCTCAAAGGATCAGCGTTTCTTAGATGATGCCGGACAATCTGTGCAAGGCGACGGCCGCATGTACTATACGGATGGTCCGAGAATTCATGAATTTCTGCATGAAATGAACCAGGAGGTTTTTTCGAAATACGATAGCATGACAGTGGGAGAAATGTCTTCAACGAATATCGCAGACTGTATTCGGTATACAAGACCTGATCGGCAGGAGCTGGATATGACGTTTAACTTCCATCATTTAAAGGTGGATTATCCAAATGGTGAAAAATGGGCAATCGCGCCATTTGATTTTCAAGAATTGAAGTCGATTCTGTCTGAATGGCAGACGAAAATGCATGAGGGCGGCGGCTGGAATGCGCTGTTCTGGTGCAATCATGATCAGCCGCGTATCGTCTCAAGATATGGTGACGATGACACGTATCATCAGCAATCAGCGAAGATGCTGGCAACCACAATGCATCTCATGCAAGGGACTCCTTATATTTATCAAGGTGAGGAAATAGGCATGAAGAATCCTCGCTTTGAGGACATTTCGTCTTACCGTGATATCGAATCACTCAATATGTACGAAGTCATGCTTGAAAAGGGGAAATCAAAGGAAGAAGCACTCGCCATTTTACAGGTCAAGTCAAGAGATAATGCGCGAACACCAATGCAGTGGACCTCAGAGAAGAATGCAGGTTTCTCAACAGGAACGCCTTGGATTGAGCCAGCCAATAACGACATTTCGGTCGAGGCTTCATTAAAAGATCGGACGTCCATTTTCTATCATTACCAAGCCCTTTGCAGACTGCGTAAAGAACTTGACGTGATCACATATGGCAGCTTCTCCTTACTCCTAGCAGAAGATCCAAAGATTTTTGCTTATGTTAGAGAAAGCAAGGATGAGAAGCTCCTCGTGATCAACCACTTTTATGCAGGGGAGACGGACTTTACGCTTCCTGATGAGCTTGTGCAGGCTGTTGATGAGATGGAGAGTCAAGTGCTGTTATCCAATTATGAGGATGTGCCGGCACATATCAAGGGATTTACGTTGCGCCCATATGAGTCAATCGTTTATCATTTAACCAAACGCTAGAAAATGGGGCGGAGGGAAAATGAAAGAGAATAAGTTTCGAGTGATTTATGATCAGCTCGCAAGACGAATTGAACAAGGTGAATGGCAGGATAAAGGTATCCTCCCATCAGAGCATGAGCTTTCGATCATGTACGACACGTCCCGGGAGACGGTGAGAAAGGCATTAAATATTCTTGTGCAAAATGGCTATATCCAAAAAATCCGCGGGAAAGGCTCTGTATTGCTGAATCGGGAGAAAATGCAGTTCCCTGTATCAGGTCTTGTCAGCTTTAAAGAGCTTTCCAAAACGCTTGGCCGAAAGACAGTTACAACGGTTCATGAATTTGGTTTAATCAAACCGGATCAGTATATTCAGTCTCAGCTAAAAATTGACGAACAGACGGACGTCTGGAAAGTCATTCGCTCTCGCAATATTAGCGGGGAAGAAGTGATTTTAGACAAGGACTACTTTTTGCAAAAGCATGTTGAAGTATTGTCTAAAGACATATGCGAAGGATCAATCTACGAGTATATTGAAGGAGAACTCGGTGTATCAATCAGCTATGCTCAAAAGGAGTTTGTGGTAGAGCCATGTACAGAAGAGGACGCCAAGTACCTTGATTTGAAAGGATTTGACCATGTCGTCGTGGTAAAGAATTATGTGTTCTTAGAGGATACGAGTCTATTTCAATACACAGAAAGCCGTCACAGGTTAGACCGTTTTAGATTCGTTGATTTTGCTAGAAGAGAAAAAATGGACAGAGCATAGGCTCTGTCCTTTTCAGGTTTTGGAGAAACGGGGATATACACAACGACAAAATTTTGATATACAGGAGGAAAAATGATTAGACTGAATCGACCACTAAAATTACGGGATTTAGAAATTTTTAGCGTGATGAAAGATCATCGAATATTATGTTACGTCATCATTGAAGATACTCGAAAACCGTTTACGCAAGAAGATAGAAAACTAAATCCATTATGTTATATGGATGAAGAAGATATACAAGCGATTTTGAATGTGTTTCATATTTCAATTATTAATGATGAAAAGTTAAGTGAAGAGGATTTAACTCTTATCCAATCGTATTTTGCTGAATTTGTAAATAATACGAATTTAACGAATTTTATTACGAGAGATTATGTTCAAGAGGATTTATATGCCATCGATGATGAAGATGACATCACGTTCTTCAATAGAATGCTGCGTCATATAGGATCAGATGATGTGAAACAATTTGATAAACGCAATTGGATTTATTTATCACAGGATTGAGATGGGAAAAGGACAGAGCATAGGCTCTGTCCTTTTCTTTTAGGATGATACATTTTTTCTTGTACGCTTACGCTGGTAGTAATAGAGGATACCGCCTGAGGCAAGCATGAGTACGCCAATCAATACAGCTGTATACATCATTGTTGCTGTATTCGGCAGTGTGCCGCCTGGGAGTCCGGTTCCATCTTGGTTTGGATCTGTACCTGTACCTCCGCCTGGCGCTGAACTTCCGCCGTCTCCACCAGCTTGATCTGGCGTTGTTCCAGCTGCCCCGCTTTGGTTGAGTACGGTGTATTCGCTGAAGTGTTCAGTTTGACCTGAAACGACCCCATTTTCGAATGATCCATTACTTGTTTTGGCATAACGATTTTTCTTGCGGTCTACATAATATACACCAGGTTTCTTTGCCTTTTGAGGTTCATCTAATGTAAAGGATAGTGTAACTGGATCTTTAAAGGTAGAAACCTTTTTCTGATCTTGTTTGATTTGGAAATCATACGTATCTGTTAATGCATTTTTCACCTTATCCGTCTTTGTCATCGATATTTCTGCTTTTTTCTCGGACAAGTTAGAGAGCGGTAATGCGAGTCCCACTTTGTCATGATAGATAGTGACGTTCGGATCTTGCTCTCTTTTCTTCAGCTCGGCTACCTGTGCTTTTGATAGTGACAATTGAACGTTTTTCGCTTCGCTCGCTTTGTCTAAATAGAGCAATGCTTTGTTTGTATGCTGCACATACGTTTGGAATTTCTCATCATCTTGAATGTCATAAGCGCCTTTTCCTTTCGCACGTGGAAGGAACACTTCTTTCACTCGATGATCGATGACAGGAGAAATATGCCCGCCGTCTGCCTGTTCAATTTGCTCTTTGAAGATTTCATAGTCAACATAGCCTAAGTCTTCGCCGTGAGAGGCTTCTGTAAAGACGCTGTAGCCATCGCCGCCTGTCCCGACAAATGCGTTTGTTGCCACGCGGTATGTTTTCTTATCATCAATGTCTGTTAGTTTGCCGTTTTTGTCTTTCAGTTTGACATCAATGAGTCTGCTGCCAGCTGGTTTACTCAGTGTAAACGTATATTCAATGCCGGCTACATGAGGGAATGCGCCGCCGCCTTCCTCAATGCCTGAAAGCCCTTGTTCGAGTGCTTTCTTAATTTGGCTGCCTTTTAAATCTGCGACATAGAGTGTGTTTCCGAATGGCATGACCGTTAAAATATCACCTAAAGTGATATCTCCTTTTTCAATGCTGCCTCGAATACCGCCGCCGTTTGTGATGGCAAGATCAGCACCAGCAGATTCCTGCGCTTTCTTCAGCATGCCGTCAGCAATAAAGTTCCCAAGGTTCGTTTCCTTCGCCCGGACATGCTCTCGTTGTCCGTCTAAGAGGACATCAGTAGACCCGACTTTTTCCGTTTTTAAATCTTGAATATCTGCCTTGTACTGATCGAGGATCGCTTTTGCATCGGCATCTTCTTTGACAGAGTCATCGATGGTGATGAGGTCAAAAGAAGATTTCTTTGGCTGTACGACTCCTTTTTGATTAAAGGCCACATCTACTTTCCCTAAGAATTGTCCGTAGTCTTTCACCTGGGCGACAATCGTTGGTTCTTTCTTATTGACGACCTTTAATTTTTCTACAAGGGTGTGCGTGTGACCGCCAATGATTAAATCAATACCGTCTACTTTTTGAGCCAGCTCAAGGTCACGGTTATAGCCAATGTGTGTTAAAGCAATGATTTTATTGATTTTTTCTTCTGTTTGAATGGTGTTGACTGTTTCCTTTGCTTTCTTGTATGCATCCTTGAATTGAATGTTAGGGCCGCTGCTGGATGTAATGGCCGTGTCTTCAGTGGTTAAGCCGAATACCGCCACCTTTTCACCGTTTACATCAAGCAGGATGTATGGGTAAATCCCAGCTTCTTTTTTCTCACCAGCTTTAAATGTGGCTGGCTTTTTCACTAAGCCGCTCAATTGTTTTTCCTTAGAGACATCAACGTTTGATGACACAATCGGGAATGCAGGCTTTTCAAATTGATGACGGTTTTTTGCATCTACATCTGATGCATCACCTGTCAGGAATTGACGAAGAACAGAAGGACCTTTGTCAAATTCATGATTACCAAACGTCATGGCATCATATTTCATTAAGTTCATCAGTTTGAGGTCGGCAAGTCCTTGCCATTTTGTGAAATATAGGTCACCAGAGAAGACATCTCCAGCATCTAATAAAATGTTGTTCTTGCTTTCGGCTCGAACTTCTTTAATCTTTGTGGCACGTCTTGCCGCATCATCAAGGTGGGCGTGTGTATCGTTTGTATGCATCACCGTTAAATTCCAGTTGTCTGATGCAGGCGGTTCTGTTGTGCCATCCTCTTTAAAGGCTAGCTTGTACACACCAAGACCATCTGTGCTGGCGTTACGAACAAAGTCTACGCTGCTAGATTTTTCAGCAAAAGGCTTAGCTAAAAGAGAAGATTCGAATGTGACAGTTGCGCCTTTGATTGGTGCAATGGACCAGTTTTGGTCCGCACTTGGGTTGATGGTTTTTTGTTCGATAATATAATCCATCAGCACTTGGCGGTTCTCATCGGCTGAGGCAAGCACCACTTTATCTTGCGTCAGATGCGGGAAGCCACCGCCGCCAGAAGCTCGATAGTTGTTTGTCACGACTAAAAATTCTTGATTGTCAGAGACTGGTTTTCCGTTGTAGGACAGGTTTTTGATGCGGTTTGCATTCGTATTGACAAGAGTGCCTGTTGTGCTGTACTTAGCAGGCTGCGTCACATCAACTTGATAGGTGACACCATCGATCACATCAAAGTTATACGAGCGGTATTCTTCGTTTAAAATAGGCTGTTCATTTGAATCGTTTGGCTTGATCTGATTAAACTGTCCGGCAGACATCTCGAGCCAGTCTTTCACTTCACTGCCTTTCAGTTTGACAATTTGCACGGTGTTATCGTAAAGGTAGAGATCGCCGATGTTTTTAATCGCTAAATCACCTTTTGCGATATTTGTATAATAATTTACACCGTTTCGGCCGCCGGCTTTAAACGGGGCGCCTGCAGATAAAATCGGTAAGTTTTTGTATGACGTATCCTTCATTTTTTCTTGTGCATACCATTTTTGTGCATCTGTCACAATTTGAATAGAAGGGTCATCCATCACTTGAGCAAAAAAGCTGTTAATGTCTGCTTCTGTTTTACCGACAGGTTTTCTTACATAATCAAGTGTGTTTTGATGCGTCGTTAGAATAGCGTCTTTTACAGTGCTGTTTTGAGAGGTGACTCCTGCAACAGATTCAATCTTTCCTGTTCCATCTGTGACTTTCCAGTTGCTGCCGTCTGGCTCTAATGTTAAATCAATGACGCCAAGGTAGCTTCCCCAGTTTTTAGACATGACGACTGGAATGCCGTTGATGGTTCCTTTTGAGACATCGAATTTGTCAACGCCGCTATATTCAGCGCTTGGGAATGTGCCGTGCTGGTGGCCAGACACGATCGCATCGATGCCTTTCGTTTTCGTGGCAAGGTCAAAGATCATATTTTCTGATCCTTTAGGCGAAGCGGTTTTTTCAATTCCTGTATGGGCAAGAGCGACGATGATATCTGCTCCTTTTTCCTTCATTTCAGGAATGGTTTCATTGGCAGATTCGACGATATCCTGCACTTGAACTTGTCCATCTAAATGCTTCTTATCCCACGTCATAATTTGTGGTGGAACGAATCCTATGTAACCGACTTTCACAGTTTGTGAGGCTCCGTTTGCGTCTTTAAAGGTTTTTTCTTGAATCACATAAGGCGTAAAACGGTGTTCTCCATTTAACTTTTTGACGTTCGCATTGACAATCGGGAAGTTAGCCCCGGCAATAGTACCGTCAAGAAATGATAATCCGTAGTTAAATTCATGATTACCAAGTGTTCCTGCATCGTACTTTAGTTTGTTGAGTGTATGAATAATGGGGTGAACCTTTGTTTGATTGATGATGCTGTCTTTCTCATTTTTGTAAACGTATTCTCCAAGAGGGGTTCCTTGAATCAGGTCTCCGTTATCAACAAGGAGTGTATTTGGATTTTGTGAACGGTGCTTTTCAATTAGCTCGGCTGTTTTTGCCAAACCAAATTCATTTGTTTCTTTGTCGCTGTAATAATCATAATTCATCATGTTCGCATGAACATCCGTTGTGGCTAAGATGCTGACTTTTACGGCATCGCCGTTTTCTATTGCTGCATGAGTAGGTACTGCTGGGAGAATGAGACTAATCATCATAATGGAAGTGAGCAGAATAGACAGGTTTTTCCTTCGTTTAGACCTATGTGTTTGCTTCTTCACCTGATCTCCGCCTTTCTAATTTTTTTGACCACAATACCTATTGTAGAAATGTTTCGTTAACTTTTGTAGTTATTTTTTGCAGATTATTGTAAAGATAACATAAATCATACGAATTACCTTGTTGAGGAAATATAAATAAGTCTAAATGCTTATTTTTATCATAAGGGGTTTTCTGATCGGGATAGGATGTTTGATTTCAATGTACCCGGGTATAGTGTGTAGTGTAAACGATAATCAAGCAGGAGGGTTTCTACATGGGTAAGAAAATTGCAGTTGTATTAACAGATTACTTTGAGGATGTTGAATTCACCGAGCCTGCAAAAGCCTTTAAAGATGCAGGCCATGAGGTCACAGTAATTGAAAACGAAAAAGGAAAAACAGTGAAAGGGAAGCAAGGAGAAGCAGAAGTGAGAGTGGATGCGTCCATTGATAACGTGAAGCCTGAAGACTTCGATGCACTACTGATTCCTGGCGGTTTCTCACCAGACATTCTGCGTGCAGACGATCGCTATGTCCAATTCACAAGAGCATTTATGGACGAGAAAAAACCAGTATTTGCGATCTGTCACGGACCGCAATTGCTCATTACAGCGAAGACGCTGGAAGGCAGAGGCGCGACTGGCTATACATCCATTCAAGTAGATATGGAAAACGCAGGCGCCAAATTCAAAGATGAAGAAGTTGTTGTTTGTCAGGATCAGCTTGTGACAAGCCGTACACCTGATGACATTCCAGCATTTAACCGTGAATCATTAAAACTGCTCGCAAAATAAGCAGTTTTTTACAGGATAAATAAAGCCAGCACCTTGCGGGGTGCTGGCTTTTTCTGTGCATGGATGGAAGAAAGCGGCGTAAACCGCAATCTGGTTTCCTTTGCACGTTTATTTTCTTAAGTTTTTTAGTTCGCTTGCGATGGCTTGCATTTCACTTGGGCTGAATGAAGATTTTTTCATCACCATTTGGTGTAGAAATTCAATATCTTCGTACTTGTCTGGACTGAAGTCCTCGGCTTTGATGACTCCAATGTTCAGCATATTTAACTTTTGCGAAATGTCTTCAATCAGCTGATTGACTTCAGCCGCTTTTTGCTCTGACAAGGGCGGCACGTCCTTTCCTGCATATGTGTTGAATAACATGTCTATTTTAACAGAAATGCAAAAGAATAAAAGGGCTATTAAGACGACACGGAGATGTTTTTCTCCTTTTTCTCCTGCTTGATCTTATCAATGATTCGTTTAGATTCAAACACGACAACTCCTGATAAACAGATAAGGCCGATTAAGTTCGGAACAGCCATCAGTCCGTTTAGCATATCCGCCACGCCCCAGACGAAATCATTCTTAAACACGGCACCGAAAAAGACAGCAATAACAAACACAACACGATAATACATCACATACGAATCTTTTGCCAAATATGTAAAGCATTTTTCACCGTAATAGGACCAGCCAATAATGGTGGAATAAGCGAATAAAAGTAAGCCGATTGCAACAATGATTGAGCCGATTGGTCCAAGAAAATGAGCAAAGGATAACGAGGTGAGTGCATCACTTTTTTCTGTGACGTACATATCGGCCATGACAATTGTGATCCCTGTAATGGAACAAACAATCATCGTATCAATAAATACTTGCGTCATTGACACAAGCGCTTGACGAGCAGGCATATCTGTTTTGGCAGCAGCAGCAGCGATTGGTGCAGAACCAAGACCTGCTTCATTGGAAAATACCCCTCTCGCCACACCCCAGCGGATTACGGTACCGATCGCGCCGCCTGCAACGGCTTGACCTGTAAATGCATCCGTAAAAATGAGCCCGACTGCACTTGGGACAAGATCCGCATTCATGACAAGAATGATCAGCCCGCAAATGACGTAGAATAAAGCCATGACCGGTACAAAAATAGCCGTCACCCGGCCAATGCTTTTAATCCCGCCTAAAATCACGAGCGCAGTAAAGGCCGTAATAATAATGCCTGTGATCCATGTTGGAATCTGAAAGGTTGAATTCATGACACCAGAAATCGAATTTGACTGCACGAGATTCCCAATTCCAAAGGCAGCCGCAGCACCAAAAATAGCAAACAGCACCCCTAGCCATTTTTGCTTCAAGCCATGCTCCAAATAGTACATCGGCCCGCCGGACATTTCACCTTTTTCATTTTTGACACGGTATTTCACTGCGAGAACAGCTTCAGCATATTTTGTCGCCATTCCAAAGAACGCTGCAAACCACATCCAAAACACAGCGCCTGGTCCGCCAGCAATGACAGCAGAGGCGACCCCTACAATATTTCCCGTTCCAACCGTTGCAGCAAGAGCTGTCATTAATGCTTGGAAGTGAGAAATATCACCTTCTGATGTCTTGTCTTGCTTTGAAAATGCAAGCTTCAGCGAATAGGGGAGCAGCCTAATTTGAATGAAGAGTACGCGAAAGGTAAGGTAAATCCCAGTCCCCACGATCAAAAACAAAAGCGGCGGTCCCCATAATACATCATTGATATTGCTGACAATCTGTTCTACCCATCCCATATGTATCCCCCTTTATTTGTGCAATTCTCCTAAAGTGTCCCCTTTTTTTGTATAATGTGTCAATGCCGATGGGAGTTTTTCTTGCAAAGTTTTCAAAAGAAAAAGGGCTTGATATGATAGAGAAAAGGTTTTCGAAAGCAGTTCTTAGGGAAAAGATAGGAGGAGAATGAAGGATGATTCATGTATTATTCGTATGTCTTGGAAATATTTGTAGGTCACCGATGGCAGAGGCCATGTTTAGAAAACGAGTAGAAGATGAAGGACTAAGCGAGCACTTTGTCATTGATTCAGCAGGCATTGGCGGCTGGCATCAAGGCAGTCCTCCGCATGAAGGTACACGAAAGCTGCTTGATGAAAAAGGGATCAGCTATGAAGGGATGTCCGCAAGACAAATCATAGAGGAGGACATCACAGCATACGACTATATCATTGCGATGGATGCTGAAAATGTAGGGGCACTTCGCAGTATAGCCGGTTATGGGAAACATCACTTTATTGGCCGTCTTCTTGACTTTGTTGAAGACGATGATCGAGATGATGTGCCAGACCCTTATTACACTGGAAACTTTGAGGAAGTACATGATTTAATTGAAACAGGAATTGATCGTTTTTTGACGTATGTAAAGAAAGAGAAACACCTTTAACTGAAAGGAGATCAGACGAGATGGAAGAGAAAAATCAAATCATGCTTCGAGGAGCTGTGATAGGAGCAGCTTGCGGCGCACTGCTGACATTATTTCATCGGCCAACAAGAATTGCGCTTAAAGACAAATGGGATGACTGTCAGGAAAAGCTGGCGGAATACCGTCAGGAGCCAGCCAGAATTTCTGCTTGCGTGAAAGAAAAAATGGAAGAAACGAAGCAGCTGATGCGAACAGTCTCAGATGATTTGTCATTTTTAAATGAACAAGTCAATCAGTTAAAGGAAACAACCCCAAAAGTATTAGAGATTATTGAAGAAACAAAGGATCACTTTCGATCGAAATAGAAAGATTGATCATTGGAGATGAGGCGTATGGGTTTTATTAAAGCGTTAATTGAACGCTTTTTGCTGCATGAAGGACCAGCAAAATCTGCTGAGCTTGCTTACTTCTTTTTGCTTTCATTATTTCCGTTTCTCATCTTCGTGCTGACACTCGTTGGATATTTGCCGCTGACGTCGAAGGATGTCCTGAGCGTCATTTCTGGTTATGCGCCAGAAGGAGCGCTTTCGATGATTGAATCCATCGCCGAAGAGACACTGAACAGCCGCAACGGCGGATTGTTGTCATTCGGGATTATTGCCGCCCTTTGGTCTGCATCTAACGGGATTAATGCCGTCGTCAGAGCATTTAACCATGCTTACGAAGTTGAGGAAAATCGTTCCTTCATTCTCGTACGTTTAACATCAATCATCTTAACCATAGCGATGGTTCTTACGATTATTTTTGCCTTAATGCTACCTGTCTTTGGAAAAGAACTTGGCTTATTTGTCGCTAAATTAGTTGGGCAGTCAGATGCCTTTCTCACCATTTGGACGGCCATGAGGTGGATCATTAGCCCGCTGATTTTATTGATTGTGTTTACAGCCTTGTACTATTTCGCCCCAAACATCAGACTGAAATTGAAATTTGTTCTGCCAGGCGCCATTTTTGCATCGATTGGATGGATTTTGGTCAGCATGCTGTTCTCATTTTACGTAGGCGAGTTTGCTAATTACAGCGCGATGTACGGAAGTATTGGGGGAATCATTATTTTAATGATCTGGTTCTATTTAACCGGCATCATGATTATCCTTGGCGGCGAGCTCAATGCGCTTTTACATAAGCGTAAAATCGTACCAGGCAAGGTGTGAAGAAATCTGGGCATCCTAAAGAAGAACGAACATGTTCAATCTTGATGGATGGGGGAATCACATATGTCCAAACAATCGAAAAAAGGCGGAAGCAACACGAAACAAAACAAAGGCCATCAGCCAAAGCACAAAACAAGCGGCAGTGCGAACGGGCAAAATGGTTATCATTAAATGAAAAAACTCCTCTGCGGTGCAGGGGAGTTTTTATTTCGACAATCGTATATACCGCTTAAGGTTAAAAGCTGTATCAGGTTTTGACTGGTAATGAGAATCAAGCTGAAACCCTGCGTTTATCGCTACACGTTCACTTCTGACATGGCCAACAGGACAAAAAATTTCAAATCCATCGACTTTAGGAGCAAAGGTATCTGTCATATATTTCACGATGGTTGTCACAATGCCTTGTCCTTGAGCGTCTTCATCAATCCAATAACCGATATTTCCTACTTGTTGATCAAACGTCAGACGGAACACACCGATTAATTGCTCGTTCAGCTGAATGCCAGCTTCCAACCCTTTTTGTTCATTGTAGGTGGTTTGAGTTGATTGAATAAACGTTTTGACTGCTTCTATGCTTTTGCAGTGATGAACCCAAGGCAGCCACTCCCCTAAATGAGCCTTATTTTTTTGAATAAGGCTAAACAGTGTGTCCGCATCATCTATTTGTAGAGATGCCAAAGTCAACTCATTTGTGATGTTATAGGTAAACAACGATTGACCCTCCATTTTAGTGACTTTCTACCACTGCCGTCGTTCTCCCAAACCGAACGCAGCAAAACACAAATAATATCACGATACTGACAAGGTAAAGTAAATTCATTCCTTCAAACGTTTGCACAAAGAATCCTCCGAGTACCGGCCCGAGAATACTGCCGGCACTAAACGCCATCCCGCACATCAAATTCCCGGCGGGAAGCAAATGCTTTGGCAATAAGTCGGTCATATAACTGATGCCAAGTGAGAAGGTAGAGCCTACAGCCATTCCGGCGATAAAGAAACAAATGGCGACAGCCAAAACGGATTGAATGAAGATCCCTGCTAAAAGGAAAAAGAATGATCCAGCGAGTGTCACACATAAAATGATGCGGCGTCTGCCAAACCGGTCACTGAGCATCCCAAGAGGAAGCTGAAAGACAATGCTCCCAATGGCAAACGCAGGTAAAATAAACGCAACTGCCTCTACTGTCACACCGCTTCTTAGCGCATATACAGGGAAGTTACTATTAAGCGTCGTTTCTAAAAATCCATAGCAAAATGGCATCATAAAGGCGACCCAGCCAAATTGAAAGGCCTTTTTGAAGCGCTTCAAACTGTTTGTCTGCTCTGACGTTTGCACTTCGCCCGTATCTGGATATGTATTTTTTAAAACAAACACAAGCAGCCAAATACATAAACTAACGGCACCAGAAACAATAAAAGGCAAAGCTGGATTGATCTCAATGAGCGGCGTTAAAAAAGGGCCGGCGGCAAAACCGAGTCCAAACGATAATCCATACAGTGAAATGTTTCTTCCGCGATTTCTCGAGGATGAAGCATAGGTCACCCACGTCTGTGTAGAGAAATGCAGCATATGGTCACCAATCCCGATCATAAGCCGGAGGAAGAACCAGACGACATAAGATTCAAAAAACACAAAGCTAAACAAGCTTAAAAAGACAGCGGCGCCTCCAATGACGATTAACGGCTTAAATCCAAACCGGCGAAGCGGTGCTTCCATAAAAGGAGACGCAAGCAGCACACCGAGATATAAGCCTGTGGCATGCAGGCCGTTTAACGTAGGAGATGTACCGGCATGTTCGAAAATAATGGAAATGACAGGAAGTAATGCGCCCTGTGAAAAACCAGACACGGATACAAGTAAAATTAAAATCATAAAGTGAATTCTCGACATAAGATGCTCCTTACAAGTTCATGCTTTCATCGTACAATGGAACCATAGGGGTTTCAATAGAAAGGTGGAAAAGGAATGAAGCTGACATACGAAAAGGATCGTTGGATTGCACATATTGAGGACAGGCAGCTGCCTATTTCAGGAACAGAAGAAATGGGGTACCGACCATCTCAATTGTTCACCTCAGCCATTGCAGGCTGCTTTGGAGAAATGCTCATTCATGTATGCCGTAAAAAGCGAATATCCTATGAAGGGCTGACGATCACACCTGAAACGACAAGAGCAGGAGCTGTAAACAAGATTTCCAGCATTCATTTACATATCTTATTTGAAGACATTAATACATCTGATGAACAAATCGATAAAGTGATCACCCTTGCATTGAAGCATTGCTCTATGGTGCAGTCCGTGAAAGGAAGTATTGATATCACCTTCTCACACGCGCGAATCTAAAATGTATATGATGCCGGCACTCACGAAAGAATAACAGTCAGACATATGTAAAGGAGAATGGCTGTATGAATCGTTTATTTCTTGTGATTGTCGCAATCGGTGTTCCGCTATCGGTGCTTGGCAGTTTTCTTCATTTCCCGCAGGTCGTCATGTTTGCCGTTTATTGTATCGCCATTATTGGTCTTGCTAGTTTTATGGGAAGAGCCACAGAAAGTCTTGCCATCATTGCGGGGCCCAGAATTGGCGGACTTTTAAACGCTACATTTGGAAATGCGGTGGAGTTAATCATTTCGTTTTTTGCTTTAAAGCAAGGATTGACGGCCATCGTACTTGCATCATTAACAGGATCGGTTATCGGAAATTTACTGCTTGTGGCTGGCTTGTCTTTTTTCGTTGGCGGATTAAAATATAAGCGTCAAGTATTTAATGTCCATGATGCAAGGCACAATTCAGGCTTGCTCATGTTTGCCATTATTGTAGCGTTTGTCATTCCAGAAGTGTTTTCGATGGAGATGGCAGAGAATAAACAGTTTGTTTTAAGCATTGGGATTAGCATTGTCATGATTTTGCTTTATGTCGCGGCGCTCTATTTCAAACTGGTCAGCCACCGCGGGGTGTATGTTGCCAAGCAGGAGAGCATGGAAGGCGAAGCAGAGACGGAAGAAGAAACACCTGAATGGTCTGGAAAGTTTGCCACTGTCATTTTGCTGCTTTCGACAATCGCAGTTGCGTACATTTCAGAGCGTCTTGTTCATACATTTGATACGGTAGGAGAACAATTTGGCTGGAGTGAGCTGTTTATCGGTGTCATTATTGTGGCCATCGTCGGCAACGCAGCAGAACATGCCTCAGCTGTCATCATGGCGTATAAAAACAAAATGGATGTAGCAGTAGAAATCGCCTTTGGCTCCACGCTTCAGGTTGCCATGATGGTCGCGCCAATCCTTGTCATCAGCTCTCTATTTTTCGGCAAGCAGATGCCGCTCATTTTTTCCTTACCGGAACTCATTGCGATGGCATCCTCTGTGCTGCTCACGGTCATTTTATCAAATGATGGTGATACAAACTGGTTTGAAGGCGCCACATTACTCGCTGCCTATTTTATTATGGCGATTGGATTTTTCCTTTTATAATCTTTTGTGGATAAGGGACGTCTTTCGGGAAAATACTATGGAAAAATGAATGAGAAAGAGTGATGATATGAAAAAGATGCCCCGCATCATGTTTGTTGTTCTCTTATCCTTAAGTTTTCTATACAGCTTTCCAGCGGAGGCGGCAAAGCCATTTAAAGTGCCATCCTCTGTCGCAAGTATTTCAAAGGAGAATACGTATCCGAACGCGTCACAGGATCAGCCGCTGCTCCAGCCGAGCGAGCTGACGGCTGAATTGTTCAAAACAACAAGTGTCCCGATTGAGAATACTCATTTGATTAAAATGCTGAATGAATCCAGCATTTCAGGGACGCCATTAGCAGTTGGATACCGCGCGACCATTTTCCTTGGGAGATGGGCACTGAGCTACGATTCAAACGAAACAGTCGCCAATTGGGAATACAAAAAGGTGAATACGAACCATATTGATAACAGAGGCGGCAATAAAACAGCCATTGGAAAATACGTTCAAAAGCAGCAAGTGAAAGTAAGCGGCGGACTCACAGCAAAAGTACCAAACCCAGAAGATGTGAAAACATTGATGATGCAAAAAGCCATTCAAAAAACAAAGCTGCCCCTCGCGTTTGACACCGTAATTGGTGCAGGAACAAAACGAGATCAGTCTTACCATGTCTCTCCAAAAAAAGCAGCATCGCTTCATGCCTATGCACCAGCGATTAACGAAAAAGGTAAGGTTACTTACGGAGAAGTGTACCTTGTGCTAAAAGGAAATAAACGCAAACTCGTCGTAAAAAACGTGACTTCACAAGGAATCGGCGCTTGGATACCTGTTCAGGATCACCTGACGTTTGGGTTTCAAGGGATGAATTAAAACAGTCATCTCCTCTTATCAACAGAGGAGATGACTGTTTTTTGCTAATAGGGTTTCTCTTCTTTTCTTTTTAGTTCATTTTTGTAAAAGTCAAAGGCGTTATATAAATACCAAATGATAAAAAGAAAGAAGATAACTTTAGACAATATCGGTAAGTCGTTGAAAATAAGACATAGGCCAAGATAAGGGATGATCATAAATCCATAATAAGAAAACCACCATGTTTTAAAAATGAAACTCATCTCCTTGAAAATTGTAGACATTAACACATTATACATATATTACATTTTATTGAGAAAATAAAAAAGCCATAGTAGAAGTTGAATGAACTCAACGACTACTATGGCTTAATTTTTTTATTCCCCTAAATCCACATTATGATAAACCTGCTGCACGTCTTCAAGCTCTTCTAATACATCGATCAGCTTTTCAAATTGTGCTTTAGATTCATCATCTAACGTCACTTCGTTTTGCGGTAGCATTGTGATTTCAGCGACAGTGAATTCTTCAACACCGGCTTGTTTGAATGCTTCTTGTACTTGATGGAATTGATCTGGTTCAGCGTACACAATCACCGTTTCATCTTCTTCCATGATGTCACGTACATCAACATCTGCTTCCATTAAAAGCTCAAGTGTTTCTTCTTCGCTTTTCCCTTCGACACCGATGACAGCTGTTTCGTCAAACATGTAAGCAACAGAGCCGCTTACGCCCATGTTTCCGCCGTTTTTCCCAAATGCTGCTCGAACATCTGAAGCTGTACGGTTCACGTTATTGGTGAGGGCATCAACGATGACCATTGATCCGTTTGGACCAAATCCTTCGTAGCGCAGCTCATCGAAGTTCTCTTCCGCACCGCCTTTGGCTTTTTCAATGGCACGGTCCACAATATGTTTTGGGACACTATATGTTTTTGCACGTTCTAGGACAAAACGAAGTGCTTGGTTTGATTCTGGGTTTGGCTCACCTTGTTTGGCAGCCACATAGATTTCACGCCCGAATTTTGCGTAAATACGACTTGTACTGGCATCCTTTGATGCTTTCTTTTCTTTAATGTTGTTCCACTTACGACCCATCTTATTCACTCTCTTTCAATTAGAAAATACACAGTATGAGGGTCCCCATGCTGCATGAAATCATTCTGCTATCTATTATACATGAATCAGTCAAGAGGATAGAAGTAAGAGGGCTGAAATGAAGAGAATTGTTAGCTGATGTGCCCCAGCTGTTCAAGCATTTCATGTTTTTCGTGAGCCCGAGTCAGCTCGTCGCACCGAATGATCCTGCCATCTGATAAGGTGAAAAGAGCTGTGACATCTATTAAACCTCCGTCTCCGTTTGCGAGGTCAACATGTACCGTGTAACGAAAACACGCTTGCTGCGTTTCTTCATCAAATAACACATCATGAAAGGCGGGGATCGCAAGCTGTGTTGTCATTTCTTTTAATGTGGATAGATGTTTTTTAAACTCATTAAGCGTGGACACCTTCCCATCGGTCACTTGCTGATAGTCAGGAGAAAAATAAGCCTCCACCTTTTTTGTATCGAACTTGGTTAACACCTCTTGATACATCTCCTTGATGAAAGAAATTGCTTCTGTTTTTGTCATTCCATACATCCTCTCTATTATTAACTGATTAACTAAATAACATTATAATTAACCGGTTAACAAAATACAAATAAAAAAATAACCCCATATAGAATGAGGTTATTTTGCAGGCTGGGGATAAGCGAGATCTTCAAGCAATTTGACATCATGCTGATGAAGTTGCTTAATCATTTCTTTTCGCACAGCGAGAGCGGCTTCGAAGTATTTTTCGTCTTCGACCATTCCCTTAACTGTGATTTCAATCCCGCGATTCAGCTTATTCAAGCCCATAATTCCATGAACTTGAAAGGGTTCAATGGCATTTTGGAATTCATCTTTTTTAAGTAAATCATGATGCATTTGATTTAAATTGTCACATGCTGATTCAAGTGCTTGGAAGGCGATATCTGGGTTTTGATTCGCGCTAATTAACACAGATTCCGTAATCCGCATATATTGCATGTTATAGTTTTGGATTTGCCTGATATCCCCGTTAGAAATGGTTAACAGCTTGCCGCTCCATTCTCTAATTTGCAGAGAGCGGAGACCAATCTCTTCAATGGTTCCATTAAAGAGGTTATTCACCGTCACATAATCCCCTTTATGAATCTGGCGTTCATAGATGAGAAAAATGCCTGCTAAAATATCACGAATGAGCGTCTGGGCGCCAAAACCGATGACGATCCCAGCGACACCAGCACCCGCAAGAATTTTCCCAAAGTCATGAAAGAAAAGAGAAATGACATAGAGCACAAAGCAAATCGAAGCGGTGTATTTCGTGACCGATTTGACCAAGCTCTCGATCGTTTTCTTCTTTTTATCCTCTATAAACTCAGTTCGTTTAAAGAAAATTTGAAGGGCTTTGTTGATCATAAAGACAGCAAGCCAAAGAACGAGCCCAACAAGGAGAATTTCAATGTATTTGTTTTTGACCACTGTCAGAAATGTATCGTCCATCTATCGATTACCCCCTGGCTGTTCGAGAAGTAAAATCAACATCTTGATAATAGCTGTTTTTCACTAGAACATTCGGACCGAGGCACTGCACGCTTGGGCAATGACAATTCAGCTCTTTTGCTAATTTCGTGTCCATCCAGCGTGTATAGGCTGATTGCAATGTATCAGTTGCAATGTTTCCAAGCGGCGGTGTATCGCCAAAGTCTGTCACAATAATATTCCCATCAAAAATATTCACATTCAACCGCGAACGGCCGTCAGGGTCATTTCGTACTGTGACATTTTTCTCCTGGCGCAATCGATTAAGGAGACGCTGGTCTTCTTCATCTGTGCTGCATGAATAAAATGGCAGGGTGCCAAACAGCATCCATGTGTTTTGATCACGAATATCAAGCAGCTGATGAATCGCATCCCGCATTTGCGGAAGCGTCAATGATTCAAGGGCGCTGGCGAAATCACTTGGGTACATCGGGTGAACTTCGTGGCGCTGGCATTTCATTTCCTCGACGATCTGCCGGTGGATGTGCTCAATATATGGAAGCGTGCGCTTATTCAGCATAGTTTCAGCGGATACAGTTACGCCCGCTTTGACAAGTGCCTGACTATTTTCAATCATGCGGTTAAATAATTTCTCGCGCTGCTCAAAGGTTGGTTTACGATCCATCATAGCAAAACCGACTGTTGCAAACTCTTCAACAGTGCCCCAGTTATGTGAAATGTGAAGGACGTCTAAGTATGGAATAATTTCTTCATAGCGCGCCAAATCAAGGGTTAAATTTGAATTGATTTGTGTACGCACGCCGCGTTCATGGGCATACTTTAATAAAGGGACGACATATTCCCGTACAGATTTAAGAGAAAGCATAGGCTCTCCGCCTGTAATACTGAGTGAGCGCAGGAGCGGAACTTCATCTAAACGGCGAAGTAACAAATCTATCGGCAGTGCATTCGGGTCTTTAGGCTGTAAGGTATAGCCGACTGCACAATGCTCACATCTCATGTTACACAATGTTGTTGTCGTAAATTCAATATTAGTCAGCTTCATTTCTCCGTAATCCTGCACATCGAGATAGGCTTCCCAAGGGTCGTATGCAGGTGTGATCGGACGAAGTGCTGTTTTTTGGTTCATGGTATCTATCTCCTTTTCATTCGGGCAAACGTAGACCCGCCAACAGTTAATTTTAAGCCTCATCACGGTTATACGCAAGAGGGACACAATTGATTTACAAGGGAAAAAAAGATAAGCTATAAACAAACGCTAAAGGGAGTGTATCGATGGGCAAGGCAGCAGACAGCAAAGAGCAGCAGGTTGATTATTTAAAGAACCGATTAGATATGTTTATGAATGTGATTGATTCATTAGATCCCGAATCAACAGACGTTGAGGATATAGACAGACTGATCCAGATGATTGACGACCTGGAAGCGAAATATGAAC
This sequence comes from Bacillus sp. ABR, assembly GCF_056172715.1. Lineage (NCBI taxonomy): Bacteria > Bacillati > Bacillota > Bacilli > Caryophanales > Bacillaceae > Bacillus > Bacillus sp. ABR. Next base: position 75,054 of record NZ_JAOYSL010000006.1, on the reverse strand, counting down.
GGTTTAAAAATGATTGGAAGGAAGAATAGCTCGCGCAATGCGGGCTTTTTTCTTTAAATTGGCAGGTGAATCGGTGTATGAGTCTCGGTCTTATTCTGCACAATAGAAGAAAAACCGGGAAGTGACGTAAATGAAAAAATTCATGCTGATCTGTTTATGTGCGCTTTTTGTTTCCATGCCTCTTTCAGAAGCAGGAGCCGTGTCTAATAAGCCCATCCACTGGGGATTTGCGAAAAGCAAAGAGCACAGGCCGCCGGATGCGGGCAAAGAATTGACGGCACTCTTAAAAAAGTATGATGCCTTCTATTTAGGCAACACGAAAAAGAAAGAGATTTATTTCACCTTCGACAATGGATATGAAAATGGGTACACACCCAAGATCTTAGACGTGCTGAAAAAACATCAAGTACCAGGCACCTTTTTTGTGACAGGTCATTTTGTAAAGGACCAGCCCGGGCTTGTCAAACGTATGGCAGAAGAAGGTCATATCATTGGCAACCATTCCTATCATCATCCAGATTTAACAACAAAAAGTACGAAAGAAATCAAAGAAGAACTGGACCGTGTCAATGAAGCTGTGTACAAAATCACAGGAAAGCAAGATAACCTCTACCTTCGTCCGCCGCGCGGTGTGTTCAGTGAAAGGGTACTAAAAGAAACAAAACAGCTCGGCTACCAAACTGTTTTCTGGTCAGTAGCGTTTGTAGACTGGCATATCCATCATCAAAAAGGAAAACAGTATGCTTACGATCAAATGATGAAACAGGCGCACCCAGGTGCCATTTACTTACTTCATACCGTCTCAAGAGACAATGCCGAAGCGCTGGATGATGCCATCACCGCTCTGAAAAAACAAGGATATTCCTTTAAAAGCCTAGACGATCTCATGCTTGAAAAAGTATGGCATCTGCCTCAGCTATAGAAAGAAGCCTGCAGAAGACCTGCAGGCTTTTTGATTATGCCTCTCTGATTTTACGCTGAAACAAAAGAGGGTGATGAACTGAACAAACACTATTTAAAAATCCTAAACCACCCTTTATGTTTAAACCACAAAAGCATACCTGAGACGAGCAGACCCATGAAAATCAGCACGCCAAAATAGCCGTATTTCCAATGTAATTCAGGCATGTTGTCAAAGTTCATTCCGTACACCCCAACAATAAAGGTCAGTGGAATAAAAATGGTCGACACAATGGTCAATGTCATCATAATCGCATTCATCCGGTTGGAATTCAGCGTCTGATAGCTGTCTCGTAAATCCGCTGTCATGTCCCGGTTCGACTCAACGATCTCTGTTAGTTTCAAAAGATGATCGTAAATATCATTAAAATACGCTTGGCGGTTTGTATCGCTTTTCATCGTATTTGTGTTCACAATACGATATAAAAGGTCCCTCATTGGGATAATCGTTCTTCGCAGTTTGAGCAAATCGGATCGGATTCCGAATACTTCGTTCATCAACGTGCCATACGTTTTATGACCTTCTTCATCCTCAATTTCATTCAGCCTGTCCTCTATTTGATAAATAATAGGGAAATAATCATCAACAAGCTGATCAATCAGCATGTAGGCAATATGCTCAGGTCCGCTGTTTCTTTCTTTATCAGACCCCTTGAGCTTTCGAATGACACGATCAATGTATGGCGCTTCCTTTAAATGAAAGGTCACGATATAGTTTTCACCAACAAACAGATCAACTTCCTCAGAACGCAGCGTTTTTTGATTAAGGGCATGTAGCACGAAAAATAAATAACCTTCATAAAAATCAAGCTTCGGCCGCTGCAAATAATGGAAGCAATCCTCAATCGCAAGCGGATGGAACTGAAAATATTCCTTCAAAAGCGCTGCTTCCTTTTCCGTTGGTGCATGAAAATCAATCCAATACCAGGCGATTTCGGGGCTTGAAAGCTGCTGCATTGTTGCATGTTCAATCAAGTCGCCGTTTTTTGTCACTGCAAGTTTTCTCAGCATGTGCACCCCTCCAGACTTGCATTATATCATGAAGCAGCGCCGGTGAACTTATACGTTTTCTACATAAAAAAGCCGATCTCAGAAAGAGATCGGTTAAATGTGCGTGTATGATTAATGGATAAAACCGAGAATTAAGGACGATGGAACGTAACGAATTTATCTTGACGGTCAAACCAGCCTCTAAACGCCCAGTTATCCCAGCCGCCATCGCCGTTGTTTTTAAATGTACCGCTTTCGAATACCCAAATTCCGTAAACAACATTACCAAGATTAGCAGTAGCGAAAGTTTTGACGCCGTTAAAACGGTCTTCGTAGTTCTGGCTTAGGTTAAAGACCATGACATTATATCTGCCGCCAGCAGCGTAGAATGTGCTTTCCATGACGCTTTTCACGAATCCAGAACGGTTTGCATTTGCGTTTACTGCGTTTACAATGGCATTGGCAATCCCAAGAACATCAAAGTTTACGTTAACATTAGGGCTAGCCGTAGTGCCAGCTTTACCTTCAGCAGCAGCTTTGTTTAAGACAGTTTGCTGAAGTGTAGTAGAAACAGGTGCTGAAGTTTTTGGCTCAGCAGCGTCAGCGAATAATGGCAGTGTCGAAGAAACAGCAGTGGCAAGTGCAACAGAAAGAATGGTTTTTTTCATTGGTCGGATCTCCTTTGTTTTTTAATTTTGGGTCTTCTTTTTTGTAAAATGTGAAACTAGGTGAAGCCGGTTATCAATGAGGTAAATATGTTCTTGCAAGATAAAACAAATGATTGCCTAATCCGCTAATTCCTTTGTTCACCTCCTTGATATGTCATAATTATACAAATATATTCAGGGAGGAAGATATCACCCAGAGGTTCTATTTCTAATTTAAGGAAAATGATCCTAAAATGTTGAAGATTGCTGTCGAATGTTAGCTGAATTCGACTAAAAACTTTCTTCTATCCAAAAGGAGAATGACCACAAATAAGGAAGATATAACTGATAAATTCTTGTACTCTTTATGTTAAAAAGTATTCAATAAAGAGAATCATTCATGCAAAATGAAACAATTACATCTGCGTATGTTGGCAGAAAGGAAGAGGACATGTATGTGGGAAAAACAGCTGGTGATAGAGCCGCCGTATCATTTCGATCAAGTGCTTAGACGCTTATCAAGTGATCCATTAAAAGCAGTCGATTTGAGTCAAAGAGAAATCAAAGTGCCGATCAGATTGGAGCAAAAACCGTATGTGGTCATCGTTCAAGCTACTGGAACAATAGATGCGCCTATGTTCCGGGTGCGATCAAACGGCCCAGAGGAACCCCTTCTTTCTGAGGTGAAACGGATATTTGGCATGGAGCATCAATTACACATGATTCAAGACCACTTTTCTCAAACCAATCTAGCGCCCATTTTTAAGGAGCATATCGGAACGCCGCTCATGCTGGATTTTCATTTATATCATTGTTTCATGAAATGCATCATTCATCAGCAGCTGAATCTTTCGTTTGCTTACGAGCTCACGAAACGATTTGTCCATACGTACGGTGAGCAAATAGAAGGTGTTTGGTTTGATCCTTTACCAGAAACCATCGCTTCTCTTGAAACAGATGATTTGAGAAAGCTTCAATTTAGTCAACGAAAAGCAGAATATGTCATCGATGTATCGAAACGAATTGTGAGCGGCTCACTTTGTTTAGAGGAATTACACGATTTATCTGATCTGGAGGTAGAAGAGCGTCTGCTTCCGATTAGAGGGATTGGACCTTGGACGGTTCAAAATGTGCTCATGAATGGGCTTGGAAGACCAAATCTCTTTCCAATGGCAGATATCGGCATTCAAAATGCAATCAAACGGCACTTCGACCTGCCTGAAAAGCCGACAAAAGAAGAGATGGTAGCGCTAAGCAAGGAATGGACCCCATATTTAAGCTACGCTTCTTTATATTTATGGAGAAGCATTGAGACAGATAAATAAATGAAAGGCATTTTCTCTCTTTGTCCAAGACGTGATATACTAAGGAGATGGAATAAAATGAAGACAACCTATCAATGGTTTAAATAGAACGGAGAGAATAAAGTGAAAGAAAAACAGCAAGGTGCCCTTTTGCAAAAGGGACAGCAGTTCCCGCTTACCATTAAACGCCTTGGCATTAATGGAGAAGGGGTCGGTTATTTTAAAAAACAAGTGGTCTTTGTCCCAGGCGCGCTTCCAGGTGAGGAAGTGGTGGTTGAAGCAACGAATGTCCAAGCAAAATATGCAGAAGGTACGGTCAGGAAAGTGCGAAAGCGCTCTGAGCATCGAGTCAAACCGCCATGCCCAGTATACGAAGAGTGCGGCGGCTGTCAGCTTCAGCATTTGGCGTATGAGCAGCAGCTAAATGAAAAGCGTGATATTGTCATTCAATCAATGGAGCGCCATACAAAGCTATCGGTTGAAAAGCTTGATATCAGGCCAACGATCGGCATGGAAGACCCGTGGCATTACCGAAACAAAAGTCAGTTCCAAGTAGGACGTTCTCACAGCGGAGACATCATTGCAGGACTTTACGGACTGAATTCTCATAAGCTTGTACCGATCAAGGAATGTATCGTGCAGCATCCAAAAACGAACAAAACAACGGGTGTTGTTCGCAAAATTTTAGAGAAGTTCGGCGTATCTGTTTACAATGAACGGACAAGAAAAGGCGACGTGCGTTCGATTGTCGTGCGTGTCGGCTTTGAAACAGGGGAAGTACAGGTCGTTCTTGTCACATCAAAACCTGAATTTCCAAAGAAAAAAGAAATTGCCGAAGCCATTCAAAAACGTCTGCCTGAAGTGATGTCCATTATGCATAATATCAATGGCGAAAAAACATCAGTCATCTTCGGCCATAAAACATCTCACCTAGCTGGCAATATGGTCATCCAAGAATTTTTAGGAGACGTCTCTTTTGAACTAAGTGCACGTGCTTTCTTCCAATTGAATCCGAAGCAGACGCTAAAGCTTTACGATGAAGCGAAAAAAGCGGCCAAACTGACTGGTAAAGAAAAGGTCGTCGATGCGTATTGCGGCGTTGGAACAATTGGGATGTGGCTCTCAGATGGCGCAAAAGAAGTAAGAGGAATGGATGTCATCAAAGAATCAATTGATGATGCGAAGAAAAATGCCAAAAAACACGGCATGAAAAACGCGACCTATGTGACAGGAACAGCTGAAAATTGGCTGCCAAAATGGGTCAAAGAAGGCTTCCGTCCTGACGTCATCGTCGTCGACCCGCCAAGAATAGGCTGCGAGCGCACCTTCTTAGACACCGTCAAACAAGTCAAACCAAAACGCTTTGTCTACGTCTCTTGCAACCCATCCACACTAGCAAAAGACCTTGAATACATGTCAAAAGACTACAAAATCGAATACATGCAGCCAGTTGATATGTTCCCGCATACGGCGCATGTTGAGACAGTTGTATCAATGGTAAGAGTGTAAAAAGTGAAGTGAATAAACAGTCCGTGATTTGAATACTGGTGGCTAACTGGTAGGATGATCACGGATTTTTTTATCAACTGAGTAAATCAAGTTCATAAAATAGAGGAGGATAACGATGAGTCAATTTGAAATACTGACAAAATACATACCGAAGCTTCAGGAGGACCATATCGGAGAATGGGTGATCGATCAGGAAAATGATGGAACAACTGAACGCCCAATCCAGATGCCCTTTGTGAATTATTCCGAAACGGTCCAACGCTTTCTTGATGATGTCTATACCTTTGCAGAACAGCATCAAGAAATGGAACTTACCCGCTATAGTGAAATCCTCTCAGAAAATGGAATTGATTGGGGAACGAACGATATGGAGCATGTGGACATCTCAAATTTAAATGCGCAGTGTGTACTTGCTCTCATCATGGGGGCTTTGAGAGCTGAGCGATTTAGTGAGGGAGCCATATTCAATTTCTTTAAAAGTGGAAACATGTTGAAGTGTCTTGAAAGATTAGATTGTTTGGACTAAGAGCGGTTTATTTCAATTATTGGAGTGATCATATGAAAAATAAAACAGATGCAGCCGATACTTTTCCTCCTATGAAAATAGAAGAAATTGATCAAATTTTATTATATGATCTTGATGCAATAAAAATTGAAAAAGAAGATGAGCGTATAAAATTCATTTTACAAGATCCCTATTGTCCTGATAAAAGTCATATTCACAGTGTGTATGTCATTTATAAGAAGTCTATACTCAATTTACTTGAAGGTAGGATTCGTTCTATTCATAGTCATGAATTCATGAGTGCTAAGAAAAAAGATCGAACGATTTCTAAAGAAGATATAGAATATGTATTAGAGATGGCTACAGTTGTGGTTCTTGCAAGTGAAAATAATGGAGTAGTGACGAATTATTTTTATAGTGGAGACGGAGAAAGGTTAGATCGTATTTTTAATATATGCTTAGGTTATTCAACAGACTTACAAAAAGAGAATAAAGTAAGTTTGGAACGATTTATGAATGATATGAAGATTGTTGAGCAGATGGGATTGTTAGAAAAAATTTTAGGATAATGGGCAAAGCCTAGATTTTAGAGAAATCTAGGCTTTTTGCGCTTTTGAAAAATTTATTCAACTTCATCAAATGATTATGCAAATGAAAATCTTCTATTGACTTTCCCCTTTACTGAAAGGTTTATACTTTGATCAGATCAACAAAACGGAGGAGATCAGGATGTTCAAGATTGGCGATTTTTCTATGTTAAGTAAAGTCCCTGTCAAAACCTTAAGGTATTATGACCAGATCGATTTATTAAAACCTAAACAGATCGATCAAGATTCGGGATACCGGTATTATTCAGCTGAGCAGCTGCTTGAGGTCAATCGGATTTTTCTATACAAGGAATTAGGCTTTACGTTAAAGCAAATGGGTCAGCTTCTTCGTGAAGATATTTCTGTTGAGCAGATTCAGGGCATGTTTCTCTTGAAAGAGAGTGAGATTCAGCAATTGATCGAGAGAGAACAGCAGAAATTAGCGCGTATTAAGGAGCGGATGCACCTCATCAAACGAGAGGGGTGTGTGGAAAAAGAACAGGAGGTCATCATCAAATCGGTTGAAAGCAAACACATCATGTCTTTTCAATCCAACGGAACTGTTGACGAAATCCCATCATTCTTTGAAACGTTTCATCATTTGTTACAAAAACATCCGCAAGAATTGAACTCTGAGCCACAAATCGTGCTGTGGAGGGAATCACTTGCTAAAGAAAGTGAGTTCGAATTTGAGGTTGGGTATTCCGCTAAAGCGTTAAGGGGCTCTCTTCCTCAGGGAATTACGATGCGCACGTTACCAGCTGAAGAAACCATGGCGACGCTCCTATTTCATTCAGATTCTCCATTTGCACAAACTGCTTGTGTTGACCTGGCGACATGGATCGAAAATAACGGATATCGCGTGAAAGAAGATCAGCCGGGAAGAGAGATTTATTACCCATTGTCTGAAAATGAAGAAGGAAGACTCATTGAAATTCAAATTCCTATAAAAAATGAAGTCAAATCGTAAACATTGCCCAAAGGAGAAACGTCACGATGAAAAATAAAGCCGTTGTTTATTTACTTGCTTTAGCAGCCTTCTTAATCGGAACAATCGAATATATCATTACAGGGATTATTCAAATGGTCGCAGATGATTTACAGGTCACGACATCAGCTGCTGGTTTATTGGTCACATCCTTAGCGCTCTCAGCAGCAATCGGCGCACCGATTGTCATTGCACTAACCATCAATATCGACCGCAGAAAAATATTATCATGGATGCTGATCATTTTTACTTTAAGTAATATCGTCACAAGTGTCAGCCATTCGTTTGAAATGGTGCTGATGACAAGGATTTTACAAGGAATTAGTGGAGGGACGGCCATTGTGGTGGCAATGGCTGTGGCCACTCGGCTTGTAGAACGAGAAAAAAGAGGAACAGCGATTGGCATCATTTTAATGGGACTCAGCAGTTCCTTGGTTTTAGGTGTGCCAATCGGGACATTTCTAAGCAGCATGATGGGATGGAAAGCATTATTTGCAGCCATTGGATTGATCACGCTCATTCCGCTGATTGTTGTATATAGGCGCATCCCTTCTATGAAAGAACAAGAACCGGTGACGCTAGGTATGCAGTTATCGATATTAAAAGATAAGAGAATTTTGCTTGCGGTGGCAGTGACACTCTTTTATGTAGGTGGATATTCTACTTTATTTACCTATTTAACGCCATTCCTGCAAGAATCAGCAAACCTTAGCATCACAGAAATCAGCGTCATTTTATTGCTAGCGGGAATATGTAGCTTTTTGGGCTCCAGTCTTGGAGGGATAGCAGCAGATAAAAAAGGCCCAATATTCACGATTTTCTCCGGAATTATTCTACAAATCATCATGCTTATGCTGCTAGCATTTGTGACAGGGAATCTCGTGGTCATGGTGGCGGTGATCATGATATGGATGATTGCTACATGGAGCACATCGCCAGCTCAGCAGCTATATCTTGTCACACTTGTACCGAAATCTCCTGATATCGCATTAAGTGTCAATACATCATTTATTCAATTCGGATTTGCTTTAGGCTCTGGTTTAGGAGGACTTGTACTAAGCAGGACATCTATATTGAACCTCAGCTGGATCAGCGCTGGAACGGTTCTTCTCGCTTTACTCATGACCATTCTGATGGTGGCGTTTGATCGAATCTCTCAGCATAAGAGTTTGAAGGTAATGGAGCAAGGAAGGTAACATAGATTCACTAGTATTGAGGGAACTACTTATTTCGGTAGTTCCTTTTTTTTGATTTGAAGAAGAACCAGTTGAGGGAGTTTATTTGCTACAATGGGAGTGAATATCCGAAGGTTTTTAAGCGTTAATAACAAATGACTCCAAAAAATAATGCCAAAAATGTACTGGTAGACGGGAGAGAATACATAATGCCAATAAGCGAGGACATCATCAATCGTAAAGGCGCTCGAAAGGGGAGTGACATTCCTCATGACGTCTTGATTCTTTTGAATCAGGGAGAGTTAGAGAGTGTCAATTTAACTGAATGGTTGGCTGTCAATCACGTGACTCTATTACAGCATGTTTTGCCGTCTATTGGTTTAGACAAACATTTAATCGATCTTTCAGCTGAAATCGCCAAACAAAAAGCGGAGTCAGGCATGAAAGCGATTCGTCTTATCGGTCATTTGTTAGATGAAGTGCTGCAGGAAGAAAATGAGGAAAAAAGAGTGGAAGTCATACAGGCATGCAGCCGTCACATATCTGATAGCGTCCGCTGCTGGGCTGCTTATATGAACAAGCAGCATTCATCCTCTTTGGAAGAGAAACTAGCGTACATTCAGCCTTTCGCAGCTGATCACCATTTTGGTGTTCGCGAAATTGCTTGGATGTCAGTGAGAGAAAGTCTAAGTCATCAGCTCGATCAAAGTATAGAATATTTAACAGAATGGGCAAAAAGCGAGGATGAAAATATTCGTCGATTCTCTGTAGAGTCGATCCGTCCAAGAGGTGTATGGACAAAGCATATTGAGTTATTAAAGCAGGAGCCGGAAAGAGCACTGCCAATTCTAAATCACCTCAAATCTGATCCATCAACATATGTTCAAGATTCTGTAGGAAACTGGCTGAATGACGCTAGTAAAACACAGCCTGATTGGGTACGAAATCTGTGCGAACAGTGGTCAAAGGATTCTAATACAAAAGCGACAAGCAGAATTGTTAAGAAAGCCAAGAGAACGATTGTGAAGGGGAATTTGTGAAAAAGAACATGAACTAAATTTCCTTTTTTGAGGGAATTTTTATCTAAATGATTCAGGAGAAATTCTTAGAGGTATGCAGATATATTCTTCAGAATGGTATAAATTAAGTTTTATTTGAGTCAAATATTGTTTTTGTAACCATTCAATAGAGCATATTAATTCTTCTGAATACCTATCTATAAAGAAAACAATATACAGAGAGAGTGAGTCGTACCATTGATGAATCAAGATACTTTTGCTGATTGGTTGAGAACTTATGCAAATATAAAACCATACTCTATTGGAAGATACTCTAAAGCGATCGGCACAATATCCTCAGAATTAGGAGACTATGGATTACAGAAGATTAATTTATTTAATTTAACTGATGCTGCCTTTATTGATGAAATTCTTAGTAATCCAGAGTTCAAAAAGAAGAATGAAAAAGGACATAGGATGTATAGTGTAGCTTTAAATCATTTTAAAAAATACATTGAATATTATGATGATTCTGAGTTGCAAGCAGAGCTATTTAAAGAGGAGCAGGAGTTTGAAAAGTACCTAATAGGAAATCCTGCTGATGTCGGCAGAGCTGATATTGAGGATAAGCCAAAAGATAAGCCTAAACATAGGTTAGTGAAAAATAAAAAGGTATGGAGTAGAAATCCTAAATATGCAGTTGGAGCTGTTGCTGATGCAGATTATTTATGTGAGTTCGATAAACAGCATAAGCATTTTATTTCTAAGTTTAATGGAGAGAATTATGTAGAGGCTCACCACTTGATACCAATGCAATATCAGGATCAATTTGATCACAGTTTAGACATCCATGCTAATATTGTTTCAATTTGTTTAGTCTGTCATAAGAAAATCCATTATGGACGATTTGAGGACAAGAAAGAAATATTAGATAAGCTATTTCACAGTAGGAGAGAGAGACTTCTTAAAGGTGGAATTGATATAGAAATTTCACAGTTATACACGTATTATCAGGATTGAGAAATCTAAGGGAATTATGGCTGGCTTAAGATTACTACCTACATTAGGATGCTAATTGAGTATTTAGGACAAATTGATTATAGCCTGAGTAAAATCACTCAAAATGCCATTTTAAAGAATGAATTTCATTAGCTTTACTCAAAATAAAGCTTTACATCATCCATCATCATCATGTAAGATATGGAGAAATTAAAAGCGAAGAAAAGGACATGAGCCATTTTTACTGGTTATCAGAGAGGGAAGTCACGCTGAAATCTTCCTAACACAGAAAAGTTGTCTTACCACCTTTGAGCTGTATTGGGGAAATTACAGTATCCAATATCGTCTACGCCACGTTACGGCACCAGAGCCATAAAGCGAATACGCATTATGGGAATTTGGGTGGAACCACGGATCACACATTCGTCCCTCTATGAGGGATGGGTGTGTTTTTTTGTACACTCATATAGGATCATTGCTTTGAAAAGGACATGAGCAGCTTTTATCGGTTACCAGAGAGGGAAGTCACGCTGAAATCTTCCTAACGCAGAAAAGCTGTCTTACCACCTTTGAGCTGTATTGGGGAAAATTGCAGTATCCAATACCGTCAATGCCGCGTTACGGCACCAGAGCCATAAAGCGAATACGCGTTATGGGAATTTGGGTGGAACCACGGATTACACATTCGTCCCTCTATGAGGGATGGGTGTGTTTTTTTTATTTCAAAAAATAGGAAAGGTGTGTCAGTTATGAGAGAAAACATGGTGAAGATTCAATTTCCAGATGGAAAGATAAAGGAGTTTCCCGCAGGTACGACTGTTGCAGATGTTGCCTCCCATATTAGTCCGAGCTTAAGAAAAAAAGCAGTGGCGGGAAAGGTCAATGATCAAATGGTTGATTTAAGTGAAAAGCTAAACAGCGATGCTGGGCTGTCTATTGTCACACTTGATTCAAAAGAAGGGGTTGAAGTGCTGCGCCATACATCAGCACACGTATTAGCCCAGGCTGTGAAAAGGTTATATGACAATGTCACACTGGGGATCGGACCTGTCATTGAAAATGGATTTTACTATGATATGAAGCTCGATCAAACATTAAGCGTAGAGGATTTGGAAGAAATTGAAAAAGAGATGAAAAACATCATAAATGAGAATCATCCCATCCAAAGAAAAGAGGTCTCTTACAAAGAAGCAGAAGCGCTGTTTGCACATGATCCATATAAGCTGGATATTTTAAAAGGGTTACCCTCTCAAGAAGCCATCACAGTTTATCAGCAAGGAGAATTTGTAGATTTATGCCGCGGGCCGCATGTACCTTCTACAGGGTACTTAAAGTCATTTAAACTAACACGTGTTGCAGGGGCTTATTGGCGGGGAGATAGCAATCAGGATGTCTTGCAGCGAGTGTATGGTGTAGCGTTTCAGCATCCAAATCATCTAGCTGATTATCTTCATTTCATGGAAGAAGCAAATAAACGTGATCACCGGAAATTAGGGAAGCAGTTATCCCTCTTTATGTTTTCAGAAGAAGCACCAGGCATGCCGTTTTATTTACCAAAAGGTCAGATTGTCAGAAATGAATTAATGGCCTTTTCAAGAGAAGTGCGAGGAAAAGCGCATTACGAAGAAGTGAGTACACCGTTTATGATGAACCAAGAGCTTTGGGAAAAGTCAGGGCACTGGGATCATTATCATGAAAATATGTATTTCTCAGAAGTAGACCATACAAGCTTTGCTTTAAAACCGATGAACTGTCCAGGGCATATGCTCATGTTCAAAAACAGCTTATATTCATACAGAGACCTCCCGATCAGAATGGCTGAGTTTGGCCAGGTGCATCGTCATGAATTTAGCGGAGCGTTAAATGGATTGTTCAGGGTCAGGACATTTTGCCAAGATGATGCTCACATTTTTTTAAGAGAAGATCAAATCGAAGCTGAAATCAAACGGATTTTCCAATTAGTTGATCATGTGTATCGGACATTTGGGTTTGAGTATTCCGTCGAGCTATCCACTCGTCCAGAAAAAGCCTTAGGGGATGATGCCATTTGGGAAATATCCGAAACAGCACTAAAAAATGTGCTTGATCGTCTAAAGGTCGACTATCAGCTAAATGAAGGAGATGGGGCATTTTATGGCCCGAAGATCGATTTTCATATTAAAGATGCCCTGCAGCGGAGCCATCAGTGCGCCACAATTCAGCTGGATTTTCAAATGCCTGAGAAATTTGATTTAACATATATCAACGAAAATAATGAAAAGGTACGGCCAGTTGTGATTCACAGCGCCATTTTTGGTTCTCTAGATCGTTTCCTTGGCATTCTCATTGAGCATTTTGCGGGTGTCTTTCCATTATGGCTAGCACCAGTACAAGTACAAATCATCCCAGTCTCAACTGTTCACCTTGATCACTGCTTAAAGGTGCAGCAGCAATTAAGAAGTATCGGAATAAGAGCAATAATCGATGAGCGTGATGAAAAACTTGGCTATAAAATGAGAGAAGCACAAATGCAAAAAATCCCTTATATCGCTGTCATTGGCGATACAGAAATGCAAGACAACACACTAAATATTAGACAGCACGGAGAAAAGACTTCAAAGCAAATGTCTGTTGAGGATTTTAAACGTTTGGCAGCTGAGCAAATAAAAGACAGAACAGCTGCTCAAGAAATGATGTGATGATTTCATTACGAAGAATGAGACGTCCATTGAATGATGGGCGTCTTTCCCTTTCCATTTCTGCAATGGAAAGGGAAAATATTGAAACATTTTTTCGGTAAAATCGTAATAAAGATAGAGCGTTCAAAAGAAACATTTAAAACGGAGAGGAGTATTACATGGATCAAGCTGCACTGAAAAAGATGAGGACAAAACAAGTAGTTATCTCTAATTTACTATTCGGCGTGATGATCTTGATTTTTTTTGTTTTGATTCAAAAAGTTGAGATTCAATTTACATATTTCTTTCTTTGTTTAGGAATCTTCATGCTCCTTCAAGGCATTTACGGCTTGATCAAAAAAGGATCAACAAAGTCTTTCATTCCCATTTTTGAGCAGGTAGCCATTTATGAAAAAGAAAAATTGGGAAAAGAGTGGGAGAAAGAACAAAGAGTGGAGAACATTTGGAAATTGATATTGAGCGGGCTTATGTTCTTCCAATCATTTAGTTTACAAACAATACCAGATTCATTCTTTGAAATAGAACTTAAGTTTCTCATTTTCTTATTTGTTATGGCTCTAGCCATTATCAATATAAGCATGCTCTTTCGCTTTAGAAAAATCGATCGGTCGACTGAAGCGCACGGATTAAAAGGCTTTACAAAGGAATCAAATATGCTGGCAATGGCATTAGGATTATTATCAGTGATCGTCATATTCGGCTTTATCGTCATCTTTCTTCTTCCATTAAACTGAATTTTGAGGTGAAACAAATGAATGCAAACATACAACAACTGATCGATCAGACAAAGGCGAAATTTGGCTTAGATCTTTACTATCTAAAAAGGCACAATTTTCATCGTTACGTCAATATGTTCAATGAAACGGTGTATACATTGAATATGGAATGGTTTCCCTCCCATGAAGCTGAACCAGAGGACGATGATCTAAACCCGGACGGCACAGCCGTAATTGACGTGAATTTGAATACAGGGCAGGTTGAAACAGTTATTTTTGTCATGGATAAAACCTTCGCGAAGAATGGTGTCACATTTAAGAGGCCTTATCCAGCTCATGCCATTCAATGGATTGAACAAGAAACAGAGTTGATTGATGGTGAGCATTTTCACTTGCAACAAAAGGAGAAAGGGGAACTTTTTTTCGAAGAAGCAATAGATGGTGTGAAAGTGACGCCTTCAGGTAGAATCGAGGTGAAATGGGATGAACATGGGCAGCTCATTCACTTTATACATCGAGGGCCATTTATGGCAAAAAAACGACTAAGAGCTGAAGAATATGTGCTTTCCATTGATAGGATCGAGGATTTAGCTCAGCAGCAAGTGCAGCGGTTTGATTGGCCCTCCTTCGAGCAGAATCGAATCCGCCCTATATTTGCGTTAGAAGAAATTTATGTCAAGAACGATGGGACAGGAACGATACCGTTTGAAATTGGGCGTGAAGAAACACATTGTATACACATGAATCAGGTCATGGAGTGGAATGAACCTTTAACCAAAACCTTTGAAAAAAAGGAAGTCAATATAAACGAGGACATTACTGCTGAACAAGCCTTCTCACTGGAGCCTTCACCAGATACATTCCCGATCTCAAAAGAGGAGCAAGCTGAGTGTATCAAAGCGGTTCGCACCTTTTTGGCGCAAAAATATTCAAAGGATACAGGGAAGTGGGTGCTTAAAACACTCCACCGTGATCATGGCTATATCGAAGCGATATTAAAAACGAATGAGCAAGAAGGCTGTGGATTTATGGATAAGATCAAGGTCTTCATTGATGCCAGCACTTTTGAAGCCATTAATTACATAGATAAAAAAGAGATGTTTCAAGTATGCGGGATACTCAATCCATCTCAATCAGCTAGTGAAATCACCATATCTCAGAAAGAAGCCTTTGAAACATTGAGAGAACGCCTCGAACTTACACCGATCTATGTCTATGACGATGTGCAAAAACAATATGTTTTATGCGGCAAGCTTGACTGTCATGATGGCGTTGATGCAGTGAGCGGCGAAGTATTCTCTTTGACAGACCTTTCATAACTTCTAAAAGAACAGTGAGCAGCTGTTCTTTTTTGTCCCATTTTCCTCTTTTTAGAATAAAAATGGAATTTTGTAGAAGGAAGTTGTCGTTTCATCACGAAAGAAACAGATAAGAATATGATCATAGGTCCATCGGTGGGAATTCGTATTTCATATAGTAAACGTCATACATATGGAAAACTCATGACAGTAAAGTTGATCTACAAATCTTTTAGAAGAAAAAATGACATTGTGTCTCTAGTAGTATGCGAAAATAGGCGGACTGAGATCATAGGGTGAGTTGAACATGTTTGTTTTAGGTAAGCTTAAAGCTATAAATAGAAGAAAGTGAGGATATCTAACTTGAGTACATTGGAAGTGTTTCGTCAGTTTTTGGTTGATCATTATCCTGCGTTACAAGATGAGCTTTGGTTGCAAGATGTTGATACCCTTCGAATCTCTCCTATTCTTCATCCTTTTCTGAAAAGCAAGCTGCCAGAAGGAATCGAAAAATTCACTTGTGTCCTATTCACGCAGCAGACAGATCAAACTGCTGCACCGCTCAAAGTCTACCTTCTATTAGATGAATATGAGCAATCGCTTTATGCTATTGATTTGATGAATGAACAAATAGCGCTTCATTAATACAGAAGCAAAAAGCTGCTTGAGAGAGCTCCTCAGCAGCTTTTTTTTGGTGAATCTTAGTTTGTCATATCAACCAATCTTGAGTGCAAGTTGTCCACTTCTTTCTTTGTTGGAAAAGAGCTGATCAGCAGCGTAGACCGTCCTAATTGATTAGGAAGTTCAGTATCGGTCACAATCATATCAATCCCAAGTCGATCCATTGTCTGTTCATTTAATGTATTTTCTGGACTTGTGAAAATATGAATGAGAGGAGGCAATCTTAATTTAATTAAATCCGCAATAAACAAACTATGATTATAACCTAATGTTGAAATGACAAAAATGTTCAACACGTTTCTCCGATCCATTTCCAAATGAACAAGCCCCCTCCAGTTAGAAGTAATGATACGAATCAATTCTCGTTCATTTTTCACAAAAGAAGCAAGTATATCGTCTGTTTTTAACTCTTGGATGATATGAGTAATCCTCGAATAGAAGTAAGGAAGCTGTTTTTTTACCTCTGATAAATACCTCGATTTCTTTTTGAAAAGGAATCCATCTCTTACGGTAATTTCCCTAGAATACACATAATATTGGAGAAGAATCAGTGTCATCGCCTTGCGATTAGCCACCTCTTGATGAAATATCAACTCCAGTTGGTTGATAAAGGAATGAATGGCTTCGAAGAGGTGTGGTGTATGCGATTGAAAGAACGTCAATTTTTCTTCGACAGTTTCAATTGATTTATAATGGCCAATAGCTGGTTCAATCAATAGTAAAAAGACAAATTCGTGACGATCCAACGTAACACCAAAAGTGTCCTTTGTCATTTGGCAAACGTGTTCTTCCAAGTTTTTGATTTGATTATAGATACCTTTAGCTGTAGATGTTTGTTTTTCCTTATCCATTGAGTACCTATAATTGCGTCGTATTGAAAAATTTTTCCTCACTCGGTGTATGGAAACGGCGAGCCATAGGCAAAATTTATCTATCGCCACATCAGGTAGATTGACTTCGAGCACCTGAAATAGCTTTTGTAAAAAATCAACTGCATCTTGCTTTTGAATATCATCGAATGGCCAAAGCCTGCTTCCATAGACTTCAAACAAAAATTCCACAAAAAATTGACGAATCTCCTTCTCATTTCCATGGAACTGCATACTATCTGGTCGTAACTCAATGTCATACGAGATAAGAAGCGAATTGATTTTATGAATGGTGTTATACAATGTGGATCTACTGATATTCAGTATGTCCATCCATTCATAGAAAGACCTGTTTTGTTCAAAGAAAACGCCATCAATCAATCGAATTTCAATCGTATCTTTTAGAATTTCTTTGATATAGTAGTCGACTCGTATCGTCTGTGTATAACAAATGGATATGCCTTGTCTTGGCTTTATGTGGATTAACGGCTCTCCGTTCTCTGTTTGGAACGACTTCATTTGTTCTAAATCGCTTTGAATGGCACGAACCGAACCGATTTGTTCATTCGATATTTCTTGAAGGCTCCACCACTTATCTTTTGATACAAGCAGTTTTAAAATTTTTATCCATCTCTTTGATTTATTATCAATGAGCTCCATTAAACAACTAACTCCTTCCCTTGGCTTGCCTCTATATTATGAAGTTCACTTAAAGAACATTTGATTTTCTAAATAGGCATAAAATGATTTTAATATTTAGGCTAAATCGTTTTGTCTTCACTTTTCATGATAAAAGAGAAAAAAATTAGACGAAAACAAATATTATTCGTTAATTCTCCATATTTTTCTTTTAAAAGGTGATAAGTAAGCCATGAATCCTATAAAAATGGATCATTTTAGATATTTTGTTTATTTTTTTGCTGTTGAAACGGTAAATGAAAGAATAAAATGCAGCAGATTTTTGATTACCATATGAAAGGGAGTAGAAAGGAATGCGGTCTATATGATGCTGAACTGTCTAACCATACATACCATATGATACATGCTTGTTTCATATGAACGAACTATATGTGAATACATGCTTATATATGCATGTACACATCGTTTATTGTTCATTCAAGTATCAATAGAAAAATTCATATTTATTCTTTCATGATCCCTCTCACTATTCCCCATTTCTATGGACCCCAATCCAGTTATTGAATCCACTATCATGATTGATCAACTCATTTTATTCATAGGGTCGTAAGGTGCAATTTTTTAGAAAATATTTGATCAGAAGCGGAGTGATTGATCTGACAGTATACAACTGATTTTTTATCATTGTTGAAAATTAATTTTAGAAAAGGGTGGATGTATTGAAAAGAATATTGTCGCTGGCACTCATTACAGTGCTAGTCATACAGTCTAGTATATTAGGAGTCTTGCCTTTAGCAGGGGCACAAGCAAAAGAAATTCAAGAAAATATTTATGGGGATATTGAGTTTGCTGATAGCGAAGGCAATAAGTTATCAAGCATGGAAGATCAGCAAGTAAGAAAGGCCACTGTGCATTGGTCAATAAAAGGAATTGATCTAAAAAAACAATATCCGTATGTTTTCACTCTTCCTTCAGCCATCCAGGTAGAGAAGGAGCAGAAGGAACCCATTACTGTAGGTGACATACCTGTTGGCGAATATACCGTTTCAAAACAAAATGAAGTGACGGTAAAATTTAAAGAAGATGTTGAGATCGATCCAAATTTAGAAGGATCAATTGACATCGATGTCACCAGTATAACTCAGCAAGAAGAGAAAACAAAGCAAAATGAGGGTGAAGAAAGCCTTCCAAAAGATGACTCAACCTCATCTGAGAAAGATAAAGCTTCTAACAATCAAGAAGCCGCTCAAACGAAACAAAACGAAGAAGATGAATTACTAAAAAATAAAGTGAGCGTGTCTAAGCGTGCAGGGCTGCAAAGTGTTACAAAACAAACGCTGATACAAGAAAATCTCCTCACTGATGCGAAATTAATATTTGAAGATCCGGAAGGAAATTCAATTGAGAAACCTGATATCAACTCGCTGATTTCCATTAACTATGAGTGGGCCATCCCGAATGGGCATAGCTATAATGGCGGAGATGAATTCCATTTCAAGGTTCCAGAGGAATTAGTGATTTACGAAAAAATCGATCGTCTCGAGATGAAATTTAATCAGGCAACCGTTGGTTATTTCTCTGTAGATGAGAGTGGAAATGCCTCCATCGAGTTCACCGATTTTATTAAACAATATTCAAATATCCATGGAACACTTCAAGTTTGGACGCAATTAGATCAACAAACAGTCATCACTGAAGAAAAAGAAGTCATCATTACCCCGATTGAAGGCAAGGATACGGTATCTATTCCGATTCAATACATTCCAAATGGTCCAAACGTCTCTAAAAAGGGAAAACCAAATCGATCTTACAATGCTGAAACCATTCAATGGACAGTAGATTTTAATATGGACTTAGACGATGTGAAACAAGCGAAGCTATTAGATCCGATTCAAGAAGGTCAGGCATTGAAAAAAGATTCAATCAAGCTTTATCGTATTGATACAAAGCTAAATGGGGAAACATCGATTGGTCAGCTGCTTGACGAAAACCACTATACAATCGGCCAAACAGCAGATGGTCAAGATTTCACGATTGAATTTAAAGATGACGTGCATCTAGCTTACCGTTTAATGTATGAAACGGACATTACAAATCAAGATCAGTCTGCATTTCGTAATAAAGCGTCCCTAGTTTCCGGTGATAAAGTGATCAGTTCAGCAGAAGGCACAGTGAATGTGACAAGAGGCAGTCCTTTAAATAAAAAAGCCGCTCACTACGATCCAGTCACACAAACGATTACTTGGGAAATTCGATATAACTATAACGAAAAAAAGCTGGCTCAAAAGGATGCTTTGTTAGAAGACTACTTTAATGGTACACAGGCGCTGATTTCTGATTCATTTCAAGTCAAAGAAGTCACAATTGATCAAAATGGCAACGAAGCAGGGACAAAAGCGTTTGAAAATTATGTAGTTCAACCTCAAAAAAAGGATGAACAAAACGGGTTTACCTTGCAATTCAATCAAGATATTCAATCAGCTTATCTCATCACCTATCAAACAAAAGCAACCGAGCGGGTTTTTGAAGCTGAAGAGATCATCAATACCGTAACAGCTGGCAAAGAGAGCAAACAAGGGAAGCAAAGAATTGACCAGCAAATCCTAACGAAAAATCATGGAACACCAAATTACAAGACCAAGACTATTCCATGGCGTATCACCTTCAACAAAGATCAACAAACGATGAACAATTTGATATTAAAAGATACGTTTACAAACGAAGGATTGACGCTGCAAAAAGATAGTTTAAAAGTGACGACAGGCAATTCAGTGCTTGAAGAAGGCACAGATTACCTAATAATTGAACATGAAAATGGATTTGATATTCAATTTACAAAAGAAATTAAGACAGAACATATCGTCACATATACAACGTCTTTTGATTATGAAAAAAGAGCAGATAAAGACCAAAAGAATCTGCGTAATCATGTAAAGCTTGAATGGGTAAATGAAGATGGCAAGGATTTGACGAAGGAAAATCAATCTGTCTTCACACCGGACACATACACGCAGTCTAATGGTTTTAAGAACGGAACTTATGATGCAAAGAAAAAAGAGATCACATGGAATATCGGTGTGAACTATAATTTGAAACATCTAGAAGAGGCGAGAATCGAGGATTTCATTCAAGGAAATCAGCGTTTGCTTAAAGATTCAATCACCGTCTATTCGCTTGATTTACAAGGCGGGGAAAATGGAGCAGAAGAAAAAGAGGTATTAGCGAAAGAACATTATGACATCAAATTCCTTGAAAATGAAAAGGGAGAAACAGGCTTCGAAGTCATCTTCAAAAAAGCCATTGATTCCCCATACAAAATCACGTATCAAACAAGTGTTGAAGGAATGGATTTAGTACAGAAAACCTACGAAAATAAAGCGACCCTTTATGATGGACAGACAAAAGAATCAGATGTGAATGCTGTGGTGTCCATTCCAAATGGAGGGAAATACACGAGCAAATCAGGAAATCAACAAGGGAAAGTTATTGATTGGAAAGTAAATATCAATTTTGGTCAATCAACAGTCCAAGATGCGACGATTATAGACCATCCAAGCAGTAACCAAGCCATAATAGAAAACTCATTTCATCTCTATTCGACGACAATAGATGAAAAGGGGCAAGTGACAAAAGCAGAAGAGTTGGAAAAAGGGAAGGATTACGAACTAGACCTTGAATTCGACCCAGATTCTTTTCAAATCAAATTTAAAGAAGAAATCACGAGACCATATATTTTGGAATACCAATCTCTCATTTTAGATAAGGTGGGAAGTACACTTCAAAACGAAGTAACGTTTAGAGGTGAAAATGTAAAAGAAATCAAAAAGGAATCCGAAGCCTCAATTGTGGTCAAACGCACCGCTGGCATGGGGGACGGCACAGGAGCGATTGGTGCTTTAACCGTTAAAAAGGTAGATGCGAGTACTGGAAAAGCGCTAAAAGGAGCAACCTTCTCACTTACAGATGCTGCGAGTGGCATCGTCATTGGTACAAAGACAACAGATGAAGAAGGATCTCTTCGATTTGATCGTCTTCTGTATGGTGACTATATCGTGACAGAAGAGAAAGCACCTGATGGTTATATTAAAACCAAGGATCCGATCCATGTAACGATTGATCAGCCTTACGAATCTGGAGATCAAGCGAAATCAGGAAATAGCATGACGGTGCAAAACCAAGAAATCCGCCAGCATGTCAAGTTAACGAAAAAAGACAAAGAGACGGGTGCAGCATTAGAGAATGCAGAATTTGAACTGAAAAATGAATCTGGAGATACCGTCCAAACCGATTTGAAAACGGACGAAAAAGGAGAAATCCTTTTCAAACAACTTGAGCCAGGTTCCTATTATTTTGTTGAGACAAACGCACCGAAAGGCTATCAATTAAATCAGCAAAAATGGCCGTTCACCATTAAAGAAAATCAAACAGAAACAACAATTGTAACTGCAGTAAATGACATCATCAAAGGCTCTGCAGAATTGAGCAAAATAGGTGAAGGCGGAGAGCGACTAGAAGGTGCACAGTTCAAGCTTTTAGATCAAGATGGGCATGAGCTAAAAGGTTCGCTTGTCACAGGAGAAAATGGCAAGATCACGATAAACGAACTAAGGCCGGGCACGTATCAGCTCATTGAAACAAAAGCACCCGATGGTTATGTATTAGATGAAACGCCAATCAAATTTGAAGTACCACTTGATCCAAAGGAACCAATCGTCATTTCGCAAAAGAACTTCTATGAAACAAGTGCATTACAAGTGATAAAAGAAGGGGAAGATGGCAAGAAGCTTCAAGGTGTTCGATTTGAAGTCTTGGATCAAAATGAGAAAGTCGTGCGTAAAGATTTGACAACAGATGAAGATGGGAAGCTTTTGGTTGATAACCTCAAACCGGGCAAATATCAGCTCGTGGAGACAGAGAGTATTGATGGTTACCAAAAGAAAAATAAATCTTATCCTTTTACCATCGAAATCGCACAAAAAACACCGGCAGAAATCAAAGTGATCAATGATCTCAAAACTGGATCTGTCCAGCTCACGAAGCTCGGTGAAAAGGATGATGTGCTTGAAGGAGCAGAATTCAAGCTTATAGATGCAAATGGAAAAGAGATGAAAACAGGTCTTGTCACTGATCAGAACGGGAAGATCATCGTCAACGATCTGAAGCCTGGAACCTATCAGTTTGTTGAAACGAAGGCGCCATTCGGTCACGAGCTTGACGAAACACCTGTCACTTTTGCTATTCCATTTAACCCTGAGAAGCTGGTCAGTGTGACAAAAGAAAATAGCCGCAAAACAGGCGGAGTGCTGCTCCACAAAAAAGGCGAAGATGGGAAATCATTAGAAGGGGTTGTCTTTGATCTATCTGATGATAAAGGAAAGATAGTGGCAGGAGGAGAAGGAATTACAACCAATCAGGATGGAAAGATCACCTTCACAGGGCTAAAACCTGGAACCTATCAATTTGTTGAAAGAAAGAGTCTTGAAGGCTATGAATTGAGTACGAAACCACTTGTCTTTGAAGTTGAATTAGGTCAAAAAGAATTGATTCAAGTGGAGGCAATCAATCAGCTCAAGAAAGGTTCTGTAGAACTCACAAAAATAGGGGAAGAAAAAGAAAGATTGAAAGGCGCAGAATTTACACTTTTCAATGACGATGGCAAAGAAATGATGTCAGGTTTAACAACAAACGAGAAAGGCATCATCACTGTCAACGATTTGAAACCAGGCGCTTACCAATTGGTTGAAACGAAGGCTCCGTTTGGACATAAACTAGATGCAGAACCAGTAGAATTTAAAATTGATTTCAACCCAAATCAACTGGTGAAAGTGACAAAAGAAAATATTCGGACGACAAGTGCTGTGAAGCTTCAGAAAAAAGGAGAGGATGGTCAGTTGCTCGCTGGGGTGACCTTCGATCTGATGGATGAGCATGATCAGCGTATTCAGAAAGACTTAAAGACAGACAAAAACGGTCAACTGACAGTCGATCAACTGAAGCCAGGAACCTATCGATTTGTCGAAACAGCAAGCATTGCCGGCTATGAATTGGATCAGACACCTGTCTCATTTACGATTCGTTTAGGTCAAGACAAACCAGCAAAAGTAGAAATGATCAACAAACTGACGCCGGGAGCAGTGGAACTGACCAAAATCGATGATGAGGGACATCCGCTGGAAAATGCAGAGTTTGCTCTTCTGAGTAAAGAAGGAAAAACGTTGAAGAAATCACTTGTAACGGACCAAAAAGGAAAGCTTCACATCAACGATCTAAAACCGGGAGAATATCAATTCGTTGAAACGAAAGCACCTCATGGTTATGAATTGGATAATAAGCCGATCCTGTTCACAATTGAGAAAAATCAGCAGAAGCCGCTTCAATTAACAGCGAAGAATCACTTGATCTTAGGAAGTCTGCGTATCATAAAGGTAGACCAGCAGACAGATAGAACCTTAAAAGGGGCAGCCTTTGACATTCGTACAAAAGCTGGGAAAACCATAAAATCTGTGACAACAGGAAAAGACGGAGAAGCCATTGTCAAAGGGCTTAAACCTGGAGAGTATCTACTCACAGAGACAAAAGCACCAGATGGTTATGTAGCTTTAAAGAAACCGCTCGCTTTTACAATTCAAATGGGCGAAGTGGAGATCAAGACAATGATTGTGAAAAATGCACCAGTGAAGAATGAAGAGGACCACACGAATCCTCCAGCTTCAGATAAAGGGGATCAACATCCGCCTCATGACTCAAACGGAGAGCTGCCAAAGACTGGAGAAGAATGGCTGCGTTACTTGATGTATGCAGGGATTTTACTAGTAGCTTCTGGAACTGTTCTTCTTGTTCTTAGAAGAAGAACCATTCAGTAAGAGGAAGGAACGAGTGTATTGATGAAAAAAAGAACCTTATTAGGCAGCTTTTTGGTGGTCACGGGGCTGATGCTCATCTCCGTTCCTTTTCTATATGAGTGGCGAACTTCTCAAGAGACAGCAGCAATGGAACAGGCATTAAAGATGATTGAAGAAAATGAAAGTGATGCCCTTTCTTCTATTCTACATTTAACTGTGTCAGAAGAAGACCTGCGAGATGTGATGGAGCTAGAGATCCCGTCAATTGATTTAAACGAAAAAGTGCTGCCTGTTACAACAAAAGAAAATTTAGGCATTGCATTGACTCAAATCAAATCTCATCAAATGCCAGGTGAAGGAAATTTCACGATTGCAGGCCATAGAGGGTATAGAGGCGACCGCCTTTTCCGGCAGCTGCCAGAGGTACCTAAAGGAGAAAAAGTCGTCTTACATCATCAAGCTGAAACATACGAATATAAAATTGTCAGCTCTGCTACGATAGAACCGACGGATGTGGATGTATTAAAGGATCGCGGGAAAAATGAACTGACATTGATCACTTGTACACTTGATGGTCAGAAACGCTTTGTCTTAAAAGGAATACGAATCAACGCTTCAAAGGGTGAACAGCTGTCGGATGTATAACACCAACATAATAAATGATGGATGCGATGGAAAAGCAGCGCTCACGACCGGCATGTTACACCAATTGTTATCAGAGCAATATCCAACTTTAAAAAACGAATGTTGGGATGTTGATGTAGATACAATTCGGGCTTCACCTATTCTTCACCCTTTATTAAAAAGAAAGCTGCCAGTTGGTATTGAAAAATTCACATGTGTTTTGTTCACGCAACAGACAGCAGCTTTTGGAGAACCTTTGATTGTGTACTTTCTGTTGGATGAGAAAGGCGAATCGATTTACGCAATGGATCTATTGCTTGAGCAGCAAGATACCCATTAAACGAGAAAGATTTTAAGGTAGAAAAATAAAATCAGTCATATCATGAGGACTCTAATTCGTATACGAATTAGAGTTCTTTTATTTGTTATATATAGGCGTTTTGCTAACTTTATTATCTACTAAAATTAGCATATCAATTGGTAGAAGTCCGCTGACTAGCAGATAGTCTCCAATGACTGCTTCATAAGAAATAGTAGAAAATGCTAAAGATCATAATGTGTTGACTCCTAAATACTGATAAAATTTATTTGGATATTCCTTGATTATAGGTGTGGAGGTAAAAGCATGCTAAAAGAAGACCCCCAATATATTTTTCATCATGATAAACGACCAGAAGTTGTTCATGATTTAGCCGATGTAGATGAAAATTCTACTGAGTTGTTAATTATAGGGAAAACAATAAACATTGAAAAATTGAAATCTTTTTCTAACCTGACGAAATTGTGGATTTACAAAGTGGACCAAAAGGAATTCAATACGATCTTGAGTTTAGTTAATCCAAAAATGCTCTTTGTGCATGAACTGAGAGTAGAAGATTTATCAATGATAAGTTCTCTTAAAGATGTAGAGGTATTGGCACTTGAATGGAATACAAAGGCACAAAGTTTATGGGATTTATCAAAAAACACGTTTTTAAAATCTTTATCCATAAAAGATTTTTCAAAGTTGAATGACATAGCCCCTTTGCAAAAAAACACTGGTTTAGAATTGCTAGAATTGTCAGGCGGGGTTTGGAATTCATTAAATTTAAATACGCTTCAACCTTTAAGATACCTCAAGAATTTAAAATATCTGTGCTTATCAAATATAAAAGTGAAGGACGAGTCTTTAGAGCCAATATCGGAATTAGAGGGACTCAAGGAACTTGACATTTCGAACCAATTCCCGACAGAAGAATATGCCAGATTATCCGTAACCCTCCCAAATACGAAGTGTGATCGTTTTGCACCATACATCTTTTTATCAAGTCCTATTGTAGATAAAGATGTGATGGTGATTGGAAAGCGAAAACCGAAATTAAATTCAAAAGTGGATGGGGCAAAGTTGCAAAAATACGAAAAACAATTTAAAGCGTACCAACAAAAGTATATAAATTAACTTAAAAAGCAATGGAAAATCAATTCCATTACTTTTTCTATTACGCAAACAACTTCAGCCCAACCACACCAATCACAATCAGCAGCAGGCTGAGTATACGAATCATGTTTTTCGGCTCTTTAAATAGAATCATATTAAACAAGACAGAGCCCGCCGTTCCAAGCCCGATCCAGACCGTATAAGCGACGGATACTTGAACGGACGAGAACGAGGCGTATAAAAACAAAAAGGATAACGCAAACCCGCCGACAAATAAAATGCCTGTCGTGATTTGCTTTTTCTTACTAAACATATTGAGGCCAATGGTCCCGCCGATTTCGCAGGCAGAGGCTAACAGTACAAAAAACCAGCCCATGTTATACCGCTTCTCCTTTCTGCTCATGTGCATCTCCATCAGACACTTTCAGTCCAATAATCCCGAGAATTAAAATGCCCATAAATAAGAGTTTTTCAAATGAAAACGAACCGCCAAACAGGGCATAATCCATCAAAGATGTCCCAATCGTTCCAACACCGGCAAACACGGCGTACACAGTCCCTGTCGGCAGCTTTTCGCAGGCCTTCATTAAAAAATAAAAATCAACCGGGATCAGGCAGATAATGATGGCCCACTCCCACAACGCATCTGCTCTATTTAAACCAAACACCCAAAGTAATTCGAATAAACAAGTGAGTGCAACATACATCCAGCTTTTTTTCATTGTATTTCCTCCTAAAACTCAAAACTGACGATTCGTCATTTTAAAGCCAAAAAAGAGCGTACAGCAAGTGCTGTACTAAGTTAAGGTGTCTCTATGCCAAGTGCGTAAAGAAGAAATTGCTTCACCTCTCGCTTTTGAATCAGAACCTCTTCTGTATCTGTTTCCGTAAATAAGTACATTTGCTCAGCAGACGATTCGAGTAAACCAATAATGAATTTCGCCGCGTATTGACAGTTCAAATTCGCACGGACTCGGTTATCCTGCTTTGCTTTTTCTAGAAAAGCAGCGACCCATTTGTAAATCGGCTCATAAATATCTTCCCATTCCTTTAAATGCTCGGTGGCGGCTAAGCCTGAGTAGGTGAGGGCAAGGACATCACGGTATTTCCTTGTAAAAGCAAAAATAAATTCAACAAGCGCATCTGCTTGATCGAGGACATCTGCATGCTGAGTGAATTCCTTTTCGATCGCAGGCACCATCTGAGCGATCAGATGTTCAGCGATCGCAGGCATGACGGAAAGCTTTGAAGGAAAATATAAATAAAACGTTCCTTGCGCTACTCCTGCTGCTTTCACAATATCCGAAATGGTCGTCTTTTCAATGCCTTTTTCTTTAAACGCATCAATCGCAGCAAGCATAATCTTTTCTCGTTTCGACATATCATCACCGACCTTAAATGACTGAATGTCATTCAGTTTAGCGAGAAAATGACGATTTGTCAATATGGTTTTCTCTTCATTGAATGTGAGAATAAGTGATGAATAGATGCAGGCAAGCCTGAATAAGCTGTAAATATGGTCAAGCATCATCATGTGAGAAAGGGGCAGCTTTCTGTATGACATCCAGTGCTATGTTTTCCATTGCTTATTTTCTCCTGCTCGTCCCGCTCTATTTACATATGAGATACAGACAGGCAAAGAAGCAACATCGTTTTATCTATTTACGAACAGAATTGGTCCTTGCCTGCCTGTTTATTTATACGAATGTTTTATTATATTTGACGGTCTTTCCAAATCGTTTTTCCGCCCCAAGGGATCAGGTGAGTGTGAATCTCATGCCTTTGCAGTCCATTTATCAAAATCTTCACGCCTACCATCACGGCTACCCAAATCTCGTCTTTTTAAATTTAGCAGGGAACATATTGTTATTTGTCCCACTCGGTTTTTTTCTTTATCAAGCCTTTCGAACGATGCGCTGGCAAAAGGCGGTTCTTGGCGGCTTTCTCCTGTCAACCATGATCGAAGTGCTCCAATGGATGTTCTCGCAATCTGGTATCATTACAAGAAGCAGCGATATTGATGATATTCTTTTAAATACACTTGGCACAGCGCTAGGCTGTATCGTGTATCAGATCTATCGAAAAAGGAAGGAGAAAACCTGAGTGAAGCGAGTTTGTATTATTCCATGTGGCGCGAAGAAAATTTGGGACGTCGATCCAGAGGCAGGAAGCCAGCCAGCGAACCTTGTTTATTTAAGTCCCCTGCATCAGCGTACGAAAAGCTATGCTCAAACGTTCTTTTCAGACTGGACGATCTTATCAGCGAAGCACGGATTCTTAAAGGCAGATGATATCATACATGAAAATTATGATGTGGCTTTTGGTATACCGCATGCTAAGCAGATCACACGAGAAGAACTGAGCCGGCAATTTCATCAAAAAAATCTTTTCGCATATGATGAACTGGTGGTACTAGGTGGGAAGAAATATCGAAAAGTGATCGACCCTTTATTACATCCTCATCAAAAAGCGAATTACCCGCTGGCTCCATATAAAGGAATTGGCTATATGCTTCAGGCGTTACATCAAGCAGTGGAATCAAAAATAGAACTTCCGCCGCATATTTAACACATTCACATCTACCGGTAAGCAGGGTTTTGACCATTAAAAAGAGAATAATTGAAATAGCGATGCTGATTGTTTCATATCTTTTCAGCAGCCATTAGGATGCCCGTATCGCTCGGGTGAAGTGGCTCAATGAAAAAGGGAGGCGTATGAACATGACAACCATCTATTTAGCTGGTGATTCGACCGTTTCATCTTATCCAGATCGTCCTGTTCAAGGAGGATGGGGAGAGTTTTTACACCGCTATACAGCGCACGGCGTTCACGTCGACAATCGTGCCATTGGTGGAAGAAGCTCAAAAACATTCATTGAAGAAGGACGCCTTGATGACATATTGGCTGACATTCAGCCAGGAGACTGGCTTTTCACACAAATGGGGCACAATGATGCTTCCAAGGAGAAGCCCGAGCGCCATACAGATCCTTTCACGACGTATAAAAGCTACCTGTCTCAATATATTCACGGAGCAAGGGCAAAAGGGGCAACACCACTTTTACTCACTCCAGTCGGCCGTTTTCATGAAAAAGACGGAGAATATATCAACGATTTTCCTGATTACTGTGCCGCTATGAAAGAATTAGCCGATGAAGAAGAAGTTCTTCTCGTCGATTTAAATACCGCAAGTCTTCAGTTTTATCAAATTTCCGGCATAGAGAAAACGACCTCTTACTTTATGCTGTCAACAGGAATTGAGGATCGCACGCACTTTACAAAAGAAGGCGCAGATGCGATTGCAAGACTTGTTTCTCTTGAATTAAAAGACCTTGGTTTAACGATCGTGTGATGAAAGGCAGGACGAGTGAGCGCTCGTCCTGTTCTTTTTTGCAGAAAGCTATTGATTCCCTTCACTAGAGTAGACTACAATAGATACATATGATAATGAGAATCAATATCACTGATAAATAGATCATTCGATGGAAAACTGGAGGGACTCAAATGACAGATCAGCTTGAATTGTTTGACGTCACCATTATTGGCGGCGGGCCAGCAGGCATGTACACCGCCTTTTATAGTGGGATGCGGGACTTAAAGACGAAGGTACTTGAGTACAACGAAAGCCTTGGTGGGAAGATCCTTCTGTATCCTGAAAAGGTCATTTGGGATGTCGGCGGTTTGCCGCCAACAAGAGGAGAACAGCTGATACAGCAGCTGGAAACTCAGGCGAAAACATTTGAACCAGAGATTGCACTGAATCAAAAAATCACGTCATTCGAGCGAGATGAACATAATCATATCCTGCTGACGGCTGAAAATGGTGATCGTCATTTGACAAAGACCCTCATATTAGCGATGGGTCACGGCATTCCAGTTCAGCGGAAACTTGAAATCGAGCATGCGGACCGCTATGAAGTGACAAACCTTTATTACACTGTCCAAGAGCTCAAGACATTTGCAGGGAAGCGGGTTGTGATTTCTGGAGGCGGCGACTCAGCGGTTGACTGGGCCAATGCCCTTGCTCCAATTGCTGAAAGTGTCACCGTTGTGCATCGCCGTGACATGTTTGGCGGACATGAGAAAAACGTCGCCAATATGAAGGCAACTTGCAAACGAATTTTAACCCCGCATGAACTGACAGAACTGCATGGTCAAGGTGACAAAATTGATGCCGTCACCATTCAAAACATAGAGACAGGTGAAAAAGAACGAATCGAAACAGATGCTGTGATCGTTAATCACGGGATGAAAGGCGATTTAAGCGTGCTATCAGAATGGGGTCTCAAGCAAGGTGAATGGGGACTGATCGAGGTTAATGAAAAAATGGAAACCAATTTACCGGGCGTCTATGCAGTAGGCGACTTGTGTACACATAAAAGCAAGGTCCGCTTAATTGCTGGTACGTTTGTGGATGGAGTCAATGCGCTGAATAGCGCAAAGCTTTACATCGAACCAGAAGCCGAAAAAGTGGCATACGTTTCCTCTCATAATGAACGCTTTAAGGAGAAAAACAAAGAATTACAAACAGCTGGAGCTCGCTGATGAATATCCAGTCAAACATTGAAGTGCTAAAATTTTAGCACTTTTTTTATATGGAAGGAGAAAGAGAAAATGACAACCCGTACTCATACCATTCTGCGCATGAAAGAAAGTAAAGAGCGATCTCTTTCTGTCAAACAAACAGTCTCCTGGCATACATCTTTCCCTATGTTCTTGACATGCGACGGATCTGTGAGAATTGAAATGGAAGGATTGCAATATCAGCTCAACGCAAAAGACAGTATGTTGATCCGCTCAGGTATCAATGTCATGCTCCAATCTTTATCCAACGAACAGGTGGCGATTTATACGATCACATTTGATCAGTTTATCCTGACAAATGATGCGCAAAATGAATTGGTTTTTAAGATGAGTTATGATGATCTGCCGGATAATGGAGCAATGGTCAAAGGCTCTGCCGTGCTGTTTTCTTACATCAAACAAATGAAGGTGAGTCAGTGCATCCGAGAACAGGAGAAAAGGCTGGAGGACATCATGCACATTTTTCATCGTCAATCCAAGCCATACGCTGAGAAGGTGCATTATTCAATTGAAATGATTTTGCAGTATATGGCGCAGCATTATGAAAAAAAGCTTACGAGAAAAGACTTAGCCCATAAGATGGGTTTTCATGAGAGTTATTTTTCGACCTTTTTCAAACAAAGTATGGGACAGAGTGTGAGTGATTATATTGCACAAATTCGAATAGATGAAGCAAAAAAACGGCTTCTGCAAACAGATGATCAAATTCAAATGATTGCGCGACAAGTGGGCTATACAGACAGTTTATATTTCAGCAGGAAATTCAGGCAGAAAACAGGAAGGTCCCCTAGTCAGTTCCGAAACATTCGAAGACCAGAGCGAATTGCTGCTTTTCAATTTGTCGGGTTATTGGGCGCGCTAGGCATTCGCCCTGTCTGCATTGACCAAGATACCTTTCTCCATTCAGATATACTCAAAGATCAGCTGGCCGGTACGCTGGTCATAGATGAACACACGCCTGATGACGTATTCAAATCACTTCAACTAGATTTAATCATTATTCCTAACTATTTTTATTCGAAGCCTGCGTTGATCAAGCGGTTGGAGCGAATTGCCCCTGTCCTTGTTCTGCCATATGCCGGTGGTCATGTTGTAAAAGAGGTCTTATCTACAGGGCGCCTGTTAGGAAGAGAGAAAGAGGCAGTTGATTGGGTGAAACGCTTCGAACATCTGAGTCAAAAGGCAAGAAATGATCTATCTTCCTTTAGGGAAAAAGGAGAGACAGTCGCGATTTATGAAATGAGAGGACATGACAAAGTGTACATGTGGTCCTATGATGCTAGAGGTGCCTTCTACCTTTACGAAACGCTTGACTTAAAGCCTCCGAAGACGATTCTAGAAGAAGTTCTTCTCCCCAATCAACATACAGTCATTCCTTTAGAAAGGTTAAGAGAATACGAGGCGGATCACATGTTTTTTATTGTAGGTGTTGAACATGGGTGGTATGAACAAATGGATCAGCGGATGGAGGAAAGCGATGTTCTTCGTCAATTGTCCGCTGTGAAAAATGGAACCTTCTACCCATTAAAGCTAGAGGATTTTCGATTTGATGAAGGGGAGCGGGCTCTTCATTTGATTGACCGTTTTGTCTCCCGATTGACTGTGGCAGCCAATCCAACAATTGTCCATATGTAAGTTGCGAGAATCCTCCATAGACCACTTCGTATGAGGTTGGTAGAATACATGAGACTAGTAATTGATAATTATTCTCATTTGTATCTAGGAAATGAAGGAGGAATACTCATATGAAAAAGACATATTGGATATGTGCTGTCATCTTCATGCTGGTATTGTCAGCCTGTGGCAAAAAAGAAGAAGCCAAAACGGCAGAAACAGAGCAGCAAACGAAAACCATTGAGACTGTTAAAGGAAAAATCGACATTCCAGCAAACCCAAAACGCGTTCTCATAGATGGATATTTAGGCAGTGCAATTGCATTGGATGTTCACCCTGTAGGTGCAACGACTCAAGATTTAAAGAATGTACACTTGAAGGACAAGATCAAAGGTATAGAGGACATTAGTGACGAGCGTTCAGCTGAAAAAGCACTCAGCTTAAAGCCTGATCTAATTATCACCGCAGTACAGGATGAAAAAGTCTATGATGTGTATAAAAAAATAGCACCAACACTCGTATATCCTTACAATTCATTCAAAGACGCACATGAAGAAATCACAACCTTGGCCAAGGTGTTAAACAAAGAAGAGGAAGGAAAGGCGTTTCTCGCCTCCTTTGACCAACGAATCGAAGCAGCTCGAAAAAAAGTAAAATCTGTATTAAAAGAGAATGAAACAGTTTCCATCATGGGCGCATTTAAAAATGATGTGTTTGTGTATGGGAACGGAATTTACCGAGGTGGACAAGCACTATATCAACAATTGAAAGTGAATCCGCCAAAAGAGGTCAAAGATACAATTTTAAATAGTAAAACAGGCTATGAGGTACTCTCCTATGAAACCCTTCCGAAATATGCAGGGGATTATATATTCATTGATGAATCCAATGGCGGGACATTTGATAAAAATAATTCCATCTGGAAGAGTTTAAAAGCTGTCAAAAAGGAACAGACCTATCAACTGGATGCAGAATTCTTTTGGCCTTATGATCCCATTGCAGTCATGAATCAAGCTGAAAAGTTTGCTGATTTATTGACAGATTTATCTCATCATTAGGAGGTCTGTCAATTGTTCAAACGTTTTTTTTCATACTACAAACCCTATATGGGGCTGTTTATATTAGATTTTTCCTGTGCGGTACTAGCGGCCTTACTCGAACTATCCTTTCCGTTAGCCATCAGTAAAGTGATGGACGATTTACTGCCAAATGGTGATTGGGAAGCCATTTGGTTCTGGGGCAGTTTGCTGCTCATTTTATATGTCATCAGTTCCACCATGCATTACGTTGTGACTTATTTTGGCCATAAGCTGGGGATCAATATTGAGACCGATATGAGGAATCAACTATTCTCTCATGTACAGAGAATGTCCTTCCGTTTCTTTGACCAAAAGAAAACAGGCAAGCTCGTTTCCCGCATGACCAATGATTTAATGGATATTGGAGAGATGGCACATCACGGCCCAGAGGATTTATTTATCGCCATCATGACATTAACGGGCGCGTTTGGCCTCATGCTATCGATTAACTGGCAGCTTGCGGTTCTCACATTTATTGTCGTTCCATTCCTGATCGGATTATCTGTCTACTTTACGAAAAAAATGTCTGCTGCTTTTGATAAAATGTTTTCAAGCATTGGACAATTCCATTCACGTGTGGAAAACAATATTAGCGGCATTCGTGTGGTGAAAGCATTCGGGAATGAGTCACATGAAATGGATCGGTTTATCGAGCATAACGAGCAGTTTAGAAAAACAAAACTGACAACATATCAAATGATGGCGCTGCATACAGCAGTGAGTCATTTACTCATTAAAAGTGTCACCGTATTTGGCCTCGTGTGCGGTGCATGGTTTGTGCTGCAAAAAAATATGACATATGGTGAATTTGTTTCATTCGTCCTTTTAACAGGTATTTTCTTAGGACCCATTCAGCAAATCAATGCAGTCATTGAAATGTATCCAAAAGGTGCAGCTGGCTTTAAACGATTCGCATCACTGATCGATCAAACACCAGATGAAAAGGATGATGAGGATGCAATCGAAGTCCATCAGTTAAAAGGGAATATCACTTTTGAGCATGTATCATTTCAATATGAACCAAACAAACCTGTCCTGCATGACATCAATCTTGAGGTCAAGCAAGGAGAGAAAATTGCCATTGTCGGTCCATCTGGTGCCGGGAAATCGACCCTTTGCAATCTGCTTCCCCGTTTTTATGAATGGCAGGAGGGGAGCATTACAATTGATGGCATAGAAACGCGAAAGATGACACTTGCATCGCTGCGCGCACAAATTGGTGTCGTACAGCAGGACATTTATTTATTTCATGGGACGATACGCGAAAACATCCAATACGGAAAACTGAATGCATCTGAAGAAGAAATTTGGCAGGCAGTAGAGAAGGCTCAGCTTACGGACTTAGTCAAAAGTTTGCCAAAAGGACTTGATACGATGATCGGTGAGCGTGGGATGATGTTATCTGGAGGACAAAAACAGCGTATCTCGATAGCACGTATTTTCTTGAAAAATCCGCCCATTTTCATTTTAGATGAGGCGACCTCTTCGCTTGATACTGAGACAGAGTCATTTATCCAAGCATCATTAGAAGAGCTGGCTGAAGGACGAACGACCTTTATCATTGCTCATCGTTTAGCGACAATTCAGCATGCCGACCGCATTATTGTTCTCACAAAAGAAGGCGTAAAAGAGCAAGGAAAACATGAAGAGTTACTCAAAATAGATGGTCTGTACCGTCGTTTATACGAAACACAATTTAGAATGTAAGGTTCGAAAAGAAGACAAAGGGCTAAAATAAACATCATTTTAGCCCTTTTTGATGTTAGAAATTAACTGCGTGGCGCAAATAACATCACACTAACTCCAGCCAAACAGATCAAAGCACCCATCCAGTCATATAGATCAGGTGTTTTTCGATCGACCCACCAGCCCCAAAACACAGCAAGAATGACAAAAACACCGCCATAGGCAGCATAAACCCGTCCGAAAGTCGGAAACTGCTGAAAGGTCGGAATGACGCCATATGCGACTAGGATAAGGCTGCCGGCGATCCCGAAGCTGACAGGCTTTGCTTCACGGAGCCAAAGCCACACCAAATAGCCGCCGCCAATTTCTGCTAAACCTGCTAATAAAAAAAGAACTATCGTCACCATCATATATGGACACTCCAATTTCTCCAATTTACACCCTATTATGACATGCGGAAAGAATGCGTTCTACCTCAATTGAATGGAGAGATCAACTGATTAGAGAGTGGTCACACATGGATTCTTGACTTTTGTATCATGAGTGATCCAAATGGTCTGTTATGTCGTAAAGTAAGTACATTCTCATGAGGAGCACACTTCCTTTTTCAGCGCTCTTTTTTTCTCCTTGAAAAAAGAGTAAAGTACAAGGTAGGCTTATTTCAGTAAATCGAGTGATAAGCAATACGTGAAGGATTTCATGATGGATGCGCATGCTCTTTCTCATGAAAAAGGAAGGAGATGACCATGGACACACTGAAAGATTTTGAGCTGTATCACAAGATCAAATATGATCGTCACAAGCCCTCGCTTGAAGTGCTGTACGATCGCTATGAACGTGTATTATATTCGTTTATTTATAAAATGACTGGAAACCGTGAGCTCGCGGAGGAAGTGCTTCAAGAGGTCTTTATCAAGCTCTGGCGCGGCATAGGAGAATATCATACGGATAAAGGGAAATTCTCTTCGTGGTTATTCATGATGTCACGCAACACGGCCATTGATCTCTTAAGAAAGCACCGGAATGAAACGGCTTTGGAAGATGAGCATATTGAATATTTAGCCGATCATCAAGAAGATGTATCAAAAGAAGTGGAATGGAAAGAGGAAAAACAGATCATACGTGAAGCAGTATCTACATTGTCAAAAGAACAGCAAACCATCATAGAAGATGTCTATTTTAAAGGAATGACACAAAAGAGCATCGCTGAAAAGCTGGGCATCCCTATTGGTACGGTAAAGGGAAGGGTTCGATTGTCTTTGAAGCATTTGCGATCGAAACTGTCTCGCGGAGGAAAGGAGGAAGAGGCATGACTCAGTGTAAACATCAAGTGATTGATTATTTCAACGGGCATTTGCAAGGAGAAGAAAAAATGCAATTTGAAGAGCACATCAAGCACTGCCCAGCTTGCAAAGAAGAGCTTGAAGAATTGACAGCGCTCATGTCTGACATTCCACTTCTAGCCGAAGACCAAACACCTCCGGCAGGGATGAAAGACCGTATTTTATCCCAGGTGTTTGAAGAAGAGACAGTCGAAGAAAACAATAGCGATAGAAAAGAGCAAAAGGCTGCACCTGAGCCAAACGAAATCAAACCGCTGCAAAAGAAACGAAACCAATGGCTATTACCGCTCGTTGCCGCACTGCTTCTTATTTCATCAGCTGGAAATGTGTATTTCTTATCGAATGGAAAACAGCAGGCGGAAGAATCTGTCAGGGTTGTTGCCACAAAATCACTGGCTTCTGCCGCATCACCAAAAACGACAGGTGCTTTCTCAGTGATAGAGCATAACGGCAAAAAAGAACTTGTTGTGAGTGCAGACGGCTTAAAGGGTCAACTTGATTCATCTGCTGTTTATCAAGTGTGGCTCATTAAAGGAGATCAGCCAGTGCCAGCCGGTGCTTTTAAAACAGATAACAACGGGGAAGGAACCGTCACCTATGCGTTATCTGAAAAAGAAGCAAACGAATCATGGGATACTGTGGCTGTTACCCTTGAACCAAAAAAGGATAACAAGCTTCCGCAAGGTCCAGTCGTACTAAGCGCTGCTTTTTAAGTTTGATTCATCAAGGATGCCTTTTTAGGGGTATCCTTTTTTTATAGGTTTGGGAAACTTTTCGGCAAATGAAACGTAGTACATATGGAGGTGAAACAGATGAAAACATCTATAGAAAAAGTCCTATTTCTTTTATCAGTCAGACACGCATTGATTGCCTGTTATTTTTTAGTCTTTCCGTTCGTTGCACAAGTCCTTTATACCCCATCACCTTTATTGATCGTCCTCATCGCTCTTTTTATGATTCATAACCTAACAGAAAGTATTATTTGGTTCTACAAATCGAGAAGGATCAGAAAGCACCAGTCTGGTGATTTAACAAAACGCGGGCATGTCTTTAGCCAGCTCGTGCAAAGAGTTGAACAGCTCCTCATCGTCGGTTTTGTGATTCTTTTGATCAATGAATGGATACAGGGAAGAGTAGATCTAACTACTCTCTCATTCACTCTTTTTCTATTAATCATCGTTTTTCTGCAGCACATTCAGTTTTACTACGTTCAGCTGTTTTTTAAATCCAACAGCTGGTTCACTTATGTTCCTTCTTTGCAAAAGGCACGTCCTTCATACATGGCGAGAGAGCGAAAGGCCCTGAAGAGGTCATAAATGTGCCATCACTCGTTTGACCCAGCCATAAACATCAGAAAATTATGATAAAATGTGGAAAGAAAGAATGGAGAAAGGGAGTGCAAGCGAGTGAAAGCAGTTGGACTATTGGAGTATTTACCGATTGAGCATGAGCAAAGCCTGATGGATCAAGAGGTTGAAAAGCCTAAAGTCTCTGGCAGGGATGTACTGGTGAAGATAGAGGCTGTGTCCGTGAATCCAGTTGATACAAAGGTGAGATCACCGAAGGATCAGAAGGAAGAAAAACTGAAAATTCTTGGCTATGATGCAAGCGGTACGGTTGTTGAAGTGGGCGAAGCGTGTACATTATTTCAGCCAGGCGATCACGTTTACTATGCGGGAGATATTACGCGTCAAGGCTCGAATAGTGAATACCAGCTTGTGGATGAGCGTATTGTGGCGAAAAAGCCAGCTAATCTATCCTTTGCAGAAGCAGCAGCGATGCCCCTTACAACAATTACGGCTTATGAGGCTTTATTTGACCGGATGCATATGAAGCGGAATGCAGAAGGCTCAACCTTGCTGATCATTGGTGGTGCAGGCGGGGTTGGTTCAATTGCCATTCAACTAGCCAAATTAGCGAAGGCAACTGTGATCGCAACCGCATCAAGACCAGAAACAAAAGAGTGGTGTCTGTCATTAGATGCCGATCATATCATTGATCATCATCAGCCGCTTCTCGCGCAGCTCGAGGAAAAAGGAATCGGTGAAGTGGATTTTATTTTATGCTTAAATGATACAGATGGACATTTCAAAGGCATGGCAGAAGCCATCAAACCGCAAGGCACGATCTGTACCATTGTCGAGAACAAGCACAACCTAGACATTCAGTTACTCAAAAATAAAAGTGCGGCATTTGTATGGGAATTCATGTTCACACGTCCTATGTATGAAACAGCGGACATGATCAAACAGCATGAGCTTTTGACAGAGGCGAGTGAGTTATTTGAGCAAGGAAAAATAACGCATACCTTAACAAAGGTTCTCAGTCCGATCAATGCTGCTAACTTGAAGAAGGCACATCAAACACTTGAACAAGGAAAGATGATTGGAAAATTTGTGCTTGAAGGATTTGAGAGAGGAGAGAACATATGACGTCATTACAATATCCGATTGGCTTATATGAACCGGTAGAAACAAAAACGAAAGCACAGCTGGAAGCATGGATTGATGAGCTGGCTGCAATCCCCGAAGAGTATGAAGCAGTGACTGCACCGTTGACAGATGCTCAGCTTGATACACCTTATCGGCCGGGAGGATGGACTGTTCGTCAGCTCATTCACCACGTAGCAGACAGCCATCTAAATGCATACTTACGATTCAAGCTTGCTCTCACAGAAGATACACCGGACATACGTCCATATGATCAGGAGGGATTTGCCTCACTTCCTGACAGCAAGGCGCCCATCAGTTTATCCCTGCCTTTGATCAGCAGTCTGCATCGCAGGTGGGTCACTTTACTGCGGGGAATGTCAGAGGAAGACTTCAGCGCGTCTTATTATCACCCTGCCGATCAACAAACAGTGTCCTTATATGATGCAACGGGAATGTACGTCTGGCATTCAAAGCATCACCTTGCCCATATCACGGAATTAATCAAAAGAAATCAGTGGAAGTAAAGGAGTAAACGCATGTCTGGAAGAAGAATTGTCGGCGCCATGTTTATCTGTATGGCGGCATTGTTTTATATAGCGAAGTATGTTCTTTTTGAGATACGCTATAGTAACAGCTTAGGCTCAGAAAGAACGATTGAGGAACTTGAACAGCTGATTCCTGGCGGTACGTGGATCAGTATCCTTTTTCTCATTTTCGGCTTAGCCTATCTTTTATGGGATGACAGGGAAGTCATTCGTAAAAATCTTTTCACCCCAGATCGACAAATAGAAGAAACAAAAAAGACGGACCTCAAGTGACCGTCTTTTTTCTTTTTTACTTTTTTAGCCGCGTTCAGGACGCAGTGCTTTTTCTAAGATAGCAAGGCCTTCATTGACTTTTTCTTTTTCCTCGTCATTGAGCCGCTGCAGGGAATTTTTGATTTTTTCGTGTCCTTTTTGATAAATACTTCTGAAAATATTTTTCGCTTCCTCTGTCAGCTCTACGACAATGATTCTCCGGTCACGCTCAGAGTGCTTTCGCACGACAAAGTTAGACTGTTCTAACCGGTCAAGCAGACCTGTCATATTGGACAAAGAAGCGCCCATTTTTTCAGCGATTTCGGATACTTTGAGAGAGCCATGGTTATTGAGTAGCATGAGTACCTTCATTTGAGGCATACTCATATCAAGCTTCATCCATTCAGAAACATCTCCAAGACCTGCAGCTGTGAGCACTTTCATATAAAGAACCCATGTCTTTTTTTCCTCTGGAGATAGAATCTCTTCTTTTAATACGGTGGTGTCATGAATATTATATTCCACGCTTGTTCACTTCCTTTAAGCGGCTCTTTTTCTTTATATTACTGATTTTCACTTCTAATTGAAAGGTTCGTCAAGCTTTTGAATGTTAAACTGCATGAATCAAGTGGTATTTGTTGTATAATAATGTTCAGTTGAAATAATTGAAGCAACCTAGAAAGTTGGGAAAAACATGTGGAACAAAAAAACGGGTATGACGATCTTAAAAATGCTTTTTCCGATCGTGATTATCCTTGTCTTGATCTTTGTCGCGAAGCAGGAGCTAAGCGGACTTTCCATTAAAAAGACGTTTTATATTATTGACAGCTTGAACCGAATGGATTTGTTTATTCTTGTCTTTCTTGGACTAGTCGCGGTTTTATCGATGTCCTTATATGATTTTATTTTACGAAAAAGCCTTAATATGCCGATCAGCGGATGGAAAACGATTCGCATTTCCTGGATTGCAAACTCCTTTAACAGTGTTCTTGGATTTGGCGGTCTATCAGGAGCAGGGCTTAGAACGCTTCTCTATAAGGAGTACATAACAGATACGAAAAAACTGCTGAAAGGCATTGCCCTTTTGACTTCCTCTGTGCTTTTGGGCTTATCTATTTTCAGTGATCTGATCTTGGTCAGGGTGCTTCCTGTTGAAAGTATTATCAGCCAGGAGCCGTGGCTATGGGCATTTGTCATTATCTTTGCCTGTATTGTACCGATATATATCGTCATGGCATCCATTCGAAAAAGCTCGATTGAGAGCGGTGAAAATGGACTAAAGCACCCAATTTACGCTTATATCGGTGCATCGTTTTTAGAATGGCTGGCAGCTGGACTTGTTATGTACATGGCTGTCGTCTCTATGGGAATGAATGTCGATGTCCGAATTGTATTAGGTGTATTTGCGATTGCATCAATTGGCGGTTTAATCAGTATGGTTCCGGGCGGATTTGGTTCGTTTGACCTCATCTTTTTACTGAGCATGCAGTACATTGGTTTTGATAAAGAGATGGTGCTGACGGCGCTCGTCTTGTACCGCTTCGTGTACTCAATCTTCCCGTTTATCCTAGGGCTTTGTCTAGCTGCTTACGATTTAACGGGCACAACGCTTAGACGTCTTGAAGGCAATCCGAAAATGGCACCTGCCATTGAAACAACGAACGTCTTAATTGTTTTGCACCGTGCTTTATTAATCCGGTTATTGTACGGATCTTTATCGATTTTAACCTTTGGAAGCGGCTTGCTTATCATGGCGTCTGTTGTGCTTCCAGTCGATCGATTAGGTGTGATTACCAGCATTCCGCGCTTTCTTTTATCAGGATTTAATGGTCTTTCTTTAATGTTCGGAATCATTCTGATGATTTTGTCCATTGAAGTGTATAAAAGAACGAAAAGATCGTACGTGCTGACAATGATCTCTTTAGCAGGCGGTTTTGTGTTTACTTTGTTAAAGGGGTTTAACCTCAGTCTAATCTTTATTTTGCCAGTCATCATGGCTGTGTTTTTCTCTCTTCGAAATCAATTTGTGA
The DNA here is from genome assembly GCF_056172715.1 of Bacillus sp. ABR. NCBI lineage: Bacteria > Bacillati > Bacillota > Bacilli > Caryophanales > Bacillaceae > Bacillus > Bacillus sp. ABR. The sequence continues at coordinate 33,065 of NZ_JAOYSL010000006.1, read as the reverse complement.
AGCAGCAGGCACCTTATTCTTTGAATCAGTTTGTGGCGGCTGCCGCTGGATATTTATTCGTGCTCTTTAACTATAATGTCATTGGTAACTATATTTGGACAAAAATCGGGCATTTCTTGAGTAAGGATTATCTCGTTCACAATGAACGGCATATCACGATGACAAGCATGATTGCTCTCATCGGTGTCCCGCTTTTCTTCTTCATTAGTAAATTGATTTTTAATAAGAAAGCATTTCCGATTGGAGAAAAAGCAGATGAGGAAAAATTAAAAACGTTTTTAGAAGAAAAGGGCGGAAATGCCCTCAGTCATCTTGGCTTTTTAGGCGACAAAAAACTATTTTTCTCAAGTGATGGAGAAGCGATGCTTCAGTTTGGACGAATTGGCCGCTGCGTCATTGTGCTCGGAGATCCATCTGGACGTGAGGCGTCTTATCCGCTTGTACTTGAAGAGTTTTTACAGGAGACAGAAAAAGCCGGCTACCGCGTCGCTTTTTATCAAGTAGAACGAGAAGGGATGGCTCTTTATCATGACTTAGGCTTTCACTTCTTTAAGCTTGGGGAAGAAGCCATGGTCGATTTAGAAACGTTTACTCTGTCAGGTAAGAAAAAATCAAATTTACGAGCTGTGGCGAATAAATTTGAACGAGAAGGCTACACCTTTGAAATGCTGGAACCTCCCTTTTCAAATGAGTTGATCTCAACTTTAAAACAAATCTCTGACAGCTGGCTCGGAAAGAAGAAAGAAAAAGGATTTTCGCTCGGTTATTTTCAAGAAGACTATCTTCAAAAAGCACCGATTGCGATTCTAAAGGATGAACAAGGGCAAATCATTTCCTTTGTATCATTGATGCCGATGTATCAAGAAGGGGAGATTTCCATCGATTTAATGCGTCATATGCATGATGCACCGAACGGGATGATGGATGCGCTGTTTATCCACCTGTTTCAATGGGCGAAAGAAAGAGGCTACAAATCGTTTAACATGGGAATGGCACCTTTATCAAATGTGGGGACGTTCCATCAGTCCTTTCTCACGGAGCGTTTGGCGAGTGTTATTTTCAACAATGTCAGATATATGTACAGTTTCAGCGGTTTACGGTCGTTTAAACAGAAGTATAAGCCTGAATGGCGCGGGAAATATTTAGCGTATAAAAAAAATACGTCACTGCCTGTCACAATGGTGCTTGTCACCAAGCTGATTGGGACGGACCCAAATCGAAATCGGCGTCGATAAACCAAAAGACCTTTACCTTTCACTAGGTGAAGGTTTTTTTAGACAAAAGAATAGCAAAAGTGGTAAAGTTGAAGGGTAAGGGGGATGTTCATATGACATTAAATGAATGGTTTACAAAGGGATTAGCTGAACGTACATATGTACACAACATGGAGAAAAACCGGGAAAATCTACTCACGGTGTACAACCAGTACGCAATTCATCAAAAAGAAAAAGAGCTGCTTCAAAAGCTGCAAAAGAAAAAGCTCAGAGCACTTGTCATCACAGCGGATTGGTGTGGGGATGCAATGGTCAATGTCCCGATTTTCATGCGTATTGCAAATGAAGCACTCATTGATGCGCGCTATTTCATTCGGGATGAGAATCTAGACCTGATGGATCAGTATTTAACGAACGGGACCGCAAGATCGATTCCGATTATCGTCATCATTGATCAGGACGGGAATGAAGTGGGGAAATGGGGACCTCGCTCAGCAGAAGCACAGCGCTTTGTGGACGAGAAAAAACCGGACAAAGATGCACCTGATTATGAAGAAGCTTTTCAAGTATTTGCGAAAGAAGCCGCACATCACTATACGACAGACCGTTACTTATGGAAAGATATTGAGAAAGAAATAGTAGAAGTTTTGGCAAAAATATAAACCAAAAGACTACTTCGCCGCAATGGGAAGTAGTCTTTTTTTATCTTGTTTTTGCGTTTTACCTACAAAACCACCGCATAAAGGTGTAGAAAACCGCAGAATTCTATCAAAAACCGCAGAAAACCGCAAAGCACCACGATTTTCCCAACCACTTTTAGTTGAAAAACCTCATATATGCCATGAAATCAATGATTTTGCCCTTATCCAAAGGCTCATATAACGCACAAGGGTTGGCTTTTTCCCAATACAAGAGGCCCAGCAACTATAGTAATCTAGTTGTAATCTCCTTTGAACGAACTAAAAAAATGACAGAAAAGGACAGGCGATCAATTTATGAAAAAAATCATTTATCTCGATCAAGAAAAAAAGAAGCTCGCTGAATCGAAAAAAAGAGAACAGCGTTCCATCAAATCACTGAGACTGCTTGTGTTTTATGATGGACAAAGTCCTTCATGTGCAAAAATGATTGATTTGTTAAAATCACTCGATTGGAAAAATCGGATTCACTTTGAATCCTTTAGACACTCGCAGCTGCTCAGGCTGAATAAAATCAGTGAAGAGAAGGCGGAAAAACGAATCGTGTCTATTTCCCTAGCCAAAAACCAAAAGAATTCAGGGATCTATACTTGGCTGCGTATGGCTTGCCATATCCCTGCATTATGGGGAACGGTCCCATTCATCATGCTCAGTATTTGGCTTGGCTTTGGACAGCATGCGTACGATTTTTTTGCAAAAAGACGGTATATTCATTCTGTCAAACGGATGAACCATCATGACACAGATCAACAAAAGACTATTTAATAAATAGAAAAAGCATGACCTTCGATCGGCAGAAGGTCATGCTTTTTTGTAATAGGGAAGATATACTGTTAAATGATCTAGCAGCTTCTTTGTGTAGAACTTATAGGCCTGATCATCAAGCTCAGCACCTGCATAGGTAAGCAAGGTTCTAAGCGCAAACAAATATTCACTGTGCAGCTCATTGTGTTCAAAGTAAGGAAGGGCTGCTTCGATCAAATAGGTTTTCAAATCAAGAGGATTTTCCTCAATCATCAATTTATAGATTTTGATCATATATAAACAGTTTGGCTGAATACGAGGCTGTTTTAACAGCTCATGTATGTAGGGAAGTGCCTTTTTGCGGTCATATTCAGCATATAGTGTCGCAATTTCATATAGCGTTTCACAGTAGCGATCTTCTATCTGTTCTTGATTAAAGTAATTGAGTGAATCTAGTAAATAAGGCACAGCTGAAGAGAAATCACCTTCACGTTTTAAAAGCACCCCGTAATAAAAATATGCGGACATTTTAATATAGGCATCAGGGTAAAGGGAAGTGTGCAAAATCACTTCCTTTATATATTTCTTCGCAGTTTGATAGGCTTTTAGTTCAAGTGAGATCACGCCGTGAATAAGTGTACAGTGAATAATCCGCTTGAAATTGTTCTTTTGTCTATATAAATCCATCGCTTGATGTGTCGCTTCAAGCGCGTCACCGAGCTGTCCCATGTTTCCGAGTGCTTTTGCATAGTGATAATACAAATCACTTTGTTCAACTGAGGCGTAGGAAAAGCAGCTTTCAAGCTTTTTCAGCCCATCCTCAAGCTGACCAATTTTAATTTGATGAATACCGTCTAGATATTCAAAAATTTCTTTTTCCGTTTCAATAAACGTTTTTTCGAATTTTTTGAGCACGCGGTGTGTTTTTAAGGCAAGCGGCTGTTTTTCCGTTAATAAATAAAATTGAAATAAAGACAAATGATACTGAATGCCTAAATCCAGTGAAAAGAACTGCTCCTCGTGCTGAATGATCATTTCTGCATTTTGTTCAGCCTGATCGAGAGCATAGAAGTACATATTCATTTGAAACTCATCCAAAAGTGATAGCAGATGACGCGCCTTTTGTGACAGCTTTTCTTGGCTGATGCCAAGCCGTTCAAGCAGCAGATTGATCGTATCTTGATTGGCCTCCTTTGAGCCATTTTCAATTTTACTTAAATGAGAGACAGAACAAATTCCGTCTGCCAATTCAGATTGGGTCATATTTTGTTTATAACGGTAGAGTTTAATGATTTGTCCAATATTAATTTTCATTCCATCCAGAAGCCTCCCTTCCAATCATGGTTGAAAGCCTTTTGACAAAAAAACTGAATCAGACAAAATGGGAATACTTGAAAATCATTTCATCATCTTGGCTTTTTTCTCAAAATTTGTTTAAAACGTAATATGATTGTAACATTACTTGAAAAAGTCAAACAACTATTTAGCAGACGGGGAGGAGAGATACTTGATTTGCAACTGCACGCGATGATGTTTATAATGTGAATGAGAATCAATTTCAATTAAGGTTGATTGAGAGGATGACATATATGCCAGAAACGAAACAACAAAAAGACGCGTTAACGGTTCGAGACGCTGTCAGATATAGACGATCGATTCGCAAATTCAAAGACACACCGGTGACGATTGAACAGCTTCAGCCGCTATTAGAGGATGCAGTCTATGCGCCGAACCATAAAATCACGGAGCCGTGGCGCTTTTTATATGCGGTGACGGATGAAGCCAAAGCCACATTTGTAGAGCGCTTCATTGCTTTCTTTCAGCGCAACAACCCAGATGCAAAAGAAGAAAAGATCAATCAATACAGAGATTACTTTTCTAAGGTCCCAGCGCTTTTACTTGTCGTACTAAAAGAAGACGAGAACCCTGTGGTGAGAAATGATGATTTTGCCGCCGTGAGCGCGCTTATTCAAAATCTCCAGCTGCTTGCATGGGATCAAGGAATCGGTATGGTATGGAAGAGCGGACGTATTTTATACGATAAAGGCTTTCAACAAGACATGGGATTAAAGGAAAACGAACGGTTTGCTGCGATCCTTCATATAGGTTATCCAGAAGAGGTGCCTGAGGAAAAATCACGCCAGAAAGCATCAAGTCTTCTTACTGAAATCAAATAAAAGAAAAGCAGACCGCTGAATAAGGTCTGCTTTTTTACTTATTGTTTTTTGGCGCGCTCATCGGCTGCTTTCATACGTGCCATTGCTTTTAAGTCATTCGGATCTGCAAGTTCTTTGGAAAATTCAACATATTCGCCATCCGTCTCTTGTGCTGCGAGTTCGTGGTTGGATTTTTTGTGTTGGTCTTTTTTCAAAGTCTTTCCCTCCTTTACAAGATCACTTTAGTTATGTGCTTGTTGGAGGGGAATATCCGTCTTATTTGTTTCTTTTTTCTGCTGCTCTTTCCGCTTTTTTGAATTCCTGCTGATACAGGACTTCCTGAGTTTTCTTCAGCTTCGAAGTTGGCTGGTGTTCTTTTTTCTTCATCAAAATCGCCCCCTCATATCATTTCTAATAGGATGGATGTTTTTGACAACATTTATTCCTCAGAATGCAAAATCGCTTCTTTTAGTTCAGGGTGCAAAAAGTCATAAGAAGAGAGCAGTGCTTTTTTTGGCAGAGCACGCTGGCCTTCTAAAACAAGCAATGACATTTCACCGAGTGCCGTTTTGATCACAAACGATGGCACCTTCAGCCAATGGGGACGGTGAAGGGCAGAAGCAATGGTTTGTCCAAGCTGTTTCATTTGAACAGGATTCGGTGATGTCACATTGAGCGGGCCTGAGAGGTCGTCATTATGAATCGCATAGGCAATGAGATGTGCCACATCCTCAACATGCACCCATGAAACCCATTGCGAGCCAGCGCCAATTGTCCCGCCGGCAAACATCTTGTAAGGAAGTGTCATCAGCGGCAGTGTGCCTTTTTCTCCTAACACGACGCCAAAGCGTGTGTAGACCGTACGAATGCCGAGGGCTTCAATCTTTTGCCCCTCAGCCTCCCAAAGTTTTGATGTATGACTTAAGAAATCAGTATCCGCAGGAGGTGACTCCTCCGTAAAATCTCCTGTTTGAGATGTGCCATAAATCCCGACAGCACTTGCTTGAATCAGCACAGTTGGTTTCGATTCCTGCGCTTCTATTATGCGTCTTACCTCTTGTGTTGATTTGAGACGGCTGGAGAGGATGCCTTCTTTTGCCTTGTCTGTCCAGCGTGTGAAAATGGATTTTCCAGCAAGGTTAATCCATACATCGATGGCAGGCAATTCATGCTCAGGCGCAGCACCTTCGGTAAGCCACTGCACATAATGTAAATGATTTTGTTCGGATTCCTTTGGATTTCTTGTTAAAATATATAGATGATGTCCCTCAGCAGCGAGCACTTTTGTAACATGCTGGCCGATAAATCCGGTTCCTCCGGTAATGGCGATATTCAATTGACATCTCTCCTCTCATATACATACCTATATCTTTCACGATTTTGAATCAGAAGAAACATCCTGACTGTTTTGGAAAAGGAGTGATCACAGGATGCCCTATATTACAAAAATTTCTGCTCAGAAAAACAATACCGAGCGGGTCAACATCTTTCTTGATGAAAAGTACGCCTTTAGCGTTGATTTAGATGTGCTCGTCCAGCACGATTTAAAAAAAGGCAAAGAGCTGGACGAAGCAGATATCATTGAGATTCAATTCGGTGATTCGGTGAAAAAAGGATTTCAGCAGGCCGTTGATTATTTATCCTACCGTATGAGATCAGTGAAAGAAGTCACCGATTATTTAACGAAAAAAGAAATCCCGGCACCTGCTATTAGTGAAATTATACACAAATTAAAGCATTATAAGTATGTAAATGATCTTGAATTTGCAGAAGCCTATGTCAGCACCCATCGCAAAACGAACAGCAAAGGACCGTCCGTCCTAAAAAAAGAATTGAAGCTCAAAGGTATAGACGATGACACGATTGAACGGGCGCTATCGCAATACCCTGATGACTTACAGCTAGAGGAAGCTGTTAAGCAGGTTCTCAAGCTTGTTAAAAAAGAAAAAAATCGTTCTGCAAAAGAGATCGAGCAGCGCATTAAGCTGCAGCTGCAGCGAAAGGGTTTTTCGTTTGAGATCATTGATAAAGCCCTTCAAGAAGCCTATGATGGACAAGAAGAGGAAAAGGAAGAAGAGGCCCTCCTTTATATGCTGGAGAAGGCAAAACGCAAGGTAGGATATGACGGATCATTTGAAAAGAAGATGAAAGTGAAGCAATTTTTATTCAGAAAAGGCTTTGATCTCGATACAATTGATCACGTTTTAGACAAAGGGGAATGACAGATGGAAAAACGCTATAGTGAGATGACAGAATACGAATTGAAGCAGGAGATTGCCGCCCTTTCTGAAAAAGCACGAAAGGCTGAGCAGCTTGGCATTGTGAATGAATACGCAGTTTTAGAACGGAAAATCGATATGGCGAAAGCCTATTTATTAGATCCAGCCTCGTTTCAAACGAAAACGACTTATCAAATCAAAGACACAGAAGAAGAGTTTTATGTGGAATATTTAAATGGCGTGTTTGCATGGGGATATAGAGTATCGGCTCCAAATAAGGAAGATGCCCTGCCGATTTCAATGCTGACGCAAAAGGACTGATCCAAAGAGATCAGTCCTTCACCGTGTAGACAAACCTTCGCATTCGTTGTCAGGTCTGCGCGCCGGTACTCACGAATGTCAAATTCGCTCCGTTCCGGTGCTCACCCTTCCTAGGGCTGCAAAGGTTTTCTATCACGCTGAAAAGAAGACAAAGGGCTAAAATAAAAATCATTTTAGCCCTTTGTCAACAATCTGAAGGACTGATCCTAAAAGATCAGTCCTTTTCTTTACTTCGAACGTTGTTTACGGACGTTGTTCTGAAGTACGATGTCGTGCTGCGTTTGCTGCGTTTCTCCGTTGACCTGAGAGGCAGAATGCTTTGCATTTGCCCATGGTTGAGGGTAAGCGGTTGTCCTTAATTGAACAAAGTCTGCCATATACGATTTCCCATTTGAACTCATATCTCAAGCACTCCCTTTGGAAAAATTAGCGTTTCCCTGATGCCCTCATCCGTTCCTGTGGACGTGTATTCGTTTCACCATTCGGCCGTTTAGACGCATAAGCATCTGTAGCGCCTGGTTCGCCTTCAAACTTGTGATTTACCTGATTTGGAAAGCCTTTTGCTTTATTACGCATATCAAATCCCTCCAAACAATACAAATCATTTGCGTCTTTTGAAGACGTAAGGGTAGTATATGAAAAAAGAAGTTTTTTTAAAAAGGCACTTTCTGTTAGATGAAGGAGGAACAGGCATGGAACAATACTTTGAGCGATTAACAGAACAACTTATGGAAAAAAACAATATGCTGACATATGACGAAGCACGTACATGGGTAGAGCTGCTTTGGAGTGATTTTGAAACGACTTATGCAAAGGCTGGCCGCAAGTATAAGGGACAGGAAACAACAGAACGAATTGTCCAAGAGTGGATCGAGAGCTACGGCGCGCAGCTTCATTTATTTCAAAATAAACAATCAAAGGCAAACGAGCATCTGCAACAAAACAATCGAGGGCTGCTTCACTAAAAAGGTTGCCCTTTCACTTCCATTCATCTTTTTCAATTATTAGGAAAATATACAAATGAACAAACAACTTTATGAAACAATACCCAGTCTGTGATCGAAATTACAGGCTTTTTACAATGATTAAACTTAAAATTACATTAAATTCATCCTGTTGAAAATCACTGGAAATAAAACTCTGATATAATGAAACGATTGAAGAGACATGTAATTTATGGATAATAAAAAAGGGTTTCGTTTTCTGACAAAAAAGGAATAATGAACATATCAGACTATTTGAAAAAAGTGAAGAGAAGGTGCGATATGGAACGGGAATTGCTCTCTGTGATAATTCCTTCTTACAATGAAGGTGAAAACATCAGACGAATCTTTGAGGCACTCGAGGAAGAGTTTCGCGATTTTCATTATGACTTTGAAATCATCTTTGTGAATGATGGAAGCAAAGACAACACGCTTCAATACATGAGAGAGCTCTCTCGCAAAAGTGCAAAGGTCAAATATATATCCTTTTCGCGTAACTTTGGAAAGGAAGCCGCTATTTTGGCAGGTCTTGAACATGCAAAAGGAGCAGCTGCGATTATTATGGACGCCGATCTGCAGCACCCGACGTATTTAATTCAGGACTTTGTCAGAGGGTATGAAGAAGGCTACCATCAAGTCATTGCCAAACGGAATCGTAAAGGTGACAGCAAGTTGCGCTCTTACCTGTCATCCATGTACTATAAGGTGATGAACAAGGTAGTAGAAGTGGACTTGCGTGATGGCGTCGGGGATTTCCGTTTAATTTCACGCCAAGCCATCGATGCACTGCTTCAGCTGAAAGAGGGAAATCGTTTTTCGAAAGGGCTTTTTTGCTGGATTGGGTTTGAAGAAAAGGTCATCTATTATGAAAATGTAGAAAGACAGCATGGTGATACAAAATGGTCACTGAAGAAATTATTTAACTATGGCATAGATGGCGTCATTTCTTTTAACAACCGCCCGCTGCGCATTTGTTTTTATACTGGCATACTGATCTTATTTCTCTCATTGATTTACATCGTGGCCACCTTTATTCAAATCGTCAGAACGGGCATTATGGTGCCGGGTTATTTTACTTTAATATCGGCTGTGCTGTTCCTCGGAGGTGTCCAGCTTTTGAGTCTAGGCGTGATTGGAGAATATATTGGCCGTATCTATTATGAAACGAAAAAGAGGCCGCATTATTTAATCCAGGAATCAAATGTGATGGAACAAGAGACAAGCTCAAAGGAACAAGACCGAGTGTTAACGCAGTTATTTAAATAACGTGGAGTCAAATAACCGGCAAGCACGAATCGCTTGCTGGGTTGTTTTGTTTCAAAGAACAGTGGATCTTTTGTGGAAAGGATTTAGATGATGAAACGTAGATGGATAATCATAGGGATGTGTCTCATTCTCGCTTTATTAGGACACTCCTTTTTCTTATATGAATATACGCAAGGCCGGTATATGACAGGAGATGGAGACGGCATCTCACAAATGCTCCCATTTAAAAAGCTGCTTTACGATGAATACGTCAAAGGAAACTTCTTTTATTCCTATCAATTCGGTCTAGGCGGCGGTACATATACGCAATTAGGTTATTATTTCACAACCTCGACTGTCTTTATGGTCACAGTCGCTGTCGTCTGGCTGATGAATGCGCTTCATGTCATCCAGTCAACGGACATTCATTTCTGGGCAAATGCCGTCATTTGGCTGAGTGTGATGAAGCTGACGCTTATTCTTTTCATCGCTTACCGTGTGCTTCTTTCCATGGTCCAGCATAGGCTGAGTGCATTAACAGGAGCCGCAATTTACGGATTGTCTATTGTGTATTTTCGGCATCAAACATTTTGGGAGTTTTTCACCGACAGTATGATGTGGCTCCCGCTGCTTGTGCTTGGGGTTGAACGGATTTTCAAAACAGGTAAGCCGGCTTGGTTTATTGCGGCGTGCAGCCTGATGCTCATCAACAATTTTTACTTTGCTTATATTCATTTTATCTTTTTAGCGATCTATCTTGTCTTCAGGTATATCATCAAGCTTCGAAGTGAGGAGCATGGGTGGAAGGTATTCTGGATGCTGGCGGTCTCTACACTGTTATCCTTTGGAATCAGTGCTGCCTTTTTTGTCCCGTCTGTCTATGGATTTCTTAATAATATAAGACCGCCATATGATCAATCTATACCTTGGTTTGATCTGCATGATCATCTGCTGTTTACAAGCAGGGTGTATTTATTACCTGTGATTTTTCTCATTTGTATGTTCCTCGTTCCGCTTTACCGGAACAGGTGGTTTTTCATGTTTACATCGATCAGCGTTCTGCTCATTGTTTTTCACTACAGTCCAAAGATGGCGAGCGTGTTTAATGGTTTTTCAGCACCGCAGTACAGGTTTGAATACATTCTTGCCTTTACAGTTGGAGCGGCCGTAGCCATCACCATCAAGCATTTCTCGCAAATCGAGTGGAAGTGGAAAAAGCGTGCGGTCTTAGGCGCTTGGATCGTGTTCCTCCTAGCAGTCGCCCTTTCAGAACGAGCAAAGGGAAATATGGATGTTGTTGTATTTACAGGCATAGGGCTGCTTGTGATCAGCTTGTTTTTCCTTGTGATTCATACGGAAAAACGCCAGCACCTTCGTCTCTTTTCAGCTGTGCTCATCGTTGTCAGCTTACTGACAGCAGGCGTGTATCAGCAGGGCTACTTATCTGAAAGAAGCAATATTAAGAGCGTATCAGATACGTATCTGAATAGTGAGGCATATGCTGGACATGAGCAAATGAAGCTCATTCAGCAGATTCAAAGCCGCTCTTCAAAAGATCCGCTTGCCCGGATTGATTGGATGAATGGCGTGCGCAACAATACCCCGTTATTTGAAGGCTTTCAAGGCATGAGTGCGTATTCAAGTATATTGAATCAGCATTTGCTCAATTTCTACTGGAATGACCTGCAAATCGATATGGGACGTGAAAGTGTCAGCCGTTATGCAACAATGGGGGACAGGGTGAATTTATACAGCCTGACCTACGGAAAGTATTATATGAGAGACAATACGATGCCTTACTCACCACCAGCTTATTTTAAGCCAATATTGGAAAGCGAGCATTATAAAGTGTATGAAAATACACGGCCGCTGCCATTTGCAAGAACAACAAGCACGATTTATTCAGAAGAATCCTTAAAAAATGCCTCAGCGCTTGATAGAGAGCATGCAATGCTGCAAGGTGTGATTTTAGACAAAAAAGGAAACGCTGAAATTGAGATTACGCCAAATCGAGTCAAGGATACAAATATTCATACGGAACAAGCCGTATACGAACATGGCGTGCTTGATGTATACGGAGAAACAGGCGGCCTGAATATCACGCTGCCAGATGATATGGCCCGCGCTGGAGATGTGTATGTGAGCTTTTATGTGAAGCGGACAGACCGTAACGAAGGATTTCAGTTATCCGTTGACAACTACGTCACCTCACGAAAAAGCAATACATCCATCTACAAAACAGGCGTCAATGAAGTGACGATTCGAGTCCCTGCGGAAAAAATCCTTTCTATTCGAGTACCAAAAGGGACGTATGAACTCAATCAACTGAGGCTGTATCAAGAGCCTTACCGCATTCTAGAAAAAGCATATGAAAAAGAAAAACAGGACAATGGCAGCCAGCAAGTAAAGCTCGAAAACAACCGCTTTACGATTTCATATGATAACAAACGCGGCGATGATTATATGATCTTGCCAGTACCATATGAAAAAGGCTGGGAGCTCACAGTAAACGGACAGCAGACAGATATTGAACAAGCCAATTACGCCTTTATCAGTTTTCCAATAGAAAAAGGCAAAAACGAGATTGTGCTAACCTACTATCCGCCTTATATCAGAATTCTCGCGTTGATTTCACTCGTCAGTTTGATTGGTGCAATCCTATATGCACGAAGGAAACACAAAAAACACCACTTTTCATCATAAGTGGTGTTTTTTTATCTTCCAAGGGCTGATCGATTATATGAAGCAAATCACTAAGCTTCTTTCTCAAACGAAAACGTCGCATAATCAAACAAAAAATGAAACAACCAAAGGCTTAGGGCAAAGAGAACTTCCTCAGAAGTAGATAGTAAAATGCCGCCCACCAATTCATCTGATAAATAGACAGCACCCCAAATAAACAAGAGATGAATTGAAATGGCATAGAAAACGACGGAGCGTTTTTTGGAACGGCACTTTTTAACAACCCTCATGAGCACATGCTCCACATGTTCAAAGGATATCCCAAGTACCACATAGATGCCCATAAATAAAAGCATCGATAAAATCGATTGATAAAAAGCACCTGTTAAATGAAAGAACAGCACACAAAACAACAAAAATATGTAAAAGACAGCCGACGCCGCCATGAGCCATTTCAGCCCTTGCCATAAAGCTTGAACAGATTGCTGCATAGGTGAACAAACACTCCTTTACATGAAGATACCTGCAAAAAGGACAGCCTTTTTGCAGGAAGTCAAACGTTAATCCTCTTTTTTAGGTGCAGCGATCACAGGATGTTTTTCAGTATCAAGCAGTTTTAAGAAATCTTCGCTTTGATCTAAATGATCAAGAACAAGCTGTTTCGGTGTAACCGCAAGCCACTGATTAAGCGAGATATCTGCATAATGATCGCTCTTAAAGATTTCTAAGAAATAAAGCGGTTCGTCGCCTGTATTTTCTACATAATGCCCCATCGCAAATGGGACATATCCAACGTCTCCCGCCTGATAGTTGAAGGTTCTCGCATGTCCATCAGAAGCAAATACCGTCATTCGTGCTTTTCCAGAAATGAAATATTGCCATTCATCCGTATTTGGATGCCAATGCAGCTCGCGAATGGCACCTGGATCAACTTTCACAAGAGCGGATGCAATCGTTTTAGACGCTTTGAAATTGGTAGAGTCCGCAATCCACACTTGTCCGCCACTTGACGTAATCGGCTCCTGTTTTAACAGCTCATATTTAAAGGAATTCGGGACTTCTCCTTGCTCTGTTTTCACCTTGTCACATTCAAGGGAACCAGGAATTCCTTTTTGGAAAATATACTTCTCTTTCTCTGGCAGCTTGTCAAACTGCTCTTTTGTCATACCGAAGTTCTTAAGCACGACTTCCTCTGGCGTGTGGGCAAGCCAATCCGTTACTTGGAACGTACTATTTTCTGAGAATGACCCATCATCAAACACAAGCAAGAATTCAGCTCCCGGTTCAAGTGCTTGGATAGAGTGCGGCAGGCCAGATGGGAAGTACCACAAATCACCCTCAGTCACATCCTCTGTAAAATTGCGCCCCTCTGCATCAACCGATGTAATCCGGGCTTCCCCATAAATCATGTATGCCCATTCCGCTTCCTTATGCCAGTGCAGCTCACGAATCGCACCAGGCTTTAGCCGCATATTAACAGATGCAAGACTTTTAGAGATCGGCAGTTCGCGGACTGTTACCTCGCGGGCGTAGCCGCCTTTTTCTAAACGATTGTGTGTATCAGAAAAAGAATATTTCATGTTGGAGACCGTTCCATGATCGGTTTCTGGCGGCGTGAGCATATCTGGATTTTGTCTGTCCCGCTCGAGATTACGTGGAATTTTGACCGTTGCTCCTTTTTCTCCTCGAATCGGCTGTGGTATTCCATTTGGCTTTTCACTCATGATAAAATCCCCTTTCAACATCGTATTGTGTGAGGTGACTAAAAGGCCTTTCATTTCGCCCTCGTTTTCATAAGGTGAAACGAATCAAGCAGATGTCAATCTGATTCATCATTTTTTTGAGCAGCGACTAATCGTTGGATGAGCTTGCTTAATTCATCAAACTTTCGTTCAAAGCGTGTCAGCAAGTAAACCGTCAAAATGGCAGGGAAGCCAGCCTGACCGAGCTGCTTCAGCCATTCCTCTGAAAAAAAGGTCTCCATTTGTCTCACCCCCCAGCGGATACTCGTCTTCTATATAAGTGGTATGAAAGAAGAAAAAGGAAAGCAGAGGGGGATAAAATGAACCATTAGACCCGTTTCACGAAGTTTACTTTTTTTAACTTTTGTCCACTTAATGCTAGTAGAGGGAACAAAGGGGAGGATGCACATGGATTATCGGCTGTTATTGAAAGCAAAATGGAAAGAAATCATTGATCACCCGCTCATTCAGCAGTTTTTAAGCAACCCGAAAAACGAGCAGCTGCTCCGGCAAGTCATGGAAGAGCCAAACGAGGAAAATGCCAAAAAACTAGATTCCGAGTTCAAACAGTTCTATCAGAAAATCCGCATCATCAAGTATATCTCCACAATGATACGCATCTTTTCAGTCGACTTTGACAAACGAGTCAAAAAGAAGCAGCAGCGTTTTCCACTCATACTCGATCATCCTGATACACAAGAAGTGAAAGACCCTGTTCAAACAGATACGTATGAAGCCGTGCTCTTCAACCAGCAAGACTTAGGGGAGCATCTGCAAGATCAAACATTGTACAAGGCCTACCAGCAGCTCACAGACAAACAAAAAATGGTCCTAACCCAAATCTATGTCGAAGGCCAAACAATGAAGGAAATAGCCGATCAGTTAGGCGAAACAAGACAAAACATCTCAAACATACACAAAAAAGCGCTCAGCAAACTAAAAGAAGAAACAGGGGGAGATGTCCGTGCAAGAAGACAAAATGACCAATGGAGAAATGGAAGAACTCATTGAAACCTTCACACCCATGATCAAAAAGAGACTACAAAACACGGCATATCAAGAAAGAGAAGACCTCGAACAAGAACTCTATATCAAACTCATCGAAAAAATAGACTGGCTAATTTACAAAGATGGACCTGGATTTTGGGAGTTTATTGTGGAATATATGACGAAGTTGTAAGAGTAAAACACAAAAAAAGACTCGCTCACACAGAGCCGAGTCTTAATTTTTTTTGCAGTTTTTCTTCACTGAAAATCCAGCCGGTATAGGAATTTTTGATTTGGTGGTCCATGTCGATATGGCAGATCGCGACAAAAGGATAATGACCTTTGCTGCGGTAGCGTAAATCAATGAACCGCACCTCATAATGATCCTTGTATTTATCCACTTCCCACCGGTAGACAGGGGAGAAGGAGAGAAAGGCTGAAATGTTTTCATCTTGCTTAGCAATTTTCATAATTTCAGTATCAGGGACCGGCACTCGGTTAAAGGTGTCTAAAATGACGACTTCTCCATTCATGCTGCGCCCAACATGGAAAGAGGATTTACATTTCACGGCAATGCGCCATTGTCTGAACTTCATTGTAGGCGAAATGATAATCTCTTCAATTTCATCAAACCGTGCACGCAGCTGACGTTTAATCTGAAGCTGCATGATGACCCTGACGATATAGTAACAGAAAATCACCGCATACAGCGTGATGAACGTATAGCCGGGATGCCCGCCAATCGCCCAAACGACTATGGCGACAAGGTGTGTAAAAAAGATAAACGGATCAAACGTATTAATGATCCCAAGAGCGACCCATTTCTTCGAAAATGGACGAATGGCCTGCGTACCGTATGCATTGAAAATATCAACAAACACATGAAGCACAACAGCTAATAGTGTCCATAACCAAAGGTGAAGTAAATTCGCCCCCGGCACAAATGGAAAAATCACAGCCGGAATCAGCAATGACCAAAACAGTACAGCCGGAATGGAATGTGTAAATCCTCGGTGATTTCTTATATAAACCGCATTATTTTTTAGTTTTAGCACAGTATCAATGTCTGGTGCTTGGGAGCCGGCGATGGTCGCGATCATTACGGCGTGTGCCATGTGTGGATCTGCGCTGACGGCTGGATCTAAAAGTGCAAGTCCCCCAAGAGAAATGCCCATTACTACATGAGTACCAGTGTCCAATTGATTACCTCCTAGTTATCATGCTTAGGAACAATCATACAAAGTATACGTCTCCAATCAAGACTATGTGCAAAATCACTTTTGCTTTATCCCGATTTAATGTAACATGTTAACGTATCTACAAACAGTATACAACAAATAAGGTTCTATTCAGAACGTTAGCCCTCGGTCCAATGAGAAGGAGTATAGATATGAAAGACATTCAAGAAAAGCTGGACCGCAAAGATATTGCGGGCTTTCAGCATGATTTAATTGATTGGTATGAAAAAGAACAACGAACATTGCCATGGCGTGAAAATCAAGATCCATACCGCGTCTGGGTATCAGAAGTCATGCTTCAGCAAACGAGAGTGGATACGGTCATTCCGTACTTCAACCGGTTTATGGAGCAATTCCCAACCGTAAAGGATCTCGCTTTAGCTGATGAAGAAAAGGTCATGAAAGCATGGGAAGGTCTTGGCTACTACTCAAGAGTGCGTAATTTACAGGCAGCTGTGAAAGAAGTATATGAATCCTACGGTGGCGTTGTCCCTGATACGAAAGAGCAATTTTCAAAGCTCAAAGGTGTAGGCCCATATACGAGCGGCGCAGTGCTGAGTATCGCCTATAACAAGCCGTATCCTGCGGTAGACGGCAACGTGATGAGGGTCATTTCTCGTATTTTGTCGGTATGGGATGATATTGCAAAACCAAAAACGAGAAATATTTTCGAATTTGCGGTCGATCAGCTCATTTCCCGGGAAAAGCCGTCAGAATTTAATCAAGGGTTGATGGAGCTTGGTGCGCTCATTTGTACCCCAACATCCCCTGCCTGCCTCATTTGCCCTGTGAACATGCATTGCTCGGCATTCGAGGAAGGCGTTCAGCATGAGCTCCCAGTGAAAAGCAAAAAGAAAAAGCCGACTGCAAAATCAATGGCAGCAGCGGTGTTATTTGATGACGCAGGCAACCTATATATTCATAAGCGGCCAAGTACAGGCCTTCTTGCGAATTTATGGGAATTCCCTAACATGGAAACAACGAAGGGAAGAAAAACGGAAAAAGAGCAGCTGATTGATTTCTTAAAAGAGGAGGCAGGTGTACAAGCGGAGCTTGGTGATTTAGAAGGCACCATTCAGCATGTGTTTACCCACCTCATCTGGAATATTTCTGTTTTCTTTGGACGAGTTAGCTCTGTATCTGATGACACGGTGCTGAAAAAAGTCACAACAGAAGAATTTGAGGCGTATGCTTTGCCAGTCTCACACCAAAAAATTTGGAAGCTGGCACTTGAACAGCCTAGTCGTATTTAACCGTTGTCCCGTGGGTATAATCAGCTTCATTTCTGTGCAATCCCCCGCGGTTTTCGATTTCAGAAATGATTTCTCGATACTTAGATTGCCCTTCTTCGTTCAAATAAGGTAAAATTTGTTGGAAAGCATGATGAAAGTAAGCAAGCTCAGTATCTTTCCATTGATCCTTGGACATCATGCCAAGCTGGCTTAAATCGCGTCCGACATACATGAATGTAACCTCCTAATAGGAACTTTCCTATTAGTGTGAAGCGAATGAACGAAAACTATTCAAATCAGGAGATGAACCATAATGAGTCAACGTAAATGTGCATTAATTACAGGAAGCAGCAGAGGAGTAGGGAAAGAAGTAGCCCTTCGCCTCGCTGAAAAAGGATATGACATTGTCATTAACTATGCGAGAAGCAAAAAAGCCGCACTTGAAACAGCGGAAGAAATTGAAGCGATGGGTGTCAAAACATTGGTTGTCAAAGCCAATGTAGGCCAGCCTGAGAAAATCAAAGACATGTTTCAGCAAATTGACGAAACCTTTGGCCGTTTAGATGTATTTGTGAACAATGCGGCATCAGGTGTTCAGCGTCCCATTATGGACCTTGAAGAAAATCATTGGGACTGGACGATGAATATCAATGCGAAAGCTTTGTTATTCTGCGGACAAGAAGCGGCGAAACTAATGGAGAAAAACGGGGGCGGACATATCGTCAGCATTAGCTCACTAGGCTCTATTCGCTACCTTGAAAATTACACAGTAGTCGGTGTATCAAAAGCAGCACTAGAAGCTTTGACACGTTACCTTTCAGTTGAGCTTTCACAAAAAAATATCGTCGTCAACGCTGTATCAGGCGGCGCAATCGATACAGATGCACTTAAGCACTTCCCGAACCGTGAAGAGCTTTTAGAAGATGCGAAGAAAAACACACCTGCCGGTCGAATGGTGGAAATTAAAGACATGGTCGACAGCGTGGAATTCCTTGTATCAGGCAAAGCAGACATGATTAGAGGCCAGACGATTATTGTCGATGGCGGACGTTCTTTGCTTGTTTAAAAAAATCATGAATAGGATGTACACCTTCTGCACAAATTAATGTGCGTGGAGGTGATAATGATGGATCAACAACAAAACAAAACAAACGCACAACAAGTGAAGAAACAAAACCAAGCTGCTGCACAAGGTGGTCAATACGGCACTGAATTTGCTAGCGAGACTGACGCACAGCATGTAAAAAAATACAACCAAAAAGCTGAGCAAAACAAACAACAAAACAGCTAATCACTGAAACAAAGGAAAGCACTTCATATACGAATGAAGTGCTTTTCTTTTTGCCTCGCACCACCATCCGACAAAACCTGTAAAACCTCTACATAAACAGTCAAAGGATTTCCTCCTTCTTTCAAGAAATGGTATACATACAAAAAGTGGATTCGATGAAAAGGGAGGAGTTAGATGTCTGATTTCGATCAGCTTGTAAAAGAACAAATGCAGCTCATGGATCAGCTGCTCGACGTGCAGGGAGAACTCGATCTATGCTTAGAAACAGAAAAACAATTGCTGCAGGATGAAAAAAAAGAAGAGTGGCATAGGCTTTGTGTTCAGATCAAACAGAAACGTGAGGAACTGCAAAAAGTGCAAACCTTATTTACAAAACAGACAGAAGAGGTCATCAATTCATATAAACAGATGGAAAAGAGTTCTAGCGTGATGTAAATCAGTGTGCCGTTCAATTGGGTTGAATGGCTTTTTCATTTCATTTTTTAATGATGTAACGGTATAATATAATAGAGACATGTTTAGTTGGGAAATTAGGTCTTTGGACTGTTAGGTTTGTTTGTTATAGAAAGTAGGGGAGAAAATATGGGCTATCCCAAGGAAGGAGAAACCATCCAAATTCAAAGCTATAAACACAATGGCTTGATCCACAGGATTTGGAATGAAACCACCATTCTGAAAGCAACGGAATTGTGTATCATTGGTGCAAACGACCGTACAATGGTGACTGAATCCGACGGCCGTACTTGGATGACGAGAGAACCGGCTATTTGCTATTTCCATGCAAAACAATGGTTTAATGTAATTGGGATGCTTAGAGATGATGGGGTATATTACTACTGCAACATCAGCTCTCCTTTTGCGACAGATGATGAGGCAATTAAGTATATTGATTACGATTTAGACGTCAAAGTCTTTCCAGACATGACGTACAATATTTTGGATGAGGACGAATATGCAGATCATAAGAGGCAGATGAATTATCCAAAAGAAATCGATAGTATCTTAAGAGAGCATCTAAATACATTACTGCATTGGATTCACCAGCGGAAAGGTCCGTTTGCTCCTGAATTTGTGGATATGTGGTATGAACGTTTTTTACATTATACAAAATAAGCAAGAGCATCAAAAAACCTGTTTGGCTTTTTAGGCTAACAGGTTTTTGACTGCGTACGGATAAGAGGCACTGATAGATTGGGAAGGAGATTTACATGGGGGTCATTAAACGCTACATGGCTTTTGTAACACCGTATAAAAAACAGATTGCATTAACAATGGTCATCGGAATGATTAAATTCTCGATTCCGTTAACATTGCCTCTGCTTTTAAAGTATGTCATTGATGATGTCATTCAAGGCTCGGGGTCGCCTGAAGAAAAGACATCAACTCTACTGATCATAATGGGAATCATGCTCGTATTATTTTTAGTGATGAGACCGCCTGTTGAATACTATAGACAATACTACGCACAGTGGACAGGCAGTAAAGTATTGTTTGATATTCGGGAGAAGCTGTTCTCGCATATTCAAAAGCTAAGTCTTCGTTATTATGCCAACACGAGAACAGGAGAAATTATTTCAAGAGTGATCAACGATGTGGAGCAGACAAAGGAATTTGTCATCACAGGTCTTATGAACATTTGGCTCGATATGATGACCGTACTAATCGTGATCGCTATTATGTGTACACTGGATCTGAAGCTCACCATCGTGTCTGTCATTATTTTTCCGCTATACGCTTTTGCAGTAAAGTATTTTTACGGACGGCTTCGTAAGCTGACAAAAGAGCGGTCACAGGCGCTGGCAGAAGTGCAAGGGCATTTGCACGAGCGTGTTCAAGGAATGCCGGTCATTCGAAGCTTTGCGATTGAAGAATATGAACAAGAGAATTTTCATGATGAAAACAAAAATTTCTTAAACAAAGCAATCAACCATACGAATTGGAACGCCAAAACATTTGCTGTCGTCAATACCATCACCGATATTGCGCCGCTGTTAATCATTGCATTTGCGGGTTACACAGTAATTAACGGATCGCTGTCGATCGGGACCATGATCGCCTTTGTCGGCTATATTGACCGGATGTACAACCCGATTCGCCGTCTCATTAACTCATCTACGACGTTAACTCAGTCCGTTGCGTCAATGGATCGGATATTTGAGTTTATTGATGAGCCATATGAGGTCACAGACCGGTCGAATGCAAAAGAAGCCAATCATTTAAAAGGAGAGGTAGAGTTTAAAAATGTGTCGTTTCGTTATGAACACACGCAGGAAGAGATTCTGCACAACATCTCCTTAAAAGTAGAAAAAGGACAAACGGTTGCGCTTGTAGGAATGAGTGGTGGAGGAAAATCGACACTCGTGAGCTTAATTCCAAGGTTTTATGATGTCACAAACGGGTCACTTGAAATTGACGGCATTGATATAAAAGAGTACAAAGCAAGAAGTCTTCGAAATCAAGTCGGAATGGTGCTGCAGGATACATTCCTATTCAGTGACACGATTAAAGAAAATATTGCGGTTGGTGACCCTGAAGCACCTTTTGAAAAAATCGTGTCGGCTGCAAAAGCGGCAAATGCGCATGATTTTATTATGTCTCTTCCTGAAGGATATGACACGAAAGTAGGAGAACGGGGCGTAAAGCTATCAGGCGGACAAAAACAGCGAATTTCGATTGCGAGGGTATTTCTTAAAAATCCACCGCTGTTGATTTTAGACGAAGCGACGTCTGCACTTGATTTAGAAAGTGAGCATTACATTCAAGAAGCGATGCAAAAGCTGGCGAAGGACCGCACAACCTTTATTGTCGCACACCGCTTATCAACCATTACACATGCTGACCAAATTGTGGTCATGGAACAAGGCGAAATAGTGGAAAAAGGAACACACGAAGAATTAATGAACCGAGACAGCCACTATCGTCATTTATTTACCATTCAAACATTAAATTAGTAGAAGCCTATCCGATTCTAGCGGATAGGCTTTTTTATGTTGTCAAAAACATGACATATTTCCCAGCTTGTCTCAATACAATTTTAAAAAGTATGACGGGGTGGTGAATATGTGAAAGAACAAGACGTGCTGCTAGATGTCAAACAGCTGTCCATTGCGTTTCAGCAGAAAAAACAAAAAGTGCCCATCGTCCATCACATATCGTTCTCAATTCAAAAAGGAGAAACGTTAGGAATTGTGGGCGAATCTGGCTGCGGGAAAAGTATCACAAGCATGTCATTAATGGGATTGAATCAGCAAACCGATACAACGGGCGAGGTTCATTTCGAAGGGCAAAATCTGCTGTCACTTTCAGAGAAAGAGTGGCGAGAGATAAGAGGAAATGACATTTCGATGATTTTCCAAGAGCCCATGACTTCTCTGAATCCATTGATGACCATCGGCAAACAAATGACGGAAGCCCTTTTCACACATCAATCAATCGGTCAAAAAGAAGCAAAAGCGAAGGCGATTGATCTTCTTCAAACAGTTGGGTTGAAGCAAGCAGAATCGCTGCTGAAAAAATATCCACATGAATTATCAGGCGGTATGCGCCAGCGTGTGATGATTGCAATGGCAATGCTTTGTCACCCAAAGCTCATGATCGCTGATGAACCGACGACTGCACTTGATGTCACCATCCAAGCGCAAATCCTTCGTCTGCTCAAAAAGCTGAACGAAGAGATGGACACAGCTATTTTATTTATTACTCACGATCTAGGCGTCGTGCGGCAAATATGCCAGCGAGTCATGATTATGTATGCCGGTCGAATTGTAGAAGAAGGAACCGTTGACCGTATTTTTCAAAAACCTCTGCATCCCTACACGAAAGGTCTTTTCGCCTCAGTCCCATCGTTTAAAGAGAAAAAAGAAAAACTCATCTCTATTGCAGGTCATGTGCCTAAGCCAGGGGCCATCCGGTCCGGCTGTCAATTTGCACCACGCTGCCGATATCAAATGGCGCAATGTCTTGAAAAAGATCCAGCCTTACAATCCATTGAACACAATCACCGCGTGGCATGTTTTCTAATGGAAGGAGGAGAAGACACTGAGTCACCCACTCTTGCAAGTGAATCAACTGACAAAACGGTATGACACAGCCGCTTTTTTTTCTAAACATAAACAATCGACTTTGGCTTTAAATCAAGTCTCCTTTCACGTGAAGGAAGGAGAAACGCTTGGCATTGTTGGTGAATCAGGCTGCGGGAAATCAACACTTGGCAAAAGCTTGATGAGATTGACTGAACCGACGTCAGGCTCTATTCAATTAAAAAGGCGGGAGATCACCCTTCTGAAAGAACGAGACATGCGTTCCTTAAGAAAAGATATTCAAATGATCTTTCAAGATCCTTATGCTTCTTTAAATCCGAGAATGAAAATCAAAGATATTTTAGAGGAACCGCTGATTGTTCATCATCATGGGACGAAAGCAGAAAGACGGAAACGGGTTAAAGAGATGCTGCACATTGTTGGATTTGATCCTTCCTACGGGGAACGTTATGCGCACCAATTCAGCGGCGGACAAAGGCAGCGTATTGGCATTGCTAGAGCGCTCATTACGCACCCAAGTCTTGTCATTGCCGATGAACCAGTTTCGGCTTTAGATGTATCCGTTCAAGCGCAAATTTTGAATTTGATGCTTGAATTGCAAAAGACGCTTTCTCTTACGTATCTGTTTATTTCTCACGACCTTGGGGTTGTCAGATATATGAGCGACCGGATCGCCGTCATGTATGCTGGGCGCATTGTCGAGATGGGGCCTGCCGAAGAGGTGTTTCACAGCCCGCTTCATCCCTATACGTCGCTGCTTCTGAAATCCATTCCACATATGGATCACGTACTAGAGGCGCAAGATGTGGCAGCAGAAGAGATCACAATGACGGAACGCGGCGGCTGTCCTTTCTACAAAAGGTGTCCAAAAAGATGGGAGACATGCCTGAAAGCCGTTCCTGCTTTGTATGAGAAGGAACCGGGGCACGCAGCCGCGTGTTATTTATATCAAAAGGAGGAACACAATGAAGAAGACATGGTTATTCAGTAGTTTCATTTTTGTGCTGGCACTGGCGCTCTTTTTAGGGGGATGCTCGTCTTCACCGACATCGGAAGAAAAGGCAACAAAAGATACCCTCGTATTTGGCAGAGGGGGAGATTCCACTTCACTAGATCCAATCACAACGACAGAAGGTGAAACCTTCAAGGTCACAGAGAATATATTTGAAAAGCTTTTGAATTACGGTGAGAAAGACACGACCATCCATCCTGGCCTCGCAACAGAATGGGATGTTGCAAAGGACGGAAAATCATACACGTTCTACTTAAGAGAAGGTGTGAAATTTCACGATGGCACAGATTTTAACGCAGAAGCAGTGAAATTCAACTTTGACCGCTGGATGAATGGAGACGCAGAAAAGTTCCCTTACTATGGCATGTTTGGCGGCTATAAAAAAGATAAAGGGCATGTCATTAAAGACATCATCGTCAAAGGCGAGCATGAAATTGAATTTCAGCTAAAGCGCCCGCAGGCAACATTCCTTAAAAACATCGCTATGTCACCATTTGGCATTGCCAGTCCAGCGGCTATTGAAAAAAGCGGTGATTCATTTAGAGAAAATCCGGTGGGGACAGGACCATTCAAGTTTAAAGAGTGGAAGCAAAACGACCGTATCGTGTTAGAAAAGAATGAGGATTATTGGCAGAAGGATAAACCAAAGCTGAATCAAATCATCTTCCGCTCCATTCCAGAAAACTCTGCTCGTTTAAATGCCTTGAAAACAGGCGAGATCGACTTAATGGATGGCGTGAATCCATCAGATTTAGATGGCATTAAAACCGACAAAGCACTCCAGCTCATTGAAAGACCATCGATGAACGTAGGGTATATCGGACTGACCGTCACAAGAAAGCCGCTCGATAACAAGCTGGTTCGTCAGGCACTCAATTATGCGGTCGATAAAGAATCGATTATTGAGTCATTTTATGGCGGACTTGCTGAGCCCGCAAAAAATCCATTGCCGCCAGCTTTAGAAGGCTACAATGATGACATTGAGCCATATCCGTATGATCCAGAAAAAGCGAAAGAACTATTAAAAGAAGCGGGCTTCCCTGATGGCTTTCGCATCAAACTTTGGGCGATGCCTGTACCACGTCCATACATGCCAGATGGGATGAAGGTAGCAGAAGTCATTCAGTCAAATTTTGAAAAAGTCGGTGTCAAAGCAGAAATTGTGACATATGACTGGGCGACCTATTTAGATAAAGCAAGTAAAGGGGAAGCAGATGTGTTCTTATTAGGCTGGACAGGAGACAATGGCGATCCTGATAATTTCATTTACACACTGCTGGACAAAGACAGCATTGGCGGTAACAACTATACATTCTTCGAAAACGATAAAATGCATGACATCCTCATTGAAGCGCAAACAGACACAGATCAAAAGAAACGAAATGAGCTGTATAAAAAAGCACAGGAAATCATTCATGACGAAGCACCTTGGATTCCATTGGTGCATTCAATTCCAATGCTTGCCGCATCTAATGATTTAAAAGGCTACCAGCCGCATCCAACCGGTTCAGAAGCTTTAACTGACGTGTATTTCGAATAAGCAAATAAGGGAGATCTTATATCTCCCTTATTCAAACAAAGATGAAGGCGGTGAAAGCTGTTTGTTTGCTTATTGTATGAAGCGGGCAGGAATGCTCATCCCAGTACTGATCGGAATGACATTGGTCGTGTTTTCAATTATTCGTTTTATACCTGGAAATCCAGCGCAGGTCATCTTAGGACAGCGGGCAACGAAAGAGGCAGTAGAACAATTAACGATCCAGCTCGGTTTAGATCAGCCATGGTATGTTCAATACGGTCATTATATGCTTGGACTTTTAAAAGGGGATTTAGGAACTTCCATTCGAACAGGAGCGGCTATTGCCCAGGAAATGAAACCTTACTTATTTGCGACGTTAGAATTGACCTTTTTTGCCATGGTGCTGGCGATTGTCGTGGGAGTGAATGCCGGAATCATTAGTGCTTGGTTTAAGCATTCTTTCTTTGATTATGCCGCAATGTTTATTGCACTCATCGGAGTGTCCATGCCAATTTTCTGGTTAGGCTTAATGGGGCAGTGGCTGTTCTCGATCGAATTAGGTGTTTTGCCGACAACGGGTCGAGAAAACGTAAGGAATCCAGTCGAATCGATTACGTATATTCATACACTGGACACGCTTTTGCAAGGCCGGTTTGATCAATTCGCTGACAGTATCAAGCATTTGATCTTACCAAGTACAGCACTCGCGACAATCCCTGCAGCGATTATTGCGAGAATTACAAGGGCAAGTATGCTGGAAGTGCTTCATTCAGATTTTATTCGAACAGCAAAAGCAAAAGGGGTACGTTCATTGTTCATCATTTATCAGCATGGTCTGAAAAATGCGCTCATTCCGATCTTGACGATTATTGGTCTTCAGACAGGCCTCTTACTTGGTGGAGCGATTTTAACAGAAACCATTTTTGCTTGGCCGGGAATTGGCCGGTATATATATGACGCCATCAGTTATCGTGATTACCCAGTCATTCAAACAGGCATTCTCGTCGTTGCGCTCATATTTGTCCTGATCAATTTCATTGTGGACATCTTGTATGCGGTTATTGATCCAAGGATTAAATATTAGGGAAGGAGAGTGACAATATGGAAGCACAAAAAGAGCTTGACCCACCTCAGCCAAAAGATGAACGCCCTCAATCATTGATTCTTGAATCAATGAAACAGTTCTTTCAGCATAAGCTGGCGGTCATTGGCAGTGTGATTGTCTTTTTATTTCTCATCCTAGCGATCTTTGCACCGCTCATTGCTCCTTATGGAATCAATGAACAATCACTTGGTGAGCGATTTAGTGCCCCCTCAGCTGCACACTGGTTTGGTACAGATGATTTCGGTAGAGATATCTTTTCAAGAGTTGTGCATGGAGCACGGATTTCCTTATGGGTCGGTTTCTTCTCGGTTCTCGGGTCTGTCATTTTAGGCACACTGCTTGGATTGATAGCTGGCTATGGCGGAAGAGTGCTAGATGCTGTGATCTCGAGATTGTTTGATATTTTACTTGCTTTTCCTAGCATTCTCTTAGCGATTGCTATTGTCTCCATCCTAGGCCCCTCCTTACAAAATGCCCTTATTGCCATTGCGATTATTAATGTCCCAACTTTTGGACGGCTCGTTCGTTCAAAAGTACTGAGTATTAAACAAGAAGAATACGTGCTGGCAGCAAAGGCGGTTGGGATGTCACACCGCCGCATCGTGCTGCGCCACATTCTGCCAAATAGTATGGTGCCGGTCATCGTACAGGCGACGCTAGCGATCGGAACGGCAATTATTGAGGCAGCGGCTTTAGGCTTTTTAGGATTGGGTGCACAGGCGCCAAGTCCAGAATGGGGAAAAATGCTCGCCGACGCGAGACCTTATCTCGTTCAAGCCCCTTGGACATTATTCTTCCCAGGGATAGCAATCATGCTGACGGTTCTAGGCTTTAACCTGATGGGGGATGGATTAAGAGACACACTGGATCCTAAAATGAAGAAAATAAAATAAGACCGATTCTCAGAACCGGTCTCAGCGCACTGACAAACCCTCGCATTCGGTGTCAGTCCTGCGTGCCGGTGCTCACGAATACTCAATTCGCTCCGCTCCAGTACTCGTTCTTCCTAGACTGCAAAGGTTTTCAGAGCACGCTGAAAAGAAGACAAAGAGATAAAATCAAGATCATTTTAGCTCTTTGTCAACAATTTAAGACCGATTCTAGGAATCGGTCTTTTCTGTTTATGCTTCTTTTTCTTCTGTCTCAATTTCACTATCTTTTGGGTGATACGTCTGGAAGCTTGTAATCAATGTATCTAAATGCTCTAATTCATCACGGTACTCAATGATGCTGGACATGACATTCAGCATATTGTAATCGAGTAAGTCGTTTTCTTGGTTTTGCTGATGCTGAATAAATGATTTCGTTAACGTCTCAAGGCGAAGAGAGCATTCATTTTGAAATTCATCGTCCTGCGGCTTCATTTTTCCGACGAATTTCATCAAGGTGCGCTCATGCCAATACAGTAAATAATCAATTTCATCCGTTAGGCTTTCCCTGAAATGCTCTGGCATCAAATGAATCTCATTTTCTAATTTATGAAGCTTTTTCAGCAAATATAGCGCGCGATTTGATGCCATAATGGCCTGCCTGAACAAAACAAGCTTTCTTGATTTGACATAGGTGGTTTTCTTTAAATAGCTTCGTTCTTCTTTGTATAACAAGTAAATGTGATCTAATTTGATCATGCGTTCTTTTATTTGATCGATGTCATCCTTTAAAGTGGAATGATCAGTAGACTGTCTGGAGGTCAGACGGATCCATTTTAAAATCTCCTCCGTATTTTCCATAATGTGATGAACAAGCTTTGTTTCATACTTTGGCGGCAGGAAGATTAAATTCACTAAAAATGAAGAAAGAACTCCTAACACCACAGTAGCTGTTCGAATTAAGGCAAAGGAAAGGAAATGATCCCCTGCACTTTCTAAAATCGCGATGACGGTTACAAGTGCAATCGGAATGGTGTGTTCAATCTTCAGCTTTAAATTAATGGCGATAACCATGACGGCGGTTAAACCGATAATGACTGGTCCTGTGCCAAAAAGCAGACCGAACGTAATGGCAAGTGCTGCTCCAATAATATTGGCTTGCACTTGATCAACAATGGTTAAAAAAGATCGATAAATAGATGGCTGGATAGCAAATACAGCTGCAATTCCCGCGAAGACGGGCGTTGGCAACCCAAGCCATGTTGCCAGGTAAAGCGCGAGTACAATGGCAATACCAGTTTTTAAAATACGGGCTCCAAGTTTCATTGGTTTTGTCCCTGCATTCCTTTCTTTTCGATAATAGATGATCACTCGTCATTTATCATTCATATTTTGATGAAACAACTAAGTAATATACAGCGGTCTTCCGAAATATTCAAGTGATTTTTGAAAGTTCATGAAAACATCAAAAGAAGGTATTGAGAAGAAATGTAACAGATTCGCACGCTTTTGACAAACAAGAGCTGGTCAATAAAAAAACAGGCGCATGTTTTTACGCCTGTTTTGGACTTCATTATGATTGTTTTAGCTGTGCAAACGCATGATCTACTGCTTGCAGCGTCTCGGAAATATCTTTTTCAGTATGTGCGATTGTTAAGAACCAAGCTTCATATTTAGAAGGAGCGAGGTTAATGCCTTGCGCGAGCATTAATTTGAAGAAGCGGGCAAACATTTCGCCATCCGTATTTTCAGCCTGCTCGTAGTTCACAATCGTTTCTGTTGTGAAATAAATTGTGAGAGCACCTTTTAAGCGATTCACTGTAATATCTACTTGATGCTTTTTGGCATGGGCTAAAATGCCTTCTTCTAACATAGCGCCAAGCTGATCAAGACGTTCGTAAACGCCGTCTACTTTTAACACTTCCAAGCAGGCAATACCTGAAAGAATGGATGCAGGATTTCCTGCCATTGTGCCAGCTTGATAGGCTGGTCCAAGCGGAGCAACTTGCTCCATAATTTCTTTTTTACCGCCGTAAGCACCGATAGGAAGTCCGCCGCCAATAATTTTTCCTAATGCAGTAAGGTCAGGTTTTACTTGAAGCAAGTCCTGTGCACCGCCATACATAAAGCGGAAAGCGGTAATGACTTCATCATAAATCACCAGTGCGCCTTTTTCATGTGTGAGGTCATTGACCTGCTGCAGGAAACCGTCCTTAGGTTCCACGATGCCGAAGTTCCCGACAATTGGCTCGACAAGGACAGCAGCTACTTCATCGCCCCAGCGATCCAATGCTTCTTTATAGCTGTCAATATCATTAAATGGAACGGTAATGACTTCATTGGCGATACTCTTTGGTACACCCGCGGAATCAGGTGTTCCTAAAGTGGAAGGACCAGAGCCTGCTGCCACTAGTACAAGATCAGAGTGGCCGTGATAGCATCCGGCAAACTTAATAATTTTTGTTCTGCCTGTATATGCGCGAGCTACTCGAATCGTTGTCATCACCGCTTCTGTACCTGAGTTGACAAAACGAACTTTGTCCAAAGCAGGCATGGCTTCCTTCAGCATTTTAGCAAAAGTGACTTCATGCTTCGTTGGTGTTCCGTAAAGGACACCTGTTTCAGCCGCTTTCGTGATGGCTTTTGTAATATGCGGGTGGGCGTGTCCTGTAATAATTGGACCGTATGCTGCTAGATAGTCGATATAGCGGTTTCCGTCAACATCCCAAAAATAAGCGCCTTCTCCTCTTTCCATCGCAACGGGTGAACCGCCGCCTACTGCCTTATATGAACGAGACGGGCTGTTGACACCTCCAACAATGTGCTCCAGCGCCTCTTGATGTAATTTTTCTGATTCTGTGAATTTCATAAATAGCCTCCTATCTCAACGTATCACGTCGTCTATCATTATTTTAACATGCCGATGCAAGCGTCCTTAGTTGAATATCCTCTCAAAATTGGATAGGCTAATTAAAAAATAGGTTGGAGGGATTGTGTCATGACAATCGAAGTAGGGCAGCAAGTACCTGACATTGAATTAACCGGTGACAATGGGGAGAAAGTAAAGCTTTCTGATTTTAAAGGAAAACATATTGTTCTTTATTTCTATCCAAAAGATATGACACCAGGCTGTACAACAGAAGCATGTGATTTCCGCGACCGCCATCAAAGCTTTGCAGAACTAGATGCTGTCATTATCGGCGTAAGCCCAGACAGTCAGGACAAGCACCAAAAGTTTAAAGAAAAACATGATTTGCCGTTCCTGCTTCTTGTAGACGATGAACAGAAATTGTCTGAAGCCTTTGGCGTATGGAAGCTGAAAAAGAACTTTGGCAAAGAATATATGGGAATCGAGCGTTCAACGTTTCTTATTAATAAAGAAGGCACGCTTGTGAAAGAATGGCGAAAAGTAAAGGTAAAAGACCACGTGGAGGAAGCGCTTGAGGAATTGAAAGCTCACGCTTAATATCCTAACAGGATGAGATCGGCAGTCATGCCGGTCTTTTTTGTAAAGAAGAATAGGTAAAAAAGAGGATTGTAATTGACAAAGTTTCGGCTCTGGGGGTACACTATTTATAAAGATTACAATATAAGAATATTTTTGAAGAGAGGTGCATGATGAAATGGCTGCTCACGAACTAAAAGACGCTTTAGATGCTCTAAAAGAAACCGGTGTTCGAATTACTCCGCAGCGCCATGCCATCTTGGAGTTTCTCGTAAATTCTATGACTCACCCAACCGCAGACGATATATATAAAGCACTTGAAGGAAAATTTCCAAATATGAGTGTCGCAACGGTTTACAACAATTTACGAGTTTTCCGGGAATCTGGATTAGTAAAGGAATTAACGTATGGTGATTCCTCAAGCCGATTTGATTTTGCGACATCTGACCACTACCATGCGATTTGTGAAAACTGCGGAAAAATCGTGGACTTTCACTATCCTGGCCTTGATGAAGTTGAACAGCTTGCATCCCATGTGACGGGCTTTACAGTTAGTCATCATCGCTTGGAGATCTATGGAACTTGTCAAGAATGTGCGAAAAAAGAAAATCATTAATGAAAAAGCTGACCGGTTAAATGGTCAGCTTATTTTTATGACTTTTTTCGATTGTAGGATTCATCAAACTCTTTACCTTCTAATGTTGGATCAAGTGTAAGCGGCTCCTTGCAATGCATGCACATGTCCACACGCCCAAGCACTTTTGTTTCCTTCTCACAGCCTGGACAAACGACACGTACTGCCTTCGTAGAAAGCATACCAATCCAAAAGTAAACGGCTGTACTTAATCCAATCGATAAGACGCCGAGCAGCATAAAGAAAGTCGACAGCCAGATCGATTCCTTGAAGAACACACCGATATACATGATCAGAAAGCCAACAAAAACCAAACTAAGTGCAAATGTTCTGATTTTATTAATCTTACTGGAGTATTTCGCCATCCCTAGTCCCCCTTATCTCCAATATAGCACATTTTACCTTTCCGTTTGAATTAGTTATAGAGTTTTGTGAATAAATTGCTTATAATGATTCAATGATCTTTTTTCATGTATTGAAGGAATTTTGATTCTATGAGGAGAAATACATAGCATTAGAGAAGAACTTTACACCCGAGTATTGGAGGAATCACTATGGAAAATCTTCTCCGTCCTATTTATCAAGAGAGAGCAAGCCATCCAGATACATTAGCTGTGATTATAGTAGAAAGAAGACATAAAGTATCTTCTGAGACGGATAACTTTGATGCAGCACTTTTAGTCATCGTAAAAGAAGCGGAAGAGCCGTTATTTATCAAGCACTATGAATCCGATCACCAAACAGCTTCTTTAAACGTTGTCACAGATGATCAACTGAAGGAATGGATTACCCTTGGTACTAACCGCCGAATCATCGATTGGATCTTGAATGGAAAAGTCCTGTTTGATCGAAATGAATATATTTTCAACTTAATTGATGAACTAAGTACATTCCCGTTTTCAAACCGCAAGCTCAAAATCGGTTTAGAATATGGTAAGCTCATTCGCAGATATATAGAAGGAAAAGCATTTTTTGAGTCAAATCAATTCCTTGATGCATATAATTCCATTGTGCATGCCCTGCACCACTTAGCACGTATTGAAGTAATTGATAAAGGCTTCCACCCAGAAGTGACCGTTTGGAACCAAGTGCGTCATATGGAGCCCGAAGTATACAAACTTTATTCAGAACTGATTGAAAGTCATGAAAGTCTGCATAAGCGTTTAGAACTTTTATTTTTAGCAAATGATTTTTTGATCCATTCAAAAGCAGAAATTGGTGCCGCTCATTTGCGTCATGTCATGGAACAGAAGGATATATGGCTTTTTGGTGAGCTTCTTGCACACCCTGATCTAAAGTATTTCACGCCTGACCTCAGCGTGATGATTGATTTCTTTGTGGAAAAAGGAATTGTTCAAGTGGAGCCGATTGAGACAAAGGGACAAAAAATCTATCATCGAGGATATTTTGTGAAAAAAGATATTGACGCATGAATATTATGATGGTATATTATTAAGCGTCGCTAACGAGCAACTGAGTTACTTTGAAAGAAAAGCTGACAAAAAGAAATTCTAAAAAACGCTTGACGCACACGGCGCTCAAATGTTATATTAAGAAAGTCGCCTCTGAGCGATAACGAAGATGATCTTTGAAAACTAAACAAGACAAAACGTACCTGTTAATTCGAGTTTTTATAAAAAAATCCTATGATACTTCATAGGTAGTCAGTCAAACGCTGACGAGGCAGGA
>NZ_JAOYSL010000005.1:0-314861 GCF_056172715.1 Bacillus sp. ABR | reverse complement strand
CACTATTTGCCGGTGTAGCTCAATTGGTAGAGCAACTGACTTGTAATCAGTAGGTTGGGGGTTCAAGTCCTCTTGCCGGCACTGTTTTTCAAATGTGGAGGGGTAGCGAAGTGGCTAAACGCGGCGGACTGTAAATCCGCTCCCTCCGGGTTCGGCGGTTCGAATCCGCCCCCCTCCAC
The DNA here is from genome assembly GCF_056172715.1 of Bacillus sp. ABR. Classification (NCBI taxonomy): domain Bacteria; kingdom Bacillati; phylum Bacillota; class Bacilli; order Caryophanales; family Bacillaceae; genus Bacillus; species Bacillus sp. ABR. The sequence continues at coordinate 314,682 of NZ_JAOYSL010000005.1, read as the reverse complement.
CATTTTTTATTTTCATAGGGGCATAGTTTAAAGGTAGAACAGAGGTCTCCAAAACCTCCGGTGTGGGTTCGATTCCTACTGCCCCTGCCAATTATACTTTATAATTCATTACATCTATGGCGGTTGTGGCGAAGTGGTTAACGCACCAGATTGTGGCTCTGGCACTCGTGGGTTCGATTCCCATCAATCGCCCCATTTTATTATTGGGCTATAGCCAAGCGGTAAGGCAACGGACTTTGACTCCGTCATGCGTTGGTTCGAATCCAGCTAGCCCAGTTGATGTGCGGAAGTAGTTCAGTGGTAGAACACCACCTTGCCAAGGTGGGGGTCGCGGGTTCGAATCCCGTCTTCCGCTCCAATAATGGCGGCATAGCCAAGTGGTAAGGCAGAGGTCTGCAAAACCTTTATCCCCGGTTCAAATCCGGGTGTCGCCTTTTTTGAAAAGACTGCCGGGGTGGTGGAATTGGCAGACACACAGGACTTAAAATCCTGCGGTAGGTGACTACCGTGCCGGTTCAAGTCCGGCCCTCGGCACCATTGTTTTTAATATAAGATGCGCTCTTTAATGATCATGCCGGTGTGGCGGAATTGGCAGACGCGCACGACTCAAAATCGTGTTCCTCACGGAGTGCCGGTTCGACCCCGGCCACCGGTATCTAGTTTTAGATATTCTTTATTATCATTCATTACAGAAGAATTAAGGAATATCAACGTTTAAAACGTCTTTCTACAAATTGTAGGAGGGCGTTTTTTATTTGTTTTTTAGCTGATTTTTCACACGACAAAATTGCTTCCAATCGTGTTCTGTTTACTGGTGAAAGGGGAATTAGCTAAATGGCACGACGTTAAAATATTTGAGACTACATTCTATTCAGTATTACATGAATAAATTTAAGGGGTTTCTTAATGTTCTAACAGTACAAGGAATAAATATTTCTGAATTAAAGCCTTACGAGGAACATATGAAGGAGATTATCTTTTACTTTATTGATGGTTACCTTATTATTAAACTAAAAGGGCAGGATAATTGAAGAAGGATGAGATAAATTGTACATAGGAGAGGTGTTGTCATGATTACGGTTAAAAATGCTGAAAGTTATCTTAAAGATAGCATTGGTGAAGATATCGATGATATAAAAAAGGTTTGGGAAACATTTAAGGCTTTTTCAAAGGAGGCAGTTGAGGGCGAAGAAGATAAAGAAATTTTATTTCAGTGTGGTGTCTATGACTTTACAGGAGAGGAACTATTTCATTTTGACCTTGTACGTCAGTTTACAGTTTATGAAGAAGATGATTATTCTCACATGGAACAACTACACTGTGAATTTTTATTTAAACCAACAAGCGAGTTAAAAAATTTAAAGGTGGTAGAAGAATGGTCAATGGATTATGACGATATCGATCATTTTTTTAATCATATTGAAAGTATTCATGAGTTTAAAATACCTTTGAGTTTAAAGCCGATAAAATCAGAAATATATCAAGAAGAACTTTGATTCTTATTTTATAAACGAGTACTTTACTTTAAGAGGGTATACCTTGCCTTTTAGGAATAATTTATCACGGGTGCCGGTTCAACCCTTGCCATCGGTATCTATTAAAAGTTTCATGATTGGTTTTTACCGTGAACCTAACGTTTCACCCTTGTGGTAAACGTTTTTTTGTGATTTAAATGAGTTATTAAAAATAGAAAACTATTAGAAAATAATGAGCATGTACTTTTTTAGCAGAATAATCTTTAGATGATTTGCAACATTTGATAAGATACATTTAACCATGTAAGGAAACAAAATGGGGCAGCACATTCACACAAAACAGTGTACTACCTTTGTGTAACTAAAAATATTTGGGGAAATACACATCTTTAGCTGACATCATCATTGTGACCCAATTTTAGGGGAGAATTTATGAAAAAACAAAGTGATCATGAAGAGTTATTGACAGGTGGCAATGTCTCGAACGTATATCGTTCGGGAGATACGGTTCGTCGAGAAGTAAAGTCAGACAATATCAATATACGAAAGCTGCTAAAGCATTTAGAAAAAAAGAATTTTTCCTATGCTCCAAAGTTTTTAGGGGTTGATGAAAAAGGTAGAGAGATCTTGTCTTTCATTGAAGGCGTAGCTGGTCATGATCCCTTAAAAGAATACATGTGCTCTCACCATGCCTTAAAAGAATTAGCGAGAATGCTTAGACTGTATCATGATGCTGTTTGTGATTTTCCCATTTCAGACGATTGGGAACGAATGGACAATACGCCTAACAACATAGAGGTTGTTTGCCACAATGATTTTGCTATGTATAACATTATTTTCAAGGATAAAAAACCAGTAGGGATTATTGATTTTGATGTAGCTGCTCCTGGTCCGAGGCTATGGGATATCGCATATACCCTATATACATGTGTGCCTCTTAGTAGATTTTTTCGCACTGAAACAGGGGAGGTCGTGAAATATTCATCATTAGACCATGCAGACTATATAAAGCATAGAGTGAAACTGTTTTTTGAATCTTATGGGGAGGAAATAGCAGAAGATTATTTGGATATGGTGCTGCTGCGTTTAAAAGGGTTATGTCAGTATATGAAACGAAAAGCGAGTGAGGGTGATATCGCTTTTCAAAAAATGATTCATGAGGGGCACCTTGAGCATTATCAAAAAGACATTCAATTTATTCATGAACATAGAAAAGATTGGATGTAAAACTACTTCCCTTTAAATAAGAAGTCAAAAGAATGAATGTAAAGAGGCGGCGTTGTTATTGCAAACGAAGACGATATTACAGACCATCATTAAAGACGAGGGATCACATGATTATCCTCTTTTTAGACAGTACTGTGTGAAAAAAGAACAGGGCCTGCGTAAAGATGCACTAAAAGTTCTTCAGGCCTTTATTGAAGAGATGAAAGAGAACGATTTTGAAGTACAGCGTTCATTTGTTGCTTGGCTGTTTGAGAAGATTGAACAGTTTGAGGATGGTCATCATTTGCTTGTGTATCCATTGATAATTGGGGTGATTCAGCCTGTTCTGCAAGAGTGGGAGAAGGTTGACCCAATGGATGTGAGACCATATCGCTGGCAGGGCTTGTTTGTACATCAGGGAGAAGGGCTGCCCTATTTATTGAAGGCACTAGAGCTTGGGGGCAGCAAGGAGCAGCGTGTGATTGTTCAAATTTGTGAAATCTATTTATCGGCCTTGTGGTATTCGTTTCATCATATACATGAAGATCTTTATTTAAGCACCTATGAGAAAGACCAAGAGCGAATTCAAGGTATTGAAGATGTCATGATGCTGATTGAAGATAAGAGGATTCGTACTAATGTTGAAAAACAAGCAGCCTATTATGATCAGCTTTTATCGGACTGGAAGAAATTTCAGCAAACGGAGACAAGAGGCTTCATGAAATGGTGTGCGGAGCGTAAGAAGCCGTATGAGTGGGTAGAGGCTTTTTATTATCAACAATAGATGAGGAAACGGCAGAATTCATTCTGCCGTTTATTTATGCCATATTCGTTCTATTTCTACATGATCTGGTTTGAAATATTTCAGGATATAGACATCTGGATTGCTTAATTTTTCCCACTCCTCGAATCCAATCGTTGGATCTGCGTGTTTAAGAAGCAGGCTCATGATATTACCATGTGTGATGAATAGGGTATGATCTTTTTCTAATTTTATTTGTTCGTGGAGCGCTTCTACAATACGATTCATGGCTTCTTGGCTCGATTCTCCGCCTTCACAGGTCATATGTAAGTCTGTAAAACTAAGCTTTAGCTTCTCATACCAATTGTCTATTGGCTTACTGCTTAACACACGTTCAGAGAGGCGTTGATCGATTTTTATCTCGAGCTGTTTTGCATGAGCAAGGGGCTCAGTAGTTTGGATCGCTCGTTTATAAGGACTTGAGATAATCTGATTGAGATGAATGCTGGAAAAAAACTGTGACAGTTCGTGAGATTGAGTGATGCCTTGTGGCGTTAAAGCTGCATCTTTAGATTGTCCATCTGCTTGGCAGTGTCTGACGATATAATATGTTTTCATTGGATACACCTTTCATTGAGTATAAAAAAATCATCCAGTATTGGATGAGGATTTGTGAAGAGCTAGGTAAGCTTGTTCGTATCTGTTTCTTTATAGGGATCTGTGAGCTTGGAGGTCAGGTCTAGGTTGAACAAAAAATCATCGACGGTGTCTGTGCCAAAGGGAAGTGTGGAGAAGCTGATTGGGATGCTGTCTTCTTGCTTTTCTGAAGCGACTTGCTGTGCAGGCTGCTTTTTTCTCCAGTTCTTAAACAAGCGCATGTGAGGCCCCCTTTTCTTTGAAAAAGATGGATTTATACATAATATACGGGGAGAGTTGTCCAGGCGTCAAATGTTTTCTTATAAAGGAACGATTCAATTGCTAAAAAAAGAGCCACAGGAAAGTGCGGCTCTTGTTGTTTCAGTTTACATTGCGCGTTGTAATGCTTGTAGTAATTTACGTTCGCATCTTAAGTTGTATCGCTTCTTATGGAGTTTCTCCGTTTTAAACCTGCCTATGACACGCCGGACACCGGGATCATAAATGATGAGCTCCCTGCAAGTTTGATCATGTAATAGTGCCTGAAACCAGCTATATTTTTTGAGATGTGCTGCGTTCCTCGAGATCTCCTCTTCATCCACTTTTAAAAAAGGGATATACACAGCAAGTGAAAAGATGTCTAAAATGAATCCCATTTTGCTTCCTCCTTTCATATTATTCATTACGCTTAGGAGAAGGCAAGGTTTCATTCAATAAACGTTAAAAACAATCCCAGTGCATAAACCATTCTTTTGATTCTTTGTCATAATAGAAATACATCGTGCCGTTATCACCAATCATGAAACGAGGTTTTTCTTCTGAGGCGATTTGCAGCATAAATTCGCCTTGTTGTTGATGGGGTGGGGATTGAATATACGCCCCATATCCACCGATTTTTGTGAACGAATAATTTGTGTATTGATTAAAAAAGTGGTCTGTCGCTTCTTCACTTTCTTTTACTTCTGTTAGATCCACATATGACCATGCTTCTTCCCAGCAAGGGAAGTCCCTTTGTTCACTTTCGTTCCATTGGATTTGAAAGGGTTTGAGTCCTCTTACTTCTTCAGGAGTCTCAGCTACTTCTAAACCTTCGATTGATGCATATTCAATGAGCTTCCAGCCTTCGCCGTTTTTGGTGATATCAATCGGAAGTGCTTTCTGGTTGAGGAAAATTTGAATCAGCTTACACTCATTGAAGCCGTTCATTCCTCCTGGCACTTCTGGTAAATAAATTTGTAAGATCGGAATCATGGCTCCATCTTGATCTGTCGGCCAGCCTTGATGAGGATCGATGAAAAAATGGCCTGCAAACCAGCTGTGTACAGCTGGATCAGGACGGAAACCGCCAATTTTGGCGATGGCTGGCGTTTTCCCAATTAGATTTAATTTTTGAAAAGCTTTGATCTCCATCTAATGTCCCTCCAGCTGTTAGCCTGCAATGTGTGCATCATGAAATGTACCATCTATATTTCCTGTGATAATAATGACATGTCCCCAAAATAAATCACCGTCATGATAGTAGACTTCAAACTCTCCCTCAGGGTAAACATGCAGGCTTTCAAGTGAAATGCGGCTCATAAATTGATTCAGTGTGAGTTCTTCTTGCTTTTCAACTGATTCGTCTTGTTCCTGCCAATCCTTTGCTAGATCTATCAGCTGATTCCCGGCAAATGATTTAATAGAAGAATCCCATTTAGCTTGTTCTTGTATGAGTTGTTTTGCTGTAGAAAGAGAGTCATTTATTTTTTCATCTTCTTCGAGGTTGAAGTAGAGAAGGCACTCTTCATTGCTCCATTGGATCGTCTTTTCAAATAAGTCTAGTCCTTTCACTAACTCAAAGGTTCCAAGTGTATCATCATGATAAAACACAGGCTTTTGGGCTTGTTCTAAAATTTCTTGAAGTGCTTGATCCTTTGTATCTGTATTGATCAAAGATACAAGCATGAATTCACCTTCGCCCTTTCGAACCTGAAGTGTAACGATTGATTCTTTATGTAATTGTGACTGCTTTTCCCTTAATCCTTCGTCATCTGTTAACCAGCAAAGTCTTACATTTTCGTTTGTGATATGGCCGTTTTCCTTCCAGGCAATTAGTGGAATAGAAGCGGTCCAAAGAGGTGCCTGTCCTGCTTTTCCTGCCCCTACACCAGAAAGTCCTGTAACAGCAATGATAGTGACTATATCTTCTGAAAATCTTCCTTCAAAAGTGTTGATTTGTTTGTTAATCTTCATGTGATGTCCTCCAGCTCGATTTTTTTGTCATGAACATAAGGATGATATGATCAAAATCTACCTCTTAATCACACCGCACATTAGTAGGGGAAATCAAGCTTTTTTTGTTTAAAACTGTTTTTTTAGGAGGTACATGGATTAATGAAGGTTGAGTCACAATAAAAGAAGCATGGATCGAATTTTGTATAAATTTGGGTAAGTGAGTCGAAAAGCCTAGGTGATTCTTCCTTTTCTTTATAATTACTTTGACACGAATAGATGAAAAAAGTAAAGTAATACTGAGTGATTTACAAAACCTTCTTCATCCACTAAAACATGAAGTGTGCGTAAATTTAATGTAAATGGATATTTTTCCTTTTATTTACTCGTATTTTTTTTGAAACTTATGATGCCTCTCGTTCGTTATATTAAAGGAGCGCATGTATCCGGCGGAGACAGAGCATCGGAATGCTTGACGAAGAAGATTTACATTTGCAAAATGAATGTAAATTTTTTATGATTTCATTTATATCAGAACGATGATAAGAAAGAAGAGGTTTTATGAAAAAAATATTTGCGAACAAATATAGCTTTTTTGTTTTGGCTGTCCTATTATTCTGGGCTAAATCATACACAGCCTACAAAATGGACTTTAATTTAGGAGTAAAAGGTTCTTTTCAAGAGGGGCTTCTCTTATTGAATCCATTTAGTTCAGCCATTGTGTTTTTTGGACTTGCTCTCTTTTTGAAGGGGCGTAAATCTGCCATTGTTTTAATTGTTATTGATTTTATTATGACCGCACTTTTATATGCAAATGTAGCGTATTACCGTTTCTTTGATGACTTTTTGACTTTCTCAACAATGAAGCAGGCAGGAAATCTTGGGGGAGGCATGACTGGCGGTGTGTTAGCAAGCATTAAGCCGCATGACCTTTTATACTTCCTTGATATCATCATCTTGATTGCGATTGTCATTTGGAGACCGGAAGTGAAGAAGTTCCAAATGAAAAAGACGTTTGCACTGCTGATTGTAGCTGCAGGTATTGGACTGTTCTTTGTAAACCTTCATTTGGCTGAAAAGGATCGTCCAGAATTATTAACGAGAACCTTTGATCATAAGTATGTTGTCAAATACTTAGGTGTTTACAATTATACGATTTATGACGGGGTACAAGCAGCACAAAACGCAACGCAGGTTGCAAATGCAAGCAGTGAAGATTTAACGGATGTTGTGAACTATACGTCTTCTCACTATGCGAAGCCAAATGTAGAGTATTTTGGAAAAGCAAAAGGTAAAAACATTATTAAAATTCATTTAGAAAGCTTCCAGTCTTTCTTAATTGACTACAAATTAAATGGAGAAGAAGTGACGCCATTTTTAAACAAACTGGCTCATGGGAAAGATGACTTTACGTATTTCGATAACTTTTTCCATCAGACTGGTCAAGGGAAGACATCTGATGCTGAGCTGATGATGGATAATAGTATGTTTGGCTTGCCAGAGGGAGCAGCATTTGTGACAAAGGGTGAAAATACCTTCCAATCACTACCTGCCATCCTAGATCAAAAAGCAGGCTATACGAGTGCAGTTCTTCACGGGGACTATAAATCTTTCTGGAACCGTGACACGATTTATAAACATATGGGAATTGATCAATTCTTTGATGCTTCCTATTACAACATGGATGAAGAAAACCTTGTGAATATGGGTCTGAAGGATAAACCGTTCTTCAAAGAATCAATCCCAATGCTAGAATCAATGAAAAAGCCATTTTATGCACATTTAATGACACTGACAAATCACTATCCATTTAATTTAGATGAAAAAGATGCGACAATCGCTAAAGCAACAACGGGCGATAAAACAGTCGATAACTATTTCCAAACAGCAAGATATTTAGATGAGTCATTAGAGCAATTCTTCAAAGACTTGAAAAAATCAGGTATGTATAAAGACTCAGTCATTTTATTGTATGGTGACCATAACGGTATTTCTGAGAACCATAACCGTGCAATGAGTGAAATTCAAGGGAAAGAAATCACTCCTTATCAAAATGCACAAAACCAGCGTGTTCCGCTCATGATTCGTATTCCTGGTAAGAAGGGCGGCGTGAACCATACGTATGGTGGTGAAGTCGACGTGATGCCAACACTTCTTCACTTACAAGGTATCGATTCAAATGAATTCGTGAATTTTGGAACAGACTTATTCTCTAAAAAGCATGATGAGACTGTTGCCTTCCGTAATGGAAACTATGTGACACCGAAATACACACTTGTCGATAATACCGTTTATGATACGAAAACGGGTAAAGTGGTGAAACAAAATAAAAAGACAGAGGCGATTAAAGCCCGTGTTGATAATCAGTTAAGTCTTTCAGATAAAGTGCTCTATAGAGATCTTCTTCGATTCCATAAGTTATCTGATTTCAAACCAGTGAATCCATCGGATTATTTCTATGGTAAAGCAAACAAAGAAAAAGAAGCGGATTCTTCTGCTAACTAACTGAGTTTTGGGCAAGCACAGAAAGGTGCTTGCCTTTTTCTCTCTCTTTGCTTGATTTGTTGGCAAAATATGTTTATATTTAGGGAGAAACAAGCGTGACGCCGGCTGGCAGCTGGTGACACACATTTCGTCCTTGGGGAATTCAGGAGGAGCTTATGACAACAAATACAAAAACACAAAAAAAGAAATCAGAATTATGGGGCTGGATCAAAGCCATCTTAATCGCATTTATTGCTGTTTTTATCATTCGGAACTTTCTATTCGCACCGTACATTGTGAAAGGGACTTCTATGGACCCAACACTGCATAACACAGAGCGGGTGTTTGTGAATAAAACGGTTGATTATTTCGGTGATTATAAACGGGGACAGATCATTGTTCTTGATGGGGAAGATCGCAGCACTCATTATGTCAAACGATTGATTGGTTTACCTGGTGATAAAATTGAAATGAAAAATGATCAGCTATTTGTTAATGGGAAAAAAGTGGCAGAGCCTTACTTAGCGTCAAACAAAAAGAAAGCAGCGGCAGATGGTACTTTGCTGACACCTGATTTTGGCCCTCTGACTGTTCCAAAAGGAAAGTACTTTGTCATGGGGGACAATCGCCAAAATTCAATGGACAGCCGCAACGGCTTAGGTCTTTTTACAAAGCGCGATATTCAAGGAACTACCTCATTTGTATTTTATCCTTTCCAAGACATTCGATTACTCAATCATTAATAAACAAGAAAAAAGCACACAGCCGTGTGCTTTTTTCTATGTCATTCAGACTGACTTTTGGTAATCGCCTGTTCAAGATCTGCAAGAATATCTTCAATCGCTTCTGTTCCAACGGATAAACGAATGAGCTCTGGTGTGACACCTGTCGCTTTTTGTTCTGCCTCGCTTAATTGTTGATGCGTTGTGCTGGCAGGATGAATGATGAGAGATTTAGAATCGCCCACGTTTGCGAGATGGGAGAAAAGTTTCACAGAATCAATGAGCTTTTTACCTGCTTCGCGTCCACCTTTGATACCGAATGTGAGGATTGCGCCTTGTCCTTTTGGTAAATAGGTTTGAGCAAGTTCATAGGATTCGTGACTTTCAAGGCCCGGATAGCTTACCCAATCGACAAGAGGATGATCCTGTAAGAACTGTGCTGTTTTCAACGCATTTTCACTATGCCGCTCAAGACGAAGGTGTAATGTTTCTAAGCCCTGCAGAAGTAAAAATGAGTTGAATGGCGACAGAGCTGCCCCTAAATCACGTAAGAGCTGTACTCGTGCTTTTGTGATATAAGCCGCTTCTCCAATAGCTTCTGTATATGTTAGACCGTGATAACTTGGATCTGGTTCAGTCAGCCCTTTGAACTTATCGCTGTCAGCCCAAGGGAATCGGCCGCTATCAACGATGACGCCGCCAATTGATGTACCATGACCGCCAATAAATTTCGTCGCTGAATGGACGACAATGTCTGCACCGAACTCAATAGGTCTTAATAAATAAGGGCTGGCGAGTGTATTGTCCACAATAAGCGGGATATGATGCTTGTGTGCAATGGCTGAGATGGCTTCAATATGTAAAATGTCGCCTTTTGGATTCCCAATGCTTTCTGCATACACTGCCTTTGTTTTGTCTGTGATCGCTGCTTCAAGTTCTTCAAGGTTGGATGAGTCGACGAATTTTACTGTAATTCCGAGTTTTTTGAGTGTATGGGCAAATAAATTGTAGGTGCCGCCATAAAGACTACTTGAGGAAACGATTTCATCCCCGGCTCCTGCAATGTTTAAAATAGAATAAGTCGTCGCTGCTTGCCCAGAAGAAACAGCAAGTGCACCAATCCCACCTTCAAGCTCTGCGATACGCTTTTCAAATACGTCATTTGTCGGGTTCATAATACGTGAATAAATATTTCCCGGTTCCTGAAGACCGAATAAATTCGCTGCATGATCACTATCTCTAAAACCAAAGGAGCTTGTTTGGTAAATAGGCACGGCTCTTGAATAGGTCGCTGAATCAAGTTCCTGACCTGCGTGAATGGCTTTTGTTTCTAAACGAAATGGACGTTCTTCTGACATGTGTGTATCCTCCTTTTGTTAGATAAAACCAACTGTTTTGATAAGAAATATTTAATAAGACTATAAATCTTGTTCACTGCTCGGTCAATCATTTTTTAGATAAATCTGAAAAAACAATAAATATAGTTGACAGGTAGGAATAGTATGTATTAACATGAGCATACTGAAAACGCGAACAAGAATGGCTGATCGGTCAACCGAAGGCTCTATCACTTAAGCATGAGTGAAGAGCCTTTTTTTATTTGAATGAGAAAGGATGATGAAGATGGAAAAAAAGAAAAAACGAAAAAAATACAGAAAACACATGGATATCACACTAGACATCTTAATTGAGCGGAACAAATATGAGATTTACAGCAGCAAGGAACGAATAGAAGCGATTTACGATCGGATTGATGAAAAGCATACAAGGACAAAATAACTATTTTATAAATTCGAGTTGATTTATGGGATTAATATGATTTAGGATGGTGCTAACAAATCAATATGATTAGCTGATCGGACAACACGAAGGCTCTTATCTCTTTTTTGGGGATAAGGGCCTTTCTGTGTATGTATCTGATGGCAAGAGGAGTGGAGGGTTTCAATGACGATTTCAATTGATATTGCGGATAAATCCTTTTGGAAAGACAAACAGACCATTCGGGTACTTGAAGACTTGAGATTGAGCATGATTCCAGGTGAATTTGTAACAGTGATAGGTCCGAGTGGATGCGGAAAAAGTACGTTGCTAAAAATCATAGGCGGGCTCGACACAGCGTATGATGGGCAAATTTTGATAGGAGACAGACGGGTCACAGAACCAGGAATGAAACAGGGCTTTATCTTTCAGGAACACCGCCTGTTTCCATGGCTGTCAGTCGAAGAAAACATAGCGGCCAATTTCAATTTAAAACAACAGGATGTACGCCGTAAAGTGGATGAATTGATTGAAATTGTTCGATTAAAAGGATTTGAACATGCTTATCCACATGAGCTTTCAGGAGGAATGTCGCAACGGGTTGCCATTGCGAGAGCACTCCTTCGTGATCCGGAGATCTTATTGCTTGATGAACCGTTTGGTGCGCTGGATGCATTCACACGAAAACACTTGCAGGATATGCTGCTGGACATTTGGCAGGAGAAAAAAACAACGATGATGCTCGTTACTCATGATATTGATGAATCGATTTATTTAGGAAATGAAATTGTGCTCTTACAAGCGAGACCTGGCCGAATCCATAAAATTCTTCCTGTGAATCTGCCTTTTCCGCGTGATAGAACATCAACCTCTTTTCAACATTTAAGACAAAAGGTGCTTTCAGAATTTGAGAAAACAGATGAATTGTTACTAACTGATGGATCAGGGATTTAGGGAGGGGAAATCGCATGAAAAAGATACAAATGATCGTGATCTTTTTGAGTCTTCTCCTTGTTTTAGCAGGGTGTGGTCAAGCAGCAGACGGTTCAGAAAACAAGGTGAAAGAAATTCGGATTGGGATTCAGCAAAGTTTGAGCCCGCTGCTTTTAGCAAAGGAAAAAGGGTGGTTTGAACAATCATTTGAAAAAGAAGGAGTGAAGGTAAAGTGGGTGGAGTTTCAAAGTGGTCCTCCCCAATTTGAAGGACTTGCTGCAAATCAATTAGATTTCTCGCAAGTTGGAAACTCACCTGTCATAGCAGGTCAGGCAGCGGGTATTGATTTTAAGGAAATTGGTTTATCTCAGGATGGGCTGAAAGCGAACGGTATTTTAGTGAATAAGAACAGTGAGATTCAAAAAGTAGAAGATTTAAAAGGGAAAAAAATTGCTGTCGCTAAAGGGAGCAGTGGCTTTGATTTTTTATACAAAGTATTAGATCAGGCAGGTTTATCTGCGAAGGATGTTCAGATCATTCAGCTACAGCCAGATGAAGCGATATCAGCATTTGAAAATGGATCCGTTGATGCTTGGTCGATCTGGGAGCCGTTCTTATCACTTGAAACGATCAAGAAAGGAGCAAAGCTGCTGGTGAATGGGGAAGCGACTGATTTATATTCTCCAGGTTTCACACTTGTTCGCACTCAGTTTGCTGATCAGCATCCTGAACTAGTGGTGAAATTTTTAAAGGTATATGACCATGCGGTGAAGTGGCAGAAATCACATCCAGAAGAGGCTGTTACTCTATATGCGCGTTTAAAAAATTTAGATAAGAAGGTCGTCACACAAGTATTAAACAATACGGAACCACTCAATAAGCCCATTTCGAAGAAGATCATCAATGCTCAGCAGCATACCGCTGATTTTCAATATAAAACAAAGGCGATCCAGCGGAAAATTGATGTCAATCAGGTTGTAGATAATTCGTTTATTGAAAAAATGCTGAAAGAGGAGATGGATGAATGAAAGCTATTTCGAACCCGGCTTTAGCATCTAAAATTGAGCGGTCAAAGAGAAAAAGGAGAAAAGCGTCTTCTTTATATAAGTTAAAGGGACTGGTATTACCTGTTCTACTTATTGCGGTTTGGCAGATTATAGCTGGTTCTCAAATTGTTTCTTCCACTGTATTGCCTTCGCCCGTTTTGATTGCTGAATCCTTTCGAGAGTTGATACGTTCTGGTGAGCTGTTTGGCCATCTTTACATCAGTCTTTATCGAGCAATATGTGGATTTTTACTTGGGGGAGGCTTAGGTCTTATGCTGGGCGTATGCGTAGGGTTTTCTAAAAAAACAGAGCAGTATGTAGATCCGACCTTGCAAATGCTGAGAACCGTTCCTCATTTAGCGGTCACCCCTTTATTCATCCTCTGGTTTGGCTTTGATGAAACGGCGAAAATTTTATTGATTGCACTTGGGGCTTTTTTTCCGATTTATATTAATACTTTTCTTGGTATTCGCAGTGTAGATAATAAGCTGTTTGATGTGGCCCGCGCCTTAGAGTTTAATCTGTATCAAAGCATCACAAAGCTGATTTTACCGGCTTCTCTTCCGCATATTCTTCTGGGCGTGAGGCTGTCATTAGGAATTGCTTGGCTAGGTTTAGTGGTAGCTGAGTTAATGGGTTCAAGCAGCGGCGTCGGCTATATGATTATGGATGCAAGGCAATTCTCTCAAACGGATAAAGTGTTTGTCGGAATTATCATCTTTGCAGTAGTAGGTAAGCTGACAGATTCATTTGTACGTCTGTTAGAAAAGCGTCTGCTCAAGTGGCGCACTAGTTATCAAGGTAAATAATAACAGGGGGCGATGTCATGAATATTTTATGGTTTATTCCAACACATGGAGACGGCCGTTATTTAGGTTCAGCAAAAGGGGCAAGACAGGCAGACTATCCATATTTTAAACAGATTGCTCAAGCAGCTGATCAGCTTGGTTATACAGGGGTCTTGCTGCCGACTGGGAGATCATGTGAAGATCCATGGCTGACGGCAGCTGCTTTAGCTGCTGAAACCACTCATTTAAAGTTTCTCGTAGCTCTTAGACCAGGGCTTATGCAACCGTCTGTTGCTGCTAGAATGACGTCTACATTAGATCGTCTTTCAGGTGGAAGGCTGCTGATTAATGTGGTAGCAGGGGGAAGTAAAGAGGAGCTTGAAGGAGATGGGTTATTTATTTCTCATGATGAACGCTATGAGGCAACAGAAGAGTTTTTGACGATTTGGAAGCGGTTATTGAAAGGAGAAAATGTACAATTTCATGGAAAACATCTACAAGCAGAAAATGGCCGGCTGTTATTCCCGCCAGCTCAAACCCCCCATCCACCAGTCTTTTTTGGCGGATCATCAGCAGCAGGAATTCAAGCGGCCGCCAAGCATACAGATGTCTATTTAACTTGGGGCGAACCGCCTGCACAAGTAAAAGAGAAAATTGTTCAAGTGAAGAAACAGGCTGAAAAGGAAGGAAGAACGGTGAAGTTTGGCATTCGTCTTCATGTGATCGTGAGAGATACCGAAGAGGAGGCATGGCAGGCAGCAGAACATCTAATTCGCCATTTGGATCAAAAAACAATTGATGAGGCGCAAAAAGTTTTACAGGGGATGGACTCAGTAGGTCAAAGACGAATGGTGGATTTGCATCAAGGGAGAAAAGACAAACTTGAAATCAGCCCAAATCTTTGGGCAGGCATTGGCTTAGTACGCGGCGGTGCAGGAACAGCACTCGTCGGAGATCCGCAAACAGTAGCAGATCGTATCATAGAATACCAGTCTCTAGGCATTGATACATTTATATTTTCTGGTTACCCGCACCTAGAAGAAGCTTATTATTTAGCAGAGCTTGTTTTCCCGCTCCTTCCATTCAAGAGATCGGGGGATACAGGACTCTCTGTGCCAGCTGGTGAAATCATTGGGAACAATCATTTTCCAGATGCAGCCTCTGCTGCTAGTTCCTCATAAATATGAAAAAGCAAAGCAGTCTGCGATGGCTGCTTTGCTTTTTTTCATAGAATAGGAGCGAGTCATATGTTGTGTACTGCTGAACAAGGTAAGGGCTTTTTTCCCAATCGATTTTCTTGTATATACATATTTTCAGAGTCAAGAGAAGAAGGAAAATATACTCACTCTTTTATCGGAATGATCAGTAAATATTTCATAATTGATGTTATTACGACATATAATCAGGACTTTTATATCTGATATATCGGGGGAATTCTTTCTATCTCACAAAAAAGAAAGAATAAAAATGATAGATGATAAATATGGACTATTTGAAAAAGGGAAGAAAAAAGATGGTGCAAATGACATTAAATGGGTTTTGTGGTTCTTAAGAGGTGTTAAAATCTAGTAAATAAGAGAGGGTTTAAACAGATGAAAATGAATAATTGAATAAAAAGTCACGTTTTAACCAAATGTATGTTCGGTCAAAAATGGGATGTTCTGTAGATGTTTGGCGTGTGACGCCTATGATACGATCATCATAAGCTGGGAGGTGAAAAGTATGACTTATGCAGCGCCGCAAGTTGACTATTCCACTATGGAACCTGCTATTATGGACCAAGCTTGGTTCTTAGTATTTGTTGCTGTCCTTCTTGGATTGGGAGCAACAGTCGTTCTAGGAGCAGCAGTTTGGTGTTTAGCAAACGGCAAGGGTAGCTTTACAGGAGCCGTTCAGTGGGAAAGTGGCTTAAAAGTCCAAATTGAATGTAAGTAGCTATACTTAGGATTCATCTTTTTACTTCTTAGATAAGACACCAGGGCTAAACCGTCTGTGGCGGGCGGTTTAGCCTGATCTGTTTTTAAAGAATATGCAGACACTTGGAGGTTATATGTTTACGATCGAGAATTTAACCAAAACGTATAAAAATAACGTGACTGCTGTCAATGATTTTCATTTAAAGATCGACCCTCATCAAATCGTTGCTGTTGCTGGACCGAATGGTTCGGGTAAAACAACGATGATTAACTGTATACTCGGCATCATTAAGCATACAGAAGGAAAAATTCATTTGCAGGGCGTCACTAATGATGAACCATCCTTTAAAAAACAAGTAGCCTATGTTCCAGATGACCTGCTGCTCCCTGAAGCATTGACTGGTGCTGAATATTTAGAGTTTGTTTCTTCTATGTATGAATGTAAAACAATTCACAGGAGAAATCAACTAATTGAACTGTTTGATATGGACTCGGCTTTATCAAGACCGATCGAAACCTATTCACATGGGATGAAAAAAAAGACACAGCTGATTGCTGCCTTTATGCTTGATAGTCAATTGGTGATCATGGATGAGCCCTTTAGAGGACTTGATATTGAAGCGGTTATAAACACAAAGAAACTGATGAAGCGGTATGCCGAGCATCATGGTGCAATCTTGCTTTCAACGCATGATATGCTTTCAGCGGAAGAGCTGTGCCAGAAAATCGCCATTATTTCTAAGGGAAATAAAATGGATGAAGGGACAGTCTCAGCCTTAAAGGAGAAGTATCAATCAAGCACACTGGAACAGGTGTTTCTGAAAGCTTCAATGTTAAGTGATAGGGGTGCACATTTTGATGAAATCATTAATCATTTCTAAAATGATGCTTAAAATGTGGCAGCAGGAAATGTATAAGCTCTTTGATACTCAAACGAAGCGGATCATTGTGGTCTTATTCTTTTTGTTTGCTGTCACAATGGGAGCCATTATCGGATACAGCTTTACAGGTGTCTTTATGAAGGCTTTTTTAAATGGGGATGGACGTTCCCTTGGATTACTCGTTGTCTCAATGGCAATCAATGCCTCTATTTTTACAAGCTTGTTATTCGTTTTGATCAAGGTCAGAACACCTGAACAAGACCGGTTTTCTATGCAGCTCAGCTGGTTTCCGCTCTCTACCTTTCAGAAAAGTTTTGGATACTTCATTCCGATGGTGACAGTGGTGGCAGGACTTGTTTTATTTTTTATCGGTATTCTGCTTTTACCTAATTTTATTGCCCAGGGAATAGGTGTTTTCTTTATCTTTACTTTCTTTTTGATGGTGCTTTTGCAGTCGCTTTTTGTCTTAATGCTCCTGCAGTTTATTTACAATATCACTTATTTACTCGTTTTGAAATTAAAATTACCGTTGCAAAAATTTGCAGCGATATTTGTTTTATTGGCACTCGTTGTGGCGTATGGATTGACGCATTTTGATATTAGCCAAATTCAGCAATCATATCTACAGTTTGATTATCATTTGATGTATTTTACAGCACCGTTTTTCTTAGCGGCACAAGGAATGTCTCCTGAAGGGGTGAATTATGCCATCTTGATTCTGTTCATCCTCTTATCGGCAGGCGGCGCATTTCTTTCTCTTGCGATGATGCCGATTATGGCAGAGAAAAAAGCGTTAACCTTTTTACACAAGATGCCATTCTCTTCTTCAAAAAAGTGGTCACTTATTGTGAAGGAAATGAAGTCACAGGTACGGAATGAAGAAAACATTTTAAACTTTCTTATTCTTCTCATAGTGATCTTATTTGTTCGTTATCAATTTGGATTCTTCTTTGAAGAAGAAGCGTTTTTTGTTCTATGTGCTCTTGCTGGATTAACAGCCTTCAATTCGTTTGGCAATGATAAACGAATGCTGGGGATGTATAAAACATTTGGCCTGAGATCCTGGGAAGTGGCTTTGTACAAGTTTATCGGTCTTCTGCTTGTTGGTGTACTGCAAATTGTTTTATTCATGCTGACAACGCTGACGCTTCCTGATCAAATTTGGCACGCGTTGATTGGTGCGGCTGTCTTATGCAATGCCACTGCGCTCTTTTATGTAGTAGGTATTTTACTTCCTCTTGATCGAAACAATCCCTACACAGGCATATTTTCATTTGGAGCGCTTATTTTACTCATGATTCCGATTGTTTTTATTGGGAACTATGTCATAGGGGCATCGAGTCAAATGCTTCAATGGCTGCTTGTCGCTGCATTTGAGGGTCTGCTCATCTTTGCCATATACAAAGGTTTTTCATGGAGGTATTCACATGATTCAACTTCTTAACAATAAGCTAAAGATTGAGCGGGTACCGGAACTAGCGCCGTATGTGACCTTACAAAAGAGGCATCTCACGGATACGCAGTATGGAAGCACACTCCCGATCAATGAAAGTGCCTATCATATGTTAACGAAAGTGGACGGTAAAAGGACAGAAGCGAGTATTACCGCAGAGCTCGCCGATTTGTTTCAGGTCGATGAGTCGGTGATTGCTCGTGATTTTTATCAGCTGATGACGGGATTGAATCAGCATCACTTGCTGTCCATTCATTATCATTCACCATATCGGATTGTGACAGCCTGCTGTCAATTTTTCAAGCAGTATCAAGTCAAAATGAAGGAACGATTTGATTGTACTGGTCACTCGTTCCTTCACATTTTTGGAACGGCTTTGCTCATGGTGACGCGTAAAATCATCTTTTTCTGGCTACTTTTTATGGTCATGGCAGGGCTCGCTTTTTTATTCATTCCTGATCCATCGATTGCAGCCATTGCGATTTATTTTACGATTATTTATTTCGGGTTAATTACCGGAACTGCCTTACATGAGGCGGCACATGGCTATGCGCATCGAAAATTTGCAGGGCGAGATGGTCCTCAAGGCTTTTTTGCGAGTGACATGATGTCAGTGAAGTTTGTAAGACCCGTGTTAGATCCGTTTCAGAAAAAGCAGGTGTGGATCACGCTGCTTGGACCGCTCGTTCCCGGTGTGATTGGCGCAGCAGGCATCATTGTGACCATTTTATTTCTAAAAGAAAATCCGGTTTCAACAGGTTTTTTCATTTTTTCAATCTCGTATTTTATCCAATTACTCTATCTTCTTCCGTTTATGGGGGATGGTAAATCCATTATGAAGCAGCTATTGCTTGGGGGAATGGGAGGACAACGATCATGAACGTACAGGCGATGAAACAAGGCGCAATAGTTGGTGGTTTTCTAGGGTTCTTAGGCTTTCCGATGCTGACAATCGGCGTATTGTTCTATCATTTATTTCAATCAAAAACGAATGATGCTTTATTATTTAACAGTCTCGCTTTTGAAATGGAAGGCTCGTCCGCATTTACTTTTCAGATCAAGCCAAACTTTTTTATTTATATGATTGTGATTTTTGCTGCGAGTTTTCTCATTGTGGCATGCCTATCAGCAATAAAGCAGAAAAGAGCGAAAGGTTAGGAGAATTCTCCTAATCTTTTTTTGTATGACAAACCAAATTTTAGTATAATAAGAAATAAAAAACATCAAAGGGGATCACAATGTTTAAAAAATGGAGCATTCTTTTATTCACAGTTTTTCTATTAGCAGGATGCGGCGAGAAGGCTGCAGAAACAACGACAACCGAAAAGACGGTTTCGACAATAAAAACAGAGCCTGCTACTAAAAACCAAGTAACCATCGAACAAATGAAACTCTCAAAAAAAGAAAAAAACTTACTAGAAGCAGCAACGACTAATGAAAAGGTGGCTCTGACACTGAAAGGATTAACGAAGAAGAACAAGAGTATTACGTTTATCGGGAGCCATTACAAAAATGGCCGATTAGTGAATAAGGAAGCATCATCTGCTACCTTTACTTTACACCAGAATGGAACCGACCAAACGGTGAATGTACTTCTTCAATTACATCATGAGAAAGATACATATGAATCACAATTTAGTATTTGGTCAGATAAAAAGAATGATGGGATGACGAAAGCGACATCAAGCTTTCCGTTCAAAGTAAGTGACTATGTATTTTCTGCACAATCTGAAACTGTCAAAGTTGCTTCAGGGGGAAAGGCACTAATTGCATATACTGCAGCAATGGGGAAAGAAGGAAATGCACCAATGCTTGACGTAATTGAGAAGAATCCAAAGGAAGCGTTGAAGAATAAGTCACATGCGTACTTATTTTATATTCAGTTAGATAAATAACTATCGTAATATATACGGAGAATATGAATTTTTTTGACGAAAAATCTTCATATTCTCTTGACGAATTGTTAAGAAAGTTGTAACATAATAAAAGTCAACGCGATGACGTTGCTTTTAAAAAATTGATGCGGGTGTAGTTTAGTGGTAAAACCTCAGCCTTCCAAGCTGATGTCGTGAGTTCGATTCTCATCACCCGCTCCAATACATAATTTTGTTTATAACGCAGTATTTCGTTTCATAGATAAACGAAGTGTTGCGTTTTTTATTATGTCAGTATAATGTGAAAAAGCACTGTCAGGCTACAGTGCTTTTTCAATGAGTTCATATTTGCTTTCTCCGCCATGTATTTGTACAAACATCTTCGTCAAGGATTGAATAAGAGCTTCACTCTTTTCCCGGGAAATAGATGGAGGGAAAAGGATGATTTGAAGAATGTTCTTTGTGTCTGGAGAAATATGTGCTGTACTTGCTTGAGAAAATAATCCATTCAGTCCTGCACCGTCCTGCCATTCGATGTGACCAGCCTCATGTTTTGTCAGTGAAAGCGGTCCTTTGATGTGATCGGCATCTAATGTCAGGATGGGTAAGAAATATTTTAGTGAGAAAAATATCGACAAATCCTGTACGGAATTGGTCGAGTCAATAAATTGTTCCTTTTGGATATCAGAAAGAAGTGAAAGGAAAGGAACATCTTTTAAAAGATCCGTCCATTCTTTGATGGCTGGTACTTCTTCTAATACTTTATCTTCGTATTCAAAAAATAAAGATTCTTGAAACAGGCGTAAGCGGCCTTTTAACATTTGAGGTGATGTGCCAACTTCAATATGCGAATATTCAATCTGCCCAACATGGATAGACGGGTTTTGAGGATGAGAAATTTCCATATGTATCTTCACAGTGACTCACTCCAATCGGTCATGATACACTCGTATTATACTGAAAACAACAGAAGAAACAAAGAAAGGAGGTTTGCAAGGTGATTCATGTTGGAGAATTAAAAGAAGAATTGATTCAATATGCGAAAGAAATTGGTGTCGATAAAATTCGATTTGCAAGTGCCAATACATTTGATTCATTAAAGGACCGCCTCATCTTACATGAATCGTTAGGGTATTTGTCAGGTTTTGAAGAGCCTGATATTGAAAAACGAACAAACCCTTCTTTGCTGCTTCCGAAGGCCAAATCAATTGTTGCGATAGCGCTCGCGTACCCTTCCAAAATGAAAGATGCTCCACGAAGTACAAAGGATGCGAGAAGGGGGATCTTTTGCCGGGCTTCATGGGGAACAGATTATCATGTCGTGCTGAAAAAAAAGCTTGATATGCTCGAAGAATTTTTGCGGAGCAAGCATGTCGATATACGGACAAAATCAATGGTGGACACAGGAGAATTGTCTGATCGTGCTGTAGCAGAACGTGCTGGTATTGGTTTTAGTGCAAAGAACTGTATGATTATCACGCCAGAGTTTGGATCCTATGTGTATTTGGCTGAAATGATCACAAATGTCCCGTTTGAACCGGATGAGAAAATTGAAGACCAGTGCGGAACATGCAATAAATGTGTGGATTCGTGTCCAACAGGTGCGCTTGTGAATCCCGGACAGCTGAATTCTCAGCGGTGCATTTCATTTTTAACGCAGACAAAAGGGTTTTTACCTGACGAATTTCGTTCGAAAATAGGAAATCGATTGTACGGGTGCGATACGTGTCAAACTGTCTGCCCGATCAATAAAGGAAAAGATTTTCATCTGCATCCTGAAATGGAGCCGGATCCTGAAATTGCAAAGCCGCTGTTAAAGCCGCTTCTGACAATCAGCAATCGTGATTTTAAGGAAAAATACGGTCATGTTTCAGGTTCATGGCGGGGGAAAAAGCCCATTCAGCGGAATGCAATTTTGGCACTCGCTCATTTTAAAGATACATCTGCCTTACCAGTGTTAATTGAGCTGATGCACAAGGACCCAAGACCGGTCATTCGGGGAACAGCTGCTTGGGCAATTGGGAAAATTGGCGATGATCAGCAGCTCCCAGAGCTGGAAAAGGCTCTTGAGCGAGAAAGTGATGAAGAAGCGAAAGCGGAGATTGTGAAAGGGATTGAGCTCCTGCAGACACCTTTAAATACTAAATAACATCCCTGTGAACATAGAATGAACCAAACAGAGATTTTAAAAAATGTTTGGTGGTGTCTGTGTGAAACAATTATTAGAGAAAACTTTAGAAGACAGGCTGGCGTATTTAATCAATGACCGTGCAATCAAGCAGCCGCAGCTTATGTCTGATGTGGAAGCAGTAGAGCGGAAAAAAGAGCTTTTTGCTAGAAGACAGGTTGAAATTGTGAAGGCGAAAGCAAAAACAAAACTTCTCGATTCAGCCATTCAAGATGATGGAGCTCAGCATGTGCAGTACCTTGCTCATCTCACATATGTCTGCAAGGATGTAGACGATTCTTTTTATTTAGAGGAACAGGTGGAAAAAAGAGAAGCATTTCTTTATAACGACATGCTTGTCAAAGATCGGATGATGCTAGAAGAGCGGCAAGGGGAAGAGCTTATGGATGAGCGCTTTCAGACCGAAGAACAATTCGGTAGAGCTTTTCACTATGACCGGCGGGCAGCCGTGCAGTATGCGGAGACTTACTGGAATAAGCGGAATCCAGCCTATAAAAATTTTGAAGATAACTGTACAAATTTTATTTCACAATGTTTGAAAGCAGGGAATGCGCCAACAAGAGGATATCCGAACCGCGGGTCTGGCTGGTGGGTGCGTCCGCATACGTGGAGCTATAGCTGGACGGTGGCTCATGCGATGAAAAATTATTTAGCGAATTCGAAAGCGGGTTTGAGAGCAAAGAAACTCAAAGAACCACGCGAGCTTCAAATTGGAGATGTCATTTGCTACGATTTTGAAGGTGATGGAAGGTATAATCATACAACCATTGTTGTTGATCATGACAAAGGTGGAATGCCTCTTGTGAATGCACAGACGTATGACTGCCGCATGCGTTATTGGTCATACGAGGATTCGACCGCCTATACACCTGCTATTCGATATATGTTTTTTCACATTTTGGACGATGCCGCGAAAGGTAGTTAGTGGTATAATGTTGAGCGGAAAAGAAAATTAGAGGTGAACTTTTTTGGGACTTCATGTCGTTTTATATCAACCAGAAATTCCAGCTAATACTGGAAATATTGCGCGTACATGTGCAGCAACAAATACAACCCTTCATCTGATTCGTCCGCTTGGTTTTTCGACAGATGACAAAATGCTGAAGCGTGCAGGACTCGATTATTGGAAATATGCCAATGTGGTCTATCATGATTCACTTGATGAATTGTTTGAGGCTCATCCGAAGGGGCAATTTTTCTATATCACAAAATTTGGCCAAAAGCCGCATACGACATTTGATTACTCTCAGCTGGATGAAGACTATTTCTTCGTCTTTGGCAGAGAGACAAGTGGATTGCCAAAAGATTTGATTGAACAGAATATGGATCGTTGTCTTCGTTTACCGATGACAGAGCATGTTCGTTCCCTGAATCTGTCGAATACGGCAGCCATTCTTGTATATGAGGCACTTCGCCAGCAGCAATATCGCGATCTCATATAAGATCATGATAAAAGCCGAGATACTGATCTCGGCTTTTTTATGTGAGATAAGATACAGACAGATGAAAAATATGACTTAATTATACTTTTTTTGACATGTTAAAAAATAGGTAGTATGATAGATTGTGATGACGTTTTCAAAAAATGATGAATCCATTAGGAGGAGTAATGAGATGAAAAAGCTACTGATCACTAGTGCCATCAGCTCAGCAATTTTAATGGGGACGATTCCAGTCAGTATTCCAGGACTCTCTCAGACGCAGGAGATAGAAGCAGCTCAGCTATCAAAAGGGATTGGCGGGCGTACTTATATCAATAGTAACGGATCCATATTGGTCACAAAAATTCAGCTCCCTCCCGCAATGAGTGTGTCAAATGGTACAGCTTATATTTATTCTGGATTCACAGGTTCAAAGGAAGCGGATATTGGGCTTCAATACAGTCCAACCTATAATGTGTGGAAACCTACGATGAAAGTAGGAGCAAATAATCAAGAGACATATATCGAAGGAAAAAATGACTTTACGTATACAAAGGGATTTAAACCTGGAAGTACTGTTCAAATGACGATTTATAAAAATTTGAATGGGCATACAAGAGCGACGTTCTGGGGTACAAATAATGTTGGCTATACCGGCCGCATTATTACAGAAATTCAAAACTCAAACATTGGCGCTGTGACCAAGTGGAAACTACTGTCGACGGTAGCAGTAACTGACGATATTTATCGAAAAGACATCCGTGCGAACTTCTCTACTCGTTTTACTGACATCACATTGGATAATCGTGCTGTCACACCTGTGGTGGATACCCAAGACTTTACGAAGGTTCAGGTGTCAGGGAATACAGTGAATATGCAAGTGCTGAAAACAACGAACTAAATGAAAAAAGGATGTTCCGCAAATGGAACATCCTTTTTTTCATTTCCCAGGCTTGCCTTCGTAGCCAGCAGTGAAAATGGATACTAAAAACGTAATGATGACGCCCATCATAATGACCGTTCTCATATAAGCTCCCCCTTATCCCTTTGTTCCGTTCGCTGCCTGTTTCATATGATGTGAAGTTCACCTTGAAAAGCAGGAGAAGAAAATCATTTTTCTCCTATTTTTCCTTTATTATGAAGGTTCTTGCGGATGGTTGTCAATTCAGTTTGCCAATTCGTCATTTTGAAGAACGAAAGCATGTAATAGGACGCCTCCGCATAGATTGTAAAACAGTATCTGATTTCTAGCTTCAATCTTGAAAGAGGAGGTTCATATGGATATTTTAAAGAAAATCGAACAGCACAGAGAAGAAGAGCAGCGTCTCAAATGGGAAGGCACATTCAGCGATTATTTAGACATTATTAAGGAAAATCCACTTGTCGCTCAATCTGCTCATTCTCGCGTTTATCATATGATTAAAGATAGCGGGATTGAAGAGGAGAATGGGGTCAGAACCTACAAATTTTTTGATCAGGAGCTGTTTGGGTTAGAGGAATCACTCGAAAGATTAGTGGAGGAATATTTTCACCCTGCTGCAAAGCGGCTGGATGTCAGGAAGCGTATTTTATTACTGATGGGACCAGTAAGCGGAGGGAAATCGACGCTTGTCACTAGATTGAAAAGAGGACTTGAAGAATATTCACTGACAGATCATGGCGCAGTTTATGCGATCAAAGGCTGCCCTATGCATGAAGATCCGCTTCATCTTATTCCGCAAAATTTGCGGGAGGATTTCTATAGAGAATATGGGATTCGTGTGCAGGGGAATTTGTCGCCTCTGAACATGATGAGACTGGAAGAGGAATATGGCGGTAGAATTGAGGATGTAAGGGTCGAGCGGATCTTTTTCTCAGAGGATAAACGGACCGGCATTGGTACCTTTAGTCCGTCTGATCCGAAATCTCAGGACATTGCCGATTTAACAGGAAGCATCGATTTTTCAACCATTGCTGAATTTGGATCAGAGTCAGATCCCCGTGCGTACCGCTTTGATGGAGAACTCAATAAAGCAAACCGAGGGATGATGGAGTTTCAGGAGATGTTAAAGTGTGATGAGAAATTTCTATGGCACCTCTTGTCATTAACGCAGGAAGGAAATTTTAAGGCAGGAAGATTCGCCTTAATTAGTGCAGATGAATTGATCGTCGCCCATACGAATGAAACCGAGTACCGGTCATTTATTTCAAATAAAAAGAATGAGGCTTTGCATTCAAGAATTATTGTGATGCCAATTCCTTATAATTTAAAGGTCACAGAAGAAGAACGCATTTATCATAAAATGATTTCAGAAAGTGATGTCTCAGATGTGCATATTGCCCCGCATACGCTGAAGGTAGCAGCAATGTTCTCCATTTTGACGAGATTGAAAGAGCCGAAGCGTTCTGATATTGATTTGGTGAAAAAAATGCGTCTGTATGACGGAGAAAGTGTCGAAGGCTTCCAGTCTGTCGACATTGATGAGATGAAAAAGGAATTTCATGATGAAGGGATGAGCGGAATTGACCCGCGTTATGTAATCAACCGAATTTCATCTACCATCATTCGAAAGAACATGGAATCGATCAATGCACTGGATGTCCTGCGCTCCTTAAAAGAAGGGCTTGATCAGCATCCATCTATCTCCAGCGAGGACAGGGAGCGTTATTTGAATTTCATCTCAGTCGCGCGAAAAGAGTATGATGATATTGCGAAGAAGGAAGTGCAAAAGGCATTTGTGTATTCCTATGAGGAGTCTGCGAAAACGCTGATGGATAATTACTTAGATAATGTCGAGGCTTATTGCAATAAAAACAAGCTGCGTGATCCATTAACGGGTGAAGAAATGAATCCTGATGAAAAGCTCATGCGTTCAATTGAGGAGCAGATCGGCATTTCTGAAAACGCCAAAAAAGCATTTAGAGAAGAAATTCTGATTCGTATTTCGGCTTATGCGAGAAAGGGAAAACGCTTTGATTATAATTCGCATGAGAGATTGCGAGAGGCCATTCAGAAGAAGCTGTTTGCCGATCTAAAAGATGTGGTGAAAATTACGACATCGACGAAGACACCGGATGAACAGCAGCTGAAGAAGGTCAATGAAGTAGTGGCTAGATTGATTGATGAGCATGGCTATAATTCAACAAGTGCAAATGAACTTTTAAAATATGTAGGCAGTCTTCTGAATCGTTAATAAATGAAGGAGGCATTATTGGCGCATCAGCACCGGTAATGTCTTTTTTAAAAATGACCGTCAACTTGGATGACGAGCAGCATAGGATAAAGGAAGAATTGTGCAAAAAGGTGAGGAGGGGGATGGATGTCCCGGCAAGAAAAAAGTCAGTTTATTGTGTCTCAGGAAGACTGGTCCCTCCATCGAAAAGGCTATGACGACCAGCAGCGTCATCAGAAAAAAGTCAAAGAGGCGATTAAAAACAATTTGCCGGATCTTGTCACAGAAGAAAGCATCATCATGTCGAACGGAAAAGATGTTGTGAAAATTCCGATCCGTTCATTAGATGAATATAAAATTCGGTATAACTACGACAAAAATAAACATGTAGGTCAAGGGGATGGAGACAGCGAGGTTGGCGATGTTGTTGCGCGTGACGGCTCAGACAGTAAGCAGGGTCAAGGAAAGGGGCAGGGCGCTGGAGATCAAGCTGGTGAGGATTATTACGAAGCAGAAGTCTCATTAATGGATCTCGAGGAAGCACTGTTTCGTGAACTGGAGCTGCCAAACCTCAAGCAAAAGGAGCTTGACGACATCATTGTCGAACAAATTGAGTTTAACGATATTCGCAAAACCGGGTTAACAGGAAATATCCACAAAAAACGAACGATGCTCTCGGCATTTAAACGAAATGCGATGACAGGCAGCCCTTCCTTTTATCCCATCTATCCGGAGGATATCAAGTATAAAACGTGGAATGAAGTGACTAAACCAGAGTCGAAAGCCGTCGTTTTGGCGATGATGGATACGAGCGGAAGTATGGGTCTTTGGGAAAAATATATGGCGAGAAGTTTTTTCTTTTGGATGACACGTTTCTTACGGACAAAGTATGAGACAGTCGATATTGAATTTATTGCTCACCATACAGAGGCGAAGGTGGTAGACGAAGAACATTTCTTCTCGCGGGGGGAGAGCGGGGGGACCATTTGCTCGTCTGTCTATCGAAAGGCACTAGAGCTCATAGACGAACGATACCCGCCGTCGCGGTATAATATTTATCCTTTTCATTTTTCTGATGGTGACAATTTGACATCAGATAACGCCCGGTGTGTGAAACTTGTTTCTGAGATCATGAAAAAAGCCAATTTATTTTGCTATGGTGAAGTGAATCAATACAACCGGCATTCTACGTTAATGTCAGCATACAAGCATATTCAGGATGAGAAATTTAAGCATTATATTCTGAAGCAAAAATCAGACGTTTTTCTCGCACTAAAAAAATTTTTTCAGCAGGAAGAAGTTCATTCATAACGAGCACATTTGAAAAAACCTTTCAGCATAAGGGCTGAAAGGTTTTTTGTGTGGAGAAGGAAGGGATCACCAGAAAAAAAGTAAAACTTTCTCTTTGACATTTCAATTTTCATTTATTAATATTTAATCTTGTTAAATATAAGTTTTTCAAAAAAGATGCCATCGTCTTTTCTTCTTTTTCTGCTCCTTGCTCATAATTGAACAATAAATATAAATGGGCTGCACACCATGTTTCGGGCGGGGGTAGATCAAGGGAAAAGGACAGATTATTGAGCTTGTTTCATATTCTGTCAGATGATGGGCATTCTAAGTTTGCTAAAGCAGATGACACTATATTTTTATACATGAAAGGAGAAACAAAACATGAACAGAGGGCGTTTATTGCTAACGAACATTATTGGCCTTATTGTAATTCTTGCCATTATTGCCGGAGGTGCTTATTACTACTACGAAAGCACAAACTTTGTCAAAACAGATGAGGCTAAAGTGACAGGTGACATGTATCAAATCACAGCACCAGCAGCTGGACAAATCAAAGGCTGGGATATCAACGAAGGTGACGAAGTGGAAAAAGACAGCACAGTTGCAAAAGTTGAAGGACAAACAAAAACAAACATTAAAGCAGTGGCTGATGGCACATTAGTCAAAAAAGAAATCCAAAACAACCAACAAGTGCAGCCTGGTACAGTTCTTGGTGAAACAATCGATTTAAGCAAGCTTTACATCACAGCAAATATTAAAGAAACAGATATTAAAAACATTGAAAAAGGCGATAAAGTCGACATCGTTGTAGATGGAGATCCTGATACAACATTTGAAGGAACTGTTGAACAAATTGGTTATGCGACAAACTCAACATTCAATATGCTGCCAGCAACAAATTCAAGTGGTAACTATACAAAAGTAACGCAAAAAGTAGCAGTGAAAATTTCTATTAAAAATCCATCAGACAAAGTACTTCCAGGTATGAATGCTTCTGTCAAAATTTCATCTTAATGATGATTGATATCAAAAAATGAAAGGAGGTTGTCTGAGATGGCAAATCAACCTGCAGCGACAAAACAGGGAGCAGGCTCCTTGTCTTTACTGATCATTTTAATGGCCGGTTTGTTCGTAGCGATTTTAAACCAAACGCTTTTGAACGTAGCTATGCCCCATTTAATGACAGAATTTAATGTGAGTGCAACGACGATTCAGTGGCTGACAACAGGCTACATGCTTGTCAACGGTGTGCTGATTCCGTTGTCTGCGTTTTTAATCACACGTTTTGGACAGCGCAGCTTATTCCTAGTGGCCATGATCTCATTTACACTAGGTACATTTATTTGCGGTATTGCGCCAAACTTTTCAACAATGCTCATCGGCCGTTTGATTCAGGCTGTCGGCGGCGGTATCTTACAGCCGCTCGTCATGACAACAATCCTTTTTATTTTCCCTCCGGAAAACAGAGGGAAAGGAATGGGGATTTTCGGTCTTGCGATGATGTTTGCTCCTGCAGTAGGACCAACATTATCTGGTTACATTATTGAACATTATTCTTGGCGTATTATGTTTTACGGACTTGTACCAATCGGTGCGATTGTCATTATCGCGGCTTTCTTTATGTTTAAAAATATTGTAGAGCCTAAAAAAATCAAGCTGGACAGTCTTGGTGCGATTCTTTCAATCGTTGGTTTTGCTTCCCTTCTTTACGGAGTGAGTGAAGCAGGAAGTGATGGTTGGACAGATCCGATCGTCTTATCTACGATTATTATTGGTGCGATTGCGATTATTCTCTTTATTTTCCAACAGTTGAAAGTTGATAATCCGATGCTTGATTTCCGCGTATTTAAATACAGCATTTTCTCATTATCAAGTGTCATTAACATCATTATTACGGTTGCCTTATATACAGGGATGTTCTTACTTCCGATTTATCTGCAAAACCTCGTTGGGTTTACGGCATTGCAATCTGGGCTATTAATGCTTCCAGGGGCACTTGCGATGCTCATTATGTCCCCGATTTCAGGGATCTTGTTTGATAAATTTGGACCTCGTCCGCTTGCGATTGTAGGGATGCTCATTACCGTTGTCACGACATATGAATTTACAAAGCTGACCATTGATACTTCTTATAGTCACATTGTGCTCATGTATGCAGTACGTGCATTTGGTATGTCACTTCTTATGATGCCGGTGATGACAGCAGGGATGAACCAATTACCACAGCACTTAAACAGCCATGGTACAGCGATGTCTAATACATTGAGACAAATTAGCGGTTCCATCGGTACGAGTTTGATCACAACGATTTATACGAATCGGACGACATTCCATTATTCCAATATGGCGGATCAAACAAATACAGCGGACCCGCTCTTTATGAATTCATTCCAGGCGGCTGTATCGAATGTGATGCATCATATGGGCATGACAGCAGAAGCTGCTCAAAAATATGTATCCACCCAGCTCTTTACGAAAGCACAGATCGATTCAAACGTGATGGGTATCAATGATGCTTACATGTGGGTGACATTATTCTGTGCGGCTGGTGTCATTCTCAGCTTGTTCCTGCGAGATGTTCGTAAGGATAAAAAGCGAAAAGAACAGCAGCAAAAGAAACAAGAAATATCATTGCTTCCAGCACCTAAGGAAGCAAACCAAGATGCAAGATAAGTGTGGAGGGACCGTACATGAAAATTTATGTTGTATACGATAGTGAAGGTGACCATACAAAAGCACTTGCAGAAGCGATTGCAGCAGGCGCAGGTGAAACAGAGCAAGCTGAAGTATTCATTGATCACGTGAAAGATGCAGACATTCGGAAGCTCGATCAAATGGATGCGATCATTTGGGGCTGCCCTGGTCACTTTGGTACCATTAGTTCTGGGTTAAAGACATGGATTGACCGTCTTGGCTACTTATGGGCAGAAGGAAAACTAATCGATAAAGTCGGTGCTGTTTTCTGTACAACTGCTACAACACACGGCGGTTTAGAAATGACAATGCATAACTTGATTACCCCAATGTTCCACCAAGGAATGCTTGTTGTCGGCCTTCCTGGAAATGTTCCTGAGAATGCTTTATACGGCTCTTACTATGGAGCTGGTGTGACATGTCCGATCGATTCTGATGAATTGATTTCGACTGAAGGCATTGAACTCGGAAAAGCACTAGGAAGACGTGTAGCATCAGTCACTGCATCATTTAAGCGATAAGGAGAGGGTTCTTTTGGCGACGATTATTGTAGCGTTAGTAGCTGCTGTTCTAGTCATTATTGGATTAGTAGCGTTCAATGTCAGACACGCATCGGCCGATAAGGAAGAGATCAAAGAAGATGTCTCCAATCAGCCTGACGTGCCGCATAGCGAGCCAGAAGCTGTGGCGAGACCTGTAGAGCCTGAAGTTGAAAAAAAAGCGTCAGAGCCTTCTCAAACAGATGATGATGCGGCTGGCGACGATTTCTATAGACAGGCGCTTCAAAAGTTTAAACAGCCAGAACCACCTGTCAAAGAAAAAGAACCAGAAACTAAAATGAATGATGATATGTATCGTTCTGCTTTACAGAAGCTAAAGCAGAAGGACAAATAAAAAAGAGAACCTCTCATCAGGTTCTCTTTTTTTTATGCAACAAAAAAACCGCCGGCAGAAGCCGGGCGGTTTTCTTTCACTCTATAAAGTGCTAAAAGAGCAGATGCTCTTAAATTACGCTTTGTTAACGTTAGCAGCTTGTGGTCCACGGTTACCTTCAACGATTTCGAAAGAAACTGATTGACCTTCTTCTAAAGTTTTGAAGCCTTCGCCTTGGATAGCAGAGAAGTGAACGAATACATCGTCTTGACCTTCTACTTCGATGAATCCGAAACCTTTTTCAGAGTTGAACCATTTTACTTTACCTTCTAACATGAAATTTCCTCCTAAAGCGATCTTAACGCTTAAATTCACTATTCTTGCTCTTACACAAACTTCAAAGACGAAAACTCTTACAAAACTTTCTTCTTAAAGATGATACGAACAAAAATAATTACCTTTACTTTACCAGTGTTTGCGGGAAAAAACAACTGTTATACGAAAACTTTTTTAAAAATAATTAGCGCTAACAAATTGAGGAAAATGCCTATGTCAAATGGTCTTTTTTTCTCTCTGAAAAGCTCACTCGATTTCGGCCGGACTCCTTCGCTTTATAGAGCTCCTGATCAGCTATAATCGGTAATTGCTTAATGTCTGCACTAGTTCCATGAGAATAAGCACATCCGATTGATACTGTAGTGTGAATGGAAAGACCGTTTTTTAAATAAATCGGCTGATCTGCTATTTTTTTTCGTAAGCGTTCTGCAATCTGCCATGTTTTTTCAATTGTACAGTTTGGAAGAAGGACAGCGAATTCTTCACCGCCAATCCGCCCAATATAATCAGAGCTTCTTGTGTTTTTAATCAGCCTTGTACCAATTTCTTTTAAAACGATATCTCCCTCATGATGCCCATATTGATCATTAATGGTCTTGAAGTAATCGATGTCTAGGTAAATAAGGGACATTTGATGGATAGGCTGCTTCAACTTCTTAGTAAAAGCATCACTTAATACCTCATCGAACTTCCGTTTATTTAAAACACCTGTTAAAAAGTCATAATGAGCTTGGAATTTATACAAATTTAACAGCTGATATGCTTTTGTTTGATGCTCAATGACATAAAAATTAAACAATCCAGCAATATATGAGAAAATCCAATAAGTAGAATGCAGTTGAAATGATGTCTCATGCACGACCATGATAAACAGGCTTGTGGCCATCACATTACCAATCGTAATGGATAACAGCATTTTCACAACATGATTCATATGACGCTCTGCAATCAAAAAAGAAGAGGCTGCGATAAACATCATGGAAAAAATATTGATGGAAGAAGCGATGTTGGCTTCAATTAATAATCGGCCAATGACGACAACAAAGGCTGCAATCATTGTTTGGGCGATGCCTCCATAAAAGGCCGTTAAAATAAGGGGAATATGTCTTAAATCGATGATCGCTGGTCCTGTTTTAATAGAGAAGAACATTAAAAGGACACCGAGTAACCCAGAAAGCATGCCTTTGCATATTTGTCTGAGCAAGGTATCTTCTTTCTTTAGAAAATTCTCTTTAAACACAAGCATAAATAAATAATGGAAAGTAACAAGAATTGTTAAATTAATAAAGAGGTCTCTTAGCAAAATAGAATCACCTTTTTAAAATTACTAAAATTTGTTGCAAAAGAAAAGGGGAAAAAGGATAATTAATAAAAATTTTAATGAAGAGGAATTGAAGAAAATGCGAGGAAAACGCTTTCCAGATCAAACGGACTGGCTTTCTTTTTTTGAAAAAATGCCAGATGCCGGATTTGAAAAAGAAATGCCGGTTGAATATCAAGATTTGACGTTTCGGTTCGAGAATCAGGAGGAGCGATTTGTTGTGGACATGTCGCTTGCTATGCGGGAATTTACCTTAAAGGTTGTTCGAAAAAAGAACGAATCTGTTTTAGGCATATATGATTTTAAAACTGTGCAGCATGTAGAGATAAAAAAAGATCGGAAGGAAGAAAAGGAGCTGTTGCTGATATTAGAGCATCATGACGACTTCCTCACAACAATCGAAATCTCATTTTTACCTTCCTTTTGTCTCATGGTCAAAGAACATTTTTCTGGAGAATAAACAGGAGCCTCTTTTTATGAAGGCTCCTGTTTTATTATTTGTGCTCGATGTCATTGATGACTTGCTGGATTGATTCATCATCCATCACATTCATCACATTTTCATCAATGTGAAGAGATTGCGCATAAGACTCTCTTGGCTGATGGGTTCTTGTTGGTGATTGGTGCTGGTTTGTTTGATTTGGCTGGACAGCTGTGAATGCTTGCTTGATCATTTGTCCAACTTCACCTGTTCCTTTTGATTCTTTATGTGAGTGGGACTCATGGCGAGATGAGTTTTGGTGCTGATGGTTTGCGCCTGTCATCATTGAAGACATATTCATTTGTGCCATGCTTTTCAGCCTTCTTCGTAAAACTGGGGAGAATAATGCAATGATAGCTGTTGATACTGCGATCATTGCGCCAGTGCTCATACCTTTTCTTTTTTTAAACAAACGAATCCCTCCATTTGGTCGTGATGATTCTTCATCATGTTTAGGATGACCAAACCCAGCTGAATTATGAATTCATTTTACGAAAACAGAGGATGTGTGCATAAAAAGCCGGCTGGATGAAAAACCTATGAGCAAAAGGAGGGAATAATTGATGAATAAGAAATGGATGCTATCTTTACTGCTCGTGCCAACATTAATCACCGCTGGGTGTGGAATGAACAATCAAGGCGATGAGCGTAGAGGAACAATGAAAAGGCAATATGAAAATGTCACATATAAGAATGACAACATGAGACAGGATCAGCCAGATGTTCAAACACCTCAGAAGGTCAAAGTGGCAGATAAGGCGTCAGAGCTTGTAGCGAATATGTCTGAAGTGAAAACAGCGAACGTGCTTGTCACTGGAAAAAATGCATTTGTAGCCGTTGTGCTTGAAGGCAATAAAAGCGGTGATGTGACGGACGATCTGAAAAAGAAAATTTCAGACAAAGTCAAATCAACGGATCAACAAATCGACAACGTGTATGTATCTGCTAATCCAGACTTTGTCGATCGTATGCAAGGGTACGGAAAACGTATTAAAAGCGGAGAGCCAATTTCAGGATTCTTCGATGAATTTACTGAAACGGTTAGACGTGTCTTCCCTGAATCAAAATAGCTACGACAAAAGCCGTATGTCATATGCGGCTTTTTTGTTTGGAACCGCACCTCGCGTACCTGACTGCATAAAGTAAAAAATATATCACCTCTTGTTGATCTTTGTTTCTTCATAGAAAGAGAAAGAGGGTGCAGGATGAATTCGGGTGGGGAGCAAATGAAAGCCAAGCCGTCATTGATTCATAAAAAACTTGTAGGCGGAATGATTGCAGCAGGTCTGATTTTTTATGCTTTCACCGCGTACTTGATTTATGTTGCGTTTCAGCTGACAGGACAATATTTAGAGCAGCAGTCTTCTCCTAAAACGATTATCACGGAGGGACTCAATAAGCAAGTCTATGAACATATTCGAATCTACTATGCAGAGGAAGAGGAAGCTTTTGTTGATCTGACAATAGAGGCTTTGAAACAGGCAGAGAAGAGGACAGCGTCAGTGTTTCAATTTGAAGCTGACAGACCTTTAGACGTTATCTATTTTGATGATAAAGAGTCGATCGAACAAGTGGCGGGGATCAAGCATATTACTGGATTTTACTCTGATCATGATCAAATGATAGGGTTATATCCAGATAAACGGGAAGCATTATTGAAGAAAGAGACACTGCCTTTATACTTTTTCAATACGTTGTTTATTCATGAGTATGCTCATTTTGTTTTCTATGAAAAGGTCCATTCATATGAAGTGTCTCCAGGAATGTTTCCGCTTTGGTTCCACGAAGGAACAGCAGAATGGACGGCCTATGACGTGTTAAATGCTACGTCTGAACGCTTCGACGTGGTTCCTTTTCAATCTCTTCATTCTGATCAAGACTGGCAGAATTCACGGGTGACGTATGAAACAGATGTCTATTTACAAAGCTATTATATGATCTATGAGCTGGTGCAGCTTTGCGGACGAGGCGTCATACATGAAATCATAGAGGAAACTGCGAAAACGGGCCAATTTGCTAGCGGCTTTGAACAGGCGACGGGGAAGAGGCTCACAGATTTTGAAGATCAGTTTAAAGTCATGTACCAAAGAAAAAACGGCTGACCAAAGAAGGGGGTCAGCCGTTTTTCTTAATGAAGAGGCTTTTGTTGATCGGCCTTACTAGGAGGCATTTGAACCTGCCCCTGAAGCTGTGCAAAAGCTGACGTCATGGCGGTCATGTCTTGTTTGGAAAGCTGAGGAACTTGATAGTAGCCATGCTTATTTTGATACAAGAAAATTTCATACGCCATTTCGATAAAGTTCGGAATCTGCGCAGCAAGCACACGTCTGACAACAGGGTTTGTTACTTCTAATGCTGACATTGAAAGTAACCCGGCGTGTGATTTGACTAGGCTGAGCATGTGTCCTGTGATGCCTAAGTCTTTTACATCCTGTAATGACTGGTTCGGCTTCTTCGGCTGAGAAGGTTTGATTCCGTATGTCACTTGAGTGTGTTCTTTCATCATATAAGTAGCGGTTTCTTCACTAGGCTTTTGGCCTGTAGAAAAACAATCTACAGTGACATTGTACTGGGATAAAACGAATTGATATTGTCGATCCAGGATGTCGGATAATGCAGGATCTTGAATAAATTGCCGCAAGATCATATATTGATCCAAAATATTAATCGTGCCGGCTAAAATTTCATGTAAATCGAATAACTCATGCCCGCCATGGTTGAGCTCAGGCTGCTGAGCGCTTCCTTGAAACATTGGCTGCTGATCGTTTTGCATTGAGATTCCTCCTTCTGTTTATACACTCTGTTTTAATGTGAGGATGTTTTCACGATTTCATGCAAAAAACATTATTTACAATTAGAGGGTTTTCTTTCTTTTTGTCGAAAAAAAGTATCAGACGAATGAACATGGGGGTACCAGATGCAGGACAAAATCATTAATCGTTTGATAGAAGACGAACATGTGCAGACACCAGTGATCGGCATCGGTGTTTCGCCGTTTGAACAGCATCATCTTGAGGCTTTTTTTCAATCATTACCACATGATTTAAATGCCTCTTTTATTGTTGTGCAAAATCATGTGACAGGCGATTGTATAACAGATTTGGAAGCACTTGTTTTACCGATTGGCTACCGGGCAAAAACGATTAAACATGGTGAGAAAGTCATGAAAAAGACGATCTATTTTTGTCCGCAGCATGCAGCTGTGACGTTAACGGAAGATCACCGGCTTCATGTATCTGAGCAGCTGCCAACAAACAAGGCATGCTCTGTCAACTCGCTTTTTAAGTCACTTGCCAGTGTTCAAAAGGAAGAGGCGTTTGCGATCTTTTTTCAAAAAGGTCATTGTGTGGGGAGTGGGTTGCTTCAGTTGGTTGAGCAAGGCGGAACAGCCTTATCGTGCAGTGAGGTAGAGAGTGGTTTTGACAGTATGTATCATCACACATTCAAAAATCCATCCACTCTTGCGGCATATATGGCCAATATCATCAATGTTCCGCATGCTGATGAGATGGATCCAGCTTTACTAAGAATCATTGAACGTCTTGAAATGTATAAAGGGATTGCCTTTTCAGCCTATGAAAAGAAAAGGCTGCTTTCTGTCATTCAAAAGCGTATGCGCACTGCAAACGAGCCGATGTCATTATTATCAGAGTACGATCGTTTATTAGAAAGAGAACCAGATGAGCTTGATCGCCTGCACGCTCAGCTCCTAAGCGGCACGACTACTTTCTTTAGAGATACGGAGGCTTTACGAGTATGTGAACAGAAGGTGATACCGTCAATCATTGACCATTCAATGAACAACGGGAAATCTCGATGCCGAATTTGGATTGCGGGATGTTCGACAGGGGAAGAAGCTTATTCTTTTACAATTTTATTTTTAGAAGAAATGAAGCGAAGAGATGTGTCCATTGAACTTCAAGTCTTTGCGACAGATATCAACCGAAAAGCCATTCAAATAGCTAGTAAAGGTCTTTATTCGAGAGAATCTATGGCAAGCATACCGGAAAAATGGCGGGCGCGATATTTCGAAAAGAAAGGTGACGCTTTTATTGTGAAGCAGTCGCTTAGAAAACATATTGTTTTTGCTCCTCACAATTTATTGATTGATTCACCTTTTATCCACCTCGATTTTATCAGTTGCCGAAATGTTTTGATGTACTTTGAGCCAGAAGTGCAAAAACGAGTATTATCCCGATTCCAATATGCTTTAAAAGATCAAGGGGTGTTGATTTTAGGGCCAAATGAAACTGTCCCCAATATCCCTCGATTGTTTCAATTGTTCAATGAGAAGTGGAACATTTACACCTATTCTAACGTTCCTGCACCTAGTGTCCCTTGGGTACATGACGCTCGTGATGCCGAGTTAAAAAAACGAGCTGCACAATATATGAAGGATGTAAGCGAGGATTATGATGCATGTATAGTCATTAATGATTGTAACAAAATCCTAGCGATGTCAAATGGGGCCTATTCCTTCTTAGACCATGTAGAAGTGTCAGATCAATCATGCGAATATGTGACACCTGAATATTTGAAAGAGATGTTAAGTCAAACCTTTCAAAAGGTATGGACTGACGAGACAGAGGTTGTGTTTCAGCATGTTCTCATTTCGGAAAAAGGAAAAAAGCAGTATGCGGATTTTACTGTAAAGAGTTTTGATCGCCGTTTTAAAGGAGTATACGTCATTCTTATTCGAATGAATGAGAGAGGAAAAAATCAAAAGAACAGCAGGGAAAATGGGATGTCAGATCAGAATTCAGTCTATCAACAGCGTATTGTCGACTTAGAAAATGAACTAAATGAAGTCAAACAAAAAGAGCAGGAGGCAAGGGCTCAATTAAAAGCGAAAAACACGCAAATAGCGGAGCTTGAGAAAAAACACGATCATTTTATTAATATCATAAACAACTTAAGGGTAACAAGGGAAGAACTGTATAGACCTTCTGTCAAGCCGGAGCTTGCGACGTTGTTTGTGGACCGAGACATGAATATTCGCTACTACACTCCTACAGCTGCCTCTTTATTTACTTCAGCTCAAATAAGGCACCAGCAATCCTTTCAGTCGATGGCTAAGAAACTTACGCAGGAAACGCTCTATCATGACATACAATCCGTTATCTCGGATAAGCGCGTCATCGAACGAGAAATTGAAACGAATGAAGGAGAACAATTCACCGTTCACATCACACCTATTCTTGACCAAGATCATGAGGGAGCGGTGATGACGTGGATTAAAATGACGGAAATGACAAAAATCAAACAGTCACTTCATCTAGCGGTAACAGCACTGGATAATAGCCATATCCATATTGTTGTTGCAACTGAGGAAGGGGTCATCCAATGCGTGAATCAGCGTTTTTGCCAGTTTGTGCAGCAGCATGAATATGACCTGATCGGCAAAGATATCTTTTCTGTCTACCATTCTCTGTGTCAATGTGATGATTTAGAAAAGCAATGGGACGTTTGTTTAAAAGAAGGCAGCTGGACAGGTGAGCTGTACTTTCAGGATTTATCAGGCCGTGAACGATGGGAGAGGGTCTCTTTACATCGAATTGATGATCCTGACAAAATGCAGTCTACCGTGATGCGGATTTCAGAGGACATTACGAATCAAAAGCAGTCAGAGAAGATGCTGATGAAGTCAGAGATGCTTTCCGCAGTAGGTCAGCTTGCAGCCGGCATCGCCCATGAGATAAGGAACCCGCTGACGTCGTTAAAGGGATTTTTACAGCTGATGATTCAAAGTAAGAAATATCAGAAGGATTATGCAGATGTGATGATGTCTGAATTTAATCGGCTTGAAGCCATTATTAATGAATTCCTTGTGCTCTCTAGAAGCAAATCGGTGAAATTTGAGCCGGTACAAGTCAATCTTCTGCTCGAAGAAGTGATCATGGTCGTTGAATCACAAGCGGTTTTAAAAGGCGTGTCTATTCAAAAGAATTTGTCTCCGTCGCTGCCAAACATTCAAGGTATACCGAATGAACTGAAACAAGTCTTCTTAAACATTCTTAAAAACGGTATTGAAGCGATGGATGGTGTGACAGGTGTTATTCAGGTCACATCCGTATTGGAACATAATCAGATGATGCTGATCTTTGAAGACCAAGGTAAGGGCATACCAGAAGACGAAATAGGGAAACTGGGTGAACCTTTTTATACAACGAAAGAAAAAGGGACTGGCCTTGGTTTAATGATGACGATTAAAATCATTGAAAGCCATGGCGGCAGCATTCGTTTTGAAAGCAAAAGCTTCGAGGGGACACGGGTGATTATTACGTTTCCAATGAGCTAGCAGACATAAGATTTACAAGAAATCCATCTACCATCAATATTTACTTAGTACACTATGAGAGATAAAGCTCGGAAGGGGAGAGGTTTAATGAAACGTGTTCGATCCATTCGAATGATCTGCTGTTTGGTTTTGGTGATCTTTAGTCTGCAAACTTTACTGCCTGGCATGATCACAGCAGAACAAGCCAGTGCGTCTGAAAAGAAGGAAACGGTATGGAACCAAAAGAAGCCAATGAAAATCAAGAAAGCCCGTCAGCTAATCGGAGAGACAGTGACAGTGAGCGGAATTGTGACAGCAGATCAATCTGCTATAGGCAATGGGAAACTGTCAACGTACATTCAAGACAAATCAGCTGGAATCAATATATATTCAGCACAGCCTGACAACTTCCCAGAACTAAAAGCGGGCATGAAGGTGACAGTATCGGGGAAGATCACGTCTTATAAAGGACTGATTGAAATTGTGCCGGATCGAGACCGCCTGAAGATCGATGGTGTGAATCAAGCCTTGCCAAAGCCGAAGCGAGTCTCCGTGAAACAACTAGAAATGGATCAGGCACGTAAACATGAAGGAAAACTTGTGAAGGTCAAGGGCTATGTTGAATCAAAACCAGAGCAGCCGGCTGGCGGTGGATACAATGTGGTGATCATTGATAAAAAATATCACAGCACCACCCTTAGAGTGATGGTGGATACAAGTGCCATTGATGAAGTGAAGACAGGGAAGTGGTATGAGTTTACAGGAGTGTTAAGCAGGTATGATACGCTGCAGGTGCTTCCACGACACAAGGGTGATGTCAGCCTGCTGAAACGCCAGCCAAAGCCGCCAAAAATCAAGAAAGAATACGAGGCAACGGTTGACCGGGTGGTGGATGGAGATACGATTCATTTAAAGAAGCCTGTGCTTGGTACAACAAAGGTGCGCTTTGTGAATATGGACACG
The DNA here is from genome assembly GCF_056172715.1 of Bacillus sp. ABR. Lineage (NCBI taxonomy): Bacteria > Bacillati > Bacillota > Bacilli > Caryophanales > Bacillaceae > Bacillus > Bacillus sp. ABR. The sequence goes on along the minus strand of NZ_JAOYSL010000005.1, from coordinate 273,558 downwards.
CCGGAAACGTACCATAAGCCCAAAAATGAATTAGATCAAAATCAGCTGCGTTTTGGACAGAAGGCGGCGGACTATTTAAACACACTTCTTTCAAGCGGAGATAAAGTCACATTAAAGATTGGTCCAGAAGCGAAGGACGGCTATGGACGTCTTTTAGCTCAAGTGAAAACCAAAAAAGGGGTCAATACGAATTTAGAGCTTGTGAAAAAAGGATATGCTCCTACGTATTTCATCTGGCCGGTTGGAGATGAAAAGGACTATCAGACGTTCCAAAAAGCTGTCAAAGAGGCGAAAGAAAAAGGGCTTGGCATTTGGAATGAAGCAGATCCGCTGCTGGAACAGCCGTTTGAATTTAGAGCACGTGAACAGAAAAAAGGACTGACACGCTACGTCGGTGATTCATCAGCGAAAACGTACGTATCGCCTGACAGCTGGAAAGAAATTTCTGTAGATAAACGCATCTTTTTTGCTTCAAAAGAAGAAGCAGAACAGGCTGGCTATCAGCCGGCAGAAGGAACTGGGGAAGTCCCATTAACCATTTTAAGCATGAATGATTTACACGGGAAAATTGATCAACAATACGAACTGGATCTGAAAGGTGATGGCAATAAAGGAACGTACGGACGGATGGATTATGTGACGGCTTATATGAAACAAAAACAAGCAGCAAACAAAAATACGATCACAGTCCATGCTGGAGATATGATTGGCGGCAGCTCTCCAATATCTTCTCTTCTGCAAGATGAACCAACAGTTGAACTCATGGAGAACATTGGCTTTGATGTTGGCACGGTCGGCAACCATGAATTTGATGAAGGGGTGGACGAGCTATTACGGATCATAAATGGCGGAGAACATCCTAAAGGCACAAAGGGATATGACGGACAGAATTTTCCGCTCGTTTGTGCAAATTGTGAATACAAGGATACAGGTAAGCCACTTTTACCTGCTTATGAAATCATGGATGTCGAAGGAATCCCTGTAGCATTTATCGGTGTTGTGACAAAGTCAGCCGCAGGAATGGTCATGCCAGAAGGGATTAAAGACATTCAGTTTACAGATGAAGTTAAAGCGGTAAATGAAGCTGCGAAGGAATTAAAAGAAAAAGGGATCAAAGCCATTGCGGTTTTAGCTCATATGACAGCCTCGCAAAATGGAGATACCATCACTGGAGAGAGTGCGAAGCTTGCCAAAGAAGGCGATGATGAAATTGATGTCATCTTTGCAGGGCATAATCACGAAGTCGTAAACGGAGAGGTCAATGGGAAATTAATTGTTCAAGCCTTTGAATATGGGAAGGCCATTGGCGAAGTTAATGTAACACTTGACCGCAAAACGAAGGATATTGTCAAAAAGAGTGCAAATATCCAGTATGTAGACCAGTCTGGTATTGAAAAGGACAAGGAAGCAGCCGGCATCTTGGCTCATTACGGGAAAGAAGTTGAGCCGATTATTAGTGAGGTAGTTGGAGAAGCGGGTGTCAAAATGGAAGGCGGCTATTCAAATGATGGAGACACGCCGCTCGGTAATTTGATTGCCGATGGTATGAGATATTCTATGAAAAGTGATTTTGCCATGATGAATGGCGGCGGGATCAGGCAAAACCTTGAAAAAGGGCCGATTACGTGGGGAAATCTGTTTAATATTCAGCCCTTTGGCAACGTTTTAGTTAAACTTGAGATTAAGGGGAAAGACTTGGCTGAGATCATTGAAGCGCAAATTTCTCCTCAATTTGGACCAGATTATAGCATTTCAGGCTTTTCATATTCCTATGATCCGGTAACATATAAAGTAGTCGACTTAAAGCTTCCAGATGGTTCAGCTGTTGCGCTCGATCAAACGTATACACTCACGGTGAATAATTTTATGGCAACTGCAACTGGCAGTAAATATGCACCGATAGGACGGCTGGGGAAAAATCCTGAAACAGGTCCAGAGGATTTAGAAGCCACTGTCGCTTTTGTGAAGAGCTTTGAAGGAGCTTCCATTGTGTATCAAAAAGAGGGACGCATTCAAAAAGCAAAACAAGAAGAAAAAGCAGCAAGCTAATGACCGTATCATCTAAGAGAAATGTAACAGGTAAAGGAGTTTAAGCATGAAAAAGTGGCTTGCACTTACTGTGATGACAGCAGGAATTGTCTTGCTCGGCTGGGGAATTTGGCAAATCGCCTCTACGCACCTTCAAACGGCACAATCATTAGAAGATGCAAAGAAAGCGGTAGCGGACGATCAAGGGATGTCAAAGAAGCAGTTTTCTCCTGATGTGGGGAAAGCCTCTGGCATCCTGACGATTCCGAAATTAAAAGCAGACCTACCCATTGTCGAAGGGACAGATGCTGATGACCTTGCCAAAGGAGTCGGGCATTACAAAGGCAGTTATTACCCAGATCAGAAGGGACAAATCGTCCTATCTGGCCATCGTGACACGGTATTTCGCCGAACAGGTGAACTGAATATTGGGGATCAGCTAAAAATCACTGTGCCGTATGGTGAGTTTGTTTATGAAATCACACATACGAAAATCGTGGATCAGCATGATACATCCATTATTACTTTACAGAATAAAAAGGAAGAGCTGGTGTTAACGACATGCTATCCATTTCATTTCGTCGGCAATGCACCAGAGCGGTACATTATTTATGCAAAAAGAGCATCTGTCTAAAGAAAAAGAGCCTGCTGTTTAAATGCAGGCTCTTTTTTTAATGGATGATTTCGTCCATGAGCTGAGACATATCTAGAGGCAGCGGTGCTTCTATGCTCAGGTGCTCACCTGTAAAAGGATGTGTCATGTCTACTTGTTTGGCATGGAGGGCGCATCTGTTGATATGATGACGAGCTCCGCCATAAAGTGTATCTCCGGCTAAAGGGTGCCCGAGACTGCTAAGATGGACTCGAATTTGATGTGTTCTTCCGGTCTCAAGTTGCAGCTTGACGGCTGTCATTTGCAGACGTTTATTGCTGTCCATGACCTGAAAGTGAGTGACAGCACTTTGACCAGTAGGAGAGATTCTTCGTCTGACGGCATGATGCTTGTCACGGCCAATCGCTGCATCAATAGTGCCTTTCTTTTTCTTGAAAAGTCCTTCTGCGATGGCGATGTAGGTTCGGCTGATCGTTTTTTTAGAAAGCATTTGATCAAGCAGTGCATGAGCTAATCTGTGTTTAGCAAAAATGACCGTGCCGCTTGTGTCTTGATCGAGTCTGTGAATATGTCTCACTCGCTTTTCCTCGCCATTTGCTTGAAAATGAAAGGCCACAAGGTTTGCCAGTGTGCCCGTTTGTCCCTTTTCATTCGGGTGCGTCGGTCGTCCAGCGGGTTTTTGCACAATCAATAAGTGCTCGTCCTCAAATAGTACCTCTAATTCACCATATTCTGGCGTCACATCACTTTCTTCCGTTTCAAATAAATCGATCAGTATGTGATCACCTGAACTGACTTTTGCTGCGTGATGGGCCGGCTTTTGATTTAAACGTACTTTTTGATGGTCCATCCAAAAATGGATAATCGGTTTTGAAGCCGACACGGCTGTTTTTAAAAACTGACTCAGTGAAGTATCTTGATGCTGCTCACCTACTTTTAGCGAGAGCGTGTGTCCTTGAATGTTCATAATATCCGTTCCTCTCTTTGGGTATATATAGGAAACACTTACCTTGGCGAACGCCTTTTTTTCTGTGCTATTCTGAATGGAGAAATAACGACAGAGAGGTAGATGTCACGTGAGAATAATGAAAGCTGCTACAGACCTGCAAGAGCAGGCAATTGAAGAAATATCAAAGGATGTTGAAGATCTTCTATCCCATGCTGTCGGCGAAGACCCAGCTGCGCGTCAAAAAGAACGCCCGCTAACCTTTGTTGAAGGGGTTTATAACGGAACGATGGACGATGCTTTTCGTATTTTATCGGGACTTCAGCTATTACATACCATTATTGTAAAACCTAAACGCCATATTACAAAGTGTGATCGTGAGCTATTCGAGCGAAACCGTGAGCAGGTCAATGCATGCGGCTTTTCTTTTCCGTTTGATTTAGACGATTTTGCCAGCCGACGCCTTCAAAATGCGTAAAAGTTGGTGTGAACTTCCTTGTTAACTTACACGGCTGCCGCACATACTATTTTTAAGGGAACGGAGAAACCTTTAGATCTGTAATACCAAACCCGCTCTTTTTCAACATTGCCTATTTCTCCACGAATCGGAGCGCTTGGATCTCTTGCAGAATGAACCGAACACGGGTAGGAGCCTGACAAAATGGTACAGGCTCCTTTTATACATAATTATTTTAGCAGACATTCATCTTTGAAAGTCAATTTTATTCACGATATGATAGCATTGAGTATCATATTAAAGACTTTCGTAAAAAAAAGGAGTGGCCTCGTTGGTAAAGGCGATTATATTTGATTTTGACGGATTAATTTTAGATACAGAAACACATGAATATGAAGTATTACAAGAAATGTTTGCGGAGCATGAGTCAGAGCTGCCTCTTTCCGTTTGGGGCAACGTCATCGGGACGCAGGCAGGCTTTAAGCCGTTTGAATACTTGGAAAAACAGCTAGGAAAGACGCTCGATCATGAGGCACTCACAGCGGACCGGCGTTCTCGTTTTCAAAAGAGAATGAAGGATGAATCAGCACGACCTGGCGTAGAAGCTTATTTACAGGCAGCAAAAGAGCTTGGAATCAAGATTGGACTTGCTTCCAGCTCAGACTATAAATGGGTGTCTGATCACCTGAAACAAATTGGCCTTTTTGATTACTTTGAATGTATCCGCACGTCAGATGATGTGGAAGAAGTCAAACCTCATCCAGAGCTTTATTTGCAAACCGCAAGCTGTTTAGGTGTAGAGCCAAAGGATTGTGTGGCTTTTGAGGATTCAGTGAATGGATCAGTGGCTGCCAAACGGGCAGGCATGAAATGCGTCATCGTCCCAAACAAAGTGACGAGCACGCTGCAATTTGAAGAATATGATGTGAGATTAGAATCCATGGCTGAAATCGAATTGCTCCAGCTATTCCATCAGCTTGAAAAAGAGGATCAGTAAGGGGGCAAAAACATCATGGCAGAAAAACTCGATTTAACGCGGTTTGAAAAAAGAATGGTGATCCGTAATATCCGGGAAGAAGATATTGACCGAATCATTGCCTTACAGGAGGTATGCTTTCCGGGCATGGACCCTTGGAAACGAGAGCATCTTGAAAGCCATCTTGAACATTTCCCAGAAGGGCAGTTTTGTGCTGAATTTGAGGGAGAAATCATTGGCTCTTGTTCAAGTTTATTAATTAACTTTGATGAATACGATGACCGTCATACTTGGCAGGACATTACAGATGATGGGTACATCACAAACCATAATCCAGATGGGATGAATATGTACGGAATTGAGGTTATGGTTAGTCCTGAGTACCGCCGCATGAAAATTGGGCATCGCTTATATGAAGCAAGAAAAGACTTAGCAAGAAGATTAAATTTAAAAAGTATCATTATTGGTGGACGCATCCCGAATTATCATAAATACCAAGAGGAAATGACGCCTCGTCAATATGTGGAGCAGGTCATGCTTCACCAAATTTATGATCCTGTTTTATCTTTTCAGCTGTTAAATGAATTCAGCCTGATGAGGATTAATCCGAATTATTTGCCGGATGATAAGGCATCCAGCACATATGCGACGTTAATGGAATGGAATAACGTCGATTATCGTCCGCAATCGAAAAGATATTATAAATCGGCGTTCCCTGTACGTATTTGCGTCATTCAATATGCGATGAAACAAATTCATTCCTTTGAGGAATTTATGAATCAGGTCGAGTATTATGTTGATGTCGCATCAGATGCGTCAGCTGACTTTGCCGTATTCCCAGAAATTTTTACAACGCAGCTCATGTCTTATTTAGAGGAGCGCTCCCCAAGTCTTGCAGTGCAGCGTATCACGGAATATACCGAGGACTACATTAATTTGTTCACAGACCTTTCTGTGAAGTACAACATTAATATCATTGGTGGATCCCATTTCGTTGAAGAGGAAGGGAAAATCTACAATATCGCGTATTTATTTAGACGTGATGGAACGATTGAAAAGCAATATAAGCTCCATATCACACCGAATGAAAGAAAATGGTGGGGGATTTCAGCAGGTGATCAGGTTCGGGTATTTGATACGGACTGTGGTAAAATTGCGATCCAAATTTGCTACGATATTGAATTTCCTGAGCTGGCTCGGATTGCAGCTGATAAAGGAGCAAAAATTATTTTTACTCCGTTCTGTACAGAAGACCGTCAAGGCTATTTAAGAGTGCGTTACTGTGCACAGGCTAGAGCGGTTGAAAACCAGATTTATACCGTCATCTCTGGAACTGTCGGAAACCTTCCGCAAACCGAAAATATGGATGTCCAATATGCACAATCAGCGATTTTTGCCCCATCTGACTTTGAATTTGCAAGAGATGGGATTGTAGGAGAATGTAATCCGAATATAGAAATGGTTGTCGTTGGCGATGTCGATTTAGAAATTTTAAGAAGACAGCGGCAAGATGGAACGGTACGTCAGCTCAAAGACCGAAGAAGAGATGTGTACCATATTGAATATAAGAAATAATGAAAAGAAGCGCCTATCATAAGGCGCTTCTTTTTGATGACATTTTTTAAAATGACATAGCAGCTGGACGAGCTAAGGCTTTCGCTGCTACCTGGTCAGGATTCATCATAATGTATTGTAAAAAATAAGCTAAAGAAGGAGGAGAGCTTATTTTTTCATGTGATAAAGGGATGCTCGAGTAAAATCTGAATATACTGAAACGAGATCATGTGTTCAAAAAGGAGAGGAAAATGGGGCGACAAGCTAAACATTTGTATATCAATTTACCGGTAAAGCATGTCAAGGAATCAAAGGCTTTTTTTGAGCAGCTGGGTTTTGACTTTCAAGAGCAGCTGACGAATGATCAGGCAGCTTGTTTGGTCATTGGTGACACCATTACGGTTATGCTGTTAACCCATAAGCATTTTCAAACCATCTCAGAGAAACAATTGGTGGATGCAAGGCAGGGATCAGAGGTCATTGTCTCTATGCGGGTTGATTCACGAAAAGAGGTCGATGAGCTGGTGGAGCAGGCGATGGCAGCAGGCGGGTCACCGTTTAAGGAAAAGCAGGATCATGGGTTCATGTACGGTTGGAGCTTTCAGGATCTTGATGGTCATTTGTGGGAAGTGTTCTATTTGGATGAGGAGAGAAGCGGCCTTTCATAAGGGTGCTTCAGCGTGTAGACAAACCCTCGCATTCGGTGTCAGGCCTGCGATCCGATGCTCACGAATGTCAAATTCGCTCCGCTTCGGTACTCGTCCTTTCTAGACTGCAAAGGTTTTCAATCACGCTGAAAAGAAGACAAAGGGCTAAAATAAAGAACATTTTAGCCCTTTGCCAATAATCAGAAGCGGCCTTTCATAAGGGTGCTTCTTTTTTATTGTTTAACAGTGGTATGATTATGAGGAAACAAAAAATAGGAATTCATCTAGAGAAAAGTAGGTGCAGCATGGAGTTTTTACTTGTCTTACTGCCAGTGTTCGGTATTTTCCTTATCGGGTATATTGGGCAGAAGGCCATTGGTTTTGACATACATACGCTCTCATCAATGTCTTTATATTTAATGTCACCATTTCTTGCGTTTGAAACCTTTTATCAAAACAAAGTGTCGATGTACTATGTGTACTTATCTATTTTTGTCGTCGGACTTTGTCTTTCACTTGTTTTATGTGTCTTTATTTTATCTCGTATTTATGGTTATTCGAAGGAAATGTATTGTGCTATGATTCTGTCGTCAGCATTTATGAACAATGGGAATTACGGCACGCCTGTTGTCCTGCTTGTCTTCGGAGCAGCTGGTTTAGATATTGCCATCGTTTTAATGGTGCTTCAGCAACTTGTCATGAGTACGATCGGTATGTATTATGCAGCAAAGGGCGGAGAGGATGCAGGGGATGGAAAGGTCGTGCTGAAAAAAGTGCTGCGTATGCCGGTTGCATATGGGGCACTCCTCGGTCTATTATTTCAGCTGATGGATCTTTCACTACCTAAAGAGGTGATGACGGGTGTCCAGCTTGTGGGAGATGCCGCCATACCGACGATTATGCTTATTTTAGGTATGCAGCTCGCCGTCATTTCTTTTAAGCAAGTGGATTATCGCAACATTTCTTATGCTGTATTGCTGAAGCTGTTTATCTCACCACTCATCGCATTTGGCTTTACACTTATTTTACCGGTAGATGATCTAGTGAAACAAATTATGATCTTAGTTGCAGCGATGCCGACAGCAGCAAATACTACGCTCATGGCTGTACAATTTCGAACGAAGCCTGAGTTTGTCTCAAGCACGACATTTCTCAGTACCGTTTTAAGCATCGTGACATTACCAGTTTTATTATGGATTTTATCTATGCACCCTCTGGGATAGGGGATAGGCGGCAAAACAAAGGGGGACATATCAATGAATGTAGACGTTCATTTTCAAGTGAGTGATGTGTTGAAAACAAAGTATTTTGCCCATGCGAAAGTGTTAGCAGGAGAAAAGGGATTGTTTCGGCAGGTCAGATGGGTCCATGTGTTAGAAGTGCCTGCTGTAGAAGATTTGTTAAATGGGGGAGAGCTCATACTAACAACAGCCGCAGGCTTCCATGATCAATTGGATGTGTTTCAAGCATTTTTAAAACAGTTGATCGATTCTGGTGCGGCAGGCTTGTGTATTGAATTTGTTCCGCTCAGATTCGATGTGCCGGAAGAACTGATTGAGTATGCAGAAGAAAGAGATTTTCCGCTGATTCTGTTTACAAAAGAAGTGAAATTCGTCAACATCACACAGCATCTCCATACGATGATGATTGAACGCCAGTATCAAATGATGGCTGATCTAGAAGCACTATCATCAAAGCTGAATGAGCTTTTGCTGACTCCCCATCCGCAGATGGATATTTTGGATCAAGTGTATCAGCACGTAAGGGGCATTCTTTTACTCATTCCTGTTCAGGGGGAGCCGATTATTTTATGTGATTCCTCCAAACAAACCGAAGAGATGGTCATGAATTATTTACAGTTTGCTTCCTTGCCAAAAGGATACGAAGTGACCAAAAAAGAAGTGCTTGCACTCAAGCAGACATTTGCGGACCTTGTGCTCATTCATCAAACAAACACACTCTCAGAATTTGAACTGCTCGTAATGGATAAAGGAGCAAATGCTCTGGCCCAGCAAACGCTAAGAGAGCTTTATACAGAAGAATTGAAGAAGACCAAAGAGAACGAATGGCTGCAAAAATGGTTTCAAGAAGAGCATACAGAAAGAGATATATTAGAGCATCTTGAAGAAACAGAAGGATTGAAAAAGCCAACCGGCTGTGTCGTGATGCTCTTTCAAAAGCATCATCAAATCGAAGAAATCGCAGGAAATTTATATTTTCTCGTATCGTGCCGCTCCATCTTTCAGCGTGCGGGTTTCCATTTGATTCCGTATGAGCATCAAGGACAAACCTTGTTTATTTTATTGAACACGAGAAAGAAGGAGGACTGGAAAGAGCGTGCAGAGAAGGCTGCAAGCGACATCAAACAATTGTATGATCGGGAGCAGCCACGCGGAACCGTGATCAATTTTGGCATCGGTCCATATTGTGAGCAGTTTCAGCATATGAGAAAAAGCTTTCAAGCAGCCAAAGAAGTGCTGCATTTAAAGAAAGTGATGCCCCAGTGGGTGGAAAGCCCATTTTATCAAGATTTGCATATGCTCCGTCTCATGCCTGTCATGCAGGAAAGCGGACTGCTTGAATGTATGGTGAAAGAGTATTTGGAGCCTGTGCTTTTATATGATAAGCAAAATAGCGGAAGACTCTATCAAACGCTGAATATCTTTTTACAGACAAACGGTTCTAAAAAGGAAACTGCAAGCCAGCTCTTTATTGTCAGGCAGACCCTTTATCATAGACTAGATAAACTGCATGCATTGCTTGGCGAGGATATGATGCAGGCCCCGAAACGACAGGCGCTTGAATTTGCGATTCTTGCATATGAATTCCTGCAAGGAAATCGCCGTTAACGAGGTTTGTTAGATTTGCTAAGACACCCGAGTAGAATGTCTTATCGTTCTTTTCAATCAGTTGACGATCTGTCTAATGTAATCAGCCCGGCCCCTTTTTTATAATGAAAGTAACGGTTGGTTCTCTCTTACAGGCGGCCTAGTTTCAGTTTCATATGCCTCCCTTTTCATCCATATAATGAATGGAGAGGCAATGTGCTGCTGAACCGGTCTAAGCTTCTTTAGTGATGAAAACGGATACATGGGGGCGGGAAGATGAAAATACATGAACAGGCTCAAAATCTTCAAGCGAAAGATGATCAGTTGATCTGGCATCATATGAAAGGGACAAACAAGGAAAATGAAAGCATGGTTATTCACGAGGCAGAAGGCGCATGGGTGACAGATATTCATGGGAATCGCTATTTAGACGCGATGTCAGGTCTTTGGTGTGTAAATGCCGGTTATGGCAGAAAAGAGCTTGCAGAAGCGGCATATAAGCAGCTAAATACAATGCCTTATTATCCGCTGACGCAAAGTCATGTGCCAGCGATTCAATTGGCTGAAAAGCTAAATGAATGGCTTGGAGGGGACTATGTCATCTTCTTTTCTAACAGCGGTTCTGAAGCCAATGAAGCCGCATTTAAGATCGCCAAACAATATCATGCGCAAAAAGGAGAGAGCACAAGAACAAAGTTCATCTCCAGGTATCGGTCGTATCACGGCAATACAGCAGCTGCCCTTGCCGCAACGGGGCAGGCGCAGCGTAAATATAAATATGAACCATTAGGTCAAGGCTTTATCCATGTCGCACCGCCTGATATGTATCGTCATCCTGAGGATCAAGAAACTTTGGCAAGTGCAGCGGCAATCGATCAAGCGATGACGTGGGAACTAAGTGAGACCATTGCTGGAGTTATTATGGAGCCGATCATTACAGGCGGCGGTATCTTAATGCCGCCAAAAGGGTATTTGAAGAAGGTTAAAGACATCTGTGAGGCTCATGGAGCGCTTCTCATTGTGGATGAAGTCATCTGCGGCTTTGGCCGGACAGGGAAGCGGTTTGGTTTTATGCATGAAGATGTAAAGCCGGACATCATCACAATGGCAAAAGGGATCACAAGCGGCTATTTACCTCTTTCTGCAACGTGCGTGAAACGAGAAATCTATGAAGCCTACGCAGGGGAAGATACGTATGACAGGCTGCGCCATGTGAATACATTTGGCGGACACCCTGCTTCCTGTGCGGTTGCCCTTGCGAACCTAGAGATCATGGAAAACGAGAAATTAGTAGAACGGTCTGACACGCTTGGGCAAGACATGCTTGAACGTTTGCAAGAGTTAAAAGAGCATCCATTTGTCGGTGATGTCAGAGGAAAAGGCCTGCTGTTTGGAATTGAGCTTGTCCAGGATCAACAGTCCAAAAAACCAGCTGATCCACAGGTTGTCGGTCAATTGATTGCAGAATGTAAAAAACGCGGACTAATCATTGGGAAAAATGGTGATACGGTTGCCGGCTATAATAACGTTGCCCAGCTTGCACCGCCGCTCAATATAACAGACGAAGACGCCTCATTTATTATAAACACGCTTAAAGAAAGCATGGCACAGTTATAGCAGAGAGATTTCTCTGCTCAGCGTGTAGACAAACCCTCGCATTCGGTGTCAGGTCTGCGCTCCGGTGCTCACGAATGTCAAATTCGCTCCGCTCCGGTGCTCGTCCTTCCTAGACTGCAAAGGTTTTCTATCACGCTGAAAAGAAGACAAAGGGCTAAAATCAACATCATTTTAGCCCTTTGTCAACAATCTGAGCAGAGAGATTTCTCTGCTTTTTTCTATGGAAAAAGCACATACGCTGCTAAGTAAAATCGGCATTGGATACACTAGGTGTATTGAAAAATAGAAGAGATTCTATTACTGTTAGGAGGTGACTGAACCAATACACTTTGAAGGAGACGGCATATGAGTTTTCATGATCAACCCATTCTACCTGCTGTTCGCAATATGAAGCAATTTGAGGAATTTTTAAAAAGTCCATTTACATATGGGGTCTTACTTGATGTCCATTTAGGCCGGCTAAAGGGCATCATGAATGAGGCAAATGCCCATCATAAAAAAATGTTTGTCCATGTCGATCTCATTCATGGGATCAAACATGATGAGTATGGAACGGAATTTATTTGTCAGGAAATGAAGCCGGCAGGAATTATTTCTACTAGGTCTTCTGTCATAGTAAAAGCCAAGCAAAAAAAGGTATATGCCATTCAGCGAATGTTTTTACTTGATACAAGTGCCATGGAAAAAAGCATGGAGTTCGTAGGGAAACATCGCCCAGATTTTATTGAAGTATTGCCAGGGGTCGTGCCGGATCTCATTACAGAAGTGCGCGAGCGAGCTGGGATTCCAATATTTGCAGGCGGGTTTATCCGTACAAAAGAAGATGTAGAAAGAGCGCTTGAAGCAGGTGCTACAGCTGTGACAACATCGAATACAGCCCTTTGGAAAGCGTTCCAAAAGTGAAAAAGATAAAATGTGAAAATTGATTGACAACGTTTTCATCCTCTGATACTATAGCACTAAGTTAATATCATGTGATGGAGAAACGGAGATCCACAACAGCGCTTTACTAGGTGACAAATGACCCTGATGTAAAGTATGTTTGTTGTGGATCTTTTTTCTTTATCTTTTTTACACATTCATAGGGGATGGCAACTGAACCAGAGGAGGAATTTTCATGACACCATTTTGGGGTGAAGTCGTAGGTACAATGCTGCTTATTATTTTTGGAGGCGGTGTATGTGCGGCAGTCAATTTAAAGAAATCGCTCGCATATCAGTCCGGCTGGATTGTAATCGCTTTCGGATGGGGATTTGCAGTAGCCATAGCAGCTTATGCAACAGGTGGAATCAGCGGAGCGCATTTGAATCCTGCACTGACAATCGGGCTTGCGTTAGAAGGAAGTTTTCCTTGGGCTGATGTACCAATGTATATTGCCGGTCAAATGCTTGGCGCATTATTAGGAGCTATTATTGTCTTTTTACATTACTTACCGCACTGGAAAGCAACAGACGATCCAGGTGCAAAGCTGGGTGTATTCTCAACTGGTCCTGCGATTCCGCATACTTTTGCAAACGTACTTAGTGAAGTCATCGGTACATTTGTATTGGTTCTAGGAATCTTAGCGATTGGTGCAAATAAATTCGCAGACGGAATCAATCCGCTGATTGTTGGTTTCTTAATTGTCGCAATTGGTCTTTCATTAGGCGGAACAACTGGTTATGCAATCAATCCTGCACGTGATTTAGGTCCGAGAATTGCTCATGCGATTCTACCGATTCCAGGTAAAGGTCCATCGAATTGGAAGTATGCTTGGGTGCCAGTCGTTGGTCCAATTTTAGGCGGCGCATTTGGCGGTGTTTTCTACAATGCAGCCTTTAAAGCGAACATCACTCCAGCCTTTTGGATTGTAAGCGTTATTTTAGTTGTGGTATTGTTAGGACTCTATGTCTCTACGAAAAATCAAACAAATGCTGTAAATGAAAGTATGTAAGGGGAGGAAAACACCATGGCAAAAGAAAAATATATTCTCGCTTTAGATCAAGGGACAACAAGCTCAAGGGCGATCTTATTTGATCAAGAAGGCAAAATTGCACATACAGCTCAGAAGGAATTTAATCAATATTTTCCGAACCCAGGCTGGGTAGAACATAACGCAAATGAAATTTGGAGCTCTGTTCTATCCGTCATTTCAACTGCTTTAATTGAATCAGGCATTGAAGCAGATCAAATCGCCGGTATCGGCATTACGAACCAGCGTGAGACAGCTGTTGTTTGGGATAAACATACAGGCGCACCTGTTTATAATGCAATTGTTTGGCAGTCTAGACAAACGTCAGGCATTTGTGAAGAGCTAAAAGCGCAAGGACACAATGAAACGTTTAGAAATAAAACAGGTCTTCTCATTGATGCTTATTTCTCAGGGACAAAAGTAAAATGGATTTTAGACAATGTAGAAGGTGCTCGTGAGAAAGCAGAAAATGGCGACTTGCTGTTTGGCACAATCGATACATGGCTCATTTGGAAGATGACAGGCGGTCAATCACACGTCACAGATTACTCCAACGCGTCAAGAACGTTAATGTTCAACATTTACGATCTGAAATGGGATGAAGAACTACTTGATATCCTTGGCGTACCTGCTTCTATGCTTCCGGAGGTAAAACCATCTTCACACATCTATGGTGAAACAACAGACTATCACTTCTTCGGCAGAAATATCCCGATTGCAGGAGCGGCGGGAGACCAGCAGTCTGCACTATTCGGTCAGGCTTGCTTTGAAGAAGGAATGGCAAAGAACACGTATGGTACAGGATGTTTCATGTTGATGAATACAGGGGAAAAAGCAATTAAGTCGGATCATGGTTTATTAACGACAATTGCATGGGGCATTGACGGTAAAGTTGAATATGCTTTAGAAGGAAGTATTTTCGTAGCTGGTTCAGCAATTCAGTGGCTGCGCGACGGGCTGAGAATGTTTAAAGACTCAAAAGACAGCGAAGCCTATGCGGAGCGCGTTGGGTCAACAGAGGGCGTATATGTCGTTCCAGCATTCGTTGGTCTAGGCACACCATACTGGGACAGTGATGTCAGAGGCGCTGTATTCGGATTAACACGCGGTACTTCTAAGGAGCACTTTGTCCGTGCAACGTTAGAATCACTTGCTTATCAAACGAAGGATGTTTTAGATGCGATGGAAAAGGATTCAAACATCTCATTAAAAACTTTGCGTGTAGATGGCGGAGCTGTAAAGAATGATTTCTTAATGGGCTTCCAAAGTGATTTGCTGGATGTACCAGTAGAGCGTCCAGAAATTAATGAAACGACGGCACTCGGTGCGGCCTATCTTGCGGGAATAGCAGTTGGCTTCTGGAACGACCGTTCAGACATTGCAAAACAATGGAATCTTGACAAGCGCTTTGACCCTAAAATGGAAGAGGACAGCCGTGACTCGTTATACAGCGGGTGGAAAAAGGCTGTAAAAGCAGCTCAAGCTTTCAAATAAACCAAAAGTATGGTATACTTCAAGTAAGTTAATAGAACGGTTGGAGAACTGGAGAGACCGCAGGCACCGAAGTGTAGAAATACGCTTTGGGTGTTTGCGGTCTCTTTTTCTTTACCGTACAACATGGGAGGAACAAGAGATGACTTTTTCTAGCTTAGAAAGAGAACAAATGCTGCAGGAAATGACAAAAAAACCATATGATGTGTTTATCATTGGTGGGGGTATTACAGGCGCTGGTACAGCACTTGACGCGGCTTCACGCGGAATGCGTGTCGGTCTTGCAGAAATGCAGGATTTCGCAGCAGGTACGTCTAGCCGCTCAACGAAACTAGTGCACGGCGGACTTCGTTATTTAAAACAATTTGAAGTGAAAATGGTCGCAGAGGTCGGTAAAGAGCGTGCCATCGTATACGAAAATGGTCCTCATGTCACGACGCCAGAATGGATGCTTCTTCCGATGCATAAAGGCGGGACATTTGGGAAGTTTTCAACCTCTATTGGACTTAGAGTGTATGATTTTTTAGCTGGCGTAAAGCATAGCGAACGCAGAAGCATGCTAAGTGCGAAAGAAACGCTTGCAAAAGAACCGCTTGTCAAAAAGGACGGCTTAAAAGGCGGCGGCTACTATGTTGAATATCGTACAGATGATGCACGCCTCACAATCGAAGTGATGAAAGAGGCTGTGAAATTCGGAGCGGAAGCGGTCAACTATGCGAAAGTAAAAGAATTTATTTATGATAAAGGCAAAGTGGTTGGTGTTGTCATTGAAGATGTTATGACGAAGAAAACATACGATGTGTATGCGAAGAAGATCGTCAATGCGACAGGTCCATGGGTAGATCAGCTTAGAGACAAGGACCACTCAAAAGAAGGAAAACACTTACAGCACACAAAAGGAATTCACTTAGTATTCGACCAATCGGTCTTCCCATTAAAACAAGCAATCTACTTTGACACACCTGATAAACGTATGGTCTTTGCCATTCCAAGAGAAGGCAAAACGTACGTTGGAACAACAGATACAGTGTACAAAAAACAGCTGGAGCATCCGCGTATGACAAAAGCCGATCGTGACTATGTCATTCAAGCGATTCAGTACATGTTCCCTGATCTCAATATTACAGAAAAAGATGTGGAGTCCAACTGGGCCGGTCTTCGTCCGCTTATTCATGAAGAGGGCAAAGATCCTTCAGAAATTTCTCGTAAGGATGAAGTGTGGACATCATCTTCAGGCTTAATCACCATTGCTGGTGGTAAATTAACAGGCTATCGCAAAATGGCTGAGCATATTGTCGATCTCGTACGTGATGGATTGAAACAAGAGACTGGCAAAGATTATGGTCCATGTAAAACAAAACATATGCCAATCTCAGGCGGTCATGTAGGCGGATCTAAAAACATGGCAGCTTTTGTTCAAGCGAAAACAGCAGAAGGAGCATCTGTTGGTTTAACAGAACCGATTGCACAAAAACTAGCTGAAAAATATGGTTCAAACGTCAGCAGTGTCTACAAACGAGTAGAGCAGCTTCAAGGGGAAGCAGACAAACGAAACATTCCAGCATATGTGCTGGCAGAGCTTGTCTATGCGATCGAAGAAGAACTAGCTGTAACACCTGTCGATTTCTTCTTAAGAAGAACAGGAAGCCTATTATTTAACATCAATTGGGCAAAAAAATACGCACAGCCTGTTGTTGATTACATGGCAGAGCGTTTTGGCTGGGATGAAGCAGCAAAACAGAAACATCAAACAGAATTAGATCAATTATTCCATGAAGCAGTCGTACCGCTTGATGCTGAATAAAAGGAAAAGCCGATCATGTATCGGCTTTTTTTATTTATACAGCATTTTTTCCAACTGCCAATGATATAGCATGACATAAAGGGTGATTCCATATAAAATAACAGTAGATGTTATTTTATTGATGATAAGAGCTGGGGAGGACGACCATGAGTTGGAAGACGAATTATGAGCGATGGATCAATGAGAAGCACCTGGATACTGAACTAAGGGAATGGCTGGAGACGCATCAAGATGATCATCAAGCACTTGAAGACTGTTTCTACAAAAACCTTGAGTTCGGCACTGGAGGAATGCGCGGTGAGATTGGTGCAGGCACGAACCGAATGAATGTGTATACTGTTCGTAAAGCTTCAGCAGGTCTTGCTGCGTATATTGCGAAACATGGAGAGGATGCAAAAAAAAGAGGCGTCGCCATTGCATATGATTCACGTCATAAATCGCCTGAATTTGCAATGGAAGCAGCCAAAACACTTGCTTCACAAGGCATTCAAACGTACGTATTCGATGAATTGCGTCCGACACCAGAGCTCTCCTTTGCGGTTCGTGAGCTGCATGCATTTGCTGGAATCGTTGTGACAGCAAGTCATAATCCACCAGAATATAATGGCTATAAAGTGTATGGTGAAGATGGCGGGCAGCTGCCTCCATTTGAAGCAGATCAAGTCATTCAAGAAGTAGATGCAATTGAAAATGAACTGTCGATTTCAGTTGATTCTGAAGAAACGTTGAAACAGCAAGGGCTGATCAAAATGATCGGAGAAGAAATCGACCATGCTTATATTGAAAAATTAAAAACCATAAGTGTGCACCCTGAGCTGGCACATGAGGTCGATGTCAAAGTCGTGTTTACTCCGCTTCATGGGACGGCCAATCACCCTGTCAGAAACGGGCTTCAGGCTCTAGGTTATCAGCATGTCACGGTTGTGCCTGAGCAGGAAAAACCAGATCCACAGTTCTCAACAGTGACCTCACCTAACCCAGAGGAGCATGCAGCATTTGAGTACGCCATCAAGCTTGGCGAAAAACAAAATGCCGATATCCTCATTGCAACAGACCCAGATGCTGACAGATTAGGTATTGCGGTCAGAGATCACGAAGGAGAATTTACTGTTTTAACAGGCAACCAAACAGGCGCCCTGCTGCTCCATTATTTATTGTCTGAAAAACAAAAGCTGGGTCAGCTGCCGCCTCGTCCTGTTGTGATGAAAACCATTGTCACAAGTGAGCTTGGGCGTGCTGTAGCATCAGCTTTTGGGGCCGACA
The DNA here is from genome assembly GCF_056172715.1 of Bacillus sp. ABR. NCBI lineage: Bacteria > Bacillati > Bacillota > Bacilli > Caryophanales > Bacillaceae > Bacillus > Bacillus sp. ABR. The sequence goes on along the minus strand of NZ_JAOYSL010000005.1, from coordinate 255,383 downwards.
CGATAGACACACTTACAGGCTTTAAATTTATTGGAGAAAAAATTAAGCAGTTTGAAAAGAGCGGAGAATACACGTTTCAATTCGGTTATGAAGAGAGCTATGGCTATTTGATCGGTGACTTTGCCCGAGATAAAGATGCGGTGCAGGCGGCACTATTAGCCGTTGAAGTCGCTGCCTTCTATAAAAAACAGGGCAAGTCCTTGTACGACGCACTTGTCGATATTTTCAAGCAGTTTGGATTTTACCGTGAAGGATTAAAGTCATTAACCTTAAAAGGAAAAGAGGGAGCAGAGCAGATTTCAGCGATCCTTCATACCTTTAGAACAAATCCGCCAGCTGCCATCGCAGGGCAGCGCATCACAGTGATCGAGGATTACCAATCAAGTCAAAGACATCTTGTGGCTGAAAAGAAAGAGGAAACCATTCATCTGCCAGCATCAAACGTGCTGAAATATTTCCTTGAGGACGGTTCGTGGTTCTGCTTAAGACCTTCCGGCACTGAGCCTAAAGTGAAATTTTATATTGCAGTCAAAGGCACATCTTTAACAGATAGTGAAGAAAAACTAAAGCATCTGTCAGAAGAAGTGATGAAAGTCGTTTATGATATTGTGGAAGAAACAGCGAAATAACGAAAGACAAGGCCATCGTGTATGAATGCATGATGGCTTTTTTCTCAGTCAAAAGGATGAGAAGAAATCATTCTTTTGGAGAAAGAGCCGCGTGGGGACTCATGGTATAATGAGCATTAATGATAAGTGAAGGCTGTAAATGCCGGGGGTAAACAGTATGGGAGAATACCAAGAGAAGGTTGAAACATTAAAAACGTTAAAAGAAATTGCTGAAAAGCTAAATGAAGGCATGGAAATGAAAGAAACGCTCCATGAAGTGCTCCATATGCTGATGGATGTCACAGGCTTTCATTCAGCATGGATTTATTTTATAGAAAAAGACGGGTCATATGAACTGATGGCAGAGGTTTCTTTACCTGAAGCACTCGCAAAGCATCAAAAACAGCTCATGTGTCAAAATGATTGTTATTGCATCAATCGATACACAAAAGGCTCACTGCAATCAGCCACCAATATTATGAACTGCAAACGGATTGAAACGGCGATTGAACAAAAGCTTGGAGATACAGAAGGGATTACACATCATGCAACGGTGCCTCTACAAGCATGTAAGCGTACGTTCGGCTTATTAAATGTGGCGGCAAAGGGAAAAGTCACATTTACACAAGAAGAGCTGAATTTGCTTGAAAGCATTGCGCTTCAAATTGGTACAGCGATTCAGCGGATGAAGCTTGTGCAAAATGAACAGCAGCACGCCCTTTTACAAGAAAGAAACCGGCTGGCACAGGATTTACATGATTCTGTCAACCAAATGCTATTCTCTGTGAGTCTGACTGCTAAGGCTGCACGGCAAATGACAAGCGATCAGAATCTAGGGGAAATGATTGATTTTATTCAGCATTTGTCACAAGACGCTCTGATTGAAATGCGGTCACTCATTTGGCAGTTGAGACCAAGAGGCCTTGAAAAAGGGTTTACGACAGCAATTGAAGAGTATGCTCAGCTTTTAGGATTACGCTGCAATTTATCTTTATCAGGCTGTATAGAAATGGATCATTCTCACAATGAAACTTTGTTTCGGGTATGTCAAGAAGCGCTGAATAACTGTCAAAAACATGCGGAAGTAGAAGAAGTCGAGGTCAAACTTGAGCAATCAAAAGACACGTTTGAGATGAAAATCATTGACCTCGGAAAAGGTTTTCAATATGACGAGCAGATGAGCCTTCCTTCACTTGGGCTGAAAGGGATGTCTGACCGCATCCGAAGAGCAGGTGGAACATTTTGTATCCATTCAGAGTTAGGGAAAGGAACAACGATTCATGTAAAAGTGCCATTTTCACAAGAAAGGAAGGGATCGTCATGAGAGTTGTCATTGCAGATGATCATCATATTGTGAGAAAAGGCCTGGTGTTTTTCTTACAGACACAGCCTGATGTGGACATCGTTGGTGAGGCGTCCAATGGGCAAGAGGCATTAGAGGTTGTCAGAGATACTCAGCCTGACATTGTCTTAATGGATTTGTCTATGCCTGTCATGAATGGCATTGAGGCAACGAAACAAATGATGCTGGAAATGCCGGACACCCGCATTGTGATCCTGACAAGCTATGCGGATAAAGATTATGTGATTCCCGCTATTCAAGCAGGGGCGAAAGCCTATCAATTAAAGGATGTAGCACCAGAAAAGCTGCTTTCGACCATGATTGAAGTACAAAATGGCACCTATCAGTTAGATGGTCATATCACGACCTTTCTTGTGCAGCATCTGACAGAGCCAAAAGAGCAGAAATGGGCATTGATGAAAGAGCTGACCAATAGAGAGCGAGATGTTTTATTTGAGATTGCAAAGGGCAAAAGCAACAAAGAAATTGCCTCATCTCTGTTTATTTCTGAAAAGACTGTCAAAACGCACGTATCTCATGTATTATCAAAGCTAGAGCTGGCAGATCGAACCCAGGCGGCTCTGTATGCAGTGGATTATCAAAAAAATCAGCCAAAAGAGCTGCTATGACAGAAAGGATCTTAGTCGTTATGCTAAAACTTTTAAGCGCACATTCAATTCAATGAATTGAATAAAAAAGAGCACAGATGTTGGTTATTTGATGTGCGCTTTTGTGTAAAAAGAGAGGCATGTATAGTCTAATTTCTAATAGAAAAACGTAAAAGACTTGACGAGTGGATGCTCATCAAGTCTTTTTTTATTTTATAGGAGGTGATGAACTGGTCAATCACAGGTGAATTTAAAATGGGAGGGAATCAAAGTGGGAAAATATGAATTAGTAAGTGATTATCGCCATGATGTCAAATTAAAAGAGAGCTTTAATAAGCTTGCGATCGATACATTTGATTTGGATTTTAGTGACTGGTACGAAAGAGGCTATTGGGATGAAAAATATATACCTTATTCCTTTGTACATAACGGGAAGGTAATCTCTAACGCTTCTGTCTATCTTATGTCAGTGATCATTGATGGGCAAACGTATCGAGCAGTTCAAATCGGCACTGTTATGACAGATCAAGCCTATCAGCGTAAAGGATTAGCGGCAAAGTTAATGCAGCATATCATGGATCAATACAAAAATGAGTGTGATGTCATCTTTCTTTTTGCTAATGAAACTGTGTTAGATTTTTATCCGAGATTTGGTTTTACCCGTCATCACGAAAGTGAATTTAGCTTAAATATCAATAAAAGCGCTATTCAAATAAAAAAAGGCATAGATGTTAAAAAGCTGATATTGGAGCAAGACCTCTCATTACTTGAACGTTTCGCAGAAAAGCGGCAAACTCACTCAATGAAGCTGGATGCTCAGCATCACAGCAGCTTATTGATGTTTTATTTTACATTAGTATGGCCGGATGACATTTTTTATATTGAAACATTAGATACCATTGTGCTGATGAATGAAGAAAATGAAACGATGCATGTGTTTGATATCATCTCGCTTCAAACGCCAAATGTACAAGAAGTTGTAGAAAGCATTGTGAAGGAGACAACGGAAAAAGTGATCTTCTATTTCACGCCTGATACGACAATTGAAGGTTTACACGCGGTTACGAAGCCGAATGACGAGGATGCATTATTTATTTACACAAAGGAACACTGGGCAAAAGGCCACTTTATGTTTCCCATCACAGCGCACTGCTAATTGTATGTAAAAGGGAGGGCTAAAATAAACTTCATTTTAGCCCTTTTTCTTTATGTGTACATCGGTTGTGAATAAACTTCAGAAGCAGCAGCCTCTGAAGCGTGGTCAATGTACTGCAGGAGCCCATATAAACATTTTTCAACATCTGCATCGTTCCGGTTAAATTGATACGCATGTAAGAAATGCTCAATACGTTTCGAGAGCAAATCATCTTGCGTACGTACCATAAGAATAAGTAAATTATCCCATTGCGAGCGATGCGTATAATAAAGTGCTTTATCATAATCCGCCACATTCATTAAACCTTCTCCTTTCCCTTGAGAAGTCCTCATTAGTTTGCTCGGATCATATCGACTTTTTCAGGGGAAAAGTTGGTGTCCGCATGAATTGCGTACCGGGAATTATAGGCTGAATAATTGCTTCATGTATGAAAAAGGATCAGCCAGCTAAAGCTAAACAAAACATATATGAAAGTGAGATCAATGATATCATGCAGCCGAAATGGTGGATGCTTATTGCAGCAGGAATCGTTTTGCTTGGCAGTTTGATGATTCATCCTGCATCAAAAGCAGCGGTGCAGCCGTTTGAAAATTGGGAAAGACTCGCGTACACAGCGTTGCAAGATGAATATAAAGGTGCCGCTTTAAACGATTATCATTACATTGGCCGGACAGAAGTAAATGATGAGCAGACAAAAGATGTGTTTCGCGTAACTGTTAAGGAAGGCACAACTCGCTTTGCAGCACATGCAGAAATTTATTTTCATCCGGTGACCGGTCATTTGATTAGTATTAACGTGTTTCGACTATAAAGAAGCACCTTTTTTTGTAAAAGGTGCTCGAGGTGTTCTGACAAACCCACAATAACTGCCCTTACTAGCACACTCAAAAAAAGACAAAGGGCCAAAATTAAGATCATTTTAGCCCTTTGTCCAACGATTTATTTCGAGATGGATTTACTTCATGCTTCCTTGAAGATAAGCGCGAATATCCACACCAAGTGAATCCGCTAATCGCTGACCGTAATCTTCATCGGCACGATAGAAGTTGCAGATTGCAAGTAATTTTGTTTTGTCATTTACATCTTTCAAATCAGCTGTTAGGTTTTTAATCAATGCTTGTTTCTCTTCTTCAGAGTAGCTTCGATATCTTTCTCCAGCTTGTTTGAAATCGTTCGGTTTTTCAATTTTTTGTCTCACCATACGGTCACCGTGAAGAACTGGCTCACTTTCTTTGTAGTGAGGGTTTTCTTTTGGCTGATCGTCATAACGGTTTGGTTCATAGTTAATATGACCGCTTGGACGAGTCGTTGTCATAAAGCCATCCTGCTGGTTATTGTGTACAGGTGCATAAGGGCAGTTAACCGGAATGCGCATGTAGTTCGCACCAAGACGGTGACGCTGCGTATCAGGATATGAGAACAGACGGCCTTGAAGCAGTTTATCTTCAGATGCCTCAATTCCTGGAACAAATGCACTTGGCGTGAAAGCAGACTGTTCTGTTTCAGCAAAGAAGTTTTCAGGATTGCGGTTGAGTGTCATGCGTCCTACTTTTTGAAGTGGGTAATCTTCCTCGCTCCACGTTTTTGTTGGGTCACATGGATCATAATCAAGTTCATCATAATCGCTAAGCGGCATAAGCTGAACATATAAGTCCCATGCTGGGAAGTTGCCTTTTTCAATGCGATCATATAAATCTCTTGTCGCATGCTGGAAGTCGTTCGCTTGAATTTCTGCTGCTTCTTCCATAGATAAGTTGTGAATACCTTCAGAAGGTCTCCAGTGATATTTCACATATTTTGCTTCACCGTATTTGTTCACCCATCTAAATGTATGCACACCAGAACCGCGCATTTCAGCGTAGCTTGCGGGGATTCCTTCGTCAGAGAAGAGCCATGTGAGCATATGAGTGGATTCAGGTGTTAAGGTCATAAAATCCCAATAACGGTCAGGATCTTGAATATTGGTTACAGGATCTGGCTTGAGAGAGTGAACCATATCAGGGAATTTCAATGCATCACGAATAAAGAAGATCGGCAAGTTGTTACCAACGAGATCATAGTTGCCTTCTTCTGTATAAAATTTGACAGCAAAGCCGCGCGGGTCACGTAAGGTTTCAGGTGAACCTTTTGGATGAATAACGGTGGAGAAGCGAACGAAAACGTCTGTTTGTTTTCCTTCTTCACTTAAGAAGGCTGCTTTTGTATGTTTCTCCATGCTATTTTCTACTTCAAACACACCGTAAGCGCCGGCGCCTCTAGCATGAACGACACGTTCTGGAATACGTTCACGGTCAAAGTGTGCAAGTTTTTCAATCAAATGGTAATCATCAAGAAAGGTAGGTCCGCGGTGACCAGCTGTTCTTGAGTTCTGGTTATCGCCAACAGGAACGCCTTGGTTCGTTGTCAAATTTTTATGATTTGAATTTGTCATTCTTTTCTCCTCCTGTAAACAAAAAAGTGTTTTCTAGCAATCTATATACCCTAATTATATTGAATCAAACATGATAGTCAATATTTATTTATAATAATTTTAAATAAATTATTATTACAAGAAGGTAAAGAAAAAGACGAAAGAATAAAATTCTTTCGCCTTAAAGCAGGAGCTCCCTGAGAGCATCTTTGTTTTGTGTTAAATCTTTTAGTGTGTATCGGTCAAGAACGCTTAAATAAGCAGTGAGTGCTTCATGAAGTACATGCTTTAATGAACAAATCGGGGAGATGATGCAGCCGTTTTTCTTTGGATCAAAGCATTCAACCATGACTAAATCATCCTCTGTATAACGGACAACCTCTCCAATGTTAATGCTTTCTGGGCTTTTTCCAAGCCTGATCCCGCCATTTCTTCCGCGAATCGTGTCTACATACCCGCGTTTTCCAAGATGATAAATCACCTTCGTCAGATGATTTTTAGAAATGCCATAAACATCGGCAATCTGCTGAATATTTGACAGTTCATTGTTTTCTCTTGATGCTAAATAAATGAGTACCCTTAATGAGAAATCTGTGTAATTCGTAAGTTTCATTTTGACGACCTCTAAACCTAATAGAGTTTTGTATCATCGTAACACATTTTAGACAAAAACTGTTCGAGAAAGTGTGAAATGTGACAACATTTAAAACATGTATTATAAATATTGCTTTTAGAGACTGTCATCCATTACGATAAAGATGTATTTAAAATACTTCTTTTGAAAGAAGGAATGACGATGTTATCTACAGATCAAATGAATGCAATAAAGCAATCAGCTCCTCTACTAAAAGCCGAGGGAACCAAACTTGTCACTGTTTTTTATCAAAATATGATTCGCCAGCACCCGGAGCTGCTCAATCAATTTAATAAAACAAATCTTATGAACGGAAGTCAGCCAGAGGCACTTGCTGCGACATTATATCAGGCTGCACTGCACATTGATCGATTAGAGGAATTACTTCCTGCGGTCAAACAAATTGCCCATAAGCATGTCAGTGTCATGGTCAAAAAAGAGCAGTACCCAATTGTCGGATATCACCTGATTGAAGCGATGAAAGATGTGTTTGGTTTAAGAGAAGAAGATGACACTTTATTAGCGTGGAAAGCTGCATATGACATCATTGCGAATATTTTCATTACCATTGAAGCAGAAATGATGGATGAAAATGTGAAGCAGACAGGCGGATGGGCAGATGTGAAGCCGTTTGTGATAAAGAAAAAGAAGCAAGAATCTCCATCGTTTATCTCCTTTTATTTAGTACCAGAAGATGAATCAGAGCTGCCAATGTATAAAGCAGGCCAATACATTACGGTTCAGACAGATATGCCAGGAGAAGCCTATATGTGCAGCAGACAATACAGCTTATCAGACGAGCATCATCCATCTTATTACCGTATTACAGTGAAGCGTGATGGTCATGTGTCTACATTTTTGCATGATGAAATGGAAGAAGGGGACGTTCTTCAAGTGAGTATGCCGCAGGGAATGTTCTGCTTGCAACATGACATAAAAGAGCCTGTTTATTTCATCAGTGCTGGGTCTGGTGTCACACCAATGATTGGTTTAGTGAAAACTGCAGCACAAAATAGCCGGACATTTACGATGATTCATGCTGATCGACTAGAGGATGTCACCGCTTTTGAAAATGAGTTTGAACGCGTTTTAGCTTCAGCTGTCCATGGGCGCATCATTCTATGTAATGAACAATTTGCGCAGTCTGGAAAGGGTGAGCTTGTTGAGAAAGCGGCTTCCCGCATTGATCATCCATTTCTTCAATCGGTGATCGGAGAAGGGAAAGGCCAATTTTATCTATGCGGTTCCCCGGTGTTTACACAGGAGATCATTCATGTTCTAAAAGAGCTGGGAATTCCAGCAGACCATATTCATTTCGAAGCATTCGGCGGGCAATCCACGAAAGAAATGGAAGTCGTCTAAACGGTTGGCGGAACATCATGTTTTTTTACATACGCTCATATAGTAGGGATAAGTCCGATGAGGAGGGATGGTTTCCTTGAGCGTATCTGAAAAACGTCTTTTACAAAGAGCGATTGATGAAATTACAGAAATTGCAGAAGGATTTGGTCTAGATTTTTATCCGATGAGATATGAAATCTGTCCCGCGGAAATTATTTATACGTTCGGTGCATACGGAATGCCAACACGATTCAGCCACTGGAGCTTTGGGAAGCAATTTCATAAAATGAAGCTTCATTATGATTTAGGGTTAAGTAAAATTTATGAGCTGGTGATCAATTCAAATCCTTGCTACGCCTTTCTACTTGATAACAATACGCTTGTTCAAAATAAATTAATTGTGGCTCATGTACTGGCACACTGTGATTTCTTCAAAAATAATTGCCGTTTCCAAAACACAAAACGAGATATGGTCGAAAGCATGTCAGCAGCGGCAGAGCGGATCAAAGAATATGAGCATATTCACGGAACAAAAGAAGTCGAATCCTTTTTAGACGCGGTATTGGCTATTCAAGAGCATATTGATCCGTCTCTTGTTCGATCAAAATTAAGCTGGAGTATGGACGATGAAGAAGAAGATGAAGATGATAAACCAAAACGTCAAACGCCTTATGATGATTTGTGGGGAATGGATGAGCCGAAGACGCGTGAGAAAAAGAAAACCGTCAAACAATTTCCGCCGAAGCCGGAAAAGGATCTTTTACTCTTTATTGAAGCGCATTCCCGGGAGCTGGAGCCATGGCAGCGGGATGTTCTTACTATGCTGAGAGAAGAAATGCTCTATTTTTGGCCGCAGCTGGAAACAAAGATTATGAATGAAGGCTGGGCATCATATTGGCACCAGCGGATTATGCGGGAGCTTGATTTGGATTCAAGTGAATCGATAGAGTTTGCAAAATTAAATGCAGGTGTGGTACAGCCATCTAAAACAGGCATCAATCCTTACTATTTAGGGCTGAAGATTTTTGAAGATATCGAAGAGCGCTATGACAACCCATGTGAAGAATTAAAAAAAGCTGGGGTCACAGAAGGATCTGGCCGCAGCAAAATGTTTGAAGTCAGGGAAATTGAATCGGATATTTCCTTTATTCGAAACTACTTAACGAAAGACCTTGTGATAAGAGAAGACTTGTACTTGTTTCAAAAGCAGGGGAGAGATTATAAAGTCATTGATAAAGAATGGAAAGCGGTACGTGATCAGTTAGTTAGCATGAGAGTCAATGGCGGCTTTCCGTATTTGACCGTGATTGATGGCGACTATTTAAAAAATAATGAACTTTATATCAAGCATTGGTATGAAGGCATTGAACTTGATCTGAAATACTTAGAAAAAGTCCTGCCGTATTTATATCAGCTATGGGGAAGAAGTGTGCATATCGAGTCCGTTCTTGAAGGAAAAGAAGTCATGTTTTCTTATGATGGAAAAGGGGTTCATAGGAAATATCTCGCATAAAAAAAGACGAAAAAAGATGTCTCTTAGCAGACATCTTTTTTGCTCGTTTTATTGGTTTTTCAGCAGTTTGAAAATGTGCTTTGCTTGATCGGTGTTTTCCATCAGACCTTTTAGCTGCTCACTTGTTGGACCATATGCATAGAATGGAACTTCATCACCGGTATGACCTGATGTGGTCCAGCCTGTATGTGATCTCGTGTTGATCACTTCTTCAATCGCATCATCAATTTTAACAGCATCCTTTGTTTCAGCTGCCTTTTGAATGGAGGCTGTTTCCTCTTTTGTGAAATCAAGATTGATATATTGTTTCAGCGCTGACTCAACAGGCATGCCGCTGACAATTTTGTTTGCGATAAAGTCAGGCGTCTTTTTCGCTGCTTTGACCGGTTTGTAATCCCAGCTGCCCGAACCGTCTGCTCCGAAGGAAAGTCCGCCAGTTGAATGATCTGCTGTCGTGATGACTAACGTGTTTTTATCCTTTTTCGCAAAACGAATCGCTTCTTCAAATGCTTTCTCAAAATCCTTCATTTCGCTCATCGCACTGACAATATCATGATCGTGTCCAGCCCAGTCAATTTGACTGCCTTCAACCATAAGGAAAAATCCTTTTTTGTTTTTAGACAGCTGTTTGATGGCTGAGGATGTCATATCTTGCAGGGAAGGAGTCGTTTTATCACGATCGATGGCTTTATCTAGACCTCCATCAGCAAAAATGCCTAACACTTTTTCATTTTTGTTTTTTTGTAAGGCGGCTTTATTGGTGACATAATCATAACCGGCTTGTTTGAATTCTTTCGTCAGATCACGATCCTTCCGGACAAAATCGACAAGTCCACCGCCAAGCATGACGTCGACTGTATGCTGTTTACCGATTTTCTCATCGAAGAAATCATCAGCGATGGCTGCTGTGTTTTTCCTAGACACATCGTGAGTGGCATACGCAGCAGGCGTGGCATTCGTTAATTCAGATGTCACGACAAGACCCGTTGACTTTCCTTTGCGTTTGGCTTCTTCTAAAACGGTTTTTAATTTTTTGCCGTTTTTATTTACACCAATGGCATTGTTGTATGTCTTTTTACCAGTGGCCATGGCTGTACCAGCCGCTGCTGAATCGGTAATGTTACTTTTAGAGTCGTCAGGGTATGTTTTATGCATGCCAGTGAGGTAAGGGTCAAACGCTGTTTGCTTTGAAAGGTCACCGTTGTGTTTAAATGAGCGGTAAGTTGAAAGATAAGGTGTTCCCATGCCATCTCCAATCAGCACGATCACATTTTGCACATCATTTTTCGGCTTCTTTTTAGCCTCAGCTTTGTCAGCTTGTCCAAATTCAATCCCTGAAAAAATGCCAATCGATAGCACAGATGCTGCTGCCACTGCAGCGATTTTCGTTTTCGAGTTTTTCAACACACTCATTCATTTTGCCTCCTCATTGTTTATGTATCGCTCTTACGTTTACAATGGTAGAGCAGAAGTGTGGATTCCTTTTTACAGCATCGTAAAGTTCACTTTAAAATTGTAAAGGTCCACTTTACATAGAATGAACCAAAAAGAGAAATGAATGTATCATTTATCCATGACAAGATGCGATTATTTTGTCATGATTGTGTAATGAAAATGAAATAAAAAGAACCCTAAAAAAAAATAAATTTTGCCGAATTAATAAGCATAATGTCGTAGGAAGTCAAGACTATTTCTTCTGGTATTTGATCCTTATAATAGGGAGTAGATAAAAAATCGGATCAGATAGATACATACAGGAGGAACAAATGAAAAAACAATTGATCACAGCTGCAAGTGCAGTTCTACTTGGGACGACATTATTTGCCGGAGCTGCCTCAGCACAATCAGTAAAAGTTCAAAAAGGTGACTCTCTTTCTGTTCTAGCGAAAAGATACAAAACAAGCGTGAGCAAAATTAAATCAGACAATAAGCTGAAATCTAACGTAATTTATGTTGGACAAACCTTAAAAGTGAATGGCACTTCTTCGAAAAAAGCAGTGAAAACATCAAAAACAACAACAAAAGTAAAAACGGCTTCAGCAACTGCCACTCATAAAGTTGTCAAAGGCGATACATTATCGAAGATTGGCAAAAAATACGGGATGACTGTGAAAGAGCTGAAATCGTTAAATAAGCTTAAAACAGACCTCATCAAAATCGGACAAAAGCTAAAGGTGAAAAAGACGTCTAAAGTAAAGACGAAACCTGTAAAAGAAAAAACAGTCTCTACTTCTTCCTTAAACACGTCTAAACTCATAGCAGATGCTAAAGCGCAGAACGGTACACCATATAGATGGGGTGGAACGACACCGAAGGGCTTTGATTGCAGCGGATTTATGTGGTATATCATTAACAAACAAAAAAAGATTTCAAGACAAACCACTGAAGGCTTCTGGGGATCGATGAAAAGTGTATCCAAACCAAAAGTTGGAGATTTTGTCTTCTTTACAACGTATAAATCGGGTCCATCTCACATGGGTGTCTACCTTGGGAACAACAAGTTTATTCATGCTGCTTCTGACGGAGTAACGATCAGTGATATGACATCAAGCTATTGGAAGCCTATTTATCTTGGAGCGAAAACATTTGTAAACTAATTCATTTTAAGAGACTGCTATGAAGCAGTCTCTTTTTTCATATATTATTTGTGCCGCGGAACTGGTCTTTTCTCATAGATCACTATCAGTCTAAAGGCTTTAAAATAACATAATTGTGGACCCGCTTTTTAAAAAAAGGTCTATTTTTTGTTGCATAATAAGTATTCTAAAAAAATATAATCTTCTATGTTGTATAATAAATAGAGAAAGACAAGCTATCAATTGAATAAGGAATGGAGAAAATCTAACCCACTTATTGACAAACATTTAGTTGATATATAAGAATTTTCACTCTATTTTTAAAAAAAGTGTTTTCATTTTTTAATTTTCATATATAATAATTTTACGCCACCAATTTATTGCGCTAAATTTAATCTAAATATTCAGAAAATATTGTGAATTATATGAATGTGGCGTCTTTAGACTGATACTAAGTTTTGGGAGTGATGGTATGAGCAATTCGTTGTTTAGAAAAAAGAGCATTTCAGAGCTCATTGCGGCAACACAAGGGGAAAAAGCATTAAAAAAGGAATTGGGTTCATTTGATTTAACCATGCTTGGCATTGGAGCCATAATCGGGACAGGGATATTTGTTCTGACAGGTACAGGAGCCGTCACAGCAGGGCCAGGACTTGTTCTATCATTTGTCATCGCAGGTCTTGCTTGTTTGTTTGCAGCACTGTCATATGCGGAATTTGCTTCCACAGTGCCTGTATCAGGGTCTGTGTATACATTTACGTACGCATCAATGGGGGAATTTCTAGCGTTTATCATTGGCTGGGATTTAATATTAGAATATATGCTGGCCGCTAGTGCCGTTTCAGCGGGCTGGTCAGGCTATTTTGTGTCATTTTTAAATGGGATAGGGATTCATATACCAGTTGAATTAACAGCAGCACCAGGTGGTTTAAAGGGGCAAGTGACATATTTTAATCTTCCAGCATTTATTATTTTAATGGTCATCACTTTCCTGTTGTACTTTGGTATTAAAGAATCAAAACGAGTAAATAACATCATGGTTATTATGAAAATTGCTGTGATTCTGCTCTTTATTTTAGTCGCTGTGAAATATGTAAAACCTGAAAACTGGACACCATTCGTTCCATTTGGCACATCAGGGGTCTTAAGTGCAGCAGCCCTAGTATTCTTTGCATTTATCGGGTTTGATGCAGTAGCTTCCGCGGCAGAGGAGACAAAAAATCCATCACGCAACCTGCCTAGAGGGATTATAACTTCCTTATTGATTTGTACGCTGCTTTATGTTGTTGTTAGTGCGATTATGACGGGCATCGTTCCTTTCATGAATTTTGAGGGAGTATCACATCCAGTGTCTCTCGTTTTACAAGTAGCCGGACAAAACTGGGTGGCTGGTATTGTGGATGTCGGTGCGATTCTAGGGATGACAACCGTGATGCTTGTCATGCTGTACGGCCAGACACGCGTGATGTTTGCTATGTCTCGAGATGGCTTGGTGCCGAAGGTTCTATCAAAGGTTCATCCAAAGCATAAAACACCTTACATCAATACACTGTTTTTCGGTACATTGTCAGCATTAATGGGTGGATTTATTCCACTTGATGAGCTGGCAAGCCTAGTGAACATCGGGACACTTTCAGCATTCATTTTGATTTCAGTGGCGGTCATTGTGATGAGAAAAACGCAGCCGGACTTACCGAGAGCATTCAGATGCCCAGCAGTTCCGCTTATTCCGATCTTGGCTATTCTATCTTGCGGATTGCTCATTTATAAGCTTGGTGCAATCACCTTTGTTCGTTTCTTAATCTGGCTTGCCATTGGGCTGGTTGTGTATTTCTTATATTCAAGAAAGCACTCAGAATTGAATAAAAAATAACTTAAAAAAGCCCGTGCTACTTGGTGCAGTCAAGTAACACGGGCTTTTGCTTTTGATTGCTGATTAAAAACCTAACTGAAGATCGACATCGATTGATACGATGGCATAGACACAAACAATGACAAAGATATTCAGTACGACACCGAGGAAACCTGGACCCGTACGGCCTTTTTTAATGAACAGTTCAATAATGCCAAATGGAACTGCGGCCATTGCAAAAGGAAGCATTTGAAAAGAATAAAATGTCACGTTGCTGATAATGGCGAGGTTTAGCATGAGCAGGGATAATATCGCTGTGCCGACAGAAATCCAGCCAAATACATTATGCTCTTTAAAGATTCTTACCAATTCCATAATTCCACCTCGCTCACTTTTGCCGTTTTAATGCGTTTTGTCTTCACAAATTTCTCAATTTCTTTAGAAGGTCCAGTGACCACAGAGCCATAAACCGTGACGCCATTTTGATCGATATAGCGTATACGATTAGACAGGTCAAGATGAGGTCTGCCGGAGATCGTTGTTGCCCAGGTCGGGTGCTGATTGACATAAGCAAGGGCATCTTTGAATTGATCTACCTCAGTTTTGGATGTGTGCTGAAGCTCTTTTAAAAATTCAGAGTCTTTCCCAGGAAAGCCGATTGGCCGCTGATTTCCACTTAATGAATCCTCTGTTTTAATCGCATTCCACAGCACTTTCATATCGTATTTTTTAGCAAAGGAATAAACGTCCTTTGGTGTGTAAGCTTTGTCATAGGATACATACACTTCACTTACTGTTCCTTCAGGAAGCTTGTCTAACGTAGTGAGTGTTTGTTTTTTTGAGGCATCTGCCTGCGTCGAAGGATGAGTAAAGAAACCTTCCGTTTCGCGTGCACTGTCACCATAATAAGAGATGGTAGGCTGCTTTAATTTATCGAAAAACATCTCGATTTGTTCACTGCCAATGGCTTCTGTTTTATTGCCAATTTGTTTTTGCAGCTTCAATTCGGTGTTCATCCCAAAAAGTTTGACCTGACCTTTTAAATCCTTCATATCTATAGCCACGTTTGGTTTGGTCAAAGCGACGGTGACAGCGGCTGTTTCCATGAAGTGATTGCCTTTGCTCTCGGCTCCGCCAACGCCGTAGTATAGATAACTTCCTAATGTACAAAGCGGTAAAATAATGAGTGTTGATATGACAGCAAGTACGGAAATACGTAAATATGACTTTCTTTTTCCGTATTGTAAAATGGCTTTTTGCTTCTCAGGACTGATGGAAAAATCTGTCCAATCCGAGTCGTTCAGTTCCTGGCTTAAGCGTTTTTCGTTTTCTTCAAGCTCTTCCTCAAACGCTATCATTTCTTCCTCATTCATCTCACCATTATTATATTTTTCCCATCGCTTGTTAAACTCTTCATTCATCATTAACACCTCTGTTGTAAAGTGCTTTTAGGCGCTGCCTTGCACGAAATAAAACACTTTTAAAATTTGCTTCAGTAATATTCATGACCTTGGATGCTTCCTTGTAATTTAGTTCTTTTAAATAATACAATGTCAACGCTTCCTTGTAGTTATCTGGAAGCTGCTCCAAATACATGGTGAGTACTTCCTTTATTTCAACCTGTTCAGCAGGGCTTTGTACAGACGTTTGTAAAAGACCGCCAATAAGGTCATCCGATATGGTCACTTCTTTTTTATGTTTCCTGACATAATCAATAAAAGCATTTCGTGCCACCTGAAATAACCAAGGTTTCACTTTGCTATGGTCGTAGGAATGAATATGTATATAAGCACGCATAAAGGTTTCCTGCAATAAGTCCTCTGCCAAATGTTTGTCTTTTGTCATGGAGAGCAGAAACCTGTAAACATCGTTCATATACATTTGATAAATTTCATCGATCGTCACTGATTTTTCTCCCCTCTATGTTATACACGCATAAGAAAGGCATAAAGTTGCACGAAACTTCTCATTACCGTACATTACTCATTTCTTTCGCCGAATCAAAATCATTTCTCCTTATCATAGCGAAATTTGCATCATTTATAAAGTATTTTCAATAGAACAAATCAGGAAAAAACATCGAAAAACGACAAAATTGGACACAATTCCTATTCTATTCTCCCCTAAAACCATGTGCTTGAATACAGTCAGAACGTTCATTTTAAACGAAAAAGACAGGGAGGATTGGGCTGCTCATAAATTTTTAGTACCAGGTAATAAAAAATTTGTTATAATAGAGACAAATCCTTCATTTTTCAAACAAAGGAAGTGCACTATGTATAAATTTTCAGGCTATACCGTCAAATTAATATTTGGTCTCCGAGGTGGAATCAAAGTATATCAAAAAGAGAATCTGCCAACTGATCGGGGGTTTGTCATTGCTTGTACACATGAGGGTTTTGTGGATGTTCTTGCATTAGGCGCAGGAATTCTTCCGTTTGAGATCCATTACATGGCGAAAAAAGAATTGTTTGCGAATAAATGGATCGGTGGATTTTTAAAAAAGATTCATGCCTTTCCAGTTGATCGAGAGAACCCT
Organism: Bacillus sp. ABR; assembly: GCF_056172715.1. NCBI lineage: Bacteria > Bacillati > Bacillota > Bacilli > Caryophanales > Bacillaceae > Bacillus > Bacillus sp. ABR. Next base: position 238,804 of record NZ_JAOYSL010000005.1, on the reverse strand, counting down.
GGGCCAAGCAGTATTAAAACGCCCATTAAATTATTAAAAGAGGGAAAGATCGTTGGGATTTTTCCAAGCGGAACACGTACAACAGAGGATGTTCCTTTAAAAAGAGGGGCAGTGACCATTGCGCAGCTCGGTAAAGCGCCAATTGTTCCAGCTGCATATAAAGGACCTTCAAATGCGAAAAGTCTTTTCAAAAAAGGGAAAATGCGCTTAATCATCGGTGAACCGATTGAACTGTCTGAATTTGACCATCTCCCGCCAAAAGAAAGACTAGGTGCCATGACGGAAGTATTAAACACGAGAATCAAAGAGCTAGAAGCTCAATTAATTGAAAAGTCATAAGAAAAACGACCGCTTGCTTAGGCAAGGGTCGTTTTTTTTTATTAAGAAGCGCCTTCTTCAGCTGCTTCTAATAATTGTTCATTTAACTTTTTTACTTCGATGTATGCCACATGGTGTCCATCGACTTCATTAATGATAAATTCATAGCCTTGTTCACGAATGGCGTCATTTTTCTCTACTTCATATTTCTGAGTAAGGAACCAGCCGCCGATTGTGTCGACCTCTTCATTATCAAGCTGTATACCTAATAGCAGGTTGACTTGATCAACAAGAACCTTGCCATCAAAGATGTAATGGTCTTCTCCAAGTTTACGCACTTCGTTGATTTCATCAATGTCGAACTCATCACGAATTTCACCGACGATTTCTTCAAGAATGTCTTCAACAGTCACAAGACCTGCTGTACCGCCATATTCATCAGATAAAATGGCCATGTGTACACGTTCACGCTGCATTTTGAGCAGTAAATCATGAACAGGAACCGTTTCAATCACATGAATAATCGGATTCACAAACTTTTCGATCGTATCACTTGTAGAACACTCACCGCTAATACAGGCAGTGAGAACCTCTTTAATATTTAGAACACCGATAATGTTGTCTTTGTCGCCATCTTCAATTGGATAACGTGTATATTTTTCTACCTTTGTTACCTTCAACATTTCCTCAATGGTAATATCATGAGGGAAGCTGACAACTTCGGTACGAGGAATCATAATTTCTTTCGCCAGACGGTCATCAAATTCGAAAATTTTATTTACATATTTGAATTCAGACTGGTTAATCTCGCCGCTCTTATAGCTCTCTGATAAAATAATCCGCAATTCTTCTTCAGAGTGCGCCATGTCATGTTCAGATACTTGCTGAAGACCAAACGCTTTTGTTAACAAACGAGCAGAACCATTTAATACCCAAATGAACGGGAACATCACTTTGTAAAAGATCATCAGTGGTCTAGCAAATAGAAGGGATACTTGCTCCGCCTTTTGAATGGCAAGCGTTTTTGGTGCAAGCTCTCCAACGACAACGTGTAAAAACGTCATGATACTAAACGCAATAATAAAAGTGACAATAGAACTAGCTGATTGAGGAATGGACAGCTCTACAAATAGTGGAGCAAGCATATGTGCAATTGTTTCTTCCCCTAACCAACCAATACCAAGGGCGGTAATGGTAATACCAAGCTGACAGGCTGATAGGTACTCATCAAGGTGAGTCGTTACATGCTTGACAGCAACTGCTGTTTTATTACCTTCTGCGATTAACTGATCAATTCTTGAGCTTCTTAAGCGAATGATCGCAAACTCTGATGCAACGAAAAACGCGGTTAAAGCTATAAGTAAAGCAACTATGAGTAAATTAACTATGTCCAATTAAGGCCTTCGTTCTGACTTTGAGAACGAAGGTAACACCTCCTGTTTAGTAAAAATTTTAACTTAACAGCAGTAAAAATGATTGGACAGCCGTCATTTTTTCAGGAGTAAGCTGTTCTTTTAGTTTTTCACGTTGTTCTGGCTGAAGCTGCTTACAACGTGCCAAAATGCGGTCCATATGCTCATTCATCCGATCGATATCAGAGGTTAAATGGACAAGTTCATCATGATCTTCCTTTTGAGAAGGAAATTGTTCATCTAATCTGGATTTGATGTCAGAAAGAGCCAATCTCTGCTGTTTGCAAAGAACGATTAATTGTAATCGTTTTAAAGCATATTCATCGTAATAACGATAGTTTGAGCAAGATCTAACAGGCGCAAGCAAACCTAGATTTGTATAATAATCTACAGTTCGTTTCGTTACCTGTGCAATCTGTGCTAGTTCACCAATACGATACTTTTTCTCAGCCCCATCTGAACATCTCCTCCTAACCGTCACGTTATAGTTTATGAAAATAGTTTAATATAATTCTAGTCTGAAACACAAGTTAATTGTTCATATTTCCTGCCAATAAGAAGAAACAGAGGAGGATTTCCCTCAATTTAGTCAGTCATGTCAAAAACAGCATGATGATACAGGAATTTTCAGATTATTTATGGTAAGATAAAATGAATACCGTTTCATATATATGTAGAGAGGCGGAATTTTACGTGAACCGGAGGTGGTTAAGTGGGGCCCTCAAAGTCGTCTTATTTAATCAGTTAACCGTTTTGCAAAACATAACATCATCAATCAGGAGGTGACTCCTTGTTCTTCAAAGAAAGAGCAAGGTTAAATGGACGATATTGTTAATCTGAGTATAGTCGGTGTTTTGATTGCTTTAACAGCTTTCTTTGTTGCATCTGAATTTGCCATAGTAAAGGTGAGAAGTTCAAGAATTAATCAGCTTGTTGCCGAAGGGTCCAAAAAGGCCATCATGGCGAAAAAGGTGACATCAAGGCTAGATGAATATTTGTCAGCCTGTCAGCTCGGTATTACAGTGACATCCCTTGGTTTAGGGTGGATTGGTAAGCCGGCTGTGAAAGAACTTTTGGTTCGAGGTTTTGGTTTGACAAACATTCCTGATTCAGCAATCAGCCTGATCTCAGCAACACTTGCGTTCTCTATTATTACCTTTTTGCATGTAGTTGTAGGTGAGCTTGCACCAAAAACGCTTGCCATTCAAAAGGCGGAAAAAATGACGCTATGGCTGTCAGGCCCGCTGCATGCATTTTATATCCTTATGTTCCCTTTCATTTATGTGTTAAACGGGTCAGCCCGTTTGTTAACTAAAATGATGGGCATCGATATGGGGTCTGAAAAAGAACATTCCCATTCTGAAGAGGAACTGAAGATTTTATTATCTGAGAGCTTAAAAAATGGGGAAATCAACCCATCAGAATATAATTATATGAACAAGATTTTCGATTTCGATAATCGAATTGCCAGAGAGATCATGATACCGCGCAGAGAAATTTGTGCGATTCCAGAAGATATGCCGTTAGATGATATCCTCGCCATCATGACGCAGGAAAAGTATACACGTTTCCCTGTGTTTTCAGGAGATAAAGACCATGTTATCGGCATGCTGAACAAAAAGCAGCTCTTTGCAGATCTTGTGTATCAAGGAGAAAAAGATCAACTGAAAATTCAAGATTATATATATCCAGTGATTGAGGTCATCGACACGATTCCTATTCAAGAGCTTCTCGTCAAGATGCAGCGTGATCGAATGCATATGGCGATCTTAACTGACGAATATGGCGGAACGTCTGGGCTTGTCACAACGGAAGATATTTTAGAAGAGATTGTCGGAGATATTCGAGATGAATTCGATGAAGATGAGCAGCCAGTTATTCAAAAAAGAGCCGATCATCATTATGTTTTAGATGGTAAAGTGAGATTGGATGAAGTTCAAGATTTGATCGAGATTTCATATCATGATGAGGAAATTGATACAATCGGCGGGCTCATCTTAAAAGAGAATATTGATATTAGAGAAGGACAATCCATCTATCTTGATGATATTCGAATGAAAGTGCTGGAAATGGATGGACGTTACGTTAAAAAGATTGATTTAAAAAAAGGTGTCACATCGGCAGAAAAAGGCAGTGCACGCACTGGGCTTGATATAAAGGAGCCGCTGCTAGTAAACGAAATGACCTTGAGCGAAAAATAAGCTCAAGGTTTTTTTAGGTATTTAGTCTCTTTTAAACGAATATACGTTCGATATATAATAAGAACAAACGTTCGATAAAGGGGGATGGACATGCTTTGGTACGAAACAGCAAGTATCACGGAGAAAAAAACCTCAATGAAACGAATTGAGTTTCATTTAAAGAATTTCAAAAATTATCAAGCAGCGATCTTAAATATCGAAAGGCAGCTTGAAAAAAGAAGCCCGCATCATCTCGACCACATGACACGGAAAAAGTTAGAAGAGCAAAAAAGTCAGTATGAACTCATCGTTGCTTGTATTGAAACGGCATTAAAAGAGTTGGATGAAATAGAGCAGCAGCTCATCGATTACAAATATTTTCGAGATTGGCGGATGGCAAAATGTGCAATGGAAATCGGCTATAGTGAAAAAACACTCTTTTTGATGAAGCGCCAGCTCATGGATCAGTTGCTCATCAGCTTAGCCGCCATCACCAATATTTAAAAAAGATGCTGTCCTATTTGATAAAACGCAGCAAACAGACATAAAGACCCGATGATGGTGACCAATAAGTAGACAGCAAGCTGTCCAATTTGCCGCTCATGCAGCATGGACGCAGCCTCTACACTAAATGTAGAGAATGTTGTAAAACCACCGAAAAAACCAGTCCCAATGATCATAAGCAGCGGATCATTGTTAGTCACTGCACCTGTCAGTAAACCTAAACCGGCTGCGCCGAGTAAGTTGATGAGAATAATACTAAACGGAAAACGAGTATGAAACTTGGTTTTCTGAATCGATTGACTGAGGAAAAAACGAAGGGCACTGCCTATCCCGCCAGCAACAGCTGTATACAATACAATCATTTATCTGCTTCCTTTCGGCTGCTCATTTTGTTGAAAGAGGTGCTGAGCGGTGATCAGTCCACATAAGGCAGCGCCCACTCCAGCAATCACTGAGAGTAGAATGTACATGACACTTGATGTGAACAGTCCATCCTGTAATAAGAGAACTGTTTCTTTAGAAAAAGTGGACATTGTCGTAAAACCACCACAAAATCCTGTTCCGATTAAAGCAGCAAGATATTTTTTTCCCTTCCGAAACATAAAATACCCTGTTGAAAAGCCAAGAAGCAGACTGCCTATAATGTTTTCAATCAGCGTTGCATAGGGGAATGTGTGGCTGACAACGGACTGGCTAAGTTCATATCTACAAAGGGTACCAACCAGTCCACCGATAAATACGGCGAGATATGCTTTCATTTACATCATTTCTCCTTTAGAAAAAATGGCGGGTGATCCGTCACCACTCCATCAATGGGATATGTTTTGATCCTGTCGGCTGTTTTTTGGTCATTCACTGTCCATACAAAGACATCCATTCCAAATGAGTGGATGCGATCAATCCACCATCTGTTGATCAGCGTTTTCTTCATATTAAGGCAATCCGCAAAGGAGCTGTACTCCGCTAATTTCCTTTTCGTCAGTTTGAAGGCAGAGGGTTTTATAATAAAAGCTGTTCGAAGAGAAGGGGCGTAAGCTTTGACTCTTTGAAGGGCATTGGCATCAAAAGATTGAACCATGATGTGACGGGAATAGGCAAACCGGTTGATGATGTCGACAACTGCCTTTTCAATCCCAATCTGTCGTTTTGGATGCTTGATCTCAATCAGTATCCCGACACGCTGACTGTATCTTTCAAGGATTTCCTGTAAGGTGGGAATTCGTTCGTTGGCGTACCGAGAATCAAACCAGCTCCCTGCATCCAGTTTCTTCAGCCGATCAAGTGTATAACTTTTCACTAATCCGCTTCCGTTACTCGTTCGATCAACGGTATCATCATGGATAACGGCTACGTGCTGATCCATTGTCAGCTGGACGTCTAACTCAATATAATCCGCACCCTGCTGAACAGCTAAATCAAATGCGGCAAATGTATTTTCTGGGGCAGCGCTTGATGACCCTCTATGTGCGATAATATACACATGCTCCAGCTCCTGACATAAGTTCTGGTCTTATCATATCAAATTTTTGCTGTTTTTCCTTCTTTACTATATGGAACGAGGGAGAGCTGTATGTAATGGAACATGGCTTGTGGTGAGAAAGCATCGTGTATAAAAGGTGAAAAGTTGCAGGAATATCCCAAGCTCTTATTGAGTAAATCTGAACTACATCATTTTTTCTTCGATCAATTTTGTCCAAATCGTCAGCGTTCGTCAAAATATTAGTGCTTTCGTCATGTTGACTGAAAATTCTGATGTTTTATAATGATGAAAAGGAGGCGAGATGATTGGGTAAAGGGAGAATTAGAGTGGAAGAACGTATTAAGGCCGAAACGGATGCTGAAATGTTTAAAGCGACTCTCCTTGATCAGGCTCAGAAGAAAAAGTAGTTTGCTGCCCGTCGATATGTCTCTAGCCAAAATTTCATATTTGAACATCATGCCTCGGGATTATTCCCGAGGCTTTTTATGTAGAGGTCAGACATTTAAGAGAGGACATGAACGAAGATTATATTATAAACTAGAGAGGATTGTTTTAAAGGAGAGAGACAGACATGTTTACACAAAAATGGATGGATACATATTTTACAGTAGATATTGCGATCCAAATCGGTATTAGCCTTTGTATTTTATTGCTTTTTTTATTGCTTCGGAAAGTATTTACGAAGTATTTATTTCAACTTCTGTTTAGGCTGACAAATCGGTCGAAGACGGAGGTCATTAACCAAATTGTTGTGGCATTTGAAAAACCAGCCAGGCTGTTTTTCGTGGCACTTGGTTTATATTTTGCGTTAAGACAGGCACCATACTTTGAGCATCATATGGATGTCATCATTAAATTGTATAGATCCTCCATTATTTTGATGCTGACGTGGGGACTTTGTAATTTAACCGCAGCATCTTCCTTCTTATTTCAAAAGGTCAATTCGAAATTTGAATTAGAAATGGATGATATTTTAGCACCGTTTTTATCAAAGGTACTTCGTTTCATTATTATCGCACTAAGTATTAGTATCATTGCACAAGAATTTAATTATGATGTCAATGGACTTGTGGCAGGTCTTGGTTTAGGTGGTCTAGCCTTTGCGCTGGCTGCGCAGGATACAGTAGCTAACTTTTTTGGAGGGATTGTCATCATTACAGAGAAGCCTTTTACGATGGGCGACTTTGTGGAGACACCAAGTGTTCTTGGGACTGTTGAAGATATTACATTTCGAAGCACAAAGTTTCGAACACCTGCTGAAGCCGTTGTGACCGTTCCGAATTCTACGCTTTCTAAGGAGCCAATCACAAACTGGACGAGAATGAATAAACGTCAGATTACGTTTTCTGTTCGCGTTTCCTACAATACACCAAAGGAAAACATTGATCAGTGTATTAAGCGTCTCAAACAGATGCTTCACGAGCATGATGGTGTACATAAGGAGACGATTATGGTGAATCTCGATGTATTGGCAGACAGCTATTTGAACTTGTTTTTCAACTTCTACACAAACACGACAGCTTGGTCTGAAAACCTTGATATTAAGCAGGACATTAACTATCGCATCATAGATATTTTCCACGAAGAAGGCGTAGAATTTGCTTTCCCTGGACAGGCCATTTATATGAAACAAAAAGGTGAGAAACAGCTGGGTGAATAAAGGAGGAATGGTACGTGGATCAAAAAAAGGTGGAAGCGCTAAGAGAGAGAATATCGCAGGCTTCACATATCACAGTACTCTCAGGTGCAGGTATGAGTACAGAATCGGGTATTCCTGATTTTAGATCAACGGGTGGATTGTGGACGGAAGATACTTCTCGCATGGAGGCGATGAGCCGGTCCTACTTTTTATCAAATCCTCATCAATTTTGGCCGAAATTTAAGGAATTGTTTCAGATGAAAATGAGCGGGGAATACGAGCCAAATAGCGGGCACATCTTTTTAGCCAGCCTTGAGCAACAAGGGAAGCATGTGGATATTTTCACCCAAAATATTGATGGTCTTCATAAAAAGGCGGGAAGCCAGCACGTATATGAACTCCATGGCTCCATTCAAACGGCTACTTGTCCATCGTGCCAGGCGGTATATGATTTGCCTTATTTGTTAAAAGAAGAGGTGCCTGTCTGTCAAAGGGTTTCCTCTGATGGCAGTACGTGTGGACGTGTGCTAAAAACAGATGTTGTTCTTTTTGGAGATATGGTCAAACATTTAGACCAAGTGGAGGCATCACTTCAGAAAACGGACATGCTGCTCGTCATGGGGACTTCCCTGGAGGTAGCGCCAGCAAGATATATTCCAGAAGACGCAGCTCATGATCCTTCCATCTTCATGGTGATGATGAATTTGAGTGAAACAGAATTCGATCCGCTTTTTGATCTTGTCTTTCATGAGCGAATTGGCGATCTCGTGAAAGCTTTATAAATCATTAAAAAACCCGCATCCAACAGGTGCCGATTTTTGACTTTTCATATCGAATACACGACAAATAGAAAAGCTCCCTATTTTCGTAGGGGGCTTTTTACTGCATGAATTCATAGGTTGATGCAATGCGGTATCTTTGGTCATGCGTCCACGAGTCGATTTATTCTGCTAGTTGTTTTCTAGAATGATCAGTAGCTATCATACCTTACTTATATAACTACTATTGAAGGTAATATAATCTTATCAACAATTTTCTCAATGTAACTCTTACTTATTGGTTGATCAATTAATATGATGCGATGTGAAAATAATCCAAGAATCGTATCAACTAATATGCTTCCCTTTTCCTCTAATGTCTCAGTGCCTAAAAAAGGTTGCACGATCGTTTCAATTGCTTTTTGTAAGTTCAAAATAAATTCTCTATATAAATCCTTATTCTTTATGCTTGCATGAGGGAGGGCTGCAAAAAGGATCGTCGTAAAATACTCATGTCGTTTATTACCCCTTACAAAGCTATGGCATAGCAAATTAACTAATTGTTCTCTAAGGGGTAATTCAGCCCCTTCTATCGGCAAAGAAATAGAACCGTTTTTAAAGGGATCAATTCGTTTTACTGCCTCCAAGACAAGTTCTTCTTTTGAACTCCATCTTCGATAAATAGCAGCTTTACTTACTTTAGCTTCTTTCGCTATTTTATCCATGGTCAAATTTAAGAAGCCAATGTCAGTTAATATGTTCAGTGTCGTTTCCAATATGAGATCATTCTTATCCGGATCTATCGGCCGGCCTCGCTCTTTGGCTTTCATACATTCTCTATCCATTCTGAAAACTCCTTTTTCTTTATTATGCACTACATCTATTTGAACACAAAAAAAATTTTTAGTAAATACGGTACCTTAAAGTACCGTATTTGTGTTATAATCATTTTCGGAACTCTTTAGTTTCGAAAATGATTATAGGAGACTTCTCTATTTTTTCATTTATACACACTAATGAAAGATGAGAGGGAAGAAGAAAGGGAGATTTTATTTGAGTACAAACACAAATGTCTCGGCGCCTGAAGTTACAGGTAAAGAGTATAAAGTTATTCCAATTTTTGCTGCATTTTTAATCAGTGCTTTTATTGGACTATTTAGTGAAACAGCTTTAAATATTGCATTAAATACATTAATTGATGTTTTCCATACTAATGCGACTACGATTCAATGGTTAACAACTGGATATCTATTAACATTAGGTATTTTGGTTCCTGTTTCAGGACTTTTACAACAATGGTTTACCACAAGACAATTATTTATTACTTCTTTAGTTTTTTCTATTATTGGCACCGTTATTGCTGCAATGGCTCCTAGTTTTGAAGTGCTAATGGTGGCTCGTATTTTCCAAGCGATAGGTACTGCATTAATATTACCTTTAATGTTTAATACGATTTTGATTATTATTCCTCCAAAAAAACGTGGTGGGGCAATGGGGATGATTGGGCTAGTGATTATGTTCGCGCCAGCTGTTGGCCCTACGTTTTCCGGATTAATTCTCGAAGATTTAACCTGGCACTGGATTTTTTGGATTTGTTTACCCTTTTTAATTATAGGATTACTAGCAGGTATTTTTTATATGGAGAACGTTTCCGAATTAACAAAACCGAAGATTGATATTTTATCCATTGTATTATCAACAATCGGTTTTGGTAGTACGGTATTTGGATTTAGTAGTGCTGGAGAAGGACCAGAAGGATGGGGAAGCCCAAAAGTAATAGGATTGCTAATTATTGGAGTGATCGCATTAATCTTATTCTGCTGGCGCCAACTAAAAATGGAACAGCCTATGATAAATTTACGTGCTTTCCAATATCCAATGTTTACCCTAGGTGTTGTACTTGTATTCGTTTGTTTTATGCTTATTATGTCGTCGATGTTACTTTTACCAATGTACTTACAAGCAGGTATGACGCTTTCCGCATTTGTGGCCGGTCTTACTCTACTTCCAGGTGGAATCATCAACGGCTTGATGTCTCCTGTTATTGGTAAATTATTTGATCGCTTTGGCCCCAAATGGCTTGTCATTCCTGGGTTTTTAATAACTATTATTGTAGTATGGTTTTTATCCAATGTTACGACAACAACTACGTTAACAGTGATGGTTCTACTTCATATCTCCTTGATGATTGGGATTGCCTTGATTATGATGCCAGCTCAAACAAACGGATTGAATCAGCTGCCTAAGAAATATTATCCTAGTGGAACAGCTATCATGAATACCCTTCAACAAATAGCTGGTGCGATTGGAACAGCCGTTTCAGTAAGTATTATGTCTTCGGGGCAGCAAGCATACTTAGCAGCTACCAAAGACCCTACAAATCCAATACACATCCCTGAAGCCATCACGGCAGGAATTCAGAACGGCTTTATATTTGTATTATTTATTGTAGTTCTCGCATTAATCTATGCATTCTTTATAAAACGTGTAGACATTAATTAAATAAAAATACAAGAACCAAAAAGAAAAACTCCTTATGTAAGATAGGGAGTTTTTCTTTTTGGTGTGTACATTCATTCTAATGTATTTGCCATTTAAGAATTTTCAGTAGTTCAATTAATTATTCATTTATTATTTCATTCGTATCTGAGATTACGATAGAAGAAACTGCTTGTCTAATAGTAAACGCTATAGTATAACCCTAGATATCCTTTATTATAGTGAAATTTTAGAAACAATAAAGTACAGGATTTATCTAAACTACTAGTGTGTTTTATTAAATTTTCGAGCTTCATTTTGGTTTGCTGACATCTCGAAAATTGGGTAGTCATAAGCTCTCATAGCTTTTTCATATTGAGAAATCGCATTATATACATCAGCTTTCTGTTTATGAACAGTTACAATTTGCTCTGCTAAAATACGAGCATCTCGCAAAGCTAAATTTGCACCAGCGCCGAAGCTTGGTGGCATAGCATGGATGGCATCACCAATCAATGTAACACGACTAGTCTCCCAAGGATCTATTGGTTCTATTGCACGAACGGAAAGCGCTGCTACAGTATGAGGGTCAATGCGTTCAACGAGACCTCGTAAAATAGGATGCCAATCTTTTGTTAAATCAACCATCATCTGATGAAGTTTCAGAGGAGATTCTCTGTCTGATGCACTTAAGTATTGTGGAATTCCCAGTGTAATCATGACATAATCATCAACAGACTCAATAGTAGATTTAGGTGCTAGTTCCTTAGCAGCTTCGTCTACTGTACGTCTTGGCTCAAACGGTCCAATTGCCATAAGTGTGTCATTTGAATCTGCCGCCATGATGAAACCATCAAATAAGATGTCTGGTAATGTCTGTCTGATCTCTTTGGTAAGAGGAGATTTAGAATAAATTGCTCTAGCATTTGTATCTATTGGTTGGACGTGAGGCATAAGCTGATAGCGAACAGCTGAATTGATGCCATCTGCTGCTACTAATATGTCCCCTTTGGCAACCGTACCGTCAGCTAAAAATAATGTTACTCCTTGTTTATTCTGTTCAAATCCTGTAACAACTGAGTTGAAATGAACATGTTTTTCAATGCCACTCAGTAAAATTTGGCATAATGTTTTTCGATTTACAGCTGTATGGGGGAATTTTTCATCGTTTGGAGCTCCAATATGTGGACGAACACCTATTTCATTCATTTGTTCATCTATTAATACAGCCATTTCACGACGTGGATTTTTTCTAGACGTCTGTACATACAACTCATACAAGTTTTCTGGAAGAGCAGCACGAAGCGATTCGCCACCATCCATATTCATATGCAAGCGATATCCATTTTTAGATACTTCATCTTCGCGCTCATATATGGAAAAGCTAATGCCTGCTTTCTTTAAGTGCTGCCCTAGACACAGCCCTCCAATGCCGCCGCCTGCAATTAATACGTGTAAATCTGACATTACATATTCCTCCTAAACAATATTAAAACAACACTTTGTATGTTAAAATTCAAAGTGTTAGTTTATATTATCTAATTAAGCTGCTATCCAACAACCATTAATTTTCCATAAAATGTGGTTTAAACAACGTTTTTTACAATTATTGTCGTTTAAATTTTTAAAATAATTCAAAAGTAGGAGTTCAATGAGAAATGAAAAAGTTAGATCGACGTGTTTTGAAAACGAGAAAAGCCATTATTTCTGCATACCTTTCTTTACTAGAAGAAAAGAATATGCACGCTATATCTGTTAATGATATTACAGAAAGAGCAGATATAAACCGCTCTACATTTTATGCTCATTATAAAGATAAACAGCACTTACAAGAACAGAGCATCAAAGAAATATTAGATGACTTGGAAAAAGCCATTGCAAATAAGCCTTCGGGAGAGAAAACAACAGAATTTAGCTTAACAATGCTTCAAAATATCTTTGAACGAATGTTTGAAAACATCTATACCCATAGTAAATTTTATAACATCATGCTCGGAGAATATGGTCCTTCTGTATTTGCTAAGAAGTTAGAAGGGATTATTAGAAAACATACTCGAAAAGGTTTGGAGGTTGTTAAAGCAGATGACATTGATTCATCTGTTTCTCAAGATATTTACTTAAGCTATATGACATCAGCCCAACTAGGAGTTATTCATTATTGGAGAGAAAATCAGTTTAAAGATTCACCTGCTTTTATGGCTCAGCAACTTCTTCAATTGTATAAGATAGGAATGACTATGAAGGATTAAATTGGAAGGGGTTAGGGGAATACGTTATGCATCTAAACAGATTTGTAGATTTATATATAAACTTTCTTTTTATTTATTGAAGAAGACAGGTTGACAGGTGATCAACCTTAAACATGTGGTTTATTTCCCCTACAATTTGTAGTGAAGCAAGGTATGATAGCGAAAACAACTAACAGATTAAATCGACTCGTGGACGGACACCACAGATGCCGTATTGCATCAACCTGTGTGATAATTCATGCAGCAAAAAAGCCCCCTTTGAAAATAGGAGGCTTTTCTTTTGATCTTCTTGTTTCATCAATTCAATTTAGTAGGTTAACACAGTGACAGAAAAGTAACTAGACTTACTAAACCAACTATTAACATTGGTTTTATTGGTCACATTGATCATGGGAAAACCACTTATTGCTGCAGCGGCTTCATTGTTTCATCAAGAACTTCAAATGTATAGCCCTTTGCCTTTAGCTGCGTGATTAAGCTGCTTAAGTATTTTGCTGTTGCCGGCTGATCATGCATTAAGATGATTTTTGGTTCTTTTGGATATTTTGTTTCCAGCACTTGTAGCTGATTTAATACCTCTGGTACATATTTTGAGCTTTTATATTTCCAGTCCAGACTGTCAATGGTCCAGTCCCAGTAGACAAAGCCTTTTTGTTTTAAACGTGCTTTTTGCTGATCGGTTAAATTGGGGGTGCTGCCATAAGGTGTTCTTACAAGATGGGTATACTCACCTGTGACAGAAGCCAAAATGCGCTGATCTTCCTTCATCTCGTTAACAGGAGAATCACTTTTTTGATAAAAGCGTTTCACATCATGGGTAATACCATGAAGCCCTAATTGATGTCCTTCTTGATGGAGTCTTTCCACAGCTGCCGGGTGTTCTTTAATCTGCGGCCCGAGCATAAAGAATGTAGCCTTCACTTTTTGCGCTTTTAGCACATCTAACAGCTGATTTGAAGTCGCTGATGGACCATCATCAAAGGTTAAAAAGATTGTTTGATCCGTTACATGTTTATTAGAATCGATCTTAAAATGTGCATCTAATGTTTTCCTAGAAGCATCTTTTGCTTTCATACTAGTGCTTGTGTCCCTAAATTGACTGCTCGCAGACAATTTCGCCGGCTGATCTGCTGCCTGCATATTGGTTTTGGACATATCCCAAATAAAAAAGAGGATCAGTGTCAGAATGACAAAACCAATCGCCTTTGAGAGCAGCATTGTGTTTGAAGGTGTCTGTTTTTTTTTAACCCGTTGCATTACAATCGCTCCAATAAATCAAAAATTTGTGTCGAATCATGTAGTAGATTCTGTCTTTTTCCGCTGTTTTTTGTCATGTTTATATGGTGTCAGTATACAGGAAAAAAGAGCCTATGAATATAGAAGATGCTAAAAAATTGGAATCTTTTTGGTTATGAATCTATATTTGTTACAATAGAAAGTTATCCATTTCATATGATGTGAAATAATTCTGAATAATCATTGAAACGTACTCATTTATCCGCTAAGATAGCATCAGATTCAACCATTATTGCAAAGCGAAGGGGAGATTCCATATGAAAGTATTGTACAATGGAGATTTCATTGAAAAAAAAGATGCACATGTTGATATTGAGGACAGAGGCTATCAATTTGGTGACGGAGTCTATGAGGTCATCCGAGTATACAATGGTACTTTGTTTACGTTAAAGGAGCATACAGAGCGTCTGTTCAAGAGTGCAAAGGAAATTGATATTCATCTGCAAGGTACAGTATCTGATATGGAAGAAAAGTTAAAACAGCTCGTCGCTCACAATCAATTAACAGATGGCGGTGTATATATTCAAGTCACGCGGGGAGTCGCCCCTCGTAAACATCAATATAGCGATTCTCTCACTCCTCAAATCACGGCATATACGTTCCAGGTGAAAAAGCCTGTTCAAGAGCAGACAGCTGGTGCAAAGGCCATATTATCTGAGGATCTTCGCTGGTTAAGATGTGATATCAAAAGCTTAAACCTTTTATATAACATCATGGAAAAGCAGAAAGCATCTGAAGCTGGTGCGTTTGAAGCAATCCTGATAAGAGACGGCTTTGTGACCGAGGGAACCTCCTCGAATGTATATGCCGTGATTGATGGCGTGATTCGCACTCACCCTGCAAACAATCTCATTTTAAACGGCATTACCCGTAGAAAGCTGCTGGAGGTATGTGAGGCAGAAGGATGTACTGTTGAAGAAAATCGAATAAGCAAAGAAGAACTGCTGCGCGCTCAGGAAATCTTCATCAGCTCGACGACGGCTGAAGTCATTCCGATTGTTGAAATAGATGGCGAGCCAGTAGGGAAAGGCGTTCCAGGCGAGCTGACAAAGCGCGTACAGGAAGGCTTCCAGCAAAAAATTAAACATGAAAGTGAAGCATCGATCTCTTCATAAATAAAAAAGGCTGTAAACATTCGTTTACAGCCTTTTGTGATGCATTTATTTCACAATAAGCACAGGTATATCTGATTTTGCTGATAACTTTTCACTCACACTGCCAAATAGCATTTTTTTTAATCTGCTTTGGTCACGTGCTCCCATGACGATGAGGTCTGCTGATATTTCCTCAGCATATTCGATAATCGCTTCTGCTGGTTCTCCCTCCACAATTTCAATGGTAGCCTCAAACTGCTCCTCATTTAAAAGCATTCTTGCTTCTGCGACGACCTCTTCTGTATGGTCTTCAAAAATCAAGGGACTTTGCTGTTCATCATGAGGCACATACACAGGGGGTGTTTGAAGATCTGCCGTACCGCCGCCGATATAAGCTCCGCCAGTCATTGGGCGCGGTGCATCAAACACCTGTCTGCCTGTTTTACCATCATGGGCATAGGCAACGGTCAGCTTGGCATGCAAGGTTTTGGCTAAAGCGATTGCCTTTTTTAATGCTTTCTTACTGTCTTCATGTCCATCAAACGCAACGACCATCCGATCAGCTTGAAACAATGTCCTCATTCCTTTCAAAAGGAGTCTTTACACTCATGGTATACCCGTTAATAGAAAAAGATACACATAAGGGAGATTGATTTTTGTTAGAAAATTTCATTTATTGAAAAATATTTATTGACAAAATGGTGACAGCCACTATAAGATAAAAAAAGATTCAAGAGCCAAAAGGAGGAAATGTCATGTGCAACATTGGAAGAATGAAATCAAACTGCATGAATGGGTTGATTCACGTGACAATTACACCTTCATTGGTCATTGAAAAGGAACTCGTATGTTCCAATTGATCGGATGAATCAAGGCGTATGTTGCGTATTTGTCAACATGCGCCTTTTTACATGACGAAAAGAGGCGTACCAGCTAGCTAGCCGGTGGCCTCTTTTTTTGTTGTATTCATTTCGCATTCCGAAATAAAGGAATGGGAAACAACAAGTAAATGAAGAGGAGTGAAAGCATGTGAACATGCCAAAATCAAGACAAATGACAAAAACTCAAAAAACGAAACAAGGTGACTTGCAGGAAAATTTAGAAAGCGGCTAGCTTGAAAAGGAGAGACAAACATGTTTTCAGTATTTGCGAAATTAGGCTGGTTCTTTAAACAAGAGTGGAGGCGTTATACAATCGCTATTACGCTTTTGCTCATTGTGAATGTGCTTGAAATGCTGCCGCCAAGATACCTTGGCCAGGCAGTGGATGACATTCGTTCTGGTCAATTTACAACATCCAGTATTTTGTTTTATGTGACCATTTTTTGCTTACTAGGTGTCGTCGTCTATACACTTACATATTTTTGGATGTATCAGTTATTTGGCGGCGCAAATGTCATGGAGCGTGTGATGCGCGGGAAACTGATGCGCCACTTGCTGAAGATGACACCGACCTTTTATGAAAAGAAAAAAACCGGTAACTTAATGGCATTAGGAACAAACGATTTAAATGCTGTAGCCTTAACGACAGGCTTTGGCGTTCTGACCTTGGTTGATTCCACTGCTTATATGCTGATGATCTTCTTTACGATGGGTCTGACAATTAGCTGGAAATTAACCTTAATGGCGATTATCCCTATGCCGCTGATGGCGCTCTTAATTGCGTTTTATGGCAGCAAAATCCATGAGCGCTTTACTGTCGCTCAGGATGCATTTGGTGATATGAACGATCGTGTTCTTGAATCAGTGGCAGGCGTTCGAGTCATTCGGTCTTTTGTACAGGAGAAACAAGATGTCGAACGCTTTCGCGAAATGACAGATGATGTATTCCAAAAAAACATGCGAGTGGCGATCATTGATTCCTTGTTTGAACCGACAGTGAAATTACTTGTGGGGATCAGCTACTTAATCGGAATCGGCTACGGAGCCTATCTCGTATTTCAAAGTGATTTAACCATTGGGGAGCTTGTTGCATTTAACGTCTATCTTGGCATGATGATCTGGCCAATGTTTGCGATCGGCGAATTGATTAATATTATGCAAAGAGGAAATGCGTCGTTAGACCGGTTGAATCATACACTCAGCTACAAGCCGGACGTAACAAACGCTGCTCAGCCGAAAACGTTACAAGAGCCTGGAGATATTGAGTTTGATCACGTGACATTCAGGTATCCAACTTCACCTAAAGATAATCTCATTGATGTGTCCTTTACCGTTCGAAAAGGGCAGACGATTGGGATTACAGGCAAAACGGGAAGCGGCAAAACGACCATTGTCAAACAGCTTCTGCGCCAGTACCCGGCAGGTGATGGGCAAATATTGCTATCAGGTGTTCCAATCCAAGACATTGAATTAGATCAGTTATTTCAATGGATCGGATACGTACCTCAGGATCATATTCTTTTCTCAAAAAGTGTCGAACATAATATGCGCTTTGGTCATCGGGACGCGAAACAAGATGAGTTAGCACAAGCAATCAAAGATGCTTACTTTGAAAAGGATCTACGCCTTTTGCCGGAGGGTCTGGAGACCATGGTTGGGGAAAAAGGTGTTGCGCTGTCAGGCGGACAAAAACAGCGAATATCCATTGCACGTGCTTTATTAATTGATCCAGACATTTTAATTCTGGATGACTCATTGTCTGCGGTAGATGCAAAAACAGAAACCGCTATCCTAGAAAATCTAAGACAAAACCGTCATGGCAAAACGACGTTTATTACGACTCATCGCCTATCAGCTGTTGAACATGCGGATCTCATTCTTGTCATGGAAGAAGGACGCATTGTCCAAAAGGGCACTCACAACGAGCTCATCCAGCAGGATGGGTGGTATAAAGAACAATTTTTGCGTCAGCAGCTGACAAATCAGCTGGAAGGAGGGGATGAGGCATGACAACAGGAAGAAGACTCCTTGCCTACGCACTCCTATATAAGAAAGTACTGTCTGTTGCCTTAATCTTTCTAATGATTGCAGTTGGTGCTGAGCTGACAGGACCGTTTATTGGGAAGAAAATGATTGATGATCATATTTTAGGTGTAGAAAAACCGTATGTCGAAGTCAATGAAAAGACAGACAAAACCGTTTATTACCAGGGAAATAACTATATACGAAGCGATCGATTAAACAATGGAATGGAATCTGGAAAGCAAATCAATGTGGTGCAAGTCGGGTTCGGTTACTATTTTGTGAATGAGCCGATTCGTTTTGATGGAAACAGAAAGATATCGGGAGATCAGCTCACCATTGATAATGGGAACGAGCGTGAGACTTATGAGGTACAGCGCTTATCAAAAGAAGAGATTTTTGCTTTTTATCAGCCAGAAATCAGTGGTTTGGTGCAGCTTGTTCTATTTTATCTAGGGCTGCTCATCGTTGCGATTTTCTTTCAGTATGGGCAGCATTACTTGCTCCAGAGGATTGCAAATCGAATTATTCAAAAAATGAGGGTAGACGTCTTTGAGCACATCCAAACGCTGCCGATCCGATATTTTGATAATTTACCGGCTGGAAAGGTTGTCGCGAGAATCACCAATGACACGGAAACCATTCGTGACCTATATGTCACAGTCCTTGCTAATTTTGTGACGAGTGCCATTTACATGATTGGGATTTACATTGCCATGTTTTTATTAAATGTGAAGCTGGCACTTATTTGTTTGGTAGCAGTACCGATTATTTTCCTATGGTCGATGACTTACAGAAAGTTTGCATCCGTGTACAATCACCGAATTCGTTCGATCATCAGTGAAATCAATGCCAAGTTAAATGAAGCCATTCAGGGGATGACCATTATTCAAGCGTTTCGTCATGAGAAAGCGACGAAAGAGGAATTTGATGAACTGAACAACAATCACTTTCGGTATCAGCGAAAGATGCTCCATTTAAATTCACTTCTTTCACATAACTTGGTTAACCTGCTGCGAAATTTAGCATATGTGGCGCTTATTTGGTATTTTGGCGGTGCATCGTTAAGTGCGACAGGCATTGTGTCCATTGGAGTGCTCTATGCGTTTGTCGATTATTTAAATCGATTGTTCCAGCCGATCACAGGCATTGTGAATCAATTCTCCAGGTTGGAATTAGCAAGGGTTTCATCGGAAAGGGTTTTCCGATTATTAGATGAACCAGGAACAGAAGTAGAAGAACCTGTTCAGAAGAAGCTGGAGGGACACGTTCAGTTCAAAGATGTCACCTTTGCTTATAATGAAGGGAAAAATGTCTTAAAGAACATTACGTTTGAAGCAAAGAAAGGTCAAACGGTTGCACTTGTGGGGCATACTGGTTCTGGGAAAAGCTCGATCATGAACTTGCTGCTGCGTTTTTATGACATTCAGCAAGGAGACATTCTCATAGATGGCGAAAGCATATATGATCAGTCGCGTCAAACGCTGCGTAAACAAATGGGCATTGTGCTGCAAGACCCGTATTTATTTTCGGGAACGATTGCCTCCAATGTCAGCTTAGGAAATGAAGACATCAAAAGAGAAACCATTGAATCCTCATTAAAGCAAGTAGGCGCAGCAAAGTTATTGAAGCACCTGCCGCAAGGCTTTGATGAACCAGTCGTTGAAAAGGGAAGCACCCTTTCCTCAGGGGAACGTCAGTTGATTTCATTTGCGCGCGCATTGGCGTACGATCCAGCGATTTTAATTTTAGATGAAGCCACCGCCAACATTGATACAGAAACAGAAGCGATCATTCAGCGGGCGCTTGATGTAGTCAAAGAAGGACGAACGACTTTTGTGATTGCTCACCGATTATCCACGATTAAGAAAGCCGATATGATCTTGGTGTTAGAAAAAGGTGAAATCGTCGAGCGTGGCAGTCATGAACAACTCATGCAGCAAGAAGGGCTGTATGCGCAAATGTATGAACTGCAAAAAGGCGCTGTTGCAAACAGTTGATGAATAGTAGAAAAAAGAGCCTCTTCAAATTGAATGAGGCTCTTTTCCTTTGCATGAAAAAGTCGACGACTTTTACACAGGTTATATCGTTTGGACAGGCTGCAACATCAATAAGCGATGCCGACGCGTTGATGCACAAATTCCTTCGAATTTAACTGCTGATATAAAAAGTGTGCGGTATCTTCAACTGAAATTTTCTTTCCATCTATAGGGAGAAAATCTTTCTCATAGCGATATGACCGTGTCACTTCTCCATCTGGTAAATAGGTTGGACAAATAATGGTCCAATCTAGATCAGTCGATTGAAGGATTTCAAACGCTTTCGCATGCTCTTTAGCTGCTCGGGAAGTAGTCCGCTTTGATTCATTTGTTTCAAAACGGTAGAGCTCCGGCTGCTGCCTTGCTTTTAAAATACCTGCTGTACCAATTGTAATAATTCTAGATGTATTTGTTTGCTTCATGGCTTGTACGATATGCTCCATTGAAACAGATAATGTATCATCACCATCTGTTGATAGACAGCTCACAACAATATCTGCTCCTTTCATTGTCTCAAGCACATCTTCTCGATTTCTTGAATTGCCGGTGACTTGAAACATACCCGCAAGCATTTCTTCTCGGTTTGTCCGAATCAATGAACGAACCATGTAACGATCATCTACTTGAACGAAACGAAGAAATGCTTGTCCTACACGTCCATGAGCACCGAAAAGAGCTATTTTCATCTGTTCGATCCCTCCACTACATACTATAAGTGAAAAGAACCCAAAATGGTACAACTTTTATGTGATGCTTTTTTTATAAAGGTGAAAGGACCGAATACTATGACCATATTCACATAATAGAGAGATCCCTACAAATTGTAAAAGTTCAAAGTTCATACCAGAAATAATGTCCATGAAGCTCCGCTCCTTTCTACTACATGATATGAGCTGAAAGGAGTTTGGTGAGGGATAAAAACAAAAAAAGAAGACACCATAAGAGGTGCCTTCTATGATCCAGGTATGAAATTAAGCTTTTGTTCCGCCAAGGTTTTGTTGAGCGTAAGACACAAGACGTTTTGTGATTTCTCCACCAACTGAACCGTTAGCACGAGCTGTAGTTTCTGCTCCAAGGTTTACACCAAATTCAGAAGCAATTTCGTATTTCATTTGATCGATTGCTTGCTCTGCTCCAGGAACTAGTAATTGGTTTGAACTATTAGAATTTGCCATGATGTGATTCTCCTTTTTGTATATGATTTATTTTTTTGGTTGGGTTTGCTGGAATCGCACCAGCGAAATGATCAAGTCATTTGCCACTTGGCGAAACCCAATGCAGTAACTGCTTTGTACTAAGTATTATGGTTATTTCCGAAAAAAACATACGAGAAAAGAACATGGTAAATGTTGTGTGAACATACAAAAAACCATCACCCAATAATGAGTGATGGCGCTGCTTATATCTCTTTTTATTCAGCTGAGCGGATGCGCAGCTCTGTAGCTGAATCAAAGAAATGGGCTTTGTTCATATTAATCGCAAGAGGGATAGACTGTCCGGCCTGTACATCGGTACGAGAATCAACACGTGCAATAAACGATTGATCATCGATAGAAGAGTAAAGCATCGTTTCTGCTCCCATTAATTCAGCTACTTCTACGTTAGCATTAATTTTTGTGCCTTCAGACGCCTCTATAAATACTGGTTCATCGTGAAAATCTTCTGGTCTGATGCCTAGTATGACATCCTTTCCAATATAGCCTTGGCTGCGTAATACTTTCATTTTTCCCTCTGGTACACGAATGTGAGTTTTTCCAACCGCGATGGCGCCGTCAGAGAGCTTTCCTGTAAAAAAGTTCATCGCTGGTGATCCAATAAATCCACCTACAAACACATTCTCTGGGTTTTCATATACATCTTTCGGTGCTCCTACCTGCTGAATAAAACCATCTTTCATCACAACAAGGCGGGTTGCCATTGTCATGGCTTCAGTCTGATCGTGTGTCACATAGATAAATGTCGTTTGCAGACGCTGATGAAGTTTAGAAATTTCAGCACGCATCTGAACACGGAGTTTTGCATCTAAATTAGAAAGCGGCTCATCCAAAAGGAAAACCTTTGCATCACGTACAATCGCTCTGCCAAGGGCAACACGCTGTCTTTGACCGCCAGATAGTGCTTTTGGTTTTCTGTCTAAATATTGCTCAAGCCCCAATATTTTAGCGGCATTTCGAACCCGCTCATCAATCTCTGCTTTCGGAAACTTCCGAAGCTTTAACCCAAAAGCCATATTATCGTACACATTCATATGAGGGTATAATGCATAGTTTTGGAAAACCATTGCGATATCCCGGTCTTTCGGCGCTACGTCATTCATCCGTTTTCCATCTAACAGAAAGTCTCCTTGTGAAATTTCTTCTAGACCTGCAATCATGCGAAGGGTTGTTGATTTTCCGCAGCCTGATGGACCAACAAACACAATAAATTCTTTATCTTCTATATGTAGATTAAAGTTGTCTACTGCTGTTACCTTGTTATCGTACACTTTATAAATTTGATTCAGCATTATTTCAGCCATTTGATGCCAGCCTCCCCAGTCTCTCTTTTTTTGAAAGCGCTTTACTGTTGAGTAAAGTGTATAAAATGGGGAAGAGTCTGTAAATGGACAACGTGCACAACATCCTATTTTCATTTTTGGGCAGGGTGCTCATCTTTCGTTCTTTATGAAAGATCAAGTAGAGTCATCATCAAATAAGCAGCCGATGCTTCTGGAAAATGTCGTATATCTAGCCCAGTGCGCTCAATAAATTTATCAATTCGATATTGAAGACTGTTTCTGTGAACATATAATGCTTTTGCTGCTTTGGATGCGTTTAAATTACATTGCATATAGGTCATGAGAGTGCGGTAAACATCTCGGTCAACAACCGCTTCTTTAAAAGCATCTGATATAGCATGAGAGAGGGCGGATGCATCATAACAAATGAACGATGGCAGGCATTGATAAAATGTGGAGACCCCTGATCTAAGCTTTTCTCGCTGCATGTGGCATACAAAGAGCTGTTGTTCATTTAATAATCTCATCTGTAAATGATTATTTGGCAAATGCAGCTGCCCTTGTATAAAGACTGAGTCTGTTAAAAAATCACTTGTAATGGCTAGAGACAAATCGTTTAACTGATTTAATTGACTATTTTCTGATGTAGCGTTTGGTTGAATCAGCATAGCTGTTTCAGGGCCTGTCCATATGAAATGAGTATGTTCGAGGCTGTTATTCACAGCCTCTTTTATTTGCTGTCTTTGTTCCTCTTGATGGATCATTTGAAAATAATAAACACGGACGGGATGTTGGACAGTTAGTGGTTTGTTTTCAAAAAGATAGCTGAACCATCTTTGTTCACCCTCGGTCTGCGCTTTTTGAAATAGATCAATCGGTGTTAGAAAAGAGTTGAGAAGAAGTGTCTCTCTTGCTGTAAGCTCCGATTTGTCTACTCCGAATATTTCGCCTTCGTCTGTTTGATACCAAAGAATTTGTTTGTCATGAGTAGGTGTACTGATGATATGGTCTCCGTAAACAAGTTTTAATTTTTCTAACATGGCGGGGCTCCTTAAACAGTTTAATCATAGACATGGAATAGCATTAATTCGTGGATTTCTTCTTTTAAGGTTGGTTCAACTTCATGGGGCGGAAGCTGAGAGCCCCATTCAATGTCACCTGTTTTGTGGTAGATGCCTTCATAGTGCGCTCCATTGTGGAAAAAGGATATTTTCCAGCCTGGCAATTGTGCTTTCTTAAAAAGAGGTTTCCATTGAAAATGAGAAATCATATCATCATTGCCTCCTTGCTTTTATTGATGAAACAATAAACAAACACGACAACACGGAAACAACCTTGAACTTGATTTTATTGTATCTCATCTCATGAAAAGAGCATAGAAAAAGCATAAATTTAAGAGCACAACATGTGGCAAAAATGTAGTCAGTAGACGTTCGCGTGATCTGAAGTGGTGAGTGCCGTTTCTGAAAGGTAAGATGCGTAACCCATGATTCTTTTCCCAATCAGCCATTCTGATTTTTTCAAAGAGCCATGCTGGAAAATCTCTCGGCCAGGGCGAGAATTGGCCTCAAACATCCAAATGGCGCCTGTTTGATCAATGCCTAAGTCAAAACCGATTTCACCAATATGCCCGGTCATTTTTTTATCTATTACTTGGCTAAGCGTGATGGCAGTTTGAGAAAGCTGCTGTAAAATCTGCAAACGTTTCTTTTCTTCTGGAAAGACAGCATAAAGTGTTTTCACCGTTCCGCCGTGTAACTGGTGAGTTGTGATGGTGTGATCTCCAGAAATTTTTGCTGCTGCTGCTGTGACTGTCCAATCACCGTCTTTATTTTTATTCGTATGAACTCTGAAATCCATCGGCTGATTGTCTATTTGAAGAAGCTCAATGCCTTGTTGTGCAATAAAATCATGAATTGCATGATCTTTTCGCAGCCTTTGAACAAACTGATCTATTGAATCATATGGAATAGCCCTTCCAAAATTTGAGCATACAGTGATTCCGTGATTTTCCTTTTTTAACCGATAAATACCGTCTCCATGACTTCCATTCGTCGGTTTTAAGTATATAACTTGATGCAGGTGGAGAAGTGTTTCAATTTTACTTAGAGCGTCCATGGGATCTAATTGTACAGAATGTGGGAGAAAGGACCATGTTTTTTCATCTGTTAATAGCTGTTCATGAATCTCCCATTTATTAAAAAAGTAAGGGTTGAACCAAGGGATATCATAGTCTTGGGTGAGTTTTCGCTTCGTTTCTTGAATGAGTGCTGACTGAGCAGTTTTTCTATTTGGAAGCCGGTCATAAATGACTGACGGCAGGGGCAGCTGTTTTTTAACCCATGAATCTTGCTGGTACAACAGTCCTTCTACAATTCCTTTTTCCCAATCAATAGAATGTGACCCAAAAAGATAGGCAAAACCAGCATGCTGTCTGAAAGAATTCAGCAGTTTGATAAAAAATTGTGATCTTGTTCCTAATGGCTGCGTGCTTTGCTCAAAACCTGCACTGAAAATGCCCATCAACGGCCCTATAAAAAGTGTATGGTCAATGATGATTACATCAGCTTTTGATTGGTAAGGAATCAGTAAATCTCTGTATAGATCTTCAGATAATAATATTTTCTTTGGATGCTGATGATAGGAAATGTTGAAGCCATCAACTAAACGAGACCCTAGAGCAAGAGAATAGATGGCCTCTTTCTGTTTATAATGGTCTGGAAGATGAATTGTTTTTTCACTTGTGAGGTGTGGGGCGATGATGCAGCGATTTTTGTTCATAAGAAACCTCCTTCGGTTGAGACATCATCGATTGCGCATGTTCAAGAATGGTACGAATCAATTGATGTTCCTTTTCAGGGTAAACTTTTAAAAAAGCGGACCGTCCTGGCTTTGATCTGACATTTGATATGAACAGCCTGCCTTCACTTGTATGAAGTAAGTCTACTGCGAATTCAAAGCAAGGAGAGTACGTTTTATCTATATAAGCTGGAATTGATGCCTGAATGGATGCAATATCATCTAAAAGGAGCTCCTTGATGTGTGGCTGCAATGTATGTAGATAGTGTTCAAAGCCTATCACAGGATCCGATTTTTGTGTATAACTTAAAAGACTATTTTCTGCAGGTGATTTTGTGTGAATCCCCATGCGTTTCCATTGATTTTGTGAATCTTTCATAAGAAAAATCCTGATTTCATTAAATAAAGGTTCTTTTTGATCACTCGTGTTGAAAAATTGAAGGAAATACCGGCCTGCATATTTTTTGCACCAGCGCTCCATCTCTGACGCCCGAGAAAATGTAATGGTTTGATTGGAACTTAGCTGAACGGTGAATGTTGACTTGCCATCAAAGGAAATGAAGTAAGTAGATGCTGCATGCTGCTGGGAGAGAGGCTGCATTCTATAATAACCGCCAGCCCCGCACTCCCTTACCATATTGATCAGATCTGAGGGCTCTTTTAATAAAGAGCAGCCAGGTAAATATGCCTGTAAAGCAGAGAGGAGGCGGAGCTGTTCAAATAGCACCATTTTATTTGAAATGCCGGTATTCAAAAAATCTGTTTTTGGATACTTTTTTAGCCATTCCATGATGGGTTTTGCTTTTTTAGATTGTGCGTCATGCCGGTAAAGACATCGATCGTAAATCAAATCGGGAATCGGAAACTGTGCGTCGGCAAACCCTTGGTCATTCATATATGTTTGACCTTGTATCAAATTTGAAGCCGGCTTTAAATCAAGTGGTGTAAAACGAACAACCTTTAAATGATAAGAAGAGGCAGCTTTGGCGAGCTGACGTGTAAATGCCTCTTCATACTGCGGAGAAAGGGTTACAATACCTAATGTTGTCATTAAAAAACACCTTCTTTTCAACTTCTTTTTTTACCATCACAAAAACGTTTTTTTATGATTTTACTTAAAGCTTGCGCTCCTTTATCATTACGACAGATCGCTTGATCATATGTCTCGCTGCATACTTCATTTGCTTGGAAACTTGACAACAACTATAATACGTATAGATCAAAACAATAAACATCGGGTGTTGTTTGAAAGGTAGATGACGACTTTGAATATATTCACAACGTTTATCTTTATGATTGTTATCGGCGCAGTCATAGGAGCAGCGACAAACCATCTTGCAATTAAAATGCTTTTTCGGCCTTATAAGCCATATTACTTATTCGGAAAACAGCTTCCATTTACACCAGGGCTTATCCCTAAAAGAAGAGACGAAGTAGCCAAGCAGGTTGGTGTCATGGTTATGGAGCATTTGCTCACGCCAGAAGGTATTCAAAAGCGATTTGAATCATCCGAGGCAAAGCAAGAGATCCTGCGTACAGTCCATCGATATATTGACAAAGGCGCAAATATGGAGATAACCGTATTCTCCCTGCTAGAAAGATTCGGCGTTACAGAGGCTGATGTCAAAGCAGATAAATGGCTCCATCAGTGGTCTGATCAGAAGCTCAAGTCACTGCTTGAAACTTATAACCAGCAAACTTTATCTGAATTGCTCCCTGTAGAAGTGGAAAACAAAATATCATCGAAAATTC
The DNA here is from genome assembly GCF_056172715.1 of Bacillus sp. ABR. NCBI lineage: Bacteria > Bacillati > Bacillota > Bacilli > Caryophanales > Bacillaceae > Bacillus > Bacillus sp. ABR. The sequence goes on along the minus strand of NZ_JAOYSL010000005.1, from coordinate 211,406 downwards.
CAAATGCAGCAGATTATATTTTAAAGAGAGGCATTCATTATTTTGAAAGTGATGAAGGCAAAGCAAGGCTTGGCAATATGATTGATGATTTCTTAAAAGAACGGGGAATGCTTGGCAGTATGGTCCAAATGTTTCTAGGGAATTCAAGCTTAATTGATCGTGTACATCCCGAAATCATCAAGTTTTTAAGAAACGCAGAAACAAAAAGATTTTTATCCGATTTGCTTGTTCAAGAATGGGACAAGGTGAAGCAATTTTCTCTTCATGAGCTTGATGAAAAATGGAATGTGAAGGAACTTATTTTTAGTGTGAAAAATCAATTGCTTTCTCATTTCTCTACAAAGCTGATATTAGACAAACCTGTTGGGATATACGTCAGTGCTGTCGCGGATGATCTTAAAACACACTTTGCGCCAGTGTTGATTGATAAGGGGATCGGAGCGGCTTCAAATGCTTTAGAGGGTCTGCTTGCTAAGCTGCAATTTGAAGATATCATTCGTGAACAAATTGAACTTTTCCCGCTTGAAAAAATGGAAGAGCTAGTAGTCAGCATCTCCAATAAGGAGCTGAAAATGATTACATTTCTAGGCGGTCTTTTAGGCGGGATGATTGGTGCTATCCAGGCTGTTTTTGTGGCTCTATTCTAAGACAAGCTAGAGAAATTTTAATGAATTCATTGTATATATGTGAAACGAAAGCCATAGTTTGTTATAGTGGAGTGGTGTCCGCCGATCATATCGGTGATAACGGATAGAAAGGAGACATAACATGTCTGTAAATCTTTACGATGTTGCATATGACCTTGAAAAAGCATTGCGTCATAGCGAAGAATATTCAACTTTAAGAAATCTTTATGATGAGGTAAACGCGGATGAGTCCTCTAAAAGAATGTTTGAGAACTTCCGTGACATTCAAGTAAACCTTCAACAAAAACAAATGACTGGTCAAGAGATCACACAAGAAGAAGTGGAGCAAGCTCAAAAAACAGTTGCGCTTGTTCAGCAGCACGACAAAATCTCTCAGTTGATGGAAGCGGAACAACGTGTGAGTGTTCTTATCGGTGAATTAAATAAAATTATCATGAAGCCACTTGAAGAGCTTTATGGGAATCCAGAAGAAAACTAATGGAAAGGGCGATGTCATTCGCCCTTTTTTGTTTTATCTTTTCTCCTCAATATCTTTTAAAAAAAGGTTGTCGAAGCACATAAATTCTGCGATAATACTTATATTGAAAGTGCTTTCAAAAAGGCGCTCTCAAGGGACAATTGGGTGCGTTTCACTTGGGATTTAAGGCAGTGAGCCAAACGAGAGAGAAGCGCTTCTGGGAGAAACGCAAAGCATAAGGGGATCTGATATAAGCAATGCGCTTTGGTGTGTGAAAGATAAGGGGATCATGGGGAGCTTCATCACTCCATTGTAACGCATCCAAACCATACATAAAAAAAAAGCCTAGGGGTAGGCTTTTTTTATTTATCAATCATTCATAACCTGTGGCTCTTTCAACTGCATGTTCTAAAGCGCCAAGCTAGGGCATATCCTCATCGTAAGTACAGTCATCAAGAAGGGGGATGCCTCAGTGTCAAAAAAACTACTTGCACTCAATATAGATGGGACGTTACTTCGTTCCAATGGTAAAATCCATTCCGCTACAAAAGAAGCTGTGGAATATGTAAAGAAAAAAGGGGTTTACGTGACGATTGTCACCAACCGGCATTTTCGTTCCGCTCAAAAAATTGCCAAGGCGTTGAAGATTCCAACATCAACCCTTGTGACGCATAGTGGTGCATTTATCGCGGATAAACTCGATGAGCCGCTTCATGTGAAAAAATTAACGGAAGAAAAGACATTTAATCTTGTGCAAATCCTTGAAAGCTTCGATTGTAATGTCCGCTTGCTGCATGAAAAATTCTCGATCGGCAACCGGAAAAAAACGCAGTCTCAGCTGATGGGAAAGACGCTCATTCATCCGTCTGATCCAATTTTCTATCCCGTTCAGTTTGTTGAATCGTTAAGTGATATGCTGATGGATGAACCGGTCAGTACACCAGTGATTGAAGTATATTCGACAGCGGAGCTTCAGCCTGAGATTCACAGGACCATTCAACAAGCATTCCCATCTGTTGATCTTATTAGGATCAGTGATGAGAAAATGAATATTGTCTGCAAAGGGGTTTCGAAAGAAGCGGGACTTTCTCTCTTAACCTCTGCACTCGGTTTTACTTTAGAAGATACGGTCGTTATTGGACATGGAACAGATGATATTCCAATGCTTGAATTGGCTGGTTTAGGCGTTGCTATGGGAAATGCTCCCAATGATGTCAAGCGCAAAGCCGATTGGGTGACCCGCTCGCACGATGAACAGGGTGTGGCTTATATGATCAAGGAATACTTTAGAATGCAGCAAAGAGAAGGATTTTTACATCAATTTGATATTAAAAGATAATACAGTGAAGGCCCTGTCAATCAAGAAATGACAGGGCCTTCGTCTGTTCCCTTCATTGCTTTTCCTACATGAATTTTGTAAAATGAAACAAGTTTGAAGATAAAGGTGATATGATGCGAATTTTAATTAAAGGGCTGTCAGATGAACGATTTCATCGCCCGCTTGTCAATATAGCCAATTTATTTGAAGAAGATAGTGAAGTGATATTTGAACCAAGTGAATTTAATGATGGTTTGGTCATTGAATTTAGTTGGAAGGAAGAAAATGGCATGGTGGAAGCGTCTGGCTATATCGATGGATCAGATATCACCAGTCGTTTTTCACGGGATCTCCCAAAGAACTTAAACGATAAGGAGCGCTGGAAGCAAATCAAAAACACAGTGCTGTCTGTTTATTTACACTTGCTTCAGGAGCACACAGGAATGACACAAAAGTGGGGGATTCTCACAGGAATACGTCCTACGAAATTGCTTCATAAGATGCTGAGAGAAGGCATGTCAAAGGAAGATGCACATGCGACATTAAAGCGTGATTACTTGATTCATGATGAAAAAATCAATTTGATGCAGGAGATTGTCGACCGTCAGCTTAAAGCCATCCCAGATCTGTATGACCTTCAGCAGGAAGTGAGTATTTATATCGGCATTCCTTTCTGCCCCACAAAATGTGCTTATTGTACGTTCCCTGCTTACGCCATTAAAGGACAAGCTGGTAGAGTGGGAACGTTTTTGTTTGGTCTGCATTATGAAATGCAAAAAATGGGCGAATGGCTAAAAGAACATGGGATCAAAGTGACGACCGTTTACTTTGGCGGAGGCACGCCAACGAGCATCACAGCGGAAGAAATGGATTTGCTGTATGAAGAAATGTATCGCTCGTTCCCTGATGTGAAGCATATACGGGAAGTAACTGTCGAAGCAGGGCGTCCTGATACGATTTCTCCTGATAAGCTAGAGGTGCTAAACCGCTACAATATTGACCGAATTAGCATTAACCCGCAATCGTATGAGAATGAAACACTAAAAGCTATTGGCCGGCATCATAGTGTGGAAGAAACGATTGAAAAGTATCACTTATCAAGACAGTACGGCATGAATAATATCAATATGGACTTAATCATTGGATTGCCGGGAGAAGGGCTCAAAGAATTCCAGCACTCCTTGCAGCAGACTGAGGAACTCAAGCCTGAATCTTTAACTGTGCATACACTTTCCTTTAAAAGAGCATCTGAAATGACGCGCAATAAGGAGAAATACCAAGTAGCAGACCGAGAAGAAATCACACGTATGATGGATGAAGCGGTCACTTGGACGAAAGCGCATCATTATTACCCATATTATTTATATAGACAAAAAAATATTTTGGGAAATCTCGAAAATGTCGGGTATTCATTAGATGGACAGGAAAGCTTGTATAATATCATTATCATGGAAGAAGTACAGACAATCATTGGCATTGGGTGCGGTGCAGCAAGTAAATTCATTGATCCACGGTCAGGGAAAATTACACAGTATGCCAATCCAAAAGATCCAAAATCGTATAATGACCGCTATGAACACTATACAGAAGAGAAAATTCAATTCCTTGAATCATTATTTGTTTCTCACGTTTAAACACTGCGATGACGCAGTGTTTTTTTCATTTGTAAAAGGGTATATAAGTGATAAAAAGTTAAAGCAGGTGTACATATGATAGATGTGATCGGAATTGGGGTTGGGCCTGCCAATTTAGGATTGGCCGCTTTGTTAGAGGAGTATGAGGATGTCTCATGCTGTTTTTTTGAACAGGAGTCTGAGTTTGCTTGGCATCCCGGTATGCTGATCAAAGGAACGGATTTACAAGTTTCCTTTTTAGCAGACCTTGTCACAATGGCGAATCCAAGGAGCAGGTATACCTTTTTAAATTATTTACATGAATCAAATAGACTTCACCGCTTCTATACATTTGAACAGTTTGATATCCCGCGGAGAGAATTCAATGAGTATTTATCATGGGTTGCAGGAGAGTTAGATAGCTGTCAGTTTGGGATGAAGGTAGAAGAAGTGACGGACTGCCAAGAAGGCTACCTTGTGAAAGTCAGACGATTGAAAGATGGTTCACTATCTGAGTATCGTGCAAAGCATGTCGTGCTTGGAACAGGAAGTAAACCGATGATTCCGGTCGATGTGCCTGAAGCAGCATACCCATATGTGACCCATAGCAGCCGTTATTTAGAACAGCAGAAATCACTTCACGAAGCTGAGTCGGTGGCGGTGATCGGTTCAGGGCAGAGTGCAGCCGAAATTTTCTTAGACCTGCTACAGCATCAAAAGAAAGTCCAGCAGCTTTCGTGGTTTACGCGTTCTAGTGAATTTAGAGAGCTGGAGACGGCTGAGCTTGGCCAAGAGCTTTTTACACCAAAGTATGTCGAGTATTTTCATTCGCTTCCTTATGAAGAACGTATGAACACATTGCCTAGGCTGACAGGATTAAGAAATGGCATCGATGCATCGACGCTTTCGCGCATTTATCAGGAATTGTATCATCGCTCTGTTTCAGGTGAAGAGCCATCTGTGATCATTCAGCCAATGACTGAGCTTGAAGCGATTCAAATAGGAAAGCAGCAGCCCTTAGAGCTGCACCTCAGACAGTGGCAGCTGAAGAAAGAAAAAAGCATAACAGCAGAACATGCCGTATTAGCCACAGGGTACACACCGAATATCCCTGAATGGTTTGACGCATATGAACCTCTGATTGAATGGGAAAGTGATGCGCATTTTAAAGTGACAGACGACTTCAGGCTTGTGTTCAAAGACAAGCGCTCAAATCATTTCTTTACATTCACGAATCTTGATCATTCTCATGGAACAGCGGCGACCAATTTAAAACTATCGATTTACCGCAACCAGAAAGTGATTCAAACCATTCGCGGGGGCGAGGAAGCGCCAGTCAAGCAAGAAACTGCATTTCAGCAATTTGAATAAGACATAAAAAAGGGCCCAAGCATAGGGCCCCTTTTTTATTAGATCGTCGTTTCTTTTTTTACTTTTGGTTTTTCAGATTTCCATTTGAAGATTTTGTTTAGGATTTGATAGATTTTCTTAGATTCTTTCGTTAAGAGCGGTCCTAAAATCGCAAGAATTAAGACATACAATGCAGCAAAGGGCTTCAAAGTAGCGGCAAGTCCGCCCGCAATGCCAAGCTCGGCAACAATGATTGAAAACTCTCCTCTCGATACGATGGTTAATCCAATATTAGAAGAGGCTTTATGAGAAAATCCAGCTCTCCGTCCAGCAAACATTCCGGCAGTGAAGTTTCCAATTAGGGTAAGCAACACAGCGCCGATCGCAAGCCAGAAGGCATCACCCAATGTAAATGGATCAATACTGAGACCAAAGCTGAAAAAGAACATCGCTCCAAAGAAATCTCTAAACGGAACCACGAGATGCTCGATGCGGTCAGAGTGCTCTGTTTCTGAGAAAACAAGACCAAGTAAGAGAGCCCCTATAGCCTCTGCTACATGAATCGTTTCTGAGAAACCAGCGACAAAGAACAAAGCCGCAAATATCACAATGATGAACACTTCGTTCGAACGGATATCAAACAACTTGTTTAATAATTTTGGCAGCTTCCGCGCAATGATAAAGAAAAGCATCATATAACCAAAAGCAATTAAAATGGATAATAAGGCACCGCCAACAGTAGTGGCATCCCCTAGGACAAGACCTGATACAACGGATAAATAAACAGCAAGGAAAATATCCTCAAACATAATAATCCCTAGAATTAACTCTGTTTCAGGATTTGCCGTCCGTTTCAAATCGACAAGGACTTTGGCCACAATGGCGCTGGATGAAATGGTGATAACCCCTGCCATAATGAGAACCTCAAGTAATCCAAACCCTGTGATAAAACCGTAGAGCAGTCCTAAGCTGAAGTTGATCAAAATATAAATAGATCCGCCGACTGCAATGGATTTACCCGATTTAATGAGCTTTCCGACAGAGAACTCAAGTCCAAGATAGAAAAGAAGGAACAGGACGCCCATTCTGCCAAAAAACGAAATAATCTCGGTGCTTTCGATAAATTTTAAATCAATGATCCCGATAGTTGGAGCATGCGGCCCAACAATCATTCCGAGGACAATGAGAAAAGGGATGATAGAAAATTTAATTTTATTGGCGATTAAGCTGGCGATGGCGATAAGAATAAGCGCCGTCCCAACTTCAAAGACTAAATGATCCATTCATCACTCTCCCCCTCTAGAAAGAAAATCACGTACCAATCGCTTCAAGTGTTTTCTTTCGCCCGAAATGACCATCGTATCATTTGCTTGAATAATCGAATCGGCACCAGGGTTGAGTAATTTTTCATTTGTATGTTTAATGATCGCAATCACGGTGACTTCATAATTTTGTCTCACATCTAAATCACCGAGTGTATGTCCTACCGCTTTTGCACCTTTTTCGACCTTAAACCATTCAATGATCAAGTCATTGAAGGCCATTTCAATGGTTTCTAGTGTCTGCGGTTTATACACCATACCGCCGATAATAGCAGCGATTTGCCGGGATTCAGCATCATCGAGTGAAATGGTAGACAGCACTTCATCTGGATCATCATCGTCAAAACGATAAATTTCCCGTCTGCCATCATCATGAATCACAATCGTCATCTTTTCTCTATTTCTCGTTTCAATTTCAAATTTCTTTCCGATCCCAGGAAGATCATTTTCTTTAATGTTCATTTTATCCCTCCAAATTTGATAGGCTGTGTTTTTCGTATAGTAAATATGGATGAAATAAAATGAATCAGTAGAGGTAATTAGATTGATACATAACGGGGATCGCACACTTCATTTCCAAAAAACATAGATCAATGGATAATGCAGCTGATGGGGCAGGCTTTGGCAGAAAAGTCTTGGCTTCCGCCATTGATAATCTGTCCTTCAACAAAATAGATGAAGCATGTTTTTTTGAAAATGTAGGTGTCTTCACAGCATTGATTTCTTCATCATAGATGGATGGAGAAATCAGGTTAGGTGTGCTCGCTTCTGCTTGTGACGCAAAAACGACATTTGAAAAAGGAGAAAACATGACGATGAAGCTAACCAATATCATGATGGAACATCTGATCAATCATCCTCCTCCTTTCAAATTTATTTTCTTTCTTATTTTACTATATAAAAATATATTTCTTGTTTCAATGATTATGCTTATTTTAGTATCAATTGATCTTGAAATTTTTTATTTAGAGAAAAAGGTTTTACTTGATGGAAATGGAAGTAAGTTATGAGCTTTTAAACAAAAAGGGGGATGGATGATGACATATATCAATTGTCAGTTAGACGGGGATGTTTTTGAAATCGTTTTCAATAGGCCTGAAGCTTATAATTCGTTTCATGTGGACATGTTTGCTGAATTCAAAGAAGCATGTGATGCAGCGGAGGAAAGCAGTGCTAAAGTCGTTGTCATCAAGGGAGAGGGAAAAGGATTTTCAGCAGGCGGAGATATTGGGATGATGCTTAAGCAGGAAAGTGAAGAAGATTTCCATCGTGTGATGGATTTGATCGAGGGAATTACACTTTCACTAGCTAGTATGAAAAAAGTGACGATTGCGCTTATCCACGGGTCAGCAGCAGGCCTCGCTTTTAGCTTTGCCCTAAGCTGTGACTACTTGTTTATGCATCACGATGCAAAACTTGCCATGAATTTTAATGGGGTAGGATTAATTCCAGATGGCGGGGGGCATTTTTTCCTCACAAAAAGAGTCAGTGAGCAAACCGCCAAACAATTGATTTGGAGCGGACAAAAGCTGCCGGCTGAAGAAGCGTTAAAGCTGAACCTTGCAGACGGGCTGTTCCAAGAAGAGGTCGATGCGTACCAAAAAGTGTGTGTGAAGTCGTTTATGAACATGCCGCTTCAAGCCTTTATCGAAACAAAGATGATCTATTTCCAGCAGTCAGAATCAAAGCTCTTAGCAGTTCTTCAAAAAGAGAGGGCAGCACAGGCAAGACTGAGAAAAAGTCATGATCACAAAGAAGGTATACAGGCTTTTTTAGAAAAAAGACGACCTGTCTTTCAAAAAGCATAGATGAACATAAGGCCGGCGAAAGCCGGCTTTTTAACGTTCAAATAAAAGCAGCTTGCCTGCTTGATTAACGAGTCGATGGGAATGCTTTGTGTATTGCTGTTCCATTAAGCGATGACGCCCTAATTCCTTTGCTTTCTCGTCACTATCCGCTGTGATTTTTTCATTTAATAAAGTCTCACCCGACCGATCAAATACGGTTAAAAAGTATGTCTTCTCCATTCCTCATCTTCCTTTCCTCTGTTTTTAATGTAATTAAACATGGAATAAGACAAAACCTCTTTTTTAGCCCTTAAAAATGTGTTTTGTAGAATGAGAGTGATAGAACGTGCATTCGTAAAAATGGCATGATAAAATATGGACAATGACAGTATCGGACAAGGAGATAGACGTTTGACTAAGCTCACCTTTATTCATGCCGCAGATTTACATTTAGACAGTCCATTTGCAGGAATGTCGACTATACCTAATTCTATATTTAAGCGGCTCAAAGAAAGTACATTTCAAAGTGCTAAGAACATGTTTGATCTTGCCGTTGCGCGAGAAGTAGACTTTGTGCTGCTGAGCGGAGATTTATTTGATGAATCAAATCGCAGCCTGAAAGCACAGCTCTTTTTAAGAAACCAGTTTTTAAGACTGCAAACACATGGGATTGAAGTCTTTATTATTTATGGGAATCATGATCATTTAGGCGGTGAATGGACACCGATTGAGTGGCCTGAGAATGTACATGTCTTTTCGAGCAGTACACCAAGTGATCACTCCTATTATCGAGGGGATCAGCTTGTCGCGAGCATTTATGGGTTTAGCTATAAAGAGCGGGCTGTCTATGAAAATATGACATCTCATTATGTCAAAACGACAGATGCTGCCTATCACATTGCGATGCTTCACGGCACATTAGCCGGGCAAGAAGGCCATGATGCCTACGCCCCATTTCAGCTTCAGCAGCTCCTTTCACAAGATTTTGATTATTGGGCGCTCGGACATATACATAAAAGAGCCCTTCTGCATGAAGATCCATATATTATTTATCCTGGTAATGTGCAGGGCAGACATATAAAAGAAACGGGAGAAAAAGGCTGTTACTTGATTCACCTCTCCGAAGATTCTCACACAGCGGATTTTATCAGCTGTGCAGATATCATCTTTGAGACACTGGCAATAGACATCACAGAAACGGCTCATATGACCGATCTTGTCACACTTGTGGAAGGCAAAATCAATAAGCTGAAAGAGGAAGGCATTCCTCATTTTGTGAGAATTGAATTGATAGGTGATGCGCCTTCTTACTTTGAGCATACACAGCTTGAGGTCCTCGAAGAGCTGATGACTGTTTTTCATGAGCAGGAGGAAGATGAAGACGTGTTCGTTTGGGTGATGTCAATTGACTGCCGAACAAATGAGGATGTGATCTATCCAGAGGATTCTTTTTTGAAGGAACTCACTACAGAAATTGCACAGTTTGAGCCATATGAAGAGCTGCTTTCACCGATCAAGCGTCACCCAACCTACAGAAAGTCAGGAAAAGCGCTCACAAAAGAGGATGAAGTGGATATAAAAGAAGAAGCACAAAGGCTGCTGACGGAACAGCTGAAGCAATTATGAGAAAAGGAGAGGTATGATGAAAATACGTTCACTCCATATAGCGAATTTCGGGAAATTTTCAAATCGAACCTTTCACTTTTCTGATGACGGTTTTCAGCTAGTTTACGGCCTGAATGAATCGGGGAAAACGACATTGAAGGCGTTTATTGAGTCGATGTTATTTGGTTTTTCAAAAAACAAGATGTACAAGTCGAAACAAGGTTCTTTCTATGGCGGCTCCCTCACTTGCTTAGATGAGGAGTTAGGTGTCATTCACATTGAGAGATCGTCCGATCGAGGCGGTCAAGCACAGGTGTTTTTACCGAATGGTGAAGTGAAAGACGAAGCATTTCTGCGGACTCTTTTAAAGGGAACGGATCGCAGATTATTCCAATCAATCTACTCATTTGATGTGTTTGGACTGCAAAATGTCCAAGCCTTAAACGAAGATCAAATCGGTGAATTTCTTCTTTTCTCAAGTTTATTTGGCTCAGATGCGGCCTCCAAGATGGAGAGCAGGCTGCTTAAGCAGCAGGAGCAGCTGTTTAAACCAAATGGACGCAAGCCAGAATTAAACCAGCAGCTTGATCGTTTAAAAGAGCTGACTGGCCAGCTGAAACAAGCTAGATTGGCAGAAGGCCGTTATACAGAAAAGAAACGGGAGCATTCTGAATTCATAGAGACGATCGCAGCGCTTCAAAAGGAAATGAAGCAGACAGAAGAACAGATACAGCAGCTAACTGAACACATTCAACTTTATCCCATGATAGAGAAGAAGCTGGAGTTAAAAAAAGAATTAGCCCGTTATCCAGAACGAGTCAAACGCTTTAGATCAGAAACAGAGCATGAATTGGATAAGTTAGAATCACACCTTCACCCGAAAAAGGCTCAAATGACTGCACTAAAGCAAAAATTAGATCATTTGCAAACCACGTTGGCACAAGTTCAACCGCTTCATGACAAGGATACGTTACTGGAGATGAAGCGTGTCGTTGATGAATCTCCTCATGCTGAACGTGTCAAAAATCGCTTAGCTGAATGTAAAGCAGAACGTGATTCATTGAAACAAAAAATGGACGAAGCCGCAGTGAAGCTGAAGTGGCAGCGTTCAGTCAAGCTCGACCAGATCGACGACTCCCTTGAATTTGAGTGGGAATTAAAGGAGGCTGTCAGCCAATATGTTCGTTTAATGGACAGAAAGGCACAGCTGGATGACAGGTTTGATCATGCAAGACATGAGCTGGAAGAAGCGGAAACCGCTTTAAAAGGATTAAAGGAACAGCAGGCCAAATCGCACAGTACAGTGGAAACTGGGGAAACAAGAACAAAAGAGAAACAGGCTCATTCCCGGGCGTGGTTATTCCCTGTGATGGTGATGTTTGATGCTGCATTTCTGCTTGTCCTTTTCTTTTTAACAGAGTGGTGGGTTACTTTCTTATTTGCAGGTTTTTCTGTTTTTGTCTTCTTTGCTATTTACCCATTTTTGAAATCGGCACAGGTGAAACAGGGAAGCGGCGTGGGAACATTCGATTCCTTCCAAGTGCAGGCAGCTTCAGCTGAAACGCTTGTGAGGCAGAAGGAGCTTTTGTACGAAAGGATTATCCGGCAATATGAAGACTGGGAGAAGGAGCTGGAACCTGTCCAGCAGCAAGTAGAGGAAAAGAAAAGACAGCTGGGCTTGTCCTCAGAGCTTTCTTTCCTTGTAGAAGCCTTCCTTATTCTGAAGCAATTAAAAACGGATACAGCGGAATATGAGGAGCTTAGCCGGGAAATAGACGAGCTTTTAGGCCAGCAATCCAATTATGAGCATAGAGTGGAAGCGTTAAGCAGTCTTCTTCAACGAAAGGAAGGCACCATTCAAGAGAATATCTTGGCCTTTCAAGAGATATTGAAAGATGAGGCGAAAAGAGAAAAAGAACGTCAGACATTGGATGTATCGATTCAACATGTGAAACAGCAGATCACGACGCTAGAAGGGGAAATTGACTATTACGAAAAACAAATGGACGCGCTTTTTCGTCAAGTAGAAGCAGAGTCCAAAAAAGATTACCAAATCCTTTCTCATTTATCGAAAGAATATCGGGAACGGCTTTCCCATTTGCAGCAGCTGAATCAAGAGCTGCATAGAAGCGGCTGCTTTGATGAGGAAGAATCGATTGTTCGCAAAGGATTGCGTCTTCTTGAAGAAGAGTGTGCAGAAGCGAAGCAGCACCTGAATAACGTACAATCGAATGCGGCAAATATGGAAAAACGCCTGGCAGAACGAGCAGTGGAAATCCGGCAAATCGAAGCTTCTGGTACGGTGTCTGATTTGACTCATCAGCTTGCAGCTGAGCAGGAGCATGCAAAGCACCTTGCGAAAAAATGGGCGGCAATTCAGCTTGTCCGCTCCGTCATTCGAGAAAAATTGAATGAGCATAAAGAAACAAGGCTGCCAGCATTGCTGCAAACAGCTTCAAGCTTTATTCAGCCGTTAACGAATGATCGATATGAAGCCATTTTATTTTCACCCGAGGATGACCGGCTGATTGTGAAAAGGCTGGATGGACGAATATTCCGCCCAGAAGAGCTCTCACAGGCAACATGTGAACAAGTCTATCTTGCGATTCGTTTTGCACTCGCCTTGTCGCATCAGCAGGAATGTCAGCTTCCGTTTATGATGGATGACAGCTTCGTTCATTTTGATCATGTTCGTCTAGGAAGAGTGCTGGAGTTGATAAATGAACTCACGCGTTTTGAAACACAGCTGTTTTATTTTACCTGTCATCAGCATATGGCGCAGGCAGCAGAAGATGGACAGATTACGAGTTTAGCAGTTGAATGATTGACAAATAATGACTTATGTTATACTTATATGAGCAGAAACATGGAAGGAGCTTTTATTGAATGGCTAAAGGGATCATGACCTATGATGTCGGCGAACAAGTTGACCTGCATTTATTAATTAAATCATCTACTAAAGGGATTGCAAGTAATGGCAAACCATTTTTAACGCTCATTCTTCAAGATCAAAGTGGAGATATTGAGGCGAAACTATGGGATGCAAAGCAGAATGATGAAATCACCTATGGCCCGCAAACCATCGTGAAGGTAGTAGGCGACATTCATCATTATCGCGGGAGGAATCAGCTGAAGCTTAGGAATATACGCCCTGTTGCTGAAAACGAGCAAATTCGAATTGATGATTTTCTCGAAACAGCTCCTATTCCAAAACACGATATGATGGATACGATTATGCAATATATCTTTGATATGAAAAACCCTAATATTCAGCGTGTTACAAGGCATTTGCTGAAGAAATATGGACAGGAATTTGCTGATTATCCAGCAGCGACAAAAAATCATCACGAATTTGTCTCTGGACTCGCTTACCACGTCGTGTCCATGCTGCATTTAGCAAAATCCATTGTTGACCTATATCCATCACTAGATCGAGATCTTTTATATTCAGGTATCATTCTTCATGATTTAGGGAAAGTAAAAGAGCTTTCAGGTCCAGTCTCTACCACATATACAGTGGAAGGGAATTTAATTGGCCACATTTCCATCATGGTGACAGAAATTGCGAAAGCGGCGGAAGAGCTTAGCATTGATTCAGAAGAAATTCTCATTTTACAGCACTTAGTCCTAAGTCATCATGGAAAAGGAGAGTGGGGCAGCCCGAAACCACCAATGGTGAAAGAGGCTGAAATTCTCCACTATATTGATAATTTAGATGCGAAAATGAACATGATGGATCGTGCGCTTGAGCATGTGAAACCAGGAGAATATACAGAACGTATTTTTGCACTTGAGAATCGTTCGTTTTATAAACCAACCTTCCATCACGAATAATCATGTCAAAACGTCCGTTTATGCGGGCGTTTTTTTCATAACTTGTCTTCTTTTCGCATAAGCATGTAACACAAAGGAAGAGAGGAATGTCCTTAAGAAAAGGAGGCGATGAAAAAATGTTGTTTTTTCCGTGGTGGGTGTATGCCTGTATCATCGGCATTATTTTCTGTGCGTATAAATTAATGACAACAGCCAAAGAGGAGCAAGAAATTGATCAATCCTTTATTGAAAAGGAAGGAGAAATTTTTATCGAGCGAATGGAACAGGAAAGAGAGCGCAGACGTCAGGATCAGCAGGTGAAAAGATCACAGGATACTGCGGCACAAGAAGATCATTCAATTGCTTAATCTAGTCATACAAAAACCCCTCTGCACGATGATGGCAGAGGGGTTTTTTGTGATTACTGTTGAGTCTGCTGATTTTGTGCAGGCTGTTCAGATTTTTCTTTGAACGTTTTTTCAAGCTCTTTATCTTTTACTTTCACATCAGCATCTTTTACTAATTTGTTTAAGATGTTTTGGATTTCATTTGTGTCTGCCTGTTTTTGGTCAAGCAGTTCTTTTTTCAAGTCCGCTTTCATGTCATCATATTTACCGCGTTCTTCGGTCTTTTTAATGATATGATAGCCGAATTGGGATTTTACTGGCTTGCTGATTTCATTTACTTTTAGTTTGAAAGCAGCCTTACTGAAGTTCTCGTCCATTTGGCCTTCTTTTGCGAACCAGCCTACATCGCCGCCTTGTGCAGCTGAAGCAGTATCAGTTGAATATTCAGAGACAAGGGCATCCCATTTTTCACCTTTATCTAATTTCTTTTCCACTTCGTCAGCTGTTTTCTTATCAGCTACTAAAATATGGCTTGCACGGATTTTCCCTTTAAGGTCATCGTAATACGCTTTGACTTCTTTATCAGTGATTTTGATGTTAGCTTTGGCAGCCTTTTGAGTCAGCAGCTCATATTTCACTTGATCTTTGATGTAATCTTTACCGAATTCATCTTGAAGCTGTTTTAAACGATCTTCACCAAGTGTCTTTTTATATTCTTCCAATTTCTTATCGATTTCTTTATCGGATACTTTGTATTTGTCAGCAAGAACCTTTTGTTGAACAAGTAGGTTTAGAGCATCTCCACCTGCTTGTTTCTTAAGAGTTGTATAAAGTTCACCTTTTGTGACATCTCCTGATTTTGTTGTTGCGATTACATCTTTATCACCGCTACTGCATGCGCCAAGAGTTAAAACACTTACTGCTGTTACAGCTGCTAAAGCCATTTTTTTCATTCAAAAAACACTCCTAATCTTTCCAATTTATTTATCATTGCTTGTATCATAACATATTGTGACATGCTGTAAAAAGAAATGCAAATGGAAGGGCATTCGTCTAGTCAAAAAATTGCGCGCGACATACACATATAGTGATCACAAAAAGGAGGCTGAATTATATGGGAGCAGGATATTCTAATGGGTTTGCTTTATTGGTCGTGCTATTCATTTTGCTGATCATCGTTGGTGCAGCATATCTTTACTAATTAAATCGCTGTGACAGAAGGGAGCCGTCCTGCCATGCGTGAGGGCGGTTCTTTTTTCAAACGATGACAGGTGCCTAAACGCTTTTTATTTTTCTGCATACACTGAGCTTAGAACAGAGGAAGAACTGGCAGGAGGTGTTTTTACATGGGAGGAGAAGTCTTTGCTGGCGGTTTTGCACTAGTCGTCGTATTATTCATCTTATTGATCATCATCGGTGCATCTTGGATTTGCTAATTAAAATATACACAAAAAGCTGCCCTCAAACTGGCAGCTTTTGCTTTGATCTTAAATGGAAATGGTAATTTCAACAAATGATGAGATAAGTAAGATCAGTATTGATACATTGATAAAGCGAAACACCTTATCTTGCCGTTCTTCAGGAATCTCTCTGACAAGGCATAATGTATTAGTAAGCCTGTTTATTGAATACACAATAAACGCGGCAAAGACGATGAAGTAAAATAAAACTATCGGAGATCCCCCCTCTCTATGCTATTCCCATACTACATTACCAAATTTTTTATGAAAAAGATAGAAGTTGGCTTTAAAAACCTCATGATGAGGAAGTTTGGTCAACTAAAATATCAAACTCGTCTTGAGCTTGATCGATGATGCAGGATTTAGGTGCTTTAAGCAGCTTCCATGCAAATAAAAAGTCAGGCAAACAATAGCCTGCATGTATACTTGCGATGATGATAAAATAGTGTGCATACATGGGAAACGCCACGCCTAATACAAAGTAAACCGGTGAGATGACACAAAATGGGCTGAGAAGTGAAAAAAGCATCACTTTCTTAGGCACGCGCTGCCAGCAATTTCGTTTCATAAATAGCGTCATTTTTTTCTTGTTTTTCATCACTGGGATCAAGTGAACCACACGGTGGACAAGCAATGTCACAAGTAAGAGCACGGCAAAAAGCGGTGCGTTATGGCTGCTTAGCCTCGTTTCAGGATGAGTCAGTTGAAAACATAAAAATGCCATAATGAAAAAAAGGATAGCAAGACTTATGGCAGAAATCATCATTCTCGTATAACCATAATCCTTTTCAAGATTAATGGTCTTCCAACAATTCATTTTTCATCCTTCCAATCTAAAAATCGAATTGAATATCTCAAGATAATTTACTCTTCCTGAGGATAAAAATCAATGGTTTTGATGAAAAAAAATAAAATGCTGCCTTCAAATGGAATAAAGAGAGGAAACTTTGGATTTTTCAAGAAAAAAGAACAGAAGGGGGAGGTTCGTCTCTTTCGTCAATGAGTAATTTCGGCTAAAATAGAAGGACTAAGAGAAAGAGGGAACGTACATGAGTATTGAGGAACGAATGAGCCAGCTTGAATATTATATGGAACTTTTATTGACGGCAACCGATATGAGCCGTTATCCATATTATGCGTTATTGATCAGGCAGCGTGTATCGAAAGAAGAGGCAGAGGAAATTGAGCGTATTTGTGCTGAGCTTTCAGAGGAAATGGATAAGCAAAGAGCACAAGGCTACGTCATGTTTGACGATCTCCTTGCGCTCTTTGCGGGACAGTTAATTGAAAAGCTGGATGTTCATGAGACGATATTTGCTTTGCATGATCAAGGGCTCTTTCAGCCGCTAATGAATGAATTTATAAAGATCATTAAACAATTTGATTTGTGTTAGCCGCTTTTTCTGCTGCCTCCGCTGAGTTTTCAAGTTCCTCAGTCTTTTTCTTGACTCTTCCTCGCTCATTCAAAAAGTCCTTCTCAATGTTTGAAAACGATTTCTCAAAAATCTCCATGAAATCCTCACCATAAATGTTTCGGATGATACACATCATTTCTAAAATCTCAGGGAACTTTCCGTAAATGTCATGAAGCGGCTGTGCGCCTTTGACAATACCAGTTCGAGCCGGGTCATAATCTTCGAGTAGTTTATGGAATGTCTCTTCGCCTTTTGGCGTTAGTTCAATATACGTATTGCGTTTATCGTTTAACTTTTTAGAAAATTTTAAAAATCCTCGTTCCTCCAGTTTCTTGGAGAAGTTAAACGCCGTTGATACATGCATGACGCCAAACTTTGCAATTTCTGATATTGAAGCTCCTTTTAATTGATACGCAATCCACAAAATATGATGTTCATTGATATTTAGGTTATACGGTTTGATCCACTGCTGCCAGTCCTTTTCAATGGATTTCCAAAGAGCTTTGCTCAATTGGGCCATTCTTTGACTGAATAAAAGTGCTTCTTTTACATCGAAAGGCTGTTCCGAATGATTCATCCATTTCACCTACTTCTCTTTTTCTTGTAATTCTATTATGCCAATAAAATAAAGATTAATAAAGCTGAAAATTCAAGAATTTTTAAAAGTCATGAAAAACATTGACAAAATAACCTTTTTTCAACAAAAAAAGTGCGGGATACGCACCCCGCACACTTTTGTAAACGAATATTTTTTTGTGAGTATATTAGTTTTGTAAGGTTTTCTCCAGTTGTTTGAGCTTTTCCTCAATTTCCTGAATTTCCTTTTGTAAGTCCTGCTGATGAGGTTTGATTTCTTCGCGCCATTGCTGGATCGATGTTTGCAATTCAGATCCGACTTCTTTAATCACCTCTGCGCTTTCTTTTGCTGTTTCCACAATTTGCTCTTTTAAAGCTTGTCCATCTCTTTTTAATTTTGTCAGCGTATCTTCGAATTTGTCATAGCCGTCTTTCACTTTTCCGCGCACATCTCTGCCAGAAGAGGGAGTCGTCAGGAGCACTGCCGCACCTCCGAGGAGACCGCCTACAAATAATCCTGTTAATAAAGAACGTCCACTAGCCATTCAAATCACCTCTAGTCAAATTTTACACATTCGCATGTTCTCTCTGAGCTGACGATCAGCTTCATTGAACTTCCATACATAGCTTGCTTTATTTTAGCATACTTTTGAAGAAAAGGGAGGGGAGAAGGTTGTCTGTCTTTCTGTTCGTTTTTATGTGTATCGTCATCGTTTTTACAGGTGGTTCTATTCATTATGCAAGACAGCTTGGGTATGCAGGGTCTTATCCGCCAAAACATGTCTTAAAGCAAAAAGCACTTGTGTGTGCGGCAGGTGCAGGGATTTCGCTCCTCATTTTGCTGCTGACCCTTTTTCTTTTATAAAAGCATGAAAAAAACCTCTTCATCTATCATGAAGAGGTTCGGTTATTCGTTAAGCAACTTCTATCATTCTTGCACGTCTCAGAATGGACTGAGCAATTGGGAAGACAAATACCATAGCGATGGTATTAATCACGGCTGCTGGCAGGACGACGCCCACAAGAAGTGCCGGTAATGCAGCTGGCAGTCCAGTGATCAGTAAAGCGGCAGATAAGAAAATCACGCCGGATACGATGGTTCCAATCGCAGTTAACACAGCGGTCAGCACGACTTTGTTCTTTATCTTCGAGCAAGATAAGAAAAGGGCTAGGAAGATAAAGGCTGTCACTGGTTTATCAATCATATTCGGAATTTGTCCGCCTGGGAATCCCGTTGTTAATGCAGAAATGACACCAGTCACTAGCGCAATCACGACGACATGCTGAACCTTTGGGAAAAGGATGATGCTTAAAAACATCATGACCAGCATCATATCAGGTTTCATTCCGAAAAAGATGGGCGGGAAAATCGTATGCAAAACAGCTCCCATTGCTGCAAGCAATGACATAATCACTAATTCTTTTGTTTTCATTTCTATGCTCTCCTCTGCTAAGCTCTTATAGGACTCTCCAATAATATGGCTCATCATTTATTGCAAGAGTCATGACTTTATATTTCTCGTTATTATAACAAATTTATTTCCCTATAGAAAAGCCTTTTTACTCATTTTCTTGCTGGAACTTTTTCATAAAGTCCGCAAGCTTTTGGCAGTCTTCAATTGAGACCGCATTGTAAATAGATGCTCTGCATCCACCGACAGAACGGTGGCCGGCAAGTCCAACCATTTGCTCTTGCTTTGCTTTTTCCACAAAGGAAGAAGTAAGTGCATCATCACGAAGAGTAAAGGTGACATTCATATGCGAACGGCTGTCAGCACGCGCATGTCCTTGATAAAAACCGCCGCTCTGATCAATTGTATCGTAGAGAATGCCTGCTTTTTGTTCATTGCGTTTTTCCGCTGCTTCTACACCGCCAGCTTGTTTAACATGCTCAAGGACAAGCGATAGCATATAAATCGCAAAAGTCGGTGGTGTGTGATAAAGAGAGTTAGCTTTTGCGTGTGTCGAATATTTTAATATTTTTGGTGTGCTGCTTTTCTCTTTCTCTAATAAACGTTTGCGCGCAATCACAATCGTGATACCTGATGGACCTAGGTTTTTTTGTGCCCCGGCATAGATGAAATCAAATGAAGAAACGTCTATTTTTTTACTGAGAATATCACTGGACATATCCGCAATGAGCGGGAGTGACGTGTTCGGGAACGTTTTCCACTGAGTGCCGAAGATCGTATTGTTCGATGTGATGTGTAAGTAAGCACCATCTGTTAAACCGGAAGCATCTACTTCTGGAATATATGAGTAGTTGTCATCTTCACTTGAAGCAAAGACAGATGTCTGACCAAACCCTTTTGCTTCTGACAATGCTTTTTCTGACCATGCGCCTGTTTGAATGAAATGAGCTGTTTCGCCTTCATGTAAGAAGTTCATAGGAATCATCGCAAATTGAAGACTAGCTCCGCCTTGTAAAAAGAGGACTTCATAATCTTCTGGAATGTCCATCAGTTCCACCAAAAGCGCTTTTGCTTTATTGTGGACTTCTTCATATTCACCGCTGCGATGAGAAAGCTCCATCACAGACATCCCAGTTTGTTTAAAATCAACAAGTTCTTCCTGTGCTTTTTGAAGCACTTCTAGCGGCAGTGCCGCCGGACCAGCATTAAAATTTGTCGTTCGCTTCATCACAATCTCTCCCTATTTCTCGCGTTAATGGATCAAAAGATAAAACCATCCTATCACAAATTTGAAGCATTTGGACAAAAAATTTGAATCGTTCAAAATATCTTACTATTAAGAGGTGAAAGCGATGATAAGGGGCAAAAATAAGAAAAACCTCATCTGTTAAGATGAGGTACAGATTGTTGACAAAGGGCTAAAATGATCTTTATTTTAGCCCTTTGTCTTCTTTTCAGCGTGATAGAAAACCTTTGAAGTCTAGGAAGGACGAGTACCGGAGCGGAGCGAATTTGACATTCGTGAGCACCGGCACGCAGACCTGACACCGAATGCGAGGGTTTGTCTACATGCTGAACCTCATCTGTTAAGATGAGGTAAGCCGCGTGTGGATGGCAGAAGAAATGTCTTTTAAATCCTCTGACGTGTATTGATCTTGATGTGATTTCCATACGGCACCAAAGCCATCACCTTTGCCGTAGCGCGGAATGATATGCATATGGTAATGGAACACCGATTGACCAGCTTTTTCACCGTTGTTGTTCAGGAGGTTTAACCCGATTGGTTCAAATTCCTGTTTGATCGCCCTTGCAATTTTCGGAATCGCTTGGAAGTAGTGGTTAGACACTTCTGGTGTCATCTCATAGATATTTTCTTTATGTATTTTCGGGATTACAAGGGTATGTCCTTTTGTTACTTGGCTGATATCAAGAAAAGCCAATACATGCTCGTCTTCATATACTTTTGCACATGGAATGTCTCCATCAATGATCTTGCAAAAAATGCAGTCGCTCACGCCATGTCACTCCTCATTATTTTTCCTTTATCGTATCACAAAAAGAAGCAAAAAAGAAAACAGGACAAGCGAACTCCTTTGGTCGCTCATCCTGCTCCTGCAGAAGAAATGCTGATGCTTTCATTCGATATGCCTTTTGAATTCTCTATTTACTGAAATAAAGAATTCATATGCCTGCTATTTCTGCCGTAAACACCTCATTTGACGTTTTGGTTTGTCGTATACATATTGTATAGGACACAAAAATCAAGAATCAGTGAAGCAAAACAGAAGCTAAGGTTTTAGATGAAAAACCAACTTGTCATGCGGTTCTTTGCCTTTAACAAACACCTCATTTACTTATTGGTCATCAAGTTCATTTCTTCTACATACATTATGATGACCATAGCGCCTATTTTTTATTCATGACTCGTCTATAGGTAAACATTTCAAATTATCATTCGTTTTTGTTACTATAAAGGAAAAAAGAAAGAAAGGAACGAATTCATGTCCCTTCTCACTGTAAAAGATGTAACGGGTGGATATACGAAGAATCCCGTTCTAAAAAATATTTCATTTGAATTAGAAAGAAATCAAATCGTTGGTCTCATTGGTTTAAACGGGGCGGGAAAAAGTACAACCATCCGCCATATTATCGGGCTTATGAAACCGCATAAAGGTGTCATTGAATTGAATGGACGAACCCTTCAAGACGACCAAGAGGCGTATCGTTCACAATTTACATTTATTCCTGAGACACCTGTTTTATATGAAGAATTAACGTTAAAAGAGCATTTAGAGCTGACAGCGATGGCTTACGGTCTATCGAAGGAACAATTAGACGAACGGCTGCCGTCGTTGCTGAAAGAATTTCGGATGGAGAAACGGCTGAAATGGTTCCCTGCTCATTTTTCAAAAGGAATGAAGCAGAAGGTCATGATTATGTGTGCATTCCTTGTGGAACCAGAGCTGTATATCATCGATGAACCGTTTTTAGGGCTTGATCCTCTTGCGATCAATGCACTGCTTGAACGGATGAATGCTGCGAAGAAAAGCGGCGCTAGTGTCCTGATGTCAACGCATATTTTAGCGACAGCTGAGCGCTATTGTGATTCCTTTATTATTTTGCACGAAGGGGAAATCAGAGCGAAAGGAACACTGGCAGAGCTGAGAGAACAGTTCAATATGAGAGATGCGACACTCGATGATCTTTATTTGGAATTAACAAAGGAAGAAAACTATGAGTAAAACAACGCTTACTATTTGGAAATCAAGATTAGAGGAACACATACAAGAAACAAGAAAATACTTAAAATACATGTTCAACGATCATCTTGTCATTGTGCTCATTTTTTTCCTTGCAGGCGGAGCAAGCTGGTACAGCAGCTGGCTCAAACAGATTCCGGCTCACTTCCCATCCTACTGGGTGATGGCAGTTGTTTTCTCGTTAGTACTTACAAGCTCATACGTACGTACGTTAATTAAAGAAGCCGATCTCGTGTTTTTACTTCCTTTAGAAGGGAAGATGGAGCCTTACTTAAAACAAGCTTTTAACTTTAGCTTCATTTCTCAGCTGTTTCCTCTCATTGCTGTATCCATTGTCGCACTTCCGCTTTATTCGGCAGTGTCTTCAGGAGGCATCACGGGGTATGTGCTGATACTGGCGCAAATGATTTTGATAAAGGGTTTGAATACAGCCATTCAATGGAGAATGACTTATTTTCAAGGAAAACATGTGAGATGGCTCGATGCAGCCCTTCGTTTTCTATTAAATATGATGTTGATCTACACCGTCTTACAGGCAGCCTATGTGATTGCAATCGTTTTTTATCTTATCTACGGTGTCTATCTCGTCTACTTAACAAATGCAGTGAAAAAACAGCCTTTTCAATGGGAACTGCATATTTCTGATGAATTAAAACGGAAGCAGCGCTTTTATCGTTTGGCAAACTTATTCACCGATGTGCCTCACTTAAAGAAACAGGTGAAAAGAAGAGCATACATGGACTGGATGTTGAAGTTTGTTCCTTATGATCAGCGTAAAACTTTTTCTTATATGTATGTGAGGGCGTTTGTACGCTCAAATGACTATTTTGGTCTGGTGTTTAGATTAACAGCCGTGTTTGTCCTGATTATTTTGTATACAGGTGCAGCAGGCTGGGTGGGTGCGTTACTTGTCTTGTTCACAGTATTTATCACAGGTGTACAGCTTGTGCCTTTAACGAAGCACTTTGCTCATCTTTCATTACAGGCACTTTATCCAGTTTCTCAAAAAGAAAAGGATCGAAGCTTTTTTGTTCTCGTCCGTAATGTGCTCATCATCCAATCGATATTGCTGAGCTGTGCGGTACTTCCAGCAGGAGGCTGGCAGGGAAGCGGACTTGCCTTTCTCATTTCTTTAGCATTTGTGCTTGTCCTCTTTAAGCCTTACGTACAGAGCAGGTTAAAAAAGATGAGATAAGTGGATTTACAACGCGCGTATGATGACATCTAGGAGGGGACCGGATGAATGCAGCTGAACGGGAGTTGTATGAAGAAGCCATTCTTTTTCAAACACGTTTTTTAAGAAAACCTTCAAAGATCGAACGGTTTTCAAAAGGAGTTCAGCAGCAGGTGAACCGCCGAATTCCTGCCAGGTTTCATCAAGTCATCACAAGTGCAGTCAAAACAATGGTTGAGTCCACCGTATCAGGATCACACTTCACTTCATTTTCAGTGATTGATGAACAATTATCTCTTGTAGAACGAAATGAACTGGCAAAGGATAAAGTGAAGTATTACCAGAAGGCGGCTGCCGTCGAAGGGATTGGAACAGGTGCAGGCGGTTTATTCCTTGGAATGGCAGACTTTCCGCTGCTGCTGAGCATAAAGATGAAATGCCTTTATGAGCTGGCGTGTATTTACGGCTTTGATTTATCTCAAAAGGAAGAAAGACTCTTTTTGCTCTGTATATTTCAACTCGCTTTTTCCAGCAGTGCACATCGTCAAAAAATGATGAAGATCATAGATGATTGGGAAACGAGCCGAGAGGAAATGGATTGGTACAGCTTTCAGCAGGAGTATCGAGATTACATTGATCTTGTGAAGCTGTTTCAATTAATGCCGGTCGTCGGAGCCGCTGTTGGCGGCGTGGCAAATCATCAGCTGACAGGACAGCTCGGAGAGGTCGCACGCCATGTGTTTCATTTACGGATATTGAAAGATATGAAATAGAAAAGCCGCTGAGGACAGGGGCTTCAGATTGTTGACAAAGGGCTAAAATAATTTTTATTTTAGCCCTTTGTCTTCTTTTCAGCACAGCGTGATAGAAAAAACCTTTTCAGTCTAGGAAGGACGAGCACCGGAGCGCAGACCTGAAACCGAATGCGAGGGTTTGTCTACACGCTGAAACCGCTGAGGACAGCGGCTTTTTTTTATTCATTGTAGGAAAGAACGGCGTTTGCGAGTACCTTTGCTGCGACAGGCATTGCTTTTTCGTTGATATCGAA
Source organism: Bacillus sp. ABR (assembly GCF_056172715.1). Taxonomy (NCBI): domain Bacteria; kingdom Bacillati; phylum Bacillota; class Bacilli; order Caryophanales; family Bacillaceae; genus Bacillus; species Bacillus sp. ABR. The sequence continues at coordinate 186,802 of NZ_JAOYSL010000005.1, read as the reverse complement.
CTTTGGATGATGATGTGGATACACATCCTGGCTGTTTTCCGGCATGGCGCCTGTGTAGAAGAAGGTGCCAGGGACATGCTGAAGGTAGTAAGCAAAGTCTTCTCCGCCCATTTGGGTTTCCGCTTCTTTTACTTCTGTTACACCTTCCGTCTGTTTTGCGACGTCCGCAATATATTCAGTCGGCTTCGGGTGGTTTTTGACAGCTGGATATCCTCTCACATATTCATATGTGTAGGAAGCATCATGCATCTGGCACACCCCTTTTACCACCTGTTCAATTTCTCGTTCGATGATATGCCGTGCACTTTCTTCAAAGGATCGTGCAGTACCAGTTAAAACAGCTGAATCTGCAATGACATTAAAGGCATTCTCTGCGACAAAACCTCCAACAGACACTACAGCAGAATCAATCGGATTGACTTTACGGGCAACGACTTGCTGCAGGTTTGCGACGATTTGTGAACCGATGAGTACGGCATCTTTAGTTAAATGAGGCTGGGCACCGTGTCCGCCTTTCCCTTGGACTTGAATAGAGAAACGATCGGCGGCTGCCATAAAGTTTCCGCTTTTATAAAGAATCGTGCCACAAGGCTCTGAAGACCAAAGGTGCGTACCAAATATCACATCGACACCGTCTAAACAGCCGTCTTCAATCATTGGTTTTGCACCGCCGGGAGCATATTCTTCCGCATGCTGATGAATGAGGACGATCTTTCCTTTTAATTGGTCACGATGTGTATGCAAAACTTTTGCTAATACAAGAAGTGTCGCAGTATGCCCATCGTGACCGCACGCATGCATCACTCCAGGTTTTGTTGATTTGTAAGGTACATCTTTTTCATCGTGGATGGGAAGTGCATCAAAATCAGCTCTGAGGGCAATGGTTGGCCCCGGAGAAGCTCCTTCGATAAAAGCGAGTACGCCATGACCGCCCACCTGAGTACGCGTAGGGATTTGTAATGTATCATAGTAGCTGGCGATGAAAGCGGCTGTTTCTTCTTCCTGAAAAGAAAGTTCAGGATTCATATGGAGATGGCGTCTAATTTCAACCATTTCCTCATAATGTTCATCAAGACGTTCATTGATGCTTTTCTGTAAAGTGGATATTGTCATTGAATCGAAAACCTCCTTCATGCTCTTTTACTGATTGTATGGTAATTGTTAGAATCTTTCAACAGAAGAGGATTTCGTGGTCAGTATCAAAAGGTCATTTTGCATAAAAGTCGAAGTTGATATGAAGCAGGGAAAGGGAGGAGTAGCGTTGGGAAGCTGTCCAAATTGTTCAAAAACATTTTCTTTCGTCGAAAAGTTTCATTTATCACATACGAAAATGATGATGTGTCCAAGCTGCCGGCATCAAATCAAAGAAACGTTTGTCTCAAAAATGAGTTTTTTCATGATCTGTTTGATTCCGCTATTGGTGCTGCTCGTTCAATTGAAAGGTGCTTCACCTATGTTGAAATGGCCGATCTTATTGGGTTGGATATTGCTGAATTTCTATGTGCTTCAGCCGATCATTCATCGGTACGAGCTGAAATCAAGCTCATAAAATGAAGAGCCCAGCGATTGGGCTTTTTTTCATGAAAAAAAGAAGTGCTGAGAGCAGCACTTCCTTAATTGTCTGTGACGGCATGGTAGGATGTGAGGTAAGCCGGACGAGAGAAAATGGAGCCTGTATCCTCGTGTGGCTGAAAGAATGCTTCTGATTCTTGAAAGTCTTGAAATAAGTCCTCTGATTCCCAAAGTGTCAAAATCAAATAAACTTCTTCATCTTTTTGAGGTCTTAAAACGCGAATAGCTTGGAAGCCGCGCTGATGTTCTGAGATGTTCGTCTTTTTCTGAAAGGTGGATTCAAAGAGTGCTCTGCTTTCAAGCTTAACAGGGATATGATTCAAGGTGACGAAACCAGATTGGACAAGCTCGCCTTTCGCATAAATCACATCATAGGCATGAGGGGCTTTAAATACAGTCTCACCCTCCGTTTCATGAAAAAGAGCTGCTTGTTCTTTCCCGACCATATAAAGCAGATTTTCCAGATGGTGTTTTTTTGCGATTTTATGCAAAAAATCTGCTGTTCCATATGTAATATAGAAATTCATCTAAACCGCCTCCTGCTTGATAGTATAACAAAAGAATGATATATAATTCTTTGGCAGTCAATCCATAAAACATATTATGAAGCAATACATCCCATACTATCCGTATAAAGGAATGAGGTGACCTAATTTGAAGAAAAAGAAGATAATCATTCCATTAGTCATTGCAGGAAGTACAATCGTACTCTCATTTATTGGCTATCTGACGATTTTATTTTTAGGACATTATGTCATAGATGAAAAGAAGCTTGTTTTTCACGCTTCCTCCAAAATCATTGACCAGAATGGAAAAGAACTCACAAGCATGTATTCAGAAAATCGGGACCCTGTGTCGTTAAAAGAGGTGCCCGATAAAGTAGCAAAAGCCTTTGTGGCTGTCGAGGACAAGCGTTTTTATGAGCATCACGGAATTGATGCACAGTCTATTTCAAGGGCGGTTTATCGAGATATATTAGCAGGAGGAAAGGTAGAGGGCGGCAGTACAATTACTCAGCAGCTCGCAAAAAATATTTTTCTCACAAATGACAAAACCTTTCTTCGAAAAACGAAAGAAGTCATTATTGCCATTAATTTAGAAAGAGATTATTCCAAGGATAAGCTGCTTGAAATGTATTTGAATCAGCTTTACTTCGGCCATGGTGTTTATGGTATTCAGGCAGCAGCCAATTATTACTTTAGTAAGGATGTCAAAGATTTAACGGTCAGCGAAGGTGCTACTCTCGCTGCGATGCCAAAGGCACCATCTACTTATTCGCCTGTTCTACACCCTGATAAAAATAAACAAAGGCGGGACACCATCCTGAATTTAATGAACGAACAAGGATATTTGTCTTCAACAGAAACGGTAGAAGCAAAAGGGAGAACACTAGGCATTCATTTAAAAAAGAAATCAGAAACACCTTGGGTGGACAGCTATGTTGATCTCATCATTAAAGAAGCAGAATCAGAGTATGCCATTTCACATGAACAATTGCTTCAAGGCGGCTATACCATTAAAGTACCGATTGATATGAATCTGCAAAAAACTGCATATGATGCGATGAAGAACAACCGTTATTTCCCGGGAAAAAGCGGTTCTCCGGAAGGCAGCGCCGTATTTATTGATAACGAGTCTGGTGGAGTGAAAGCAGCCATTGGAGGACGAGAATATCAGGCGAGAGGCTATAACAGGGTGACGGCTGTTAGGCAGCCGGGATCTGTTTTTAAGCCGATCGCGGTCTTCGGTCCGGCAATGCAGGAGAAAAAATTCAGACCTTATTCACTGCTTGAAGATAAAGAAAAAAACTATGACGGCTACTCACCTAAGAATTACGATGGGCAGTATGAAGGCAGGGTCACAATGATGGAAGCCCTCATGAAAAGTAAAAATACCGCTGCTGTGTGGACGTTAAGCCAGCTGGGCATTGATACGTCGAAATCATATCTCGAGAAGATGGGGATAGATATCTCGGATAAAGGCTTAGCTATTGCGCTTGGCGGTTTAGAAAAAGGAGTTTCTCCATTACAGATCGCTGGAGCCTTCCATACATTTGCCAATGAAGGCGTATATAAAAAGCCTTTCTTTATTCAAAAGATCACCAATGATGAAGGAGAAACTGTAGAAAAGAATCGTGGTAAGCAAGAACGAGTGTTTAGCGTGCAGAATGCATGGAACATGACAAGAATGCTTCAGCAAGTTGTCAAAGGCGGGACAGCCCAGAGCGGTTCATACGCTGGAGATTTAGCTGGTAAAACAGGGACGACCACATATTCGGGTGTGAAAGGTGCAACAAAGGATGCTTGGTTTGCCGGTTATACGCCTAGTACAACGGGTGCGATTTGGATGGGGTATGACAAAACCGATAACAGCCACTATTTAACTGGGGGCAGTCAATACCCAGTGCAGCTGTTTAAAGATATTTTAACAGCAGCTCAAATCACCAATGAAACGTTTGAAAAACCAGAGGGAATAAAAGAGCTTCAATCTCCTATCCATTTAGAGGGAGTATCAGGATTTGAAGCCCGCTATGCGTTTAAAATCAAAGGATTATTTACATTAGAGCTGTCTTGGGACAAGCAGGAGGATAAACGCGTTGAATACCGCATCTATGAAAAGAGAAATGGAGGCGAGACGCTGATCGACACAGTGACAGGCGTGGGCAGTTATACAATGCCGTATGCCAATGTATTTTCAAACGCAGAGTATAAAGTTGTTCCATATAATACCCAAACACAAGAAGAAGGCGAAGGCAGTGCGTATGTCAAGCCAGAGTCTTTTGGACGTTAATATTCGGCGATTTTTTGAACATTGAGCCGCTTTAGTATACCGTGCCTTGAAAACGCGGTATAGTAAAAGCAGTGTTTGAGCCTTATGCAAAGAGAGTGTAAGGCGAAAGGTGGAATGAAAGGTAATGGGAAAAACGAAGGTTTTTAATGACACGTTCTTAAAGGCGTGTAAAGGGGAAAAAACAGACCATGTACCAGTTTGGTATATGAGACAGGCAGGACGCTCACAGCCTGAATATCGTGCCCTTAAAGAAAAATACGGGCTATTTGAAATTACGCATCAGCCAGAGTTATGTGCTTATGTAACAAGACTTCCTGTAGAACAATATGGTGTAGATGCTGCTATTTTATATAAAGATATTATGACCCCGCTTCCGGCTATTGGAGTGGACGTAGAAATTAAAAATGGAATTGGACCTGTGATTGATGCACCGATTCGATCTAAAGCAGATATCGAACGTCTTGGGGAACTTCATCCTGAAGAAGACCTGCCATATGTGCTTGATACCATTCAGCTTTTAACGAAGGAGCAGCTGAATGTTCCACTTATCGGTTTTGCTGGCGCACCATTTACGATGGCAAGCTATATGATTGAAGGCGGTCCATCTAAAAATTATCATAAAACAAAGGCGCTGATGTACAGTGATCCTGAGGCGTGGATGCTGCTCATGAACAAGTTAGCTGATATGACGATCACGTACATACGCGCGCAGGTAAAAGCCGGGGTCAGTGCATTTCAAATTTTCGACTCATGGGTTGGCGCTTTAAATGCAGCAGATTACCGGACATTCATTAAGCCTGTCATGCAGCGAATTTTCACAGAGCTGAAGTCTGAAAATGTCCCAATGATCATGTATGGAGTTGGTGCAAGCCATCTAGCGAAAGACTGGCACGATCTGCCGCTTGATGTGGTTGGACTGGATTGGCGTATGAGTGTAGATGAAGCGAGAAAAGAAGGGCTCACAAAAACGTTACAGGGGAACCTTGATCCAACCATCTTACTTGCTCCTTGGGAAGTCATTGAAGAAAGAGCAAAAGATATTTTAGATCAAGGAATGAAATCAGATCACTTTATCTTTAACTTAGGTCATGGGGTATTTCCTGATGTTTCACCAGATACGTTAAAGAAGCTGACAGATTTTATTCACGATTATTCAGCGAAATATAAAAAATCATCCATCTAAACTATTTCAAATGATCTGAAGGAGTGTTGGTTGTGGAGAAAAAGAAAATGGGACTTCTTGTCATGGCATATGGCACCCCATATAAAGAAGAAGATATTGAACGTTATTATACACATATCCGCAGAGGCAGAAAACCGGAGCCAGAGATGCTGCAAGATTTGAAGGATCGCTACAAGGCAATCGGCGGTATATCTCCTTTATCAAAAATTACAGAACAGCAGGCAAATGGTTTGTGTGATCATTTGAACGACATCCAAGACGACATTGAATTTCATGTCTACATTGGCTTAAAGCATATTGAACCATTCATTGAGGATGCAGTTGCAGAGATGCACAAAGACGGCATCACAGAAGCAGTGAGTATTGTTCTTGCCCCGCATTTTTCAACCTTTAGCGTGAAATCGTATAACAAGCGTGCACAAGATGAGGCAGACAAGCTTGGCAATCTGAAGATTACGTCTGTGGAAAGCTGGTACGATGAGCCGAAGTTTGTGGACTATTGGGTGAAACAAGTGAAGGATACGTATGCATCGATGAGTGAAGAGGAAAGAAAATCAGCCGTACTCATTGTGTCTGCACACAGCCTTCCTGAAAAAATTATTGCAGCAGGAGATCCATATCCTGATCAGCTCGCACAATCTGCCAAAATGATTGCAGCAGGTGCAGGAATTGAACATTATGAAATTGGCTGGCAAAGTGAAGGCAACACGCCTGATCCATGGCTTGGACCAGACGTTCAAGACTTAACACGGGATCTATTCGAACAAAAAGGCTATAAAACGTTCGTATATGTGCCTGTTGGGTTTGTCGCTGACCATCTAGAAGTGTTATACGACAACGATTATGAATGTAAAGTCGTGACAGATGAAATCGGTGCAGCCTACTATCGTCCAGAAATGCCAAATGCGAAACCAGCATTTATTGATGCTCTCGCAACTGTCGTATTAAAGAAGCTTGACGAAAGCAAGTAATTATATAAAAGAAGGCGATCCTATGCATGACAATCAAAAACACCTTGTCATCATTGGCGGTGGCATCACTGGTTTAGCCGCCGCCTTCTATTTGGAAAAGGAAGTCGAAGAAAAAGGTCTTCCCATTCAAATATCTCTTATTGAAGCGAGCCCTAGGCTAGGTGGAAAAATACAAACATTATATAAAGACGGCTACATCATTGAACGTGGACCTGATTCATTTTTAGAAAGAAAGGTCAGTGGACCGCAGCTGGCGAAGGATGTTGGTCTCGCGGATCAGCTCGTCAATAATGAAACAGGGCAAGCATATGTACTAGTCAATGAAACCCTTCACCCGATGCCAAAAGGCGCTGTCATGGGTATTCCAACTCAAATCAGCCCATTCATCACAACCGGTCTTTTTTCAGTTGCAGGAAAAGCGAGAGCCGCAATGGATTTCGTACTGCCAAAAAGCAAGCAGACAGAAGATCAGTCGCTCGGTGAATTTTTTAGAAGACGTGTCGGTGATGAAGTAGTTGAGAATTTAATCGAACCTCTACTATCAGGTATTTATGCAGGTGACATTGACCGCCTCAGCTTAATGTCCACCTTCCCGCAGTTTTATCAAACAGAACAAAAGTATCGCAGTTTGATTCTTGGGATGAAAAAATCACAGCAGCATGCGAAAGCGCAGCAAGTAACAGCGAAAAAACAAGGGCAGTTCCAAACGATCAATCAAGGACTGCAAGCGCTTGTTGAAGCAGTAGAAAGCAAGCTCCAGCTGACAACGGTTTATAAAGGGACAAAAGTGAAGCAGATTGAAAAAACTGATGGGGGCTATGGAGTGCAATTAGACAGCGGTCAAACGCTTTTTGCCGATTCAGCCATTGTGACAACTCCGCATCAATCGATCTATTCCATGTTTCCAAAAGAAGCGGGACTTGAGTACTTGCATGATATGACATCTACTTCTGTTGCAACAGTTGCACTCGGTTTTAGAGAAGAGGATGTTCATAATGAATATGACGGCACTGGTTTTGTCATCTCAAGAAACAGTGATTTCTCTATTACAGCCTGTACGTGGACGAACAAAAAATGGCCGCATACAGCTCCTAAAGGAAAAACGCTATTGCGTGCTTATGTAGGGAAGGCTGGCGACGAATCAATTGTCGAACAGTCAGACCATCAAATCGTCAGCATTGTGCTGGAGGATTTGAAGAAAATTATGGATATTAAAGCAGATCCAGAACTGACGACAGTGACTCGTTGGAAGACGAGCATGCCGCAGTATCACGTCGGTCATCAGAAAGCCATTTCGAACATGCGAGAAACGTTTAAGCAATCATATCCTGGTGTTTATATCACAGGTGCTGCTTTTGAAGGTGTCGGAATCCCTGATTGTATTGATCAAGGAAAAGCGGCCATTTCAGAGGCTGTATCTTATCTATTTTCATAAAATAAACTCCCTTTTCTACCAAGGAAAGGGAGTTTTTCGTGTTCGAATAATTCAAAAAGAGTTGTGAATCATAAAAGTGAACAAAGTTGTTGCATCCGGAGAAAAGGATGTGGTATATTACTTTCTGTACTTAATGACCAAAACGTTCAAATAGTCATTTTGGGAGTGAGATCATGAGTGTTGATAGGAGACAAATGATTTTAGACGGGGCTACGAAGGCATTTACTCAATTTGGGTATAAAGCCACCACAATGGATCTTGTGGCGAAGCTGGCCAACGTCGGAAAAGGAACCATTTATACCTTTTTCAAAAACAAAGAAGAGCTGTTCGATGAAATTTTCACATCCCTTTTAATAGAGATGAAGAAAATTGCGGATGAAGCAATGGATGAGGAGAAAAGTTTCTCTGAAAACCTTCATTTAGCACTCTTTGCAATATTGGAATTTCGAAAAAACCACCAGCTCACAATCAAAATCTTTCAGGAAAATGCGGAGCTTGGCACATCAGCGGTCAAGGAAATGATTGAGAAGATGGAGCAAATGATCATTCGCTATGTTAAAACGAAAGTAAAAGAAGCGATTGATAAAGGCGATATTAAGCCATGTGATCCTGAATTGACTGCATTTGTGATGGTGAAACTATATATTGCACTTATTTTTGATTGGGAAAAGCGATACGAGCCTTTAACAAAAGAAGAGGTGGCCGAGTCGCTGGAGCTTTATGTACTCAAAGGACTTTTAGCCGCAACATAATTTTTTTTAAGTTCAAATGACCAAATTCTAAATTTAGTCATTCATCTATGGGAGGAAAACAGCAATGAATTTAATTCGGAATCAATGGAAAGACATTGTGACGAGCAAAAAACTACTGATCCCGATTTTCGCTGTGTTATTTATTCCGCTGATTTACAGTGGCGTATTTTTAAAAGCGTACTGGGATCCATATGGTACAGTCGATCAATTGCCTGTAGCAGTGGTCAACTTGGACGAAGGCAGTCATTATGACGGGAAAACACTGCATGTCGGCGATGATTTAGTGAAGGAATTAAAGAAAAACGATAATTTCAAATGGAATTTTGTCGATAGTGAAGAAAAGGCAGTGAAGGGATTAAATAACGAGGATTATTATCTCGTCGTGGAAATACCAAAGGATTTCTCGAAAAATGCAAGTACAGTCCTTGATAAACATCCAAAAAAATCGAATCTGAAATATTATACGAATCCAGGCGCCAACTATGCGGCGTCACAAATTGCGAATAATGCCATTATCAAATTAAAAGATTCGGTTTCAAAGGAAGTCACAAAAAATTACGCAGAGGTCATTTTTGATAACTTCAAAACGATTGCAAAAGGCTTAGATCAAGCAAGCGATGGTGCGAAGAAAATTGATGACGGAACAAAAAGTGCAAAAGATGGCAGTAACAAGTTAAAAGACAATTTAGCAAAATTGGCTGAAGGAACGTTAACCTATAGCGAAGGTGTTCATCAGTTTGCTGGTAAAATGGGTGAACTGAACACAGGGATACAATCTCTTGACAGCGGACTTGGCCAGCTCTTAACAGGCTATCAAACCATCGATCAGAAATTTGGAGAGCTTGGTTCAGGAATTGATACATTGACTGAAGGGTTAAACACAAGCCGGGAAGGCCATCAGCAGCTCGCTTCTAAAATGCCGCAATTCACAGCGGGCATTGAGCAGCTAAACAACAAAGCACAATCCTTTTCAGAAAAAATTGAAGCAGTAGAAAAAGTCTTGTCATCACCAGAATTAGCGAATCTTGAAAAGATGGCGCCTAAACTCGATCAGGTGAAAAAAGACGCAAAGACGTTTAGTACAAAACTTGCTTCATTAAAAGAAGCGTTATCGAATCGAGATGCTAAAGTAAAAAGCATTATCCAAAACAGCTCAATGACAGATGAAGAGAAAAAGGCGGCAATGGATCAGCTTGACAGTCTGCCTAAAATCGAACTCCCTGATCTGTCTGGACTTGAACAAAGCTTAGCGGCCTTGCAGGAACTGCCTGATGCAAGTGAGGTTCAATCTGCGGTTGCTTCTGCAAAAGCTCAGCTGCAGCAAGTCAAACAGCTGCCACAGAAAACAGAACAGCTGTACACATCTACAGTCGCGATACAAAATGCGATTGATCAAATGACATCTGGTACGAATAAATTGTATCAAGGTGCACTGAAGCTTCAAACAGGTCAAGGCCAATTACAAGATGGTCTGCAAACAGCAAATGGAAAGCTTGATACAGCGAAAAGTGGTGCAGATAAGCTTGCAAATGGTTCAAGCCAGCTAAGCGCAGCGTTAAATAAGCTGGAAAGTGGTTCAACGAATATCCAAAGCAACACATCTAAGCTTGCTGAAGGCTCAAAATCACTCGATAAAGGATTGGGAGATTTAAAGAGCGGAACAGGTAAGCTGTCCGATAAATTAAAAAGCGCCGCTGATGAAACAGGAGAAATTGATGCGGGTCAAGACAATTACAATATGATTGCGAGTCCCGTGAAAACAGAAAATGATACAGCGAAAAAGATTGATAATTATGGTACAGGACTCACACCTTATATTTTATCGATGGGACTCTTTGTAGGGGCTCTCATGCTCACCGTTGTCTTCCCAATGAAAGACCCTGCTGGACGCCCTAGAAATGCGTTTGAATGGTTTTTCAGCAAATATAGTGTGCTCTTTTTTGTCGGTATCCTGCAAGCAGTTATTGCAAGCTCCTTGCTCATCTTTGGGCTCGGTCTTGAGGTGGAAAGCCTCTGGCGCTTCTATCTCTTTGCGATTATCGTCAGTCTGACATTCTTAGCGATCATTCAGCTGCTGGCGACAACAATGGGGAACCCAGGACGCTTCATTGCTGTTATCATCTTGGTTCTTCAGCTCGCAGCAAGTGCTGGTACATTCCCGCTTGAGCTTGTGCCGAAATTCTTCCAAGTCATTCACAGTCTGCTTCCAATGACGTATACAATCAACGGATTTAGAACGATCATTGCAAGCGGTGATGACAGCTATTTATGGCACCAAGCAGCGATCCTTGGTACAGTTGCGATCATCATGATGGCGGCAACAACAGCATACTTTGCTTGGAACGTAAGAAAAATGAAACAGGACGAAGTTTAATCCATGAATCCTTTCTCTTTAATAGAGGAAGGATTTTTCATTTGAAATTAGACATCTCGAACCTGAAGCGATATATTTTAAGAAGAGATGCTGAAAAAGGCATACATGGAAGGAATTGCTTTCAGACAAAGGAGGAAATGCCGAATGACTACTGAAGTAAATGAAACCGTTCAGCTGATTCAAAAGCTTGTATCAATCCCAAGTCCATCAGGAAATACAGAAAAAGTGATCGGCTTTGTTGAACGTTTTTTACAAGATTTGAACATTGAGACAAAACGAAATCGAAAAGGCGGATTAATTGCCACCATTAAAGGAACAGATGACAAAGAACATCGCATGCTGACAGCGCATGTCGATACGCTCGGTGCGATGGTTAAGGAAATTAAATCAAATGGACGGCTTCGTCTAGCACTTATTGGAGGCTTTCAGTATAACTCAATTGAAGGCGAATATTGTGAAATTGAAACAGCATCAGGCCATACATACACAGGGACCATTCTTATGCATCAAACATCCGTGCACGTCTATGCGGATGCTGGAAAAGCGAAACGAAACCAAGAAAATATGGAGATTCGTCTCGATGAAAAGGTGAAAGATGCAGACGATGTCAAAGCACTTGGCATTCAAGTAGGGGACTTTATCTCATTTGATCCGAGAGTGGAAGTGACGTCTTCAGGTTTTATTAAATCAAGACATCTGGATGATAAGGCAAGTGTGGCGCTACTTTTGCGGCTCATCCACAGAATTCAAAAGGAAAATATCACATTGCCGCATACGACGCACTTCTTAATTTCTAATAATGAAGAAATTGGCTACGGCGGGAACTCGAATATTCCAGAAGAAACGGTGGAATATCTAGCTGTAGATATGGGCGCGATTGGTGACGGTCAGTCAACAGATGAATACAGTGTATCGATTTGTGTAAAGGATTCGAGCGGCCCTTATCACTATGGATTACGCAAGCATTTAGCTGCATTAGCAGAAGAGCACAACATTGATTACCGCCTTGATATTTACCCTTATTACGGCTCTGATGCATCAGCAGCCATTAGAGCAGGGCATGATATCATTCATGGACTGATTGGTCCTGGTATAGATTCCTCGCATGCCTTTGAAAGAACACATGAAGATTCACTTGTCCATACTGCAGATCTTCTTTATCACTATGTTCAATCACCATTAATCACAGCATAAAAAAAGAACCCCGATAGATGGGGTTCTTTTTCATTAGCTTGAAAGCTGTGTTGGCTCGGGTACCTCTTGTCCTGTCATCACGCGATGTCCTTTTTCAGGGTCATACTGCCCTTCCCATTTAGACATCACAACAGCTGCAAGTGCATTTCCTGTTAAGTTCACAACAGTCCGTGCCATATCCATGATACGGTCCACACCTGCAATAAATGCAAGACCTTCAGCAGGTACACCGATCGTTCCTAATGTCGCGAGTAATACAACAAATGAAGTACCAGGAACGGCAGCCATTCCTTTAGATGTTACCATCAGTACAAGAACAAGTGTAAGCTGCTGGACGATCGTGAGGTCAATGCCATATACCTGTGCAAGGAAAAGCGCAGCAATGGCTTGATACAAGACGGAGCCATCCAGGTTAAACGTATAACCGATTGGGATAACGAACGAAACAATTCCTTTTGGACATCCGATGCGTTCCATTTTATCCATGACTCTTGGTAAAACTGTTTCAGAGCTGGATGTACTAAAGGCAAGAAGCATTTCGTCTTTCATGTAAGCAAGAAATCTGAAAATATTGACGCCAATCATCTTTCCGATAATTCCGAATACAACGATAAGGAAGAGAGCGAGCGCAAAATAAACAAGACCTACAAGCTTACCTAATGAAATAAGAGATTCAAGACCAAATTTTGATACGGTCACACCAATGAGTGCGAATACACCAAATGGTGCAGCTTTCATCACAACATTAACGACATGGAACATGGCATGTGATACACCCTCGAAGAAGGCGAGCACTGGTTTACCGCGTTCCCCAATCGCTGAAACGCCAAGTGCAAACAGCACAGTGAAGAAAATAATCGCAAGCAAATCACCTTCCGCCAATGATTGGAAGAAGTTCGTTGGAACGATATGAAGGAACGTATCAGCAACTGATTTGCTGCTTTGCTCTTTTTCCGTTTCAACATACTGGCTAATATCTTGTTTTTCCGCATGTCCAAAGTCAACGCCTGCACCAGGCTGTACAAAGTTTGCTAGGACAAGGCCAAGGATAATCGCAAATGTTGTGATAATTTCAAAATAAAGAATGGTTCTAAAACCTAGTTTCCCTACTTTTTTACCATCACCCGCACCTGCAACACCTAAAATTAAGCTGGATACGACAATTGGTATGACAATCATCTTAATGAGTCTTAAGAAGAAGTCTCCAATTGGTTTTAAGTATGTCTCGACTCCTGGGTTACCGAAAAAGATTGCCCCAACAACGACACCGAGAATAAGACCGATTAGGATTTGAGTAGCCAATCCAAATTTTAATTTTTTCATAGATTTCCTCCCTAACATATTCATTAAAGGAATATTCCCATCATATTAAGTTTTAATATATGAATTAAAGTATAACTAAAATTAAAGAGGTTCGTCCACGATAAAATTATATTAAGAAAATACAAAATTGTTAGAAAAAATAGACATTTAGAACCTACTTCATTGTTTTTAGTCAATAAAAAGTGTCTTCAGAACTAAAACTCATCATATAAAAATACCAAAAAACCCTTTTGTGACAAGGGTTTTACCTTTTTACCTATTTTTCAGAAAAAATAAAAAGCACTTTTGACTCCAACTGACGGAGGAGGGAAAAAGTGCTTTTTTATTCAATTTATTTCCTTATTTAAGATAACTTACTTGTGAGCATTCCTCACATTCATTACCGTAACACTCGTGCTGTTCCATTAAATCATTTCCACATTTTGTGCATTTCTTTGAGGGCAAATTTCTAAAAAACTCTGTGATTTTTCCTAGCATTTGTCATCCTCCAATACGTTTTGTTGCTATCATTGTATTATAACAGATTAATATTTGTCAATCTGTTTTGTAACAATAGGCAAGAAGAATGCTTTTTCCATGAAAAATGGGTATATTGTAAGAAGGGGATTTTTAGAAAAGGAGGGAAAATGACGATGAAATTAACCGTAATTGGATGCTATGGAGGGTTTCCGGCAGCAGGTGAAGCGACATCAGGCTACCTTTTTGAATCAAATGGCTTTCGTCTTCTTGTAGACTGCGGAAGCGGTGTTCTTTCAAAGCTTCAGCAATACATTGATATAGAAGAACTAGATGCTGTTCTCCTTTCTCATTATCACCACGATCATATTGCAGATATCGGACCACTCCAATATGCGAAGCTAGTGGGATATCATTTAGGAAAAAGCAGCGGCCCGCTTCCGATCTATGGACATACTGGTGATCAAGAAGCGTTTAGACGGCTTTCTGATGATGTACATACAAAGGCAAAGCCTTATCAGCCAGAAGAAGGGATTCAGCTTGGACCATTTCAAATTGATTTTTTGAAAACGGTTCATCCGGCAGAATGCTATGCTATGAGAATTCAGGCAGAGGATGCTGTGGTCGTGTATACAGCAGACTCAAGCTATCAGGAGGCATTTATTCCTTTTAGCAAGGGAGCAGATCTGCTCATAGCCGAAAGCAATTTTTACGCTGGACAGGATGGATCAGGTGCTGGACATATGAACAGTACAGAGGTAGGGAAGATTGCAAAGGAAGCAAATGTTGGGGAACTCATCATCACCCATCTGCCCCATTTTGGTCGTCATAAAGACCTAGTCAATGAAGCACAGGCGTTATATACTGGCAATATACAGCTTGCCCATTCAGGGCTTAGATGGAACAAGGAAGGAAGATAGAGATGCTGTTTATCGATAACGAACAACATTATGATCCAATGATTAATTTGGCAATTGAAGAATATTGCTTAAAATATTTAGATCCAGAAGAAACGTATTTGCTGTTTTACATCAATCAGCCGTCAATCATTATTGGAAAGAACCAAAATACAATAGAAGAAATCAACACGAAGTATGTGGAAGACAACGGAATCAAAGTCGTGCGCCGCTTATCTGGCGGTGGTGCAGTTTACCATGACAAAGGAAACTTAAACTTCAGCTTTATCACAAAAGATGATGGGGACAGCTTCCATAACTTTAAAAAGTTCACAGAGCCGGTCATCAAAGCGCTTGAAAAGCTAGGTGTTAAAGCTGAATTGAGCGGCAGAAATGACATCATGGCAGATGGACGTAAAATTTCTGGAAATGCCCAGTTTGCAACAAGAGGACGTATTTTCAGCCATGGCACGCTGCTATTTGATTCAGAAATTGAACATGTCGTTTCGGCTCTAAATGTGAAAAAAGAAAAGATAGAATCAAAAGGCATCAAATCGATTAGAAGCAGGGTTGCCAATATCAGTGAATTAATGGATCAAAAAATGACAACAGAAGAGTTTAGAAAAATTCTTTTAAGCTACATTTTTGATACAAATGGGGACGTGCCTCAATATCGCCTGACCGAAAAGGATTGGGAAAAGATTCACGAGATTTCCAGAGATCGCTATCAAAAATGGGAATGGAACTATGGCCGTTCACCGAAATTTAATTTACAGCATTCTAAGAGATTCTCTGCAGGCTCCATTGATTTGCGATTAGAAGTGAAAAAAGGGATGATCCAGGATTGCAAAATCTTTGGTGATTTCTTTGGCGTAGGGGATATTGCCGATATTGAGAAGCGGCTCATTGGACAGCAATATGATCGTAAAACGATCAGTGACGTCTTAGAAGATATGGATATGCGCCACTATTTCGGCAACGTATCAAAAGAGGATTTTCTTGATTTGATTTATTAATCGCGTGAAAGCACGGCTAGAGATAGCGGTGCTTTTTTGATTGAAGGAAATGAAAGCGATTTACATTTGATCTTGTGGATTTTTTCGATTGTCTATTATAATAGAAAGGAGGAATGTTCGGCCATAAAATGAATGGTCATTCATTCATTCATTGATGACATGTAAGGGGTGGGAGAATGGATTTGATCAAAAATCTTCAGCAGACGGCGATGACGAAGGGAGAAAATATCGCACTGATCTTTGAAGGAAAGAAGTGGACCTATCGAGAGCTGATGACAAGTATCGAGCGTTTTGCAGATGGATTAGTCAACGAAGGGTTTCAAGCTGGGGATCATATCGCGCTTATTTTAGGAAATTCACCGCATTTTGTCATTTCTTTTTTTGGCGCATTAAAGGCAGGGCTTGTCGTAGTACCTATTAACCCAACATATACACCTAGTGAAATTGGGTATATGCTCATCACAGGCGATGTAAAAGGTATTGTGGCGCCTGAACAGCTTCTGCCAGTGTACGAGCAGGTGTATGAGCAGCTTCCGTCCATTGAAAGAGTCATCATTTGTGCAGAAAATGAATCGGCGTGCAGATCAAGCTTCAAGGAAGTATCTGATCGACTTGTTTTCTTTGGAAAGCTTGTGTCAGGTGTTGCGAATGAGAATGTACATCCTTCCATTCAGCCAGATGATACCGCTGTTATTTTATTTACATCTGGCACGACAGGAAAACCAAAAGGTGCAATGCTGACTCATTTCAACCTTTATTCAAATGCTAGAGATGTCGCTGAGTATTTATCGATTGATAAAAAGGACAAGGTCATTGCCGCTTTGCCAATGTTCCATGTTTTTTGTTTAACAGTCTGCATGAATGCACCGTTGATTCATGGTGCGACGATTTATGTCTTGCCGCATTTCAGCCCTTCAGAGCTTTTGCGCATGATGGAAAAAGAGAAGCCAACGCTATTTGTTGGTGTGCCCACCATGTATAACTATTTGTACCGCCAGGAGGGGCATGATAAAGCGATGGCATCTGTGAGGATCTGTATATCAGGCGGTGCCTCCATGCCTGTTGCCTTACTCCATGGCTTTGAGAAAAAGTTCGGTGTTACGGTGCTTGAGGGTTATGGATTATCAGAGGCATCACCAGTGACTGCATTTAATCCTCTTGACGGAAAAAGAAAACCAGGTTCTGTCGGGACTGACATTATGAATGTGAAGAATAAAATAGTGAATGAACTAGGAGAAGAAGTCGGTCCAAATGAAGTCGGAGAGCTGATAGCAAAAGGGCCGAACATCATGAAAGGCTATTACCAAATGCCAGAAGATACGGAAGCTGCACTAAGAGACGGCTGGCTGTATACTGGCGATTTGGCGAGAAGAGACGAAGAAGGATATATTTATATTGTCGACCGGAAAAAGGATATGATTCTTGTTGGCGGTTATAATGTGTATCCAAGAGAAGTAGAAGAGGTACTTTATCAACATGAAGCTGTAGCAGAAGCCGTTGTCATCGGTGTGCCAGACCCAAACACAGGAGAGGCAGTCGTCTGTTATATTTCCCCTAAGAAACATGCTCACATCAATCAAGAAGACATCATTACACATTGTTCACGCTATTTAGCGAAATATAAGCAGCCCCAAACGATCCATTTCATAGATGATATTCCTAAAAACACAACAGGTAAAATTTTAAGAAGAGCGCTAAAGGAAAAGTATCAAGCAGAAGAAAGTAAATAAAAAAAGGGAGTCTCTGATGAGGAGGCTCCCTTAGCATGTAGACAAATCCTCCCATCTCACGCCGAAAGAAGACAAAGGGCTAAAAAGATCATTTTAGCTCTTTTGAATGGCTTCTTTTAACTGTTTCTGAAAAGATTTCGACTGTTTTTGATTCAGTTCATAAAATGTTCCATCAACTAAAAAAACGACTTGTGATCGGTCGGTCCAAAGCTGAAAGGTGGTGCCGTTTGTTCGTCCGAACATCACTTTGGCGATATAATCGGGCTTTTTTAAATTTTTCTTGAGATGATTGCTTGTTTGTCTGCCTTTATTTAATTCTTCAATTAGATCTTCTGCTGTGTCCTTATCATCTATTTCATACGAGATGGATTCATTCGCTGGCGAGAGCAGCAATTTTTCTGCTCGATTTTCATCAAAGATTTCGCTCGTCCGGCTGAACACATAAAAGAAGGTGATGAATAAAAGTCCCAAAATCACAACTCCTGCAAGGATTTTCTTCATTTTGATCCTCCAACTCACTGTTATACATGTAGCTTCTCCGATTTTTAAGTCGCATAATCATTTTTTTCGCGAAAGCTTTTTCAGATGGGGCATGCTATGATGGAGCCACATGAGACAGGTTCTAAACGAAAAAAAGAGTGATTAGAATAGAGAGAGGAATGGAAAGGAGGCTGACCTGTGCGAGTACGTAAATGGATAGCTCTTGCAACGGTAGCATACATATTGTACGGTCTTTTTATTTATTCATATTTGTTTCTAATGGGGGATTCATCGGTACCTGAAAGTGTAAAAGGGACAAGTGCAGATCCACATACTTTTATGACAAGTCATGAGCTTGCGATCAGCGAGAATTTCTCGAACATACGGAACCTGCTGTATTTCATAACCATCCCATTAGATTGGTATGTCTTTTTCCTTTTGCTCATTTCAGGGTTTTCACGGAAAATAGCAGACTGGAGCCTGTCAGCAGCTCGTTTCACGTTTTTAAGCAAACTTGTGTACGTGTTTGTGCTGTCGCTTCTAACAATGCTCATTTCATTCCCAATGAAGTGGATTGGCTATCAGCTGTCTTTGCACTACGGAGTATCTGCACAAAGTACGGCAAGTTGGTTGAAAGATCAAACACTGGATTTTTGGATTCAATATCCGCTCCTTGCCCTTTGTGCAATTGTGTTTTTTTGGCTGATTCAAAAGAGAAGAAAACGCTGGTGGCTGTATGCGTGGTGTTTGACAGTCCCAGTTACGCTGTTTCTCTTCTTTATACAGCCGGTCGTCATTGATCCGTTATATAACAATTTTTATCCACTAAAGGATCAAGCGCTTGAGAAGAAGATATTAACGCTTGCAGACAAAGCGCATATTCCGGCAGATCATGTGTATGAGGTCAATATGTCTGAGAAAACGAACACGATGAACGCTTATGTCACAGGAATTGGTGAAAATAAGCGTATTGTCTTATGGGACACAACACTGCAAAAGCTGAAAGACCGCGAAATTTTATTTATCATGGCGCATGAAATGGGACATTACGTCATGAAACATGTTTATATTGGATTAGCAGGATATTTAGTGCTGTCATTGGCCGGATTATTTGCGATCGATCGTCTTTATTTTTATCTTTATCAAAAAGGGGCAGCCACATTTCGTCTGAAGGTGTCACACGACATTGCTGCTCTTCCGCTTCTTTTAATCATCGTATCGATGCTGTCATTTGCAGCTTCACCTTTTACAAATGCAGTGTCAAGGCATCAAGAACGGGCAGCCGATGAATATGCGGTGAACATGACAAAAGACGGGGAGGCGGGCGTAACGTCTTTTCAAAAACTTGCAAAATCAGGATTGTCCCAGGTGAATCCACCGTTTCTAGTGAAGATTTTCCGTTATGGACACCCAACCATGATGGAGAGAATCATGGATATGGAAAAAGCGGCGGAAAAAGAGAAGCCGCCTAAAAAGCAGTAATAAATAAAATCCGGCTGGATCAGCCGGATTTTTTTTATCACACTTGGTTAGTTAGAAGCCGCTTGAACGTTGATTAACCCTTTTCCATAATAGAATGAGTCACCAAGCGGTGTCGCTGTATTTTCTAAGCGCTGGCGAACCTGTGAATTTGTTAGGTTCGGGTTTTTAGAAAGAATAAGCGCTGCTGCTCCTGCTACATGAGGAGACGCCATAGATGTTCCAGTATAAGAAGTGTATCCACTGCTTGGCACTGTACTTAAAATAGAAGTACCAGGTGCAGAAACATCTAATTCAGGACCTGCGCTAGAAGATGAGTTTCTGACATTGTTACTGTTTACATTGGCAACAGCAATTGTAGAATCGTATTTTGCTGGATAGCCAACTGTACTGCTAGAGCCGCTAGAGCCAGAATTACCTGCGGCTGCCACAACAACGACTCCACGGTTATTCGCTGTATCGACGGCATTTTTAAGCGCAGTTGAACCGCTTGGTCCGCCTAAGCTCATATTGATGACATCCATATTATTGGCTACAGCCCATTCAATACCGCTAATAATCCAGCTGTATTGTCCGTCGCCATAACGGTCTAATACTTTTACAGCATATAGGGAAGCGCTTGGAGCGACCCCGAGTACACCAATTGTGTTATCAAGGGCAGCAATGGTTCCAGCTACGTGAGTTCCATGTGATTGAAAGTCTTGGGTGGCATTTGGCTCTGAAGGGACGAAGCTCGCACCGCCTGCAACATTTAAATCAGGGTGTGCAGCGTGGATTCCAGTATCAAGGACAGCTACTTTGACATTAGCACCTTTATAACCTTGAGCGTGTACAGCTGGAGCTTTGATTTGAGGGATTCCATAAGGGACGGTTTGTGCATATGCTTCTGCTTTATGGTCTTCTTCTACGTAAGCAATGCTAGGGTCATGTTCAAGTTTTTTGGCGGCTTGTTCGGACATTTTCACTTGTGCAGCATTAATGAGGCGGTATTGTTTTTCTAGTTTTCCACCATTTTGAATGACAGCTTGTTTTTTAGAGCTGTTTGTGGTGGCAGAGGCTTTAAAACCAACAATATAGCTTTTTTCACTATCTGTTTTGGAGACCGTCTCGGCATTTGCCATGGAGCCTCCAAACCCTGCTGAAAACAGAAGAGGGACAGCCAATAAAACACTTGTCATCACATTTTTCTTTTTCACGCACATTCCACATCCCTTTTTTCTTATTTCAGAATAATCATCCGTAGTCTAATAGAATGATCCGTTTGACTATTCTGTATATTCAGTTTAAGGGAAGTAGGCAAATAAGAGTAGACCTGAATTTTTGTGAAAGTCCTAGCGAAAATTGGGGAATTAAGTCACTTGGAACTGGTGGTAAAATATGTTTATTCTATCATTTCAGCGATGATCTATTAAAAAGGGAGTGTGCTTTTTTTCTCATGATCCATTTCCGGTTAAATATTCGATACCCGAAAAGCCATAAAATAGGTAGAATCGTCTAGCATCTATTTCGAATTTCGATATAAAAAAATATTATTTTATCATTGTTTTTGTCATAAAAAAGAACCTGCTAAGATAACAGGCTCTTTAAGAAGGGGTGGATTGAGTTAAATGGCTGACCACATTGTAATCACGAACCTTCCATTTACCATCTGACCATTCCACATAATTTAAGCAAGCATTGACAAGTCTCGTGTTCTGTAGACCCATATGTTCATCAGCCAAAGTGGTGAGTAAAGCATGGATAGCAGCGCCGTGAGCTACGATCAAGACATGTTGATCTGGATAGGCGGCTCTGACTTTCTCAATACCTTCTAACATTCGGTTTTGAATCGTCTCAAGTGGTTCCATATTTGGATACTGTTTATCTGGAAACAGCTTTTGACGTTCCTCAAACGACATGCCTTCAGCGTCACCGTAATCTCGTTCAATGAAATCATCCATGATGACAAGTGGGGCATGGACATGATTTAAAATCAAGTGTGCCGTTTCTTTTGCCCTTGTTAGTGGACTGGAAATGACAACATCCCAATGGACATCCTTTAAGTAAAGTCCAGTTTGTTCAGCCTGCCATTTACCTTTGTCGTTTAAAGGGATATCTGTTCGTCCTTGAATTCGTTTCGCTGCATTCCAATCTGTTTCCCCGTGTCTGACTAGGCAAATTGTTGTCAATCAAATCCCGCCTTTTCTATCTTTTCTTCTATTATACTAAAGCAGAAGAAAAAAGGCTGTATTAGCGATTTGTCAGGCTAGTTAAGGATTCGACGGAGCTTGCGACTTGAGACACCGTTTGTTTGACTTCCTTCAATTCGTTAAGGAAGGTCTGAAGGTCAATTTCAATTTTTCCGTTTTGGTTTTTGCTTAAGTTCATGCTGCTGACGATATCATCAAAGAGTGAATTGATTTGAGTCATTTTTTCTTTACTGTCTGTCACAAGTAAGTTCACGTCCGCAATATGCTGGGACACAATGGCGATTTGTGAATTGGTATTGTTAACGAGTTCAGATACAGTTGAAACCGTTTTCTTTGTGTCCTCTGATAATTTGCGCACCTCGTTTGCAACGACAGCAAAGCCTTTTCCGTGTTCACCTGCTCGTGCAGATTCGATTGAGGCATTTAAAGATAACAAGTTCGTCTGCTCTGCAATACCTGTAACGATCCCAAAGATTTGTTCAATTTGTTTAGCGATTTCTTCAAGGCGCTTAATTTCTGTTTCAATTTTTGTCATGCTGCCGTCAATTTGATTCATTTGTGTTTGCTGAATTTCTAATTCTTTTTTACCGCCGATTGATTTTTCTTCAACCTGTGCTGAAATTTGTGTTCCAGCTTGTGACATGTCCGCCATCTCATCCGATTTTGAGACAAGCTTGTCAACTGCACTTGTTGTGTTTGAGAAGAGAGAAGCAAGCGAATTTGAAGTTTCCGTGATTTTTGTATGAAGCTCCTGCTGCTGCTCTTCTGCTTCATCACGAATTTTAGAATATTCATTTTGGAATGTATCTAGGACAAGCTGCTGCTCTAAATTTAAAATTTTCGTTGTCGCTTTGACTGCTGTCTGATATTCTTTGAAATCTTGGATATGGTTTGCAAATAAATCCATAATTGATAGCAGAAGGTCTTGGAATGCGGCCATGTACCATTTAGGCTGGAGGCCAATCCGTAAATGAACTTGAGCAATTTTAATGCGTTTTGCCACATAGTTTTCGTCAATCACACCTGCAAACATTTCGCTAATATGAATGCGGAGTGTTTTTTTCAAACGATCGACAGAACTATTGTCTTGAATGATATGCATCAAGGAAGACTCGACTTCTAAATTTTTATAAAATTTATCAACGATATGTGCAATATCATCCTGAACAATTGAATTGAGCTGCTTTAATATCAATAGGTCATGCTGCGTCAGGTCGATCATTTTGATTTGTTTAGCGATGTCCGTATTGTTCGAGAAATTGATTCGTTTTATCCCATCATCCTGCTCTGTGAAAAAAGCAGTGTTTTTTCTTTTCGGTTCTTTTTTAAATAACAATGTGTTTGTCCCCCCATAATCATCACAAATATCAGACTTTATGTTTTTTATCGGATAATATTGGATTTTTTAAAGGGGAAGAGTGAAATTTTACTGTTCTTTATACGACCTTTTTAGTGGTTTTTTAGCAGGGCCTTCTACTACTTCTCCAGTAATAGAAAAACGTGAACCGTGACACGGGCAATCCCAAGTGCGGTCACTATTATTCCAAGCGACTTCGCAGCCTAGGTGAGTACACGTGGTATCGACAAGAAAAACATTCCCATCCTCTGATTTATAGGCGCCGCACTTTTTATGTTCATACGAGATAATGCCGCCCTCGCCTGGTTGTAAATCATCGATTGTTTGATCAGTTCGTTTGAATTTACCACTGATCAGCTTGGCAGCGACATTGGTATTTTCTTTTACGAAATCTTTGACGAAAGAGTCAGTAACAGGTCTTGATGGCGTAAAAATTGATTCGTATTTATTCGATTTTCCTTCAATTAAATCACCGATAAGAGTAGCAGCTACGTGGCTTGTGGTCATGCCCCATTTTCTAAAGCCGGTCGCTACAAAGATATTCTGGTGGTTTTTGGTCAGGCGGCCAATGTAAGGGATTTGATCCATTGTGACCATATCGTGTGTCGACCAGCGATACAGTACTTCTTCAATTCCAAGGGTGGCTTCTCCAAACGTTTCTAGTCCTTCATAGTGAGCGGATTCATCTCCGCCTTGTCCTGTTTTATGACCTTCTCCTCCGATGAGAACGACTTCCTCGCCGTGCCATTCTGCCGTTCTTAATGAGTGAGCAGACTGATCAATCCCGAGGTACATCCCGTCTGGGAGAGGTTTTGTCGTTTTGGCTGCTACGACATAGGATTGTTCTGGATGAATTCGGGTGAAGTAAAGTCCTTTCCCATCATAAAAAGGAAAGTGTGAGCATGAAATGATGTAGCGCCCTGTCAGATGATGTCCGTTTTTTGTGACGACAGCAGGCCGGTTCCCTTCTTTTACATCAACAGCGGTTGTTTGTTCAAAGATACGTACACCTCGCTCGAGGAGCTTGTCAATTAGCGCATTGAGATAATGAAGGGGATGAAACTGTGCCTGATTCGTCATCGCAAGGGCTGCTTTGATGTCAGCGTCAAAAGGAAGCTCTGTTTTCCATTCCCGGTCAATACCAAGCTGTTTGTAGGCATCTAATTCCTTCTTTAACTTTTTTACACCGCTTTCTTCCTTTGTATAAAGGTACGCATCTTTTATCTCTAGCTGACAATCGATGTCGTGCTCTTTGATACGAGCTTGAATGAGGTCTTTTGCTTTTTCGTTTGCTTCTACATACAAACGTGCTTTTGGCATGCCAATTTGTTGAATCAGCTCATAATAGTACACATCATGCTGTGAGGTGATTTTAGCCGTTGTGTGTCCGGTCGTGCCTTGCAGCAATTGTTCGGCATCAATGATGATCACATCTAATCCTCGCTCTGTCATTTCAAACGCCGCAGCGATACCGGTAATACCGCCGCCGACAATGATCACATCTGCTGTGAGATCTTCATTGACAGAAGGAAAAGAATGCTTCCGGCTGTCCGACAGCCATAACGATTTTGCCTCTTCCATTCCTTTATGTTCTTGTTCCATGTTGTCGCCTCCACTTAACTTGTTGTGTATAATTTTTCCACAATGATGAAAATCATACATCTGTAAGGAAACAAGGGCGTCATACATAAAAAAGGAGTCACCACATAAAAATAAACAAGATAAAAGGAAGGAGTGGACTAACGTGTCAACAAAGCAGCCGAAGAAAACATTGCCGCCTCAGCACCAAAATGAACGTCCTGGTCTTGAATATAAAATGAACCCTAGACCTGTCTTTGATCGTGAGGTGCAGGACAAAAAGTTAGCAGGAAAAACAGCCATTGTGACAGGTGGAGACAGCGGGATTGGAAGAGCAGTCTCTGTCTTATTTGCGAAGGAAGGTGCCAATGTCGCCATTGTGTACTTAAGTGAACATCGC
This sequence comes from Bacillus sp. ABR, assembly GCF_056172715.1. Classification (NCBI taxonomy): domain Bacteria; kingdom Bacillati; phylum Bacillota; class Bacilli; order Caryophanales; family Bacillaceae; genus Bacillus; species Bacillus sp. ABR. The sequence continues at coordinate 161,627 of NZ_JAOYSL010000005.1, read as the reverse complement.
GATGCCGAAGAGACGAAGGACTATATTGAGAAAGCGGGAGGCCGTGTCATCTTAATTGCAGGTGATTTAGGGGATGAGGCTTTTTCAAATGAGGTCGTCAAAAAAACAAAAGATGCGTTTGGTTCCATTGATATTTTGGTGAATAACGCCGGGGAACAGCATCCGCAAAAAAGCATTGAGCAAATTACCTCGCATCAGCTTCTTCGGACGTTTCAAACGAATATTTTTGCCATGTTTTATTTAACAAAGGCTGTTCTTCCTCATTTAAAAAAAGGAAGCAGTATTATTAATACAGCATCTGTCACCGCCTATAAAGGGCATGAAACATTGATCGATTATTCATCTACAAAAGGGGCGGTCGTCACATTTACGAGATCATTATCCTTATCGCTCATTAAACAAGGGATTAGAGTGAATGGGGTAGCACCGGGTCCCATTTGGACACCGCTGATTCCATCAACCTTTACGGAAAAAGAAGTCTCTGAATTTGGCGGAGATGTCCCAATGGAGCGTCCTGGTGAGCCAGTAGAGCTTGCACCGAGTTATTTATTTTTAGCAAGTGAAGACTCATCTTATATGAATGGACAAATGCTCCATGTGAATGGTGGAACCATTTTAAATGGATAAACAAAAAACTTGCGGTAAAGAGACAAGTTGCTGTCTCTCTGCCGCAAGTAAAATCATCATGATTGATGTAAGCAGTGTTCTGCATATTGAGCTGACAAGTCATTGAATCGCTTTTCATCACGCTGATCCAGAGCCTTATCAATCTCTTCTCTTAGGAAGGTTAAGCGCTGTTTATAAAGCGCCTCATCTAAAACCATTTGAATATAGATGTCTAAAATGGTGACGCCGTTTTCTTCGGTTTTTTGGGTGTTGCGGGACTTCATGAGCTCAGCATACGTTTTTTTCTCTTTCATAAAGAATCCCCCCGATGCCTTTTTTATAGTATATGGATTGGCGGAGAAAAAATCAACAAGAATTTATAATTTTTAGACAATTTATTTTTGAGCAGAATCGACATCACTTGTCCAATCGACAGAATGTGATATATCTTTAAAAAAAGCTTTTCGATAGATCGAATGGACTAAAAAATATGATAAAAAGATGAATTTTAATAAATTTTGAAAAAATCCTGTCGTTTCTTATATGTTGGTGATAGATTAATAGTATCTTAAATAACCAAATATTAACACAGGAGGAAATGAAGTGTCAGGAATTAGTGAAACACCTTTAGATTCATACGTCATTAATCAAACAACAATGGCGGTCCTTTCAGTTGAAGAAGGAAAAAGAGTATATTCAAAAGTCATCGAAAGAGAGACAAGCTTTTATGTTGAATTAAAGCCCCTGCAAATTATTGAACGCAGCTGCAGATTCTTCGGCTCAAGCTATGCAGGCAGAAAGGCGGGAACATACGAAGTAACAGGAATTTCTCACAAACCCCCAATTGTGATTGACTCATCCAACCATCTGTATTTCTTCCCAACCTATTCATCCAACCGTCCTCAGTGCGGCTGGATCTCCCACAAATACATTCATACCTTCCAGGAATCATCCCTCGGAGACACGGTGGTCACCTTTACAAATGAGCAAACCATCAAACTTGATGTCTCATATAAATCATTTGAGAGTCAGGTGCACCGAACAGCATATCTCCGAACGAAATTTCAAGATCGTCTTGATGGAGGTCTTCCTAAGAAACAAGAATTTATGCTGTATCCAAAGGAACAGCAGCTCAATCTCGTATACGATTTTATATTAAGGGAGCTTCGTAACAGATATTAATCAAAAGCCAGCGGCAGAGCAGCCGCTGGACCTCTTATCTCATATGGACTTCATGCAATGTAAAAAGGGGGACATACATCATAAAGATGAATTCATTGAAACCAAATACGTATGTCTCGTCGTCTATTGGTTGTATTGGGAAATGACAGGGAAATGTGAATCCTTAGACGTATTTTCATCTATTTATTCATAAATCACAGAAGTGACACGAGCTTGTCTGTTACAATAAAAGAAATCAATTCTTGCGAAGTATTTTTATGTAGTAAAGGATGCTTATATTTGACCGATATGAACGAGTGGGATGAAGAAATGGAGGCTCTGTATGAAAAAACAATCACATTTGGTGCTGCTATTTATCCTAACAGTGACATTACTAGCAGCCTGTCAGCAAGCAGGTCAATCGCCTTCAAAACAAGACGCAAAAGAAGCTGCTTATGAACAATGGGTTCAATCTTATATGGATGAGTTAAATGAATCATATGAAAAGATGACCGATCAGTTTATCTCAGATGGACATGGAAAAATTCAAACAAATAAAAAATTGACAGAAGCGACGAAAGCATTTGATCGTGTGATTCAAAAAGGGCTTGATCATCAAGAAGTTCCAGCCGCTTATCAAAAGGCCGATCAACAATTAAAGACAGGCCTGGCTTCATTTGAAAAAGGGGTTAGTAAGGTGGAGAAGCTCTTGAAGCATCCCGATCAAGAAAAGCTGTTTATATCCGCTACCCATCATTTTCAGGATGGCTTGCAGCAGACAGCCGCATTTATTGAAGAAGTAGGTCAGATTCAGCAATCATCCTAAAAAAGCTTGGAAGGTTTACTTCCAGGCTTTTTTAGATGTGCAGTATTTTCTTTAAACGGCGAACGCCCTCTTGAATCATGCTATCGTCCGTACAGGCGAATCCTAGCAGTAATCCCTTTCGATTGCTTTCAAAACAATAAGGACTTAAGGGATAAATGCCAACGCCAGCTGCCTTTGCTGCTTCAATGCTTCCTTTTTCATCAAAGTCTGGTGTTCCTTCTAAAAAGACATGAAGGCCCGTATCGGTTCCATAGATACGGAAGTGTTTGTCAAATTGATGTGCCAAAAGGGCTTCCATCATGGCCGCCTGTCTTTTTTTATACAGCTGTCTCATTCGCCTGACATATCGGGTGAATTCTCCTTCTTTGAAAAAAGAAGCAAGTGTGATTTGTTCCATAATGGGCAGCTGTCTTTGAACGAGTGATTGCAGTGCGGCAATTTCTTTCATGACTGCTTTGGTGCCGATAATGGCAGCAAGGCGGATCCCAGGCGCCAGCACCTTTGAGAAGCTTAAGATGTAAATCACATGCTCGGGTGCTTCTGAAAATAGGGAAGGGAGCGGCCCGCCATGGTAACGATAATCTCCATCAAAATCATCCTCTAATATATAAGACTGATGGCTGACAGCAAACTTTAGCAGCTGCTGCCTTCTGTTTACACTCATACATACTCCAGTTGGACGCTGATGGGAGGGCGTCACAGCAATCAGTTTTGTTCGCTGGGGCAATGTATTCACCATCATTCCTTCTTCATCAACTGGTGCGGGGTGAATGTTCATTTCGCGATGCATAAACGACAGCCTTGCCCCAGGAAAACCTGGATCTTCAACAGCTACTGTATCCCCTTTTTTAAGCAATACCTGTGAAATCAAATCAATGGCTTGCTGGGTGCCACCTGTTAACACCATCTGATCTTCTTCTACTTCAATCCCGCGCTCAACAGATAAATATTGGCGTATTTCTGAACGCACTTCCCATAATCCATGCGGGGAGGAATAGCCCCAATTCTTCATATCTAATCGCTGTAATGCTTTCATGAGCGAGCGTTTCCATATGTTTTGAAAGTGTTCATCGATCGCCGGTTCCTGATGACGAAAATCAATATCGAGCTTCTCATGAAAATGATTGGCTGACAGCCAATGGTCCATTTGTTTTTCGGCTTCTTCAAAGTGAGGTCTTATCGGAGGTGGGAAAGGCGGTTCACTTTGATGGAGAGGGGAAGCTGTATATTGATCACTTGAAATGACCTTTGTACCGCCTCTTCTAGATGTGCTGACGTAGCCTCTTGCCAGCAGCTCATCGTAGGCAAGCTGAACGGTTGATCTTGATACATTAAGCTCCTGTGCGAGCACTCTTGTCGGTGTTAACTGATCGTCGGGATGCAGTTTTTGTGAATGAATTTTTTGAATGATCTCATTTACGATTTGCTGCCAGAGCGGGGTAGCGCTTGAACGGTCTAAATGAATATACATCGTGCACCTTCTCTCGTTTTCACATCATAAGATGATGATGGCACGGAATTATGGACTGGTCAATAGTGCCGTTTTTGGATGTAGGAAGTAAGCCAAATGGTGTGTACACTGTTCTCATATGTAATGATATAGAGGAGAGAGTCAAATGATCCCAGCATCCAAAGAAGAAACGGCACACTTATCCATCATCCCGTTTATTTTCGTTTTACTTGGTCTTTTTATGATTACGATTGCTGTGAATCTGCAAGTGCCCCTTTATACGGCGTATGCAGAACAAGCAGGGTACGGTAAGGCGGCAACAGCACTTGTATTTGCCGCGTATGTCTTCGGTCTCATTCCAGTTTTGCTTTTTCTTGGCGGTATTTCTGACCGGGCTGGACGCAAACCGATTTTATTGGTTGCGCTTAGCTTTTCGTTATGTGCCACTTTGTTGATGATTGTACATCCTTCCATACAGATGCTTTTTGCTGCACGGCTGCTGCAAGGTGTCGGTCTTGGTCTTAGTGTTGGAACATGCACCGCATATTTGATTGCTTTATATCCTGAGAAATCAAGCTGGATTCCAACTTTTATTGCATTATGCAGTTCGGTTGGATTTGGGGGCGGTGCTCTTTTTACGGCACTTCTTTCTTTTCAGCGTGTGTCTCTCACGCCGCTTAGCTATTGGATTGTGCTGGCCTTTTTGTTCTTAACTATTGTGGGTGTCTTCTTTTTCGTGCCGCCTGTCCAAGGAGATTCAGGTAAACCGATGATGAACATGCCAAGATTTCCAAAAGGAACAATGCCGGCGAATGCAGCCATTGCTATCGCGTGGTCGGTGTGCGGCCTTGTCATTTCAATTTTGCCAGCACAGCTTAAATTAAATGGTTATGAATTGTGGGTAGGACCGGCGCTCTTTTTGATTAATATGGCAGGTGTCCTGATGCAGCCCTTTGTGCGCAAGATGAATAGCAGCACAGCGCTTCTTTTGGGGTTTATCTGTCTTCCATGCGGATATGGCCTCTTGCTATACGGTGCAAACAGCGGATCTATCTTCCTTGTGCTTGCCGGAACGATGCTGGCGGGTACTGCCTGCTATGGATTTACTTATTTAGGTGGACTTCAGCTCATTGTTGAGCGGGGGAAAAAAGAGGCGGCTAGAGCCGTTGCAGGGTATTACTTGTTTGCTTATTTAGGTCTTGGTATTCCAAGTGTGTTTGTTGGCCTCTTCGCTGATATTTACGGTACTCAGCTCGTATTAATCCTCTTTTTCTTGCTCGTTTTGGCTGCCTGCCTCATTCTATTCATCTCAGGTGTCAGACAGAAACAAAAGTAAGATGTCCATCTTTCTCTTTCTCCTCCAATTCGTTTAAAATATAGAGAGGAGAGGGGAAGATGAACATGAAAAAAGTGCAGCTGGACGGCGCAGTGTGCAGGTCGCAAGAAGAGCTTCATGATCAGCTAAAAACCGTTTTACACCTTCCTGATTATTACGGGAAAAACCTTGATGCTCTTTGGGACTGTTTAACAGGAGAGGTGAATCTTCCAGTAGAACTGACATGGGTGAATTTTCAAACGAGCAAAGACGCTCTTGGCGATTATGCTGAGAGCTTGCGTCAGTTATTTCAAGAAGCAGAAGAAGAACTGAAGGGACAATTTCAATTTGATATTCAATCATGATGGAAAAAGCAGCCGCTGCCGCAGGCTGTTTTTTGATTTAAATTTGTAAATAGGTGAGCTGTCTGAGGTTTAAGATTGTGGATTCATAAAAATATGTTGTATGAAGGAAACTTTCATCAAAATATGTTATAGTGGGACCTACATTGATAGACTAAGATAGAGTGAGGGTTCGGAAAGGATGAAGGAAAAAACAAGATCAAAAAGAAGACTAAGGCCTTGGGTAAAAGCCGTGCTGTTTATCATGGCATTTGTCATGGTGATGGCAGTGTCCGTGACTGGATACGCATATTATAAAATTTCAAAAGCGTCGAATAAGGCGCAAGTATCATTAGAAAGAGGAGACACCTCGCAAAAGCGTGTGAAAGCTTTTGATCCAGGAAAAGACAGCTTTTCGGTGCTGCTGCTTGGAATTGACAGCCGTCCAGGTGAAACGGTAGACGAAGCAAGAAGTGATGCGGTCTTACTGGCGGCGGTGAACCGAACAGACAAAACCATTAAGCTTCTCAGTATTCCTCGTGATTCTTATGTGGATATACCGGGAAGAGGATATGATAAAATTGCTCACGCCCATGCGTTTGGGAGTGCAGATTTGTCAGTCAAAACGGTCGAAAACTTGTTGAACATTCCTGTAGACTATGTGATTTCAGGGAACTTTAAAGCATTTCAAGACATTGTGGATGAGCTAAACGGAATTGATGTAACGATTGAAGATGAAAGCATCGTAAAACAGATGGAAAAGGATTCAAAAGGAAAAGTTCAAGTGCAGACAGGCACTCATAGACTGAATGGCGAAGAAGCTTTAGCCTTTGTGAGAACGAGAAAAGCAGACAGTGATCTCATGCGCGGAAAGCGCCAAATGGAAGCACTTCAAGCCATCTTTGAAAAATCTAAATCGATTTCTTCGATCCCGTCATACGACAACATCATTGATACGCTTGGTGATAATGTCTCAACCAATCTTTCCATGAAACAGTTCATCGGTCTTTTTCCATTACTGAGCTCATTGAAATCAGTAGATACCATTCAGCTAAAGGGTCATGATTATCAGCCTGGGAATGTGTATTATTTTGAGTTAGATGGACCAGGATTAAACGAAGTGAGAACAGAGCTGAGAAAACAGCTTGAATTATCATAAATAATTAGGAGCCTGCCGCCGCGGCAGGCTTTTTTTGCATGTGTAACGCGCAACATTTCAGCCTATAGTTCATTTGTTTGTTGGAGAAAATATCGAGTCAGCAGTTCCTCTACCCGGTGACGTATACGCGGATTAAAGTATTTATGCTTTTCTTCATAGCCATTTATGATAAATAGATACGTTGTAAATCCCTCATCGTGTTCAATTTGCTGTACTTTCATACTTTCTTTACGTAAATGCTGCTTCAGTTCATAAAGTGCTTTCTGTGCTTCCTTTAACACAGAGGTCACAAGCTGAATGTATGGTTCATTTAATTTAAATGTTTGATGTTGTTTTAAGTGTGTCAGATCACGATTGAGGATGGAGATGACCATAGGAAGAAAGATGGCCTGTTCCATCATTTGAAGCTGTACTCTTGATAGTCTCGTCATGTCTAAGCCTGCTTTCTTTATAAATAGAACAAGTGTTCTTGTTTATTATATCGAATGAGTCAAACAATCTCAAGGGGGGGCGAGTGGGATTTATTTGTATATTTTTATGTTTTCCATGTAAAATGAAATGTAGACAAACCTTGAAGGAGTCAAACAAGTTGACATCATTTCTTTCTCTATTTACTCATGAAAATATCACATCATTTTTTGAAAGCTACAAGGCCTTTGGACCAATTGTCGCTATATTGCTTCCTCTGATTGAAGCATTTCTTCCTTTTTTACCACTCGTGGCATTTGCGGTGGCAAATGCAAATGCATTCGGCCTTTGGGAAGGCTTTTTATTAACCTGGATCGGTGCAAGTGCAGGTTCTATTCTTGTCTTTTTACTGATCAGAAAATTTGGACAGATGAGAATGCTGAACTTTATTAGCAGACACCCTTCCATTAAGAAATTAATGCTTTGGGTAGAGAAACGGGGATTTGGTCCGTTATTTATTTTACTCTGCTTTCCTTTTACACCTTCTGCTGCCGTCAATGTGGTCGCGGGCTTATCAAGAATTAGCATGTGGCAATTTTCATTAGCTGCTTTAGCTGGTAAGTGTGTTATGCTCTTTATCATTAGTTTTATTGGTTATGACCTTTCTGCCTTAGTAAAGAATCCGTTAAGAAGTGTTTTTGCGGTTCTAGTTATCGTTTTATTATGGTATGTTGGAAAGAGAGTAGAAAATAGGTTGAACATTCGAATGAGCAAGCGTGAGGACAAAGGAGGCTCTTAATGAAAAAGAAGCCATTGTTATGGTTGATGATTATTACATGCATCGTCTTATTGTTCCAGGTAAAGAATTTCATGTTTGTGAAGTATAAAGTAGAAGGGGTTAGTATGGACCCCACATTTACAGATGGAACAGAATTATTAATCAACAAGTTCTCGCCAAAACTCACGAAAATTAGCCGGTTTGATTATGTGTTATTTCACGGACCAAAAAATCAAATTTTGATCAAACGGGTCATTGGGCTCCCGGGAGAATCGATCAAGTATGTCGATGATCAGTTATTTGTGGATGGGGCAAAATGGAAAGAACCCTATTTAAAAGAGCAGAAAAAACATAAAATGGGGAATGTCCTGACAGGGGATTTTCAGCTGAAAGCCATCACAGGACATGATAAAATCAAAAAAAACCATTACTTCGTGATCGGAGATAACCGAATACATAGCTTTGACAGCCGGCATTTTGGAACGATTTCAAAAGATCAAGTAGTTGGTGTCAAAAGAAATCAGGATAAATAAAAAAGAGGCGCTCTGCACATGCAAAGCGTCTCTCTTTTTTATTTAGCGGCTTTATAATCAGGATGTCTTTTTGCCCAGACATGATGTAAGAATCGAAAAAACGGTGGCAGCATAGCTATGACAAGAATGATTCTAACGACTTGTACAGCTACTACAAAGGTTGAGTCCTCATGGAGTGTAACTGCTGTTGTTGCCATTTCTGCAATACCGCCAGGCGAAAAGGCAAGAATGGCTGTAATGACAGAAATGCCAGTGACCTCAGCAATGGCAATTGAACTGAGAACCGTTGCAGCAATCAATCCAGCTGAGCTGACGACGGCTACAATTAACGTGTTTTTTAGTCCGACAAACATCTGTTTATTCATTTTTGAACCGATGGTTGCACCTAGAAATACCTGTGATGCGATATTCGCTTGTGCTGGCCAATAAGGAATCAAATCATGACCTATGAGCGCACCTGCACCTACTTGAAGAGCAGCAACTCCTAACATGCTGCCAATCAACCAAGGGGCAGGGAAATGAAAACGAACCGCCAGGCGTGACATAAGCCAGGCACCTAAAATAAGTGCAGCAGTCCACGAGATATTTGACAGGGTGAAAACACCGGATGAAAAGGCGCTCCCTTGAACGCCTGCAGCTGCATCCGCTGGATTTTTTGTATTTAAATAGAACACCGTAAATGGGATGGTGAGTACCACCATTAATACACGTGTTGTTTGTACGAGACTGACAACGGCTGTATTTGCTCCAACCTCTTGGGCAATCCCTGGCATAGCAGATAAACCGCCTGGTGCTGTGCCGACAAAGCTGGTCAGCATATCTGTTTTACTCAGCTTCCATAAAGCAAAGCCAGAGAGCATCGCCAGTAGAATAGAAAAAACGAGCATGAAACTCACAGGGAGCCAATGTTCAGCGAAAATATGAAGAACTTTCATGTTCATTTTTTGTCCGAGTTCGATTCCGAGAATAAATTGACCAAGGAGTAGCCATCTGCTGTGAATACGCAAGGTGTTGTTTCCTTTACGCTGAAACAGGGTTGGACGTCGCATGGCAATAAATGCAGCTGTGATTAATGTACCGATCATCCAGCCAATAGACATTCCTGTTAAAGACAAAAGAAAACCACCTAAACCGCTTATTGCGATCAAAATGAGATCGGTTCGAAGGCTGTTTCCTTGTTTCATCACATGTAAACCTTCTTCCTATAATTTTGTTCAGTAAGTGAAATGTTGTTATCTTCACTATAATACAAAAGTCTCTATAAATAAAATACGAATTTTTTTACCATTTTCATAAGATTATCTTATCAAGAACCCGACAGCTTCTTAATAAAAGTGAAGATATAATTTTTACCAAAAACAAAAACAAATATACAACGATTTTCCCCTATTTTTGTTATCAGTTGACTATCATTTTCAATTACACTACAATCCTTAGTGTGAGGTGATAACATGAAAATTCCTTCTTTTAAATATAATGAAAAGGGATTGAATCGTTTTTTCGGTCCTTTAGAGGGAAGAATTATGGAGATCCTTTATCAAGGTGAGGATATGCCGATTAAAGAAGTGCAGCAGAAGCTGTCAGATGAAAAGCCGATTAATTTCAACACGGTGATGACTGTGCTGAACCGCTTAACCGAAAAGGGAATTGTGGAGAAGAAAACAAAAGGGCGTTCATCTATTTATAATCCGATTTTAACAAAAGAAGAATTTCTAAATGAGCAGACAAAATGGATTACGCAAGGACTGATGGACGATTTTGGTCCACTGGCAGTGAATCATATGGTGGATGCAATTGAAAGTGCTGACCCTGAATTACTCAAAGTGCTTGAAGCAAGGCTGGCATCCAAAAAAGAGGAGCAGCAAAATGAATAAAATGAAATCGAGCCTGCTATTTTTAGGCGGTATATTGATTGGTTTAACGATTTTTTATCAGATGGGGTATTACGTGCTTTCAAGCTTTTTTGGCTGGAATCAAGCATATAATCTCATTCATGTATGCCAATCTGTTCTCGAATTCTATGGATTCACTCCTTTGAAATATTTTCTAGATGCTTTAGTGCTCTATACACTGGGATTTGCGATTTTCTATATGACGAAGCAAATCAAAACGTACATTCAATTCAAGCAAAATCTCATGCTTGCAGTCAATCACGAGTCGACCGAATCTTTATCTGAGAAATATGCAAACGACATCGTTGTGTTTCATTGTCATGAACCGCTTGCTTTTGCCATGGGGATGCTTCACCCAAAGGTTTACTTATCAACGTCTCTCATGGACATGCTGGATGAAGAGGAGATTGACGCTGTTGTTCATCATGAATTGCACCACAAATACAGCTATGATCCTTTAAAGGCCTTCACATTCTCAATGCTCACAAAAGTTATTTGGTACATTCCAGTGTTAAAGCATATGAGACAAAGCTATTCCGTTTTTCGTGAAGTGATCGCAGATGACTATGCGATTCGGCAGACAGGCACTGAGCTTGGAGTAGGGCAAGCCCTTTTGAAACTCATTAAAAAGAGAACTCAGTTTCAAAAACAAACGAAGTTTGCGGTATCCTTTGGAGATCGGGCATTGAATTTAAGAATACAAAAGATCTTAAATCCAACATACAATATTCCTTTCAATGTACCCATCATTCCCATTGTCACATCAACCATTCTCATGGTGGTCTTAATGATTATGCTTAATCTAAATTACTAATTTTTTTTACTTATTAACATTACATTATGTAGTGTAAAAACAGGAGGAAATCACTATATGAAAACGAATCAAGAAATAGGAACACTTTTCGTGCGTGTTATTTTAGGTTTGATCTTCTTTCTACACGGACTTCAGGCATATCAAGGAGGTCTGGGAGGAACAGCGGCATTTTTTGGACAAATCGGTATACCGGAATTTATGGCTTATATTGTGAAGACAATTGAACTGGTCGGTGGTATCGCCTTGATTTTAGGTCTAGGAACACGTATTTTCGCAGCGCTATTTGTACCAATTATGGCTGTGGCGATTATGACGGTTGGTTTTTCTAAAGGATTTGTTGGCGGTTATGAATTTGAACTATCACTGCTTGTCATGGCGCTTTATTTAACACTTAGCGGCAGTAAGATGCTGTCCATTGATGGGCTGCTAAAACATCAGCAGCAAAGCAATGAAGCAAAATTTCATTAAACAATCATGAAAAAAACTCCTTCTGCTATGTGTGGCAGAGGAGTTTTTTTATTTATCAAATTGTCGTTTTCACGTTTGAAAAAGTGAAAGAGATGAGAGGTTTGCTGAAAATAGTCCTTTATTTTATAGATTGAATGAACAAAAAGACGATTTCATTTTTTGACGGAACATACGATCTCCTATTAAAATAGGACTATCTAAGACACATGGTGCGTTAAAAGATATAAAAACCATACAGCATGCTGCTGTTCATCTTGAGCAATACGTTTCATCAGCTCTTTTGTTCCTTGATCCCGGACATAATCTGATACCGTTAAGTAAAAATCGACCGTTCTTTGTTCATCTTTAAATGCGAAAAGAAGCCCTTCTCTAAATTGATCTGGACAAGGTTCTGTTACGCTTGGTTTGTGGTTTTTACCTGTTAAAGAATAATATAGCTTTGTAAATAGTTGATAGTGTCTGACTTCATCCTGGCGTATTTCTTGAATGATTTTTTTTGCCTCAGGAGTTTTTGCTCTTTGGGCAAGTTTTTCGTAGCATTGGATTGCAGAATATTCACCATTGATCGCTTTTTCAAGGTCAGAAATGATCCTTGTGTTTTGGCGCATGTCATATGGCGAGTAGTCATAATAACCGTAATACATGATATTGCCAGCCTCCTTTAAGTTCATGATGGTTTATGATATGAGAAGAGTTAGGAAAGGTGCCTATATCTTTTTAGGAAGGAGAAGGGGAAAATAGCTATTTAATTCTATTTTCGCTAGAATATGAGTACATAAGAAAGGTGTTGTGGAGCGTGGAGATTCAGTTTTTAGCAGGCAGATCGGGGAGTGGAAAAACGACTGCAATCTTAGAGGAAATCAAAGAACAGCTTCGGCTAGATCCGCTGGGTCCGCCAATCATTTTTTTAGTCCCGGATCAAATGACATTCTTAATGGAGTACGAGCTTGCAAAAACGTCTGAAGCTGGCGGGATGATCAGGGCCAAAGTATTTAGTTTCACGCGTCTTGCTTGGTCTATTTTACAGCAGACTGGCGGAGCGAACCGGCAATTTGTGACAAGCACAGGAATTCAAATGCTTTTAAGAAAAGTAATTGAAGAAGAGAAAGAAAAGTTTAAGGTATTCAAAAAAGCGAGTGATAAGCCAGGGTTTGTCGAGCAAATCGAAAAGACGATGGCTGAGTTCAAAAGATACTGCATGTTGCCGGAGGATATTGAAAAAATTTCATTATCGAGCATGCATTCAGAGTATACAGAAGAAAGACGGGCAGGCGAAAAATTGCATGATCTGCATGTTCTTTATCAGCAGATGGAGCAGCATTTACAAGATGAATATGTGCACTCAGAAGACTATTTGACGCTTCTCACGCAGCAAATTCCTCTATCTGAAGAAATAAAAGGAGCACATATTTATATAGATGGCTTTTATCAATTTACACCGCAGCAGCTTCTCGTCATTGAACAGCTTCTGCTTCATGCTGAGAAAATAACGGCTGCGTTCACAGTGGATCGTTCCTACCATGATAAGCAGCCAAATGAACTTGATTTATTTCGTATGACTGGTAAAACGTATTTCCAGCTCTATCAGCTTGCTAAAGAGTGCGGAGCGGCCATTTCTGAGCACATTTTGGAGAGAAATAACCGGCATCTTCATACGCCAGATCTTGCTTATTTAGAACGCCAATATGAGCAGAGACCGGTGCAGCCATATCAGGAAGTAACCCCTCATCTCACAGTGTCTAAAAGTGCGAGTAAACGAGCTGAAATTGAGGGAGTAGCGAGAGAAATTCTTCATTTAGTGAGAGAAGAAGGACTTAGAGTGCGAGATATTTCAGTTGTCGCGCGGCATGTAGATGACTATAAAGATACGTTAAAAGAGGTTTTTCGAGATTACGATATTCCTTTTTTTATTGATGGAAATGAATCAATGCAGTATCATCCGCTCATTGAATTGATTCGTTCGAGCTTGGATGTCATAAAAGGAAACTGGCGGTATGAGGCCGTGTTTCGCTGCGTGAAAACAGAGTTCTTATTTCCGCTCGAACTTGCCAAAAACAAAGCGAGAGAACAGGCAGATCAGCTTGAAAACTACTGTATTGCTTATGGTGTAAAAGGAGAACGCTGGACAAACGGCTCCCGTTTCCACTACAGACGATTCCAATCTTTAGATGAGGATTTTGGACAAACAGATCAAGAAATTGAAATGGAACAGATGCTGAATGATGTAAAGGAATGGATTGCACCTCCGCTTTTCAAATTGCAAAAAAGGCTGAAAAAAGCGCAAAAGGTAAAAGACATGGTGGAGGCAGTCTATGTCTTTTTAGAGGAAATACAAGTGCCAGATAAACTTGAAAAAGCTAGGCTGGAAGCAGAAGAAGCAGGTAGATTAGCTGAAGCCATGCAGCATGGACAAGTATGGGATGCTGTTATTCAATTAATGGATGAATTTGTTGAAATGCTCGGTGATGAGGAGCTCTCATTTCCTTTATTCCAGCAAATGATGGATACAGGATTGGCCTCTTTAAAATTCGCTTTAATTCCGCCTTCACTCGACCAAGTATTTATCGGAAGTATGGATTTATCAAGAATGTATCAAGTGAAGTGTATGTTTATCATTGGGGTAAATGATGGCGTTATTCCCGCACGCCCTTCTGACGAAAGTGTTTTGTCTGAAGATGACAGGGAATGGTTAAAGCGAGCAGGAGCAGAGCTGGCAGAGACAGGAAAGGAACGGCTGCTAGATGAGCAATTTTTAATTTACCAGGCACTGTCGAGTCCATCTCATCATTTGTATTTGTCTTATTCAGTGTCAGATGAAGAGGGGCGCTCTTTATTGCCTTCGACTCTTATCAAGTATTGTCAGGAGCTTATGCCAAATCATCAGCATGCTTTGTATGTGTTAGACCCGGAACAGCTGGATGACGTGGAGCAATTAAAATTTGTAGCGAATGAGCATGTCTCGTTATCGTATACTGTCTCGCAGCTGCAGCAATGGCTCAACCAATATCCCATCAGTGGTGTATGGTGGAGTGTTTATAATTATTTGATAACGTCAACTCATCGGGATGTATCAAAAAACATCTTGTCGAGTTTGTTTTTTACAAATCGAGCAAAGCGCTTAAAACCAAACGTCACAAAAGAACTTTACGGTGATCACATTCAAGGCAGTGTTTCAAGAATGGAGAAATTCAATGCGTGTGCATTTTCTCACTTTGCTTCCCACGGGTTAAAACTAAAGGACCGGCAATTTTATAAATTGGAAGCACCCGATATCGGCCAGCTGTTTCACTCGGCTTTAAAGCATATTTCAGATACGCTTGTTGAACAAAAAAAGGATTGGAAAAACTTAACGAAGGATGACTGTGTCAACTATTCAAGACATGCAATCGAACAGCTTGCTCCGCGTCTTCAAAAGGAAATCCTCTTAAGCTCTAATCGGCATGCTTATATTAAAGAAAAACTCCAAAAAATCTTGATTCGGGTCTCTTCTATCTTAAGTGAGCATGCAAGAGTGAGTGGATTTTCTCCCGTTGGACTTGAGTTAGGGTTTGGCGGCCAAGGACCTCTTCCGCCGTTTACTTTTCAATTGAAAAATGGCTGCACGATGGAGCTTGTCGGAAGAATTGACCGCGTAGATAAAGCAGAAGGTTCAAAAGGGCTGCTGTTGAGAATCGTCGACTACAAATCGAGTGAGAAAGGTCTTGATCTAGCAGAGGTATACTATGGGCTTGCCTTGCAAATGCTCACTTACTTAGACTTAACCATTACGTATTCGAAGGAATGGCTCGGTGTAGAAGCAACGCCAGCTGGCATTTTATATTTCCATATCCATGATCCGCTCATTCAAGCACCGATTCCGCTCGCAGAGGATGAAATTGAGCAGGAAATATTCAAGAAATTTAAAATGAAAGGTCTATTGCTTGAAGATGTAGAAGCGGTAAAGCTAATGGATCAAACGCTTGAATCAGGAAGATCACAAGTCATTCAAGCCGGTTTGAAAAAGGACGGATCTTTCCGTTCTGACTCTGCTGTTTTAAGTGAAGATCATTTCCATATACTCACACAGCACGTTCGGCGTACATTTGAAGAAGCAGGCGAAAGAATTACAAATGGTGAAGTTGCCATTAATCCATATAAATTGAAGGATCAAACACCATGCCGCTTTTGTTCATTTAAGTCTATTTGCCAATTTGATGAATCGATAGAGGATAATGAATTTAGAGTGCTTTCATCTGAAAAGGATGATGTTGTGATAGACCGGATCAAAAAAGAAGGGGATCAGTATGCAAATACCAAAACCGAATAACAGTACTTGGACGGATGACCAGTGGGAAGCCATCGTTTCAGAAGGACAAGATATTCTTGTTGCGGCGGCAGCAGGGTCAGGTAAAACAGCTGTTTTGGTTGAACGGCTGATTCGAAAAATGACCCGTCCAGAAGATCCAGTTGATGTGGATCGTCTGCTCGTTGTGACTTTCACAAATGCATCTGCGGCAGAGATGAAGCATCGGATCACAGAAGCACTTGAAAAGGAATTAGCGAAAAACCCCGGGTCCCTTCATATGAGAAGACAGCTGTCGCTCATGAATCGTGCCAATATTTCTACCTTGCACTCCTTTTGTTTGCAGGTTCTGCGCACCTTTTATTATGAAATTGACCTTGATCCAGGCTTCCGTTTGGCTGATCAAACAGAAGGAGAATTATTAGGAGATGAAGTGTTAGATGAACTGTTTGAGGATGAATATAAGGCTGGAAAGCCATCGTTCTTTGAACTGGTTGATCGCTATACTTCTGACCGCCATGATTTAGACTTGCAATGGCTTGTGAAGAGAATTTATGAGTTTTCCAGATCTCACCCTTCACCTGAGCAATGGATGAGGGCATTTCTTTCTCTTTATGATGTAGATGCTCAAACAAAAGTAGAACAATTACCGTTTTACCCATATATCAAAGAGGATCTTTCTCTCGTTTTTCGAAGCTGTCTCGAACTACTCGAACGAGCTCTCGCCCTATCAAAAGAACCGGGCGGCCCGGCACCGAGAGCAGAAAATTTTATAGATGATTTAGAGCAAGTCAATGAATTAATCAGGCACCAAAATGATTTTGAAAAGCTTTACGAGCTTTTGCCAAACATCAATTTTAAAAGGCTCAAAACATGTAAAGGGGACGAATATGACCCTGTGCTGTTAGAAAAAGCCACAGATGCACGCAATCAAGCAAAAAAACAATTAGAAAAACTTAAAGATGAATACTTTATGCGCAGTCCAGCCCAGCATTTGAAAAGCTTAGCTGAAATGAAGCCGGTGGTCGAAACACTTGTGGAGCTTGTCATCCAATTTGGACAGCGTTTCGAAAAAGCGAAGCAAGAAAAATCAATCGTGGACTTTTCGGATTTAGAGCATTATTGCTTACGCATTTTAGCAGAGCAGGATGCGGAAGGAAATTTGATCGAAACAGAAGCGGCCAAGTACTATCAACAGCAGTTTGAAGAAGTGCTCGTTGATGAATACCAAGATACAAACCTTGTACAAGAAACGATTTTAAAGCTTGTATCTAAAGGGGAACATGCCGCAGACGGCAACCTGTTTATGGTTGGTGATGTAAAGCAGTCCATTTATCGCTTTAGACTGGCTGAGCCCATGCTCTTTTTAAACAAATATAAACAATTTACACCAGACGGCAAAGAAACAGGGAAGAGAATCGATTTAAATAAAAACTTCCGCAGCCGTTCAGATGTGTTAGACAGTACGAACTTTTTGTTCAAACAGCTGATGGGGGAAACAGTTGGAGAAATTGAATATGATGAACAAGCTGAATTAAAGCTTGGAGCGAGTTATCCAGAAAGCGAAGATACAACGACAGAAATGCTTCTTGTCCATTTAGATCAACAGGAAGCAGAAACTGACGAAGAGCGAGAAGAATTAGAGACCGTACAGCTTGAAGCGAGAGTCATTGCTAAAAAAATAAGAGAATTGGTGGAGCAGCCATTTCAAGTGTACGATGCAAAACAGCAAATGACCCGTAACTTGCAGTATCGGGACATTGTGATTTTGCTTCGTTCTATGCCATGGGCCCCGCAAATGATGGAGGAATTGAAGAAGCAGGGAATCCCTGTGTATGCGAATCTTTCCTCCGGTTATTTTGAAGCAACAGAGGTGTCTGTCATTCTTTCTCTGTTAAAAGTCATCGATAATCCATATCAGGATATCCCGCTTGCAGCTGTATTAAGATCACCACTTGTCCATTTAGACGAAAATGAAATGGCACTGATCCGCACGAGCGATAAAAAGGGCACTTATTATGATGCTGTGAAGGCATTTATGAGTGTGACTCATTCAGATCACCCTACATGCAAAAAACTAGAACGGTTTTTCAGGTTGCTGCGTAAATGGCGTGATTTCTCGATGAATCATTCAGTAGCGGAATTGATTTGGGAAGTATACCGCGATACGCAGTATCTAGATTACGTTGGTGGGATGCCTGGAGGCAAGCAGAGACAGGCGAATCTCCGCGCTCTTTATGATCGATCAAAGCAGTATGAAAAAGCTGCCTTTAGAGGACTGTTCCGTTTTCTTCGTTTTATCGAAAGAATGCAGGAGCGTGGAGATGATCTTGGTGCGGCAAAAACGTTCAGTGAAACAGAGGATGTTGTTCGCATGATGACGATTCACAGCAGTAAAGGGTTAGAATTTCCAATCGTCTTTACCGCAGGACTCGGCAGGAACTTTAATATGATGGACTTAAACCAGTCCTATTTACTTGATAAAGAGCTAGGTTTTGGAAGCAAGTATATCCATCCTGAGCTGAGAATTAGTTATGCAACATTACCGCTTGTAGCGATGAAAAAAAAGATGAGGAAAGAGCTGTTATCTGAAGAGCTGAGAGTTCTATATGTGGCGCTCACAAGAGCTAAGGAAAAATTATTTCTGGTCGGCTCTGTCAAAAATCAGGTGAAAGCATTAAGCAAATGGCAAAATGCTGCAACCGGAGAAGATTGGCTGCTCCCTGATTTTGAACGTTATCAATCGAAAACATACTTAGATTTTATTGGTCCTGCTCTCATCCGTCACCAAGCAATGTCATCTATTTTAGAAGAAACAGGTGATGTTGTTCTTTCGCATCCATCAGCATTCACAATCTCATTTACTCAAGCTTCCGATCTTCTAAAAGAAGATATGTCACTTGAAAAGGAGCAGCAAGACGAGGTGGTACAAGCTTTGATGGAGGGGCTGCCTGTTGAAGAATATGGTGATGCTGATGAGAAAGTAGCAAAGAGACTTTCATGGAGATACCCATATCTAGCGGCCTCACAAGTCGGCACAAAGCAGTCTGTTTCCGAGATAAAGAGAATGAAAGAAATACAGGATGAGTACAGTGTTCCTTCTTCTCTTCGAAAAGCTCGTGCCACGTTGTATGACCGGCCGGCTTTCATGAAGAAAAAAGCACTCACTGCCGCAGAGCAAGGCACCGCAATGCACACAGTCATGCAGCATATTGCGCTTCCTTCTGACGAGCCCTACGATGATTCACATATACAGCAGCTGCTCGATTCCTTACAGCAGCGAGACTTGCTAACAAATGAGCAAGTCCAGTCAATTGATCAAGAAGGAATTGCAGCTTTCTTCTCTACTTCTATTGGTCAAAAGCTGCGAAAAGCGGATTGGGTGAAACGAGAAGTGTCATTTAGTATGGTGTTACCTGTTAAAGAGGTATACAGCCATATTGATGCAGAGGGGGAGCCTGTCCTTATTCAAGGGATGATTGACTGTTTATTTGAAACGGACGGAAAGCTATATTTACTAGATTATAAAACCGATAGAGTGCAAGGCAGATTTACAGGCGGCCTTGAAGCAGCTGTGCCTAAATTGAAAAAACGCTATGAAACTCAAATAGCGTTATATGCAAAAGCAGTAGAACGTTTAACAAACAGAACATTAGAGGAGAAAATTCTTTATTTCTTTGATGGGAATATAGAAATTTCATTATAAATGTTTCGGAATGAGAGGTGAATCACATGAGGATTCTGCATACGGCGGATTGGCATTTAGGAAAAACCCTTGAAGGCCGAAGCCGGCTTGATGAGCAAGCACAGTTTTTAGATGAGCTGTATCAAATCGTAAAAGACGAACACATTGATGTCATTGTCATGGCTGGAGACGCCTTTGATACAGTGAATCCGCCTGCTAGAGCAGAGCAGCTTTTTTATGAAAGTCTATCCGCCTTATCTGATAAAGGAAAACGTCAGGTCGTGGTCATCTCAGGCAACCATGATAATCCGGATCGACTATCCGCCGCATCTCCTTTAACAAATGATCAGGGGATTCATTTAATTGGATATCCGACAAATGATATCATCCGCGTCGATGTTCCTTCTTCGAGTGAACGTTTATCCATTGCAGCACTCGCTTATCCGTCTGAAGCGAGACTAAACGAGGTACTGGCTGAAACATTTGAAGAGAAAGTGCTTCGTGATCATTACAATTTAAAAATACAACAAGCATTCCAGCATTTAAGCACTCAATTTCAAGCCGATACGGTCAATATCGCGACGAGCCATATTTATGTGGCAGGAGGAAGTCAAACAGATTCAGAAAGACCGATTGAAGTAGGCGGTGCATATACCGTTGCGGCTGAAAGTCTGCCAGAAGCAGCCTGCTATGTGGCCCTTGGTCATTTGCACCGGCCGCAAACCATCAAGCGTGCCAAAACGATCGCCCGCTATTCCGGGTCACCTCTTGCTTACAGCTTTTCTGAATCAGGATATGCCAAATCAGTCACGATTGTTGAAGCAAAACCTAATGAAAAAGCAAGCTGGAAAGAAGTGTTGTTATCAAGCGGAAAACCACTTGTGAAATGGAAGGCTACTGAGGGACTGAGTCAAGTACACGAGTGGCTGGATGAAAAACGGGATCTTCAGGCATGGATTGATTTAGAGATTCATTTAACAGATCAGCTCTCTATAGAAGAGATCCATCAGCTCCGAAAGCAGCATAGCGGGTTTGTCCATATTAGACCAAAATTTAAAGAACTGCAGCAATTGGAAGAACAAAAGCAAATCGAAAAGCTCTCGATCGAAGAGCGGTTCGTGAAATTTTATGAGCGCCAGACAGGCGGCGGACTTCCTGATGAAAAAACAGTCAAGCTGTTTTTAGAGCTCGCCAATGAAATGCAAGAGGAGGAAGCGACTTGAAGCCGATTACGCTAACCATTAAAGGACTTCATAGCTTCAGAGAAGAACAAACAATTGACTTTAGCTCATTATGTGATGCAGGTGTGTTTGGCATTTTTGGACCGACAGGAAGCGGAAAATCGTCCATATTAGACGCAATGACCCTGGCACTCTATGGCAAAGTGGAACGTGCGTTAAATAATACACATGGTATTTTGAACCAAGCGGAAGAGAAACTGTCAGTTTCCTTTACGTTCGCTTTGCAGAAGGAACACCATATTTCTTATAAAGTCGAACGTGCTTTTAAGCGGGCGGATGAAATGAAAGTCAGAACGACACTATGCCGTCTGATTGAAATTGGTGATACGCAGACAGTCCTTGCAGATAAAGCGAGTGAGGTCAATCGTAAAATAGAGGAATTACTCGGGTTAACCATTGATGATTTTACGCGTGCGGTCGTCTTGCCCCAAGGGAAGTTTGCAGAATTCCTTTCCTTAAAAGGAGCCGATAGACGACAAATGCTTCAGCGTTTGTTTAACCTGGAAAAGTATGGGGATCAGCTCGTCAAACGTTTGCGCGCAAAGGCGCAGAATCAGTATGGACAAAAAAATGAACTGCTTGCTGAGCTGAATGGTTTAGGTGAAGCTGGTCCAGAGGCGCTCGCAAAGGCAAAGGAAGCGGCAGAGCAGGCAAAGGCTATTTTTCATGAGAAAAAACAAGCGCGGGATGAAGCGTTCACTGCTTTTACAAAGGCGCAAACAATTTGGCAGTATCAAAAAGAACAAGAAGCTTATGAGACGGAACTAAACCATCTGAATCAACTGGCACCATCAATGGAAGAAAAAAAGGCCAAGCTTCATATTGCTGAGCAGGCAGAGGCATTAAAGCCCTATGCGGATGCATTAACAAAGGCTGAAAATCAGCTTTCTCAAGCATTAAAAGAGAAGCAGGAAGCAGAAAATCAGCTTCTGCACCAACGATCGATCTATGATCAAATGACGCAGAACTATGAGCAAGCCAGACAAAAGAAAATAGAAACTGAGCCGGAACTTCTCCAAAAGAAAGAGCAGCTGATTCAGCTAAAGGAAATTGAACGAAAAAAAGAGGCGGCTCTTCAGGAAAAGACGGCAATCGAACAGAGAAAAAATAATACAGCGCAGCAATTATTACAAAAAAAAGAAGAAGCAGACAATCTCCAATCATTGTTAGAACGTGCCCTGGCAAAACAAACACAGCTGAAGCGTGAGCTGGAGTCATTACAAGTCTCTGTAAAAGAACGGAAAAGTGTACAGGATGCTTTGCGTTTAAGCGAAAATGTTCAAAGAATACATCAAAGCATACACAAGGAAGAACAAAAGATGGAGGAGCTCAAAAAGCGATCATCACAGACCGCAGCAGCATTTGAAAAGCTTCAAAAACAGCAAAAAGACCATCATGAAAAAATAGATCAATCGTTTCAAGCGATTGAACAGCTCTATTTCTATGTATGTGAATTCGAACGGGCTTTTACAGAATGGAGTAAAAGAGAACAAAGTCAGAAGCTCGAAAAATTAAAACAGCGTGATGCTGTTAGGGCGGCGGAATTAAGAAAAGAATTAGCGGCAGAGCTTGTAGATGGTGAGCCATGTCCTGTTTGTGGATCGGTTCATCATGACCCAAAGGCATTGGAAAACAATGACCATGAAGAAACAGTGGCACAAATCGATGAAGTGATTCAACGGATGGACACAGAGCTCAAGCAGGCAGAGGAATACACAAGAGACATGTATGCCGCCAAGCAGCTATTGGAAACGCACGCTAATCAATTAGTAAAACAGTTTGCCTTTTTATCTCAGAAAGCTCCAGGTGCGGAAGTTGCGGCAGCAGTAGAAGCAGTGCAAAATCCGGAGTCCTTGCAGTATCTCATGCAAGAATGGAAAGGCTTGAAACAAGATATTCAAGAAGTTGATCGTAAACGAGCTCGTTTAATGGATGAAACACATGATCAAACAGCAGAGATAAACAAGATAAAAGATCAGATGACATTTGAACAGCAGCGTATCGAAGAATTAGACGGGCTGATCAAGGAGCTTCAATCTGAGCTTTCAGAGCAAACATCTCAATTTGAACAGGCCTTCCCGCACTTTACATTGCATCAAGTACAAGAAATGCAAAAGCAGATAGATGAAAAGGACCAGCAAGCGGAAGGCTATAAAGAGCGGATTGAGAAAAGTATTTCATTTTTGGAAGAAAAACAGCAGGCAAAAGAACAGCTGCAAACAGCCATATACGATGTGGAGAAGGAACTTGATAAACTAGCGCACCAGCTAGAAAGTCAGCAAAAGCTCATTCATCAATATGAAACAGATTTAGGGCGATATCCATTAAAAGCTGTCTCCATTTCTGAAGAACTGATCGAGGTTGAACACACGCTTGTTCGTCTCAATGAAATGGAACAGCAATCGTTCAAGCAATTACAGCACGCGCAGGAGCTCTTTAGTCAAGCACAAAGCCATTTTTCAAGCAGTGAGCGTCAGCTTCAAGAGGCTGAACGAAGAAAACAAGAAGCACGAGCAGCATGGGATAAAGAATCGGGGTCTTCTCCTTTTGATAAGCCTCAAGAGATTGAATTTGCTTTCCTGAATCAGGCAGTACGTCAATCAGTTAAACAAGAAATTGATGAATTTGAGGATAAAAGAAAGCAATGTGCTGCAAACTTAAAGCGAATTTCTGAACTGCTGAAAGATGAGTCACTAGATGAAGAGCAGTGGACTGATATTCAACTGAGGAAAGAAGCGGCAGAAAAGGCATTAGAAGAAGCAACAGTGATGAGCGGCTCTGCTTATGAACATCTGCGTGTGATGGAAGAAAATCACCAGCGATTTGCAAGTATTCATGAACGCTTAGCGGAGCTGCAACAAGAAATTGATCGGCTCGATAAGCTGCAAACCGTGTTTAAAGGAAATACATTTGTTGAGTTCTTAGCAGAAGAACAGCTGGAAAGTGTCAGTCGTGATGCATCTGCCCGTCTTGGTATTTTGACAAGACAAAGATATGCGATTGAGGTGGATTCAGAAGGCGGCTTTGTCATGCGCGATGATGCAAATGGCGGTGTCAGACGTCCAGTGTCCAGCTTGTCCGGCGGGGAAACCTTCCTGACGTCGCTTGCGCTTGCACTAGCTCTTTCAGCGCAGATTCAGCTGAGAGGTGAGTTTCCGCTGCAATTCTTTTTCCTTGATGAAGGCTTTGGTACCCTTGATCAAGACTTGCTTGATACGGTCATTACCGCATTAGAGAAATTACAATCCCAAAACTTAGCTGTTGGTGTCATCAGCCATGTGGAAGAATTGAAAATGCGGCTGCCGAAGAAACTGATTGTCCATCCAGCAGATCCAAGCGGGAAAGGGACAACAGTCTCAATGGAATTAATGTAAATATTGAGGTGATGACACGGTGGCAAAGCAAACAATTGGATTATGTGAGCTGTGCGGAAGACAAGATGTCCTGCTCACAGAACATCACTTAACGCCAAGAGAAGAGGGTGGTGCTTTTTTACCGACTGCCTTCTTGTGCATCCCTTGTCATAAACAAGTACATGCCCTTTTTACAAACCAGGAGCTTGCCGCACGTTTGAACACAATTGATGCACTGAGGCAGGATGAAAAGCTTGCTTCGTACATCAAATGGATTCGGAAACAGCCGGCAAGCAAGCTGGTTAAAACAAAAAAATCGAGACAGCGCAGAAAGAAATAAGCATAAAAAAGCGCTCCTCTATTTGAAATAGGTGTAGAGGAGCTGCTTCATGCATTACCTACCATATTCTGATCATTTAAGTCAGGATCCACATAGTTGGTGGCGCTAATGCCATTATTTAATATCAAGAAATCTCCGGTATTCCCCGCTCCAGAGCCTAAAGCAGATTTTGACGAACTTTTAGGCGACAGGTAGAATGAGTCACCGACGTTTACGACGCCTCCAGAAATAGAGTTAATGTAAATGGGTCCGACAATTGCTGGCATAATCGACATCCTTTATTCGAAGTCATATCACCATCATATGCGCAGGTAGGTCCATTTGTGAGTTTTGCGGACTTTCATCATTGCTAAATAGCTCCCTAATATGCTTCACTCGCGCAACGCCATTCATTCGACAAGTAGAGCCGATTTGATAGACAGAGGACGATGATACCCCTTCTACATGGATGGAAGACACTTTAATCACAGGCTTTTCATGGTAAAAGGCTGTTCTCACTGATCGTTCTGGGAGCATCAATGGAATAGGCTCATAATACACTTCAAATTCTTTCGCATCTAAATTTTCTGCTTCATAGCCATAAAACAAACTAATGGTTCGTTGAACAGCTAACACTTTGACTTTCGGACATAGCTCCTGAGTATCACCGATTTGAACCACACTCGAAATCCCGACAGAATTCACCTTTGAGAACTTCACTTGAGATGTGCGTTTGATCATTATCGAGGTGCTAGAGGAACAAACGGGCCAATAATCAGAGATTCTGGCGGTGTATCGAAAATTGAGGATAATTGTACATGATCTGTGTCCCCGATGATAAATAAGGAAGAAGACGATACCCCGACTACTTTAATGCTTCCGGTCTCAATGTTGCGGTTGACAACTGTGAAATTCATCCGTTTTCCTCTCCTTTCGTTTCACTTGGAATATGGGCTAAAAAGTGCTCAATCGCCCGCTTTACATCATGCTTCACATATTCAGCAATTTGCTCTGAACGCTGCAACGGTGTCATATCTTCCCGGTGTGGTAACTGTCCCGCATAGTATTTGATCCTGCTGTCAATTTGCTTGCGAATGTCCTCAATGATATGGTGTTTGTTGCTTTCATCGAGGGATCCTTCATATCGCTGTTCTAGTTCTTCAAGAAGTTCTGGAGCTTCTTCATTTAAAAATGCATCGACAAGCTGCCGTGTTTGATTGAAAAATTGATCAGCCATTTCTTGCTGCATCATTCCAATTCCCGGGGTTGTTGTTTGGCCCACTTCAAAGTTTTGAACACTGTTTGGATCAGATGGGTTGAGGCCGATATTCAGCGTCCCTTCTAGCCGTTCGATTTTCAGTTGATCAAATTGATAATCAATCCGTTCTATATTCGTTGTCGGTTTATCTTTGATCATTTGTATTTCCTGCTGAAGCTCGTTAAGCCTTTTTTCAAGCATCATGATTTGTTGCGATTGTTTTTGAATGATGCCATATACTTGTGAAGCGTTGCTCTGATAATCATACATTTACCTACACCTCCGGGGATTGCAGATGACTTAAGTTGTTGGTGACTGAAGCGGTACAAAAGGTGCTGTGCTTGCGCCTTGAGATTCTTCAATTCCTTGTGTACCTGCTGCGGCAGGCGCTGCTTCTACGTAGCTTCCCGTGTTATACAGGTTGGAAAGGGCTTTGATGGATCCAGCACTCCCGATTTGCAGAACAGAGGAGTTACTCACAGACTCCACACGTAAATAATTAATTTGTATCGCTTGATTAATATAGAAGTTCAACGGATCCTCACTCCTTACAAGTTACCAACAAGCGGTTGATCTATGACATCACTGTCGTACGTATTTGTCACACTTTTGTAGTTGCTAATTTGCAATTGATCACCTGTATTAAAACTGCCTGCGCCAGCAAACGTTTTAACCTGACTATTTGGAGAAATGGTGATACAGTCTCCAACATGAACGACTCCGCTCGTTCCGACGGCATTTACTTTAAAGGCTCCCACAATAGCCGGCATAGCGGTGCACATCCTTTATAAAATTAGGGCACTTTGTTTTTGGGCGTTTCACCATAGCTTATGATGGGGCTTTTAATGTGTGATTGTCTTTTTGAAAGCTTTTCATGAGAGGAATTAGATGTATGGCTTACCCTTTTTTTGAGCAATCTTTAGAGGTGGATTTGATGCCTTTATTTAAGAGCATGTCAAGCTCTTGACTGCATCTGATGGTTTCTTCCGCATTCATCCCGAATTTTTTTGCAGTCTCAATTAAATGTAATCTTTTTTGTTCAATTTCATAATTGATCATAACGGACGCCAACTCTCACATTTTTTATCAAATAGAAGGATATGGTTAGTATACCCTATTTTTCTATAAAAAAAGCTGTTTCGTCAATATGAGTAATAAAGTGACAAAATTCGAAAGTGTTCTTACGTACCAAATTTCTCTTTTCTGATCTCAGCCTGTAAATAACGTCGTCTTTTGTTGATATACTGCCGGATTAAGTCTCGTTCAGATGGTAGGATGTCTTTTCGATCTTTCGTATATGGATCATCTCCAATTCGGTCCACAATCGATTCATGCCATTTCTCGATGATTGGACAGAGCCGGTCTTCTACAAAATGTGTATCGAGTACATGCTGGAAAAGTGTGTAATAGGCTTCTTTAAACGAAGGGATATCTAGTAGTCTAGCAGTTAATGTATTAAAGCCGTTTACTGGGATATAATCAAACGCCATTTCTTCTCCATGAATGTCACGACCCCATGTTGCATCATAATCCCAAGGAAGTACTTGAAACCGCCCTTGTTCATTCACATAAAGAGCGTAATTATGAACAAAACCATCAAAGTTTTGTGTGCATACCACACCGATGAGCCAGCGGAAATATTGTGTTACATCTAGGTATTGTTCAATTTTTTCTGCAAAAGTGTCATCTCTTGCTGTGTTGAGAAAGTAAATAAATTCGCTCAACTGCTGATCATGTTGAGACGTCCCCGTTTTTTTCTCGTATCCGAGAAGAAGGTGCTTTTTTGGCTTTTTATCAAAAGAACTCAAAAGGGAGAAGTTCGCGTCGTCATCAACCGCATAATAAATGCCGCCTCCTGAAAGCTGCCGTTTTTGAAGAAAGAACTCATCGACGGATTCTATTTTCAAATAAATGCCTTCTTTTCTTCCGTTTATGGTGAGAAACACATGAGAAGCGGCTGGACTAAGCACCCCCATCTGCTCAAAGAAATAAAAGGATAGTCTGTTTCGGATAAACGAAGGGTCATTGTACTCTGCATTTAAATGAAAGATGGATTCGCCTTGTCTTTGTTTTGGCTTTCGGTATTCAATTTGATAGGATTTTTTCTTAAGCTTTCTAATGTGTGAACCGCGGTATGAAGCATAAATATGTGATTTGGTTTGGCCTGTTTTCAGAATAGCTTCAACAGGTTCATCGTTCCAAATGTCTTTTTTTAGTTCAATCAGGTCCTTTGGATGAATCCACATATCAAGTTGTTTTAAAGGTTCCGTGTTCATACGTTCATCAGCCTCCTATATGCTCTTCTTTACAATATGAAAGTGAAGGAATGTCCTGTACCGGCTGGTAGGTATTCATGGAGTTTTAAAGGAAAGAGGCATTCGTCACGAACACTTGTCTACCGAGTCTCGTAACATAAAGCAGAGAAGATAAACAGCTTTGTCTGTTTGTTTTGTCGAAGCATAGACTGGAGGGGAATTGTTCGTGAGTACATTTGATCATTCGCACATTGAACATGCAGTGGCTTCACTTCGAAGTGAGGGACGTGATCATCACTTAGATCGTGAACCAGAATCGAAACGTTCGCATAAGTCAGCTCGTTCTCGTCATTCAAATCGCGGTCATTGGTTCTTTGGCGGTGGTGGACGCCGTAAATCACGCCGCAGTAAAAAAAGCTACAGAAGCTATCGTTCAAAGAAAAGTTATCGCTCTAAGAAAAGCATGAAGAGTAAAAAATCATGTAAAAGCAAAAAATCCCACAGAAGCAAAAAGAGCGAACCTAAGAAGTCACATCGCAGCAAGTGCAGATCGCATCATAAGAAGAGCTGCCGCAAGTCACACCGCAGCAAGCACAGATCGCATCATAAGAAGAGCTGCCGCAAGTCACATCGCAGTAAGCACAGATCGCATCATAAGAAAAGCTGCCGCAAGTCACATCGCAGCAAGCACAGATCCCATCATAAGAAGAGCCGCAAGTCACGCCGTAGCCATCGATCTAAACGTTCTCATCACCATAAACGCAGCCGATCTTGCCATAGATGTGGAAAGAAGAAGCATCGTTCTCAAAGAACAGGAAATGTTGAGCGTAAATGGGATCAAGGAAATATGTGGGAATATCGCCGTTTCCGCTAGGCATTCAATCATCATTTTTGAAACCCTTTTTAAAAGAGAGTATGATAAAAAAGGGTTTTTTTTATTTCATAGAGAAATAAAATGAGACATCATAACTTAGCGAAATGAAGATTGTGAGGGGAAGACATGAAGTTTTTTACAGGTGAGATACATAGCAGCATGTTTATTGGGGTAGTCATTGATGATGAATGGGTGATGGACGTCAAAAAGGCAGAAGCCAAATTATTTGAGCTTGAGACACTGCCAAACTCTTTATCTGAGTGCATCAAAATGGGGGACAAGTTTGTAGAACATGTGGGGCAGCTTCTTGATTGGGCTGAGAAAAAAGAAGAAGACCGCGGCTCTTATGTATATCCGCTTTCGGACGTGAAACTCCATGCCCCGATTCCAAAGCCGTCTAAAAACATCATGTGTGTCGGAAAGAATTATCAAGATCATGTTATGGAAATGGGAAGTGCGGCGGATATTCCTAAAGACGTGATGATTTTTACAAAGGCACCTACTTCTGTCATTGGACACGAAGATGAGATTCTTCTTCATGAAGATGTGACAAGTGAATTGGATTATGAAGGAGAGCTTGCTATCGTGATGGGCAAATCAGGGAAAAACATTGCTCCTGAAGAGGTACAAGATTATATATTCGGTTACACCATTTTAAATGATGTGACGGCAAGAGATTTGCAGAAAAAACACAAACAATTTTTCATTGGCAAAAGCTTAGATACAACCTGCCCGATAGGACCTTATATCGTTCATAAATCAATGATCGAGGATCATGGTGCGCTCCATGTGGAAACAAAGGTAAACGGAGAGGTTCGTCAGTCTGCCAGTACGGAATTAATGATCTTCACAATTGAGAACATCGTCTCCACTCTTTCAAAAGGGATGACGCTAGAAGCAGGTGACATCATTGCAACAGGTACACCTTCTGGGGTAGGGAAGGGCTTTGAACCGCCTAAGTTTTTAGCTTCTGGAGATCGAATTGACATCACGATTGAACCGATTGGGACGCTGACAAATCATGTCAAATAAAGCACGTGATGACACAGGATTGTCGCTTTGTGTTCGACTTATTTCGTGGTACGATGAGAAGGTACTTGTTCTGATAAAGGGGGAAATCACAAATGGGAACACATTTACATATCACAGCATGGGTGCTGGGGATTATTTTATTCTTCGTAGCCTTTGCTCTAGCAGGTAAAAACGACAAAGGCGCTAAAATTGTGCACATGATCGTTCGCTTATTCTACTTGATCATTATCGCAACAGGCGTAGAGCTGTATGTTCGCACAGGAATGAAAATTCCAGGTTTCGGGGGCGAGTATATCGGAAAAATGATTCTCGGTATCCTAGTGATCGGTTTCATGGAAATGGTCCTAGTGCGCAAGAAAAAAGGAAAATCGGTGACTGGTGTGTTGATTGGTTTTATCGTATTTGCGATTGTGACCATTCTTCTCGGTTTACGTCTGCCGATCGGTTTCCATATCTTTTAATATAAAAAGGACATTGCTTATACGAAGCAGTGTCCTTTTTATGTGGCATCAAATTGTGAAACGATCCGTTGTCCATCTGAAGTGGTCCATTCAAAACGAATGTGACTGGAGGCAGGGTCATGGTGACATTGAAGTGCAAGTGATTGCGTATCTGCCGAAAACTGAAAGAAAGAGACGCGCTGCAATGAATGAAAGGAAGAGAAGACACAATCATAGACGGAAAAACCAAGCTGCTCTACCTGCTCAAGGATGTGATCAAAGACGTTCTCCGGTACGAACATGAGAAGATCGAGCCAGCCTTTGGCAAGGGACGCCGTATATTGAATTTTTTCTCCTCCTTGTACTTCTATTAGCTGCCCGTTTTCATGAAGAACCATGGAACCAAGCAATTCTCCTTTTGTCCATCGGTCATTTTCCTTCAAACAGATCATTGTGCTTTGAAGACTTTCTGGCAGCATGATCTCTCCTTCTTCATCTTCAATCAGACAATGTCCGTTTTCAATGAGCAAATACCCGTTACACCATCTTCTGCTGCAGCGTTCAAGCTGCTTCATTCGATTCTCCATTTGCAAAAGCTCCTTTCCTCTTTCTTTTCTTACCAAATCAAGCCTGTCCTATACGCCGGGAAAAAAGGACAAATCAACTATCAAGGAGACGATGCATAAACTAAGAAAGGCTGAATGAGAACACTTGAGGAAAAACGGATGGGAGCTGATGATGATGTGTGGAATTACAGGCTGGGCAGACTTTAAAAAGCAGCTCATCCAACAGGATCATGTAATCAATCAAATGACAGATACATTATCTAAAAGAGGGCCAGATGATACAAATACGTGGAAAAGTGAGCATGTTCTTTTCGGGCATAAAAGGTTAGCGGTGGTAGATGTAGAAGGCGGAAAGCAGCCGATGACATATACACATCAAAACCATGCTTATACGATTGTATACAATGGAGAGCTCTATAACACGGAGGATATAAGAAAAGAATTGTTAAAAAGGGGGCACCGCTTTCTTGGGCATTCTGATACAGAAGTTCTTCTTCATGCCTATACAGAATGGAAGGAAGAGTGTGTCTCCCATTTTAATGGCATTTTTGCATTTGTGATCTGGGATAGTGAGCGTGAATTGTTATTTGCAGGGAGAGATCGGCTCGGCGTCAAGCCATTTTTCTATACAGAACGTCATCATTCCTTCTTATTTGGTTCAGAGATCAAAGCACTTCTTGCTCACCCTGATATCAAAGCAAAAGTCGATCATGAAGGGCTGTCGGAGATCTTTGGCTTAGGGCCGTCAAGAACACCAGGCCAAGGAGTGTTTAAAGGGGTAAAAGAGCTGAGACCTGCACATGCCTTGACCTTTTCAAAAGACGGCCTGCGCGTGTGGAGATACTGGAATGTCAAAAGCAAGGAGCATACTGACTCACTTGATGACACCGCACAGCACATTAAGCATCTCTTTACAGATGCCGTGACAAGACAGCTTGTCTCTGATGTGCCTGTATGTACATTTTTATCTGGCGGCGTCGATTCTAGTGCCATTACTGCCATTGCCGCTAAGCACTTTGAGAATATAGGGAAAGCACCGCTTCATACGTATTCCATTGACTACGAAGAAAATGATCAATTCTTTGAAGCAAGTCAATTCCAGCCGAATGCTGATGGCCCATGGATTGATCAAATGACCAAAGCGTTTCAAACAAATCATCACAACTGTATCATCGGTCAAAAAGAGCTGGCTGCTTATTTGAAGGAAGCGGTTGAGGTTCGAGATTTACCTGGGATGGCAGATATCGATTCTTCTTTACTTATATTCTGCCGAGAAATTAAAAAGGATTTCGTTGTTGGTTTATCAGGTGAGTGTGCTGATGAGATTTTTGGCGGCTATCCTTGGTTTCACATGGCAAATGAAACAAATAGTTTCCCTTGGATGAGATCGACAGAAGCAAGAACGCAGCTCCTGCAAGACTTTTGGCAAAAAAAGCTGTCACTTAAGGAATACGCACAAAGCAAATATGAAGAAACGGTGGCAGAAACGCCTCTTTTAGATGGAGAAACGGGAGTCGATAAAGCCCGGAGAGAACTTTTTTACTTAAATATGATCTGGTTTATGACAACACTGCTTGATCGAAAAGATCGAATGAGTATGGGTGCTAGTCTTGAGGTACGTGTGCCATTTGCAGATCATCGCCTTGTCGAATATGTGTGGAATATTCCTTGGGAAATGAAAATGCATGGAAATCGTGAAAAAGGGGTTTTGCGAAAAGCATTAGAGGGAATTTTACCGAATGAAGTGCTTTATCGAAAGAAGAGTCCTTACCCGAAAACACATCATCCAGCCTATACTCAGGCTGTGAAAGAGATGCTGACAAACTGTCTCGCACAAAAAGATTCTGTACTTCACGAATTTTTAGATCCACATCAATTAAAGCAGCTGATTGAAACGGAAGGAGCTTCCTTTCATGTGCCTTGGTATGGCCAGCTCATGAAGGGCCCACAGTTGATTGCCCATCTAGCACAGATTCATCATTGGTTTGAAACGTATCGAATTGATATAGAAGCGTAATAGAGGGTCGGCTTTCTTGCATTTGTTGAAAGGAAGCCGGCTTTTTTGATACATAACATGAGACTTTTTGAGCACATCAAAAGTTGATCTAATCTTTCTAATTTGTATAATTAACTTAAAGTGAATTAATTTGGAGGAAAAAGGATAATGAAAATCATTGTGATCGGAGCGGGACCAGGGGGACTTGCGGCAGCTATGATGCTTCAAAGCAAAGGACATGAAGTTCATGTATACGAAAAACAGTCCTTTGTCGGCGGACGTAATGCTAAGTTTCAGCTTGGTGATTTCACGTTTGATACAGGTCCTACCTTTCTCAGCATGATTCATATTGCAGAGGAGCTGTTCACCTTTGCTGGTAAAAATCTTTATGACTATATCGATGTGATTGAATTAAAAGAGATGTATAGATTAATTTTTCAAGACAATCAGCTGGATATGATTCGAGATCGCGATGAAATGTACAAACGATTAGAAGCCTTTGCGCCGGGTGAGGGCGAAGGATATCTAAGATTTATGAAGGATACAAAGCGCAAAATGGATCGGCTCACACCAATTTTACAAAGTAAAATGGACCGCTTTCATCATTACCTTCGCCCGAAGGTGATCAAAGCACTTCCACAGCTTTCGCTAAATAAAAGTTTGTATGATGTACTGTCAGACTATTTCTCGAATGAATCAGTGAAATATGCCTTTACATTTCAATCAAAGTACTTAGGAATGTCGCCGTGGGAATGCCCTGGTGCGTTCTCAATCCTTTCGTTTATGGAGCATGATACAGGTGTATTCCATCCGAAGGGCGGAGTCAATCAGCTGTCAGAAGCGATGGCAAAGGCGGCGGTTGAAGCTGGAGCAGAGATTCATCTGTCAGCTGGCGTCGAAAAGCTGCTCACCGAGGGAAGGAAAGTAAAAGGCATTCGTTTAGAATCTGGGGAAGAAATACAAGCAGATGAGGTTGTCGTCAATGGAGACTTTGCACATGTGATGACAAGGCTTGTCGAGCCAGGTCTTTTAAAGAAATACAGTGAGAAAAAACTAAAAAAGAAAAAATTCTCATGCTCTACCTTTATGCTCTATTTAGGATTGGATACCATGTATGATGAGCCGCATCATACCATTGTTTTTTCCGATGATTATGCTAGATTCGTCAAAGGCATTACGAAAACATATGAGCTGCCAGATGATCCGTCTATTTATATACAAAATGCAAGCGTAACTGATGGCTCACTTGCTCCAAAAGGAAAATCAGCTCTTTATGTGCTTGCTCCAGTTGCCAATAACCAAAGCGGTATTGACTGGGAAGCGCATCAAGATGAATTTAGAGAGCTTGTGCTGGATACATTGGAGCGGAAAACCGGCTTTCAGAATGTCAGGCAGCATATAGAAGTTGAGCGGATGATCACACCGAAGCAATGGGAGGAAGACCTTTACGTATATGAAGGAGCTACATTTAACCTTGGCCACCAGCTGACGCAGATGATGGTCCTAAGGCCGCACAATGAATTTGATGAATTAAAGCACTGCTGGCTCGTTGGAGGAGGAACACATCCAGGAAGCGGACTGCCAACCATTTTAGAATCAGCGCGTATCACGACAAATGCCATTCTTTCAAAAGAGAAACATTCACACAAAACAATGCGGCATCAAGAAAAGGGGAGCGCCTCATGAAACAACATATATTGATTGCAGGTGGCGGTATTGGCGGAATGATCTCAGCGCTTTATTTGAAAAAAGCGGGACATGATGTCACCCTTGTCGAAAAAAATGAACGGCTTGGTGGGAGACTTGCTTTTGTACGTGAGAAAGGATATAAAGTAGATGAAGGTCCGACCATTGTCCTACTTCCTGACATGTTAAAAGGCATTTTACATGAGGTAGGAATTGACGAATCATCTCTTGATCTGCTGCAGCTTGATCCGCTGTACACAATTCAATATCAAGATGGAACCTCTTATACGAAATACTCTGATGCACGGCGTCAGCTAGATGAAATCAGACGTGTATTTCCAAAAGAAGATCAAGGGTTCCAGAAGTTTATGGAAGAAATGACGGACCGGTTTCAAGAAGGGCAGAAAGCTTTTCTAGAAAAATCATTTCACGAAAAACGTACATTTTTTACAAAAGCCAATATGAAAATTTTAATGAAATTAAAGGCATATCGAACGGTACAAAGCGCTCTGAAAAAATATTTCTCAGACGAACGCCTGCGAGATGCATACGCACTTCAAACCCTCTATGTTGGGGGAAACCCGTATGAAGCATCGGCTATTTATTCGCTTGTTTCATATAGTGAGCACGCACATGGAATTTACTATTTAAAAGGCGGTTATGCAAGTTTAGTAGATATATTGGAAGGGCAGCTCATCAAAATGGGTGTGCATGTAAGAAAAAATGAAGAAGTTACGCAATTGGTGTTTGAGGGAAAACGGGCAGTCAAAGCAAAGGTGAATGATGAACATGTAGCCGCTGATGCATTTGTGATCAATGGAGATTATCCAGCTGCGTTAAAACAGTTTGGTTTAGACGAACAAGATCGCCGAAAATACGTGCCGTCCTCTGGCTGTGTGATGGTGTATCTTGGTTTAAACAAGATGTATCATGAAGCACCTGTTCATCAATTTTTTATGGGAGAACACTTTGATCAGCATATGAAAGAGGTTTTTCAAACGAAAACGATTCCTCAAGACCCGTCATTTTATACATTTAATCCATCGATCATTGATCCATCTCTTGCCCCAGATGGCTGCAGTGTTCTATACATGCTCGTTCCCGTTCCTTCAGGAGATCATATCAACTGGGAAGAGGAGACAGATTTTGTCGAGAACATGGTGGGTGTCCTTGAGAAAAGAGGTTTTCCGGGATTACGAGAGTCGATTGTCTGGAAAAAGGTCAGGACACCAAATGATTCCTTGCGAGAAGGATTGTTTGAAGGCGGCAGCTTTGGACTTGCGCCTAATTTGTTCCAATCAGGTGTCTTCCGCCCGCAAGTGAAGGTCAGTGAGACAGACAATCTTTATGCGGCAGGTGCTTCCATCCATCCGGGCGGCGGGGTGCCGATCGTGATGCAAAGTGCGAAGCTCATGGCTTCTGTACTACTAAAAGATTTGAATGATAGAAAGGAAGTGAAGATAAGTGGTTGATGTACAAACAGCATTAAAAGTGTGTGAGGAAACCATTCAAACCCATTCCAAAACGTTTTACCGGGCCTTTTCCATGCTGCCTAAAAAGAAAAGACAGGCCGTCTGGGCCGTGTATTCCTTTTGCCGGAGAGCAGATGACATTGTGGATGAGTCGCCTTCGCCACAAGAGGACCTTGCATCCTTTCGGGAGACGTTTGATCGATTTTTACAAGGTGAGGTAGACCGGAATGATCCGATATGGGTGGCGCTAGAGCATACATTTCAAGAGTTTCGGATGGATGAAGCCCCGTTTCGTGACCTGCTCCAAGGACAGGAGATGGATTTAGAGCAGCAGCGATACGAAACGTTAGATGAACTGCTCATCTATTCCTACCATGTTGCTAGTACCGTTGGACTCATGCTCCTTCCCATTATTGCACCGCGTAAAAAAGAGCAGCTAAAAGAAGCAGCCATTTCGTTAGGGATCGCTATGCAGCTAACCAACATTCTTCGAGATATCGGCGAAGATCAGGCTGAAAGAGACCGCATTTATTTGCCAAAGCAAGTGATGGATCAATTCGGGTACACAGAGCAAGAATTGAAGGAAGGAATTGTCAATCAAGCTTTTCAGCACGTCTGGGAGTACATTGCTTTTGAGGCAGAGGCATACTACGAGGAGTTTTTTGACCATCTTCATGAATTCCCGCTATATTCACGTATACCGGTGAAAGCAGCAGCCCACTTTTATAAAGCCATCTTAGATAAAACAAGAGAAAACGAATACCGCGTCTTTACAGAGCGAGCATTTATTTCAAAACAGGAAAAAGCACTTATTTTAGAAGATATTACGTAAAAAAGGACTGCACCCCGCAGTCCTTTCAGCGTGTAGACAAACCCTCGCATTCGGTGTCAGGTCTGCGCTCCGGTGCTCACGAATGTCAAATTCGCTCTGCTCTGGTGCTCGCCCTTCCTAGACTGCAAAGGTTTTCTATCACGCTGAAAAGAAGACAAAGGGCTAAAATAAAAACCATTTTAGCCCTTTGTCAACAATCTAAAAAGGACTGCACCCCGCAGTCCTTTTTATGTGGAAGAAAAACGATACTCCGTCCATACTCTGGAACGCCAGCGCCTATACATAAAGATGCCTCTGACCCATTCATCCACGATAAAAGAAATCCAAACCCCGATGAGCCCCATTTCAAGCTGAATGCCTAACAAGTAAGCGATCGGAAGCCCAATTCCCCACATTGAAATCATCGCCATATACACTGGAAACTTCGCGTCACCAGCAGCCCGCAATGAATTAATAATGACCATATTAAAAGAGCGTCCCGGCTCTAAAATGATCGTTAATAGGAGAAGTGTGGCGGCGATTTGAATGATTTCATGATTGCTAGTGAAAAACGTAAGCAAATGCGTCGATGATAAAGATAAAGCAGTGGAAGAAAGAAGAGAGATCGCAATGGCCCAGTATAAGCTTTTCATACATCTGCGGTAGGCCGCATCGAATTCTTTCGCCCCAATATGGCGCCCAATTAAAATCTGTGTCCCTTGGCTAATCGCTGCACCAAATAACATAATGAACATCATCAAATTTTGAGTGTAGACCTTTGCTGCTAAAGCC
Organism: Bacillus sp. ABR; assembly: GCF_056172715.1. Classification (NCBI taxonomy): domain Bacteria; kingdom Bacillati; phylum Bacillota; class Bacilli; order Caryophanales; family Bacillaceae; genus Bacillus; species Bacillus sp. ABR. The sequence continues at coordinate 123,814 of NZ_JAOYSL010000005.1, read as the reverse complement.
TGCGTCCCCATAAATGTAATAAACAATGTAATGATCATTTGAGAGCCGTTATAAGAAAGCTGCTCTCCAGCAGATGGAATGCCAATTTTCAGCAGCTTTTTTAAATGCGTCCGCTGGATGTGAAACATGCTCTTCAGCGAAAAGCGCAATCCAATTCGGCGTCGGACAATGAGAATCATCGCCATCAATCCGATCAATCGAGCAAGCGAGGTTGAAAAGGCAACACCCATGACACCTAATACCGGAAAACCAAACGGACCAAAAATGACCAAATAATTGCCGGCAACGTTGAGCAAATTCATTCCGATGGTGACATACATCGTGTCTCTTGTATATCCGTAGCTTTTTAAAATAGCACTATACGTCATAATAAGTGCTTGAATAAAAGAAAGCAGCCCGACAATTTGTAAAAAGACCGCCGCATCCGGCATGAGTTCACTTGATAAGCCCATCATGTGCAGAATTGGAACAGCTAACATAAACATGAGGAGACTAATGACAAAGCTGATCAAGAAGTTGGTCCCTAGTGAGACATAGGCGACTTGAGTCGCTTCCTGCTTGCGGTCAGCTCCTAGAAGCTGCGCAATCACAATGGTCGTTCCTGTTGTAATGAAGCTGAACATGACAATTAATAAATTCAGGAGCTGGTTGCTTACACCTACTGCGGCCACACTGTTATCAGAGTATTGGCTGAGCATAAGTGTATCAGCGCTTCCCATGAGCATATATAAAGAGATTTCGATAAAAATAGGCCAAGTTAATGCAAATAATGAAGGGTGCGTTTTCTCATCTTTGGCTTGAACCTTTTCATATGACAGGGTTTGAGATTTCATCACATAGCCCCCTTTCGTATAAATCCGATTTATAGTGTACCTTGCATCGACTATAATAAGAAGAGATGAAACCGAAACTTATTGGAGAAATACGACTTCATAAGGGGATGAATATGAATCGATTTATTACATTTACTGTACCGCCGTTTCCTATTTATATAGCTTCAGGTAAAGGGATATTTCATCAAGGAGAAAGACATATCTCAAGAACCTTCACTGTATTTGATCTTCTCTATGTCACAAAAGGTGAGCTATGGATGACAGAGGACGAGGAGGCTTTTCACGTAAAAGAAGGTGAATATATGATTCTCTCACCGGGCCTGTCTCATGGCGGACATCTGCCATGTGAAGAGGATACCTACTATGAGTGGCTGCATTTCTCAATTGATCGGTTTGAGCTGACGAACCGGCCAAGAGAACATTGGATTGATATGAAACAAAACCAAGCCACCTTCGAAAAGCCGGCAACATATGAATTTAGCCTGCCTCGTTTAGGAAAAGTGAAGGGACGAAGTGTGTTAGAAAAACACCTTTCAGCGATGAGCGCACTAAATCATGATGCATCTGAACTTCCGCTGAAAAAACAGCTTCTATTTGAGGAACTGCTCATTCACCTGCAAAAGGAAGCATTTCATATACCAAGTGCAAAGGAGACTGTCGCATCAGAAGTGGTTCACTATCTTGAGCATCACTTTATGGAGAAATTGCATATGGAGCAGCTTGCAGAGAAGCTGCACTATCATCCTGACTACATGACAAGGTGTATGCAGACGGTGTACGGATTGACGCCAAACCAGTACAGCCATCGTCTCAAGATCGAAAAAGCTAAAAGCATGCTTGCCTCAACGAATGAAAAAATTGCAGCCATTGCAGAGCATGTAGGCATTGACGACCCTACTTATTTTTCTAAGCTGTTTCGGCAAAATGAAGGCATGACGCCGATTGAGTACCGTCATCTAGCAAAAAGAACGACAAAGTAAAGGAACGTGAACAGATGAAAAGAGAAAAGGAAGAGCTTGTGAACATACGTCCATTAACCGAAACGGATTTAGAGGCAGTGTGGCATTTAAAATTTAAAGCACCAGACCAGTCCTATCGAAATTGGAATGCCCCTTATTTTTATGAACACGAAATCCCGCTTTCTGCATTTAAGAAACGTTACTTACAGGATGAATCTATTCCCCAAAAGCTATATGGCATTGAAATAGACGGTGATATCAAAGGTACCGTATCATATTATTGGGAGAATGAACGTACACGGTGGCTTGAATGCGGCATTGTCATTTATGACTCACGCTTTTGGAGCGGTGGCATTGGGACAAAGGCATTAAATCTATGGATTGATGTATTATTTACGCATATTGATATCCCTCGAATTGGTCTAACCACTTGGTCAGGGAATGAACGGATGATGCGGTGCGCAGAGAAATGCGGATTTGTCCTTGAGGGGAGACTGAGAAAGGTCCGTTATTATCAAGGAGGGTATTATGATTCGATGCGCTACGGAATGCTGAGAGAAGAATGGCGAAGCCTCCCGCGCAATATTCTCTGAATCATTATTTTTTTAGGAAAAAAGCATCATATAATGGAATGAACTGAAGAAGAAGGGTGGCAGATGAATGTGGGCTGGATAACTGGATGGTTTGTTTCTATTTTAGTCGCAATCTATCTATTGATAGATGCACCAAAACATGGGAAAAATAAATGGTTATGGTCTATTTTAGGTCTTTTATTCGGGCTCTTTGCATTTGGGATATACCTCATCAAAACAGGAAGAAAAGGATTGGGCTGGACAGTTCTGATCGTGTCCATCATCATCTATTCTATTGTTATGCTAGTCTATGTCTTTTACTTCCTGTTGCTGATCATCGGATACTCAAACGCATCATAGAGAGCGCGTATACATAATAAGGGGGAGTTTAATCTTGAGAATAACGGGTCTATTCGTTTCACTTGCTGTTGCTATCTATTTATGGTTTGATGCGCCAAAGCATCACAAAGACAAATGGCTGTGGGCCATTTTAGGCGTGCTTTTTAGTACCATCGTACTCGGTATTTATTTGATCAAGACAGAGAGGAAGGGGCTGGGCTGGACGATCTTGATTTTAACCATCTTGTTTTATCTCATGCTGCTCATCTCTGTTTTAATCGGTGTAATTCTTTTTTATCAGGCGCCTTCATGAAGAAGGGCCTTTTTCTTTTACCTTTTGAGCCGGCACACCAGCAATAACGATCTGCTCTTCATGAAAGGAATGATTCACCACGGCATTTGCTCCAATTGAGATATGATTTGCGATATAAATGTCTCCAAACAGCTTAGCACCGGGCCCAATCCATACGTGATCTCCAATGGTTGGTACATCCTTTTCGGAATGGTTTTGACCAATATTCACCCCTTGATGAATATCACAAAATGCCCCAATTTTTGCGTGCTTATTCACAATTAAGAGGCCAGTATGATTGATTCTAAGGCCGGGGCCAAAGACGCCAATCGGGATATCAAAGCCAAGCTGCATCCCTTTCTTTTTATGTAAATAGCGGTAAAACCATTTGCGCAATGTAGCGCCGCTATTAGAATAGTATTCATATTTTCGTAAATACCTTTGATATTTCCATATATCGTCCCCAAACCATTTTGGCCTTCTGCGCGTGATAGCTAATGCTTTTTTATCCTGCTTTAAGTAATGGTGAAGATCTTGCTTTGTTAAAATCATCAAAATTCCCCTCTCCATCCCTTATGATTCAGAGAAATTATACCATCCAAACCATTTATATCAAGAAAAAACAGTGTGATTTCTTCAATTTTCTACCTTCATTTCATCCAAATTTCTGCATAAAATGAGCGCTTTGAATTGAATAGAACAAATGAACCAGGAAAAATGATTTGTAATTTTTTTCAATGTCAATCCGTCTCATGCGTTCCATCTCCTTATGGCAGTAAGGTTTGTAAAAATTACTCGAAAATACTCATTAAAAAGAGAATATTGTATTCATATGCTTTTCGAATCATCTTTTTGAATACAATTGACTTTCCTATCTCACATCCTCTAGGCTAGTAAATGAAAATGATAATGATAATCTTTATCAATTGGAGGAGTGTTTTATTATGTCCATCAAAACCGTTTCTAAAAATCAGCAATTTTTAGAGCAGCAAAGTCAAAGAGAATCTAATGCAAGGTCTTACCCGAGACGGTTCCCATTAGCCATGCAAAAAGCCGAGGGCATGATCGTGACAGATGCGGATGGCAGAGAGTTTTATGACTGTCTAGCAGGCGCAGGAACACTTGCACTTGGCCACAATCATCCGGTTGTGATAGAAGCTATTGAACGTATGCTTCATGAAAAAAGGCCATTGCATACGTTGGACATAACCTCAGAAATTAAAGAAGAGTTTGTGAATGAAATTTTTTCTCACCTGCCAGAAGAGTTTGCAAAGAGAGCAAAAATTCAATTTTGTGGACCAACTGGCGGTGATGCCATAGAAGCTGCGATTAAATTAGTCAAGACAGCGACAGGAAATCGTTCCATTCTTTCTTTCCACGGTGCTTATCACGGTGCGACACATGGCACGATGTCATTAAGTGGGAATTTGTCTCCAAAGGAAAGAGTGCAAGGGTTAATCCCAGATGTGCATTTCATGCCTTATCCATATGAATATCGCTGCCCATTCGGAATTGGCGGGAAAGATTCACACCGCATTTCCAGCTCTTATATTGAGCGTGTATTAAATGATCCTGAAAGTGGTATTCTTCCGCCAGCAGGTATGATCTTTGAAGCAGTACAAGGTGAGGGAGGCTCAATTCCAGCATCTATTGAATGGATGCAAGAAATGAGAAGAATCACAAATGAAAAAGGTATTCCGCTCATCATCGATGAGGTTCAATCAGGCATTGGCCGAACAGGTAAGATGTTTGCTTTTGAACATGCAGGAATTGTGCCGGACGTCATTGTATTATCTAAAGCCATTGGTGGCAGCCTGCCGCTTTCAGTTGTGATTTATGATAAAGATTTGGATCAATGGAATCCAGGTGCACACATTGGCACATTTAGAGGAAATCAAATGGCAATGGCTGCAGGAACCGCTACGCTTAAATTTATAAAAGAAACGAATCTGCTTGATCATGTTGACCAGTTAGGGAATCGCATGCAGGCTCATCTAAAAGACATTCAAAAAAATGTACCTGCTATCGGTGATGTTCGAGGAAGAGGATTAATGATTGGTGCTGAAATAGTTAATCCAAATGAAAAGCAGGACGTGGATGGAAGTTATCCAGCAAATCCTGAGCTAGCCAGTCTCATTCAAAAGAATTGCTTCGATAAAGGCTTAATTGTAGAGACAGGAGGCCGTTTCGGCAGCGTCATTCGATTCTTACCGCCATTGATCATGACTGAAGAACAGCTTGAACAAGTTATCGCTATTTTCAAAGAGGCCGTTTACGATGCAATCAACTAAAGCTTCTGTGGATTCATTATTTATCAATCAAAGTCAGCTTGGAAGAGAGTCCTTCCAAGCGGCTCTTCATACATCTATCGACAGCTTACTGGAACAGTGGCAAAAAGACCAAGGACCATACAGTGGAATATTGCCTGGGAAATTAGCGACTAGTGTCGAATCATTATTTCAGTTTCAACCGTCTGGCGAATCAATTGAATCTGTCTTTCAAGATATAAAGCAGCACCTTTTGCCACATCTGGTTGATGTATCGCATCCAAAATGCTTGGCACATTTGCATTGCCCGCCGCTTATACCTGCGCTTGCCGCAGAGGTGATAGTAAGTTCATTTAACCAATCAATGGATTCCTTCGATCAAAGCGGTATTGCATCTTTGGTTGAGGAGGAAATTCTAAAGTGGCTATGTGCGAAGTTTTCTTATGGAAATTTAGCAGATGGGACATTTACGAGCGGTGGAACCCAATCTAACTACATGGGGCTGCTTCTTGCAAGAGATGCTTTTTGTGAAAACACATGGCAATGGAATGTTCAGCAGAAAGGCTTGCCGAGTGAGGCTCACCGCATGAGAATTCTTTGCTCTAAGAATGCTCACTTCACTGTTAAAAAATCTGCATCCCAGCTAGGCTTAGGGGAGCAGGCGGTTGTTCTGATAGAGACAGATGAGCATCACCGCATGGACCTCAACGATTTGAAGAAGAAACTTGTTGAGTTAAAGGAACAGGATCTCCTGCCTTTTGCGCTAGTGGCGACTTGCGGGACAACTGATTTTGGCAGTATTGACCCGGTTCGAGGTGTGTATGACATCGTCAAACCATACGGTCTGTGGATACACGCAGATGCTGCCTATGGTGGAGCGCTTGTATTAAGTGAAAACTACCGAGATAAATTAGATGGTGTTGAGCTGGCTGATTCCATCACGATCGACTTTCATAAACAATTTTATCAGTCGATCTCCTGCGGGGCATTTCTGCTGAAGGATAAAAGGCATTTCGGCTTGATCAATTATCATGCAGATTATCTTAATCCAAAAGAAGATGAACTGGATGGAATACTACATCTCGTCAATAAATCTGTCCAAACGACGCGCCGGTTTGATGCACTGAAATTGCTTCTTTCTCTTCGTCTGATTGGGGAGAAAGGGTTTGGTGACATGATTGACCATACCATTGATTTTGCGAAGGATGTGGCTGCGCTTATCGAGAGCAATGATCACCTTGAAGTGATCAATCCTGAGCCAGAAATCAATGCAGTAGTGTTTCGATTTAAGGGTGCGGATGACATCAATAAAATCATCCATCGAACGCTATTCACATCAGGAACTGCTGTCATTGCAAAAACAGTGGTGGATGGTCAAACATGCTTGAAATTCACTTTATTAAATCCGAGAACGACAATCACACATATTGAGGAAATCCTTTCTGACATCGTTGATATCGGGATCGCTCATATTCAATCCGGGAGGGTACTACGTTGAGTCAATATAAACAAATGGCTGAAAATGCAACTATGCAAAGCTTTTTAAACTGTTTTTTACGTGAAACAGGAATCGATCGATCTGCAAAAAAAGAGACGAAAGCAGATGGTTCGCTTGTATTCGTGGCAAAACTAGCAAAGCAAGACCTTGAGCTTGTGATTCCGATCCGATATTTTTCAACTATAGGCCGCCATCTCTTTGATTTTCCGATTCGCTTTCGTCCGAGTGGCAGCGAGCAAGAGGGGACGATCGTCGATTACACGACACTTGTTGCTTTATGTTCAAAGGAGCTTCTCATTGCATATGGCCGCACAGATGCAGAGGATGAATTCATGTTTCGCATCATTTTAAGCTGCAGAAATATTGAACGATTCTTAAGGGAGAGAGAAAGTGATCAAGCTGCTTTATCTCAAGCTGATTTTGAGTACATCGAGGCTGAACAGTCACTTCTCCTTGGACATTTAACACATCCAACACCAAAAAGCAGACAAGGGATGACAGAAGAGGAGGAAGACGTCTATTCTCCTGAGCTGAAAGGGGCTTTCCAGCTTCATTACTTTAAAGCGCACCATTCGATTGTGCTTCAGGATTCATCTATTTCACAACCTGCGGCAAGTCTCATGTTAGAAGAGCTTTCGCGTCAAGTGCCAGAAGAAACAGAGAGACTGAATAGGATAACAGAAAACGGAGAATATGTGCTCATTCCAATTCATCCGCTGCAAGTCAAAGTGGTCATGGAGAAGGCATTCGTGAAGCGTTATATAGAGGAGGGGAAACTGACTTATTTAGGACCGCTGGGGTCTGAATACACAGCGACCTCATCCTTTAGAACGGTCTATCAAAAGGATTCTGCTTACATGCTCAAATTCTCTGTTCCTGTGAAAATTACGAACTCGTTACGCATCAATAAACAAAAGGAACTGGATCGAGGAGTAGAGATGTCCCGCATCTTAAAAACAGAATTAGGCGTTTCTTTATATGAAAAATTCTCTGGATTCCGGGTCATTGAAGATCCTGCATATCTATCTATTCGAGGAGATGAAGCGGAATCTGGCTTTGAAGTGGTCATTCGTCAAAATCCATTCTTGCATCGTGAAAAAGGCGCAAGCTTAATTGCTGGGCTATGTCAGGATCATGCGTACGGAGGAAAATCAAGATTAGCAGGAATTATTCATAAACTTGCAGATGCAGAAGGCCGGTCAACAGAAGCGGTCAGCCAAGATTGGTTTAAACAATACTTAACCATTTCGTTAAAGCCGATGCTCTGGCTATTTGAAACGTATGGTCTTGCACTCGAGGCCCATCAGCAAAATGCTGTTGTGCAAATGAAGGATGGTTATCCAGACACCTTCTATTATCGTGACAATCAAGGCTACTATTATAGTGAATCAAAAAAAGATAAGCTCGCAAATCTAGTTCAAAACTTGAGCGTAAGAAGTGAAACCATTTGTGCGGATGATGTAGCCGTTGAGAGACTCCGTTATTATTTCTTCTTTAATCATTTATTTGGTCTCATTAATGGCTTTGGCACAGAAGGTCTAGCAAAGGAAGAAGACTTGCTGGCACTCGTGAGAGATACATTGCTTGCTCATGAGGAGATGTACGGAGCTTCTGATCTGACAAACAGCCTTCTCCGTTCAAAAGAACTTCCTTCAAAAGCGAATTTGCTGACACGATTTGAAGATATGGATGAGCTGACAGGGTCTCTGGAAACACAGTCTCGTTACACAGCTGTCTTGAATCCGCTCTTTTTACATAAGGAGGCGCTGATTGGATGAGGCATCGTATTAGGTTTATTCGTGCTGAATATGAAAGAGACGTCCAGCTTGTCCATAAATGGATGCAAGAAGAGTATGTTCACCCATTTTGGCATTTGAATATTCCGTTTCCTGCTTTTGAAAAGCATTTTTATCAGGCAATACATGATCCGCATCAAACCCTTTATTTAGGCACGATTGATGGGACGCCAATGAGTTATTTTGAGGCTTACAACGTGAAAGGAGATATCATTGAATCCTACTATGAGCCTTCTCCGCATGATCAAGGCATTCACCTGTTAATAGGGGAGCCGGATTATGTGGGAAAAGGATTTGCTGCGCCGCTCCTTCAGGCAATGACAGCATTTCAATTTGAGCAGAACAAACGAACAGAAAAAATCGTCGCTGAGCCGGATATTCGCAATGAAAAAATGATTCATGTATTTGAAAAATGCGGCTTTGAACGTGTAAAACCAGTCACTTTACCGGATAAAACAGGTCTTTTGATGTTTTGTGATCGAGAACGATTCGAAAGGAAGTATAACCATGACGCGGTTCAACAAGCAAAATAATATAGTGGATGTAATTGGGATCGGCATTGGCCCGTTTAACCTTGGACTTGCCGCATTATCTGAAGAGGTAAATGAAATCGACGCTTTGTTTTTTGAAAGAAGTGAAGCCTTTCACTGGCACCCAGGTATGCTCATTGAAGGGACAACACTGCAAGTCCCATTTTTAGCGGACCTTGTCAGCATGGCAGATGTGAAAAGCAAATATAGCTTTCTCAACTATTTGCAGGAACAAAACCGTTTGTATTCATTTTACTTTTTAGAGGACTTCCATATCCCGCGCAAGGAATACAGTCATTACTGTCGCTGGGTCGCTGACCAGTTAGACTCTTGCCGATTTGGCATGAACGTCGAATCTGTCTCACTGGTTGAAAAGGCAGGGGAAAAGCGGTATGAAGTGCATGTCCGTCATGTGAAGGATCAAACTGTAGAGGTGTTTGAAAGCAAACATCTTGTCTTAGGAATTGGCACGCAGCCCGCAGTGCCAGCATCGCTCCAGCCAGCTTTAGGAGAGAAGGTTTTTCACTCAGCTGACTATTTAAAACGAAAGAAAGAAGGCTGTTTCAAAGGGAAATCTGTCACAGTTATCGGCTCTGGTCAAAGTGCAGCAGAAGTGTTTTATGACATTTTATCAGATGATGAAGCGAAGGATATTCACTGGTTCACACGGTCAAAAGGATTTTTCCCAATGGAATATTCAAACCTAGGGCTGGAGTATTTCTCCCCTGACTATATTGATTTCTTTTATGAGCTTCCGCAAACAAAAAAGGATGCGTTATTAAAACAGCAAGACTTGCTGTATAAAGGCATCAGTTCGGCAATGATTCGTGATATTTATCATTTGCTTTATGAACGTTCTGCCTGCGGAACGCAGCTGAACACAGTGCTTCAAGCCATGACGGAGGTCAACTTGATTGAGGAAACAGCGGGCGGATTATCACTTTCCTGCTCGCAGTGGGTCAAGGAAGAATCTTTTACGCATGAGACAGATATTGTTGTATTGGCGACTGGCTATCAATCCGTTCTGCCGCCATTTATCAACCCTATTTCTCACCACATTCAATGGGATGATCAAGGACGTTTCCAAGTGGAACGTGAATATCGTTTGAAAACAAATACGATGGGTGAAAATGATATTTTTGTACAAAATGCAGAGCTTCATACACATGGGGTCGGCGCTCCAGATTTGGGGCTGGGGGCTTATCGAAACAGTGTGATCATCAATGAACTTGCTCGTCAAACCGTGTATCCACTTTATCAAAAGCACGTCTTCCAGACATTTGGTACACACAAGAACGCACACACATTTGAAGAAATCAAAGGTTAAGGAGGATGAAGCGATGAGTGTACAAGATGAATTGAAAAAAGCGGTGAATCCTGCTGCTTGGAAAAAGGCAAACCAGAGAATGGTGGCAAAAATGCTGTCCGAATACATGTATGAGGACATGCTTCATCCTGTCGAGCTGGATCGTAAGGATGGCATTGCCCAGTATGAATTAATCATTCATGAACATAAGAAATATCGTTATCTGGCAAAACCTCGGTTGTTTGATAGTTTTGATACAATCGCTGAATCAATTGAGTGCTGCCAGGATGGAAAGTGGTCAAAGGATGTCAGTGCCATTGTGTTTTTACTAGACATTCAGCCGATCATTCCAATGTCCTCTGACACAACAGGCCATCTTATCAAAGAGCTTCACCATACTTTGTTAGCCGATGTCCATTTGCTGTCGAAAAAAGCGCTTCGTGCGGATGAGCTGACAGATACGGATTATGCATGGATTGAAGGAGAAATGACAGGCCATCCTTGGATTGTGTATAACAAAGGGCGTATAGGATTCAGCTACGATGATTACTTAGCCTATGCACCAGAACGTCAAGAATGTGTGCAGCTGTCTTGGATTGCTGTTCACAGGGAGCTTGCGACATTCCATGCAGTCGATCATGAAAACTATGAGCAGGTGATCGCCAAAGAATTAGATGAAGTCACGATTCGTCAATTTCAACGTGTGTTAAAGGATGAAGGACTGAATGCAGCTGACTATTATATGATGCCTGTCCATCAGTGGCAGTGGACGCATATGATTATTCAGCATTTTCCGGAAGATTTGGCCTTGCGCCGGATTGTGTATTTAGGAGAGGGGCTGGATCAATATATCCCGCAGCAGTCGATCAGAACCTTTACAAATATCTCAAATAAAGGCAAGCATCATATTAAACTGCCAATGAGTATTTTAAATACACTTGTGTACCGTGGACTCCCATCAGAACGTACGGTCATTGCCCCGCGCATTACAGCACATATTAAAGGGATTGCGGATCAAGACTCATTTTTATCTGATGTGTGCCGCGTCATTTTACCAGGTGAGAATGCAAGTATCAATGTCGATCATCCATACTACAGCAAACTGCCTGGTGCGCCGTATCAATATCTCGAGATGCTCGGTGTCATTTTTAGAGAAAGCATTTATACGTACTTAGAAGAAGGGGAAAGCCCTGTTACACTTGCGGCACTCACATATGAGGATCATGAAGGAGAGCCGTATATCAAGCAGCTGATTGAAAAATCAGGTCTCTCCGCAAAAGAATGGATGGCGAAGTTTTTCCATGTCGTGATGCCTCCGCTTTTGCACTTTATGTATCAATACGGCACAGTCTTTTCACCGCATGGTCAAAATACGATTCTTGTGTTAAAAAATCATCAGCCGCATCGTTTAGCGATCAAAGATTTCGTTGATGATGTGAATATAAGTGACCAGCCGCTGCCTGAATTAGCTTCACTAGAAGAAGATTTAAAAGAAGTGCTGCGCAGTGAGCCGCCAGAAGGTCTAGTACAATTTATCTTTACAGGATTATTTATTTGCAATCTGCGCTATGTATCCAACGTATTAGACAATCACGATCTGTTAGATGAAACGACTCTTTGGCGTTTGCTTGCTGATGAAATTCAGCAGTATCAAAATCAATTCCCACAGCTAAAAGACCGTTTTGAATTATTTGATCTATTCCAGCCGAAGCTGACAAAGCTTTGCTTAAATCGTAATCGAATGATTGATTATGGCTATGGAGATGGAGATGACCGCCCGCATGCATCAGAGCATGGGAAGGTCACAAATGCACTCGCTCATGTTCTTTCGTCAGTTGGAGAGAAGTAATAAAAAAGCTGTAGACATCAAGTGTACAGCTCAGCATGTAGACAAACCCTCGCATTCGGTGTCAGGTCTGCGTGCCGGTGCTCACGAATGTCACATTCGCTCCGCGCCGGTACTCGTCCTTCCTATACTGCAAAGGTTTTCTATCACGCTGAAAAGAAGACAAAGGGCTAAAATAAAGATCATTTTAGCCCTTTGTCAACAATCTGAAGCTGTAGACATCAAGTGTCTACAGCTTGTTTGTTTTTTAAGAAAATGCTTGAGAGGCAAGGAAATAGAAAAGGGCGGGATCATTTAGTTTTTCTTTTCCGCGAATCATCATAAAATGAGCTACGTTTGTTTTTGTAAATCCTGCTTCAACAAGTGTTTCATGCAGGCGTTCAGCTGTTTCTTGCTGCATATCTAAACGAATTGCCCCTGAATAAGACGAGATGAGTGATTGGATGAGCGAGAGAGCGGTTTGTTCATCGTTTGCTGTAAGCGGTCCAATCATGAGATTAGCAGGGGTTTCGATGCCAAATGCAAAGCCAGTTGTTTCATGATGTTCATTCTGTGCGATCAGCCGGAACGATGCTCGATCCATTCGCTTTCTTATAAAGCTAGATCGATTGGTGCCTGCACCTTTTTCGTCAAGTGCTTCAATAGACGGGAGATGAGTTTCATCAGCGGGAGACAGATGAATCTTATCTGACACCTGAAGCGCAGTAGGATTTGTTTTCTGTGCTTTGTATGTATGAATGTAGCCGGCCGTTTGAAATCCGATTTTTTCGTAAACGGGCTGTCCTTGTACAGTAGCAGTTAAAACGACAGGAACACTTTGATCGCTCCGGCGAAGCAGGGTGTCAATCATTTTCCGCGCAAGGCCTAAGCCTCGATGCGTCTCAGAAACAATAACGGCACCAATTGATGCTACTTTATCATATTGGAAAAGTCCCGCACATGAGATGATTTGTCCATCTGCTGTTGAAAAACCAGTAAAATATCCGTTTGTTAAAAGAGATGTAAGCTCATCCGCATTGTAATCAGGCCAGTCGACCTCTTTTGACAATGCGATAAGATCGGGTATGTCATCGAGTGTTAATGTTCGTTGTACAACGTTTTCCAATACACGCAACTCCTTCTTAGCTGATTTCATCTATATGTATCGTACCATAAGAAAGCATAAGAAAAAGGAAAAGGGAGATCCTTTTCATTCAGCGTGTATCAAAAAAGAACCCCCAATCACGGAGGTTCTAATCTTAATGAACATTAAAATATCGAGCTTCAGGGTGGGAGACGACGATCGCTGAAACAGATGCTTCAGGTTCCATCATGAATCCTTCTGTCAGATGGATGCCGAATTTTTCAGGCTGAAGCAGCTTGAACAACTTTTCTTGGTCCTCAAGATTTGGACACGCTGGATAACCAAAGGAATAGCGCTGCCCTTGATATTTCGCCTGGAATCGTTTTTCCATTGTAAAATCGACTGGGTCAGGGAAGCCCCATTTGTCACGAATCAATTGGTGGGTTCTTTCAGCTAATCCTTCTGCAAGCTCAAGTGCCAGAGCTTGGACAGCATGCATTTTTAAATAATCTCCTTCTTGCTTAAATTGCTGCGCGACTTCACGTATACGCGCGCCGGCTGTGACGGCGAATAAGGCAATATAATCTTTCTCGTTTTCATCATTTTTCCGTACATAATCAGAAATGGAGCGGTACGGGAGCTTCTCCTGCCTTGGAAATTGGAACGTTTCGATGATGCGGTCAGGCTTTTCGGGATCATAAATATGCAAATCATTTCCGTCTGAACCGGCAGGGAAGAATTGATACACAAATGCTGGCGCAAACCAGTTTTTCTCTCTGCCTTCGTTTAGAAGATCTGTGACAAGCTGTTTTAATTCCAATGCTTTTGGATGCTGTTCAGCTAATAAGGTTTTGACCTTTCCCTTTAAGCCGAGATGATGACCAATGAGCATTTGTTCATTCACATAAGGCATAATATGATGCAAATCGATGTCCCTCACATAATGGCGTGCGGTATCTTCTGGCGTAAATACCGGTGCCTGAGGAAGGGCTGCGCGTTTTTCTAGTAATTCAATGACAGCTTTCGGCTGCTTTCCTTCTTTCTCCTTGAAAGGTGCCACTGGCTCCTCTTCGGGCTTTGTTTGAAATTGCAGTGGATTCGCTTTTAACTCATTAGCTAATGACAGACCGTCCATGGCATCTTTTGCATAAAGAACAGGTCCATCATAATGAGGCGAAATTTTCATTTTCGTAAATTTGCGAGAAAGGGCAGCACCGCCGACCAAAATAGGAACAGAAATATTGGCCTTTTGTAAATCCTGAGCGGTTAATACCATTTGCTGTGCGGACTTTACAAGTAAGCCTGATAATCCGATCATATCTGGTTTTTCCTTTTGCACAGCTTCAATCAATGTTTGAGGTGTCACCTTGATGCCGAGGTCGACTACTTGAAAGCCGTTATTGCTCAAAATGATGTCCACAAGGTTTTTCCCGATATCATGGACATCTCCTTTTACGGTCGCAAGAAGAATCTTTCCTTTCCCGCTCGCATGCTGCTTTTCCATATATTGCTCAAGGAACGAAACAGATGCTTTCATGACCTCTGCCGATTGAAGCACCTCGGCGACAATCAGTTCGTTTTGATTAAAAAGACGACCAACCTCAGCCATTCCCTGCATTAACGGACCATTGATAATATGAAGCGGCGATTCATATTGCTCCAAAGCAAGGGATAGATCATCGATGAGACCTTCTTTCGTTCCTTCGACGACGTAGAGCGCCAGCCTTTCATCAAGTGATAAGGAGACCTTTGGTTTTTTCTCCGTTTTCTTTTTGCCGCGGTAAAATTGGGTGAATTCAGCCAGTGTTTGGTCATTTGTTTCATAAAGTAAGGTTTCAGCTAGTTTGATTTCTTCCTTTGGAATGGAAGCGAAGCGTTCAAGCTTTTCTGTATTCACAATGGCATAATCAAGCCCTGCTTGCACGCAATGATATAAATAGACGGCATTTAAGATTTCTCTGCCTACAGGCGGAAGTCCGAAAGATACGTTGCTGATGCCTAAAATGGTGAGGCACTCAGGCAGGGTTTCCTTGATCATTTTAATGCCTTTGATCGTTTCTTCAGCGGCGCCAATATATTGCTCGTCTCCAGTGCCTACGGGAAAGACAAGCGGATCAAAAATGATGTCACTTGCAGGAATTCCATATTCCTTCGTTAACAAATCATGCGAACGTATAGCAATTTCAAGCTTTCGTTCTGCTGTCACAGCCATTCCTATTTCATCAATTGTGCCAACAACAAGTGCACCGCCATATAGCTTCACAAGAGGAAGAATCTCTTCAAAACGTTCCACGCCATCCTCAAGATTAATAGAATTGATGATGGCTTTCCCTTGAGAATAGGTGAGTGCCTTTTCGATCACGTGTTTATCCGTTGAATCAATGACAAAAGGGGCTTTCACCTTTTTCATGGCTTCTTGTAAAAAGCCTTCCATGTCTGCTGCCTCATCACGGTCTGGATCGGCGAGACACACATCAACGACGTGAGCGCCATTTTTCACTTGAGCACGAGCAATTTCTGCTGCTTCTTCAAACTTTTGTTCCGCAATGAGCCGTTTGAATTTGCGAGAACCAATGACATTGGTCCGTTCGCCTACAAAAAGAGGACGCATTGAATCCTCATAAATAAGGGGCTCAATTCCTGATACGGTATGCTGCGGTGATTCGCGAGTGATATGACGCGGCTGAATCGTGCGTACTTCATCTGACAATGCTTGAATATGTGCAGGTGTCGTTCCGCAACAGCCGCCGACAATATTTAACCAGCCTTCCTTAGCAAAGGCGGCGATTTTTTTAGCAAGAGAAGCAGGGGATTCATGATATTGGCCTTCTTCATCTGGGAGACCAGCATTCGGATAGCAGCTCACCGCTGACTTTGCGATGGAGGAGAGCGTGCGGATGTGGTCTGTCATAAATTCTGGACCAGTCGCACAGTTCAGGCCCACACTGATGGGTTTCATATGCTCAAGAGAGATATAAAAGGCTTCGATATCCTGACCAGCAAGGGTGGTGCCCATTGGTTCAATCGTTCCTGATACCATGAGTGGTAATTGAATGCCCATCTGCTGAAAGGCTTCCTGAATCCCTTTGAATCCAGCTTTTACATTCAGCATGTCTTGGCTTGTTTCTAAAAGAAGGGCATCACACTTTCCGTCAATTAGAGCGCGGGCTTGTTCTTCATAGTTTCTGACGAGCTCACTGAAGGTTGTGCCGCCTGTTACAGATAATGTTTTCGTTGTTGGGCCCATTGCGCCTACAACAAAACGTGGCTTATCCGGTGTGGAGAAACGGTCTGCTTCAGCCTTTGCCAGCTGTGCAGCTCGAACATTGAGTTCATAGGCAAGGTGGCCAAGCCCATATTCATCAAGGACGAGCTTTGTCGCGCCGAACGTATTTGTTTCAATGAGATCGGCACTTGCTTCGAGGTATTCCCTATGGATCGCACGGATGATGTGAGGGGCTGTCACATTCAAATACTCGTTACAGCCCTCATACTCTTCTCCGCCAAAGTCCTCTGCTGTCAGGTTGGCGTTTTGAATCATTGTGCCCATTGCACCATCAAGGACGAGGATGCGTTTTTTGAGCTGTTCAGTGATAGTTGACATGGATGTTAGACTCCTTTTCTTTCTGATGGATGTAGGTGGTCAGTTCTGCTGTTAAATCTGATCGAAGGAAAGGAGTAATTAAATAAATGCCATTAAACAATTCGCAGGCTGTATCTAATAAAGAGCGGGCAATCGCTAAACCTTCTGCTCGCTGCTTTTCTTTATCCTCGCCAGCCTTAGCCATAATGTCACGAATAGAATCAGATAATTTGATGCCGGGAATTTCGTGATGAATAAACTCTGCATTTCGGCTGCTTGTTAACGGCATAATGCCGATGTAAATAGGTTTATCCAAGTGGCGGCTTTCCTCATGAATTTTCACAAGCTGTTCTTCAGAATAAACAGGCTGTGAAATAAAATAATCAGCGCCGTATTCGATTTTTTTCTCAAGACGTTTGACCGCTTTATCTATATGACGCACATTTGGGTTAAACGCGCCAGCCACTGAAAAATTGGTCTTTTTGCCAAGAGGCTTTCCTGAGAAAGAAAGGCCTTCATTAAATTGCTTGATGAGACGAATCAAATCAAAGGAGGTTAAATCATACACAGATGTTGCACCTGGGAAGTCTCCAATTTTAGATGGATCGCCTGTGATCGCTAAAATATCGGTTAATCCAAGAGTGTCGAGCCCCATTAAATGGGATTGTAGCCCAATCAAATTACGGTCGCGGCATGTGATATGAACAAGAGAACGCATATCAAGCTGCTGCTTTAATAATGCGCCGCAAGCGACATTGCTAATACGCGGAGTTGCAAGAGAATTATCGGCTAACGTTAACGCATCAATGCCAGCATTCTTTAATTCATTTGCAGCAACGAGAAATTTTTCGAAGTTCAGCTTCTTCGGTGGATCGAGCTCTACGATAATCGATCGTTTTTTCACAGCCAGCTCATCAAGACCTGGTTCAGTGCGCTGATCTTGGATGGAAATGATTTCTTCTTTTAACACCTTCACTTCTTTTTCAGTGATCGGTGCTAAATCTTTGACCGCTTCAGCCATTGCGCTAATATGCTGAGGTGTTGTTCCACAGCAGCCTCCGATAATGCGTGCGCCCTGATTTCTAAATTCAAGTGCACTTTTTCGGAAATAATCGTTATCAGTATCATAGACGAGTCTGCCTTCTTCAAGAGAGGGGAGACTACTGTTAGGATAGACAGATAAATGCGAATTTTCTAAAAGTGGAACGCCTTCGAGTGCCTGAATCATGTGATAAGGGCCCAGCCTGCAGTTGATGCCGACGACATCTGCACCAAGAGATGATAACTCAGATAAACCATCCTTCAGCGGGGTACCATCTTGCAAAACGCCTTGTTCATGCATAGATACGTTCATGACAATCGGGAGAGTCGTTTCTTTGCGAGCAATTTGGAGAACAGCCTTTGCTTCTTCTATGTCATAATACGTTTCAAGCAATAATCCGTCAGGCTCTTCATTTAATAGGATATACAGCTGCTCTCTAAAGCTTCGTTTGATTTCTTCTATAGAGTAGGCATTTTTGTTAAACGTTCGAATGCCGCCAATTGTTCCGAGTACATAGGCAGAGCCAGCGGCTGCTTTTGCAATTTGTACCGCTTTTGTATTGATTCGTTTCGTTTCTTCCTCTAAGCCGTAGCGGGATAGTTTAATATAATTCGCACCGTATGTGTTCGTTTGGATGATGTCAGCGCCTGCCTGCACATAAGCTTCGTGCACGCGTTTCACTTCATCCTCTTTCGATAAATTTAATTCTTCAAAACAGCGGTCAATGCCGTAAGAGTATAAAAGTGTTCCCATCGCTCCGTCAGCTATCAGTACGCGATTTTGTAAGTCTTGTAATAGGCCCATTGTATTCCTCCTTATTTCTATGTAACAAAAAAAGCCTTCTGATAAGAAGAAGACTTTTTGGCTGTATCGTAATTCTTCTCCTTATCTTCCAAGCAGTTGCTTGCTGGATTTAGCACCTTGGTCATAGAAAATAGATTTCTACTACACCGGTTGCTGAGGCTTCACAGGGCCAGTCCCTCTGCCTCTCTTGATAAGAAAGCAATATGAACATGTCAATGAATTGAACTTCCATCAACTGTAACGAAAAATGCAGAAATAATCAATGGAAAATTTGAAATTTATCGAAAATTTATAAATTGGACATCAATCGGCAAATCAGCCTTACGCATAAGAGAAATCACCTCTTGTAAATCATCTTTATTTTTCCCTGTCACACGCACTTGGTCATCCTGAAATTGTGATTTCACTTTGATGCCAGACTGCTTGATGAGTGCGTTGATCTTTTTAGCGTTGTCTTGATCAATCCCGCTGATCAGCTTCGCACGCTGGCGTACTGTACCGCCAAGAGCATGCTCGGTTTTTCCGTAATCGATGTTTTTAGTTGGCACATTTCGTTTGATCAGCTTTGTCACAAGTACATCTTTTAGCTGCTCAAGCTTGAAGTCATCATCAGAAATGAGAACAAGTTCTTCTTTTTCGAGAGAAATATCACTTTTACTTCCTTTAAAATCATAACGGTTTTTAATTTCTTTCAGCGCTGCTTGAACAGCGTTTTGCACCTCAGGCAGTTCGACTTTCGATACAATGTCAAATGAGCTTTCTTTTGCCATCACACATGACCTCCAAGTATTGATATTGCGTCTATTTTATCATGCCAATAGGCGAAGAAGAAACTTTATCGAAGAGATGAGGCAAAGAGTTCAGCCGGCTGCGGTATAAATCGTGACCAGTTTGTCCACTTTAGCTAACAGAACTAGAGATGTTCATGCGGGGAGAAGTATAGTAGAATAAAGTGAATCTAAAGATGAACGAACGCTCTTTTATGGGCAGATAGGAAGGAAGAGAACATGAGACCAGGTGAGCAACTGACCTTGCAAATAGAGAACGAAATGGAATACGGCTACTTTTTGACAGATGGTGAAGATTCGGTCCTCCTGCACCGCAGTGAAATGACAGAGGATCTTGATGACCGAGATGAAGTAGAGGTCTATTTATATGTAGATCATGAAGAAAGACTCGCTGCCACAATGAAAATCCCTACAATTAACGCACATACATACGGCTGGGTAGAAGTTGTAGACGTGGTAGAAGACATGGGCGCATTTGTCGATGTTGGACTGTCAAAGGATGCACTTGTAGCAACAGAACACCTCCCGCCATTTGAGGAAGCATGGCCGAAAAAAGGAGACAAACTCTACTGTATGCTGAAAGTCACAAGTTACGGCAGAATGTTCGCAAAACCAGCCACAGAAGACGTGATCAGTGAATTGTTTACTGAGGCACCAGAAACCTTAATGAACAAAGAAATCACTGGAACAATCTATCGTTTAATTGCGACAGGTTCTTTTATGCTGACAGATACAGGCGTGCGAGGGTTTATTCACCGCACGGAACGAAAGGAAGAGCCAAGACTAGGATCGACCGTTACAGGACGCGTTATTGCAGTGAAAGAGGATGGAACCGTGAACGTTTCTCTGCTTCCTAGAAAACAGGATGCATTATCTGTCGATGCAGAAGAAATTTTAACCTATATGAGAACAAGAAACGGCGCCATGCCTTACGGAGACAAAAGTGATCCAGAGGATATCCGCGAAAGATTTCAAATGAGCAAAGCAGCCTTTAAACGAGCACTAGGTCATCTGATGAAAAATGATCTCGTTTATCAAAAAGAAGGCTGGACATACGAGAAAAAGTGAGCATTTGCTCACTTCAGCGTGCAGACAAACCCTCGCATTCGGTGTCAGTCCTGCGTGCCGGTGCTCACGAATGTCAAATTCGCTCCGGTACTCGTCCTTCCTAGGGCTGCAAAGGTTTTCAGGTCACGCTGAAAAGAAGACAAAGTTCTAAAATAAAGTTCATTTTAGCCCTTTGTCAATGATCTAAAAGTGAGCATTTGCTCACTTTTTTATTTTTGTCTTAAATAATGGATTTTTTCTATGAAAAAAGTCATGAAAACCTTCACTATATCATTGAAACAACGCCCCTCAAATCCGATAAAAAAGGAGTAAGGATGATAAAAGGAGTGTGTTTTTGGATGAAAGTGAAGATTTCATTGCTTCTGATGGCAGCTATGCTTATGGTGCTCGCCGCATGCAGTAATCACCAGGAGGGGTCGCCAAAATCAACTGCGAAGCATATTGGCGTTATGCTCACAGATGATGGTCTTGGTGATCAATCATTTAACGATTCATCATTTAAAGGATTAGAAAAAGCACGTGATGAGCTTGGCATTGAATTTGATTATAGAGAAATTGCAGAAACTGATACATATGAAAAAGGGCTGACAGAACTCGTAAAAGATGGTAATGATCTCATTATCGGTGTAGGTTTTAGTATGCAAGAAGACCTAGAAAAAGTCGCAAAGAAATATCCGAAGAAGCAGTTTCTTCTGATCGATGCCGTATCTGAGCTGAAAAATGTGACCTCTGTGACGTTTAAAGAAGAGGAAGGCAGCTATTTAGCAGGTGCACTTGCTGCGATGACAACGAAAAGCGATGTCATTGGATTTGTTGGCGGTGTTGATGCAGACGTCATTCATCGTTTTGAACAAGGGTTTCAAAAAGGCGCCAAATCAGTCAATCCAAAAATCAAAATCTTATCTACCTATGCCGGTACATTTAGTGATGCAGGCAAGGGCGGTAAAATAGCCAAAGATATGATCAAAAAGAAAGCAGACGTTTTATATGCTGCAGCCGGTTATTCAGGTGTTGGTGTATTAAAAGAAGCGCAATCTCAAGGCAAATATGCCATTGGTGTTGACAGCGATCAGTACTATACTGCAGAAAAAGCTGTGATTTCATCTATGGTAAAAAAAGTCGATGAAGTGGTCTATCAATTCAGCGAACAGGTCGTCAAGAACAATCAAATTAAAAGCGGACATGTTGTCTATGACTTAAGCAATGATGGAATCGATATGGCAAAAATCCGGATCTTAAAAAATGCTGAGACACTGACCAAAAAATTAAATGGTCTGAAGCAGACGCTTCTAAAAGAAGAGGGGGGCGCATCATGAGCTTACGCGTCAAAATTTTACTCAACTCACTTATCTCACTTCTTTTAGCAGTTGGCGTCATTGCGTTTATCATTGTCAGCATGACAAAGATCCAATCATCAAATGAAGCAGATGTCCAAACCTTATTAAACGTACAAAAAACGAAGGCAAGCTTTGAAAGTGTCGAGCAAGCGATGACCAATTATTCGATGACACTTTCAGATGAACAGCTAGAGATCGTTCAAAACGATATTTCTACAGCAAAAAAACAGCTGCAAACGTTAAACAAGCATGCAGGAAATTTGAACAAAGAGGCATTAACAAGGTTAAATTCAAAATATGACACATGGACCAAAGAAGCCAACAATGCCATTGGTGAAAAAAACGCCTCGGATGCAAGACGTGTGGCAGCAAGAATTGATGGCGTTTTAAACGATGTGCATACGATGAATAAAAGAGCAGAAGAAGCGTATAAACAAAATCTAGAGGATGCAGCAAACAATGTACAATGGATTATTACAAGTGCACTCGTCTCAGCCCTCACACTGATTGTCATTGCCGTCTTTTTGAATATTGGACTAACGCGATCCATCGTGACACCTATCAAATCACTTTCCTACAGAGCAAAGCAGATCGCAGAAGGGAATCTTGCTGTGGAGCGGACAGATATTCAGCGTAAGGATGAAATCGGCGGCTTGAATGAATCCTTTAATCAAATGACAGATCAGTTGATTAGTTTGATTAAAGAAATCAGCCATGTCTCAAGCCGAGTAGAGACATTCTCGATCCACCTGAATGATGAAAATAAAAAGATGATGGAATCTGCCAATCAAGTATCTGTCTCAACAGACGAAATGGCCAATGGGGCACAAGCGATTTCAGAAGATCTCCAGCATGGCGTCAGCTTGATTGAAAAAATGGATCAGCATGGACGTAAAAATTCCGAACGCTCACAAACGGTCATCCGCAGTACAGAGGATGCCATCGAAGCCGTAGAAAGCGGAAAGCACACGTTAACAGAAACAAAATCAGCGATTGAAAAAAATACACATGCCACGAGACAAATCGAAGAATCAGCAGGAGAATTCACGCAATACGCCAGCGGAATCTCGGCCATGGCCAAAACGGTTTCTGACATTGCGGACCAAACAAACTTACTTTCCTTAAACGCAGCCATTGAAGCGGCAAGGGCAGGCGAAGCTGGAAAAGGCTTTGCCGTTGTAGCAGATGAAATTCGCAAGCTTGCCGATGAATCGTCTAATGCAACAAGACAAATTTTTGACATGGTCAGTCATATTGAAAGAGGGATTCAATCCATTAGTCAAACGGTTCAAGAAGGGGTCAAGCTTTCACTTCAGCAGCAGGATGCGATGGACAAAACCTCACACTCCTTTGAAGATATAGAAACAAAAGCGCAGCATATTAAACAAGAAATGGCGGTCTTAAATGACCAAATTATCCAATCAACAGAACTTGGCGGACAAGTACTGCACTCGATTGAAAATATTAGTGCAGTAGTAGAAGAAACAGCAGCTGGCAGCGAAGAAATTTCTGCCTCAGCCAATGAACAGCTGCAATCGTTCCATCAAATGAACAAACAAGTCGAAGAATTGATGAGTATGACGGCAAGGTTAAATGAAACCGTCCAGCGATTTAAACTTTCATAAGAAAAGCACCCTTCCCGTGTTGTGTCAGGGAAGGGTGCTTTTTATGATCATTTGCCTGTAAAAAAGATCGCAAGCGTGCTAGGTCCTGAATGGGACCCCACAGCGGCGCCGATGATATGAACATCAATTTCTTTAGGATGAAATTCGTCTTCAATCAGTTGTTTCATGTCTTCTGCAAGTGCAGGATCATCACCATGACTAATGCCAACCGTTTGATTAGGCCAATCCGTTCCGCGTTCTTTCATTAGTTCAATAATACGTTTCAGCAGCTTTTTACGTCCGCGGATTTTTTCTAGTGGGATGAGTTTTCCATCTTCGACATGTAAAATGGGTTTAATGCTTAACAAACCGCCAACAAATGCGGACGCTTTACTGATCCTTCCGCCTCTTGCTAAATACGTTAAATCGTCTACAGTAAAAATATGTTGTAAAGATTCACAAAAATGCTTTACAGACGTTTCAATTTCTTGTATTGTATTTCCGTCAATGGCAAGTGATTGAGCGTGTTTGACAGCAAGCCCATAGCCGAGTGAAGCGCATTTAGAATCAATGATTCGTAAATCAAAATCAGGATATTCTTCCTTCACTTCATTTGCCATCATCATAGCTGTCTGATATGTACCTGAAAGCTCTGATGAAAAAGCGACATAGATGGCAGATGTATGGGTTTGAGCGGCAGAGACAAAGGCTTCCTTGATTCGGTTTGGTGAAGCCTGTGACGTTTTTGGACTGGCTCCTTGTCTCATCGCATCAAATACTTGTTTTGGTTCAATGGTGATCAAATCCTCAAATTCCTGCTCGCCAAGCAACACGCGGAGCGGAATGAGTGTTATGTTATGTTCATCATAATAAGAAAGAGGCAGATCAGCAGCACTGTCTGCTATGATATGAACAGTCATATAAATCCCTTCTTTCTAAAAAATAAGCCATATTTTACATCTTTTTAGCCTAACTATATCATAGAAATCATCTTTTCGTGTTCAAATTCTAAATTTTAGGGAAAACCATAGAGAGAATGGTAAGTGGAGGAATGACAACATGTTCATTGGAGAAGCAAAAAAACTCATTGTCGTCGTAATTGGTGCATTACTCAATGCGATTGGACTGAATTTATTCTTAATCCCAGCTGACGTATATGCGAGCGGTTTTACAGGGGTGGCCCAGCTGCTATCCAGCTTAATCGATCAATATGCGCCATTTTATGTATCAACAGGGATTCTATTATTTATTTTAAACATTCCAGTCGGCATTTTAGGCTGGATGAAAGTTGGCCGTTCCTTTACTTTGTACAGCATCATCAGTGTTGCACTAACAACCATTTTCCTTGGCGTTTTACCAGAAACGAGTGTTTCCCATGATATTTTATTAAATGCTGTGTTTGGTGGTGTCATATCCGCCGTAGGGATTGGGATCACGCTCAAATACGGGGCATCGACAGGCGGACTCGACATCGTTGCTATGGTATTAGCAAAATGGAAAGACAAACCAGTTGGCACGTATTTCTTCATTTTAAATGGAATCATCATTTTTACAGCAGGATTATTACAAGGTTGGGAGAAAGCATTATATACGCTTGTCACATTATATGTGACCACAAGGGTCATTGATGCCATCCATACAAGACATGAGAAGCTGACCGCGATGATTGTGACGAAAAAAGCAGATGAAATCAAAGAAGCCATTTACGGAAAAATGGTCAGAGGTATTACGACTGTACCTGCAAAAGGCGCATTCACCAACGAGCAAAAGGAAATGATGGTGATCGTCATTACAAGGTATGAGCTGTATGAACTTGAACAAATTATTAAAGAAGTCGATCCAAAAGCCTTTACAAATATTGTGCAGACAACCAATATTCTTGGATTTTTCAGACGAGATTAAAAAGGTGGGTAGCAGATGAAAAAAGGGTTGGTACTTCTTCTCATTCTATTGTTTTTAGCCGCTTGTGGACAACAAAAAAAGGATGAACCAGACAAGGAGGTTTCCGGTCAAATGGGAGAAAAAACGGTTGTACTCACAGTAGACCCCGTCCAGAAAGGTTCTTCAGTTCAATTTAACATGTCACTGAAAAATGAATCAGATCGAGATATTGAATTTACCTTTAACACAAGCCAAAAATTCGAGCTCAGTGTGTATGACGAAAACGGGAACGAACAATATCGCTATTCGAAAGACCGTATGTTCACACAGGCCATCCAAACTTTTGTGCTGAAAAAAGGCGAGGCCTATGATTTTCAAGACACGTGGTCAAACGGTGTAAAGCCCGGAACATACGAAGCGGTTGTAACGTTTAAAGGAAAAGCAGAAGGGCTGAAACAAATCACGGAGAAGAAAACATTCCAAGTCAAATAAGCAAGGGAATTAGAAAAAGCTGTCCATCAAATGTGGACAGCTTTTTTATGTCAGAGATCATCAAGCAAGTCTTGGAAGGTATGCAGCTGGTTTCTTTCTGCATCTGTCGAATTGGCAAATGCAGAGGATACGGCATTTTTCGCTCGTTTGACTGCCTGTTGACGCTCTAACCCAGATGAAAATGAAGAAGTAAGAGCTTCTTCAGTAAATGATTTGGCTTGATCAAAAAGTTCGTTTCTCACAATGAACCTCCAGAAGCATCAGTCTTCATATTTCCTCTGTCTGACGCTTCTTCAAGTGTCGAACGGTAAGGAAAACGTGCATCATGAAGACTGACTGAATCTTTACCTTGTTGTATAAAGCGTTTCGATTTGCTTCTTTTACCCATTCGGAATCCGCCCCTTTACACAAGCTGACAGGACAACCTGTCTAACGGTAGTATGCCCGTTTCCATCTGCTATGTATGAATGGAAAAATTAAAGCGAGAAGTAATTCGTTAGAAACTTTGCAATCCCGTCTTGTTCATTCGTATCAGTGACTTCATTTGAAACACGTTTCACGGCATCAATTCCGTTGCCCATTGCCACACCGCATCCAGCAAATTCAAGCATTTCTAAATCGTTGTCTTCATCTCCGAATGCCACAATCCGCTCCTTAGGAACACCGTAATAATCACTGATCTTTTGCAATCCAACAGCTTTGTTCATGCCTGTTTTAATGATTTCAATCACGTGCCACGGGGCAGCCCAGCGTCTGTGATCAATCACTTCTGCATGAACATCTGATAAATAGCTTCGAATAGCTCCGACGTCCTCTTCTTTTGCATGAATTAACACGCTCGTCACATTCTCTCCAAGGTTGTCCCTTAGGTCCCCAACAGTGACTTTGTTTGCATTCATATTAAAGATATCAATGAGTTTTTCATCATGATAATGGAAATACAAATCGTCTAACACTTCAGCTAACACATTGTGCACTTTATACTCTTCACTAATGTCTACAAGCTGTTTGACCACTTGAAGATCAAGTGACGTATGAAATCTGCCCCATTTCTCATCAAGAGGATGATGGACAAACGCTCCGTTAAAATTCACAATTGGTGAATCAAGCTGTAATTGCTGATAATAAGGAGAGCTGGATCGAAATGGCCGGCCTGTTGATATACAGACGTGATGCCCGCTGTCTCTCACTTTTTGAATGACGTCAAGTGTGTGCGCAGAAATGGTTTTATCATCTTTTAATAATGTGCCATCCAGGTCAAGTGCGATTAGATAAGGTTTAGTCTCCATAAAATCTCCTTTGATCTGTAAGTGATAGGAGGCAATTCATGTTAGCGCCTCTTTCTATAGTGTATCTTTATCACATCTTTGTTGTCTACATGTTAAAATAAACAAAGACGGGAATGATAAAGGAGGATTCATAGGCTGTGATCACCATTGATGAGCAAATTACGCGCGATATTCCATTTTTACATATCGTAAAAGCTGAAAATAAAGACAAACCGCTGCCGCTTGTATTTTTTATTCACGGATTTACAAGTGCACGAGAGCATAATTTACACTTCGCCTTCCATCTGGCGGAAAAAGGCATGAGAGTCATTTTGCCTGACTGTGCTTATCATGGTGTAAGATCAGAAAACCTCAGCTTAGAGGAACTGGCATCAAAGTTCTGGGAAATTGTCCTGAACGAAATTCGTGAAATCGATATACTCAAAACATACTTTCAAGAAAAACAATTGATTGAAGCCGATTTGATAGGCGTTGCAGGTACTTCCATGGGCGGCATCACCACCTTTGGTGCACTTGCCAAACATGACTGGATCAAAGCCGCTGTCAGCCTGATGGGGAGTCCGAACTATACGACGTTTCTAAAAGCACAGATCATGGACATGCGTCACAAAGGGTTGATGAAAGACATTACAGACGAAGAGGTTCATCTGCAATTAGACGCCCTGCGCCCATATGATTTAACGCTGCAAACGGATCGATTAAACAAAAGACCGCTGTTATTCTGGCATGCAGAAAATGATCCTGTGGTCCCGTACAGGCACGCAAAATCCCTATACGATGAGTTAGCGTCCACACAATATAAGCAGGATCCGCACCTGATTCGCTTTATCACTGATGGA
Organism: Bacillus sp. ABR; assembly: GCF_056172715.1. Lineage (NCBI taxonomy): Bacteria > Bacillati > Bacillota > Bacilli > Caryophanales > Bacillaceae > Bacillus > Bacillus sp. ABR. The sequence goes on along the minus strand of NZ_JAOYSL010000005.1, from coordinate 95,786 downwards.
CAAGCTGGCCATAAGGTCTCAAGACAAGCGATGTTTGAAACGATTGACTGGTTTGTGACTCATCTGAAAAGCACAAACGTTTAGTCATAACAAAAAGTACGTTATACTAATGGAAAAAGGAGTGGATATCATGGATGAAGCATTGAAAGAAAATATTTTAGGCGCCCTAGAACAGGTGATTGACCCTGAGCTGAATGTCGACATCGTCAACCTTGGACTTGTCTATGATGTCGATCTTGATGAGAATGGAAAAGCGGATATCACCATGACCTTAACATCAATGGGTTGTCCTCTTGCACCAATTATTGTGGATGAAGTCAAAAAAGCATTAAGTGATCTTCCAGAAGTAAAAGAAACAGAAGTTCACATCGTATGGAATCCGCCTTGGACACGAGACAAAATGTCAAGATACGCAAAAATCGCGCTCGGTATTCAATAAGCACAAAATGAAAAATGCCTGGTATGAGATAAACTCATGCCAGGTTTTTTTTATGAAAAATTAAGGTGGAGGAAGAGAATGGCTTGATATAATGGATGTAATTTTATAGAACGGAGTACCTATCATGAAACGAAAATGGCTATGGGTCGTTCTTTTGATCGTATATGCTGCTGCATTTTTTGCATCAATCACCATACGCGAAAGCCAAACACACAAAAAACAGGATCTTGAGGCTTTTACTGATGTTAGTCATCTCATGCCTGTCAAAATCAAAAAAGTTGTTCAAGGGAAAGAAATAGACACGTTAAAAGAAGTATTGAAAGAAGCAAAAGCAAAACACCTGCCGATTTCTATTGCCGGTAAACAGCATAGTATGGGCGGTCACACATATTATGAAAACGGCATCGTGCTCGATATGACGGAATTCCGCCAGATTTTAGCGTTTGATCCTAAAAAGAAAACGATTCGGGTTCAAAGCGGCGCTACATGGGATGATATACAAAAATATGTGAATCCATATGGTCTTGCTGTGAAGGTAATGCAATCGCAGAATATCTTTACAATTGGCGGATCTTTAAGTGCAAATGCACATGGACGTGACATTCGTTACGGGTCACTCATTGACACAGTTCGCTCATTCAGGCTGTTAAAAGCAGACGGTGAGATTGTCACAGTAAAGCCAGGCGATGATTTATTTACTGCCGTCATTGGGGGATACGGTTTGTTCGGTGTCATTTTAGATGTGGAGCTTTCTTTAACAAAAGATGAACTATATAAAATGGAGACAACCTCTCTGGGTTACGATGAGTATACGGATTATTTTCAAAAGCATGTCAAACACAATAAAGAAGTACGCATGCATCTTGCCAGAATCTCAACAGCGAAAACAAACTTTTTGAAAGAGATGTATGTGACGAATTATTCACTTACTTCACAACAAGGGATTGAATCATATCAAGAACTGAAAGAAGATCAACTCGTCATGCCTTTGAAATTTATGCTCGGCCTTTCAAGAAGATTTGATATGGGAAAAGATCTGCTCTGGAATTTGCAAAAAAAGTATTTCTTAAGTCAAAATGATCAGCTGATCACAAGAAACAATGTGATGCGTTCTGACTCTGCCTTTTTAGAATATGAAAATGAATCCGACACAGATGTGCTGCAGGAATATTTCGTCCCAGTTGACCGTTTTCGTGCGTACATCGATGACATGAGATCCTTTTTACAACAAGAAGATTTGAATCTAATGAATATCACAATACGTTATGTACAAAAAAATGAAAAAGCGGATCTCTCCTATGCGAAACAAGATATGTTTGCACTTGTGCTTTTAGTGAATTACGGGTTCGAAAAAGAAGAGAAGGCGGAAGCCGAGCGAATCATTCGAAAAATGACAGATATCACGCTGCAGCACGATGGAAGCTATTACTTACCGTATATGCCTTATCAAACGAAAGCGCAAATGAAGCGGGCGTATCCTAAAACCGATGTATTCTTCCAAAAGAAAAAACAAGCAGATCCAGATGGCACGTTCACCAACTACTTTTATGAGAGGTACAATACACAATGAATGCAAAAGCAATGAAATGGTTCGTCTACTCACAAAGTCTGCTGTTTTTCGCCAGCAGTTTGATTTTCCCTTTTTACATTCTTTTTATTAAAAATGTTGGGTCAAGCTATTCACAGTTTGGTCTTGCCTACGGCCTGTTTGGTTTAAGCGGAGCATTTATTCATTTACTCTTAGGGAAACTGCCCGAAACCACCGACAAGCGGCTCTTTTTAATCATTCATTCGTTCGGTATGGCGTTTCTTTTGCTGCTTTTTCCGCATATAACAGAAGTGGAGCAAGTGTATATGATTCAGCTGGCACTTGGTGCGCTTGGCGGCTTTCAAAAGCACGGAGAGAAACTGCTCGTCACGGACCTCACAACAGAGAACAAAAGAATGAAAGAAGTCGGTCACTATCATTTTTGGACAGCTCTTTTTTCATCCATCGCCATTATGCTTGGGGGCCTGTTTGCTGATTTCTTTACCGTTTACTTCATTTTTTATGCAAGCTCTATATTATATTTATGCAGTGCGCTCATGGTCATCTATATCAAAAACGAAAGATAAATCCGCATGTCTCATGAAGATATGCGGTTTTTTTGTTGAAAAAAAATGAAAACAAATATTAAATATACAATTGAATTAATTTTTATACATGTTATAATGTTAAATAATTTCACAAAGATCAAGAGGGTGTATTGACGTTGAAAATAGGTATTATAGGTGCTACAGGGTACGGTGGTGCGGAATTGGTTCGTATCTTCAAGCATCACCCGCATGTGGAGGAATGTATATTGTATTCATCAAGTGGTGATGGGCAATCATACAGTCAATCTTATCCACATCTAACAGCGATTACTGACCAAACATTAAAAACCATTGACCCGGCTGCTATTGTGCAAGAGACAGATGCTGTGTTTTTAGCGACTCCAGCAGGCGTATCAAGTGAACTGACGCCAAAGCTTATGAATCAAGGAGTGCCGATCATTGATTTATCAGGTGATTTGCGCATTCAAGATGGAGACACCTATGAAGCTTGGTATAAACGAAGGGCAGCGGATGAAGCATCTGTTCAACAAGCGGTGTACGGTTTATCCGAACTGAATCGTGACAAAATTCAACAAGCTGAAGTGATTGCCAATCCTGGCTGCTTTCCTACCGCAGTTCTTCTCGGTTTAGCACCGCTCATCAAACAGAATGTCATAGATGAATCTATGATTATAATAGATGCAAAAACAGGGGTGTCCGGTGCCGGACGATCTGCCTCACTTGGAACGCATTTTTCAGAACTAAACGATAACTTTAAAATTTATAAGGTGAATGAGCATCAGCATACGCCAGAAATAGAGCAAATATTAAGAGAATGGAATCCGCAGACGGCGAACGTCACATTTTCTACGCATCTTGTCCCGATGACAAGAGGGATTATGGCGACGATGTATACACAGTTAAAAACGGATGTCACAAAAGAAGAATTGATGAAGCGAATGAAAGGCTTTTACGAAGATTCCTATTTTGTCAGAGTGAGAGATCACGGCGTTTATCCACAAACGAAAGAAGTATATGGCAGTAACTTCTGTGATATTGGCTTTCATTTAGATGAGCGAACAGGGAGACTTACAATCGTGTCGGTCATAGACAATCTCATGAAAGGCGCGGCCGGCCAAGCGGTTCAAAACTTCAACATCATCAAAGGCTTACATGAAGAGGCGGGCCTCACAATGACACCTCTTTATCCATAAGAGAACAGGGGAGACAACAAACATGATCGAATTGAATGAAAAAAGCATTGTCAAAATAGACGGTGACGTATCATCACCAAAAGGCTTTGAAGCGAAGGGGATTCACATTGGCTTGCGCTATTCAAAAAAAGACCTTGGCCTCATCGTCAGCGAAGTACCAGCAGCAAGTGCAGCGGTCTACACACAAAGTCACTTTCAAGCTGCGCCTCTCAAAGTCACACAACAAAGCTTAAAAAAGACAGGACAATTAAAAGGTGTCATTGTCAATAGTGCCATCGCCAATGCATGTACTGGTGAGCAGGGATTAAAAGACGCGTACGACATGCAGGCAGCCTGTGCAGATATGTTAGGTGTAGTACCTGATTACATTGCTGTTTCTTCTACTGGTGTCATTGGGGAATGTCTGGAGATGGATAAAATCAAAAAGGGCATCGCCGAGTTAAAAGAAGCAAAAGCCGAAAAAGGCCATTTTGAAGAAGCGATCTTAACGACAGATACTGTCATTAAAAATACAACATACACCCTTACGATAGACGGAAAAGAGATCATCATTTCAGGCGCAGCAAAAGGCTCTGGCATGATTCACCCGAACATGGCGACAATGCTTGGCTTTGTCACAACAGATGCAAATGTCGAACAGGAAGCCTTACAGCAAGCGCTTCGTGACATTACGGATGTGACCTTTAATCAAATTACCGTCGATGGAGAAACGTCGACAAACGATATGGTGCTCGTGATGGCAAATGGCATGGCAGAAAACGATGTACTCAATGAAGAGCATCCAGAATGGCCTTTGTTTAAAGAAGGATTAAAACTAGCTTGTGAGGATTTAGCCAAAGAGATTGCGAGAGATGGAGAAGGTGCAACGAAATTAATCGAAGCGAAAGTCGCTGGTGCTAAAAATAATTTGGAAGCCGGCATCATTGCGAAAAAAATCGTTGGTTCAAGTCTTGTCAAAACCGCCGTATATGGTACGGATGCTAACTGGGGCCGAATCGTTGGAGCCATTGGTCATAGCGCAGCTTCCGTCACTCCGGAAGAGGTAGAAGTTTATTTAGGCGGACAATGTTTATTCAAACACAATGAACCGCAGCCATTCTCAGAAGAGGAAGCAAAAGCATATCTAGAGCAGGATGAGATTACGATTTTCATTCAAATGAGTGAGGGAAATGGTGAAGCAGCAGCTTGGGGCTGTGATCTCACCTATGATTATGTGAAAATTAACGCGAGCTATCGCACATAAAGAAGGAGATAGACATGGATAAAACGATCGTGTTCAAGTGTGGAGGCAGTGTCATTCGAGAACTTTCAGATACCTTTTATGAAAATGTCCGCTCACTTCAAGCTGCTGGATTTAAGCTGGCTATCGTGCATGGCGGAGGACCTGAAATCACCGACATGCTGCAAAAATTAGAAGTGAAAACAGAATTTGTTGACGGTCAGCGTAAAACAACGAAGCCTGTGTTAGAGGTAGCCGAAATGGTTCTCTCGGGAACAGTCAATAAATACTTTGTGTCAGAGCTCGCAAAGCATGATATATCATCTGTCGGCGTATCCGGTAAAGATGGGCAGATGCTTGTCGCCGATTTCCTTGATCAAGACGTTTATGGGTACGTTGGCGAAATCAAAGAAGTTCATCCAGAAATGGCGGAAGCACTCATGGAGAAACAATTCATTCCTGTAATTGCGCCGCTGTCTATGACGGAAGAATGCCAAACCTTAAATGTGAATGCTGATTTAGCAGCATCAGCTGTCGCCGGAGCCATGAAAGCTGATAAGCTCATGTTTGTCACAGATGTTGAAGGCATTTTAAAAAATGGTGAACTATTAGATGTCGTCACCGAACAAGAAGCCCTTTCACTCATTGATGAAGGCATTATTTCCGGGGGAATGATTCCAAAAGTACAATCCGCTTTGAGTGCTTTATCAGGTGATGTAGATGAAGTGATGATCGTAAATGGCAAAGGCAGTATCTTTACAGGAGAAACCTTTAAAGGCACAAGAATCGTAAAACAAAAGGAGGCGGTCCTGTGAGTCATCTTTTTCAAAATTATGGCCGGTGGAATGTTGAAATTAAAGAGGCAGCAGGTTCTTGGGCAGTCGATACAAATGGGAAAAAATATTTAGACTTTATCCAAGGCATTGCAGTAACAAATTTAGGCCACAATCATCCAAAGGTCAATCAAGCCATTAAGGAACAGCTTGATCACGTCTGGCATGTGTCGAATCTGTTTGAAAATGGTCTGCAAGAAAAAGCAGCAGAAAAGCTGGCAGCAAACAGTTCAGGCGATCTCGTTTTTTTCTGCAATAGCGGCGCAGAGGCAAATGAAGGTGCCATTAAATTAGCACGTAAAGCGACAGGGAAAACAAATATCATCACATTTTTGCACTCTTTCCATGGGCGCACGTATGCTGGTATGGCTGCCACAGGTCAAGATAAAATCAAAACTGGCTTTGGTCCTATGCTAGAAGGCTTTCACTATGTACCGTTTAATGATCCAGACGCTATGTCAGCCTGTGCGGTCGATGATGTGGCAGCGGTGATGCTGGAGGTTGTGCAAGGTGAAGGTGGAGTGAATCCAGCGACACCAGAATTTCTAGAAGCAGTTCAAGCATTTTGCACAAAGCATGAAGCACTGCTGATTGTAGATGAAATTCAAACGGGCATTGGTCGAACAGGAACAGCATTTGCGTACGAAGAGACGTGTCTTGATCCTGATATTATCTCTGCAGCAAAAGGGTTAGGAAACGGCTTTCCAGTTGGTGCAGTTATAGGGAAAAAAGCTCTAGGAGATGCATTCTCCCCAGGTTCACATGGTACAACATTTGGTGGAAATATGCTTGCCATGGCTGCTGTGAATGCGACACTCGATGTAATTTTCCAAGAAGAGTTTCTTTCAGAAGTGAAAGAAAAGGGTGATTACTTGTTAGAAAAGCTGCAAAATGTCAAACAGCTGAATATCGTAAAAGAGGTGCGGGGAAAAGGATTGATGGCAGGTATTGAATGTGGTCAGCCAGTCGGTGAATATATCACAGCTCTTAGAGAACTGGGGTTGCTGGTGCTTCCAGCTGGTCCCAATGTCATTCGTTTATTACCTCCGCTGAATGTGAAGAAAGCAGAGCTGGATCAAGCGATCGAAGCAATTGTTCAAGTATTAGCCAATAAAACAGTTTCGGTGTAAATTTTTTTACAAAGAAACGTATAAAAATACATTTATATCATTAATTATTCAATTTTGGGGTGACATAAGCATGAAAGGTTATTTAAATTTAGAAGATGGAGCCTCTTTTGAAGGAGATCTGACAGGAGAAGCTGGCATCACAGGTGAAGTGGTCTTTTTTACAGGTATGACAGGTTATCAAGAGGTGCTCACAGATCCTTCCTATAAAGGTCAGATCATTGTTTTCACATATCCGCTGATCGGAAATTACGGCATTAATCATGAAGACTTTGAGAGCAAAAAGCCTCAAGTAAAAGCGGTGGTTGTTTACGAGGCAGCAGAGCATTTTTCACATCATCTTGCAGCGGTCAGCTTAAAAGATTATTTACAAAAGTGGAATATTCCGCTTCTGACACATACAGATACGCGCGCAGTCGTGCAAAACATCCGGGCAAATGGAACGATGAACGCTGTGCTCAGTGTAGACGAAAACGAAACGCCGCCTGCAATGAAACAAGACAATGTCGTCGCACAGGTGACAGATAGCGAGATCTACACACAAGGCAGTGGTGAGGAACATGTGGCGCTCATTGATTTTGGCTTTAAAAAATCAATTGCAGATTCGCTTGCAGCGCGCGGCTGTAAAGTAACCGTCATTCCATATAAACAAATGGAAAAGGTGTTTGAGATCAAACCAGATGCGATCCTGCTGTCAAACGGACCTGGAGATCCGAAAACCATGACACCATATTTAAAAACGATTCATGACATCATGATGACATTCCCGACACTTGGAATCTGCTTAGGTCACCAATTAATCGCTCTAGCACTTGGCGGGGATACGTATAAGCTGCCATTTGGCCACAGGGGAGCGAATCATCCTGTACAGGATACAGAATCCAAACGTGTCTTTATGACAAGTCAGAACCACAGCTATGTGGTGAATGAAAAAAGCATGAATGACAAAGAAGTGGATGTGAAATTCCTTCATGTCAATGATGGATCTGTAGAAGGATTCATTCATAAAGAAAAGCTGATTATGTCAGTTCAATTTCATCCAGAAGCACACCCAGGGCCTGCTGAAAGTGAATGGGTATTCGATGATTTTATTGAGAAAGTGAAACAAGCAAGGAGAGAAGTCGCACATGCCTAAAGATCAAAGCATACAAACCATTCTAGTCATCGGGTCTGGTCCAATCATCATTGGTCAGGCAGCAGAATTTGATTACTCAGGAACACAAGGATGTATGGCCTTAAAAGAAGAAGGCTACAAAGTCATCTTAGTGAATAATAACCCAGCAACCATTATGACAGACGAGTCATTTGCTGATGAAATCTATTTTGAACCGCTTTCAGTTGATTCAGTGACAAGAATCATTGAAAAGGAAAAACCAGATGGTCTTTTAGCCAACCTTGGCGGACAGACGGCTTTAAACCTTGCTGTCGAGCTAGAAAAAGCCGGTGTGCTGAAAAAGCATGGGGTAACTCTGCTCGGAACGTCAGTTGAAACAATTGAAAACGGTGAAGATCGAGAGAAATTCCGTGCTCTCATGAAGCATTTGAACGAACCTGTGCCAGATAGTGAAATTGTGGATAATGCGGAAGATGCCCTTCAATTTGCAAAAGAAGTCGGCTTCCCAGTCATCCTAAGACCAGCATACACACTTGGCGGTAAAGGCGGCGGAATCGCTCTAACAGAAGAGGCATTTAAGCCGCTCATTGAAGGAGCTCTTTTAGCGAGTCCGATTCACCAGTGTTTAGTTGAAAAAAGCATAGCTGGCTTTAAAGAAGTCGAATATGAGGTCATGAGAGACCGTCAAAATACGTGTATCACGGTATGCAACATGGAAAATATTGATCCAGTTGGTGTGCATACAGGAGACTCAATTGTCGTTGCACCTTCCCAGACATTAACGGATCAGGATTATCAAATGCTCCGTTCAGCGAGCCTGAAAATCATTTCAGCGCTGGATGTAGTCGGCGGCTGTAACATCCAATTTGCCCTTGATCCACTCAGTAAAGAATACTTTGTCATTGAGGTGAATCCTCGGGTCAGCCGTTCATCCGCTCTTGCATCAAAAGCAACAGGCTACCCGATTGCGAAAATGGCAGCTAAGCTTGCGGTGGGGTATACGCTAGACGAATTGAAAAACCCGCTCACAGGCACAACCTATGCTAGTTTTGAGCCGGCACTCGATTATGTTGTCGTGAAATTCCCGCGCTGGCCGTTTGATAAATTTAAACAGGCAGACCGTCAATTAGGCACAAAAATGAAGGCTACTGGCGAAGTCATGGCGATTGATCGGAATTTAGAATCAGCCATCCAAAAAGCAGTTGCATCCCTTGAAATTAAAACAAAGGGCTTCCACCTGCCAGAACTGAAAGACCAAACGACAGAACAATTATTTGAACTCATCAAAACACCAGACGATCGCCGGTTTTTCGCTGTTATGGAGCTTCTTTCAAGACAAGAAACGGTTGAAACGATTCATCAAACGACGAAAATCGATCGATTCTTCTTACATGTGTTCCAGAATATGATTACGCTCGAGCAAGAATTGAACGATCATAAGGGGACGCTATCAAAAGATACCTTGAAAAAGGTAAAAGAAAAAGGCTTCCTTGATGAAACGATTGCTCTTCTTACGGGTCAAACGGAAGAGTCAATCAGGCAGCTCCGTCAAGAGTACGGGATTGCTGCTTCATTTAAAATTGTCGACACATGTGCGGCGGAATTTGATGCAAAAACTAATTACTTCTATTCCACCTACTTTGGAAAAAGTGATGGTGAGCATCAAGAAAAAACAAAGCAGCGTGCTCTTATCATTGGCTCAGGTCCGATTCGAATCGGGCAGGGGGTCGAATTTGATTATAGTGCCGTTCATGGCGTTCTTACCTTGCAAAAGCTTGGATTTGAAACCATCATGATGAACAACAATCCAGAAACAGTCAGTACTGATTATGAGATTGCAGATCGTTTATATTTTGAGCCGATTACATTAGAGCACATCCTAAACGTTGTGGAAGCAGAACAAATTGATTTTGTCATTGTCCAATTTGGCGGACAGACTGCGATCAACGTCGCAGAAGGCTTAGAAAAAGCCGGTGTCACGTTGTTAGGTACATCCTTTGCTACGCTGGATGCACTTGAAGACCGTGATTTATTCTATCAGCTTCTTGATGAACTGAACCTTCCTCACGCAAAAGGAGATACAGCTCATTCAAAAGAAGAAGCACTCGTACATGCGAAAAGCATCGGTTACCCTGTATTAATTCGCCCATCGTATGTCATTGGCGGAATGGGAATGATCGTTGTTCAGTCAGAAGCACATTTGGCATCACTGCTCGATCAGCCAGATCATTTGCCATACCCAATCTTAATTGATGAGTACGTCACTGGAAAAGAAGTTGAAGTGGATCTTATTTCTGACGGAAAAACAGCCTTCATTCCAACGATCGTAGAACATATTGAGAAAGCGGGCGTGCACTCAGGTGACAGCTTTGCCATTTTACCAAGCATCTCAATCAGTGAAGATATCAAACAGCAGGTGCATACTGCGTCTGAACAAATAGCGAAGAAATTAGCGTTCAAGGGCATTATGAATATCCAATTTGTCATCAAAGGTGATCAGGCGCTTGTATTAGAGGTGAATCCGCGGGCAAGCCGGACTGTTCCAGTCGTCAGTAAGGTAATGGGCATTGATATGATCCCAATGGCCACTCAATTATTAGCTGGTGCGGCGCTTGAAGAGCTAAACCCTGCAACGAAAAACAAAGGGGGGACAGCGGTCAAATTCCCAGTGTTCTCATCCCATGCCATTCAAGATATCGACCTCAAGCTGACACCTGAAATGAAAGCGACAGGAGAAGGAATGTGTGTAGGCAAGAACGCCGAAAGCGCCTTGAAAAAAGTGTTTGCACCGATCTGGAAGAAAAAAGGAAGCCTCTTTATACAAGGCAGTGAGCAATTGATCGATGAAGCGAAACATGCAGGCTTTGACGTCTGGACTGGCAGCTTTGAATCCTGGCTGCAGAATGAAGATAAATCCCTTCATATTCATTTAGGAGAAGATGAAGAGGCAAAAGAGCAGCGTGTAAAAGCACTCACACACGGCGTTCAAGTTCTAACTGAATATGAAACAGTTCAAGCATTCCTGCAAGGGAAAAATGGAGATGTATCACCAGTATCACTCCATGAATTATATAAAAAGGAAGTGACGGCATGAGTCAAATCGACGTGCAACCGGCATTATACGGAAAAGACTTTTTATCGTTAAAAGATTTCTCAATCCATGAGATTGCTTATTTAATTGAAAAAGCGGAAGAAATGAAACAAAACCCATATCAAGATTTATTCAAAGGGAAAACGTTAGCAATGATTTTTGAAAAATCTTCGACTAGAACCCGTGTCTCGTTTGAAGCGGGGATGACGCAGCTAGGAGGACATGCGCTCTTCCTCAGCTCAAATGATTTGCAAATTGGCAGAGGGGAAACCATCAGTGATACAGCGCAGGTGCTGTCTGGCTATGTCAACGGTATTATGATTCGAACCTTTGAGCATGAGAAGGTTGAAGAGCTTGCACAATACGCGTCTATTCCAGTCATTAATGGATTAACGGACTACTCACATCCATGTCAGGCACTTGCTGATTTATTAACGATTAAAGAAACAAAAGGCACGTTAAAAGGAATCAAAGTCGCCTATATCGGTGACGGAAATAACGTGGCGCACTCCTTGATGGTCGGCTGTGCGCAGCTAGGCTGTGACATTGCGGTTGCATCACCAAAAGGCTATGAACCACTTCAAGAAGTAACAGACACTGCCCGTGAGTTTGCGAAACAATCAGGTGCAGAAGTGACCGTGACGACAGATCCTGTCGCAGCTGTAAAAGATGCAGATGTTATTTATTCAGATGTGTTTACAAGCATGGGACAGGAAGCAGAAACAGAGAAACGTCTTGCTGAATTTAAAGAATATCAAATCAATGACGAACTGATGAGTCATGCGGCAAAGGACTATATTTTCCTTCATTGTCTCCCGGCACATCGCGGCGAAGAAGTGACGGCAGATATTATTGACGGGCCGCACTCAAAAGTATTTCAGCAGGCAGAAAACCGCCTGCATGTGCAAAAAGCGTTAATGAAAGAACTTATGTATCAACCATCCAAATAAATCAAAGTGTCCCTGACTCGTATGAGCAGGGACTTTTTGCATAAAGGATTGGAGAGTCAAGGGACGGGACATAATAACATCAATCGAGAAAGGAGGATGAAAATGGGTCAGCAGCATCAATTTAAATCAGGGAATAAGGCACCAAATAATGGTGTATATATCGAGATCGGTGAAACTGGCAGTATGGTGAAAGATCCTTTAAAGATTAAGCTTAAAGCAGGCGATGTCTTTCCTGATAACTCGAACCATAATCGTGTTTGGACTTACCAAAGAAAGCCGTAAGCAATTGACTAAGAGTCATAAGGAATAAGTCTTTAGAGGCATGTGTCATGCCTCTTTTTTCTTTATAATAAAAAACAATTAAGTTCCAATTTTCAAATAAATAGTATGAAAAAAAGAGAACTTAAGGTAAAATATGTAATATATTGTTGAAAGGATTTGTGTGATGGAAAAGATGAATCTCAGTGAAAGTGTTTGGAATAAACGCTTCACCTCATTATTCATATCAAGACTCATTAAAAACACAGGGGAAAGTTTTGCTTTTACATCCGTCCTTTGGCTATTGATTTTAAGAGGGGATGGAGCGCTCGGTACAGGACTTCTTCTAGCAGTAACTGTTCTCCCTTCATCTTTGTTAGCCCCAATATTAGGACCTCTTATGAAAAAGCATCATTTGTCTAAATGGATGTTCGCTTCAGATGTTGTTCGAGCAACAATTGTACTCATTATTCCACTTCTGCACTTTTCGCATCTATTGCCTCTATGGTTATTGATCTCATTAATGGTTATTCAATCGGCAACAGGTGCAGCATATAATCCGGCTTCGGTGGCCATCTTACCGCAGATTGTTCCAAAGCATCTCATTCAAAAGGCTAATGCGATCCTGCAATCTTCTTTTGAGATTGTTGCACTTGCAGCAGTCATGGTGGCTGGTCTTTTGGTTAAATTAATTGGACCTGCTGATACCCTGCTGATCACCACTGCTTTATTTGTTATTTCTGGCCTGTTTATTATCGGGGTTAAACTGAAGAAAACGGATGAAGAAAAAGCAGCAGGCATTAAACAAGCGAAGAATACATATTTGTATAACTTAAAAAGAGGGTTTCTCGTTGTCAAAAACCATCACATTTTATTTGCACTCACACTGTATTGTATCTTAATGAATGTCGCAGCAGCTCCGTGGCAGGCGCTCTCAGCGGTATACGTAGCAGAAGCGTTGCAAAGTGACTCCATGGTGTATTCCATTTTAAGAGGCGTTGCTGCAGTTGGCGCATTTATGATGGGCTTTGCTCTAGCGAAGGTCAAAATTAAGAGATTTGGTTTGTTCTTTATTGTCGCTGGCATGATTGAAGGGGCAGCGTTCTTTATTACAGGGATGAGTACATGGCTGCCGGTCGTTCTGCTTGCTTCCTTTATTTTCGGAGCTGCTGTCAGTGCGATCAATGTACCGGAAATGGTCATTATTCAAACGTCTGTTGACCAAGAGGATCAGCCGCAAGTATATGCTGTGATCAATGCGTCATCAAATGTCTTTCTCCCGCTTGCAGCTGTCGTATCAGGCGTTCTGGCAGAAAGATTTGGAGCGGGACCTGTCATTGCTGGCGGAGGAATCCTTGAAATTTTATCAGGTATCGCGATCTTCCTGTTTACAGGGCTTGCGAAAAGCCATTTGACAGCGGACAAACAAAAGTCCGAAACCGTCGAGGTGTGAACAATAAAAACCCCCTGTATGTTATAGACAGGGGGTTTTAGCATGCCGCTTTTCAATCACGTAGAAAAAAAGAAAAAGAGCTAAACATCATTTTAGCTCTTTTTCACAAATCGTTTTCTTGCATATTAAGAGTGTTTTGTTGAACTTTCCGTTTCTTTCATTGGACTTACTTCAGCAAAGATGAATAAAATAACCGTAAACACAACTGCAAGAATGGAAGTGAGCGTAAAATCATAAGCAGCTCCATTCATAGAGGCAACGATGTAACCAGCCATATGTGTCAGCAGAAAAGTCCAAATGAGGGTGATAATATAATGCATAATCCCACCGTCCTTTATGTAACAATCTATTGATTATCATACCATAGATGCAAGTGAAGGGAAAAGACTGTTTTCCGCCTTTATGTGACCATTTTTAGACCTTCTGCTATAAAAATAAAAAGAATTCTTCTGTCTTTAGGGGATTTCCTTATTCCTACAAGAGTTGTTGTTCATATCATAGAAAGCAGAATCACTGAAAGGAGGCTGGCCATATGGGTGTAAGCGAACGTTTTTTCCAGCTTGGTTCCCAGTGGAACATCATTCACCTTCCTCAAAAACCAAATGGCTTTGGCATTCTAATCCTCGGTGACCGAAATCACTTTGTGCAGGAAAATACATCATTCTGGCTTCAGCATTATGGAAGAAACCAGCTTTTAACTGCCTTAAAGGATGAAGGATATACATTGTTTAATAGTCAACTTCATGGGAATCACTGGGGATGCGAAGATGCTGTTTTTAGTGCCAAGCAGCTCGTGCATCACACATTAAAACAAGAAATATTAAACCGGGAAATTCATGTGCTCGCAGAGGGAATGGGCGCACTTGTTGCCATGAGCCTTGCTGAGGAGATGCCTGAAGTGTTAAGGTCCATTGCGATGATGAATCCATGTCTGAATCTGGATGCACAACGAGAAAGAGAAAAGGAACACAAATTCTTTTACAAGCAGCTGATCAAAGAGTTAGCAGAGAGCTATGGCTGTTCTGAAAAGGAAGCTGAAACGTATCCACTGCCTTCTTGCCCTGTTCATTCTGCTCATGTGCCGATTCATATATGGCAAAGACTAAACGGCGCACCTTATGCATATGAACTTCACGCAAAACCTTTTATTGATCAGCATATGAAAAATCCAGAACATTGTCAGATCGATCTCACACTGCATATGTTTGATCATCCGAGAAGAATCTTTCAATCCATTCACAAGTTTTATAAATCGCATGAAAGAGAATTGTGATGAATAGGATGATAACAGCCCTTCATAGAAAGGGCTCTTCTTTTTATTCGATATTAAAAAAGGGGACATGAACATGGAAACAGGACTGATCATAGGGGCAGATGAGTTTTTTGGCCTGACACTTTGTGAATATATGATGAAAGAGGGCATTCAAGTGGATATCACGCGTCCTCATGATCTTAAAGAAGAACAAAAAGGACTGTTAGAAGAGCGGATGATGTGGCTGGGCAGAAATGATCTCGTTCGTGTCATTGACCTTCAGGATAGCAAAGACACGTATGATCTCATTTTTATTCAATTAGAGGAACCGCATAACAGGCAGGAAGACATCAAAGCAAAGCATGGCATGTACCGGATTCTTTTTGATAAACCTGAAAACGAATCAGCAAAACAGAATGTGCCGGCAGTGATTCTTCCTAACATGTTCGGACCATGGACACTCAATGAAGATCAAACAAAGCGTGCAGATTCATTTTTTGTAGAAGATGTGGCGAAGAACTTGTTACAATGGGTATCAGACACAGGTCAAAGACAGGACATGACGTATGAATTGAAGGTAGAAAGCGAAACAGATGACAAAAAAGCAGAAGATATGATAGCTGAATGGAAAAGACAAAACTCAACATTTTTCGACAAAAAGCAAGAATGATCTTCCATCTTATCTTTTTTCAGTATAAAATAAACCTATATTTAACATACAGGTTCATCACTGCATGTTGCAAAAGGGAGTTGAACATGGCATGAAGTACCAGCGGCTTGTCATGATCTTTTCGTTCCTTCTTCTATTATCTGCCTGCTCGCAGGCGCCTTTAAAAGGAAAAATTGAGAAGGTGGGTTTACTCGTCCCCGATACGATCAATGATCAAGTTTGGGGAACGAAAGGTTATAAAGGCTTATTAAGTATCCAATCAACATTTGGTGTAGATGTTTATTATAAGGAAGGAATGGTCGACAAGGAGAAAATCGTTGATGCCATTGAAGAATTCCATAAAAAAGGAGTCAATTTGATTATTGGCCATGGCAATGAATACAGTGAAATTTTCAACTTGATCAGTGAAGATTATCCAAACATACAATTTATTACGGTCAATGGAAACAAGCCTCAGGCGGACAATGTCACAAACGTGACATTTAAAGGTGAAGCGATGGGCTTTTTCGGAGGCATGACAGCTGCACATATGTCTAAAACAAAAAAGATTGGTATTCTTGCTACATATGATTGGCAAAGTGAGGTAGACGGCTTTATCAAAGGGGCAAAATATCAAGATGAACATGTACAAGTGTTAGCAGAGTTTGTCGAAAACTGGGATGATGCTGACAAAGCGGTGGAGCTCTATCAAAAATTAAAAAAGCAGGGCGTAGATGTTGTGTATCCCGCAGGTGATGGTTATAATATCCCTGTCATTGAACAAATCAAAGCCGATAATTTATCAGCGATCGGGTACGTGACCGATCAATCCAACCTCGGAAGTCATACGGTTTTAACGAGCACTGTCCAGCATGTTGATAAAGCGTACAGCATCATTGCAAAGAAATTTAATGAAGGCAAGCTAAATGAACAAGGTGAGTACTCCTTTGATTTTAAAGAAGGAGTGATCGAGATGGGGAAATTTAGCACTACCATTGACGACGCTTTTGTGAAAGACATTGAAAGTGATATTGCGTCTTACAAAAAAACTGGCAAACTGCCAAATGAAAAGTGAGGAGACGACGATCATGCAGCACGAAAAATCGATGGAATTTTTACAAATTGCTATGAAGTATTTTCCGCAGGCAAAGGAAGAATTAGATAAAGCAGGGATTCAGCTTGAGCCTGAAGCGCTTCAGCCGCTGCTAACATTATTTACATCTGTCATGCAGGAAGCATATGAGCTAGGAAAAGCAGATGCAGAATCAGAAAAAGCCACAGAATAGTGGCTTTTTTTTATGATAATTTTTTCTTGAAGGCACTAATCATAGGACCAACATCTTTAAACACAGGCTTCAGCTCATCGATGGAGTTCATAATGTTCCCAATTTGATTCATGACATGCATGTAGTCAATTGAGTCATCACTTGAAGAGGTCTCCGCACGTTCCTCCTTTGCCTCTGACTTACTTTTCTCATTTTCAATCGGCTGTCCAAACATCATTGCTGAGAAAATATCTTTTTGCGCCATATCACATGTTCCTTTCTACTATTGGTATATATCATTAATCTATGAAAAAAGTGAGAGGAAAGGTTAGACGTTTGTATTGCCAAGAAGAAAAAAATAAGGTAAAATTAGTACCAGATACTAATATAAGATCACAATATCACATGCTCGTATGAGTAAAAGGAGTCTTATTCAATGAATGCTGGAATTATTGGCCTTGGCCGCTATATACCTGAAAAAGTATTAACAAATCATGATTTAGAAAAAATGGTTGAAACTTCTGACGAGTGGATTCGTACTAGAACAGGTATAGAAGAAAGAAGAATTGCATCTGATGATGTCAATACATCTCATATGGCGCTTGCTGCTGCAAAAAAAGCATTAGCTGACGCAGATGTGGCTGCAGAAGATATCGATATGATTCTTGTGGCGACAGTCACGCCAGATCAAGCATTTCCGACAGTCGCTTGTATGATTCAAGAGCAGCTCGGTGCACATAAAGCATGTGCAATGGATATTAGCGCTGCGTGTGCTGGCTTTATGTATGGGCTTGTTACTGGAAAACAATTTATCGAATCAGGAACTTACAAACACGTGCTTGTCGTCGGTGTTGAAAAGCTTTCTCGCATTACCGACTGGGATGACCGCAATACAGCTGTTTTGTTTGGAGATGGAGCTGGAGCTGCTGTGCTGGGAGAAGTCAGCGAAGGCAAAGGAATTCTATCATTTGAACTCGGAGCAGATGGAAGCGGCGGGAAGCACTTGTACTTAGATGAAAAAGATCATACAATCATGAATGGACGAGAAGTATTTAAATTTGCTGTAAGACAAATGGGCGAGTCAAGTGTAAACGTCATTGAAAAAGCTGGACTATCAAAAGAAGACGTTGACTTCTTGATCCCGCATCAAGCAAATATTCGCATTATGGAAGCAGCACGCGAACGATTAGAGCTGCCAGTTGAAAAAATGTCGAAGACTGTCCATAAATATGGAAACACATCAGCAGCTTCTATTCCAATTTCACTATGTGAAGAAATCGAAGCCGGAAAAATTCATGACGGCGATGTGATTGTAATGGTTGGTTTTGGCGGCGGATTAACTTGGGGCGCAATCGCTATGCGATGGGGCCGATAAAAGAGTGGGGTGCACAAATTAATGGATAAGAAACGAGTAGTTGTTACAGGATTAGGTGCTTTGACACCACTTGGCAACGATGTAGAGTCAACATGGAAAAATGCTTTAGCGGGTGTATCAGGGGTTGGACCGATTACACGTGTCGATTCAAGTGAATATACCGCAAAAGTAGCAGCAGAACTAAAAGATTTTAACATTGAAGATTACATGGAGAAAAAAGAAGCGCGAAAAATGGCACGCTTTACGCAATATGCAGTCGTTGCTGCTCAAAAGGCGCTCGAAGATTCACGTCTTGAAATCACAGATGAAATCGCACCGCGTGTTGGTGTATGGGTTGGGTCTGGTATTGGCGGACTTGAAACATTTGAAGAGCAGTTCGAAGTGTATTCAAATAAAGGGGCAAGACGCGTCAGTCCATTCTTCGTCCCAATGATGATTCCTGATATGGCGACAGGCCAAATCTCTATTGCACTTGGCGCAAAAGGAGTTAACTCTTGTACAGTGACAGCATGTGCAACAGGTACAAACTCAATTGGTGATGCATTTAAAGTCATTCAGCGCGGAGATGCAGATGCAATGATCACAGGCGGAACAGAAGCGCCGTTAACAAAAATGTCGTTTGCGGGTTTCTGTGCGAACAAAGCCCTTTCGACAAATCCTGATCCAAAGACAGCAAGCCGTCCGTTCGACAAAAACCGTGACGGATTTGTCATGGGTGAAGGTGCAGGGATTATTGTTCTTGAAGAACTTGAGCATGCGTTAAAACGTGGTGCGACCATTTATGCAGAAATCGTTGGTTATGGTTCTACTGGAGATGCCTACCATATTACGGCGCCAGCTCCAAACGGTGAAGGCGGCGTCCGTGCAATGCAAGAAGCGATTCGAGATGCAGGTTTGTCTGTGGAAGACATTGATTATATCAATGCCCACGGCACAAGCACACCTTACAATGATAAATTTGAAACAATGGCGATTAAAGAAGTGTTCGGAGAGCATGCGAACCAGCTTGCAATCAGTTCAACAAAATCAATGACAGGTCACTTACTTGGCGCAGCGGGCGGAGTAGAAGCTATTTTCTCTGTTCTTGCGATTAAAGACAGCGTCATTCCTCCAACCATTAACCTTGAAACACCGGATGAAGAATGTGATCTTGATTATGTAGCAAATGAAGCACGTTCAAAAGAAGTACAAGTTGCTTTAAGTAACTCACTTGGTTTTGGCGGGCATAATGCGACAATAATTTTCAAAAAATACGAAGCGTAATACTTCCTGAGAAAGCGGCGGTCGATAAACAGATCGCCGCTTTTTTGCATATGATGAAAATGGAGGTGTTCAGCGGTATGGGTCTGATCAATACACAATATCTCATTCATCAATCATCATCATTTCAGGAGCTTGCGGCGCGCTTTGTTCCTTATTTTAAAGGGGCAGAGGAAAAAGAATGGTCGTCTATCCTCGCTCACCTGCAGCATCACGGGATGGTTCGGTCTTGGAGCTCGTGTAAAAACATGATCGACAAGCTCAAGGAAAAAGGGTACTTCAAGCTTGTCATGAAAGAATACCAAACGCTTCAAAAAGAGTGGGAAGGTCCTGACATCCCTGTGTTTATTTTACCTGTCAACGAGAGCAGCAGAGAAATCAGAGAGCAATTTTATTATCAATCCGGCATGGCATTTGATGACAAGGTCTTTCTCTTTTTGTCTCCAAATACCCCGAAGGAGCGAATTGGTACATTGCTGACTCACGAGTATCACCATGTATGCAGGCTGCATTTTCTCTCAAAAGAAGAAAAAGACTTTACATTCCTCGATACAATCATGATGGAGGGGCTCGCTGAATATGCTGTGTATCATAGATATGGAGAAAGCTATACAGCGAAATGGACCACCTTCTATAGCGAATCCCAGCTTCACCGCATGTACAAGAAATGGGTATCCAGTCATCTTGATCAAAAAGTCCAGGACGACGAAAGGCTGATACAGAATCTTCTTTATGGAAAAGGGAACTACCCTAAAATGCTTGGTTACGCCACCGGGTTCTATATCGTGAAAAAATATTTTAATGAGCACCGAATCAGCGAGGAGTCTATGATTGCAGAGCCGTCAGAAACTTTTTTAAAGGCGATAGAATCAAAAAGTGAGTAATTCACATAAAAAGAGACATATTACAAATTTACTAAATACTTCTTGATTTCGTCATAGCGATGTAATAATATACAAATAATTCTTTTTATTTTAAAAAGACGGAATATTCAGGTTCAATTCTATTGATCTATGGAGAAAGGGGCGAATGAATGAGCACGCTGCTTGAAGTGCAAAACTTAAAAACATATTTTTTTCGAAAAAAGGAACCGATACCTGCTGTTGATGGCGTTGATTTCAGCATCAACAGAGGAGAAACTGTCGCGTTAGTCGGTGAGTCTGGATCTGGCAAAAGCATTACGTCCTTATCCATTATGGGTCTGATTCATGGAACTGGTGGGAAAATTATGGACGGTTCTATCAAACTTGATGGAAAGGACCTTGTTACATATAGTGAAAAGGAATTATGCAGCATCCGCGGTAATGAAGTATCTATGATCTTTCAGGAACCCATGACCTCACTTAATCCCGTCTTAACCATCGGAGAACAAATAACAGAAATCCTCATCTATCACAAAAAATTTTCAAAAAAAGAAGCGGTCAAAAAAGCGGTTGATCTGCTGAAGCTTGTTGGTTTTTCCCGTCCGGAGCAAATCATGAAAGATTATCCGCATCGATTATCAGGCGGCATGCGGCAAAGAGTAATGATTGCCATAGCGCTCAGCTGTGATCCGAAGCTTCTCATTGCAGATGAACCGACAACTGCCCTGGATGTGACCATTCAAGCACAGGTACTCACATTAATGAAAGATTTATGCTCTACCTTTGGTACTTCTATTCTTCTTATCACACATGATTTAGGTGTCGTGTCTGAAGTAGCAGATCGAGTGATTGTCATGTACTGCGGACAGGTTGTTGAAAATGGAACCGTGGAAGAGTTGTTTGAACAGCCGCTTCATCCTTACACAGAAGGGCTGCTTGAATCAATTCCTGTCATTGACGGAGACATCCAGCCGTTAACAGCCATCAAAGGAAATGTTCCTGCGCCAGATCAGCTTCCAGCCGGCTGCCGCTTTGCTCCTAGATGTCCGCAAGTGAAGGAACGCTGCCTGGGTGAACTGCCTAAGCTGAGAACATTTGAAGATGGCAGAAGCGTCAGATGTTTCTTATATGAGGAGGCAGATCAAACATGACCCTTGCTCAAAATCAAACACAAATAACGGAATTACCAGAGAAAGAAACGATTCTTGAACTGAAACAGATTCGAAAACATTTTCCGATTAAAGCGGGTGTCTTTCAGAAAAAAGTCGGTGCAGTAAAAGCTGTTGACGGCATAGACTTGAAGATTTATAAAGGTGAAACGTTAGGTATTGTCGGGGAGTCAGGATGCGGTAAATCCACATTAGGACGGACAATGATTCGTCTATATGAACCAACTGACGGTCAAATCTTTTTTAAAGGGCAAGACATCACGCGCGTATCAGAATCAAAGCTAAGACAATCTACACGAAAAAACATCCAAATGGTTTTTCAAGATCCCTTTGCATCACTCAACCCTAGAAAAACACTTCGAAGCATCATCAAAGAACCCTACAAAACACATCACTTATATTCCTTAAAAGAAAGAAATGAAAAAGTAGAACAGCTTTTATCAAAGGTAGGTCTTCATCCAAGCTTTGCGAACCGCTATCCCCATGAATTTTCAGGCGGGCAGAGGCAGCGAATCGGCATCGCTCGTGCGCTTGCCATGAATCCCGACATGATCATCGCAGATGAGCCTGTATCGGCACTTGATGTATCCATTCAGGCGCAGGTCATTAATCTAATGGAGGAGCTTCAGGAGGAATTTGACCTTACCTATCTATTTATCTCTCACGATTTAAGTGTGGTCAGGCATATTAGCGATAGAGTCGGCGTCATGTATCTCGGCAAAATGATGGAGCTTGCCGATAAACATAGTCTGTACGATGAACCGCTCCATCCATATACACAGGCTCTGCTTTCTTCCGTTCCTGTCACCCGTAAAAAAGGGCAGGTGAAAAGAGAACGCATTATGCTGCAAGGCGACCTGCCGAGTCCTGCAAATCCGCCAAAAGGCTGCGTCTTTCACACAAGATGCCCGCATGCGAAAGAAATCTGTAAAGAAAAAGTACCAGCATTTCAGGAGTTAAAAACGAACCACTTTGTTGCCTGCCACCTCTACAACGCTTGATCAAGCTTGTATGATCTCATCTTTGAGAGGGGGGATGAAACAGGATTCTGTCATGATTTTTAAAAAAGAATAGGGGGAATTGTCTATGAAAGTTAGAAATAGAAAGTCCATTTTGGTCAGTTTACTGCTGATTTTTACATTAATTCTAGCTGCTTGTTCTGGTGGAAATAAAACATCTGGAGACAGTGAAAAGAAATCCACTGGTAAACCGGTACAAGGCGGAGATCTTGTCATCGGTTCAATTGCAGAGCCAACATTATTTAACTCTCTGTATTCTACAGATGTGGCAAGCTCTGATATTGAAGAAAGAATCTACAGCTTCTTACTTCAAACAGACGGAAAGCTGAACCCTCAGCTATCGCTGGCAGAGGATATTAAAGAATCGGATGACGGCAAGCAGTTTGATGTCACCATTAAAAAAGGTGTGAAGTTTCATGATGGTGAAGAACTGACTGCTGATGATGTTGTGTTTACATACAGCATTCCAATCAATAAGGACTACAATGGGGAGCGCGGATCAGGCTTTGAAGTATTAGAGTCTGTTAAAAAGACAGGGGACTACTCGATCGAATTTAAGCTTAATAAAAAAGATCCCTATTTTTATAATGTCACATTAGGAAGCTATGGCATTTTACCTAAGCATATTTTAGGTGATGTGCCTATAAAGGATCTCGGTGAAAACGAATTTAACCGAAAAAAACCAATCGGTTCTGGTCCATTTAAATTTGCAGAGTGGAAAGAAGGAGACTACGTCAAACTAGAAGCCTTTGACGATTATTGGGATGGACGTCCATACCTTGATACCGTCACGATTAAAACGATTCCTGACCAAAATGCAGCCATTGCTCAGCTGTCAGCAGGCGATATTGATTTCTTTGCTGTACCAGGAGCGGAGCTGCAAACAGCTGAAAAAGTGAGCAACATTAAAATTGAATCTGACTTAGGCCTGAATTATTCATACATTGGCTGGAACCAGAAAAATGAACTTTTTAAAAGTAAAAAGGTCCGCCAAGCGCTGACACATGCCATTGATCGTCAAACGATTGTTGACCAAGTGTTAGATGGAGACGGCAAAGTAGCTAACATTCCAGAAAGTCCGCTGTCCTGGAACTATCCAAAGGATGAAAGTGTTCCAGTATTTGAATTTGATCAAGAAAAAGCGAAAAAGATGCTGAAAGAAGAGGGCTGGGAGGATACAGATGGAGATGGCTATCTTGATAAGGATGGCAAGAAATTCTCCTTTGTCATAAAGACCAACCAAGGAAATAAAGTTCGTGAAGATATCGCTGTCGTTGTCCAGCAGCAGCTCAAAGAAATTGGTGTGGAAGCGAAGCCGCAAATTGTGGAATTCAGTGCACTCATTGAGCAGACGACACCGCCTAAATGGGATTATGATGCGCTGCTGCTCGGCTGGAGCCTTGCGACATTCCCTGATCAATTTAGCATTTTCCACTCAAGCCAGTCAGAAAAAGGCTTAAATAACATCTGGTATAAAAATAAAGAGGTCGATAAGCTGTTAGTCGATGCTAAAAAATTAAGCGATCGAAAAGATTATTCAAAGGCATATGAAAAAATTTATAAACTGATCGCAGAGGATCAGCCATATACGTTCCTTTACTATGCTAACTCACATCGCGCTATGCCATCTAATCTTCAAGGCTATTCTTACCACCCGAAAGATGAGTATTACAAAATCGAAAAATGGTGGCTTGAACAGTAGGCTGATAGTGAAGAGGGGGAGGATTCTCCCCTTTCACCGTGAGAACAATTCCTTGCATTTGGTGTCCGGTCTTTGCGTGGTGCTAATCGCGCTCTGCATCAGCACGAGAATTCAAGGGGGGTTATATCACGCTGAAAAGAAGACAAAGGGCTAAAATAACTTCATTTTAGCCTTTTTTTCACAGAATGGCGATCCGATGAAAAAGGAGTTGTGCATATGGTTACATATATCATTAGAAGGACATTGCTCTCTATTCCTATTTTATTAGGGATTACCATTTTGTCCTTTGCCATTATGAAAGCAGCACCAGGCGATCCGATGTCACTCATGATGGACCCTACCATTAGTGCGGCAGACCGGGAAGCATTTATTGATAAGTACGGCTTGAATGATCCGGAATATGTGCAATATATGAAATGGCTTGGCAATATGCTTCAAGGTGACTTTGGCACATCCATTGTCAAAAAGGGAACGCCCGTGGCTGATTTGATTTTTGCCCGGCTGCCAAATACCCTCATCCTCATGATTTTTTCTACATTAGTTGCCCTGCTGATCGCCATCCCATTTGGTGTTCTTTCAGCAAAACGTCCGTATACAAAGCTTGACTATGGGATTACGGTTACATCTTTTATCGGACTGGCTATTCCAAACTTTTGGTTTGGTCTCATCCTCATTATGGTTTTATCCGTGAACCTAGGGTGGTTCCCGACTGGCGGAGTCTCTACCTTGAATGCTGATTTTAATGTGTTTGATCGGCTCCATCACATTATTTTACCTGCCTTTGTTTTAGCAACGGCTGATATGGCAGGGCTGACCCGGTACACAAGGTCGAGTATGCTTGATGTCATGAGGCAGGATTACATTCGCACCGCAAGAGCGAAAGGCTTTAGAGAAAACAAAGTTATTTTTAAACATGGTTTACGAAACGGTCTTATGCCTGTCATAACGATTTTCGGATTGATGATACCATCCTTTATTGGCGGCGCAGTCGTGGTGGAACAAATCTTCACCTGGCCTGGACTTGGAAAGCTGTTCATTGATTCTGCCTTTTCGAGAGATTATCCGGTCATTATGGCGATGACCGTTATTTCCGCAGTGCTCGTGGTGGTGGGAAATTTAATAGCGGATATTTTATATGCGATCGTTGATCCGCGTATTGAATATTAGAAGGGAGCTGAAGGACAATTGGCACAGCCTAATATGGGAACACCTCCTGTTGATATCAAATTAAAGGAGGGCCTTCCGCCAAAGCCAGAGACAATGCTGCGTTTATTTTGCGAGAAATTTTTCAAAAATAAATTGGCAGTTGCCGGCTCCGTGATCTTATTGGTCATTATTTTTTCTGCCATTTTTGCTCCAGTGATCGCTCCATATGCACCAGAGCATCAAGATTTATTGAAGCGGCTCCAGCCGCCAAGTGCTGAGCATTTTATGGGGACAGACAAGTTTGGCCGCGATATTTTCTCAAGGGTGCTATATGGCGCGCGCGTTTCTTTATTGGTCGGTTTCGTCTCGGTGGTTGGTGCAATCACTATTGGAACTGTCGTTGGCGCGGTCGCGGGGTATTTCAAAGGGTTTGTTGATTCCTTGTTAATGAGGTTTGTGGATGTCGTGTTGTCGATTCCAGACATTTTTCTATTGATCACGCTCGTCACCATTTTCAAACCGGGCATTGATAAATTGATTTTAATCTTTGCTTTGACAGGCTGGACAACAACCGCCAGGCTTATCCGCAGTGAATTCTTATCACTTCGAACAAGAGAATTCGTACTCGCGGCAAGAACCATCGGAACGAAAAATCATGTCATCATCTTTTCGCATATTTTACCGAACTGTATTGGTCCTATTATTGTGTCAGCTACATTAAAAGTAGGCTCTGTCATTTTAGCTGAATCAACGCTCAGCTACCTTGGCTTTGGTATTCAGCCACCAACGGCAAGCTGGGGCAACATGCTGCAAGATGCACAAAATTTCTCGATTATGGTGCAAGCGTGGTGGTACCCGCTTTTCCCAGGTTTACTCATTTTGCTGACTGTTTTATGCTTTAATTTTTTAGGAGATGGGCTGAGAGATGCGCTTGATCCTAAAAAGCTGAAGTAAGGTTTAAAGGGGCTCTGCGTGCACTCTCCGTTTCTTGAATGAAATAAAGAAACGAAGCCGTCATTCATCCAGCTTGAAGTTTTGATAAAGTTGGAATAATTTCTCTATCCCTTGCCCATACTGTGGACAACAGTTTTTATAAAGTGAGGGATTGGTTATGTTATTTCTTCATGACGTATGGGTGAATTGGTTTGAAGGGGAAGAAAATGGCTACAATGTGTGTCATTTTCATGAGTGGCGTAAGGAGGACAGCGTTGAGCTGTTAGATCAAGTGCCTTTACTTAAGGTGCAGAGTCCTTTGTTTGATTACATAGAGAATGATCTTTCAGAGCTGCCAAAGACGCTGCTAGAGTCTATATTTGAGAAATCATATATTCGAAAAAATCATGAGCGCCGTAAATTAGAGTATTGCTTTGTAGTCACAGACGGCATACGAATCATTGCCGTGGATACGATTGGGTATTCCATTCCTGTGAGAAAAAGCCGCTTGATCCCAAGGCAGGAGCAATTGGTCTATGAAATGGTGAAAGATGTGAAAGCAGAAGAATATGAATTCTCTAAGGACAGTCTTGAATCGACGAAGGAGTACCACATTCTATCACTGCCGCCGCAGCATATCAGCGGATTAACGAGAAAAGAAAGACAGCTGAAGCAGCTGATGTTTATGGCGCTCGATCAATTAAAGGGGCTCCAAAACAGGGCGGAGATTGCGTATTGGTATACGGAATGGAACCCGCGCATGTACAACCAAATCAAACGAATGTCATTCGAAGAGATTTGGAACATGCTTTACAATGAAACGATTGATGGGTGGTCAGAGAATCATTTAGCCTTCTGTGAAAAAATGATTAAAGGACAGCCATTTTTCGAAAAGCTTTGGGAAATGGAAAACGAATCAAAAGTAAATTAGAAAAAGCTTGCAGCGGGTAGTGCTGCAAGCTTTTTTTATTTGCGTTTTCTGCCAAGACCCATCGCATTCTCCATTTTTTTCAGCATTTTGTTTGCTGCGCGGTTTGCTTTTTCAGCACCTTCGTCTAGAATACGGTCAAGCTCGTCTGATTCAATCAGTTCATAGTAACGATCTTGAATTGGTTTTAAAGCATCAACGACAACGTTCGCAAGATCTCCTTTAAACTCACCATATCCTTTGCCTTCGTACTTTTGCTCCAGCTCTGCAATCGATATGTTGCCTAATACAGAATAAATTGTCAGCAAGTTGGCAATTCCAGGCTTGTTCTCTTTGTCATACTTGACGATGCCTTCTGAATCCGTCACAGCACTTTTGATTTTCTTTTCAAGCTGCTTTGGTTCATCTAATAAGGTAATGAAGGATTTTTGGTTCGGATCGGATTTGCTCATTTTTTTCGTTGGATCTGTTAAAGACATTATCCGAGCGCCTTCTTTTGGAATTTTCACTTCAGGCACAGTGAAGATGTCATTGTATTTTCGGTTAAAGCGTTCAGCAAGCGTTCTAGTCAATTCAAGATGCTGCTTTTGGTCTTCTCCAACAGGGACTAAATCAGTACCATATAATAAGATATCGCCAGCCATTAATGGGGGATACGTTAATAGGCCTGAAACAACGGCTTCCTTACCAGCGGATTTGTCCTTAAATTGGGTCATTCTTTCTAATTCTCCAATATAAGCAACACATTGCAGCATCCATCCTGCCTGGGCGTGAGCAGGTACCTCTGATTGGATAAACAATGTTGCCTTCTCTGGATCAAGTCCAACGGCTAAATAAAGAGCTGCTAAGCTTCTAATATTTTGGCGGAGAGCTAATCGGTCCTGACTCACTGTAATCGCATGCTGATCTACGACACAAAAATAGCCATTATAGTCATGCTGCAAATCGACAAATTGCTTCATTGCTCCAATATAGTTCCCTAATGTGACAGAACCGCTCGGCTGAATGCCTGAAAAAATTGTCTTCTTTGTCATACTAAAACCTCTTTTCTTCAATATAAAAAGGCCCACCCATCACTTTTCAACAGAAAAGGGACGAATGAACCGTGGTACCACCCTTGTTATTTCACATAGAAATCACTCAAGACGTTGATAACGGAGACTGCTCCGTCTAAGCCTACTTACTTTTTTAGAAGTGTTCGGTTAGCTGCTCCAAAGCCCATTCCATACATGCCATTATCTGCTCACACCGGCCGCAGACTCTCTGTAAATGGGGAATATATGTACTCTTCTTTTTCACCGCAACAATATGTCTATCTATTATAAAGGATGTCCATGAAAAAGTCACGAAGCCATTATGTGACCTTCTCATCATGCCTATTGACACTTAAAATTTTAGATAAAATAACAAATATCTGTCAGAATTTTTTAAAAAAGGATGATTAATTATATGTATAAAACATTATTCCTGCTGAATTTGTTAAATTATTTTAATCAATTTACGCTTTAATTTGTTGAAGTGATTGAGACTTTAGTTTATAAAAATCCCTCTTTATCCCCATTTACGTTTTTAAAAAATATATGAAATTGATATTGCAATAAATTATTCTATTCATTATAATGAATTTGTTCACACGTTTGTGCTAGGCTCTTTACATAGTGAAAATTCAGAAAAAACAAAAGAAATAGAAAGTAAGCTATTAAGGGACTTTTTTACGCTATTTCTTAAATCTGAATCTCATCTTCTATCGAGACCTTTGAACTAAAAACATATTATAAGGGGGAATACAGTTGAAAAAGCGTTGGTCTGTTGTTACTTTAATGCTTATTTTCACACTTGTATTAAGCGCTTGTGGTTTCAGCGGAAACAAATCAGGCGACAGCACGAGCAGTTCTGGAGAGGCTAAAACAACATTAAATGTGAATATCTCCACTGAGCCTTTTTCTCTACATCCGGGATTGGCAAATGATTCAACTTCAGGTAGTGTCATCCGTCAGACTTTTGAAGGATTAACAAGAATTAACGCTGAAGGAAAGCCAGAAAATGCAATGGCTTCTGATATCAAAACAAGTGCTGATGGTAAAACATACACATTCACACTTCGTGATGCAAAATGGTCTAATGGTGACCCTGTTACAGCTAAAGATTTCGAATATGCTTGGAAATGGGCATTAGATCCTAAAAATGAATCTCAATATGCTTACCAGCTTTACTATATTAAAGGTGCTGAAGCAGCGAACAAAGGGAAAGCGAAAGTTGCTGATGTTGGCATTAAAGCTAAAGACGACAAAACGCTTGTAGTTGAGCTAGAGAACCCAACACCGTTCTTTACTGAACTAACTGCATTCTATACGTATATGCCAATCAACAAAAAAGTGGCTGAAAAGAATAAAAACTGGTACACAAATGCTGGTGAAAACTACGTATCTAACGGACCATTCGTTCTTTCTAAATGGAAACATGGCGGTTCTATCACGCTTGAAAAGAACAATGAATACTGGGATAAAGATACTGTGAAATTGAAAAAAATCAACATGTCTATGATCAAAGATACAAACACTGAGCTTAGCATGTTCAAAAAAGGCGAGCTTGACTGGGCTGGTTCTCCAACTGGAAGCCTTCCAACTGAGTCTTTAAAAACATTGAAAAAAGAAGGCGGTCTGAAAATCCAAACGATCGCTGGTATCTATAACTACAAATTCAACACAAAAGTAAAACCTTTAAACAATGCAAATATCCGTAAGGCCCTGACATACTCAATCAACCGTCAAGCGATCGTTGACAAAATTACGCAAGGTGAGCAAGTGCCAGCAATGGCAATCGTTCCTCCAACAATGGAAGGATTCACTGATAACAAAACTGGCTACTTCAAAGATCACGATGTAGCAACTGCTAAAGAGCTTCTTGAAAAAGGTGTGAAAGAATTAGGTTATAAGTCTGTTTCTGATCTTCCAACATTGAAACTTTCTTACAACACTGATGAAGGCCACCAAAAGATTGCACAAGCAATTCAAGAAATGTGGAAAAAAGATTTAGGTGTGAAAGTTGAACTTGATAACTCTGAGTGGAACGTATACATCGACAAAATCCACAGTGGAGACTACCAAATCGGACGTATGGGCTGGTTAGGTGACTTCAACGATCCAGTGAACTTCCTTGAGCTTTACAAAGATAAAGACGGTGGAAACAACGACACTGGATGGGAAAGCAAAGAGTACAAACAATTGTTGAATGATTCTGCTAAAGAAACAGATAAAACAAAGCGTGAAGAAATGCTGAAAAAAGCAGAAGAAATCATCATCAACGATATGCCTGTAGCACCAATTTACTTCTACACTCAGCTTTGGGTACAAGATCCTAAACTAAAAGGTGTAGTTGTATCTGGACTAGGTGATGTTCAATACAAATGGGCACATTTCGAAAAGTAAGAGTCATAGTGTAAGAGATCTACGGCAAGGATCTTAAGGTATATGGAGGATGTCTCTCCATATACCTTTCTTGCTGATTAGAGAAATTGTTGTAAAATCATGGAGGTGCAATTCCGTTGCTTAAATATATCGGTAAGCGATTAATATATATTTTAATCACACTGTTTGTTATTGTAACTGCAACTTTCTTTCTCATGCAGGCAGCACCTGGTGGTCCATTCTCTGGAGAGAAGAAACTTCCTGCTGAAATTGAAGCAAACCTAAACGAGCACTACGGATTGGACAAGCCCTTATTTGTTCAATATGTAAGCTACTTAGGTTCAGTTGCAAAATTAGATTTTGGTCCCTCATTTAAATATAAAGGACAAACCGTAAATGACTTAATCAGTTCTGGATTCCCCGTTTCCTTTACCCTCGGAATTGAGGCAATTCTCCTCGCATTAGCATTTGGTGTATTGTTTGGGGTCCTTGCAGCGCTCTATCATAACAAGTGGCAAGACTATACGATTGCCATTTTAACGATCTTTGGAATCTCAGTTCCAAGTTTCATTTTAGCGGCGCTACTACAATATGTATTTGCATCTGAGGCAAGCATTATAGCGATCTTCCCAGTTGCAGGATGGGAGTCTTGGGCCAGCACCGTACTACCTTCTATTGCACTTTCCTTCATGCCAATGGCATTTATCGCTAGACTTGCACGGTCAAGTATGCTTGAAGTACTAAATAGTGACTATATTAGAACGGCTAGAGCGAAAGGATTAACAAAATCAGCTGTGACGATCAAACACGCCATCCGAAACGCATTGTTGCCTGTTATCACATACATGGGACCAATGGCTGCTTCAGTTTTAACAGGTAGTTTTGTCGTTGAGAAGATATTTGGTATTCCTGGATTAGGCTCTCACTTTGTCACAAGCATTACAAACCGTGATTACACCGTCATCATGGGTGTTACAGTCTTCTACAGTATTATTCTATTAGTCAGTATTCTAGTCGTTGACGTTCTCTACGGTATTATCGATCCTAGAATTAAACTGACGAAGGCGAAGAAAGGGGTCTAACACATGGAAGAGATGAGAAAAGATTTATTTGTGCCTGCGACAGCTGACGCAGCAGAATCTGAAAAAATTTCTAAACCTAGTCTATCTTTATGGAAGGATGCCATGCTTCGCTTCCGTGCCAATAAACTTGCAATGGTTGGACTCACAATCATTTTTATTATTGTGATGCTGGCCATCTTTGTTCCGATTTTTTCTAAATATGATTACTCCACGACTGATTTGCTGAATGCTGACCAGCCGCCTTCAAAAGAGCACTGGTTTGGTACAGATGATTTAGGACGTGACATGTTTGTCCGTACATGGGTCGGGGCAAGAATTTCGATCTTCATCGGTCTTGCTGCAGCGCTCCTTGACGTAATCATCGGTATTATCTGGGGAAGTATTGCTGCATTCAAAGGCGGCCGTACAGATGAAGTGATGATGCGTATTGCAGACGTTTTATGGGCAATTCCAACACTATTAATGGTCATCTTAATGATGGTTGTTCTTCCTAAAGGATTATTAACGATTATCCTCGCCATGACAGTCGTAGGCTGGATTAACATGGCGCGTATTGTTCGGGGACAGGTTTTACAATTAAAGAGTCAAGAATACGTTCTTGCAGCACAAACATTAGGTGCGAAAACATCTAGACTTTTATTTAAACACTTAATTCCAAACTCAATGGGACCAATTCTTGTGACAATGACATTAACGATTCCTTCTGCTATTTTCACAGAGGCGTTCCTAAGCTATCTAGGGCTTGGTGTACCGGCTCCGTTAGCGAGCTGGGGAACAATGGCGTCTGACGGAATTCCAGCCATGACGTACTACCCTTGGAGATTATGGTTCCCAGCCGCATTTATCTGTATTACAATGTTTGGTTTTAACGTGGTTGGAGACGGACTAAGAGACGCTTTAGATCCGAAGTTGCGTAAATAAGGAGTGATTAGGATGGAACGTGAACGTATTCTAGAGGTGAAAGACCTTGCAATCTCATTTAAAACATATGGTGGAGAAGTTCAAGCCATTCGTGGTGTGAACTTCCACTTAAATAAAGGCGAGACACTTGCTATTGTAGGTGAATCTGGCTCTGGTAAAAGTGTGACATCACAAGCGATCATGAGACTAATTCCGATGCCGCCGGGTTATTTCAAGCGCGGACAGATCCTGTTTGATGGCCAGGATATTGTCAAGAAAACCGAGAAACAAATGCAAACCATTCGAGGAAAAGACATCTCAATGATCTTCCAAGATCCGATGACGTCTTTGAATCCAACGATGAAAGTCGGGAAGCAAATTACAGAAGTGCTGTTCAAGCATGAACAAATCTCAAAAGAAGCGGCTGAAAAAAGAGCCATTGAACTATTGGAGCTTGTAGGAATTCCAATGCCTGAAAAAAGAATCAAACAATATCCGCACGAATTTAGTGGCGGGATGAGACAAAGGGTTGTCATCGCCATGGCGCTTGCAGCAGATCCAAAGCTGTTGATTGCTGATGAGCCGACGACTGCACTTGATGTAACAATTCAAGCACAAATTTTAGAATTAATGAAAGAAATTCAGAAAAAGGTTGACACTTCGATTATCTTTATTACGCATGATCTAGGTGTTGTGGCCAACGTCGCTGATCGTGTAGCTGTTATGTATGCAGGACAGATTGTGGAGACAGGGACTGTTGATGAAATTTTCTACAATCCAAAGCATCCGTATACATGGGGACTTTTAGCATCAATGCCGAGTCTTGACACTGATGGTGGAGAAGAAGGAAAGCTGACTGCCATTCCAGGAACACCACCAGATCTGACAAACCCGCCGAAAGGAGATGCATTTGCACTCCGCAGCGATTATGCAATGAAAATTGACTTCGAACAAGAACCGCCAATGTTCAAAGTATCAGATACGCATTATGTGAAATCATGGCTACTTCATCCGAATGCACCTAAAGTTGAACCGCCTGCTTCTGTAAAGGCGAGAATGCGTGAACTAGAAGGTAGCTACGAAAAACCTGTATTAGTAAAAGAGGGTGAATAGCATGGCAGAAAAACTGTTAGAAATCAAAAATTTGAAGCAGCATTTCCATACAGCAAGAGGAACTGTGAAAGCAGTTGATGGGGTTTCATTTGATATTTACAAAGGTGAAACGCTTGGTCTTGTAGGTGAGTCTGGTTGTGGTAAATCCACTACGGGTCGTTCAATCATTAGACTTTATGATGCGACAGATGGTGAAGTTCTTTATAAAGGGGAAAATGTACACGGGAAGAAATCAAGACAAAAAATGCTTGAATTCAACCGTCAAATGCAGATGATCTTCCAAGATCCATATGCTTCACTCAATCCTAGAATGACAGTGCTTGATATCATTGCAGAGGGCATCGACATTCATGGTCTTGCGAAAACAAAACAGGCGCGTAAAGAGCGTGTGTATCAATTACTTGAAACTGTTGGATTGAACAAAGAGCATGCGAACAGATACCCACATGAATTCTCAGGCGGTCAAAGACAGCGTATCGGAATTGCACGTGCATTAGCAGTAGAGCCTGATTTCATCATCGCCGATGAACCAATCTCTGCATTAGACGTGTCGATCCAAGCGCAGGTCGTCAACTTATTGAAAGAGCTTCAAGAGGAAAAAGGTTTAACGTACTTATTCATTGCCCATGACCTGTCCATGGTAAAATACATCAGCGATCGTATCGGCGTGATGTATTTCGGAAAATTGGTTGAGCTGGCACCAGCGAATGAATTATACGAAAACCCGCTTCACCCATACACAAAATCATTATTGTCTGCGATTCCGCTTCCAGATCCTGATTATGAGCGTAACCGTAAACGAATCAAGTATGATCCATCTGTTCACAAAGGAACAAACACCGAGTTCCGTGAAGTGAAGCCAGGTCACTTTGTGAGCTGCACAGAGGAAGAATTCAAAGAGCTTCAGGCGAAACAATCATAAGAAGAGAGAAGCACTGCTAATGCAGTGCTTTTTTTATTTTACAAAAAAACAAGATGATGGTAATTTTTAGTTAAGTACAAGCAGATACCGGAGGAAATCAAATGTCCAATTGGAAAACCTATCGTTATTCATTGCTTCATGTTCTCATTGTATTCATACTATTTTCAACGTCTTTTTTCAGGAAGCCAAACGGAGGCAAGTGGATGCTCTTGTTTATGGCGCTCATTGGGATTGTGTCTTTTTCAGTGGAATATATGCTTAACCGAAAGACAAGGGGGCAGAAGCAAGAAGCACGGCGTGTAAAATATCTTTATTTCATCATGTTGCAAATCACGATGACACTGATCTTGTTTGTCTGTATTCAACTCGTCATGAATCGTTCGTTATAAAACTTTTTTTACGTTAATTGAAAAAAAGTGAAACTACTGAAGACTTTGCTGCGTCTTACTAGTACAGGCGTTTAAATAGCAGGAAATCGGGAATATCTAAGGAAGTGGTTCTTAACTATAGCATAAGGAGCAGATCCATGAATTGGTATGAAAAGCTCAGTGAATACTTCCCGATAGAAGAAATGAAGTCAAAAGAGCATATGGAAGCTTTATTAAAGGAAAGAAGTGATATTTATCATAAGGAGGAAGGACCTCATCATGTGATGATGTACGCCGAATTTGATTCTTTCATCTTTATTGATTATTTATTTGTTTCCAAAGATGCAAGAGGTGAAGGCCTCGGATCAAAGCTGATCCATAAGCTGAAGGAAAAAAAGAAACCGATCTTGCTTGAAGTCGAGCCTGTAGATGAAGATGATGCAGATACTGCAAAACGCCTAAAGTTTTACCAAAGAGAGCACTTTAAGCATGCAAAATCAATCGGTTATAAACGCAGGTCACTTGCAACAAATGAAGTGAACCGCATGGAAATTCTTTATTGGTCGCCTCTTACAAATCATGAGGAAGAGATCATGGAAGCCATGAGGAAGACCTATGAACGAATTCATACGTATAAAGATGAAGAATGGTATGGACAATCGTATGAGGATGTTGATGATGTATTGAAGATCATTGAAAATAGAAAGCAAAAAAATATTTTCGATCATCTCGACTAAATGAGAATGTTCTGACATCAAGCAGCACCACAAAATGAATGAAATTGTCTAGTTTTTGTCACAAAAATTGCAAGAAAATCTGTTCACACTTACTTTTTTATAGTATAATCACTATAAAGATTACTTATTTAGAACAATTTTAATTTAAGAATACAGATCAATATTCATTCTACAAATTGAGGAGTGAAGATTTATGGTAACATTATACACATCACCAAGCTGTACATCATGTAGAAAAGCAAGAGCGTGGTTAGAAGAGCACAATATCCCGTATCAAGAGAGAAATATTTTTTCTGAGCCTCTTTCAATCGATGAAATCAAAGAAATTCTTCGAATGACAGAAGACGGTACAGACGAAATTATCTCAACACGTTCAAAAGTATTCCAAAAACTAAATGTCAATGTTGAGACAATGCCGCTTCAACAATTGTATAAACTAATCAATGAGCATCCAGGTCTTTTACGTCGTCCAATTATCTTGGATGAAAAAAGATTACAAGTTGGGTACAATGAAGATGAAATTAGACGTTTCTTACCAAGAACGGTTCGTACATTCCAACTAAGAGAAGCTCAGCGACTTGCTAACTAATAAAAACACGAAAAGCTGCCGATCATTTGGCAGCTTTTTTTATTTGTTTTCAGCCGTTTGCTCGTAAAAGAGGCTCGCTAATATGACCACTATGACGGTTAAAAACGGAAGCAACAATTCAAGCGTGGCATGCTGCGACATAAATTCAGTCAATTTTACATCACGCACAATCATTTCTCCGCCAGTAAAGGCCAACAGCGCACTTCCTCCGTATAAAAGAAACGGAAATTTGGTCAAAGCTGCATGAATCAGCTTGCTTCCCCAAATAATAATCGGTACAGAAATCATGAGGCCAAAAGCGGTCAGAAGCATGTTGCCTTTTGCCGCACCTGCAACTGCGATGACATTATCAAGTGACATAAAGAGGTCGGCAATCACAATGGTTTGCACCGCACGCCAAAGGGAGCCGCTGCTCTTAATCCGAATCGATTCCTTCTTTTGTTCAATTAACAGATTGTATCCTATATAAAGGAGAAAAAGACCGCCAATAAACTGCAAATAAGGGATAGTCAATAAATAAACGGCGGCACCAGTCATTGTAATTCTCATCAGCACGGCTAAAAGTGTGCCGATCCAAATGGCTTTATTGCGTTTATCATGTGATAAATTTCGACTGGCCATTGCAATGATGAGCGCATTATCTCCGCCTAAAATCAGGTCTATGCCAATAATCATCAGTAAGGATACGATCCACTCTGTTTCCATCCATTTCACCTCATGTCCCAAATAGAGCTCGTACAACCAATATATGAAGACAATTCAAATATATGTTTCTGCAAGTTTTCTCTGCAAAAAATGCGTTTTTATTTCTTTTATTCATGTTTTATCATAAAATAGACAGTACGAAGCAATACCTCAATTCTTTAAACGGTTAACATGTAGACGGAACGGGTAAAGTGTAGTAAAGTACTATTAATTGGGAGCTTGTATGTCCCTTCAACATCTTATATAGAAGGGAAGGTTGGCAAAATGGAAATCGAAAGAATAAATGAACATACAGTAAAATTTTATATTTCCTACGGTGATATTGAAGATCGCGGATTTGACCGTGAAGAGATTTGGTATAATCGTGAGCGCAGTGAAGAGCTGTTTTGGGAAGTAATGGACGAAGTGCACGAAGAAGAAGAATTTGCAGTAGAGGGACCGCTTTGGATTCAAGTACAGGCACTTGACAAAGGTCTTGAAATTGTCGTGACAAAAGCCCAACTTTCTAAAGATGGACAAAAGCTCGAATTGCCGATTCCAGAAGATAAAAAAGATCAAACAGATGAAGAAAGCTTAGACGCACTGCTTGATGATTTTCATAAAGAAGAGCAAGATCAAGAAGACCATAATGAGAAGGACAAAAAACTTCAACTTCAATTCGTGTTGAAAATGGATGATTTTGAAGATTTGATTGCACTTTCTCAATTAAATATGCAGGATTTTACCACAAGTTTATATTCGTTTGAAAACCGTTATTATCTATATGTTGACTTCCACGAGGATTTGTCAGATGAGCAAGTGGAGAATAAGCTCAGCATTTTGCTTGAATATGCTCATGAATCAGTTGTCAGCATCTACAGACTGAAAGAATACGGTCAGCTGATTATCGAAGGGAATGCCCTTGAAACGATTCAACAGCACTTCTCGTAACTAACAAAAAGTCGATTTCTATAGAGGAATCGGCTTTTTTATCTGAATGAATAGGTAAATAAAGAGATCGGCAAGGAGAAAATGAAATGAGAAATTTAGTCAAAGTTCTATTTTTTCTAATCATTACGATAGGTGCTTATTTAATCGTCCAATTGATTGCCGGTGATTTAGCGGTAAGTGTATTAAGTTCAGTCAGTGTTCTATTTACTTTATCGATTATTTTCATCGGATTTGTTATTTTCTTGGAGAACCGGAATCCGTCTCACACGATTACATGGCTTGTCCTGCTGGGCAGCTTTCCGTTATTCGGCTTTTTGTTCTACATTTTCTTTGGACGCAATATCAAAAAGCGCCGGCTGTTTGAAAAGAAAGCGGTATTGGATGAGCAGTTAATCCAGGAAGATGAACGTATTCATAGAGAAGCAATTGAAAAAATGACGCATATGGGTGATCATCAGCAGCTCTTATTTAAGCTGGCCCACAGACTTGGACATACTCCTATTACATATCGCACGTCCTCTAAAGTCTTAACCAATGGTGAAGAAACATTCTCTCATATTTTTGAAGAGATCAAAAAAGCAACACATCACATTCATTTAGAATATTACATTCTCCGCCACGATGACCTTGGCCAAGAATTAAAGGACATTCTAATTGAAAAAGCGAAAAATGGCGTGATTGTCCGCTTTTTATATGACGATGTAGGAAGCTTAAAGCTTTCTCGTCAATATATTGCTGACCTAGAAAAGGCTGGCGTTCAGATCGTTCCATTTTTACCAGTAAGGCTCCCCCTTTTAAATAATAAAATTAACTTCCGAAATCATAGAAAAATTGTTGTTATTGATGGAGAAGTGGGGTTTGTCGGCGGGCTTAATATCGGTGACGAATACATGGGCAGAAGTAGACAATATGGATTCTGGCGTGATACACATCTGATGATTAAGGGCGAAGCTGTTCGTGACCTCCAGCAGATTTTCATGCAGGATTGGTATTATATGACGAATGAAAGATGCTCAGGTGTGGACTATTTCAAAGATTTCAGTCACCTTGAGAGTACAACAGAAGGCGTACAAATGATTGCTGGCGGGCCTGACAAGCAGTGGGAGGTCATTAAAAATCTCTTTTTCTCTATGATCATCTCCGCTAAAAAGTCCATCTGGATCGCTTCACCGTATTTTGTCCCGGATGATGATATTTTGTCCGCATTGAAAATTGCCGCATTGAGCGGAGTAGATGTCCGGATTATTGCTCCAAAGAATCCAGATAAACGGATTGTGTTCCATGCGTCTCGTTCATACTTCCCAGAGCTTCTTGATGCAGGGGCGAAGGTGTACGAGTATGATCAAGGCTTTATGCATAGTAAATTTATTATTGTGGATAATGAACTGGCTTCAATTGGAACGGCAAACATGGATATGAGAAGCTTTCATTTGAACTTTGAAGTGAATGCCTTCCTCTATAAAACGAAAAGCACAGAGAAGCTTGTCAACGATTTCTTAGGTGATTTAGAGCAGTCACATGAAATTGTGTCAGAAGAGTTCGCAAAGAGACCTTTGAGGGTCAGACTGTTTGAATCAACTGCAAGATTATTATCACCACTTTTATAAAGATTGTATTTTCCCTCTTTTCTATAAGGGGGATTTTTTATTTTACGGAAATTATGATCAGTAAAATCATTTTTTGACACGGTGAAAATTCATTTTCCCTTTTCGCTTTCTTATAGACGAACAAGCTATAATACGGGCATCAAAGAGCGAGGGGCGAACTGAATGAATGCAGCAATGATGGATAACGGTAAGCTTATCCGAATTACACATCATCTATCGAAAAGCCGGCTGGAGCATGTAAGAACGACGTGCAAATTTTATTGTCCTGAATGTAGGGAGGAGGTGCAATTAAAGCTAGGGGAGCATCGTGTCTATCATTTTGCGCATAAACAGCTGACAGCATGTTCGTTAGCCTCAGGCGAAACGGCTTATCATCAGGCGGGAAAGGAAGCCATTATGAATTGGCTGAAGCGGCTTGGACATAAACCTGTGCTGGAAAAATATATGTCAAAGGTTCATCAGCGTCCTGATGTGACCGTCACTATAGGAAATGAAACCTATGCAATCGAATTTCAATGTGCTAATATTTCCCGGCAGGAGCTGCGCAGAAGAACAGCAGGTCTCCGTGAAGCAGGTCTCTTTCCAATATGGATGATAGGGGCAAATCGTTTGAAACGAAAATCTGCTCAGCTTTTTTCTTTCTCCTCCATTCATTGGGGAATTTTAAGGGAATCAGAGAAAAGGCGGTTGATTTTTTTCTGCCCGCTTCAAAATAAGTTCATCCATCTTGATCAATTTCTCGTGTTTCAACCAACGAAAATATGTGCGGCAATGACTGTCAGATCACCTTCCGCATACAGCAAAATTCCTGCACTCCTATCTGCGAGCTCAAGCAAGCGTCAAGTAAACCAACAATGGCTTAAATGTATACAGCAATTTAGGCAGCGTCCTCCTCGCATTTTATCAAATGAAAGCAAACGTTTGAGAGATATTTTTTATGAGCATCATCAAACGGCATTCCCTTTTTTGCCGACTGCATTATTTATCCCGGTGCAAGAAGCGTATATCTTTACAAGTCCCGTATATGTTTGGCAAGGTTGCCTCTATGATTGGATGATGAGGAAAAAGGGAAGCAGGCGAGTAACGATTCAACAGCTCATGAAAGAAATCAACCGGTGTGTGCAGATGAAAGAAGTGAAACTCCGATATAGTGATGTGTCAAGAGAAGAAATAAAAGGGGTGGTCACTGCATATGTAAAGGCGATTGTAAGACAAGGGTTTTTACATATGACGAAAGAGGGTAATTATGAAGTATCGTCGAATCAAATGCCAATACAAACACTTGATGAAGTGCTAAAACGAGATGCTTTCTTATTTCATTAGCATGTTTCATGACCACTTTGATCATGATAAGAAAAAGGTGGTGCTGCTATTGAATCGAAAGAAACGCTTTTTTCTCATTTTTTTAGTCTGTTTGGTATTTATTTCTGCATATGATTTGACAAATATAGTTCAAAACAAAGAAGATAAATACAACACCAATTTCTTTCACTTTCCGAAAGGTTGGTTCAACACAACTCATGCAAGGGGGATTCATATGACTTCACAAAACAAAAACAATCATCTACCAGACAGAAGCGAAGTAAAAGAAGAAAACAAATGGCGCCTTGAAGATATTTTTGAAAGCGTCGATGCATGGAACAAGGAATTCGAAGCGGTCAAAAAAGAAATTCCGAAGCTGGCACAATTTAAAGGCAAGCTGGCCCATTCTGCTGATGTCCTGTATGAAGCCCTAACCTTTCAGGATCAACTTTCTGAAAAGCTTGGCAAGCTTTATACATACGCGCACATGAAATACGATGAAGATACAACGAACTCATCCTTTCAGGCGTTAAATGATAAAGCCTCG
This sequence comes from Bacillus sp. ABR, assembly GCF_056172715.1. Lineage (NCBI taxonomy): Bacteria > Bacillati > Bacillota > Bacilli > Caryophanales > Bacillaceae > Bacillus > Bacillus sp. ABR. The sequence goes on along the minus strand of NZ_JAOYSL010000005.1, from coordinate 54,242 downwards.
AATCTATTTACACAGCTGTCTAGTACATCTGCTTATATTGTTCCAGAGATTTTATCAATTCAAGAAGATAAATTGCAGCAATTTATTCTGGAAAAAGAAGAATTAAAACTGTATTCTCATGCTCTCGAAGAAATTAATAAAGAGCGTCCACATATTTTAAGTGAGGAACAAGAAGCTTTATTAGCTGAGGCCTCTGAACCACTTTCATCTGCATCTACTACTTTTAGTATGTTTAACAACGCCGATATTTCGTTCCCTTCTGTAAAGGATGAGAATGGGGAGGAAAAGAAAATTACCCACGGCAACTTTATTACATTTTTAAATAGTGATGATCGTGAAGTGAGAAAGAATGCCTTTAAAGCTGTGTATAAAACGTATGATCAGTATAAGAACACACTTGCTTCTACACTAAGCGGTTCAATTAAAAAGGATAATTTTTATGCAAAAGTACGAAATTACAAATCGGCAAGAGAAGCAGCACTATCACGAAACAGCATCCCAGAAGAAGTGTATGACAATCTAATTGATACAGTTCATCAATATTTACCGTTGTTACACCGCTATATTGAATTACGCAAAAAGGTATTAAAGCTTGATGAAGTGCACAATTACGACTTGTATACACCACTTGTGAAAGATGCTGGCATGAAGCTCACCTACGATGAAGCAAAGGATTATATGCTGAAAGGGTTAGCGCCATTAGGAGAAGAATATGTGTCCGTGTTAAAAGAAGGACTCGAAAATCGCTGGGTAGACGTTTATGAGAATAAAGGGAAACGAAGCGGTGCTTATTCATCAGGAAGCTATGGTACAAATCCATATATCCTCATGAACTGGCAGAATAACATTGATAATTTGTTTACGCTGGCTCATGAATTTGGGCACTCTGTACACAGCTACTACACGAGGAAGCACCAGCCATATCCGTATGGAAACTATAGTATCTTTGTAGCTGAAGTGGCTTCCACTACAAATGAAGCGTTACTAGGCGAATACCTGCTTAATCATTTAGACGATAAAAAACAGCGCTTGTATGTATTAAACCACTTGTTAGAAGGATTTAGAGGAACAGTATTCAGACAAACGATGTTTGCTGAGTTTGAGCATCTTATTCATGTGAAAGCACAAGAAGGAGAGGCTTTAACGCCAGAATTTATGACGAACCTTTATTATGACCTGAACAAGAAGTATTTTGGTGACGGCATGGTGGTTGATAAGGAAATTGGATTAGAGTGGACGAGAATTCCTCATTTCTATTACAACTATTATGTGTATCAATACGCGACAGGCTATAGTGCGGCGCAGGCATTAAGCAAGCAAATCTTACAAGAAGGAAAACCAGCGGTAGAGCGCTATACAGATTTCCTTAAAGCAGGAAGCTCTGATTATCCAATCAATGTGCTGAAAAAAGCTGGTGTTGATATGGCTTCTAAAGAACCAATAGAAGCAGCATGCCAATTGTTTGAAGAAAAACTAAAAGAAATGGAAGAGCTCATCTCTAAAACAGGTGAGTAATGAAAAGACTTCTGTCAGACGTGTGAGTGCCAGCTCATCTTTTGACAGGAGTTTTTTTCTCATAAAAAAGACCTCTTCAGATAGAGAGGCCAATCCTTTTTAATGATCAACCTTTAAAACCTCTAAAGGTCTTACGATGATTCATTCGATAAAGCGTAAAAAGAATCGCAGCAAATAAGAGTGGAGACGTCAAATAAAGAGGAAGCATTTTCATTAAGCCTAATATATTTAAAAAGAAACATAAGCCAATGGCAACAAGTCCAATAGTTGTGCTGCGCATGCAGATCCCCCCATTTTTTTGTTACTTTTACTATATGAAAGTGACAACCCTCTTATGTTTTGTGACAAAAATATGAACATATAGTATATCTGTTGTCATAAGTCGACAAAATTTGATATACTACAGATGTGAAATTAATCACATACAAACATTACCCCTTTGTTTGACCGTGAAAAATTTCTCCCATCCCCTTTGTTGTCGTTAAGACATAGTGAAACCGCGCTTATCCCGGCGCGGTTTCTTCGTGTTTATAAATGGAACAAATGTTCCTTTTTGGAGTAAAGAAAAAACATGGGTCAGCACCCATGTTCATTTTCACAGCGATAGACATCAAGATCTGTATGGTTGTCATTCTCTTTATAGCGCCAAAACATTTCTTGCTGCACTTGTACACGTTCTACCTTTTGAGCGAAAGCCAGCTTCTTCATTTCTCGTTCAACTTCTTCAAGCGTCAGGTCATAAACAACGGCTATCTCTTTTGCGGATGCAAATTGAAAGTATGCAATAAACCATTCAATTGGAGGCCGTTCTGATGGTGTTGGTTTTTCACCAATCATTTCAAAAAGGATTTCCTCGTATATATCATAAGAGTAGGCACCTGAAATTTTTAATCCTTCATCTCCATTTACGGTATTAAAAAAGGCGAAGGTCGGAAGCTCAGATACGTCCATTTCAGCTGCAATTTTCATATCACATTGCAGTGCTTTCACCGCACTTTGAGAATGAATGTCGCGCTGGAATTCCTCGATGTCCAGACCAGCACTTTTTGCATTTTCTATCAGCACCTGCTCACTTGTGACATCTTGCTGATGGCAAAAAAGCGATTCTTGAATGAGACGCAAAAATTTCATTCCGCATTTTCTTCCTTGAAGCTCCGCTGCTTTTAATGCGAGTGAGGCGAGGTAGGGTGATGTCACAATTTGTTCAGACAGCATTTGTTCTTTTTTGGTCTGCGTTTTAGTGGCAAATTTCCCCCATGCTTCAGTCAGTAAATGTTTCTTTCTTTTCCGATTCAATGCATTAATACTAGAACTTGTTACTGTTCGTAAAGTGAAAAAACGGCCATATTTCATTTTCAATTTTTTAATGGATGGCTCTAATAACCAGCAGTCTGGGCTTAGCGGATCAATGAATACATAGATTTCAATCGGCTTTTGAGGATGTCCGTGACAGTGTGAGAAATATTGATCGTGCGAATTGCAGCTCAAGATCGTCCATCCTTTTCAGGTGTTTGGTTGACCATATGACGAGCCGTCAGAGAAAGCCGTTCAAATAAAAAGTCACGAATATCGCCGGTTAGTCCTACTTGATCCATTGCATCCTCCATGCATTCAAGCCATGCGTCCGCCCGCTCCTCAGTAATCGGAAAAGGGAGATGTCTCGCCCGCAGCATTGGGTGGCCATGCTCCTCTGTATAAAGCGGTGGTCCGCCTAAATATTGCGTTAAAAACTGTTTTTGTTTTCTTGCTGTTTCTTTTAAGTCATCCGGGAAAATAGGATGAAGCAAAGGATGACACTTTACATTTTCATAAAAAGTATCAACAAGTTGCGATAGAAGTTCCTCTCCAACCGCTTCGTAAGGTGCGTTAAACGATTGTACCATGTTGACTACTCCTTTTACTCGTAGTTAATAGGATGACTCACCCTATTGCGCATTTCATTTATTTCAAAAGTGATATTCAGTTTGTTCTATTTTATTGTTTCTATTCTTGTACTTATTTTAACAACCTCATCTCAATTCCACAAACAAACAGCTTTGGTCTGCTCGAAATAAAGAGTGGGGCGGGTTCCGTGATCAATTGACCATATCATAACACATTCAGTCAAAAAAGGGGGAAAAGCGACATACAAAAAACCGAAGAGGTTATTCTCTTCGGTTTAAGCGAAATATTGAGCTGTGATTTTCTTTACATAATTTTGTGTTTCTTTAAATGGAGGGATGCCCCCGTATTTATCTACATTTCCTGAACCTGCATTATAGGCAGCTAAGGCGAGTGAGATATTTCCGTTATATTTCTGAAGCATTTGTTTTATATACTTCGTTCCGCCTTCAATGTTTTGGGTAGCATCAAAGGCATTGTTGACGCCAAGTGACTTAGCCGTAGATGGCATGAGCTGCATGAGACCAAGCGCACCTGCATGGCTGACAGCATTCGTGCGATAGCCGGATTCCTGCTTAATGACTGCGTGAATAAGCTTTTCAGGAACGCCATGCTTTTGAGCCATTTGTGACACGATTTGATTAATCTCTTTTGATGATGAGCCACTGGAGACAGCCTTTTGAAGCGGCGGTGTGTAGCTGTTGTTTAAGACATTTCCAATGCCATTCGCTGTATTTAATTGATTGTCATTTGCATATAAAGATTGAGCTTGAAGCTGATCACTGCCGGCAATCGCAGATAAATATGGGTTTGTACGCGCATATTGCGTGTTCGGAGCCGTTGATGGATCCGTGCCCATAAAAGCAGAGATGGAAAGCGGGAGACGTGATAATTCTGATCCGCCTAAAAAATCTTGCAGCAGCGACTGAAATGAAGCTTGGGCATTCGATTCTTGACCCGCAGACATTTGCGTTTGTGCTGGATCTGTTTGTAACGTTTTAAGCGCTTGAAGCTGCATAAAGGATTGAAGTTGATTAACGTTCATCATGTTCCTCCTTCAAGGAATTCATCTATTCTGTGTTTTCATTTTTTCTTCATAAAAACGAACGACTTTGTTTTTCGTGTTTCGTACTGGGATATGAAATTTGCGGAGCAATGTGGAGAAAGCGGCTTGTCCGATTTCCAGGTCGCTCACTTCAAATTCAAGTTCATAGTCCTCTACTGTTAAATATCGGCTGTGATCCAAAACAATTAAGCCTTCTTGGATCATTTTTTCTGCTCTTGACGTTTCAAGTGAACCAAAGTACACAATTTGATCAGTTTGAATGTTCAGGTGGTCTAATCTGTCCGCAACTTCACCTTCTGGCAGCTCAAAATCGTTAAGTTGTGATGGGGGAGCGATCGTTTGGTGGGTTTCAAGCAAGCCTATCTCGTGCGGTTCCTTTAATGTGAGCACCCATTGACCGTTTTTTTCTCTCATTCTTAATGCAGCCAATTGAGATTTTATATCAAATTGAGGTGTATCAAAATAATAGTTGGTTTGTGTGTGGAAATCCGCATCCTTCAATTGAAAATGCTGTTTCAGCTGATCAAATTCTTCTTTCATTAATAATTGTTTTAGTTCTATTTCAATTTCCTGTGCCATTTTGACATCAACCTTTCATTTAGAGGAAATATGATTATTGTACATGAAGTGTGTTCACCATGTAAAAGACTGTTTTATTCTCTTTAATTTCTTTAGGCGTGAACCAAAATGAATGAAGAATCGTGGGAAAGAATCATTTAAAAGAGAAAAACAGGATTTTCTCCAAAAGTTCGGTTTATCAATATTGAACTTGATATGATAAAATAAAGCTGTACTTTGTTGTAAAGGAGATCATGATGCAAAACAGAATTGAAATCACAGAAGCAACTTTAAAAGAAGACAGGCTGATTTTGACAATCCAGTCAGAAGAGCAAATCCAAAAAGCAAAAGCATCAGGACAAATGCTTGTTGATTCTGATCACTTTGCGTTCGTTTACATACTTGAAACCGAGGAGTCCTTTTCGTATCTTATTTTAGGGGAACATACATGGGCTCCATTAAAAGAAGCAATGAATCGTGACATCCCTGTCTATTTGGCATCGGATGAATATTCGCTGGAACTCATTCAGCTTCAACAGGAATTACATTATTTAATCGACAATATTAAAGACAATGCCAATTACGGAGATATGGAAGAGAAAGTGAAAAGCACATTCCTCTGAAATAATTAGGTATATGGAATTGGGGGAAGTTTCATGGACAAAAAACAATGGGATCAATTCCTCGCACCGTATAAACAAGCAGTCGAAGAATTAAAAGTGAAACTAAAAGGCATTCGAAAGCTGTATGAATTCGAGGATGACCATTCACCAGTAGAATTTGTCACAGGCCGAGTGAAACCCGTTGCCAGCATATTAGAAAAGGCAAAGCGTAAAAACATCCCGATGCATGAGATTGAAACGATGCAGGATATTGCTGGGCTTCGCATTATGTGCCAGTTTGTAGAAGATATACAAGTCGTGAAAAAAATGCTCCAGTCACGTAAAGATTTTGTGGTTGTAGATAAACGCGACTATATTGCAGAACATAAAGAAAGCGGATACCGCTCTTACCACCTTGTTGTGTTATATCCGCTGCAAACGATCAACGGAGAGAAGCAGCTCCTTGTCGAAATCCAAATTCGTACGCTTGCGATGAACTTTTGGGCGACCATTGAGCATTCTCTGAATTATAAATATAGCGGGAATATCCCGGAGAAGGTCAAGCTGCGCCTTCAAAGAGCATCTGAGGCAGCATCTCGTCTCGATGAAGAGATGTCCGAAATTAGAGGGGAAATTCAAGAAGCACAAGTGGCATTTTCCCGGAAAAAGAAAAACGACAGCTGAGCCAGTTTGATCAAATATGATGCTGCCCTCTCATAGCAGCAAGGTGAAAAAGGAGAAGAATTCATGAAATTTGCAGTTTCTTCAAAAGGGAATTCTGTATCTGACACGCTCAAAAGTAAAATTCAGACCTACTTATTGGATTTTGGCATGGAACTAAATGAAGAGGAACCGGATCTTGTCATTACGGTTGGTGGAGACGGCACCCTTCTTTATGCCTTTCACCGCTACAGCAACCGTCTGAATGAAACAGCCTTTGTCGGTGTTCATACAGGTCATCTTGGCTTCTATGCTGACTGGGTGCCGAGTGAGATTGAAAAACTCGTCTTAGCCATTGCGAAAACGCCTTATCATATTGTGGAATATCCGATCTTAGAGGTCATTGTCAGATACAACGACGGCGGCAGAGAAGAGAAATATTTAGCAATGAATGAATGTACGATTAAAAGCATGGAAGGGACACTTGTGGCAGATGTTGAAATCAGAGGCCAGCTGTTTGAAACATTCAGAGGTGACGGCCTTTGTTTGTCTACTCCATCAGGCAGTACGGCCTATAATAAGGCACTTGGAGGCGCCATTATTCATCCTTCCATTAGAGCCATTCAGCTGGCAGAAATGGCTTCAATCAACAACAGAGTGTTTCGGACGGTCGGTTCACCGCTTATTTTGCCTGACCACCATACTTGTGTGATTAAGCCGAGGAATGATGTCGATTTTCAGGTGACGATTGATCATTTGACGCTGCTTCATAAAGACGTCAAATCCATTCAATGCCGGGTGGCAGATGAGAATGTCCGTTTTGCTAGATTTAGACCGTTTCCGTTTTGGAAAAGGGTGCAAGATTCCTTTATCGGAAAAGGAGAATAAGAAAGAGGTTGTTCTCGCTGGAATACTTTACGTTAAACAAAACCATGACAGCCAAAGAAGAAGGGCTGTTTTTAAAGGAATATTTAATTGATCTTGGTATTTCGAAAAGAATGCTGACGGATATTAAGTTTGATGGCGGTGACCTCCTCATTAATGGAGAGCATGTTACCGTGAGATATGAGCTGCATGAAGGGGACAGGCTCACCATTTTATTTCCCGAGGAAAAAGTGAGTGAAGGGCTGAAGCCTGCACCGATTCCGCTTGATATTATATTTGAGGACGAGCATGTCCTTGTGCTGAATAAAAGGCCGTATATTCCTTCGATCCCTTCTCGGGAGCACCCCGAGCACAGTATTGCGAATGGATTACTGCACCATTATGCCAAGCAGTCTGTTCGGCATACGGTTCATTTAGTGAACCGTCTTGATCGTGATACATCTGGCGTTATGCTTGTGGCGAAGCATCGTTTTGCCCATAGCCTTTTAGCTAAGGCACAAAAGAGTGGAGCGGTTAAGCGAACATACAGAGCGTTTACACATGGCATGATCACAGAAAAACATGGAACCATCGCTGCAAAAATTGCCCGAAAAGGGGATAGTATCATCGAGCGGATGGTTGATGATACTGGGCAGGAGGCAGTGACGCATTATACCGTGCGAGCAGTAATCGCTGAGTTAAATATGTCGGATGTGTCTCTCTCGCTTGAAACCGGGAGAACACATCAAATTCGTGTGCATATGCAATTTCTTGGGCATCCGCTCATCGGAGATACGCTGTATGGCGGAAGGGCCGAGCGGATAGACAGGCAGGCACTGCATAGTGAAACCCTTGTGTTTCCTCATCCGATGACAGGTGAGCAAATGACATTTTCAGCTCCGCTTCCTGATGATATGAAATCCTTGCTTTTTAATTAGAGAAACCCGGTCACCTGCATCGCAGGGCCGGGTTTTTTTATAATGTGAAATGCTGAAATCTTGAATCGTCATAAGGCATAGATGAGGGAACGGAGACCGTTTTAAGCTCAGGGTATGTGAGGGCAGACAGTTTGTTGCCAAATACACAGCCTGTATCAATATTGACGGTTCTGCCAACGAATCGAGGCTCTTTCACAGGTGTATGGCCGTACACAATCCACGGTTTTCCGTGATATTCCTTTGCCCAGTCCTTGCGAACAGGCCGTCCATCTGGCCATGTTTCTCCTGTGACGGCACCAAATAATAAGTAGGACCGCATCTGTTTATTCGGCTTTTTTCCAATATCCTTTTCCTTCATCGCTGCGTGTGCAATGATCAGCTCATCAGGAATGAGTACATCATAAAGCGGAGCCTTCTCAAATAACTGCTTAAATTCATGTGACAATTTGTTTTGTTCATGAGTTGGCAGTTTTTTTATTTCGTTCACTGTCGTTTCGATGCCATGAAGCAATTTGACGGGATTTCCTTTTAAATAACGATAAAGCTTAAAGCAATGGTTGCCAGGTACATATCGGATTGCGCCTTGTGAATAGGCATGAATGACAAATCGCATGACGTCTACTGACTGAGGCCCTCGATCTGTTAAATCACCAACAAGGGCCAGCGTTCTCTTATCAGGATGGACGGGTAATCCATGTTTGAGTTCGTATCCTAGTTTGTGTATGAGGGTAAGCAGCTCTTCGTAGCAGCCGTGGATATCGCCAATGATATCGAATTTCATAAGGTTTCCTCCTGATTTTTTTCATCCATTCGTCGGATATAAAGAAGTTTGAATTTTAGAAAATATAACGAATGGCTTTCATTTCATTTAGGCAATTGTTAGAATCAATCCTTTAACGTAAGACTTATAAAATTAAACATGAATGTTAGGAGGCTTTAGCCAATGGAGCATACATCTGTTTCATCACTCGTTGTCGTTATTATTGTCGCCTTTTTCACCCCTATTTTATTGCACCGATTTAAGCTGACCATTCCGGTCGTTGTAGCTGAAATCATTATGGGGCTCATCATTGGGAAAAGCGGTCTTCAACTGGTTGTCGAACATGATGCGTGGTTAGATACATTATCCATGCTCGGTTTTATTTTTCTGATGTTTTTAAGTGGACTTGAAATAGATTTTTCTTCTTTTGAGTCAAAGAAGAAAGCACGAGAACTTCCAAATGGTTTAAAAGAACCAAATACATTTAAAGCAGCCACCATTATTTTTCTTGGGGTATTTTGTATTTCTTTTATCCTGTCCTATGCGTTTGTACTCGCAGGGTTTATCCAAAATGCCTTTTTAATGACGCTCATTATCTCTACCATCTCATTAGGCGTAGTGGTGCCAACCTTAAAAGAGGAAAAGTTGATGCAGACGAATATCGGTCAAATCATTCTGCTTGTAGCTGTCATTGCTGATTTGGTCACGATGATTTTACTTGCAGTGTTTTCCTCCATTTATGGAGATGGAACAGGGAACATGTGGCTTCTGCTCTTATTATTTGCTGCAGGCATTCTTCTTTATTTATTTGGCCGCGTATTTAAGACAAAGTCAATTTTTCAGTCGATGTCAAAAGGAACCGTGCAAATTGGGACAAGGGCAATCTTTACTCTCATTATAGTCTTAGTTGCCTTATCTGAATCACTCGGGGCTGAAAATATTCTTGGGGCGTTTTTAGCTGGCGTACTTGTGTCCCTTCTTTCGCCAAATAAAGAGCTCGTTCAGCAGCTGGACTCATTTGGCTACGGATTTTTAATCCCGATCTTTTTTGTGATGGTCGGAGTGGATCTGAATATATGGGCACTGTTTAAGGATCCAACCATCATGATCATGATTCCGCTGCTGTTTATTGCGTTGCTTATTAGTAAACTCATCCCAATTCTTTATTTGAAAAAATGGTATGACATGAATAAGGTCATCGGCTCAGGCTTTTTATTAACTTCAACATTATCTCTCGTCATTGCAGCTGCGACGATTGGTGAGCGGCTCGGTGTCATTGATCATAAAATGTCTGGAGCGCTGATTTTAGTTGCTGTGCTAACGAGTATTTTAACACCTGTTTGGTTTAAAGCGCTGTTTAAAAAAGAACAAGCGGCGAGCCATAAGAAGCGTGTGACCTTTATTGGTGCAAATCAGCTGACCTTACCTGTCACACTTGATTTGCATCAGGATGAATATGACATTCGGATTTTGCATGTGTTTCAAGAAAATAAGGAAGCACTGCTGGCAGACTCTATCTTTGAAGTCGAATCAATTGAACAATACGACGATGAGACGCTGAGAAAGGCAGGCGTCGGCCAAGAAGATGTCCTTGTCGTCGCAACAGGCAGTGAGACGAAAAATAAGGAAATTGCTTTATTTGCAAAAGAAGAAGGAGCAAAACAAGTCATTGCAAGTGTCAACAAAGCAGAGGCAGAGCTGACATTGAAGGAAGCGGGCATTGATACGTTTTCTACTTTCCTTTCATCTAAAACGGTGCTAAGAGCTTTGATTGAAGCACCTGATGCGATTCGATTGCTAACAAATGAGGATTCTTCTTTGTATCAAATTCAAATGAACAATCATCGTTATCATAATGTCATGCTGAGAGAATTTCCTTTCACCGGTGATTTGGTATTTGTCCGCATTTTCAGAGGGGTAGACAGCTTAGTACCGCATGGAGATACGACACTTAGAAGCGGCGACCGTGTGCTTGTATCGGGCTCCCGGGAGTATGTGGCAGGACTAAGAGCCCAATTAGAATGACAATGAACCCTTGACCAATGAACAATTCCTGATTAAGATAGAGGTACAACATCATATATTTGATCCACTAGGGGAGTCCTTTAAAAGGGCTGAGATAAAAGTGTCGACTTTTAGACCCTCATTACCTGAACAGGTTCATACCTGCGTAGGGAAGTGGTGCGGTTTTTGACTATGCTTTTTACAAATTCCAAGCCACTTTCCACGCGGAAAGTGGCTTTTTTATATGGAAAAACAGGAGGAGAGGAACATGACGTTTTCAACAGAATGTAAAGAGGCTGCAGCAACATGGTGGAATGGAAGCTTTACGCATCCTTTTGTCAAAGGGATTGGGGATGGCACACTTTCACTCGATCGTTTCACCTATTACGTGATGCAGGATTCGTATTATTTAACTCATTTTGCAAAGGTGCAGGCATATGGAGCGGCGATTAGTGAGGACTTACATACGACGGGCAGAATGGCGTATCATGCCCAGGGCACGTATGAAGCAGAGCTGTCGCTGCATAGGAAATTTACAGAGCTTCTGCAAATTTCTGATGAAGCCATTGAGAACTTTAAGCCTTCCCCGACTGCTTATGCGTATACCTCTCATATGTATCGATCTGTAAAAAGCGGACGGTTTGAAGAGATTTTAGCCGCGTTATTACCGTGTTACTGGCTCTATTATGAGGTAGGTGAAAAGCTGAAACAAACAACACCTGACCATCCAATTTATCAAGAATGGATTTTGACATATGGAGGCGATTGGTTTAAGGAACTCGTTTTCGAACAGGTGAACCGCTTTGATGAACTAGCAGAAATAGCACCAGAACATGTACGCGCCAATATGAAAGAAAATTTTGTGATTTCAAGCTATTACGAATATCATTTTTGGGAGATGGCGTATCAAAAAGAATTGTGGCAAACAGCATGCTTAGATGGGGTTGGTGCAAATGGAACTCCACGCAGTGACAAATGATTCGCTTCCTGCGGGTGAACTGATCAAACAAATAAAAGCCATTGCGTCTGAAGTGGATTTTATTCATATTCGGGAACGTTCTAAAACAGCAGGTGAGCTTGTTGATCTCGTGAAGAATCTCCTTTTAGAAGGTGTGCCGAAAGAAAAGCTCGTGATCAATGACCGAGTAGACGTGGCGCTGCTAACCAATATTCACAGGGTGCATCTTCCGGGTCATAGCTTTTCGCCGAAGGAGCTGCGAAGAAAATTCCCTCACCTTCATGCAGGGGTGTCCGTCCATTCGATAGAAGAAGCGAAAGCAGCAGAGAAAAATGGAGCAGAGTATGTCATGTTTGGGCACGTATATGCCACCTCTTGTAAACCAGGACTTCAGGCAAGAGGTGTACAGCTTGTGAAAGAACTGACTACTGCACTAACAATTCCAGTGGTGGCCATCGGCGGGATGACCCCAGAACGAGTTTCAGAATTGAAACACGCTCATGTGAAAGGAATCGCTGTCATGTCTGGGATTTTTACTCATCATCAGCCGCGTATGATGGCACAAGCATTTTCTGAAAAGGTAAAGGAGAATCCTTATGAAAAAGCATTATGACGTTGCAATCATTGGTGGTGGAATCATAGGGATGTCAATCGCCTATCACCTTGCAAAAGCAGGAAAACAGGTGGTCTTATTTGAAGCGAATGAGATAGGGAAGCAAACGACAAGTGCGGCTGCCGGGATGCTCGGTGCACATGCTGAAGGAGAGGGGCATGAGGATATTTTCTTTCAGGCAGGCAGAGCAAGCCAGGCATTATACGAAAAATTAAAGGTCGATCTTTTGCATGAATCAGGTATTGATATTCGGACTTCAGCAGGCGGCATCATGAAGGTCGCCTTTACAGAAGAAGAGAAGCAGGCCCTTTGCCGGATGCAGCATTTGTCTACGTTTAAGTGGCTTGACGCAAGCAACGTAAAAAAATACATGCCTCAAGTCACAGATCACATGCTGGGAGCAGGTTTGATTGAAGAGGATGTGCATGTGGAGCCTTACGCTGTATGCAGGGCTTTGTGGCAGGCGGCGGTCCGCTACGGAGCAGATGTGAAAGAGTGTACACCTGTGATCGAAGTGAAGCGGGGCAAAGAAGTGTTAACTGTCAGAACACCGAAGGGCACATTCACATGTGATGACCTGACAGTCGCAAGTGGTGTATGGTCTGGCCGTTTTTTTGAAGAGTTCGGATTATCGCATTCTCTTTATCCAGTAAAAGGGGAATGTGTGTCTGTATGGAATAATGGTCCGTCGCTCGCACACACCATTTATCATGATCATTGTTATATCGTTCAGCGAGATAGTGGAAAGCTTGTTATCGGTGCAACGATGAAGCCAAACGAGTGGCAGGCTGTTCCAACGCTTGGTGGCATGGAAGCTGTGATTCAAAAGGCGTCTCAGCTGATGCCTTCTATTAAAGAGATGCCGATTGAAAAGTGCTGGGCAGGCCTTCGTCCGGCGACAAACGATCGGCACCCCTATATCGGAAGACATCCCGAAGACAAGCGTATTCTTTTTGCTGCAGGGCATTACAGGAATGGCATTTTACTTGCGCCGATTACTGGAGAAATCATTCGTGACCTCATATTAGACAAACCGGTCAAAGAGGAATGGCTTCACGCATTTCGTATTGGACGAAAGGAGGCACTATTCGTATGAAGATTCAATTGAATGGCAGAATCGTTGACTTCGATCAAGAGAATGGAACGATCTATGATCTGCTATCAGCCTATCAGCTTGAAAACCGTGTGGTGATCGTTGAAAAGAACCAAGAAATCATTGATAAAGAAGCGTTTCAACAAGTAGTGATTCAACCAAATGACACGATTGAAATCGTTCATTTTGTAGGAGGAGGATGATCCAATGCTGCACATTGGCGGAAAAACATTCACATCAAGACTATTACTCGGAACAGGGAAGTACCCATCATTTGAGGTTCAAAAAGAAGCGGTGAACGTATCGGAAGCCGAAATTTTAACCTTTGCTGTCAGAAGGATGAACATATTCGAAGCATCTCAGCCTAATTTTCTAGAGCAGCTTGATTTATCAAGATATACGCTGCTTCCGAATACAGCTGGTGCAAGTACAGCAGAAGAGGCAGTGCGTATTGCCCGTTTAGCAAGGGCTTCTGGGCTGTGTGACATGATCAAGGTAGAAGTCATTGGCTGTTCAAGGTCTCTTTTGCCAGATCCAGTTGAAACATTAAAAGCATCTGAAATGCTGCTCGAAGAAGGATTTATCGTGCTGCCATATACATCTGATGATGTGGTGCTCGCAAGAAAATTAGAAGAACTCGGTGTCCACGCCATCATGCCAGGTGCTTCTCCGATTGGTTCAGGCCAAGGCTTACTAAATCCTCTGAATCTCTCATTTATTATCGAGCAGGCGAAGGTGCCGGTCATTATTGATGCTGGCGTAGGTTCTCCGAAGGATGCAGCTTATGCGATGGAGCTTGGAGCTGACGCAGTATTACTAAATACCGCTGTCTCTGGTGCAAAGGATCCTGTGAAAATGGCAAAAGCAATGAAACTGGCGATTGAATCAGGAAGACTAGGCTATGAGGCAGGACGTATTCCCCTGAAAAACTATGGGACAGCGAGCAGTCCACAGGAAGGAATGCCGTCATTTTGAGCACTCGTTATTCACGCCAAGAGCTTTTTCAGCCAATTGGAACAGAGGGACAAAAGCGGCTAAATGACTCAAAGGCGGTCATTATTGGAGCGGGGGCACTTGGAACGGCTAGTGCAGAAATGCTCGTTCGTGCCGGCGTTGGATCTGTCACCATTTTGGACCGAGATTATATTGAATGGAGCAACCTTCAGCGCCAGCAGCTTTACACGGAGCAAGACGTGAAGGATCGGCTGCCAAAGGCTGTGGCGGCTGAAAAAAGACTCAAGCAAGTAAACAGTGACGTTTACGTCAAAGGCATCGTGATTGATGTGACTGCTCACAATATTGACGAACTGGTCAGCGGGGCTTCGATCATTGTCGATGCAGCGGATAATTTTGAGGTAAGAATGATTGCAAATGATGCTGCTGTCAAACATCAAATTCCGTTCCTTTATGGGGCCTGTGTAGCCAGTTATGGCATTCAATTTACTGTGATTCCTGGTGAGACGCCGTGTTTACACTGTCTGCTTGAACATTTACCTGCACAAGGTATGACTTGTGATACAGCAGGTATCATTAGTCCAGTTGTGCAGCAGGTGGCCGCATATCAAGTGGCAGATGCACTTAAATATTTAACAGGACATCAAGTGACGCCAATATTAAAATCCTTCGATTTATGGAAAAATGAACGATCTGACATTCGGTCGGCTACATCTTTAAAGAAGAAGCAATGTCCAAGCTGTGGACTGAAGACTTATCCATTTCTTTCATATGACAAGAGAGCGAAGGCAGATGTACTATGCGGCCGCAATACGGTACAAATCCGCAGTGCAGCAGAAACACCGCCACCTTTACATGAAGTAGCTCTTCGGTTAAAGAAAGCAGGGATGGATGTGCTTGAAAATCCATATTTGCTTTCATGTCAAAAGGATGAATTTAAGCTTGTCTTATTTAAAGATGGCAGAGCGCTTGTTCATGGAACCAATGATATTGCCAAAGCAAGAACGATTTATCATCAATGGATTGGCTAATGAGAGGTGTGAAGAAATGACGATCAAAAAAGCATTCACAATCGCGGGTTCTGATTCTGGCGGCGGAGCAGGCATTCAGGCCGATTTGAAAACTTTTCAGGAGCTCGGTGTGTATGGAATGTCTGCAATCACAGCGATAACTGCGCAAAACACACTAGGTGTTCATGGGATATATCCGCTTTCAATTGAGGCGTTAGAGCGTCAAATAGATGCAGTGGCAGAAGATTTACTGCCAGATGCCGTCAAAACAGGGATGCTGTGGAGTGCAGACATGATCAAGATCGTAGCTGAAAAAACGGTTCAATATAATATGAAGCTGATTGTAGATCCAGTCATGATCGCAAAAGGAGGAGCCTCTTTATTAAATGAAGATGCGGTCGCTGCGATGAAAACACACTTGCTGCCTGTGAGCTATGCTGTAACGCCGAATCTTCCTGAGGCAGAAGTACTATCAGGTTTACGTATTCAGACGAAAGAGGATCGCTATCTGGCAGCAGAGCGCCTTTATGAGCTCGGAACGAAACATGTTGTGATCAAAGGCGGCCATGGTCCATCTGATGGGATGATTACCGACCTGCTGTATGATGGAAAAGGCTTTATTGAAATCACAAATGAACATATTGATACACCACATACACATGGCACAGGCTGCACGTTTGCAGCAGCATTAACAGCTGAAATTGCGAAAGGTTATTCGATAAAGGAAGCCTTTGAAACAGCAGAAACCTTTGTCCATGAAGCGATCAAATTCCCTTTACGAATTGGATCTGGACACGGGCCTACGAACCATTTTGCTTATCAGCAAAACAGAATCAAACGTTAAGGGAATCGAACCGTCTTCCTTGTGAAGGCGGTTTTTTTGCGAAAATGAAACTTTCTTTCAGAGGAAATTGTCATTCTCTTATGATCTGTGATAATATTATGATCAGGTACTAATACTATGTCTTGAAAAAATAGGAGGCTTTATTACATATGAACTTTTCTTTAGAAGGCCGTAATATCGTGGTGATGGGTGTTGCCAATAAACGAAGCATCGCATGGGGAATTGCCCGCTCACTTCATGAAGCTGGAGCTCGTTTGATTTTTACTTATGTTGGAGATCGCCTTGCTGAATCGGTAAAAGAGCTTGCAAGCACACTTGAGCGTGATGATTCAATTATTCTTCCGTGTGATGTGACAAGTGATGAAGAAATCGAAAAATGTTTTGCTGCAATTAAAGAAAAAGTACAAGTCATTCATGGCGTTGCGCATGCCATTGCATTTGCAAACAAGGAAGAGCTTGTTGGCGAATACTTGAACACGAACCGTGAAGGTTTCCTTTTGGCGCACAACATTAGTGCATACTCATTAACTGCTGTAGCAAAAGCAGCACGTCCATTAATGACAGAGGGTGGAAGCATTGTGACGCTTACATACCTAGGCGGAGAGCGTGTTGTATCTAACTACAACGTAATGGGTGTAGCGAAAGCATCACTTGAAGCAAGCGTGAAATATTTAGCAGCTGATTTAGGCGCAGAAGGCATCCGTGTGAACAGTATTTCTGCTGGTCCAATTCGTACGTTATCTGCAAAAGGCATCAGCGGCTTTAATACCATTCTGAAGGATATTGAAGAGCGTGCACCGCTTCGTCGTACAACAACTCCTGAAGAAGTTGGCGATACAGCTCTATTCTTATTCAGTGATCTATCTCGCGGCATGACAGGTGAGAATCTGCATGTTGATTCTGGCTTCCATATCATTGCCCGATAAACGAATACATGACTTGCAGCATACCGATGAAGGGTATGCTGTTTTTTTATTTTTCTTCTGATTTGAGCCCTCCGTTCATATATATAAGGAATGAATCATTCGGGAGGGATTAGTATGTCAAATAAAGGTGATGAGAATCAAAAGCCGCTGATGTATATTGTTCAGCCGAGCTATCATGAATCAAAGCCGGCCATGCAAAATATTGTGAGAAAGCGAAAGAAATCAGAAAAACAGTCAGAAAGTGATCACAATGCAAAAGGCGAGATCGAAGAAAGCACGCAGCAGGAGCCTGCGATTCAAGGAATAGAGCAGAAAAAAGAAGCTGAGCCGCCTGCACTCCAGCAAGATCGAGAAATAAAACAAGAAGCCGAATTTACAGAAGAACGAGATATCGCACAAGAGGCTGAGCTTGCACAGGAACAAGAGAACATACAAGAAACCGAGCTTGCACAGGAACAAGAAAACATACAAGAACCAGAGCTCATACAAAAGCAAGAGCCTCAGCAAGAAGAAGGAAACCAGCCAGAGGGTGTCTTTCATGAAACAAAAGAAGAACCAAGAAGAAAACGAGTGAAAAAGCCTTTAAGTCAGATGAGTATTGATGAAAAAGTCGATTTTCTCACAAGACTGCCTCATAATATGCCAAGGGCTCTTTGTCTGATTGAAGCTGATGGTAAAACATATAGAGGAATCATCATGGATCGAAAAGATGATACTGTGATCATTCGTACAGCAGGCGGGGGAAATCCAGTCGAATTAGCGATTGCTGAGATTTCTTCCATCCACCCGCTTGGTTTTTAACAAAGAAAAAAAGTCCCATATAGGGACTTTTTTTGTTAGCAGTTACGGTTGATGAGTCTTGGGTTTAGGCATTCGATTGCGCAGAAGCAGTCAAGGTCTACTTCAACGCAATACTTCGATTTTTCTAATCGAAACACATCACATAAGGAATCTTTATCTGTAAAATCTAAAATATGACGGTCTTTGTCAAATGCGATAAGCAAGCTGAGTGTTGCACAGTGATCACAGATATGTTCGACTCTGAAAAATGCAGTGCTGAAGCAAGGGCCTGGATCTACTTCTCCGACATTTCCGAATGCGACGAATGGTTTTGATTTGGATGTAAAGAGAACAAATGGGACAGTGTCACCTAAAGAATGTGATGGAGAAAGGAGATTGCTGTAACAGCTGGTCGGGCAATCTTCTTCGACGGCATTTTGTAAGTCGTGAATGTTTTCAACAGCCTCTGCTACACAGTTCCATGAATGTTTGCGGCTCATATTCAACCCTCCTATACTAGGAAATTTGTTTGAGTGTTTGAGCACTGTTATCATCTACAAGCTATTTTTGCCGGTACGTGCATCTACTTTTAACCAATGCGGAAGCGGTCGCTACTTATACCGACTGCTCCGCATAATTGGCTGTCATTCGTAAGGAAGGGGATGCTTTGACTCATGACAAGTTAGATGATCGGCCTGTTGATTTAGCCGTGGTGATGATGCTTTTTATCTTTCGATGGCATGACTCTGTCGACAAGCTCTGGGTTTAAGCATTGGATTGCGCAGAAGCAGTTTAAATCAACCTCAATACAAAAGTCCGTTTTTTCTAGACCAAAGAAGTCAGGGTCACAAGGGTGACACACGCTTAGCGTATGTCCGTGTACATCAACAGGTCTTAATACAGATAACGTAGCACAGCAGTCGTGTAATTTTTCAACCCGGAAGAAAATAGATTCGAAGCATTGGCAATCGTCAACGAATCCTCCAATGTTTCCGAAAGTAGAGAACAACCCGCCCTTTTTATCAAAAAGTAAAAACGGAATCGTATCTTTTCCAGAAACTGTTGGGCTTAATAAATTACTGTAGCAGCTCGTAGGACATTTATCTTCTACAGCTTCCTGCTCTGCTAAAATCTTATCAACCGCATCGCATACACAGTTTTCATCATGTCGGCCATGGTGTTTTCCGCAGCTCATGGATTTCAGCTCCTTTAACAAGGTATTTGACTTTAGTCCTTATCAACATATGTATGCGCCCTCTAGTTGGTGTGGGTAAATGACCATTTATATTTGTTGTATTTTTATAAAAGGAAAAGCAGAGCTTTTCGCTCTGCTTTTGGACATTAGAGGATGCCGATTGCAACGATTGTCGCAACAAGAGTTTGTGTAAGTGTTTGGATTGCGATAGAGATGTCCGCATCGATTGTAGATACTGTAACGTTTCTTGAATTTTCGATGACAAGTTTTTGGCGGTTTGTTTGTTTGTGAGTAGCAGCTTGTAAGAGATCCTGCGTGACGCGGTCTGCCAAATCACCGTCTGCGATTGAGATGTTTGTAATGGTGATGATCGCTGTTTGAATCGCTACTTGGATAGATGCTGCAACCTGTGCATCGACAGAAGATACGTTAATGTCACAAGAGTCCCTAACGATAATGACCTCTTCAGATGTCTGCTTTGTGAAGCTTACTTGATCCAAATCTTGTAAGACATCTTCGTCATCATAATAATCGTCACAAAGTGCTTTTCTTTCATAGTTGCAATCGTCGTGGTGTTCGTGGTATCTGTGGTGTCCGTGGTGTGAACAGTTACGATCTAGAGCGACCCAAGAATATGGTTTAGAATCCATTTCTATTCCTCCTTCCGTTTACTTTATTAAATGCTGGAATGCGTTGTTTTGTCTCGGGCATTTACCCTAGCAGGCAACCCATTTTTATTTAATCGTTATTACGCTGAGCATTACGACGCTGCTGAATACGATTTCGAAGTGAATTTCGATTTGGACGTACTTTTGGTTCAGGCACTACTTCTTCTGGCTGTTTTGCTGCCTCAGCCTGCCTTTTTTTCTCCTGCTGCTGTTCTACGAAATCATTTGCTTTCTTTTGTAAGTCCTCGACTAATTTCAAAATCATTCTTCTTTGATCATCTGAAATTTTTGCTTTCTGATCATCAGTGATATTGTTTTTGTTTAACACATCACTGACAAGAAGACTTGTTAATGGATCAATATCCGTATTGATTTGAAATTCCTTTTTTTCGTTCTCTTCAGCCACGATGATTTCACCTCTTTCATACGTCATGTTAGAAAAAGAAAGGGTCAAAGAATGCCGGCTTCAACTAAGAGCACATTCAATGTTTGAGTGAGAATTTGGACGGAGTTCATAATGGATGCATCTGATAATGTAATCGTAATGTTATAGCAGTTGATGATTTGAATCACAGTTTTCTTTTGTACTTCCACTTGTTGCACAGCTAAAAGCTGATCTGTGATGTCAGCAGCCACTTCATCGTCTGGTACAAGAATTTGGATTAAAAGAGTAATGATTGTCGTTACGGTCGCTTGAAGGGAGAGTGCAGCTGTTACATCTGTTTTATGAATTGTGACATTTTCCGAATCTTTGATCTCAATGAAATCATCATAATTGCTGATTAATTCGTTTAACAGTTGTGTATATAATATTTCAGCACTTTCTTCAATAGACAATACTTTCACTCCTTTCTTATCTATACATTATTTAATGCAGCAACGACTCAAGGTGGAATCGGAAAGTGTGAAAAAGTACAACCCAATTTTATTTCCACTCGATTCATCATGACAGTCTTTTTTCTTGCATATATAAAGAAAGGACGGAAAAAGAAGAAAGAAGGAGGTGGAGGCTTCTGAGCGGTGCTTTGTCATTTGTCGTGTTTGCCCTCGCATCCTTTAGACTGACGAGACTGATTGTGTTTGATACCATTACTGCCCCTTTCCGCCGTCTATTTCATGAAGAACAGGAAGAGGTAAATGAACAAGGTGAAGTCGAAACATATATCATCATTAAAGGGGAAGGACTGCGGTCCTGGGTTGGAGAACTGTTAAGCTGTTATTGGTGTACTGGCATGTGGTGCACTGCTGCCTTACTTCTGATATACATACTTTTTCCTGTCATCAGCATGTGGCTTAATTTACTATTAGCGATTGCCGCAGCAGCAGGCATCATTGAAGCGGTCGTCTCGAAGCTTGTGAAATAAACAGGCATTCTGATCAGACACGCTTTCAATAAATGCATATACTATCATGGAACAGGAAAGGAAGGGTTGCGATGAAACCAACTGAAACGCCGTCACATATGCTTCAAGGTTATCCAGCGCAGTCAAATCAACAATCTGTATATACGAAAAAAATCAAGAAAACTGGCTGCGGCTGTGGAAACAAAAAGAAACCTCAATAATAGAAGAGAAAAACAAAAGCCGGATTTATCCGGTTTTTTTGTTGCCCTTTTTTTGAGTGGTGCATATGTAAGAGAGAAGGGGTGACCAGAATGGATGCATTCGAACAATTAATCGGTTCCTTGTTCACTAAACCCCATGATGGGAAAGAACAAGCGCACGAAAAGGCTGAAATGGATCTATCGGATAAAGCGCATGATCTTGAGGAGCACTTAAAAGCATTTGGCGTGAAGATGGAGGCTTTTGCAAAAGAAACAGAAGCATTCATGATGCGTCATACAGAGGCAGATTACGTCTTTAAACAGCAGAAATAAAAATTCCGCACTTTTTTATGTGATCGTCCAAACCATTTCTTGCATTTTTCATACTTTGTAAGGGAGAAGAGGAGGTGCTTAAATATGAGTTACGGTTACGGTGGCGGTTCTTGCGGCGGCTACGGTGGAGGCTACGGCGGCGGATATGGATCAACATTTGTTCTTGTTGTCGTGCTTTTCATCCTTCTAATCATCGTTGGTGCTTCTTTCTTTAACTACTAAAAAGTAAGAAGGTGAGGGAAGCAAGGGGGAAGCCTTTTGCTTTCCTTTCTCTTTGGTCAAACAAGGTTTTAGGATAGGCACATATCCCGCCTATTTTCATATAGTAAGGTGATTACTCCACAAAGAGGAGGCAAATGAATGGATAATAAATTCTTTAAAAGCGTAGAAAACAAAACCGGTGTGAATATGAATGATGTGTTTAAACTTGCAGGTTCTTTGCAAAATGCCAACTTTAAAGATGAGAATACCGTTCGAGGTGTCATTAAAAAAGTAGCGCAGCTTGCGAACAAACGTGTACCTAAAGAAATGGAAGACAAAATCGTTCAATCGATTACTAGTGGAAAAGAAAAGCTTGATTTCAATACAATCGCTAAAATGATGAATAACAAAAAATAAACAACAGGCTCTCCGTTTAAAGGGGGGCCTGTTGTTTTTTTGTAAATAATTCACGGTTTTTCTTTAGAAGAGGATACAAAAAGCGAGAACGATGAGCCGTTTTGCCTCGTCTAAATGAAGGAACAGACAGATAAAGAGATTGTTCAGCTCTTGTCATGGCCACGTATAATAAACGGCGCTCTTCTTCCAGCGCTTCTTCATCACCGTTTCTGAGTTCATCCAGTGAGAAATCATGAGGCAGTGCCCCGTCGACCACACAAGTGATGTATACTGTCTGGAATTCAAGACCCTTTGCGCGGTGGATCGTCATGAGCTGAACACCGGGTTCATCTGTTTTTTCCTTTTCGGCAGATTTCATATGTTCGGCATGTGCGAGAAAGGCTTCAATCGTTTCAAAGCGTCTGGCAGCTGTTTTCACATCACGTACATCATCTGTCCCTTTTTCAAGTACATTCGTATCGTTCACCCGTTTTTTTAAGTAATCACCGAGTCCCATCTTTTGTTCAATAAATGTCACCGCGTCCGATGGCTTTAATGTTCGTAACGTTCGGAACAAAGGAACGATTGATTGCAGCTTTTTCCGTTGAAACGGCTGTATATCTGTCAGCTTTCCGAGCGCATCTACCATTGAACAATCCTCTGTGATAGTCAGTGCCTTTAGTGTATTCAGCGTTTGCTGCTTTAAAAAGAAAACCGGCAGCAGCTGTTTCATGGCGGCCACATCATCTGCATCCTGACTTAAGGAAAGAAAGGCGAGGAGTACCCGAACAATTCGTCTGCTGTAGAAGGCTTTAACGCCAGCATCCGTTTCATACGGAATGGCCGACTGATGCAGTCGTTCATAAATCGCACGGCCGCCTGTATTCGTACGAAACAGCACGCAGAAGTCATTCGGCTTTGCGCCGTTTTTAATTTTCTCCTGAATATCTGCGACAATCATCGTCGCTTCCTCTTCTTCATCATATGGATAAAAGAGCGTCGGCGAAATTTTCTCCGCCCGAACGGCTTTTAACGTCTTCTCATAACGATGCTGATTTTTCTTAATAATCGCATCTGCACTTGCGACAATTGTATGATGAGAGCGGTAATTCGCATGTAAATGGACGATCTGAGCCGAAGGATAATCCTGTTTGAATTCAAGGATGAAAGCAGGATTGCTACCCCTAAATGCGTAAATGGCTTGATCATCGTCCCCTACACAAAATAACTGCTCTGATTCTCCGGCTAAAAGTTGAATCAAGCGATATTGCACTGGATTAATATCCTGAAATTCATCCACTAAAATATACTGGAATCGTTCTTGATACCGTTTTAACAGTTTAGGCTGTTCTGTCAGCATATGTAAGCAGGCAATCGCCATATCATCAAAGTCAAATTGCTGATGATCTCGTTTTTGCTGTTCATATGATTGATAGATCGTCCACATGTGTTTTTCCTTTTCATCCTTCAAATCAGGAAGTTCACCTGGTAAAAAGGCATTTTTCCAATAGCCGATGGATTGCAGCACTTGATCAGTAGGGTAGTCTTTCTCATCAAGTCCTTCATTCATTATGGCTTTTCGAATGTATTGCTCCTTTTGCCAGTCAAACTTGATCAGATGCTGGCCGTTCCATTTATTTGCGTCATCGTGAAGCAGCATTTTATAAAAAAGACTGTGGAAGGTGCCTGTCACCACTTGGCTGGCTTGTGAAGGATGAAGCTGGTATTGCTTGCGCAGTCTTTCTTTCATCTCACTGCTCGCTTTTGTAGTAAAAGTTACGAGTAAAATATGGTGAGCAGGAATATGATGATGGGACATGAGATAAGCCGCTCTAGCCGTCAGGACTCTTGTTTTCCCGCTGCCGGCACCAGCCAGCACAAGCATCGGACCATCTAAATGTGTGACAGCTTGAAGCTGCGGTGTGCTAAAGGTGATATGCGGGAAGAGGTCGATCGTATGAACTTGTTCATTTTCTTCTAAATGTAAGGCGTCGCTAAATTGAATCGACTTTGGTTCCTGCCAGTCATATGATTCGCTAGTTTGCGAGATGATCTGTTTGCCGGTTGGAAAACGGAAGCCGCCAAGTTCTTTATAGGAAGCCTTTTCCTCCTGTTCAGCCGTTTGATTATGATCTGCTTGTTCTTCAGCTTGTTCACAAATCTCTTGCTGAGACATGTGCTTATGAATAAAGGCAGGTTCATCATGTATATTTAATCTAAAAAAGACCGGTTGTCCGCAATATGGGCAGAATAATTGTCCTTTTTTTCCCTCGTCATGGAGGAATTGATAATGTTCTCTCGAATACGTATGTAATGAGATCGTTCGATCATGTCGTCGTGCGCATTTCAAAGCTAGTCCTCCAATAGTCAATCAATCTTAAAATGAAACACATCTAATCATATCAAATGAGGCGTGTTTCAAACAGTCATAATTAGGGAATAGTAGAGTAAGAGAGAAGCAAAGGAGGCGTTCTTGATGGGATATATAGCCCCGATTCAGCCGGATCTGTATTTTCAATATATCAATCGTCCAGCTCCTCAGGATAAAGAAGACTACGCGAAAGTAACAAAGGTTACTCGCACCTTTCATGACAAGATTTACAGAGAGCTGGAGAAAAAAGAGGACTTAGTGACAGAAGCGGAAACGAAAGTACAGCAAAAAAAGCGGGAACGCTTTGTACGAGATATGTTTATGGAGGAAGGAAAAGGCGTTCATATCAATACGTATATATAAATGATTGCGCTTTCTTCCATTGGCGAACGATAATGAAAAAGAAAAAGCCAGGGCATTTTGAATGCTCTGGCTTTTCTTTTGGTCAAACAGACAGTGTTTTTGTCATTTTGACATGGGTGATTCCAGCTTCTTCAAACGGTTCAGAAACCGCTTTGTAGCCTTTCTTTTCGTAGAAAGGAAGCGCATGGACTTGGGCATGCATCACCGCTTCTTTTGCTCCATTAGCAATTGCTTCTGTTTCTAGCGCCTCTAATAGCTTGAGGCCAAGGCCGAAGGAGCGCGCCTCTTTTAACACACAAATTCTTTCTAGCTTTGCCTTTGATCCCTCAATGATCCGCAGTCTAGCGGCCGCCTGAGGCTTTTTGTCATCATTGTAAATGACAAAATGGGTGGCTTTGTCCTCTAGTTCATCTATTTCGATCTCTACTGGAACTTCTTGTTCTTTGACGAATACTTCTTTTCGAACGTAATATGCATCTTCTCGTTGTGTTTGTTCTGTTGCGATGACTGTTTTCAAATGTCTTTAACCCTCTTCTCCTAAAATAAATGTTTCATAGACGGTCCAAGATCCGTTTTCTAATTGATATAAAAGGTGGAAGCGATCCACTGTTTCTTCATGGTCAATCTTTCTCAGCTTTAATGTGCCAAGTACGTCTGAATGCTCATCATCTGATAGTTTTTGAGCCACTGTGACATGCGGAACAAAGGCATATTCAGGTGTACCAGCCAGTGGCTCTGCGTACAATCTTTCATTGAGCGCCATGATGTCCTCGTTCGGTTCTACTTTCATATAAATGACGTTGTTTACAGGAGCGAATGAACTGAATTTTTTAATACGTAACGTAATAGGAGAAGCATTTTTTGCATAATCTCTTAACGTTGAGACGACCTCAGCCGCTTCTAGATCGGTTAATTCAAAAGGTGTTCTTAATGTTAAATGAGGCGGTATGAGTGCATAGTTCGGATCATAACGCTTCCGGTAAGAGTTCGCAATATCTTGCAATTTTTTTGATGGAAATATAACAACTCCGTATTTCATCATGTTCCCTCCTGAATAAGAAAGTATTTATTATTGTTTATTATAACAAAATTCAGTTGATTAACGAATATGGGAGCATTCTTTTTAACGAAGGCGCAATGAGCGGCTGCCAAAACGTCCATTTATGATCCCCTTCGAATGTCTCAAATAAATAATCCGCTCCAGATTGTTCAAGAAGGGCCTTTAAATCATCATTCGGCTGAACAAAATCAAGCACCTGGCCATCTGTTGTTTTCACAGCGGTTTCCTCCAGCCCAATTTGATGGATAATCGCATAATGAGAAAGGGCTGTCGACTGTTTGACGGCTTCTAGAACCGACTCGTCAACGTAAGGGGACTGCAAAATCAGCCCGCCAAATAAAGAAGGATAATCAATGGCTGTCATGAGGGAAATCGTCGCACCAAGTGAATCACCAATAAACGTACGTCCTGATCCAATTTGATAGGTTGGATAGTGTTCATCAATATAAGGAACCAGTTCATTGGCTAAAAAGCGTTTATACGCTTCAAACTTTGTGCCGTCTGGATGATACGTGTTCCGTCTTTCCGTAACATTTTCATAAGGGACACCAATGATAATCGAGCGTTCCATTTCTTTGTTCTGCATCAATTCTTCTGCCTGTCTGCCTATTTTGCCTAGGCGGAAATAATCATGACCATCCTGGGCAATGATGACATGATATGTATAAAGGGGGGAGTAATTGACTGGCAAATAGATCAAAATGGTCATGTCCGCCCCAAGTTCTTTTGACTGTAAGGTTTCTTCTTGAATGATTCCTGTTTTCTTCACCATAATCCATTCCTCCAGCTAACCAAATTCATCATAAAGTGAAACGTTTCCATTCATTGTAACACGAAAAACAGCGTTGTTCCTATATGCTAACATGCAATCAAACCGTATAACATCGATTCTGTTATAAAATACAGAAAATTTTAATTAATCATGACATTTCCCCTTGAAAAATGAGATTTAATGGGTTACAGTATTAAGAATTAGAACAGACAGACAACACATTCTTATCGTGAGAGGTGGAGGGACTGGCCCTTTGAAACCTCAGCAACCGGTATGCATCACTACATGTGATGTACCAAGGTGCTAAATCCAGCAAGCAGCTTTTTTGCTTGGAAGATAAGAGGAAGCGATTAAACCCCTTCTTCTTATGAAGAAGGGGTTTTCTGTTTTGAAATCAGATTTTTACTTAGGATGGTGTCAAATGACAGAACATGTGGAAACGAAATTAGCGCAGATTGGAAACCGTAGCGAAGAGGTGACTGGCACTGTCAGTCCTCCCGTTTACCTTTCGACAGCATACAGACATAGAGGTATAGGGGAATCTACAGGATTTGATTATATTCGAACGAAAAACCCAACAAGACAGCTCGTAGAGGATGCAATTGCTTCACTCGAAGAAGGGACGGCCGGTTTTGCCTTCAGTTCGGGAATGGCTGCGATTCAAACGATCATGGCTCTATTTGAAAGCGGAGATGAACTCATCGTCTCATCAGACCTATATGGCGGTACATACCGTTTGTTTGAAAACGAATGGAAAAAGTACGGCTTACGTTTTCTTTATGATGATTTTGCAGATGAAGACTGTTTACGCTCTAAAATCACGCCAAACACAAAAGCGGTCTTTATTGAAACACCGACAAATCCACTGATGCAGGAAGCAGATATTCAAAAAATAGCGAAGATTGCAAAAGAACATGGCGCTTTGGTGATTGTCGATAATACTTTTTACACACCAGTCTTGCAAAAGCCGATTACGCTTGGAGCGGACATTGTCATTCATAGCGCAACCAAATATTTAGGCGGACATAATGATGTTCTTGCAGGGCTTGTCGTGACAAAAGGAGAGCAGCTGTCTGAAGACATGTTCCAGCATCAAAACGCGATTGGAGCGGTTCTATCACCATTTGACTCATGGCTTTTAATGAGAGGAATGAAAACACTGGCTCTTAGAATGCGCCAGCACGAGGCAAATGCGAAGGAGCTGGCTGAGTTTTTAAAGAAACAGCCAGAAATTCAAGATGTGCTTTATCCAGGAAAGGGAGGCATGCTGTCATTTCGAGTAGCTAAAGAGGACTGGGTCAATCCATTTTTAAAGCAGCTAAAAACGATTTGTTTTGCTGAAAGCCTTGGCGGAGTCGAAAGCTTCATTACGTATCCTGCAACGCAAACGCACATGGATATCCCAGAAGAAATTCGCATTGCAAACGGTGTATGTAACAAGCTGCTCCGTTTCTCTGTTGGCATCGAGCATGTAGATGACCTGAAAGCAGACCTGAAACAGGCACTATCACAAGTAAAAGAGGAGGTACACGCCAAATGACCACACATGATTGGACACTCGAAACACAACTCGTTCATAATGCGTTTAAAACAGACCGTTCAACAGGTGCAGTCAGTGTACCGATTCAGCATGCATCCACCTTTCATCAAAGCAGCTTCGATGAATTTGGCCAATATGACTACTCGAGATCGGGAACTCCTACACGTCAAGCATTAGAGGATACGATTGCGGCGCTGGAAGGAGGAACGAGAGGGCTTGCCTTTGCATCAGGCATGGCTGCTATTTCAACCGCTTTTCTTCTATTATCAAAGGGAGATCACGTCCTTGTCACAAGAGATGTGTACGGCGGGACTTTCCGAATGATCACCCAAGTTCTGTCGAGATTTGGAATTGAGCATACCTTCGTGGATATGACGGATTTGAATGAAGTCAAAAGAGGCATTCAATCGAATACAAAGGTCATTTACATGGAAACACCGTCAAATCCAACACTAGGCATTACAGATATTGAAGGTGTCGTACAGATTGCGAAAGAGCATGACTGTTTGACATTCTTAGATAATACGTTTTTAACGCCTGCGCTTCAGCGTCCGCTGGACCTTGGTGTGGATGTTGTTCTGCACAGCGCAACGAAATTTTTAAGCGGCCACAGTGATGTGCTGTCAGGCTTAGCCGTGGTAAAAGATGAGAAGCTGGGAGAGGAACTCTATTCACTGCAAAACTCCTTCGGTGCGGTCCTTGGCGTGCAGGATTGCTGGCTCGTTTTAAGAGGGTTAAAAACCCTTCAGGTCAGATTAGAAAAAGCTAGTCAAACGGCCTTCGAGCTAGCTTCATTTCTTAAAGAACATCCTGCGGTCAAAAAAGTATACTACCCAGGCTTAGATGATCACCCGGGTGCAGATATTCAGCGAAAGCAGGCAAGCGGAGCAGGGGCTGTTCTCTCATTTGAACTAGAAAACCAAGCGGCAGTCAAAGAATTGGTGGATGCCGTCACATTACCTGTATTCGCCGTCAGCCTCGGCGCCGTCGAATCGATTTTGTCATATCCAGCCAAAATGTCACATGCAGCTATGCCAAAAGAAGAAAGAGAAAAAAGAGGGATTACAGATGGGCTGCTTCGTTTAAGTGTCGGAGTTGAAAACGGAGAAGACCTCAAACGTGACTTCAAACAAGCACTGGATCAACTAAAGCCTGTTCTTGTGAACCAATCATAAAGAAGGAGAGAAAAAAGCCGGCACAGCCGCCGGCTTTTTGATCTTTTTTAAACAAAACCATTGACGCTTTATTATTATGGTTATATAATAGAGACTGTCAGTAACAGAAAGCCCAGAACTGATACATAACCCGATTCCGTAGCTCAGCTGGGAGAGCGCTACCTTGACAGGGTAGAGGTCGCTGGTTCGAGCCCAGTCGGAATCATCGTTGAAACCCTTGCGTAGCAAGGGTTTTTTGTTTTTTGCAGATTGTTTCTTTTTAGGTTAAAACGATTAAAGTGTTCTGCGGTGTTAAATTCTAATTTGTTTGTGACATGATGATAAATATCTGAGGGTATTTTAGCACTAGCATGTCCTGCTCTTTTTTGAATAGATGTACCCCACCTGTTTGGGATGGGGTATCTGCATCAATACATTCAATATTTGTCTGGTGTAATTTAAATAAATAAAGTTCGTTTATCTTAATATTTAATAATGGTTCTTCCTAAATGTTGGCCATTTTTAATGGCTTCAATTTTTTCAGGTAACGTATCGAGCGTAATCTCATTGACTAGAGTCGTTTGGGAGATATTCCATTCGTTTGCTATCTCGTTCCAAATTACTTTGCGTTTATTGATTGGTACATTTACAGAATCAATCCCTAGAAGGTTGATCCCTCTTAGAATAAAAGGTAACACAGTTGTTGTTAATTTAATTCCGCCTGCATTCCCGCACATGCTCATGCTTCCACCATAAGAAATTTGAGGAATGATCACAGAAGCCACATCTCCTCCTACGGTATCTAAGACGAAGTCAAATTTTTGCTTGTTTAATGGTTTTTTTAGCTCTCCTAATTCGTTTGCAAAAATGACATCAGTTGCTCCTAAAGATTTTGCTATATCAACTTGATTATCTTTACGCACTAAAGCAAAAATATTGTTGTACCCAATTTTAGATAATAATTGTATAGCAATGCTACCAACTCCACCAGTTGACCCTGTAACGAGTATATTAGGTTGATTTTTCGTACTCATACCATTTTCCTGTAAAGCCATGATAGAAAGAGCTGCGGTAAAGCCTGCTGTTCCAAAAATCATTGCTTCTTTTAAAGTCAAGTTATTTGGCAAAGGAACAATCCAATCCGCAGGTACTCTAGCATATTCAGAAAAACCTCCAGTGTGGCTCATGCCCATAGCGAAACCTGTGACAATCACTTGTTGACCCTCTACGAAACGATGATCTGTTGTATGAACGATAGTCCCACTTAGATCAATTCCAGGAATCATTGGATAGTTACGAATAACACCTCCATTTTTTTGAACAGCCAGCATATCTTTATAATTGATTGAAGAATATGCTACTTTAATTAATACTTCTCCTTCAGATAAATCATTAACACTTACATTTTGAAGATCATAACTAACTTGATCATTTTTTTCTGTAACTAGAATCGCTTTAAATGAATCCATTGTGTATCTTCCTCTCTAAAAATATATTACAACAAAATATTTCTGTTCCAAAAGTATTTCAATTAAAAAACTACCATGATATTATAGGTGAAGTCAATGTGGGGGAGATAAAATGGAATTATCAGAGTGCATAAATTTTTTACTAAGTGTTAGTCAAAATAAAGTGTTCAAGTACTTTAGTAAACTTTTAGAGGAAAGTGATTTGACACCCGCTCAATATGGTGTGTTGAACTGTCTATGGAGAGAGGGTCAGTTATCTCCTAAACAAATTGGAGAACTTGTATATTTAGAAGCCTCAACCGTTTCTGGAATATTAGATAAAATGCAAAAAGCTGACTTAATTGAACGCACAATAGATCCAAACAATCGAAGAAATATATTAGTAGAGGCTACTCAAAAATCTTTAGTCATTAGAGATCAAGTTGAAGCAGCAACAATTGAGCTGAACAAGACAGCGCTTCAAAACTTGTCAAATGATGATAAGGTTGTACTAAAGAAAGCATTAAGTACCATTATAAATAATTTTCAATGATGTACTTTTATAAACAAGTTTCATATTAAATCGATAACTATCACAAGGCTCCTTTACAGGAGCTTTTTTCAGTTTCTTTTCGGTGCTTTGTAAATCCTTGGATGTGATAATAAATATAATATTAAGTTTTTTATGGAAATTAGGTAAGGAATGGACAAAATTCTTTCTTCAGTGGAGAAGATTCAATGTTGATGGCAGCTATTCAGAATGGTTGGCTTGATGTAAATGTTGTAATGAAGAATTATTAATGTCGTTCAAACGCGCCGGATGCGCTGGCATTTTGACTTATTTTGCTTTAGATATGGCTCCGCGACTGAGAGATGGAGAATCTCAAAACATATAGGCAAAATGAAAACAGACCATGCAGGGTCTGTTTTTTTATGAGGAATTATTTGAGGACCTTCAGAAAAAGTATTGATGGAAGAAATCCTTTTTCATACCGATCACACATCTTTTAATAGTATCAGCATATTCAGTTTAAGAGGTTACTTACAAAATATTTAGAACTATCTTGTAAGAATCCTCCTAAATGTAATACGGACTTTACATATTTTCTATTTGTCTATACCTTTCATATCTCTGTTTGATAAGCTCTTCTGAGGATAATGGTATCAATTTTTTTAGAGATGATTCGATGACAGATTCAATCATTTTTGCCTGTGATTTGATATCATTTTGTGCTCCACCTTTCATTTCAGGGATGATTTCATCAATAATTCCTAAATGCTTTAAATCTTTTGCTGAAATTTTCATATGTTCCGCAGCTTCTGGAGCATACTTAGCGTCCTTCCATAGGATAGATGCTGCTCCTTCTGGCGAAATTACTGAGTACCATGAATACTCTAACATATGGATATGGTTACCGACACTAATGCCAAGAGCTCCACCACTTGATGCCTCTCCAATTACAATACAAACAATTGGCACTTTAAGTGTAGCCATTTCCAATAGATTTCGAGCTATCGCTTCAGAAATTCCACGTTCTTCAGACCCTTTCCCTGGATAGGCGCCTATTGTATCAATAAATGTAATAATAGGGCGATTAAATTTATCAGCTTGTTTCATAAGTCTTAGCGCTT
This sequence comes from Bacillus sp. ABR, assembly GCF_056172715.1. Lineage (NCBI taxonomy): Bacteria > Bacillati > Bacillota > Bacilli > Caryophanales > Bacillaceae > Bacillus > Bacillus sp. ABR. The sequence continues at coordinate 21,540 of NZ_JAOYSL010000005.1, read as the reverse complement.
TTCTATATCCTTCTGGATGGGCCATTCCAAAATTTCTTTCTATATTTTCCTTTGTACTTCTACCTCTTTGATGACCTATAACCGTAACGGGCATTCCTTTAAATTTTGCAATACCACCTATCATTGCTTTATCATCACCATATAATCGATCACCATGAAGTTCGAAAAAGTTTGTAAACAATAAAGGTATATAATCCAATGTCGTGGGCCGGTTACGTAGCCTTGCAATTTGAACTCGTTGAAAAGCTGTAAGATTAGAATAAACTTCATCTTGCATTTTATTTAAACGTTTTTCTAATAAATGAATTTCTGACGATAAATCTACATTATTTTCTTTCATCATTTTCTTTAATTCATCAAATTTCTCTTTTAGTTCAATAATAGGACGTTCAAAATCCAAACTCATTTTATCCTCCAAAGGTTATGATTTACCTCACTCTAATCAAAAGACTTAGAAATAGAATCATTAAATAATTCAAAACCATCCACAACTATTTTTTGTTCTGATTCTGATAAATTATTAAGGATACGTTGATAAAATGTAAGGGATTGTTCTCTTAAGCGATTAACAGTAATGTGCCCTTTTTCTGTGAGGTGCAGAAAAAGTTCTCTTCTATTTTTTTCATTTACTTCACGATAAACAAGCCCCATTTTTACTAACTTATCTACCAACCTACTTACAGTTGAAGTCTCTAATCTAAGTTTATTGGATAGTTGCCAAACAGTTAGTTTTTCCATCTCTAGTTCCTCTAACGCCATCATTTGAGAAGTTGGTAGAGGTTTTTCAAATGGTCCATTCGGCAAATTTTGAGATTCGAAAACCCCAGTTAATATAATCATTTTCTTAATATCTGTTCTTAGTTTTAAGGCATCTTCTCTTTTCAAAAGGTCAACCTCCTACAATTCATGCATCATACATCAATTGTATTATACATCAATATGATTTTTTCACAAGCTTAACATAAGCCAATATGACAACATGGACGAGATATTTCTTCTTGTTAAATGTGTCTAATTTGTGAATTTAACAAATTCCACAAACTAAAATATATGGAAGTTCAGTCTATAGTAGGTAACATAATACTCATTGTTATGGCGGGTATCTAGTCTCGTAAAAGTGACAAGACTAATCATTTTGAATGAATAGAAGGAGGTTTCATGATTATTGCCATAACTGATGTTACATACGGTAGTAAGTAAGAGAGCCAAAAGGTGCTCTGCGTTACTACTATACACATGCCTTAGAAATCGAAAATTCTAAGGAAGAGCTTTCATCTAAATGGACTTTACAGATAAGCTCTCTAAAAAAAATTACACGGAGGTAATAGGAAATGAGAATTAACCACAATATCGCAGCACTTAACACATTAAACCGTTTATCAGCAAACAATGGTGCAAGCCAAAAGAACATGGAGAAACTTTCTTCTGGTCTTAAAATCAACCGTGCAGGAGATGACGCAGCAGGTCTTGCAATCTCTGAAAAAATGCGTGGACAAATCCGAGGATTAGAAATGGCGTCTAAAAACGCACAAGACGGTATCTCTCTTATCCAAACAGCTGAAGGTGCATTGACTGAAACTCACTCCATCCTTCAACGTGTTCGTGAACTAGTCGTTCAAGCTGGAAATACTGGTACACAGCAAGGTGAAGACTTAGCTGCAATTAAAGATGAGATCACAGCGCTTGTTGAAGAGGTCGATGGTATTTCTAATCGTACTGAGTTTAACGGAAAAAAATTATTAAATGGTACGTTTAATGGAGTAGGTACACCTGGCACACCAGCAACTCCGCCGACAGATCCAGATGATCCAAGTACAGGTACACCTGCAGTCCCAGCAACTCCTGGTGATGCTTTAGTATTCCAAATTGGTGCAAATGCTACACAACAAATTAAAGTCAACATTCAAGATATGAGCGCTGCTGCTTTAGGCGTTACAGACGCAGATGGTGCAGTTGAGACAGGTAAGTCTGTTAAAGATATCGATGTATCTAAATTTGAAACAATTGCAGCTGATGACGATGGTGGATTTGATGATCAGTTAGCAATCGTTGATGGAGCTATTAAACAAGTTTCTGCACAACGTGCTAAACTTGGTGCAGTTCAAAATCGTCTAGAGCACACAATCAACAACCTTGGTGCATCTTCTGAAAACTTAACGGCTGCTGAGTCTCGTATCCGTGACGTTGACATGGCAAAAGAAATGAGTGAGTTCACTAAGAACAACATTCTTTCTCAAGCGTCTCAAGCAATGCTTGCACAAGCGAATCAACAGCCACAAAACGTACTTCAATTATTACGTTAATAAACCAAAAGCCCCTATATAAAGGGGCTTTTTTGTTTGTCTTTATTCGCTTAGATGTCTTATTTTATAGATCGTTCTAAAAATCGTTCTAAAAGACGCTTCAACGCCAATGAATACGACAAATAATAATACTATCCAACTAACCAAATATTCGAGAGTGGCTTTTGTATTTCTCAGTGTTAGTCATTATCCTGTTTTTAACAAACAGGGAGCTACATAAAGCAGCTCCCTGACAAGTAATCAATCTTTCTTTTTTTTGTAGTCTTTTATTAAGCTTGAAACAGTTAAACCCATTACACCAAAAGCTACTACATAAAATAAAATATTTGTTACAGGTGTATCAATTTTTCCTAAAATCAACACAATAGCGATAATAGCGGCGGGTAAAGTAATTAACAAACCTTTGGATGCCTTATTTTCCTGTGTCACTAGCCGAGCACCTCCTTGAGGAATTACACGAACAAAGGTCGTTCGCAACAAACTAAAACAATTGATTTCTTTACTAAAAGTAAGATGAACATATATAGATGCTTTTTTATAAGTTTTACATTGGTAAAATAGTGAGAAGTATCTCAGTCATTCTTTCCAATATAGAGGAGGGGGAATCGCAGTTAACTTATACAAATGTATAAACAGCACTTCATAGAACTTGCCTTACTAGGGTGAATTTAAACGTATATAATACTTCTCTTAAAGTTGTTGGTTTTAAAAAGTGAAAAACATGGTAAAATTAGATAAAAGTATAAGAAAGAGTGATTCTATGGAATATGTAATTATGTTAATCTTTTTATTAGCACTTTTCTTTATATTTACTGTTTTCCTAAAAACCCGTTACAGTTTTGGTGAAAAATACTTAGTCTTAAAATTTGGTTTATCTAAAACAGAAATACCAATTGATCAAATCGTTAGTATTAAAGAGTCGGACAAGTATGGAGTTGAAGATAATATTGATTATAGAATTGGTGCTCCATATGGTCAACCAGATAGAATCGTTATTGAAACTATGAATAAGCGTTTTCTAGTTTTTTTAAATGAAGGTCATCATTTTCTTCAAAATTATAAAAAAGCTAGTGCTATATAAGATAAGTACCTTCTACGATATAAGGTGCTTTTTTATTCGAGTTCCTCTTCTTTAAATATACTAATATGAATACTTCAATACTTCAGCCAAGCTGACTTACGAAGAGTTGTTGAAGGTTTTATCGTAGGCTAAGTGATAGACTGAAACATAATATATCTCTTGAAAGGATGATTGTGGTGGTGAAAACAGATAAAGTCTCCTCCTGAATACAGTAAATCACATTCAGGAGGAGATAAAAAATGTTTAAAAAAATAGATGAAAATTATCCGAGAAAAGAGCACTTTCATCATTATATGAAGGTAACCCGATGCTCATATAGCCTAGTTATCGATTTAGATATCACGAAATTGCATTCAATATTAAAAGAAAAAAAGCTAAAAGTATATCCTGTGCAAATTTATTTGTTAGCAAGGGCTGTGCAAAAAATACCGGAGTTTCGGATGGATCTAGTGAATGATGAACTTGGTCACTGGGATCTTCTCCATCCTAGTTATACGATTCTAAATAAAGAAACAAAGACATTTTCAAGTATTTGGACGCCTTATGACGAAAATTTTGCTCGGTTTTATAAAAGCTGTGTAGCTGATATTGAAGCTTATAGCGAAAGTAACAAACTATTTCCGAAACCTCATATGCCAGAAAATATGTTCAATATTTCAAGCCTGCCTTGGATTGATTTTACTTCTTTTAACCTTAATGTATCTACAGATGAAACTTATTTACTGCCGATATTTACGTTAGGCAAATTTAAGGTGGAAGAAGAAAAAATCATCTTGCCAGTCGCCATTCAAGTACATCATGCTGTTTGTGACGGCTATCATGCCGGTCAATATGTGGAATATTTGAGATGGCTGATAGAACATTGTGAAGAGTGGTTAAGCGATTCATTGTATACTTAATTTTCAAAGGTATAGTCATTTGATAGAAAAAGGCAGACTTAGTAGAGTCTGCTTTTTCTGTTGTGAGCAGAAATGTGTAAAGTCACGTTATGAACTGTTCTTTTTGCGGTTTCTTTTCGGTGCTTTGTCATCTCTTACATGTGATAATAAATGTAATATAAGGGAAATTAGTGGAAGGGGAATAAGGGATGGAGAAAGTGATTTCTTCACATGTTGGTGTGAAAATTAATGAATGGTATGAAATGATTCGGCAATTCAGTGTACCCGATGCAGAGATTTTGAAAGCTGAGGTAGAACAAGAAATTGAACGGATGGAAGAAGACCAGGATTTACTGATTTACTATCAACTAATGTGTTTTCGCCATCAGCTTATGCTTGATTATATTAAGCCTTCAGAAAAACGATCACCTTCTGTTTCTGATTTGGTTGATAAAATCGAAAATTCAAATCATCAACTTTCTGGTATGTTGCAATACTATAATGCTTTTTTTAGAGGAATGTATGAGTTTAGTAAGAAAGAATACATACAGGCTATTCAATATTATAAGATCGCTGAAAGGCAGCTCGCACTGGTTGTCGATGATATTGAGCAAGCGGAGTTTCACTTCAAGGTAGCTGAAGCCTACTATATTATGAAACAAACTCATGTTTCTATCCATCACATCATAAAGGCCTTAGACATCTATAAGCAGCATGAACAATATAAAGTTCGCCAAATACAAAGCTTGATTGTTATTGCAGGAAATTATGATGATTTCAAGCGATATGACAAGTCATTAGAGCATCTAAATACAGCTTTTTCTATAGCAGAAGAGCTCGCCGATAATATGTTAATTGCTAAAATTCTATTGAACATAGCGAATACATATGATCGACAACAAAAGTACACTGAAGCAATCATACGCTACAGAGAAGTTTTAGACATTATTACACCACGAAGTATTGATATAAAACCAATCACCCTATTTAGTTTAAGTTGGTCGTTGTATAAGTCTAGTCACCATGAAGAAGCCGCTTCACTCGTAGAAGATGGTCTTAAGTGCTCCTTAGAGAGGAATGATTCGTTGTGTTTGATGTTATTTAAAGCTTTAAAAGCGATTTATATAAATGCTAATGAGAAAGCAATTCAGGAAGTGCTAGATTATTTTGAGGAAAAGCAACTATATGTCTATGTCGAGGCATTTGCTCAAAGTATCGGATTATCTTCTGAAAAAAAGGGGGACTTTGAAAAAGCTGCCGAATATTATAGAAAGGCTCTTAAAGCTCAAAATGATATTCAAAAAGGAGAGTGTCTGTATGATTATTAAAAAATTACTAGTCATTGTATCCATTGTATTGTTAAGTGTTTCAACAGCAGAAACTTTGAAAATTATTGGAACAAAATCAATTCGGAATACAACAATGGAGGAACAACAAAAATCAAATCGAAATACGACTATAATTGATCGAAATACAACCTCTGAAAACGTATAGACAAGATTAAAACAGACTTTAATAGTCTGTTTTTTTATGAAGTAGAATGAGCAATTGAACAGTTTGTCAATGTTATACTAACCTCAATAGATATAGGGAGGTATCCACTTTGAAATCATTCTGGGAGAAAAAAGAAGAGAGTCCTTTCACGTTAGAAAAGGTAGATGAGGAAAAAATTCGTGAAGCAGAGGGGACACTTGGTGTCACTTTACCTGCTACATACAAAAAGCTCATTTTAGATTGGAACGGTGGTTTTACAGTGCGTAATGCTTTTCCAACCGAAAAACCGAACTCATGGGCAGATGATCATGTTCAATTTGACCATCTAAGAGGAATCGCCAAAGGTAATGGAATTATGACTAGCCCTCAGTTAAGTGATGAATTGGAGTTGCCGGAGGGGCTTGTGATCATCAGCGGAGAGGAAGATACATGGATCGCAATGGATTATCGAGAAACGAAGGAACACCCGCCTATTCACTATTTTGATTTAGAGATGGAAGTAGATTTTAAGCTGGCAGATAGTTTCGATGAATTTATTGAGCAATTATATACAGCTGAAGATGCGATGATCGAGGTTGTAGAGATTGATGAGGAATCTTCGGATTTGTATGTCAGTAAAGAAGAGCTTGAACAAATATTTGAGAGACAAGACCTTCGTCAGCAGAACCTCTTTAAAATGGCACATTATCCAATGGAAGACATTGAAGAGATTGAATGGTTTTTCGATCGCATGAAACAAAGCATCAAACACATAAAAGATCAGAATGTTTTGTATGAAGCGGCCACGACTGTTCACTCCATCCTTTTGTTAAATCCAGATATGCCTAGGAATGACCGTATCAATAAAGAGCTGCAAGAGATTGCTGAGTTACTAGAAAATAGTGGTGAGTCTAATACCGCTTTTTTGGGAGAAGACATTCATCCAGTGAAAAAACGATAGTGAAAGAATAAAAGCCCCTCAAAATGGCTTTTAAAACGTGGTTTAAGACCTCTTTTTATTTAAAGTTTTCATGATGAATAATGCTACATATGAAGCAATGAATGAGCCTAAAGTGTAAATAACTGACCACCCTAAGAAAGAGACATTAAAAAGTGTAAATGTCAGGATGAGCAAAATGATAAAGCTCACAACTGGCATAAAATAAACCTTTTGTACAAACAATGTGACAATAAAAGAAGCGATGATTATACTTACTGGAAGCAAGCCGAATGCGAATTCTAAATGAGTCATACCAATTCTCCCTTTAAATAACTTAGCTACATTTGATTTGTTCTAATTGCCTCTCATACACTCAAAATTCAAAGTACATCGGGTTTTTGAGTTTAATAAATTTATTAGACAAAAGAATCAATAACCATATCTTAACACAAGTGGATACATTTATTACATTATATGTAATTAATTGGGAATTCAGATGATTTTAAATCCTTCTTTTCGTAGTCTTATTGAAAGTCATATTTAAATAAAGTATAGTAACTTTATATGACAAAGAGGAGGATGGTTAAAGATGATGCATGCAGGAAGATTACGCCAGCAAACTTTGAACAATCAGTAATTTCATATGTTCAAAGGCTCTGTTTTCATCAAACGGAGTAAACGGGGTAGTCTGCACATTTTTAATGATCTTCAGCGGGAAAGTATGCAATTTCACTAGAAGACAGGCAGATAATTGTTCTGTCTTTTTTGTATGTTTTTATAATACAAAGAAGGGCATAAGTCTAGCTTTGTTTACTCTGACCACATAAAGTAGCCTTTTGTGGATTTTTGTGATGATTTTCTTGATGCCTATTGATCATGACTAAATGAGCAATTGGAGGAATGGATATGAAAAGACTAGAATTAAAGCAGTTAGCCAATCATCACGGATTAGAAATTTCAGAGAATACCATCAAAATAAATGAATCAGGTGTTGATTTCCGTGTCGCACATGTTGAAGATTCAAATGGTGTTAAATGGATATTAAGAGTGCCTCGCAGACCTGAATCAATGAAACATACCTTACAAGAAAAAAAGACATTAGATCATATTAGTAAGAAGGTTCAATTTCAGATCCCTCAGTGGTCAATCTTTACAGAAAGTCTGATTGCTTATAAACAATTAGAGGGAGTACCGGCGGCTAGTATTGATGTGGAGAAACAATCGTATGTGTGGAGTTTTGACTCAACGAATGTACCGCAAGTTTATTATGAATCCTTAGGAAGAGTTTTAGCGAATGTACATTCTTTAGATCAACAGCCTTTTAAAACGATCGGTGTGGAGATGCTCAGTGCTCATGAATTAAGAGGATCAATGAAACAGCGAATGGAACGTGTCAAATCGCAATACACCATTAACAGCGGTTTATGGGAGCGCTGGCAAGAATGGCTAGCTAAAGATTCTTTATGGCCGCCTTTCGTGGGAGTGAAGCATGGTGATTTGCATCCTGGCCACATTCTGATTGATGAAAATCATTGTGTGACGGGGGTGATTGATTGGTCTGAAGTGGGGGTTGGTGATGTATCTGCAGACTTTTTGTCGCATCAACTTCTCTTTGGGACAGAAGGGTTAACAAAACTTATCCATGCGTATGAAAAAGCAGGCGGGAGAACTTGGCAGGGAATGGATGAACATATAATAGAACTTCTGACTACAAGTGCGATCACTGTGGCCGAGTACGCACAGAGATCAGGATTGAAAGATATGCATGAAGCTGCAGCGTACATGTTGGCAAACGAGAGCTAATCAATCAGAACGAATCCAAAAAAAGCCTCTGAAAAGGGCTTTTTTTTAATCTAATTCATGAAAAAAATGTTTGAGTTGATCGATCAAATGATCCATAGTCAAAGAAAATAAAAGGCATAAGCACCTTTATCTGTCTTGAGGTATGAGTTACAATCTATCCAAAATCCATTAAAATAAAGAAAAACTGATAAAGGAGCAACCACATGAATTTTAATTTAAATGAAGCTTTGGATATGTTGAGTCGAACTCCTCACACGTTAGAAAGTCTTTTGTCGGGTTTATCGAAGGATTGGCTTCACAGCCGTGAAGGGGAGGGGACGTGGAATCCAGTTGAAGTCATTGAACATTTGATTGAAGCAGAGAAATTCAACTGGATTCCTCGATTAAATGTGATTCTTGTTGATGGAGAGAATACACCATTTCCTGCGTTTGACCGCTACTCTCATTTGAACCAATCTGAAAGACAGATAGAACAAGCATTATCTGAGTTTCATCATGTGCGGATGGAGAATGTGGCATACATTCAGCGTATGACACATTCAGGCCTTGATTTAGAAAAAAAGGGCGTTCACCCGCAGTTTGGAGTCGTGAAAGTGAGCGAATTACTTTCTGCGTGGGTTGTCCATGACTTCACACATATGTCCCAGATTGTTCGGGTCATGGCGGAACGATATCGAACCGATGTGGGCCCATGGAGCGCTTATTTAGGGATTTTAAATAGGAAATAAATGTTTAATGATGCTTGGCGGCCCACTCAGATTGAAGCATGGCATATTGATATTCATCGACCCAATGTCCCTTTGACATATAATTTTGCAGCAAATGTCCTTCGCGTCTCATTTCTAAACGTTCCAGCACTCGAATGGATTTTTCGTTGCGCACATCTGTAAAGGCAATGATTTTATGTTTGTTTAGTGTTATAAAGATATATTCGAAAATTGCACTCAGAGCTTCATGAATATAGCCCATTCCTTGGTATTCAGGCGCAAGTGTAAAACCTATTTCAACAATTCTCGGCTCACTGTCAAGTGTATGAATGGCGCAATCTCCTATCAGCTGATTGGATTCAGATAAGGCAATAGCGTATTGAAACCACGTCCCCGGTTGATTAGGTTTTTGTGTCATTTGATGTTGAACAAATGATTCAGCATCTTCGTACGTGTAGTTTTCCCAGGATTGATATTTTGCAATAGAGGGATTTGCTCGGTATTGATAAAATGCTTCAATATCCTGCCTGTCAAATTGGCGAATAACAACCCGGTTTGTTCTTGTAAATATGCTGTTTGCATTCTTCATGTGTTAACCTCACTTTTTAGTTTGTTCTTGATTTGAAAAAGTCTATCAGCCATTCAGATAGCTGCTGTTGTGCTTTGCTGACAAATCGATCTGCATAATAAATTAATTCCAAGTGCCGGACAGGTGCTGGCTCAGCAATAGGAATCGAAACAATATTGGACCACGTCGAATGTTGTTTTAGTAATCCTCTTGGCTGAATGGTTGCACCGATCCCGGCTTCAACCAGCTGCAATAGCGAAAATGCGGATCCAACCTCCATGGCAGTGTCTAGTTCAACACCTTGTTCTTTACATACGTTATCTACTAAATCCCTTCCTAGATATCCCTTCGGATACATGACCAACGCATGCTGAGTCAGCTCTTCCAATGTCACTTCACTCTTTTGGGCTAAATCACTTTTTGAATGAACAAATAATTCGTACGGCTCACTTCCAAGTGGAATTTGAACGAGACGCTTATCTGCAGGCCCTCGCAGCCCGATGCCGAGATCCACTTTATGCGAAAGGACTTCTTCACGCACGAAGATATTTGAATATGCCTTCAAATTGGTTTCGGGGTAAAGTGTTTTAAATTCTACAAAAAGTGGCACCAGCTGAAAATCAAGATCGGAGGGGAGTACTGCGAGACGAACGGTTCCTCGTTTTTCTGATAATAGTTCTTTCATCGCATTTTTTGCATCTCTTTCAGCTTGAAGCATTTTCATGCCATATTGATAAAGCAGCGAACCAGCTTCGGTAGCCACGACTTTTTTGCCGATTCGATCAAAGAGCGGCATTCCAACTTCTGCTTCAAGCAGTCGAATTTGCTGGCTAAGTGTCGGCTGTGATATGCCTAGCTCCTCAGCAGCCTTTGTAAAATGCAAATGATGATATACAGCCATAAAATAGGTAATATGCCGGGTATCCATTTGTCCTCCTTTCATAAATGATAGCCTTTTCCTATTATCATAATACGATTTATTGTATTGATCAATGGATGCAGCAGTTTTATACTCAAAGTAACCTTAACGAGATGAAAGAAGGGTATTGATGAAAAAAATATATTATTTAGCCGCTTTATTTTTAGCAGCATTAAACTTACGTCCAATCATTACGTCCGTGGCTTCCATGATGAGCATGATTCAATCAGAGCTTGGTGTAAACGCACTGACAGCAAGTCTTTTGACCACTTTGCCTGTCCTTTGTATGGGGGTATTTGCTCCTGTTGCGACGATACTCAGCCGGCGTTTTGGTTTAGAAAGAACGCTGTTTTTCTCAATTCTTCTTATCACGATTGCCACCGCACTACGTGGTACAAGCCAATCGGTTGCTATCCTGCTCATGACTGCGTTCGCAGGAGGGGTAGGGATTAGCTTTGCGGGTCCTTTATTGTCTAGTTTTATTAAAAAATATTTCCCGAGAAATCCTGGTATTGTTAGTGTGTATTCAATTTCGATGACAATAGGTGCAGCGCTCGCTTCCGGCTTCACCATTCCGATTTATCTACGCAGTCAGCATCACCTTACGTTAGCTTTGTCCTGCTGGGCGATTCTAGGGGTGATTACCCTTATTCTATGGGTCGGTTTAGTTCGCAAAAATGAGCGGAGTGATCATGTAACTTTGCCGTTAAAATTGCCGTTGAGAAACAAAAAGGCTATTCAATTCACTTTGTTCTTTGGCTTTATGTCTAGTATGTTTTATTCTTTGACGGCATGGATTTCACCGATTGCTCTTAGCTTTGGAAACAGTCCGCAATATGCTGCCATGCTGCTGACCATATTTACACTCATTCAGATTCCAGTGGCACTGCTTGTTCCAGCGGTCGTTACTCGATTAGGAAAACCGAAATTATTTCTCATCTTATGCAGTCTGTCTGAACTCATTGGCCTTATCTTTCTTCTTCTGCCAATGCCGATCTTGCCAGCCGTCATTTTCCTAGGTATGGGTGCAGGTGGATTATTTCCTTTAGCGCTTATGCTCCCGATTATGGAGACGAATACTCCAGAGGAAGCCGGAACCTGGTCAGCGATGTCGCAGATGGGCGGGTACATTGTAGGTGGATTCGGTCCATTTTTCATTGGCTTGGTTTTCGATCTAAGCGGACATTTTTATGCTTCTATTGTGGCAATGGTTGTCATCGTCATGCTGATGATTGGCGTTCAGTTATCCATGAACCTTGGTAAAAAACGCGAAGTGGGATCCAATTAAAGATCAATTGATCGGCGCTTTTATATCATTGCACAATGGAAATCGCCATAGCCTTCCTAAATAAATAGGCTATGGCGGTTATTTTTTTAGAAGCTGCACATGAACGAATTATCTTGCAAGATATTTTTCAACTTTACGGGTGGCCATTTCTGCAGCTTCCATGATCATTTCACCTAATGTTGGGTGAGGATGAATCGTCATTGCTAAATCTTCTGCTGTAGCGCCAATTTCAATAGAGAGAGCTAGTTCTGATATAAGAGTAGATGCTTCAGCCCCTACGATTTGTGCCCCTAGAATAAGACCAGATTCAGCATGGGCTACAATCTTCACAAAACCTTCTGGTTCTTTTAATGCAAGCGCTCGGCCATTAATGGAGAACATTGCTTTCCCAATGACAGTCGGAATGGATTTTTGTTTGCAATCCGTTTCACTTAGTCCAACACTCGCCAATTCTGGGCTGGAAAAAACAACAAGTGGGATCGCTTTATAATCTATAATTGAAAGTTTACCAGCGATTGCCTCTGCTGCAACCTTCGCTTCATAGGAAGCTTTATGAGCCAAAGCAGGCCCCTCTGTGATATCACCAATCGCATATATGTGCGGGATGGATGTTCTGCATTGTTCATCAATTTCAATTCGTCCGTGAGAAGGAATAGACAACCCGATAGAATCAAGACCTAATGTTCCATCTGTATTCGGTTTTCTTCCTACAGTAATCAGTGCATATTCCGCTTTCACCGTGTAGCTTTTTTTCTGTTTCTCATAATGAAGATCAATTCCGCTCATACGCTGCTCGGCATCTGTGACGTTTGCTCCTGTAATCAGCGTGATTTTATCTTCTTTCAATTGACGAACGACAGGCGAGACAAGCTCACTTTCAAAGCCAGGCAATACTTGATTGCCGCCTTCCAAGATGGTGACTTTTGTTCCAAACCTAGCAAACATCTGTCCTAATTCAACCCCAATATAACCACCCCCAACTACGACAAGGCTTTTAGGGATCTCGGGAAGGGATAGTGCTTCAGTGGAAGACAAAATACGACCGCCGAAAGGGAGTGGTTTAATTTCAATTGGACGGGAGCCGGTTGCTAGTATAAGGTGTTTGAAGTTGATTTGCTTTTTACCTTTTTCGGCATGTTGAATGACCGCTGTATGCTGATCGATCAAACTTGCATCGCCTTCCAGTATGGTAACTCCCGCTGACTTTAATAAAAATTGTACGCCTCCCGCTTGTTTGTCCACAACCGCTTTTTTGAACGCTTGAGCTTCCTTGAAAGAGCCGCCTTCTTGAAAACCACCCCATTGTGTGCGGAGCTTGAACCGCTCTGCTTCTGCTATTAGCGCCTTAGAAGGGATACAGCCTACATGGGTGCATACTCCACCTAACTGATCACGCTCTACAATCGCTGTCTTCATGCCGAGATGAGCTGAACGTAATGCCGCCACATAGCCTCCCGGACCTGATCCAATTACTAATGTATCTACTGTGTCTAAATGAATCATTTCTTGCACCTCCAACTTTAAAATATGATGATCATAATATATTATAATCATCATATTTTATTGAAGTCAATCCCATCTGAGTGTGGAAAGATGGATTTCAGTCAATTGACACAAGATAATATGATGAATATAATATTTTGATAAGAAGGAGGTTAGGTAGAGGGATGCCTTATCCGAAAGGTCATAAGTCAAAAGTGAGAGAGCAGATCATTGCAAGTGCTGCACGAGCATTTCGAACAAATGGCGTTCGTAATATCAGTTTGCCATTCATTATGAAAGGAGCAGGCCTAACTCATGGAGGGTTTTATGCTCACTTTAAGAACAAGGATCAGTTGGTGATAGAGGCTTTTCATTTTGCTATTACTGATACGATCAAGCTGCTGCAAAGTGTTGCAGACAAGAAAGCAGATCAGCCTCGAATTCAGACGATCATTGAATTCTATTTAAGTTCGGTTCACCGTGATCAGACGGAGGTCGGCTGTATACTGCCTGCGCTGTCAGGAGAAATTGCTCAATTATCGCAAGAGGTACGGAATGCTTATACCGATGAATTGAAACGATTTATGGAGTTTATAGCTGATGCTGGAAACATAGATCTCTCTACGAGTTACGCACTAGTAAGCAGCATGATTGGTACAATTGCTCTTGCACGTGCTGTCAATGATTCGCAGTTCAGTGATCAATTGTTACTGGCAGGCATAATACAGGCAAAACGCGTTTTAGAGGCGAATTAACATTCAAATAAAAAACACAGGGGATGTTGCGATGGTAATTAGAGAAGCAAGCATAGAAGATTATCCAGAATTAAGACAAATCTATTTAGAATCCCGGCGCCAAAGCTTTCACTGGCTCAATCCAGAAGAACTCAATCTGCAAGATTTTGATCAAGATACGCAGGAAGAGCAAATTTTCTTAGCTGAGGAGAACAATAAAATCCTCGGATTCATTTCTCTATATGTACCCGATCGATTTATTCACCTCTTGTTTGTACATCCAGAAGCTGCGGGCCAAGGGGCTGGAGATCTGCTGCTCAAACAAGCGATAAAAGTTTTGGGAACACCGGTCACCCTCAAATGTGTCTCCGAAAATCACAAAGCTTTATCTTTTTATCAAAAAAGAGGCTGGAAGGCTGTTGTAGAAGAAGGAGAACCTGGGGCAGAATACTGGGTGCTTATTTATGAATAGAAGTCATTTTATCTTATCATTCACACGGCCCTTTATAGGGCTTTTTTGCGGTTTCTTTTCGGTGTCGAATGGTTCATAAAATGATAATATATGTCATTATAGGGAAAATAGAGGAAGGGGTAAGGGCTGATGGAGAAAGTGCTTTCTTCTCACGTCGGTTTGAAAATCAATGAATGGTATTATCATATTCAAAGATTTCACGTACCGGACGCCGAAGCATATAAAGAGGAAATCAAATCAATGCTTGTTCATATGGAAGAAAATCAAGATTTATTATTGTATTTCTCACTCATGGAGTTCAGACATAAATTAATGCTTGATTACTTGAATCCTTTAGAAAATGGGAAAGAGCGGGCCAACTTCAAGGAACTCGCAATGAAGATCAAAAGGGACCAAGAAAAATTAACAGGATTGCTCGAGTATTACTTCAATTTTTTCTACGGCATGTATGAATTCGAAAACTATGAATACCTAAATGCGATTACCTTCTATAAACGGGCAGAAAAAAAGCTGTCTCTTGTCAGTGACGATATTGAACGGGCCGAGTTCAATTACAAGATGGCTGAAATCTATTACCACATGAAACAAACCCACATGTCCATGCACCATATCGCACAGGCGATAGAATGTTATCGAGAAAAAGATACATACACAGTAAGAGAAATACAATGTTCTTTTGTGATTGGATTAAACTACATAGATATGGGCTGCCCCGAAAAAGCAATACCCCATTTTCAACACGCACTAGAAAAAGCCGCCGACAACTCAACAAAACGATTAAAAGGATCAGCACTCTATAATTTAGGGTTGAGTTATTTTCATAACAAAGAAATAGCCCAAGCAATAATTCACTTTAATGACTCAATACGAGCATTTAGAGAGCAGGGATACGAACATTTAAATAGAATCTTAGACCCGCTTATTATGTTGTCAAAAGCCTACTTCAAAAAGAAAGAACAGGATTTAGGTATATATGCTTTAAATAACGGCATAGAACTATCTGAAAAACTGAAAGACCATGTACTGTTATTGATATTCAAATTTTTAAGATCACTATACGTTGACAACAATTTTGAGCAGTTGGAAAAAATAATGGAATTGCTAGAAATAAAGTCAATGTATCCTGATCTAGAAGATTTAGCAAAAGATGCTGCAAAATATTATAATGAAATGGGAGATAAAGACAATGCGATGCTCTTTTATGAGAAAATTCTTTATTTCCAAACTCAAGTGAAGCGGGGGGACTGTCAGTATGAAATTTAAAACGTTATCAGTTGTATTCGTGATGATTAGCGTTATTAGTATTGTTGGTTATCTTACATCTGAAGTGACAGCAAGTCATGATGAAGCTAGGAGAGGCCATACTGCAAGTATCGGTTATACTGCTTAAATAAAAAGCCCCTTAAGGGCTTTTTATTTGTGTGAGTAAATTTTAGAGTAATGATTTTAAATATAGATGACTACTGTGAAAAATTTATAAGTTTTACTGAATTTAAATTAACACTATATTTGCTGAGCATATTTAAGTAGAAGAAATCACTGGGAGTATACCAAATAATATAATAATTTGGTGTGAATGAGTTGTCGATTGTTAAAGAAAGTAGGAGATAAGATGTCAATGTTACATAAGATTGAAAACCATCAAGTTTATAAAGAAATTGAAGATATTAAAACCCAAATTTTAATTTTAAATAATAAACAAGAGTTAATAGAATCTTTGGATGATGAATCTAGAAATATATTGAATAGGTGTTATTTAGTTATACAATATTTATCTACAACTATTAATTCAACAGATAGCTATTTACTAATAGAAGAGGATTTAAACGAATTAAAGATAATTATAGATAAAGTAAAAGAATATATAAACGAAGAAAAATTCTTTGAAGATATAACAACTGATTATCAAAATTTAAATATGTTTATGGATAGAATACTTAAAAATTCCGTATTTATACCCTTATTAACAAAGGATGGTATTGAAGATATAAGAGAAGCAGCATCGAGTTTTAGAAGATCTATAGGGATGCAGAAAAGTAACCTTGAAAAAGAAATAAATAAATTAAATGAAGAAAGTAACAATCTAAATGATAAGATAACTGATATGCGAGATGACTTAACTGATTATGAAGAAGAAATAGATAATTGGACGGTACAATTTGAAGATATATTTTCTAAATGTGAAGAAGAAGTCTCTGACTTGGAAAATAAAATTCAAAATAAGATGCTCGAATTAGAGGAATATCAAAATAACCTGAACAAAAAGTTCTTAGAGAAACAAAGCGAGAGAAGCGAATCTTTTGACAATTTAAAAACTAACTTAAAAGATTCTTTTAGTGATTTTTTGCAGAGTAATAAGGAAAATTTTGATAATGAATTAAGTCATGTTAAAAATTTCACAAAGAATTTTGAAGAAAGTTTTTATAAAGAAAAGAATGATTTAATAGAATCTTTTAAAATGGAGCAAGAAAATTTCATTAGTGACATTAAAACTAAACAAATTGAATATGACAAAATTTTAGAAGAGCATAAAGTTGCTGTAGAGCAATTACTAGGGAAAATCTCAACAACCTCTATAGCTGGACATCATAAAAAAGTTGCAGATTCAGCTATGAAATCTGCTAGGATATGGCAAATATTCACTATGATTTCGTTTGCAATTACTGCAGGATTTTCGGTTTATTCCTTGTTGTTTCAAGAAATAACAACTTTATCATGGCCTGATCTAGTAGCTAAATTTTTTGCTATAGCATCACTTGGTTCTTTAACTGCTTATACAGCAAGACAAGCAAAAATAAATCAAGAACTAGCATATAATAATAGAAATTTGGAAGTTGAGCTTAAGACGCTAGATCCTTATATCGCAATATTTAATAGTCACGATCAAGAGTTATTCAAAAAAGAGCTTTTTCCAAAAATTTTTGGAAGAAATAATGAAAACAAAGCATTGAGTGGTGAAGAATATGATAATTTTGCAGTGCAATTCATCGAAAAATTAATGAATGCTATAGAAAAAAGAGAAAAGTAATTAATTTAGACCTTATTAAGAGACATTATTTCTCTAGACCTACTGTGGCAATGGTTGAACAAATTTGTGAATGAAGGGTCATGATAGGAGGAACATTGTGTGATATTCATCATAGGTATTGTCATTGCTTATATGATTGCTATTTTAGGTTTTACTGTTTTAGCAGATGTAGGGAATGGGTTGGGGACGGCTCTCAGCATCATCGGGGGAATGGTCATTTTATTCATAGCTGGTAGATTACAAAGACAAAAAGAAAAGAATGATCCAAACATATTATTAGATAAAATGATGATGCTTTTTCAAGAAGACGGCTTTCAGGCTTCAACATACATCTTTTCACAAAATGTGGATAAAGGTTTTGCGATTGATGATGTGCGAAAGGTCATGCGCTTTATTACACATCAACCTGGCGGCTCATCTCGAAAATTCAGGTTTGATGTTACTGAGCTTTCCATGAAAGAGTTGAAACAAGTTGACATGTTAGAAGATGGTGTGCCGATTGAACATTCTGTTGAGAGTGATAATAATGAAGAGATCTCGACACTTGAATTGAGATTAACTATGAATGATCAGGAATCATCAACGATCACGCTCACCTTTCTAAAATTTGATGTGCCTGTTCTTAAGAGCACCGCAGAATATTTGATTGAACGAGAAAATCTGGAGGAGATTTATCATGAAATTGATTCAATGATGAAATCTGAGGATTAATGAAATGACTGTTCATAAAGAAGAAATCA
The DNA here is from genome assembly GCF_056172715.1 of Bacillus sp. ABR. Taxonomy (NCBI): domain Bacteria; kingdom Bacillati; phylum Bacillota; class Bacilli; order Caryophanales; family Bacillaceae; genus Bacillus; species Bacillus sp. ABR. The sequence continues at coordinate 3,124 of NZ_JAOYSL010000005.1, read as the reverse complement.
CAGTTTGAGGTGGTTTCTTTTTTTATGTCAATCAAGTCAAAGCTGGTCCAGTCATTGCGGTTGAATGTTTTTCTCAAAAATGAATAAAGATAGACTAGATAAGAAACGCACATTGATATTGAAATGACTCATGTGATGAGGAGGAAATATATATGCAAAAGCTTTGCAGGGAAGTCTGGATCGAGGTCAATCTTGACGCGATTAAAAGAAATATCGAAGCCATTCAAGCGCATATTCCAAAGAAAAGTAAGATCATGGCTGTCGTGAAGGCGAATGCATATGGGCACGGTTCTGTGGAGGTTGCGCGGCAGGCATTAGAAAGCGGTGCGACAGAGCTTGCAGTTGCCAGCTTGGAAGAAGGCATTGTATTGCGGAGAGCAAAAATTGAAGCACCGATTCTCGTCCTTGGATTTACCCCGCTCGACTGTGTGAAAAGAGCTGCAACCTGGAGAATTGACCTCTCCGGCCTTCATGAAGACTGGATTGTTCAAGCAAATGAGATTTTAGCGGAAGAAGAAAGTCTGCCCCGGCTTGGGATTCATGTCAATGTCGATACTGGGATGGGACGATTAGGTGTACGGACAAAGGAAGAGCTGTTAGAGGTGGTGAGGGCGCTTGAAGAGAGTGAAAACCTGAGATGGGATGGAATATTTACGCATTTTTCCACTGCGGATGAGCCTGACCCTGATTTCACACTGCTTCAGCACAGCATTTTTATTGATTTTCTTCGTTTCTTAAAAAAACAAGGCATTACATTGCCTACGGTACATATGAACAATACAGCAGCTGCCATCGCATTTCCTGAATTTAGTGCAGATATGATTCGGCTCGGCATCGGGCTATATGGACTGTACCCCTCGCAATACATTGAGAGTTTAGACGCTGTTAAGCTAGAGCCCGCTCTCAGTTTAAAAGCAAGGATTGCGTTCGTGAAAGAAATGGTGACAAAGCCAAGGACCGTCAGCTATGGGGCAACCTATGTAGCAAAACCTGATGAAGTTATAGCAACCATACCAATCGGATATGCAGATGGGTACTCACGAGCCTTATCAAATCGAGGATTTATGCTTTTCCGCGGAAAACGAATGCCGATTGCTGGCCGAGTCACAATGGATATGACGATGATCAGTTTAGGAGAAATGAAAGCAAAACAAGGCGAGGAAGTCGTTATTTACGGTCGTCAAAAGGGCGGAGAAATTTCTGTCGATGAAATTGCTGAAATGCTCAATACGATCAACTACGAAGTTGTCGCCACTTTAAGCCGCCGCGTTCCTAGGTTTTATCGTCGGGGCGGGAAGATTATTAAAATATCGACGCCGGTGATGTATGTGTGAGGATTTCATCATAAAAATTGATTAATAATAACCTTTAATGATAAAAAAAGTAAAAATAAGGACGGTAAAAGGAGGGAATGTCATGAACTGGAGGAAGAAAAAATGAAAAAAAGATTTTTACTATTTATCTTGGTACTTCTTTTAATAAGTACCATTAATCCATTCAAAGCGAATGCAGCTGAAAATTCAACTGGATGGACGAAACGAGCTGATTTACCAGAAGAACGTATTAATGCTAGTGTGGGAGTTGTTGATGGAAAGATTTATGTGTTTGGTGGAGCAAGTGAAAAAAATAAATTAAACAACCAAACTTTTATGTATGACCCTAAGAAAGATGTGTGGGAAGAGAAAGCAAGTATGCCAAGATATAGAACAGGTGGAACATATGCTACTGTAGGTAAAAAAATCTATTTAATAGGCGGGATTAACGAAGATACTAAAGTATCCTATAATACGATTGATATTTATGATGCAGAACTTGATCAGTGGGCTGAAGAACCGATTCAAATTCCAAGAGATCCTGTTTTTTCAACTTATAGCAAGGGAACTTTGTACGCAGTTGCAGTGAAAGAGAATATATATATTGTCTCTTCAAAAAACTCTTATAAAAATAATGTCTATCAATTCAATACTGCCACTGGTGAATGGAAGAGTTTGGACTCATCGGCTTTACCACCTCGAAATGGGAGAGCCATTTCTGCAATTGACGGCAAAATATATGTTGCAGGTGGAGAAAATTCTATTGGGCATAGTAGAGAAAGATCTTTGTTCCAGTATGATATTTCAACAGATAAATGGAGTAAATTAAAAGATAGTGACTTAACTTCATATGTATTTGAACCAGCCTACGAAACATATAATGAGAAATTCTTCGTTATTGGTGGACAGCGGACTGGTGATCGTTCAAGTGAAATGCTGAATAAAGTTCAAATTTTCAATCCGAAAGATGGTCAATTTAAAAATTCAGCGTATGATTTACCAGAAGGTAGAGTATCAGCTGTCGCAGCAATTGTTGATGACCAATTGTATGTCATTGGCGGACGTAACTACTCATATTATATGGGAAATTTTTCTGCAAAAAGTGATTACAAATCAGTGATTTCTATTCCATTAAGTGACTTGCAAATAACTGATGATGAAGCAAAGCCAGATGAAGATGCAACAGAAGAACCGAAAGATCAAGACGGAACAAAACCTGGTGATGGATCCACGGAAGAACCAAAAGATCAAGACGGAACAAAACCTGGTGATGGATCCACGGAAGAACCGAAAGATCAAGACGGAACAAAACCTGGTGATGGATCCACGGAAGAACCGAAAGATCAAGACGGAACAAAACCTGGTGATGGATCCACGGAAGAACCAAAAGATCAGGATGGAACAAAACCTGGAGAAGAAACTGCGAAAGGTATACTTTCTATAACCATGATCAATGGACTGCAAAAGGAATATCTGCTCTCAATGAAAGAAATCAACGATTTTCTTAACTGGTACAAAGAAAGAAGCTTTGGAATTGGTATGAACTTCTATGAAATCAATGATGAACACAATAAAGGTCCTTTCACAAGTAAGAAGGATTACGTTGTGTACCAAAATATCTTAATGTTTGATATCAAGCAATACTGATATTCAAAAACGATAGAGCTGCTGATAATAGATCAGCAGCTCTTATATTTGTAAAATTGTTAAAATTAGGATCAATGTCATGAAAAAATATGATATCTATTAAAAAATCTGCTAAACATCCTATAACCACTTCCGATAATAGAAGTGTCAGGGTTGATAAGCCT
>NZ_JAOYSL010000004.1:0-417298 GCF_056172715.1 Bacillus sp. ABR | reverse complement strand
CCCTGCCTCGTCAGCGTTTGACTGACTACCTATGAAGTATCATAGGATTTTTTTATAAAAACTCGAATTAACAGGTACGTTTTGTCTTGTTTAGTTTTCAAAGATCATGTTCAAAATGGAGCGGGTGATGAGAATCGAACTCACGACATCAGCTTGGAAGGCTGAGGTTTTACCACTAAACTACACCCGCGTGGTTTGTATTGGCGCGCCCGAGAGGAGTCGAACCCCTAACCTTTTGATCCGTAGTCAAACGCTCTATCCAATTGAGCTACGGGCGCTTAATCAGGCGACTTAATTATCTTAACATATCGTTTTTATTAAGTCAACATCTTTTTGAAATTTGTTTGCCGCATCCGTGTGAACATCTGTGTTTCAAATACGTCATCAGCGACGAATAAAAATATACCATGGATCACATAAAAGGGTCAATACATTTTTCTAAAAAAGTTTCATGTTTTTTAAAAATTGATTTTTTCTTAGATCAATAGACATGTAATAGCCCTATTTTCTTCTCTTTCTTCATAATTCCAATGATTCTTAAATAAAATCTTTCTAAATACAAAGGAGGACAAAACATGGCCACATAGAATTTTTATTTATTGGAAAATTCTTAATATTTTTCCAAGCATTTAAAGGAGGTAGGAGATGATGAAAAAGTTTATCGCTTTTCAGATCATGATCGCTTTGGTGATAGGAGCTCTTATCGGCCATTTCTTCCCTGACTTCGGAATGGCTCTGCGGCCAATTGGAGATGGATTCATCAGGCTGATTAAAATGATCGTTGTTCCAATCGTTTTCTCTACCATTGTTATTGGTGCAGCCGGCAGCGGCGGCATGAAGAAAATGGGCAGCCTTGGATTAAAGACGATCATTTGGTTTGAGGTCATCACAACCATCGTTCTTGGGATCGGGCTATTATTGGCAAATGGTCTAAAGCCTGGCGTTGGTCTCGATTTCTCTAAATTAGCTAAGAAAGATATTGGGGAATTAGATGGTTATACTGAGAAGGTCGTTGACTTTAAACAAATGGTATTAGATATCATTCCAACCAATATCGTCGATGTTATGGCTCAGAATGATTTACTTGCTGTTATTTTCTTCGCCATATTATTTGGTGTAGCGGCAAGCGGTATCGGTAAAGCATCTGCTCCTGTTCTCACCTTCTTTGAATCAGTGGCACAAATCATGTTTAAGCTCACACAGATGGTGATGGTAACAGCACCTATTGGGGTTCTTGCATTAATGGCTGCTTCTGTCGGCCAATATGGCATTGTTTTATTAATCCCAATGATGAAGCTTGTCGGGACTGTTTTTTTAGGATTATTCATTATTCTCTTTGCTTTATTCCCTCTGGTCGCACTGATCTTCCGTTTTAACTACTTCGAAGTATTAAAAATGATTTGGGATTTGTTCCTTGTTGCCTTCTCTACTACGAGTACTGAAACTGTCCTTCCTCAATTGATGGAACGAATGGAGAAATACGGGTGTCCAAAAAGAATCGTTTCCTTCGTGATTCCATCAGGTCTTTCACTCAATTGTGATGGATCAAGTTTATATTTATCAGTTGCCTGCGTATTCCTTGCACAAGCGTTTGGTGTCGACATGAGTCTGTCACAGCAGCTTTTAATGATGCTTGTTCTTGTGTTAACGAGTAAAGGGATTGCAGCTGTGCCATCCGGTTCACTCGTTGTTCTTTTGGCAACCGCTCATGCAGTCGGTCTTCCAGCAGAAGGCGTTGCCATTATAGCCGGTGTTGACCGAATTATGGATATGGCACGAACAGGCGTGAATGTTCCAGGGCATGCCGTTGCTTGTATTGTCGTATCTAAATGGGAAAAAGTATTCCGTGAGTCAGCTTGGGAAGTTCCAAAAGCAGGTGAAGAAACAAAAGGGATGTAATGTTATATGAAGGAAAGGGGTCGCCCTTTCCTTTTTTATGCTAAAAACGTTTGCTTTAGTACGGCTTTTCCTTGAGGATGCAGCTGCACTTCTGCATATGCCCCATTAATCAGCGTCATTTGCGGCGGGACATGTCCACAATCTATATCGTAAAAAATGGGGATTTGTAGTTCCTTTTGTAATTCTTCATATACATCCTGATACTGATATCCTTCAACAGGCACATCTACTGCACTTCGCCCAAACAACATACCTGAACAGTGATCAAACCACCCTGCTAGTTTTAATTGAACAAGCGATCTCTTCACACTTGCAGCATTTAATTCGCAGTTTTCGAAATACCAAAGAATTGGTTCATCTTTTATGAATGTTTTCTGAAAAGTTTTGACGTCCCCATAAGGTGTCCCTGCTAAATGACGTATGACATCAATGCAACCACCCAGCAGTCTTCCCTTTACTATTTTTTCTTGTTGATCAACCGTATGCCATGCGGTAGGTTCTGTTAAATGAAAAACATGTTTAATCGGATCGTCACGCTGCCATTCCTTTTGATACATAGTTGAAGAAAATTGGCTTATGTCCATTTCCCCTTTTGTTGAAAGCACTTCTTCCCACATGACAGTCGTTTGGTCAAGTTCTTCTCCTTGAAGATCTACTAGGTTCGGTCCATGCGCTGTGGCAATGCCTGTTTTCAATGTCAACGCCAGCAAAAGTACACTCGTATCTGAGTAACCAAGAATCCACTTTTTCTGCATCGATGAGAAATCGAGGTGCTCTAACACTTCCATAAGCAACTGTCCTCCCCATGGCGGGATGATGTGATCAATCTCATCACATGTCATCATGTACTGAAGTTCGTTTGCTCGTTCTATCGCAGGGGCAGATTTTGCCTTTGTCTGCTGCCAGACCGTCTCTCCACATATGACATCATAGCCTCTATTTATCATTCGTTCACATGAAAGCTTAAACATATCATGTAAAGTTGGCTGTACACCTGAGGAAGGTGCAGTGACGCCAATTGTTTGTCCTTTTTGCAAATGCGGAAATTGTATCACTCTGCTTCCCTCCAATCTCTATCTCTCTTACCCTATCCATTTTAGAGAAAATGCCCCTTTTATAAGGGACATTTCTTTTTATTCTTTTTGGCGCAGTACAGTATAGACTCCTGCAAAGATACATAGAATCCCAATGAATGAGCGTATCCCCATCTCTTCACCTAAAAGCAGCCAGCCAAGAGATGCCCCTACGATCGGTTGAAAGAAGAAGAACAAACCGCCGCTCGAGGCATCCATCAATTGAAGCCCTCTATTCCACAAAAAGAATGCAAGAGCTGTTGAGATGATGCCTAGATAGAGAATACCGCCCCAAATCTCCGGTCTTGCCATCTGCTCCACATCTAGGTGAGGTAAACGAAATAAAACAGGTGGTGTTAAGACAATGAATGCAATGATGATCGCATATGTGGTCGTCACGACTTGAGGGTACTTTCCTGGAACCCGTTTAAGCAACACAGACATAAGCGCCCATGTAAAAGCAGCGATGACGAGTGAGAGACCGCCTATAAATTCATCTGTTTGAACTGCGACTGGTCCAATCATGAGCCATACACCTGCTGTAGCAAGCAGGATGGATGCGCATTTTCTAACAGTCATGGCTTCTTTTAATAGAAAGAACGCAAAAAGCACCATAAAAGCAGGGGTCGCAGATGTAATCACAGCCCCCATTTGTGCAGATGTATACATGGTGCCGATTTCTTGGGTCACAATTGATAGGAAATTTCCGATCAATCCGATCATTACAACAAGCGGGATATCTTTTTTATCTAATCGAAAGGAATAGCCCAAGCGCCATATGGTGCACACAAGCACAATTCCTGCTACAGCATATCTCATCCATACAAGTTCAAGCGGCGGAACCACCGCTACAGTTACTTTGACAACAACGTACATGCCGCCCCAAATACTTGCAGCGATTGCTAGGTAAAGGGCGCCTATATATTTTTCATTCATCTTTTCCCCTCCGTTACTGGATATATTGATCGCCATATCCACAAACGGAGATCACTCTCCGTTATGGACGGAGGGTGTTTGGTACATCATGTTCAAATAAAGGCTTCCATTGCATTGTCGTCACCTCATTTGTTTTTATTTTCAGACTACTTTATAACAAATTCTGGTTGACTTCAATCCTTTTTTTCACCATTTTTCTTCATATAATAGAAGATAAACGGGTCTTGACATGCTGAATTCGTTTTCATATAGTAATTAAAACTATAGATCGTCATGCAGAGAAGGAGTAGAGGTCGTTGGATATTGAAGCAAGGAAACATATTCCCAGCACGGAACACGAACCATTTCTCGAGGGAATAAAAGATTGTGTGCCAACCCTGCTTGGTTATATGAGTATCGGGTTTGCCTTTGGAATTGTTGGAATTAGTGCACAGTTGAGCTTATGGGACATTGCACTTCTAGCAATCTTTATTTATGCTGGTGCTTCACAGTTTATTATCTGTGCACTGCTTGTCACGGGAAGTCCCCTTTCCGCTATTATTCTCACTACATTTATTGTGAATCTGCGTCATTTATTACTCAGCCTGACGCTGGCTCCTCATTTTACACGCTACTCTTTAAAACAAAATATCGGATTCGGTCTCTTGCTGACTGATGAATCCTTTGGCGTAGCCATGAATAAATTAGCTCAGCATGGAAAGCTGAATAACCGGTGGATGCACGGACTGAACATAACGGCTTATTTATGCTGGATTGCAGCCTGCATACTTGGCGGCATTTTTGGACACTGGATTTCAAATCCTGAAGCACTTGGTCTTGATTTCGCTTTATCAGCGATGTTTGCTGCACTGCTAGTCCTTTCGTTACAGACAGTTCCCAAAAATAAGTTAACTCATCGCCTGTCACTTGTTTTGTATATGTTCATTGCCATGTTTGTTCTGCTTCATTTCGTTCCTTCACACGTGGCTGTTCTGTTAGCCACCATGATTGTCGCAACCATTGGGGTGGTGACAGATAAATGATTAGCAGCTTTATGTTATGGCTCATTGTTGGTTGTATGATCGTCACCATCATTCCAAGAGTCGTACCCTTTATATTTGTACGAAGTATTCAGCTGCCTGAAGTGGTGCTGAAATGGTTATCGTTTATTCCTATTTGTATCTTTACAGCTTTGATTGCAGAGCATCTCTTCATCCATACAACAACAGGCACAGGCGTCACTATCCATTGGATGTATCTTGCTGTCTTGACTCCCACTGTACTCATCGCTGTTTGGACAAAAAGCTTATCACTTACTGTTCTTGTCGGCGTTATGCTGATGGGCACTGCTAGATGGTTTTTCTAAAAGAAAAAGCTTAACCACATGTGGTTAAGCTTTGTTTCATTTGACGATTCCGTATACAAATCCATCATAACCTTTTTCACCAACAGTTTGAATTGCTGTTGCCTCTATTCTCGGTTCTTGTTTGAGTAAATCAAAAAATTCACGAGTTCCTTGCACTCGTTCATCCCCACTAGAGTCATGAACGACTGCTCCATTTCTGACGACATTGTCCGCAATAATGACTGTTCCCTTTTTTGAGAAATCTAACGCCCACTTTAAATATTTCGGATTGTTTGGTTTATCTGCGTCAATGAAAATCAAATCGAATGGAAGCTCAGCCCTCTCTTTTAACTGAGATAACGTATCTAATGCCTTTCCTTGCAAAATGCTCACTCGTTCCGATAAGCCCGCTCTGCTGATGTTTTGCTGTGCGATCTGTACATGATGGCTGTCAGCCTCTAATGTGATGAGTTCTCCATCCTCTTCAAGAGCACGCGCAAGCCAAATAGTACTGTATCCACCAAGTGTCCCGATTTCTAAAATGCGCTTTGCATTCTTCGTTTTTGCTAATAAATAAAGCATTTTCCCTTGGGCTGGTGACACATCAATTGCTGGCAGACCTGCTTGCTTATTATGAGTAAGGGCTTGCTCCAATACGTCATCTTTAGGAATCAACTTGTCTTTAATATACTCGTCAACTTTCTCCCACACGTGCTCCATTTCATCCATCTCCCTTGATCATGTCTTCTATCTCAAGTCTACATGATGATCGTGAGAGCGTATAATCAATTCTTTTCACACATCTATTCATTTTTTTGATGAAAGACATGCGATGATGAATACATGAAGCAACGCACTGGTTTCAAATCTACTGGTTCAGCTTATTTTTGACATCGCCTTTTTTATCTTGAAGCTTTCCTTTTGCTTGATCCTTTTTCCCTTCTGCTTTCAGGTTTTGATGATCCGTTGCTTCCCCAAGCTTTTCCTTGACTTGACCTTTGACTTGATTTGTTTTTCCTTTCGCTTTATCCATATGTCCTTTTTCTTCACTCATTTGTTCCACCTCCAGGTTTGATACTATTCATTTAGCCTTTTTGAAAGATACAAAACATCTGAGTGTGCGATGTACACGTTTCAGGTATGATAGACATACTGGAAAGAAGGGTGGGTGTTCATCAATGATCATCTCTGAAAAGATATTCACAGTTCGTGGGCTGACCTATCATATTCGATCCGCTTCAATGGCCGATGCCAAACAGTTATCAGCTCTCAGACTGAAAATCGATGGTGAAACAGAATATTTAGACCGTGAACCAGGCGAAGCCTTTCTTGATGAAAAAGCATTTGAGGCTTTGATTCAAGAGGATACCAAGCAAAGCCGGCATTTATTTTTGGTCGCTGCTATTGAAGGAAAGATTGTCGGTTTTTCAAGATGCGAGGGCCATTCACTCAAGCGCTCTGCTCACAAAGTGACATTTGGCGTCGCCATCCAGAAAGATGCTTGGGGCTATTACATTGGGAAAGAGCTTTTAGCCGCTTCAATTGACTGGGCAGATCAGCAGGACATTCAGAAGATGTCTCTTCATGTGCTTGAAACGAACAAAAAAGCCATCCGGTTATATGAGAACCATGGCTTTTTGATTGAAGGTGTATTAAAAAACGATAAACGGCTGAGTGACGGATTATATTATGATACTGTTGTGATGGGCAGGCAGCGGCCAAGTTCCTGACCGCTTACATCACATAGCCCCATATCATCGAAATCGCACTGTATATCAGAAGCATCCCCATCACATACTGGAACGGTCTTTCATAAGCAGTCAAAAAGCGCTTATACAAAGAGCCAAATAAGCTCCAGCTGAATGTACCGAGAAAGCCAATAAGTGCGAGAATCAGCGTCCATATGACATACTGTATATTAGATTGTCCATATGGCAAAACAAATGTTGAAATCACAGTCAATCCATACAAGATCGCTTTTGGGTTGATAAATTGCAGTAGCATACCAGGGATAAAATGATTGTAGCGATCAAGTGTTTCGTCATCATCGCCTTTACTTTTCATGATTTTGACCGCTAAATAAATCATGTATGCGGCTCCGATGAACGCCATGACCCAGCCTATTTTCGGCATCACTTGATAAAGAATGATATTAAAGAAGCAGCTCAAACACAAAATAACGAGAAATCCGATACCCACACCTAAACAAAATCGAAATGTTTGCTTGACCCCATATTTATTCGTAAAGACCATGGCCATGATGTTGTTTGGCCCTGGGGTAAAGCTGCTAACAAAAGCATAGATCAACATAGATACAATCAAGATGCCGCCTCCCTTATACGTTATTTAGACTTTAATTACTTTATTGCGTATATTACGTTTTATTGTAACGTTCGGTCTTTATAAAGTAAATAGAGAAAGGAGCTTTTTTCATGGAAGACGTACAATCGATTATTTCTAAAAATGTGAGGCTTCTTAGAGATCAAAAAAAATTAAGCCTCGAAAAGATGGCAGAATTAACTGGTGTCAGCAAGACGATGATTGGACAAATTGAAAGAGGAGAATCAACCCCTACCATCACGACTTTGTGGAAAATCGCCAACGGATTAAAAGTATCTTTTAGTGAGCTCATTTACGCACCACAGCCTGAAATCAAGGTGGTACGCAAGGAGGATGCGCAGGTTTTAACTGAGGACGACGGCCGTTATCGTGTGTACACGACTTTTCCTTTCGATGACCGGGGGAAATTTGAAATGTACCGAGTAGAAATTGATCGAGGCGGGTCGCTGCGTGCGAGTGAACACATTGGAGGAACAGAGGAATTGATCACTGTTTTTGAGGGAGTCCTTGATTTATCCATTGGTGATGAACAATACACCTTAAAAGCCGGAGACTCTATTCGTTTTAAAGCGGACCGGACGCACACGTATAAACAATCCGGAGAACAAATGGTACGGATGCAAATGATTCTTTATTATCCTCAAGAAAAAAGCTGACAGGCTTGTCCACCTGTCAGCTTTGTGTTTTATTTAATTAAATCCCGGATCGCGTACCACTGTGCCAGTAAATGTGACACTATATTTTCCTAATCCTAATTCTTTAATAGAGGTTTGTTCTAAAATACCGACCCAGCCATCCTCTGCATATACAATACTATCTGGGATGTTTGATGTCGTATATGTTCTTGTTACTGAAACAGTTCGACTGGCCTGAGCCGTTATTTCACTGTTTGTTTGCTCCTTTGCTTCCACTGGAGCAGTTGTGACCCCAGCACCCGTTAAGACAATTGCTCCAACCAAAACAGAAGATATGACCTTTTTCATAAAAAAATCCCTCCCTTTTTTGTTGAACGTATAAACTATACCATAATTTAGAACTTTTGTAAGTTTATTTTTTCATTTTTTGAAAATTATGATATCATTGTCTTATACTGGATAGAGTGTGTTACATACTTCTATGCTTTTATCCTCATCTCAACCTAGTGAAACAATTGTGAACGGAGGTGATTTCATGAAAAAATGGCTCATCTGTTTTCAACTTGTTTTCCTCTTCACCTTGGCGATCACACCAATTGCTTCTGCTGCCAAATGCCCTACAGTAAAACCATGTATCACTGATCCTTAAGCATAAGAAAAGGCCGATCAAGCCTATTCACTTGATCGGCCTTTTTATTTATTTTTGCTCTGCTTCCCAGCGGGCAACCTCTTCTCTTACTTTAGGAGCCACTTCTTTTCCAAATAGCTCAATGGCTTTTAGCACTTGATCATGCGGCATTGAACCAACCGGTACATGAAGCATAAAACGTGTGATGCCTACATTTTTTCTAAGATGAATGACTTTCTCTGCCACGGTATCTGGATCTCCTACATACAGCGCACCTTCTAAAGTTCTCGCTGCGTCAAACGTAGAACGAGTATAAGGTCCCCAGCCTCGCTCTCTCGCTAATGTGTTCATCACATGCTGTGTGGATGGGAAAAATTGATCTGCTGCCAGCTCTGTTTCTGCCGCAACAAATCCATGAGAATGTGATGCTACAGTTAATTTTTCAGGGTCATGCCCAGCGTGCACTGCCGCTTGCTTGTACAGCTGAACGAGCGGTGCGAACTGTCTTGGACTTCCGCCAATGATGGCAAGTACAAGCGGTAATCCTAATAATCCAGCACGTACGACGGATTCACGGTTTCCTCCACTGCCGATCCAGATCGGAAGCGGATCTTGAACAGGTCTTGGGTATACCCCAACATCCTGAATGGCTGGGCGATGCTTGCCGCTCCATGTAACACGCTCTGACTGCTGCAACTTCAACAGCAAATCAAGCTTTTCTTCAAATAATTCTTCATAGTCATCAAGGTCATAGCCAAAGAGCGGGAATGATTCAATAAATGAACCACGGCCTGCCATAATTTCTGCACGTCCGTTTGATAGTCCATCTAGCGTTGCAAAATCCTGAAATACACGTACAGGATCTGCTGATGAAAGGACTGTCACTGCACTTGTCAGACGAATATTTTTTGTTTGTGTTGCTGCAGCCGCTAAGACGACAGCTGGATTCGATGCGGCGAAATCCTCACGGTGATGCTCACCTACGCCAAATACATCGAGACCGACTTGATCTGCTAAAATAATTTCTTCTACTACTTCTCGAATACGCTGTGCATGACTGACTGTTTTTCCTGTTTGAAAATCAGGTGTTGTTTCGACAAATGTACTAATTCCTAGTTCCATGATTGGAACCCCCTATCTTATAAATATGTCACAAATTCAGAAACTGGCTTTCTATAACCTCTCGCTTGTCTGCTCTCTACTTTTTCTTTTCCAAGTGTAATCATTAACACAGGAACCAAATCTGATTGAATGTTTAATACCTTTTTCATTGCTTCGGGATCAAAACCGATCATCGGGCAAGTATCCCAGCCTTTATTTTTAGCGGCAAGCATGAACAGCATGGCAGATAAGGAAGCATTGCGGATCGCCTCTTCCTTCTGGAAATCTGCCCCTCTCTGCTCATAAAAGCTCATGGTCTCTCTGACCATTTCTTCATATTGCTGCGTATTTAAAATGCCTAGCATTTTCAGGCCTTCATATATATCCCCTGCGTGCTCATAAGCGTTTGGATCTCCAAGTACGATGACCGCTGCTGAAGCAGAGTGCACTTTATATTGTCCAAATGCCGCTTCTCTTACTTGTTCTTTCAGCTCTTCTGTTTGGACAACAACATATTGAGTGTGCTGTAAGTTAAAAGCAGATGGTGCGAGCTTGACCTCTTCAAATATGCTGTTAAGCTCTTCTCTCGAAATTGAGATATTTGGCAAAAAATTTGATGCGGATCGTCTTTCACGTACCAATGTATCAAAGCTGAGTGTCATCTTGTTTCCCCTTTTCGCGAAGTTGTTTTGCACCTAAACCGATTTTTTTTAGTAATTCAATGAGCTGCTCTTTTTCTTCTTTTTCAATAAAGGATAGATTTTGCGAAATGACCTCTGTGTGTTTAGGGAAAATGTCGTCAAACAATTGCTTCCCTTTTTCCGTAAGCTGTACATGGAATACCCGCTTATCTGAAGGCGCACATTGCCTTTTCACCAGTTCTTGTTTTTCTAGTTTGTTCAAGACATATGTCATGCTGCCACTTGGGATTGACAAGATGTCGCTGATTTTTTGAACAGGCTGAGGTCCTTTACTGTAGAGCAATTCAAGGATCTGAAAGTTTTCAAATCCGATATCATAACGTTCAATGTCTTTTTGGATATTTGTAAAAAGGGCTTGATAGGCTTTCATCCATATGCGGAATAGCCTTAAATCTAATTCATGATCATGCTGCACCATGGCAACTACTCCTTTTTCAAGAAATCCTAAAACTAGGATAAATTTATCCTAACACTAGGATATTTTCTTGTCAATGAGTTTGTTTCATGAAAAAAAGACCACCTTGGTTCAGTGGTCCTCTTCTTTTAAGGTGAAATGCATTTCAGCAATTTGTTTATATTGATGTACTTCCTGTAATGAAAACTTGGATTCCAGATCCGCTGGCGAAAAGAGAGGAATTCCTCTTCCAATGATGACAGGTACGATTTGAAGAAAAAGCTCATCCACCAATCTTTCTTTTATGAAAGATTGAAGCAGTCCCCCGCCGCCGACAATCCAAATATTCCGGCCTGTTTCATTCTTTAATTTTTTCACAAATGATAAGACATCTTCGCGAATGATATGGGTTCCTTCCAGACTGTCTTGTAACGTACGTGACATGATATAACATGTCTTTCCCTCATAAGGAAACTCATCTGGTGACAGCTGAAGAACTTGTTCATATGTATTGCGCCCCATGATCAGTGTATCGACTGACGCATAAAAGGTGTCGTAGCTCGTTTCATCTTCGCCCTCTGTCCCTATTAGCCAATCGAGCCGGTGATCCTCTCTCGCTAAATATCCATCGATACTCATCGCCCCATAAAAAAGCAGTTTCCTTTTCTCACTCAATCCCACCACTCCCTTACTTCAAATAAGAACATATATTCTATTTTATCAAAAAGGAAAGACAAAGGCTACATAACTTTCTCCCTTTTTACGATTCCTGTTCCACCTTGACGAGAAGCTCGTATAATTTATGCGCGAGCTTGCCGGCATCAATGGTCATTTCTTCATGAATCCATTCCTCTAGCACCCCCACGACACCAGACACGACAAAAGAGGCCTCTATTTGTTCATTCTCTGTAATAGGACGCTGATCAAGCTGCCACTCTTTCATGATTTTTTCTTTGAAAAAGGCTTTGAATTGATTGGTCGTTGGGCCATTTGGTTTTACAAATAACGTCAACATATATTGATTCTCTTTCAAGTATTCAGTCGTTTTGTTTAAAAAGGAAAGCATATCAAGAGGATCCTGACTTGGAAAGGTTTCATCATATAATCCCCCGAGCTGATCGAATAGTTCTTTCTCAAGCTGTTCATATAAATCAAACACATCTTGATAGTGCAAATAAAAGGTTCCCCTGCCTAAATCCGCTTTCCTTGATAGCTCTGATACCGTAATCTGCTGGACTTCCTTTTCCTTTAACAGCTCAAGGAAGCTTTCCCGAATGGCTCTTTTTGTTTTGATTGTTCGTCTGTCCTTCATGAAATCCCCTCCGTTTTTGAACAATCAGGCGTTAACTGTCTAATTATGAACAGGTTATCATCCATTGCCGATGTTCGATCTCTTTACTTCTTATTATAATCAACACATGTTCAATAATATATATCTGTTCAAAAAAGGAGGCCATCATATGCTTCATTTCAGACTTGCCAGAGAGGATGAACTGCCTCAAGTTGCAGAGTTGTTAGATGATTCGTTTCAGGACTATTCATTTTTTGACTTATTATGTGAAAAGGTCTCAAAGCGCTCTGCTTTCGCTCGTCAGCTGCATTTGGTCAATACAAAGGTGTATTTTCAGCATCAAATCTGTTTTGTCGGGGTTGAGAACGAGAAGGTTGTGTCTGCTGCCCTTTTAAAGCATCCGCATCTTCCTGAACCAGGCGTCATGAATTATGTATTGTCAGGTGGGTTAAAGCTGCTCTTCACTGGCGGTATTTCGGCCATTCAGCATGTGTTCCGTGTTTTAAAGGAGGCGAAAAAAGCGTGTTCTTCCTTAAAGCAGCCTTACTGGTATTTAGAAGCACTTGTCGTGGCAAAAAACCAGCAAGGAAAAAAACTCGGAAGCCGCATGTTAAAGCAATGCCTTTTTCCCTTTATCGCCCGGCAAGGCGGCGGGCTGTTCACACTGATTACACACAACGAGGCCAATCGTCATTTCTACCGGAAAAATGGCTGGATGGAGTTTGATGAAAGGGTATTGCGCGGAAAGGAAATATCCTTGGAAAGCTGGAGCTATAAAACCGTGATTAAATAAGGTATCCTCATCAGGTGATGATATAATAGAGTCAGTTCAATCAATGATCATACTTGGAGGAGAGACTGATGATACGACGACTTGATCATATCGTGTTGACTGTACAACATATGGAGGACACCATTCGCTTTTATACAAACGTATTAGGAATGAAGGAAGAAACTTTTGGTGAAGACCGTAAAGCGCTTCGTTTTGGTTTACAGAAGATCAACCTTCATGAAGCTGGTCATGAATTTGAGCCAAAAGCGGCTCATCCTCTTCCTGGATCTCATGATTTGTGCTTTATCACCGATTTAGACATGGACAGTTTGCTGCTGCACCTCCGGAAGCAAGTGATCCCCATTGAAGAGGGGCCGGTCATACGCACCGGTACATTAGGTCCAATTGAATCTGTTTACATCCGTGATCCTGATCTGAATTTAATTGAAATCTCTCGATATATAGAGGAGGGTGATCCGTCATGACTCGTATATTTTTGAGACCGATTGAAGAGCAAGATTATCCTGGTATTCAAAGAGGGTGTCAGCATGCAGAAACACTTCATATGACTGGTACACGAAAAACGTTCACACTAGAAGAAATTCGATCCGCCTATACCCGTTTTTTGCAAGATGACAGCAGACGAGATTTCGCCATTTGTCTGCTGGATACGAAAGAGATGATTGGGGATGCGGCGATTGTGGACATTGATCCAATCAATCATACGGCAAGCTTCCGCATTGCGCTTCACGGGCCGGAGCATTTTCAAAAAGGCTATGGCACTGAAGCTGTTCGGATGGTTCAAGCATTTGCCTTTGACACATTAGAACTCAACCGTCTTGAGCTTGAAGTCTTTTCCCACAATCCAAGGGCCTTTCGAAGCTATGAGAAAGCCGGATTTCAATATGAAGGAAAAAGACGCCAAGCGCTCTATTTCAACGGTACATACTCAGATGTCATCATCATGGGCATCCTTCGTAAAGAATATAAAAACATGATGAATACAGATGCTCCTGCTTAAGAAGGGTCATCTTTTTTAAAAAATTGAATCCCAGTGACGATAATTAAACAAATAATGGAAGAGAGAACGATAGAGACGCTTGATAGACTGAGCGCCATGCCTTCCCATCTACCAATAAAGAGACTGACAATCAATAAAACCAAACCAAATAAAATCAAGCATATAGGGACAATGAACCCCGCATGACGCTGCCGGCTTCTTTTCCCTGCCCACCATGAGAGACACAAAATAACGATTGTAAAAATAGCTGTTTGCAGCCAGAACATATGATATCAACTCCCTTTCTCTTTTTGATCCCATGACAACGGAGGTACTTCAAATGAACATTAGACCCATCGAGCAAAAAGACAATCCGTATATCGCAGCAATTATCCGCCAGTCACTAGAATCAGCGAATCTAGCAATTGAAGGAACAGCCTACACTGACCCCCAGCTTGACCAGCTTTTCGAATATTATCAATCATTGACTCATGCAGCCTATTGGATTGCTGAAGAGCATGGTGAGATTGTGGGTGGTGTAGGGATTGCTCCATTCACAAATGGAGTATGTGAATTACAAAAGCTTTATTTAAGTCCAAAAGCACAAGGAAAAGGTGCGGGCAAAAAACTGATGGATACGGCGCTGGAATATGCCTCTACATACTACGAAGCGTGTTATTTAGAAACCCGCCGAGAATTAACAGCGGCTATAGGCCTTTATCAGCGATACGGCTTTTCTCTTCTTTCAGAACCGCTTGAAGGCTCCGAGCATTCTGCAATGGATGCTTGGTATCTCAAGACCTTCTCATCATGAACCATAAAACAATCGATAGGTTTTGATCCTCCGGAAGCCTAACTTCTCTGCTAGTTTGATTGAAGCTTGGTGATGGACATCGCAATCCCAATGCGGTGTCCTCTTTTTTTCAAGACAGATGCTGAGCATATGCTGAGCTGCCAGCAGCGCCAAACCTTTTCCTCGATAAGTCTCATCTGTCCAAATATCTATCTCTGCACGATCCTTACTTGAAAAAATAGAGACACATTCACTCACCACGTTCTCTCCATCTAAAATGGCAATCCCGATTCCCTTTAAAAGAAAGCGAGCTGTTTCACCCCAATAGACTTCGTAATAGCTGGGAGGAAAAGCCCTGCTTGCAGTCATCACCTGCTCATTTGTCCGCTCTACTCTATAGCCTGGATAAGGCGCAGAGACATGAGAATGTGCCTGTGAATAAACGTACGCATGTCTTTCCATTTCATTCAGATATAACCCAAGACATTTTTTCATCAATGCATCTGTTAATGGGTTTGCTGAAAATATGGTGAATCGGGCATTTTGTCTTTTCTGCCTTTCGTACACATCCACAATGAAGGCTGAACAGCGTAACAGCTCCGCTTCACTCCTTCCTGCCACATAATAAATGCCGCATGAAGCTTCGAGAAAATATACAAGCGGATGCGCTTCATCATCTACATAAAGATGCCCTTGTATGACGCCATCCATGACTGCATCTACAAACACTGGATATGCCGGATCGATCTGCTTAATTCCTTTTTTCATTGATGGTATCTTTTTCCGTTCCAAGAGATGCACGATTTTTCCTCCTTTCCTTCCATTATAAAGAAAAAGCTGCTGACATACAGGACTCTTTTCAGCAAAAGCAATCTTCTGCATCAATGGCGCAATTTAAAAAAAGAGACCTTATTTAAAAGGTCTCTCATTATTCTGCCGTTGCCTCTTCTGTCACTTTTCCCTTCCAAATCAGGGTTAAGCCTAATCCAAGAAATAAGACAACACCTGCGAATAGAAATGGGAAGTGAATATTTTGGTCGAATAAGATGCCGCCAAGTGCCGGCCCGAAAATCGTACCTAGGCTTGTGTAGGTAGAGTTCATTCCTGCGACAAATCCTTGCTGATTGCCAGCGATTTTGGATAAGAAGGTGGTTAATGCTGGACGCAATAAATCAAACGCAAGGAAAATGACACATGTGACAATCAATACAACCAAAAAGCCTGACACAACGGTTGAAACGAAAGCAAGGACAGCCCCGATAATCAGACATAGCTGAATGACTCTTTTTTCTCCTAGGGTATTTACCAGTTTACCAAACACAAGTACTTGGATGATGACTGCCACAATTGAGCTGACGGTAATAATCACGGCTATATCTTTTGGACCAAATCCAAACTTATGATTTGTGAACAAGCTAAAGACTGTTTCATATGCAGATAGTCCAAATGCGAGGACAAATACAATGATAAAGGCAATGAGGTAGCTAGGATGAATCGATTTTTTCAAATCTTTAAAGAAAGTCGATTCTTTCACTTCAATCATTTGCTTCTCTCGCTCTTCTTTTGTTAAAGGCTCCTTCAGCATAAACATAGACGAAATGACGGCAATAAACGCAATCCCTGCTGCAAAGAAGAATGGCAGGCGTACGCCGTATTCTGCAATAAACCCGCCAATTCCCGGGCCAATGATAAAACCAGTACTAATGGCCGCAGAAACATAGCCCATCGCCTTTGATCTTTCTTGAACGGTCGTAATATCTGCGACATACGCAGTGACAGCCGGCATGATAAATGCCGCACTAATTCCGCCTAGAAGCCTTGCAACATACAGAACATACACGTGTGTTCCAAGACCAAAAACGAGTTCCGATAACGCGAAGAGGAACAGCCCAGACACAATCATTATCTTTCTTCCGTAGCGGTCTACCCATCTACCTGCAATCGGTGATGCGATGAGCTGAGCAACGGCAAACGCCGCCACAAGGTATCCCATCGTACTTCCTGTTAGATGCATCACATTCATGAATAGCGGCATGACAGGAATAATGAGACCAATGCCTAAAAACGCAATAAAAATATTACTCAATAAAATAACGAGTACAGCTTTTTGCTCACGAATCGGTTTTTGCATGATGTTTGTTTCCCCTTTACTGACTCACTTGTTACTCATGATGGTTGATTCCGTGAATAAACAATGAGATCGCCTCTTTTTGTAACTCTTTCTTCTGCTCAATGGTGTCATTTTTATATAACACGTCTAATCCATAAAAAACGGAAAGTAATATTTTCACTTTTGACTCCACATGCTGGATCGACCAGCTGCCATCTTCATTTCCCTCAAGTAAGATATCTCTCATCACATCATCAAAATCGACATCAATCTTGTTCAGCCGTTCCATGACTTCGTCTGATGTAAAGGCGCTGGCACAAAATTCCTCACTGGCTCTCATTAATGGGTAGTTAATCCCTATTTGACTGAGCAGCTCTGCAAATCCGGCAAGCTTTTCAATAGCTCGGTTCAGTGTTTTCTTTTCCTCATGCCACGCTTCCATCATCACACGATGATCCTCTTCCATAATATGAAGAAACAAAAACTCTTTTCCTTTGAAATGATGATAGAGATTACCTTTACTCACCTCAGCAGCCTCTAAAATATCGCGCACGGATGTTTCTGAATAACCTTTTTTCGCAAATAAGTCACGAGAAGCGGTGACGATTTTTTGCTTCGTTTTCTCGCTCTTTCCAGCCCCGCTTTGTGTACGTGTCATGTGTCACAATCCCTTTCTACCCTACATTTCTTAATGTGAAAAAATAAAACCGACCAGTTGGTTTATTTTTTTATTATAAATGGATTTTCCTCATAATACAATGAAAATGGCATCGATTCATAAGGCGTAATTCATGTAAAAACAAACAAAACAGTCATCTGCGTTATCACTAAAAAGGACTTATACGCATTTTTCTTCTGCGACCTTTTCATGGCTGCCTTGGCCTACTACATGTTCATCATTCATTTAATTTCCCTTTATATTTAACTTCACTTAAATATAAAGATTGCCTATAATAGAATAGAGGTGATGTCATTGGATGAGGAAATTATTCATTACAGTAAAAAAATCATTGAATACTCGAATGCTCTAGGCTCAATTTATGTAGAAGAGTATCAGCGATTTTTAAAACATGAGTATGCAGATTTATCAGCCAAACAAGAGCTGACGCTTGAGTTGCTGCGTACGAAAACGAGAACAATCAATGAATTAGCTGATTACTTTTCGATTTCTGCCAGCGCAGCTAGCCAGCTTGTATCAAGGCTTGAGCAGCTCGGCTATGTCACACGAGAAATTAATCCGCATAACCGAAGAGAAATCATTGTTGATTGTGCTCAAAAGGGCCATGACTATCACAAGAATACAGAAGACATTCAATTGCATCTAATTCAAAAATATTATGCAAAGCTTCCAAAAGAAGATTTAAAAACATTACTATCTCTATACGAAAAAATCTATCAGATTGCGAAAGAAGCGCCTTAATACGGTGTTTCTCTCCCCGACATTTAAGTTGACTAAACTATTAAGGGGCTGAAAATATGACAAGGATTCATTTACAAGATGGCCGGCACATCGGTTTGATTCAATACGGTGATCTTTCGGGGTTTCCAATATTCTTTTTTCATGGAACACCTGGATCAAGAGTGATGTTTTTAGATGATGATCCAATCTCTCAAAAGCTCGGCATTCGTCTCATCTGTTTAGATCGACCTGGATTTGGTTTATCCACCCCACTACCTGACCGCACAATTTTAGACTGGGCAATAGACGTGCAGGAAGTGGCAGATGATCTTGGCATTCAACATTTTTCAGTGATGGGTGTATCTGGAGGCGGTGCATTCGCAGCTGGTTGTGCCTATCAATTGCCGGATCGCGTCCTTTCAGCCGCTCTGATCTCAAGTACAACCCCTTTTCAGGGCGGAAAACCGCCGAAAAGCATGCTGAAAGAAAATAAATTAGCCTTTTTCCTTAGTAAGAAGTTTCCTTGGCTATTGAAAGCAAGCTATCGTTCCCAGAAAAAAATGATTGAGAACAAACCAGAGAAATTTAAGAAGCTGGCCAAAAACGGGAACAAGCATTTACATCCATGGGATCGGCAATTCCTTCAAACCGATGAGCAGTTAGAAATGATGATGACACATTTACACGAAGCGACTCGTCAATCGGTGGATGAATGTATTCATGAACCCGTTTTACTTTCGAAACCATGGGCCTTCGATATGAAAGATATTCAAATCCCTGTTGATGTCTGGCATGGAAAAGAAGATACGATGGCTCCATTTGTAGAAATAGAAAAAATAGCTCGGGCGATTCCAAACGTCAAAACCCATTATATAGATCAAGCAGGGCACTTTCTTACTGATGTAGACGATATTTGGCGAAATATTTTACGCTCTTTAAAGGAGCGTGCTGAACATCAGAAACATGCATAAAAAAAGACCCAATATGACTCGGGTCTTTTTCTTCATTAATATTGTTCATAATACCTCTGCACTTTATCTGGATCCTTTGTCTTCGTCAGTGCCAGCATGAGCAGAATACGTGCTTTTTGCGGGTTTAATGAATCAGACGACACAAAGTGATGTTCATCATCCGTTTTTTCATGGGTGACAATTCCATTACCCGTACGGCTTGATCGCACGAGAACCACATCTTTTTTCACTGCATCTGTTGCTCCTTTGATGGCTTCTGTTGACATCGTTCCATTTCCTGCTGCGGCTACAACAATCCCTTTTGCTCCTGCTTTTACTGCAGCATCATACATATATTTTTGATCATTTTGATAGCCGTATAAAATATCAACTTGTGGCAATTCTTTTATCTTCGATACATCAAAATCGCTTTCAGTTGTATGTTTTCTTGTCGGTTCGTTATAAAAGGACACCACTTCACCAGTAACTACTCCGATGTATCCTTGCTCAAGTGACTTGAAGGCATCAGTTGTGGTTGTGTTTGTTTTCGTAACAAAACGAGCTGATGCAATTCGATCATTTAATGTGACCATGACCCCTTTGCCCTTCGCTTCTTTGGTGGATGCAATTTTCACCGCCTGATACAAGTTAAGCGGGCCATCTGCACTGATAGCCGATGCTGGTCTCATTGAGCCAACAACCACAACAGGCTTATCACTTTTGACCACCAGATTTAAAAAGTAAGCTGTTTCTTCAAGTGTATCTGTTCCATGCGTGATGACAATGCCATCCACTTGATCATCTTTTAATAGCTCATTGACTCGTTTGGCTAATTTTAAAAGAAGAGCGTCATCAACATTTTCACTTCCAACATTCGCAACCTGCTCACCAGTGACATTTGCAATATCCTTCAGCTGTGGAACTGAAGCAATGACTTTATCGATGCCAAGTGCACCAGATTTATAGCCCGTCGTATCTGTATCACTGTCTGAACTGCCAGCAATCGTCCCGCCTGTGGCTAATACCTTAATATTTGATAAGGACTTATTCCCTGTTTCAACCGCATTGTTTTTCTCTTTTGTTTCACTGGATACGTTTTCTTTTTCGCTTTGACTATTCTCTTGAGTGCCTGTGTTCGCACAAGCTGCTGTCACTAGTAATAAAACAGAAAGAAGGACAGCACCTAACCATTTTGTCATGTTCATTGGATCATCTCTTTTCCTCATTTGATGGATTTCATGGCTAAATCTCTTTCTATAGACTTTACTTTATACCATACCTTCATTCATCGGCATGAGGCTAAAGATATAGAACCAAATACTGGGAATACTCCTTATATTTTTAATGAATTACTTTAAAACATAAGATTAAATTATAAAAATAACCCATTTAACCTTAATTTTACCTTAACAAAATTATTTACATATGGAAAAAAATAATTACGTGAGTAGAATATACTATAAAGGAGGGAATATGAAAATAAAGTTTATTTTTCTTTTCTTGTTCATAATAATCACTATTGTTTTCATTTACATACCTAAAAATGATCACAACATTAAAATAGCAGTCATTGATAGCGGTATTGACGTAAATCATGTTGATGTTTCTGTGATAAAGCGCTTTGATAATAAGAAAACAGTGATGGATTCTTTCGGACATGGTTCTGCTATTGCTGAAATTATTAATAAAAACAATGAGAACATAGATTTTTATGATGGAAATATTTTAGACGAGAATGGAAACACAAGTGTAGAAACTTTAATCAAAGCTTTAGATTGGTGTATTGACAACAAAGTGAATCTCATCAATATGAGTTTTGGTCTTTCTGAGAATAATGTAAAACTACAAAAAAAGATTGACGAAGTCGTTAGTCATAATATTTTAATTATAGCTGCTGCAGGTAATAAATTTGGTTTAAAAAGTGATTATCCTGCTCGTTATAATAACGTGATTTCTATTTCTGCTGTTGATTCTAAAAATAAGATATATAAATTTGCAGCTAAAGGAAAAATCGACTTTGTTTCTCTTGGTGTCGATGTAGAAACAGTGAAAATAAAAAAATTGGCTGAAGTTAAAGTTTTAAGCGGTACTTCTTTTGCTACAGCAAATGCTACAGGGTATATTTCCAAGCTAATACCAGATGACTTTTCGCTATCTTTTAAAGATATTCTTCACAGATTAAAACAAAAAACTCAAACGCTGAATAATGACGAACGAGATTCAACATATGGTTATGGCCTATTATTAAATAAGAATTAGGAGTTTATGATGTTTAAGAATATTATTAAAGTAATAAGTTTAGTAATGATATTTTCAATTATTGGACCTAGCATTTCTAATGCGACCATGAATTCAAATGAACATGATGAAATTAATTCAAATGATATTAACACTCTACCAAACACGGGGGAATTGCATAGTACAGAGGTCATTAAAAACACGAATAATGAACAGGAACTTGAAGTAAGTGTTGAAAACGAAAATTTATTGATCAACAGTAAAGTGATTTTATCTCAAGAATCAGAACAATTACCAATGGTTGAAGCTGAAATTGTTGATGAAGACACAAAAGAGACTGTAAAATATAATTTTGAAATAGCAGATATTGATGTTGCTGAAAAAAGCGAACCTCATCTCTTATTAGTGGATATTGAAACTGGTGAAGAGTACACAGTAAGTGACTCACAAATTCAAGCATCATGGTATCCTTTAGTAGTCGTAGCAATCTATATTGCTCGTGTTGGAATTAACCAAGCAATAAAGAAGTTTGGTAAAACTGCTGTTAAAAATGCTGTTAAAAAACATGGTAAGAAAACCACTACTTCAAACGCAGTCAAAAAAGTGAGTATGTCGCGGCTAGACTATCATTATAAGAAACACAAAAAAGAATTTGGTAACATTACAAAATCTGAGTATTTAAATAAAGCACGCAAACTATTAGGAGCAAGTAAGAGCAACAATATTTTAGAAAAGAAAAGCAAGAAAAAGTTTAATGGTAAACACCGTTATTATAAATATAATAAAAAAACAAATGAATTTTTATCTGTAGAGAAACAAAAAGATAAAGATGTCATTATCACTTTTTTCAAACCTAAAAGAGGAATTAATTATTGGAAGGACCAGTAGAAATGAATAAAAACGTTTGTTTAATTTGCGGCTATAATGAATTAGAAGAAAGACCTTACTATTCCGATTTTGCAGGTAGTAACGAAATTTGTCCATGTTGCGGTTTTGAGTTTGGAGTAGATGATTTTGATTGTGATGAATTTGATCATGAGGGGTTAACAGACCAAGAAATTGTTGAAAAGTCCCATATCATATGGAGAAAACATTGGATTGAAAACGGGCTAGAGTTGTTCAATCCTAAAATCTTTTCTCCAGAATTTCGAAACGGTAAATTTTTAAAAAGAGATTACTTAGAGATTCAATTGAAAAAGAATCTTGGATTAGATTTTAATGACATTTAAACGAACAAAGACCACTCAGGTTTTATTCTGAGTGGTTTTCATATTTTAATATATGTCTTTACTACAGCAAAAAAAATATTTAATGTATAGGTTGTTTTTACCTGATTTATTACGCATTTTAAGTGCTCCAAATATCCTTGACCACACAGTCAATCATGCCATAAAAAAATCACTGAGGAAATGTACCTCAGTGATGGGAATCGTTATTTCTTCATTGAACCTGCGTGTGAAAAGATTAGATCTTTCAATTCAAATTCGAATGTCTTTCCGTCCACAATACCGACTGTTTTTTCACTGTCATAAAGCTCAAGCATACAAGCAGCCATTTCTTTTGATGTATGATATTTCTTGAAATTGCCTTCATATTCAAATTCGTCTACATCCAATGAGCGCTTTGCAAATTCTGATTCTGTCGCGGATGGCGCTAATACTTTTGCCTTTAATTTGGCACCTTTTTCTTTCAATTCTAGGGCCAGTCCTTCTGTAAAGGCGCTCACGTAAAACTTCGTTGCTGAATAGGTGACGGCATTGCCAACGACTGTATAGCCTGCTCGTGAAGAAATGTTAATGAGCTGAGCCCCCTCTACTTGCTCATAATCACGAACAAATAAGGTGGATAGAATCGTTAATGCTTCTATATTCAGATGAAGCATATCCCCAATTTTACTTAAATCTTGTTCTCCTATAGAGCCAAAATGACCAAAACCCGCATTATTTATGAACGTAGCCAGCTCATAATCTGACAATGATTCATAAAATGAATACACTTGCTCCATGTTTGTTAAATCAACTGACTGTATGACTACTTTGATATCGGGATATTGATCATGAATCTTTTTCTTCAATTCTTGGAGTTTATTGAGCCTGCGTGCAGCTAATATAAGATTTTTCCCTCGTGCTGCAAATGCGAGAGCCGCCTCATATCCAATACCTGAGCTTGCTCCTGTAATGACTGTATAGCCCATTTTATATCCCCCTATTCGCGTCTTCTAACTGGTTAAATTATAACGACAGCGTTTCGCTCAAGTCAATTTTGAAGAGAGTCAAGGGGCATCATGTCAACTGAGATACAGCTCCTCAGTTACTTCCTTTTGAATCATTTTGGAGGATGTCATGCTGAGATTTTTTTGTTAATTTTTGAAAAACCAATTGATAGGAATGTTCGATTAACTCCTCTACAAATGAGGATGGAATGTCTGCATCAAGGTAAATGGAATTCCAATGAGTCTTATTCATATAGTAGCCAGGGATAATTCCTTCATGCATCTCTCTTAGTTCTTCAGCGCGAAGAGGATCACATTTTAAAGTGATGATAGGCTTTCGATTCGCATCTCCCCCCATCATAGCAAACATCTTTCCGCCAATATGATAACGATCTGCCTGCCACTCAGGTTGATAATCATGGGTTGTTCCTTTTAAAGAAAGACAAAATGCCTGTAGCTGTTCTTTTTTCATTTCATTAGCTCCTTTTTAGAAATCATCTATTTTTTCTATTATATCGACAATGAGGAAAGATATCTGACGCTTTTTTTCAGAAACAATAAGAAAAGCACAGGCCCATTGTCTCCTGTGCTTTTGAATCACTCTGCTTTTTTTATTCAAACGCCTTCTTTAGCTGATCCCCCATCAAATGCCAAGCCTCTTCAGCTATGGCTAAATCTCCGGCGTGCGTGAAGCCGTGTGGAACTCCTTTAAATTGTTTATACGTGACGTCTATCCCAGCTTCTTTTAACTTGCCAGCATATTGCTCAGCTTCTTCAGCCAGCGAATCCCTCTCTGCTGTGATGACGAGAGCTGGAGGCATTTGTGCCAAGGATGAACGATCTGCAAAAACCGGAGAAACGAGCGGATTGCGCGGATCTTGGCCTTGCAGATAGAAGGAATTAAAGAGTCTCGCCAATTCAACTGGAATCGCTTCTTCAAACGCTGGCTTTTGTGCTGGATCAGTGGCTAGATCAAGCGGTGGATAATCAAGCACTTGATAGGCAATTGGGAGTGTATTTCCTTTTTGAATATTTAATAGACAAGCAGCCGTTGCCAAATTTCCTCCTGCACTATGTCCGCCAATGGCTAATGCATTCCGATCGATTTGAAGTTCATCAGGGTGGTCATACAGCCACTTCAGTACATCGTAGCATTCATGGAGAGCGGCTGGGAAAGGGTGCTCAGGAGCAAGCTGATACTCAACATTGACCACGATACATTGCGCTCGGTCTGCAATGACTGGACACCATGGATTATCCATTTCAGCACTGCCCATGATAAATCCGCCACCATGTAAATTCACAAAAACAGGAAGTGGCTGCTTTGATGTGTTCACTGGCTTAAACACCCACACCTTTGTTTCGCCAGCACTTGTTGGAATGTCATATTCCATTTTGTTCACATCAGGAGGATTTACTGGCTTTAGTTCCGATTGACTCGCTAATGAACCTTCAGATGGCTGGCGTAATGAAGCAGCGATTTTGATTTGTTCTTCTAAGTTCATGATCTCAGACTCCTATCTTATTCATTTCTTCTTAACTCATTCGTTCCTTTTTCCTCTTTTCCTTCTACTGAATCAGCAGCACCTTACTGGATTAATCAAAATAAAAAAGAGAAGACATTGAAGAAGGTATACGTTTATTAGCTAAACTAATCAATAAAGCTAAGTAACACACTGAATTTAACACACGATACTAAGAGAATGAAAAAAAGAAAAAAACGAGTTTTCCATGTTTAATGTAAATGGGAAAACTCGTTTTTATATCACAGCTGAAAACCTATAAAAATAAATAATTTTTAAGAAAAAATGATCAATCTGTAACTGCAAACCAAGTTTCTTTGAGCAATTCACAGAAAGATTGAATGGTTGGTCCTTCTGAACGACTTCTTAAATATACGACAGATGTTTCAATTGGTTTTTCACAGTAATGCAATGGGATAAGAATACCCTCTGCTAATTCTTCTTTAATCATATTTTCACCAAGCAAGGCGATTCCGGTTTTATTTAAAACTGCCCGCCTAATCGTTTCATCACTTCCCCCGCATTCAATGATAGAAGAAGGACGGGTGTTAATTTCAGAAAAACACTGCTCTGTAATTGAGCTAAAACCGCAATGTTCATGATAAGCAAGAAACGGAAAAGATTCTATAATCTCTTCTTTAGAGCGGTTTTTTGTAAGATCGGCGGAGACAACCAACACCGCCTTTTCCCTTTCTAAAACAAACTTTTCTAATTCTGAGGAATCAACTTCCCCTGCAACAATCCCAATATCTGCTTCATTATTTAAAATTTTATCGACAGCTATAAGGCTGTTTGCTGGCATGAGGCGCAGCTTAACTTGTTTATGCAATTTTGTATAAGAACTAAGCAGTAGGGAAAGGTGATTCGTACAATAATATTCTGAAGCTGTTACAGTTAGACTTCCGGAAGGACCATTTAACTCTTCCATGTCTCTTTCCATATATTCCATTAATTCAAATAATCTATCTGTATGCTGCTTTAATTTTTTTCCAGCAGGCGTCAAAAACGTTTTTTTTCCAATACGGGTGAATAGAGAATGGTTTAGTTCCCTTTCTAATACTTGAATTTGCAAAGTAATAGTGGGTTGAGTATATTTTAAGATCTTTGCAGCTTTGGTCATATTCAATTCATTGGCTACTACTTGAAAAGTTTTTAGATTTCTGAGTTCCATTTAACCTTCATCTCACTATCTATATTTTTTATAGCCTACAAAAGCTCCTAACCAAAAGTATATAAAGTAATCATCTTTCTCATAGGATATAAGGTTAACCATATAACCCCATAGACAAGATGCTCTGAAGCGAATAGCAATCAAATCATTATATCAAAAATTTTAACGGGAGAATCTAAAAGTTTGATACGAATCATTCATTTTTTATTGGTAACTATTGAATCGCCTAATTTAAAATACCAATAAAAAACCAAATCATCTCCTTACTCTTAAGGTTATGATATATCGCTAAAGTTTTCTAATGCATACTATTAAATTAATTAATTTTTAGCTTGTTTCATCCTGTGATAGATTTGATAAAGAGCTTAACGAAGTAAGGGAAAGGGAGAATATTATGTACCCATTTAAAGTATTAAATCATGAAGATATCAAAGCTATTCTTGATATGAAAAATGTAATCGATATCGTAGAAAAAGCTTACGTCTTAAAAGAAAATAAAGAAGCTTCTTTATTCCCAATGGTGTTTCACGAGTTCGAACCTGGTAAAGCGGACATGGATATTAAATCAGGAGAATTGTCAGGAGCAGGCATTTTCGGTTTAAAACTTGTTTCCTGGTTCGGTGACAACCCTTCTAAAGGCCTTCCTGCTGTTGTTGGAACTGTCTTAGTTCTTGACAGCCGTACAGGCCTTCCAATCGGTATCTTGAGCGGTGAGTATATGACCATGATGCGCACCGGAGCAGCTGGTGGAATTGGAGCTAAATATTTAGCAAGAAAAGAATCAGAAGAATTACTTATGGTAGGATCAGGTCATGTTGCGGCTTATCAAATCTTAGCTGTTTTAATGACAATGAACCATATCAAAAGAGTTCGAGTGTATAATGCTCATTCATTTGACCGAGCTGGTCAGTTTTGTGCAGACATCAAAGGCAAGTTAAAAGAGCTGTTAGCTCAAACTAAAGAACAAAACCCGGAAGTTTATGAAGAAATGCTTCAAAAGATAGAGATTGAGTATACGCCGGTTAATGATATTGAATCAGCTACGAGAAATGCAGATATTATTATTACAGCTACTCCAGCACGCCAACCAATTATTCTAAAAGAATGGGTAATGCCAGGTACTCATTTTTCATGTGTGGGTGCAGACATGGCAGGAAAACAGGAAATTGATGAAAATATTTTAACTGATGCTCGCATATTCGTTGATGACCTTGAACAGTCTGTTACGGTAGGAGAATTTGAAACTGCATTCAAAAAAGGCATCATCGCAAAAGATAGCATCATTTCGGAAATTGGAGGAGTGATTACAAATCAAGCACCAGGACGCGTTTCTCCAGAAGATATCACTGTTTTTGACAGTACAGGCATCTCTCTTCAAGATCTATTGACAGCGAGCTATGTTCTAGAACAGGCAGAAGAAAAACAAATTGGGATGTCGACAAAGCTGTAACTGATCGATAGCCTTTTAAATCAGCAGATTTTAGAAAGTATTCTTTACCAAAAGACTATGTATCAAAAAATAAGATCATACTTACAAAGGAGTTAATCGGATGAATATTAAAACATTTGCTGTAGAACATTGGATGAATTTATACGAGCAAGAGGCCGTTTATAATATCGCGGAAACATGTGTTGAATCTTTCACTGTAAATGAGTTGATTGGGATTGACGGCACAAATCCGGCAGATTTTTTCAATGAAGTCGGAAAGAAAAAATTAACATACGGACATATTGAAGGATCTCCAGAGTTTAAAAGCTTAGTATCTGGCCTGTATGAGACAGTTGAAGCTGATAATGTACTTGTCATGAATGGAGCAATTGGTGCAAACTTCTTAGTGCTCTATTCTCTTATTGAGCCAGGAGATCATGTAATTGCTGTACACCCAACATACCAGCAGTTATATGATGTGCCTGCTTCATTTGGCGCGAATGTAGATCTGCTGCCATTGAGACCAGAAAATAACTTCCTGCCGGATCTAAACGAATTAAAGTCTCTGATTAACGAAAAAACAAAATTGATTATTATCAACAATCCGAATAATCCTTCAGGTGCTATTATTGAGAGAGAAATGCTTGAAGAAATTGTAGAAATTGCACGCTCATGTGATGCTTACTTGCTGTGCGACGAAGTATACAGAAACCTATTACAGGAAGATAACCTTGTTGTGCCATCTGTTGCTGATTTATATGAAAGAGGAATCAGTACATCAAGTATGTCAAAAGTATTTTCATTAGCCGGCTTGCGCCTTGGGTGGATTGCAGGTCCAAGTGATGTGATCGCTGAATGCATAAAACACCGTGATTACACAACAATCAGCTGTGGTGTGCTTGACGATATGTTAGCCGTTCATGCTCTTAAAAACTATGATAAAGTCCTAGGAAGAAGCCGCAAAATTATCAAAGATAATCTGGCTATTTTAGATGAGTGGGTTCAAAATGAACCTTCAATCTCCTACGTAAAGCCACGTGCAGGCACAACATCTATGCTGAAATACGATTACCCTATTTCATCAGAAGAATTTTGCGTTGACCTATTTAAAACGAATGGCACATTCTTAACGCCAGGTTCTTGCTTTGATATGGAAGGTTACGTTCGTATCGGTTACGCATGTTCAACAGATGTATTAAAAGCAGGTCTTGAGAAATTCTCTGAATATTTGCGTACCCTTAAAGTAAATAGCTGATTAAAAACCATTAAGATAAATATTTGGAATATCTGATCGTACAAAAAACCGAACTGCCAATAATGGTTAGTTCGGTTTTTTTTGTAAAGTTAAAAGATATTTAAAAATCTCATCTTGTCAGATTATCTCACATCATTAATTTCAATAGTTACCATAAATAAGTTAAAATTTTCAGTTAATTATTTTCGTGTTATTCTACACCTGCAACAGAGGAAAGGTAGAGGTGTAAAAAGCTTAAGGGGGGAGATTTTATGAGCAACAACTGGAGTTCCTTAGTTGAGAACATGAGTGATTATTTAGCACCTAGCATGGCCAAAGATCATCCAAACTTACCTGTGGTAAAAGAAGAAGGTTGTTATTACTACGGGCTGGATGGGAAAGCCTATTTAGATTTTACTTCCGGAATTGCAGTAGCTAATACAGGACATCGCCATCCTAAAATTGTACAAAGTATCAAGGATGCAGCAGATCATTTAACTCATGGCCCTTCGGGAGTCATTATGTATGAATCCATTTTAAAGCTGGCCAAATCTCTAGGTGAAATTCTGCCAGGAGATTTAAATTGTTTTTTCTTTGCCAATAGTGGCGCTGAAGCAATTGAGGGAGCTTTAAAATTGGCTAAATATGCAACAAAGAGACCTTATGCTATTTCTTTCACGGGGTGCTTTCATGGCCGTTCTTTAGGTGCTTTAAGCGTATCAACATCAAAAAGTAAATATAGAAAATATATAAATCCGTCTCACCTGACTTATCATCTGCCTTATGCTAATATGCAGGCATGCCCCGAAGGTAAAGACCCAGAAACTTTCTGCATAAACGAATTAGAAAAACATTTTGAAGAATTATTTAAACACCAAGTGACACCTGAAGAAGTAGCCTGCGTCATATTAGAACCTGTATTGGGAGAAGGCGGCTACATCATCCCTCCTAAAGGGTGGCTGAAAAAGATCCGCGAAATATGCGATCAGCATGGTATACTGCTTATTTTTGATGAAGTACAAACTGGCTTTGGACGCACAGGGGAGTGGTTTGCTGCTCAGACATTTGAAGTCACCCCAGACATTATGGCTATCGCTAAAGGAATAGCTTCTGGTCTACCTTTAAGTGCCACAGTAGCTTCAAAAGAACTGATGAGCAAATGGCCTGCTGGAAGTCATGGAACAACGTTCGGTGGAAATCCAATTGCCTGTTCGGTAGCGTTGACCACTCTTGAAATAATGAAAGAAGAAAGATTACTAGATAATGCAAAAGTGGTTGGTCAATATGCTGCTGAAAAACTAAAACAAATGAAAAAAAATCACCCGGTCATTGGAGAGATACGCTCGGTAGGCTTAATGATTGGAATTGAAATGATAAACCCAAAAACAAAAAAACCCGATGGAAGCGCCGTCATGAAGATTTTAGATTATTCCCTTGAGCAGGGAGTTCTCTTTTACTTATGCGGTAACGAAGGAGAAGTGATTAGAATGATCCCTCCTCTGACCGTCACAAAAGAACAGATTGACGATGGGCTTTCAAAATTAGAAAAGGCATTGCACCAATTTGAGAAAGAATTTTAAGTAGAAGCCGTTTCGAGTATTCACCGCTATTCTATGTACGACTCTTTTTTTCATATTTAATGATATCATTATTTGATGAAAGACTAATTTATTGAAAAAAAGCACTGCGGCGCTATGTCCTCAGTGCTTTTCATTTCTCTTATGATACTTGCTGTTCTACCTTCACTCGTTTAATGAAGAAAGCAATAATCAATCCAATGACGGTCATGATCACGGCAAAGATAAATGCATGCTGGACACCATTTGTAAAGGCGAGCAGCTGATTCACCGGATTTGCGGGGTCAGATACATTTTCCATAAAGCTGCGAGCTCCTGATGAAAGGATCGAGATACCGATCGCAGTACCAATGGCTCCTGACACTTGCTGCAAGGTATTCATAATCGCTGTACCATGCGGATATAGCTCTGGCGGAAGCTGATTTAATCCATTGGTTTGAGCAGGCATCATGATCATCGCGATTCCGATCATTAAGGTAATATGAAGAGTTACAATGAATCCAATTGACGTATTCACACTTAGATTCGTAAAGCCAAACATCGTCGCTGCGACAATGACAAGACCTGGAATGACAAGCCATTTTGGGCCAAACTTATCAAATAGACCACCCATGATTGGAGATAGCAGTCCGTTGATAATTCCACCTGGCAACAGCATTAAACCTGCTGTAAATGTAGAAAGCGCCAAGGACGTTTGCAGATACAATGGCAAAATCATCATAGCAGACAGCATCACCATCATACACACTAAAATCAGAAGTAACCCAATGACAAACATCGGATATTTAAACGGGCTTAAGTTCAGCATTGGTTCTTTCATGTTCAACTGTCTTAAAGAGAACACGAGAATCCCTATGACACCAACTACAATTGCAACGATGACATGCATACTGCTCCAGCCGCCGCCTTCCCCGGCACTGCTAAAGCCATATACTATTCCACCGAAACCAATGGTTGAAAGCACAATCGATAAGATGTCGATTTTCGGTCTTGTTGGTTCTGTAATATTTTGCATAAAGATAAAACCAAAGACAAGTGCAGCCATTAATAAAGGA
Organism: Bacillus sp. ABR; assembly: GCF_056172715.1. Taxonomy (NCBI): domain Bacteria; kingdom Bacillati; phylum Bacillota; class Bacilli; order Caryophanales; family Bacillaceae; genus Bacillus; species Bacillus sp. ABR. The sequence goes on along the minus strand of NZ_JAOYSL010000004.1, from coordinate 385,513 downwards.
AGTGAAATCCAGAAAATCCAATGCCAAGTCAACGATTTCAAAATAAGGCCAGAGACTGTCGGGCCGACAGCTGGTGCAAACATAATCACAAGACCAATAATCCCCATTGATCGGCCTCGTTTATGAGGCGGGATGATGACCAAAATCGTATTAAACATCAATGGCAGAAGCAATGCTGTACCGACTGCCTGCACGACACGTGCTACCATTAAAATACTAAAGACCGGCGCAACCGCCGCAATAAATGTTCCGATGATCGAAAAGACGAGCGACGTTATGAAAAGCTGCCTTGTCGTAAACCATTGAAGAATGAGTCCTGAAATCGGTACGAGAATACCAAGTGTTAATAAATATCCTGTTGTCAGCCACTGAGCAGTCGTCGCTTCAATTCCAAAGTCTAACGTTAAACTTCTCAGCGCCATGTTTAATGCCGTTTCACTGAACAGGCCAATAAATCCAGCTGTGATAAAAGAAATAATAATGGGCAGCGTTCGAATTTCAGAAGCTGCTGCTTGCTGTTTGTTCATATTAAGTTGGCTCCTTTTCTTTTTCAATTTAGATGAACCTTAGGAAGTCAGGGTGGTCAGAAATGAGCCACTTTCATGTCTATTGAAAGACGGATAAAATCTGTTTTTCTGCAGCAAATCGAGCAATTTTGTCGATCGAATAGCCAGATTCATGTATATAAAACATGAGCTCAGGCGACATTGGAGAAGACATACATAGCGTTGTCAGTTCTATATCCTGTATATTCGCTTCTCCCTTTTCTCTCGCTTCTTCAAGCAATTCACGAATGATTTGTCTGAGTGATTGACTGTAATGACTATCATACACTTTACTTGTCTGCTCTAAATTCCCAGAGATTGTGAGCATCCGAATCCAGTCTAAATGGTGACCGACGATCAGATGAATTTCTTCGAGAACATAGCGTAATCGTTCACGAACCGGCTGATCACTTATTTTGCTCAAGTAAAGATGCAAAGCTGGGATCAGCTGTTCAAATCTCTCCCCAAGGATAGAAAGGCACAAATCACTTTTATTGGCGTAGCGGCGGTATAGTGTGCCCTGTCCAACACCAGCTGTTTTCGCAATTTTATGCATGCTGACATTTTCTACACCAAATTCTTGAAACAAGGAGAATGCGATCTCTTCAATTTCCTCACCAATATCCTTTTCCACCATACACACCTTCTTTACCTTCATCCACATGACACTCATCTCTATGTGTTAAATCAAAACACTTTAGGTTTTTCTTAGGAAAATTGTCCCGATATTATCTTACGGACAACTGTCCGCATTGTCAATCATTATTTTTTTCTTTCAATTCTATTAAATGATGCACACAGTTTATCATTATTTAGACCGATTTTCCCTTTTGAAAGAATCATGTATGATCAATAAAGAAAGCGCTTCCACAAAAGGAGAGGAGAATGCGAATATGTACCGTATGAAACGAATGTTGATGCTGGTTGTCACTGGATTAGTCTTGAGTTTGTCCACATTTACTGTGGGTGCCTCAGCACAAACGGGTGGATCGTTTTATGAACCTTTTAACAACTATAATACGGGGTTATGGCAAAAAGCCGATGGATACTCGAATGGAAACATGTTTAACTGTACGTGGCGTGCAAATAATGTGTCGATGACCTCAGCAGGTGAAATGCGTTTATCTCTCACAAGTCCCTCCTATAACAAGTTTGACTGCGGAGAAAACCGCTCCGTTCAAACGTACGGCTATGGGTTATATGAAGTCAACATGAAGCCCGCCAAAAATGTGGGGATCGTCTCTTCTTTCTTCACTTATACGGGACCGACTGATGGCACGCCTTGGGATGAGATTGACATTGAATTTCTAGGAAAAGATACGACAAAGGTACAGTTTAATTACTATACCAATGGTGTAGGAAATCATGAAAAGATCGTCAACCTTGGTTTCGATGCAGCGAACTCTTATCACACGTATGCATTTGACTGGCAGCCAAACTCTATCAAATGGTATGTCGATGGACAATTAAAGCATACCGCCACCACACAAATTCCTCAAACACCAGGGAAAATTATGATGAACCTGTGGAATGGTGCAGGTGTCGATGAATGGCTTGGTTCCTACAACGGTGTTACACCACTCCACGCACATTATAACTGGGTGCGTTACACAAAAAGATAACTCTATCAAAAAAACCTGTGACTTGTCACAGGTTTTTCTTCGTTTAATTTGAACTAGTTTTCAGCTGATGAGCGAGTTTTTTCTCATGATTGTGGATAATATCTTCATAACTTTCTATTTTGAAATCCAATCGTTTAATGGTCTCTTCGATTTCCTTTTGTTTTTGGACGAGTCTTTCTCGTTCATTGATCAAAATGTTTTTTCGCGAAGATAACGTATGATCATCATCCTCAAAAAATAAGGCTGTATATTCTCTAAGCGCATCAATCGAGAGCCCAGCATTTCTCATACACTTGATAAATTCAATCCATTGAAGATCATCCTCTGTATAATCACGAATCCCATGATCATCACGTTTGATTTCTCTAATCAAACCAATATTTTCGTAATATCTAAGTGTCGCAGTGGATAAAGCGAGCTGTTTTGCTGCTTGTGCTATTTTCATTGTGCCCTCCCTCTTTCTCTTACCTTCCGATCTCCCTTTCCTCATCATCTCCATTTTAAAAAAGAAAGCAAGATGCTTTTGGCTCAATTCTTGATTCAAGAATGTTGAATTCGTTATTACAAAAGGTTTTCTGTTGACTTATAGTTCACTTTAAGAAGTACAGTATAGAAGAAAGAATCGAAGCTTATTTTTGAAAGGATGATCAAGAATGTGTCAGACGCACCAATCAAATGTTTTAAGTGTTTCACACGCAAAAGCGAATTTTGAACGGACGACCATTGAACGAAGAGCACTTCGTCCACATGATATTTTAATTGATATTCAATTTAGCGGGATCTGTCATTCAGATATCCACAGCGCTTTTGATGAATGGGGCGGCGGTATTTTCCCGATGGTTCCTGGTCATGAGATTACTGGGGTCGTTGCAGCTGTAGGGGATGATGTGACGAAGTTTCAAATCGGTGACCGTGTAGGTGTTGGCTGCTTTGTGGATTCCTGCGGCACCTGTGAATATTGTCAAAATGGAGACGAGCAGTATTGCACAAAAGGGGTCGTCCAAACATATAACAGCCGTGACTATGACGGGGAACCGACTTATGGCGGCTACAGTCAAAAAATTGTCGTGACTGAACGATTTGTCGTCAGCATTCCTGATCAACTGCCTCTTGATGCCGCAAGCCCTCTTCTCTGTGCCGGCATTACAACTTATTCTCCATTAAAGCACTGGAAGGCAGGCCCTGGTAAAAAGGTCGCTATCGTCGGGATGGGTGGACTCGGTCATGTCGCCATTCAATTCGCACGCGCACTTGGCGCTGAAGTAACGGTTTTAAGCCGCTCTTTGAATAAAAAAGAAGAAGCACGATCATTTGGTGCAAAAGACTATTTTGCTACAAGTGATCCTGAAACGTTTCAGACACTAGCCGGTCAGTATGACCTCATACTCAATACAGTCTCTGCCAACATTAATGTGGATGCCTATCTGTCCTTACTCCGTGTAGATGGAACCTTGGTGAACGTCGGTGCACCGCCTATGCCGGATCAATTCCACGTCTTTTCATTAATTTCCGGCCGCCGCAGCATAGCTGGTTCACTCGTTGGCGGCATCCAAGAAACACAAGAAATGCTCGATTTCGCAGCTGCTCACAACATCGCACCACAAATTGAAGTGATTAACGCGAATCAAGTTGATGAAGCGTATGAACGTGTGCTGAAAAGTGATGTGCGTTACCGGTTTGTGATTGATATTGCTACGTTGTGATTGCTATTTGTTTTAAGAGACTAGCCTGATTGGCTGGTCTTTTGTTATGTTTCAACCTTTTCCTTTTACACAGGTGTATGCAATGGACATTTCACAGCAAAAATCCTCTGAAATTCGCACAAAAAATATTGACATAAAAATAAAAAACATGTTATTATTAAAAATTTGGTTATTACACCTTCATTTGTGATACCCTTATAGTAGATACAATTTATGGAGGTGGATGAAATGTTTCAAATTGGTGATAACATTGTTTATCCAATGCACGGAACAGGCATAATTGAAGCCATAGAAGAAAAGAAATTTTCTGCCGAGACAGAAGAGTATTATGTCATTAAGATGTCCGTCAGCCAGATGAAAGTGATGATTCCAACAAAGAAAATGTCAGGGTCAAATATAAGAGCAGTTACGAATATACTTGCCATCAAGAACATTATCCACATTTTTCAGAATGAAACCTCAGATACATTATTGTCCTGGAAAGAAAGGTATAAAATCAATACAAACAAAATCAAAACAGGCGATATCCAAGAAGGCGCTGAAGTTGTACGTGACCTCTTGCGAATGAAAAAAGAAAAACCACTCAATTCAAGTGAAAAGAAAATGCTGGATGATGCTTATGAGTATTTGATTAGTGAACTGGAAGTCATCGAAGGAATTACCGAAAAACAGATTAAGAGCTTTTCTTAAAAATTTATACCACTTTTTTACTCCCACCTTCTCCCTCATTTGTTATTCTCTACGAATAGCTCCACGCCCTGTCACTTTGAAAAGAAAAAGAAATTATTTAGGAAAATTCCGCATATTGTCAATCCAGTATGTTATACTAAACTAACCTTTGAAGCATGAAATTTTTACGAATACCTTGTACCATCTCCCTACTTGTACGTTGAGTAGGGTTTTTTCATGCAAAAAAACAGGCTCTCCGTAGAGAACCTGTTTTAAAAGAATGAAGATTAAGCAATTTTTTGAACGTTAGCAGCTTGAGCTCCACGAGAACCTTGCTCTACGTCAAATGATACTTTTTGACCTTCGTCTAAAGATTTGAATCCGTCGCCTTGGATAGCTGAGAAATGTACGAATACATCGTCGCCTTCTTCACGTTCGATAAATCCAAAACCTTTTTCTGCGTTAAACCATTTTACTGTACCTTGTTCCATGATTGTTGCCTCCTCGTGCGTTTACCACACAATGTATTATACTATCCTTGCCCAAAGTACCCTCAAGACGAAAAGTCAATCTTCATACTATCCTTTACGCCGAACAAAAATAATTACTTTTCATTATAGCATGAATCGGTAATAATTGCAATTTGTTGATTAGAAGAAACATAAGTACATCATTAGACAGGGGGATGATGGTAAAAGGTATAGACATGTTAATCATAAAGCTTGAATTCTATAATAAGTTGTACCTTACTAAAGACTTTCCAACTCAAGTCTATTTAACCAATTATCGACTAATGAGTTAAATACATCGGGTTGTTCAATTTGTAGGTTGTGACCAGCCATATCAAGCACCGCAAAAGTGGCTCTTGGATAATCTTCGATGAGCCGCCATGCATCGTGGTATCCGACTACATTGTCCTGGCGCCCTGTGATAATGAGCGTTGGATACTTAAGATCAGTTGAAATATCGAAGGTAAAACCATATCCATTTTGATGAATGTTGTTGATGAAATCATGATTTGTTTGTTTAGAAGGAAGTAAAATTTCATCTCGAAACCTCTCCCATTCCGTTTTTCCTTGCACAACTATCATAGAGCAAAATTCATCTACCTCCTCTGAAGACAATTGTGATATGAAGCTGCTGTCACTTTTTAAAACCGCCGCCTCTGGTACGACTCTTTCATTGAATTCTGGTATAGTCATGGGCGCCACAAGCAGTAATCCACGAACGGTTTCCTGACGTGAACGAACGATACCTCTGGCGATGTACCCTCCATATGAATAACCACAAACAATAAACTGTTCATCAGGGATAATCTCGTCCAAAAGACACAATATCGCTTCTAGCACATCATCAGAGTTCTGAATAGACGGATGTGGCTTTGAACGTCCCATACCTGGTAAATCTATGTATATTCTCTTCCAACCGCTTCGTTTTTCGAATACCGGTTCCAATGCGTGTAACATTACCTGATGGTCAAGAGTCCAACCATGCAATATCACGATCGGATACCCTTCTCCAATGACTTTATGGTAAATTGACATGTTTTTATTTCCCCTTTCCTACTCTTCAATATTTTATCACAATTTTAGAAAAATTCTTTTTTCACTAAACTTGTTATCATCGTAAACTATCATATATAACTGTTCAAACTAATTAGAAAGCACAAAAAAAACCAAAGGTCTACAACCTTTGGTTTCTTAGATGCGGCCGAGAGGACTTGAACCTCCACGGGTTATTCACCCACTAGGCCCTCAACCTAGCGCGTCTGCCATTCCGCCACGACCGCGTGTATGATGTGCTCATATATTCATAAGTGCACTGTTTGAAAAAACAATGCGGGTGAAGGGACTTGAACCCCCACGTCATAAAGACACTAGATCCTAAGTCTAGCGCGTCTGCCAATTCCGCCACACCCGCGTGACAATGGTGAGCCATGAAGGACTCGAACCTTCGACCCTCTGATTAAAAGTCAGATGCTCTACCAACTGAGCTAATGGCTCATCTGCTATGCAGAAAAACATATATAAAAAATGGCTGGGCTAGCTGGATTCGAACCAACGCATGACGGAGTCAAAGTCCGTTGCCTTACCGCTTGGCTATAGCCCAACGAATCAAAAAACAAAACATGACCCGTACGGGATTCGAACCCGTGTTACCGCCGTGAAAGGGCGGTGTCTTAACCGCTTGACCAACGGGCCATACAATAATGGCGGAGAAGGAGGGATTTGAACCCTCGCGCCGCTCGCGCGACCTACACCCTTAGCAGGGGCGCCTCTTCAGCCACTTGAGTACTTCTCCATTATGGCTCCGCAGGTAGGACTCGAACCTACGACCGATCGGTTAACAGCCGATAGCTCTACCACTGAGCTACTGCGGAATAATAAGACATGTTTCATTATATCTATGCCAGAAAAATGTGTCAAGAATTTTTAAGTGTTTCATTCCTGTCTCATTAGCGACGGCTTTTATAATTTAACATATACTAATATAACAGTCAAGCCTTTCTTCCTTCCTTTTTGTTTTCTGTTTAGACATGACAGAAAGACCCCGACCTCTAACTGAAAGACCAAGGTCTCCTTGCTGCTGCGCTCCCTATGAGTTCATGACAGCTTATACTTTCGCATCCACTTGTAAAAGGTGCTTCTTGGCACCTCTGCCAGCCTCGCTGCTTCTGACACATGACCTTTTGTTTTGTGCAATGCTTCAATCACCGTTTGCTTTTGAATGCGTTCCCTTAGCGTGAGTTCTTTTGGATTCTCGGTATACTCTGGTAGATGCTGCTTCTGCTTTTTCTGATCCATCGCCTCTAATAACGCCGCATATTGCGATTCACCAATCCATCCTCCTTTAGGAAATAGTACCCTTATATGTTCAAACAGATTAAAAAGCTCTCGTATGTTTCCTGGCCAGTGGTACGCTTCTAGCTTACGAAAAAAAGATTCAGGAAATGTCGCATTCCATTGGTGTTTCTTTTGGTAATAGCGATAGAAATCAACAATGTCTTCTTTTCTTTCTCTAAGCGGCGGGATGTTGATTGGATAGACATGAAGACGGTAATACAAATCTTCACGTATTTTTCCTTCCTTCAGCAGTTCGTTTATATTCCGGTGTGTCGCTGTTATGATTCTAATATCCAAAGGGATTTCGTGTGTCCCGCCGAGCGGTACGACTTTTCTTTCTTCAATGACCCTAAGAAGCGCCACTTGCATCGCATAAGGGATTTCGCCAATTTCGTCTAAAAAGAGAGTTCCTTTCTGAGCCTGTTCAAATTTCCCCTTTGCTCCATGACGTTTTGCCCCTGTAAAAGCTCCTTCAGCATAACCAAATAGTTCGCTTTCTAACAGGCTTTCTGGTATGGCTCCACAATTAACGGCAATAAACGGTCCTTTATGTCTTTCACTAGCTAAGTGAATTGCTCGAGCGGCCAGTTCTTTCCCTGTACCTGTTTCTCCCCAAATATATACATTTACATCTGTTTGTGCCGCTCGTTTCAATTCGCTAAGTGTCTGCTGAAATACTGTACTTGTTCCAGATTCCCCGGGAAATTGAGGAAAAGAAACGGTGATATTTCTCTTCTTTGCTTCTTCAAGAGAAAAAGACATCCCAAGCAGCTCTCCGTCTTGTTCTGACTGAATGAGACGCTTGTCTCGTGTAACAAATGTATCAGCCATGAGCAGCTCAACATCCATTCCATACCAGTCTGTAAACCGATCTCTAATCGGCTTGCTTGCCGAAACAATCTGCTTTTTCTCATTACAGACAACATACGGCTCGTCCGCTTCCACCTGCTGGAGACAATGACTGACCAGCTCCATCTCTTTCCTTTTTTGCTGGACCTGAATTTCTCTCTCTATAGCATATGCAACTGTTGAAGCCATCCCAAGCATAAAAGGATGCCTTTGATCCGCCATACAGGAGATATCAATGACTCCTATGATCGTGCCGTCTGCATCACGAATAGGGGCCGCTGAACAACTCCAATGGTGGGAAGCGACTGAAAAATGCTCAGTTCCGTTGATCGCTACAGCTTCCCCAATGACCAGTGCCGTTCCAATAGCGTTCGTCCCCACATCGGCTTCGGTCCAGCGCGCGCCCTCCATAAAATTTATTTTTTTCGCTTCTACCAGTGTCCTTTGGCTTCCTGTCAAACTCAGCACATAGCCATCTGCATCGATGAGTAAGGCCATCATGTCCGATTCTTTTAATTGCTGACTAATTTTATTTAAGTAAGGAAGAGCGGCATTTAGGAATAGTGAGTACTTCTTTTTTTGAATACTGAATAATTCCTTTTCTAACAACGACTGTCCTTTATCTAAATACGGGTTCACATTTGCCTGTTTACATCTGTGCCATGACTCCATCACTCTCTTATCCAGACGAGACCTATCAAGTAAACCTTCACGAACAAAACGTTTCCAAGTATTTAAATAACAAGGCGTCGGATTCATTCCATCCTCTCCTCTGGGGGCTTTTTATCCATTATAGATAATTATAAAAGCGCTTTCAATTATTGGCTGACCCAGGGAATTCATTCGGATAAAATGTTTCTCTATCAGCAGTGCACCGCTCGTCCATTTGTTTGCAGCAAGGCTTCGTGTATCGCCTCAGAGAGTGTCGGATGTGCCGCAATAAACTGCTCTAATGTATCAGCTGTTAACTCTGTATGCATCATCACTGCCGCTTGTCCAATCAGTTCTGTGGCATTTGGCCCGATAATGGATACACCTAAAATTTCTTGATATTGCGGTTCGACAATGACCTTTACTTGACCTGCTGGCTGATTTAAAATGAGTGCTTTTCCATTAGCAGAAAAAGCGAATTTCCCTATCCGAATCTCCCCATATTGTTTTCTAGCACTCTCTTCATTTAAACCGACACTCGCGATTTCTGGAGACGTGTAGATGCACCTTGGAATCACTTGTTCATTGACCTTTACATCTTCACCTGATGCATGTGATGCCGCAATCGTTCCTTCATGAAAAGCAGCATGAGCAAGCTGAACACCGCCTGTCACATCACCGCACGCATAGATATGCGGGAGATTGGTTTGCATATGCTCATTGACGCAGATCCCGTTTCTATCAAATTCAATGCCGACCTGTTCAAGATTCAGCTCTCCCAGCCTCGGCTTTCTGCCAATGGCGACTAAACAATGATCGGCCTTGATGTCACAGCGCTCTCCATGTTCCTTCTCAACCACCACTTTTTTTGAGATTGCATCAAGCTGTTTGACTGTTGCTGATGTCAAAATCTCCACACCAGCTTTTTGAAGCTGATCGTGAAGACAGTTAGCGGTATCGTGATCTTCTTCAGGTAAAATGTGTGCTGCCTGTTCAACCATGACAACCTTTGATCCCATTCTGCTAAAGATGCTTGCAAACTCACAACCGATCACCCCTCCGCCAATGATACAAAGCGAATCTGGTATTGAAGGGAGCGTCATGGCATCCTTACTATCAATGATCCACTCCCTGTCAAATGGGGCGAAAGGCAAAGCAGCAGGTTCTGATCCTGAAGCAATAATGATTTGTTTTGCTTGAATGATTTCAGATGTCCCTTCACTTTCTATCAATAGCTCATGTGCCGAAAGAAATGATGCTTTCCCATTTAACACGCTGATTTTGTTTTTATTCATCAAATAACGAACGCCATCAGTCAGCTGCTTGACGACTGACCGCTTCCGCTTTTGAACGGCATCCCAATGAATGATAGGCTCCTTCCCTGGAAGCTCAATTCCAAAATGACCAGCTGATTTCACATGCTCGTACATATCAGCGCTTTGTAAAAGTGCTTTCGTTGGGATACAGCCTTCATTCAGGCAGGTACCTCCTAACAGGCCTTGGTCGATTAGTACAACCTCTCTGTCAAAACGGGCGGCTGTTATTGCCGCCACATATCCTGCTGGCCCGCCTCCTATAATGACAAGCGTCATTCATTTCACCTGCTTCCTATAAAAGAATGGATACTGGATTTTCTAAATACGCTTTAACAGTTGATAAAAATTGTGATGCCGGCGCCCCGTCCAGCACGCGATGGTCAAATGTCAGACTGAGTGGCAGGATCGTCCCTTTACATAATTCATTCCCCTGATAAACAGGCATTTGATCCGCTTTTCCAACGCCAAGAATACCTGCTTCCGGCGGATTCAAAATCGGGGTGAAATGTTCCACACCATAAGCACCTAGGTTAGTGATTGTAAAGGTAGAGCCTTCAATTTCATCGTGGAGAAGTTTGCCTTCACGTGCTTTTTTGCCATACGATTTGATACTCTTCGCCAGCTCAATAAGTGAAAGCTTTTCCGCATGCCGAATAACAGGCACTGCCAGCCCATGATCTAAAGCAGCAGCGATTCCAAGATGTACATGCTCAAAAGTTTCGACTCTATCATGTTGATATTGACTGTTCATTGCAGGGTGCTTTTGCAGAGAAAGAATCACTGCTTTGGCTACAAAATCGGTCATGGTTAATTTCATATCGTGTTGTGCTCCAGCTGTTTCGTTCAACTCAGACTGTAAAGCTGTAAGTTTTGTCACATCCGCTTTCATCGTTATTGTTAATTGTGCACTTGTTTGCAGGCTTTCCATCATTCGCGAGGCAATGGTTTTCCGCATCATGCTGACTGGCTGATGCTTTGTTGGTTCATTGTGTTGTTTTTCTTTTTCATCAGGAAGTGCCCGAAGCACATCCGCTTTCGTGATTCTCCCATCTGGACCTGTTCCCACTAGTGTATGAATATCCAAATTAGCACTTTGAGCAATCTTACGTGCAACAGGGGAGATTTTTATTCTCTCTTTCTTTTGTTTTGGCGGCAGGTCTTTTTCTTTCTTTTCCTCGACCTGTTCATTTCCTTCACCGATATAGCAGATGACCGTGCCAGGCGGTACACCTTCTCCCTCAGACACTTTTATATCCAATATAGTTCCTTCTGCAGGTGATTCGATCTCCATTTCAATTTTTTCAGAGTTGATGCTTGCAATGCTTTCCCCTTTATTCACGGTCTCTCCGATCTCTTTATTCCAGACAGATACCGTTCCTTCTTTCATTGACATGCCCAATTTCGGCATCACAACCTCGACAGCCATCTCCCTCTCTCCTTTCTTTAGTTCAAGATCTTGTCATGACTTTTTCCAACCATCTCTAAGACAGTGTTCACAACCTTATCAGGTGTCGGCAAATATATATCTTCAAGCGGTGGTGAAAATGGGACCGGTGTATGAGGAGCCGTCACTTTTTTGATTGGAGCGTCGAGTAAATCGAAGCCTTTATCCGCAACCAGAGAAGAAATATCTGCGGCAATTCCGCACCTCGGATTTGCTTCATCCACAATGACAAGCCGATTCGTTTTCTCTACTGAAGTCAGAATGGCCTCTTCATCGAGCGGTGACAAGCTTCTAGGATCAATCACCTCGGCTTCTATTCCTTGGGCAGCTAATTGTTCTGCTGCTTCGAGTGCTGTATGAACTTGTTTGCCTACTGCAAAAATGGTCACATCTGAGCCTTCTCTTTTCACATCTGCTTTGCCAAGCGGCAGCGTGTAATATCGCTCCGGAACATCTCCTGTAATATTGTAAAGCGTTTTGTCTTCAAAAAAGATGACAGGGTCCTGATCCTCGATGGCTGCTAGTAGCAATCCTTTGGCATCGTATGGTGAAGAAGGCACCACCACTTTCAATCCAGGGATGCTTGTAAATAGCGCATACAAGCTTTGCGAATGCTGAGCAGCTGCTCTAAAACCCGCTCCATGTGTCGTTCTGATCGTGATTGGCACCTCTGCTTTTCCGCCAAACATGTATCGAAATTTAGCCCCTTGATTCAGCACTTGATCCAGACAGGTGCCGATAAAATCATTAAACATGAGTTCTGCAATTGGCCTTAGCCCTGTGGAAGCAGCTGCCATGGCCGCACCTACATAGCCAGCTTCACTAATCGGTGTGTCAAGGACTCGCTCACGTCCAAACTCCTGAACGATTCCTTTCGTTACACCGAGCACGCCGCCCCATGCTTCATCATCTTGTAAGTGATCTACATGAGCGCCTCCAGCAACATCTTCCCCCATTAAAATGACATCCTCGTCTCTTCTCATGGCAAGCTTAATCGCTTCATTCAATGCACTAGACATGCTGATTTCTCTTGTCATTTTCCTCTCCTCCTTCTGATTTATTGATACGAAACATACACGTCGGTCAATAATTCGGTCTGATCTGGATATTCACTTTCTTCACTGAATTGAACGGCTTCATCTATCGCTTCAGTTACTGCCGCTTCAATATTTGATAGCTCTCCATTCGTCAGCAGCTGCTGCTTGATCAATTCATTTTTAAAAAGAGTGATCGCATCCCTCTCTTCTTGATGTTCTGTTTTTTCTTGATTGGTTTTGTAACGCTGGGCGTCTCCTTCGAAATGGCCATAATTCCGATATGTCATGCATTCAATCAATGTCGGACCTTCTCCATTTTTCGCTCGTTCAATTGCTTGTTCTGCGGCTTGATAAACGGCCATCACATCTTTTCCGTCTACTTGAATCCCAGGAATGTTATAACCGGCCGCTCGATCGACGATTGATTTGCAGCTTGAAGCATAGGAAAATGGTGTCGCTTCTCCGTACCCATTGTTTTCTGCGATGAAAATGACGGGCAGTTTCCAGATGGCCGCGAGATTGATTCCTTCGTGGAAAGTCCCTTGATTGTTTGCACCATCCCCAAAAAAGCAAACGCTTACATTTTCTGTCTTTTTATATTTGGCTGTGAGGGCTGCCCCGCACGCAAGAGGAAAGCCCCCTCCAACAATTCCGTTGGCACCAAGCATTCCTTTATCAAAATCTGCAATGTGCATGGATCCGCCTTTGCCTTTACAAAGACCTGTGGCTTTTCCATAGATTTCTGCCATCATTCCTTTTAGATCACAGCCCTTCGCTATACAATGGCCGTGGCCGCGGTGGGTACTTGTAATACTGTCTTTTTCATTCAGATGTGCACAGACTCCTACGGCAACAGCTTCTTCGCCAGCATAAAGATGGACAAACCCTGGCAAGATTCCTTTTGTAAAAAGCGCGTGTACTCGATCTTCAAATTGGCGGATTTCCTGCATTTTTTGATACATCCATACGGCTTTTTCTTTAGTCAATGCCTTTTCCATTTGGTAAAACCTCCTATCCTTTTTTGCTTGCACTACTATACAAGCAAAAATCGTGCCAACATGAAGATACTTGAACACTTTGGCTTTGACCGAATCACACCGATGAAAAAAGAGACAAAATGAGACATGCGTCTCTTTTTGTCTCCATATGTCCACACATCTAATGGAACAAAAAAAGCATCCCCTTAGAGGAATGCTTATCATAATGAATCGGTTGTGCTCTGCCACTTTAATTTCCCTTTGCAGACGCCGCATACATAACGAGAGGTATCAAACCGTCTTTTTCTGATAAAAGACCGGCCGCATCCTGTGCAAATGTATTCATGGCGTTTCCCCGCACGTCGCTTCTTTTGTACGGTCTTAAGCGGTGTACAAAAACGCGGGGCTTCTACTTGTTTTAATAACTCTTTAAAATCACGGTCGCGATGCTGATAGCCCTTTCCCTCAAGATGTAGATGATAATGACACAGCTCATGCTTGATGATCCCGATTAATTCTTCTCGTCCATGCTCCTCTAGGTATCGGCGGTTCAGTTCGATATTGTGTGTACCAAGTAAATATCGTCCGCCTGTCGTTTTTAACCGTTCATTAAAAACAGCCTGATGGCGGAATGTCTTGCCAAAGAACTGCTGGGAAATGTGCTCTGTTAACTGCTGTAACTCTCTCTCGTTCAATCAAGATCGTTCCTTTCTATAAAAACCTCGAACGGGACAATTTCCCCTATGCATACATTGAAGATACACCCACTGTTTCGATCAAAGGAGGAATGGGCGATGCCCAACTGGCTGAAAAATCAGATGCAGAAGGCATTTTATGAGAAAAATCATTATCAAATCAAATTGCTGAATCAATGCTGGTACTTTTATAGAAAAAAACATTCAGTCACATCAAGGCACACCCCATCCTAAGGTGCGCCTCGTTTTTTGTTTACTCTGGTTTCAGCATGGAGAGGGCAACGCGGCCTTTTGCCTGGTCAACCGAGTCCACCCAGACGGTCACAATGTCACCAACTGATACAACGTCAAGCGGATGCTTCACAAAACGATTGCTTAGTTTGGAAATATGCACAAGCCCATCCTGCTTTACGCCAATATCAACGAATGCGCCAAAGTCTACGACGTTTCTTACCGTTCCTTGCAGCTCCATTCCTTGCTTCAAGTCTTCCAATTTCAATACATCTGTTTTGAGCAGCGGTTTTGGTACTTCATCCCGCGGATCACGCTCAGGTCTTGTGAGCTGATCGATGATATCTTGCAGTGTAATTGTCCCAATATCTAGCTGTTCTGCTGCTTCGTCCAGTTTCACTTCAGCAATTTTCTCTTTTAACTGCTCTGTGCCAAGATCGTCTGGCGTCATGTTGATCATGCGTAAAAACTGTTTTGTTTCTTTATAGCTCTCTGGGTGAATGCCTGTACGGTCAAGCGGATCTTGTCCGTCTGTAATACGCAAGAAACCGATACACTGCTCATATGTTTTAGCACCGAGCCTTGGAATATCCTTCAATTCTTTTCTGCTTGTGAATCTCCCAATCTCTTCGCGCCTTTTGATGATATTCTCAGCGACGGCTTTTGAAAGGCCTGACACATATTGCAGCAGCGCCTGTGAGGCGGTATTGACGTTTACACCAACTTGGTTGACGACTGTTTCTACCACAAAGGTTAACGAGCTGTTTAATTGCTTCTGGCTGACGTCATGCTGGTATTGGCCCACACCAACAGACTTCGGATCAATTTTCACGAGCTCTGCTAAAGGATCTTGTAATCTTCTAGCGATTGAAATGGCGCTTCGTTCTTCAACTTGCAGATCTGGAAACTCTTCTCGCGCAAGTGCAGATGCGGAGTATACACTTGCTCCTGCTTCATTCACGATCAAATAGGACACCGGCTGATCCAGCTCTTGAATCAAGTCTGCAATGAATTGTTCTGTCTCTCTTGAGGCTGTTCCGTTTCCAATCGCAATGACTTCAATGTTCGATGATTGAATGATCTCTTTCACTTTTTGTTTCGCTTCCGCTTTTTTCTGCACGGGCGGATGCGGGTAAATGACGCCAATATGATGGACTTTGCCTGTATCATCCACGACGGCTAATTTGCAGCCTGTCCGAAATGCGGGATCGACTCCAAGTACACGCTTCCCTTTCATCGGCGGTTGAAGCAGCAGTTTTCTTAAGTTTTCAGCAAAAATATGAATCGCTTGTTCCTCTGCTTTTTCTGTCAACTCTTTTCGTATTTCTCGTTCGATGGAAGGCTGAATGAGACGTTTATATGCATCATCGATTGCTGCTTCAATAAACGGTCTCGCCGTCGTCTGTTTGCCTTTTAGAACTTGTTTGTCGAGATAGAAGCGAATATTTTCAGCAGGTGGTTCGATGGCTGCCTTTAAAATGCCCTCTTTCTCCCCACGGTTGACCGCTAGTACACGGTGCGGGACAATCTTTTTGATTGGCTCTTGATAATCGTAATACATTTCATAGACGTTTTTCTCATCGCTTTCGACGTCTTTTCCTGATGTGACCAGACTGCCCTTTTGGTACGTTTCACTGCGAATCCATTTTCGCATATCAGGATCATCTGCCAGTTGTTCAGCAATGATGTGCTGCGCACCCTCAAGTGCCTCTTCTACATTCGTCACTTCTTTTTCTTCATTCATAAAAGCAGCTGCCTTCTTCTCGATCTGATCGCTTGGCAGCGTGAGTAAATATTCCGCCAGCGGCTCCAGCCCTTTTGCTTTGGCTACATTCGCTTTTGTTTTGCGCTTTTGTTTGAATGGCCGGTATAAATCTTCGACCTCTTGCAGTTTATGAGCTTGTTCAATTTTCTGTTTTAATTCATCGGTTAGTTTGTCTTGTTCAGCAATTAAGCGAATGACTTCTTCTTTTCGATTCGTGACATTTTGGATATATGTATAGCGCTCTGAAATGGTTTGAATTTGCACCTCATCCAGTGAGCCTGTCTGCTCTTTCCGATAACGGGCAATAAACGGGACGGTGTTGCCATCCTCTAAAAGCTTGATCACACTTTCAATTTGTTTCGTTGAAAGCTTTAATTCTGTCGCAATTTGTTTCAATAAAAAGTCAGATGTCTTCATACTTTGCATCCTCTCACTGTGTCTTCTCTTTTAGTGTATCAAAAAAACCGGCAAAACAGAAAAAAGGTCAGCTATTTTACGTGAGCTGACCAAGTACATAGGTGAGATCGTCCTTTTTGTCTTGTGTGTATGTTTCAAGCTGTTTGGCGATGTCTTCAACTGAATGTCCATGCTTTAAACACATGCGCATGTTTGGCACATTCAGTCCGTCTGAATACATAATGAATATCGATCCTTTTTCGTAGGAATAGGTGTATGTTTTATATTTTCTAGGTTTCCCTGATAAGTATCCTGATGTCGGAAGTGGATAAATATAGTCGCCAGAAGGTGCATTCAAGATAAAACGAATATTACCAACCGAACAATAGGTAAATTGCTGCTGGGAAAAATTCACCTTTAAGATCGCAGCTGTGGCACCGCGTTTATTTTTCATGGCCTGATTGCATCTGTCGATGAGGGTCGCCACATCCTCATGTCCATATTCTTCGACAATTTCGCTGACTAAAGAAGATGATTCATTGGCGTACTGGCCGCTGCCTAATCCGTCTGCTACAGCACAAATTAGTTCTTCATCATCTGCTTTAATAAAAAAACTGTCCCCGCAGCATGGTTTTCCTTCTTTATTCGATTGATAGATAATGGCGTTTACATGCTCATGCTGTTCAATCTGTTTCATTACCCTAGCTCCATAGACGCATCTTCTGATAATGCATCTCGCAGTTTTTTCACTGCCTTCCGCTGCAGTCTCGATACATGCATTTGGGATATGCCGAGTAAATCGCCTGTCTCTTTCTGACTCTTATTTTGCAAGTAAGTCAGATTGATAATCTCTTTTTCTCTATCCGACAGCACATGAAGCACACTCTCAAGCATCATTTTTTGATTCACACGTTCGTAGCCTTCTTCCTGTGAGCCGACAACGTCTAAAATCGTCACAGTACTTCCTTCAGAATCAGCCTCTACGCCTTGGTCAACAGACAGTGCTTGATAGCTTTTGCCCATCTCCATAGTTTCAAGTACTTCTTCTTCTGTTACATCCAGATATTCTGCAATTTCTTGGACTTTAGGTGATTTCTGTGTCTCTGTTGTCAAATGATCGACTGCCATTTTGATTCTTGGTCCAAGCTCTTTGATCCGCCTTGGTACATGGACACTCCATGTCTTATCTCGTAAAAAGCGTTTGATTTCCCCGATGATGGTTGGAATAGCAAAGGCTTCAAATGATTTACCGACGAGCGGGTCGTATCGTTTAATGGCGCCAAGTAAACCAATCATTCCAACTTGTCTGAGGTCCTCATGAAAGCTTTTTCCTTTAGAATATTTTTTCGCCAGCATATCAACCAAGTTTGTATAGCATTCGACCAGCGTGAGCTGCGCCTGCTCGTCTTGATTGGTTTGATAGCTTTGGATGAGGCGATCTACTTCATCTTTAGTTAGTTTCATAGTTTTGGATGGTTGTGTCATGGTCAACTCGCTCCCTGTTTAAAAACTTTGTCATCGCCACGGTAACTCCGGAGTTTGCTTGCACCTCGACTTCATCCATCAATGTTTGCATTAAGTATAAACCAAGACCTCCTTCTGCCAATTGATCCACCGTATGAGCAGATGTGTACGGTCCCAAGTCTTCCTGTTTTTGCTTAAAGTCAAAGCTACCGCCTTTGTCAGCGACAATGATTTCTAGACGATCCGCGTAGACAAGAAAGCGAACAGCTACCTCTCCATCTTCGCCGTCTTCACCTTTGTAGGCATGCTGAACTGCATTTGTACAGGCCTCACTGACGGCAATTTTTAAGTCTTCAATCTCTTCATAGGCATAGCCCATCCGGCTCGCTACACCTGAAAGAGTCAAACGAATGATGCCTACATATTCTGGTTTTGCCGGTATTTTCATCTCGATTAGATCTACTGATTCGTTCATTGTACCCCACCCTCTGACTTTGCAGAAATGTCAATGATGTCCTTTAATCCAGTGATTTCAAACAACCTTACAAGCCGTTCTGACAAGTTCTCAAGCTTTAATGTTCCACCTGCTTTTTGAGCCGCTTTAAACAGCCCAACGAATACACCTAAACCTGTACTATCCATATACGTAACATCCTTTAGACAGATTTCAAGATGCTCTCCCGCCTCTGCTTTAGGCATGAGCGTTTCTCTTAGCTGAGGAGCGGAGTACACATCGATTTCTCCGCTGACACTGATTTTCGTTTTTTGATCTATTTGATGCTCTTTTACAGACATATTCATTATGCATTCACCTCGAAATTCTTGTTTCCTAAAGTTTTATATACCCGCATGTTCACTTTCTAAACCTTTCTTTTGAGAACAAGTAAAGTAAAGTCATCGTGCAGCTGAAAATCCTGCAGTTTGAGTAAGCTGGCGTAGATGGCATCCACCATTTCTTGAGCTGAGTAGGATAGGTGCTCTGATATGAGTGCTTTGATGTCTTCCCGCTCTAGGAAACCGTCCTCTGACTTGGATTCTGTGACCCCATCAGAGAATAAGATCACCATGTCTCCTATGTCTAAATGCTTCTCATACTGTCTGTAATCAAAGTCTGGTGCAATCCCGAGGACAAGCCCTTTCGCTTCTAAATCGTAAAATTTGTCCTCTTTTTTGCAATAGAAAAAGCCCGGCTCATGACCAGCCGATGCGTATTTAAACTCATGCGTTTCTTTATTATAGCTGCCATAGAACATCGTGATAAACATACTTGGATCTACATTTTGCTCGACTACACGATTCAGGGTTTTCAGTACCTTTGTTGGGCCGCTCCCTGACTCTGGTAAGGAATCCATCGCATATTTAATCATCGACATACAGAGCGCTGCCGGGATTCCCTTTCCAATGACATCTGCGATCGCGATATTGATTGTATCGTGATCCGTTACAAAGTGGTAATAATCTCCACTCATCTGTTTTGCCGGTACACTAATCGCACCAATATCAAAGGTATCTCCTTCTGGAATTTTCGTTTCCAGAAGGGTTTGCTGAACATTTGCAGCAATTTCGATTTCAGATTTTATTTCTTGCTGGATGCCTCTGAGTGTTAAATGTTCTTGGTAAGCAAGTCCGTACCCAATCATGACTTCAATTAAGAAGTCTAGTGAATGAAAAACATCTTCCGGCAAATCAGGGTAAAGCTCCTGAATCACTTTTCGGTGAACACTCACTATTTCTTCAGGAGGTATTTGATGCTCAATGGTTTTACGGCTAAATTTTTGAGCTTGATAAAGCGATGTTTCAGTTAAATCACTGATATAACGACTGAGCAGCTGATGGTACCGCTGCTCCATTACCTCCTTAAAATCCATGGTTTCCCTCCTAGCGAAGCCACTTAACAGCTTGTATCTCCGTTCCTTGTTCTGGTGCAGAGTCTAATTTAAATTCATCCATCAGTCTTCTGACACCCGGAAGACCTGCTCCGAGTCCGCCTGATGTTGAAAATCCGTCTTCCATTACTTTACGTATATCCATGATACCCGGGCCCTCATCGGCTGCGATGACTTTGAGTCCACGCTTTCCGCGCTCCATCACTTCGTCTATACAAATCTGACCTTTACCAGCGTATAAATAGATGTTTCGAGCTAATTCTGAAATGGCCGTCGTAATTCTTGCTTGGTCAACTGTTCCAAATCCAAGTTCTTTTGCAACATTGCGCCCCAATTGTCTTGCTGCGACTATGTCCCATTCCGTCAATATTCTTACACAGGATTGGTCTTTCATATCTATTCCCCCAATTCCCGCTTCAGTGTCTCAAGCCCTTGTTCAAGATCTAGTGCTGTCTGAATTTCTTCAAGCGATATTCCAAGTTCAATCAGCGTCACAGCGACTGCTGGCTGTATTCCTGTTAATACAACTTTTGCCCCCATGAGCTTGGACATCGTGATGACATCGCCTAATACCTTTGCAATAAAGGAATCAATCATGTCGACGGATGTAAGGTCAATGACAACACCGTTTGCTCCTGTTTCATGAATTTTATTCAACAAGTCTTCTTGAAAGTGGAGAGCTGTCTGATCATCAAGTTCCCACTGTATTGAAATCAGAAGACAGTTATATAATTTTAAGATTGGAATCTTCGGGTGATTTCTCACTAGGTTATCCCTCCAATGAAACAATTTTTCGATTTGTCATTTCCAAAGCAGTTTGAATTCCTTTTTGAAGGGTATTCTTTGTTGTAACTTGAGATAAATCAATTCCAAGGTTCACAATGGTTTGGGCTATTTCTGGGCGAATACCGACAAGCAAACACTTCGCACCTACTAATCTCACAGCCTCAGACGCTTGAATGATATGGTGGGCTACCATTGTATCAACAACCGGGACACCCGTAATATCAATTAAGACGACCTGTGAGCGATGTTTGACGACACCATTGAGCAGGTTCTCCATAATTTTTTTCGCACGATCTGTATCAATTGTTCCAACAAGCGGCATGACGGTGATGTGCTCAAATACAGGGATTAGCGGGGCAGAAAGTTCCTGCAGCGCAATTTTTTGAAGGCTGACTGTTTTCTCCCATGAGATGGAATACTGGTTTAAGATCTCGTTATGAATTGGTGTGATGAATTGGTCGATTTGCCAGATGAGGTCATGACTTTCTTCTGTTGTATCTTTGTCATCGTTCATTTTTTGATATAAATGTGTACGGATTTCAGTTAGACCATTTGCCAGTAACTTAAGTGATATACCCATTTGAACAATGTTTAAAGCAAGAGTTTGCACTTTTTCTTCAAAATCCTCATTATACCCCTCTGAAAGAGATGTAATGATTAGTTGAACATATTCCGAACAGATGGTTTCATACATTTTGTCGTTCAGCATCATGTCCGTTTCTTTTTCTCCGAGTCGTCTAAAAATGTCCGTCCACTCTTTTTGTAATTCCTCTTGATGCTCCCTTGCGAAAGCTAACACGATATGATTCGACATGTTTTACCCCCTACGTACATAAACAGCACTTCTTTTATTCTTTCTTCATTATAACGTTAATAAAAATTGAACACAAAAAAAAGTTGCTCTCACGAGAGCAACCAAATCTCACCATATTAAAAATCAATAAGAGCCAAACTAACTTGTAAGGCTTCATCAACCTTCTCCATCATCTCATCATCAAGATGTGTGATTTTATCTGTCAATCTTTGTTTATCGATTGTACGAATCTGCTCCAAGAGAATGACAGAATCTCGTTCAAAGCCGTAGCGCTTTGCATCAATTTCGACGTGAGTCGGTAATTTCGCTTTTTGTATTTGGGCTGTTATGGCTGCAACGATAGCAGTCGGGCTGAAGCGATTTCCAATGTCATTTTGAATCACCAATACTGGGCGAACCCCGCCCTGCTCGGAGCCAACAACAGGAGATAAATCAGCAAAGTAAACATCACCGCGTTTAACAATCAAATGTTTAACCCCCGCTGACTAATCGCTCAACTGTATTCTCAGCCTCAAATTCTGCGTATTGTGCCTCTGAAGAGATATTCAGATTAATTTTCGCCATCTCCATGTAGCCGCGTCTCATCGATTCACGATTTTGTCGAATATTACGTTCACGAATATACGTTTTTGTCGCTCGGTAGATCAATTCATTTCTTGTTACCTTATCCTGCTCTGCTACTCGTTCGATTTCAGACATCAAAGCCTCCGGTAGTCGAATCTTCATTTCGTTTGTTGCGCTGGATTCAGACAAAAAACATACACCTCCACAAAACTTACGGATACCGTTTCGATCCATTCCAAGACTAATCATACCATTATTCAATGCGCAAGCAAAGCTGTTTTTTCATGATTTCTTATTAGAACATGAAGCGGCTGTTCACCCGTAAATCAAAGATGATAATGGAGTTCCTCTTTCACATTATACGCTTTTTTCCGAAAATCATACGGTATTTCCAAAATCTCTAAAAAAGGGAGAATGTTTACCCCTTCTTTGTAGAATAAAAAGGAACGATGTCAGTTTGACGATCGTTCCTGTGAAAGCTGTTTAGAAAAAGCTTGGCCCGCCTTGAAGCAGCGGATTCCGCACATGCACCCTTTTGCCGTCCTCTATATATACTCTTGGGACGCGGTGTCCAATGGAGCATGTGACTTCATAGTTAATGGTTTCAAGCCTTTTTGCAATTTCATCGACTGATACCATTTCTTCACCTTGTCCACCAATCAAAACGACTGGCTCCCCTACTGGAAGGTTCTCTTTCAGTTCAACCATGAATTGATCCATACATACCCTTCCTGCAATCTTCCGGCGCTTTCCGCCAACAAGTACTTCCGTACCTGCCAGCTTCCGAATCCACCCGTCTGCATAGCCGACTGGTACCGTACCGATCCACGTATCTTGATTAGCTGTATACGTCGCCCCATAGCTGACACTCTCACCCTTTTGAATGAGCTTTACATGGGCAAGCTTTGTATGAAGCGACATGGCTTCTTCCAGCTTGAAAGGAAGTTCATCTTTGATTTCCTCTGACGGTGACAGCCCGTACATACTGATGCCGAAGCGAACCATATTAAATAACACTTCTTTAAACCTTAATCCTGCTGCACTATTGGCACAATGAACAAGCAGTTTTTCCGTATGAAGCGGCTGAAGCAGGGTTTGAAAGGTGTCGACCTGCCGATCAAAATAGTTCTCATCCTTTTCATCCGCGGTCGCAAAGTGAGTAAATACTCCTTCCAGCTGTAAATAAGAATGCTCGCTGACAAGCTTCTTTACTTCATTCACTTGCTCTAACGTTTTCACACCTAAACGGTTCATTCCGCTGTCTATTTTCAAATGAAAACGAATGGGTTGTCCCATCTGCCCTTTCACCATATCGACGACTTCCCTCAGCCACCTGGTGGAGTAAGCGGTCATAATTACATTGTATCGAACAGCGGTTTTGACATACTCCGGCGGCACTGCGCCGAGTATAAGAATCGGTGCTTTGATACCTTTATTTCTTAAAGAAATGGCCTCATCTAAAAAGGCTACAGCTAACAAGTCTGCTCCTGCTTTGAGGGCAGCTCTTGCCACTTCTATATCTCCATGTCCATATGCATTGGCTTTCACAACAGCCATCAGTTGAACATTTTGACCGATATGATCTTTCATATGTGAAACATTGTGCTTGATTGCTGTTAAATTAATTTCTGCCCATGTGTCTCTATAAAAGGCATTTGTGTCCATCAGTCACACTTCCCTATTGAATGATTCAATCCCCTCATATGATACTAAAAATCAAGAATAATGTGAAACAAATCAAAGAAAATCAGCCCTTGCACAGGGCTGATGCTGCATTTATCAAGGCTTTCCGCCTGAGAACCTCATTTATTTAGCTGACTGGCCTTCTACACTCTTTGCGACCATCAACAGCTCTTCCTTCGATAGATCACTTGAGGAAATTAAGTAGTCAACTCCGTCAGAAGTCCATGAGAGAGATTGTTCTGTCAGAACCCCTACTGTCATACCAAGATCGACCGGCTCGCCGTTCATCGTGACAGGCGTAGATGCTTCCGCTACTCTCGCTTTTTCCTGGATGAGTGTGAAGGATTTCTTGCCGCCGTACGTAATCACATAACGCTTCCCAGCATCTGTCGTCATTTCTTTCTCTTCCATCTTCTTCACGCCTTCTGGCATATCAACTGGTGTTTTCACCGCAAAGCTGTCAGATGGGTCTGCACTTGTGGCAACATCCATTTGAGAGAGTGTCATGTTTTTCTTCTCATCAAATGCATCTTTGTCAAAGGATTTATTGAATTCAAAGTGAGAGAATTCCACTTTCACCATTGGCTTTTTGTCGCTATCCAGCACTTTTACACTGGCAGGCGCCATTGTTTTCTTATGAAAGGTAATCTCTTGGGTAGGCAGCATTTGATTGTGCTGATAATTGGTCTTCGTTTCGAACACATACTTTGACTCTTTCGCTTTGAACTGAGCTGCACTGTCATTCTTAATGTCCTTCACGAGTGATTCGAATAAATAGACTTGACTGCTATTATTCGGCCAATCGCTATGGAAACGGAAGCTCTTGTTCAATGAAGGTGTCAGCACAAACACACCATTGCCGTTTCTTAAAATGACTTGACTCTGATCCTTTTTCGGATTTTCTAAATAGACACGGTAAAGCTCCGGCTTTTTGTACCAAATTTCTACCTGGTACTCCTGCGGGTCATTTCCTGTCTCAATGGTCATTTTTGCTTTGGCTTTGTATGATGTCATTTCCTCTGCCTTTTTGTTTAAATCTCCAACGATATCCTGCTGAGATTTTTGACCGCATGCGGAGAGAATCAGTACAAAAAGGATTCCCGTTACAAGCAAAACAAAGCTTTTTCTCACCCTTTTCAACCCCTTCGTTAATTGTGTTAAAAGGAAGAAACCGCTTGTTTGACTTTAACAGTACGCCTCAAGAGTTAACTGCGTACCGCGAACCATCAAAGCCTGTTAGCAACTCGCCCTTCCTTATCGCACTACCCAATATATGAAGGGGGGACAAACAATATGCAGACTAGCTTGACAACCTTTCAATTAAAACTTGTGCAGCAGCATATTCCTTTGTATGAGTAATGGACACATGAACCTGATCTCCCTCCGCTTTCTTGCTTTTGATGAAGGGTTTTCCCTTATCGTCTTTTTGAATGTCTATGTCATGAAAGCTTAAATACTGACCGATTCCGGTTCCGTATGCTTTAGCGAAAGCTTCCTTTGCCGCAAAACGTCCTGCCAAAAATTCCAGCTGTCTTTTTTCACTGAGTGTACGAAAGACATCCTGTTCACTTAAAGTCAAAATTCGTTCTGGTAAACGGGGCTGTCTGCTGAGCACTCGCGATAGTCTGTCGATCTCTACAATATCAATGCCTATTCCTTTGATCATGAGGTACCTCCTATGATACTCGTACTAATTTGAGTGTTCTCTTCATAAACGTGTTACTATAAACTTACCATTATCTAGTCAAAAGGGGTTTGTTATGTTTATTCGAACGGAGAGCTTTCAACAATTTATTAAATCGTATCCAATCGTAACAGCGATCCTCGCTTTACAAATCGGCCTGTGGCTTATATTTGCGATTCCTATCCCTATTATACAGCTTGGACAGGATCATCTCGTCGGTTTCAACTATGGTGTAGCGGCTGGGGAATGGTGGCGGCTCGTCACACCTATTTTTCTCCACGGAAGTCTCACGCATATTTTATTTAATTCTATGTCCCTTTTCTTATTCGCCCCAGCGCTTGAACATTTGCTAGGGAAGGTTCGATTTCTAATCATTTATCTTGGTGCAGGGTTCATTGGCAATCTCGGGACCTATTGGGTGGAGCCTTTAGAGTATGTACACGTTGGCGCTTCTGGTGCGATCTTTGGTTTATTTGGGGTGTATCTATACCTTGTCCTATTTAAACCGCACATGATGGACCGCGGCAATTCACAAGTGATTTTAACGATTCTTGCTGTTTCTGTCATCATGACCTTCGTCAATTCGAACATCAATATCATGGCTCACTTGTTTGGATTGATCGGCGGTATGATTCTAGCACCTATTACGCTGTTCTTCCATTCGAAAAAAAGACGCTATTAATCTCATAAAAAATGTCGATCACTCCTTGAGCTGGAGCTGATCGACATTTTTCGTTTAAGACGATTGATTTTTTTCATACGAATACCAATCAAATACACGTGCAGCATCTTCTTCCTCAAGGTGATGCACACCAAAGGAATCAAGCAGCGCGGAGGATTTTACAAAGGTGTGAATACTTGCGACCCGGCCTTTCTTTTGGAAAAAAGATTGCGTCATCGTATAGTTTTGCATTCGTTTTCTCAAGACAATGCCAGTGGTCTTGCCAATGCCTCTTGATGTCAGTTGAATCAATGAATCTTTGATTGTATATCCTGATTGTTTATAAGCTAAATAGCCAAAGAATAGAGCAAGTGGTAACGGAATGAGTCCCAAATATCCCCATGGCGGAAAGCGCACCGACAGGATAACACCTACAAGTAACGGCACAAAGCCATATGAGATCAGGTAGCGTTTGAGTGAACGCTTTGGCACCTTTTTCAGCTCTGTTTCTGGTGCAACATGATAATGATCCGTGAATTGGGACAGCAATTCATTTATTTTTTTCTTCCGAATGAGCGGAAATAAGACGGAAGAGGTTTCTTTCTCTGTAATCGAACCTCCTGCACTAACAAGCATCACTGTCGCAAAGCCAAAAGGCTCACGGATAATATTCTCTTTGATTTTCACTGCTTGAATTCTCGCAAGTGGAATGGTCATTTGATGTCTCTCGATGAGACCTCTTGTAATGATGATGTCATTCCCTTTTCGCTTTGCAGCAAAATTCGCATACTGAAGCGCTGTTACCCCAACACTCAGGATCCACGCGATCAATACGGCAAGAAATATCAAAATCGCATAAATTTCAACGCTCGCATGACTTAAAAAAGAGAACTTCTTGAAGAACCCGTCCAAAGGGAGAATTTCATCTATTTGCGTGTAAATGGCAAGACACCCGGATATAATGACCCCGATACCGTTTGAAGTGGTCGCAGCCAAAAGCAATTCTGGCACACCCATACGATAGGAGACATTGATTTCTTCCTGCACAGGTTTCTGGGCAGCCAAATGGCCATACAGCTCTCCTGCTTCATCCGTCATTTCTTCTTCCTGCAAGCTTTTCTTCCGGTTGAAAATCGACTGCTTTAATTGTTCCGCTTCTGCTTTTGTAATAGCGGTCAGGCTCACTTCTGGACCATCCGTACCGCCTGCCGTTTCGATTTGAACCCGCACTAAACCGAAAATCCGTTGGAAAATACCTTCACTTGTATTGACTGTTTGAATTCGTTCTAACGAGATATATTTTTTCTTTTTCGTGATTACACCCGATTCCACACGAAATTCATCGTCTTCCATCCGGTAGGTGAATCGTCTCCATTCTAAAATGGTATATACGGCTTTCCATAAAAGAAGCACACCAAGAATGATAAATGCATAAAAGCGAATGCTCGAATTCGAGTTCACAAAAATCAACACGAAAAAAGGGATAATGAAGTTTTTAATCATGGATACAGCATCTGATATAAAATCAATGAACATCGAGATAGGATGTACACGTTTTGGTTCAGACATCATCTTCCGTCACCCTTGCTAAACGAGATATGTAATCACGAAGCTCATCTGCCTCTTCTAATTCTAGCGCCGGTATATCATGAACTGTGGCAGCAGTCGAAATTTGAACAGAGGCCAAACGATAGCGCCTTAAAAGCGGTCCTTGTGATGTATCAACATGCTGAACACGAACCATCGGCACAATGACACGTGTGACGCGAAAGAGACCATGCTGTATTTCAATTTCATTTTCAAATACTTCGTAGCGCCAGATGTGATGGCGGATTTTTGGTATGAGCCAAATGCCAAAGATGACCTGTAAGACCCATAAACCAGAAAGAATCGCTCCAATCCAATATGGCCATTGAAAATAGTAGCTAGCAACAAATACCCCAATGATGATGAGTAAGAAAATCAATGAGATAATTCCATTTTGAAGACGCCATACCTTTAAACCATTTAGACTAATTTGACGTTGCGGCTGTTTTCTCACACTCTTCCCCCATTCTCTTACTTTTCTATCAATATATTACGTAACAAAGCCTAAAAAGTTTCAATTTTAGCCTGTTAAAAAAAGCGAACCCTGCAAAGGATTCGCTCTTGTATTAGTTGTTATAAGATTTCTTTTGACGACGATCGTTAGAAGAACGATTGCGGTCATTTGAAGAACGCTTTTTATCACCATAAGATGAACGGCTGTTCTTGCCTTTTCCACGGTAGCCTCCGCCACCGCCGCCGTCTCTGCGTTTAGAAGAGCTGCGGTTGTTACGATGACGTTTTGAAATCATTGGTGCTTCATCTGTCAAACGAACAGGCGTTGCATCCGGCTCTTTTGTCATCATTTTGATAGCAGCTGCAACCACTGTTACAGAATCATGATCTTCCAGCAATTCAGCAGCAGCTGTCATGTAGAAGTTCAAGTTGTTTTCACTGATGATCGTGCGTAGACGGTCAACTGTTACTTGCTGTTGTCCTTCAATTGCCTCATCAAGTGTAGGTTCTTTCATACGATCCATTTTACGTTTAGTCGTTTGCTCAATCGCACGAAGCATATCTTTTTCACGTGGTGTGATGAATGTCATCGCCATACCTGTACGTCCAGCACGTCCAGTACGTCCAATACGGTGTACATAGCTTTCTGGATCTTGCGGCACGTCGAAGTTATACACGTGTGTGACGCCTGAGATATCAAGTCCACGTGCTGCAACGTCTGTTGCGACAAGCACATCGATTGAACCTTCTTTGAATTTACGAAGCGCAACCATACGTTTTGCTTGAGTCAGGTCACCATGAATTCCTTCAGCTGTATAACCTCTTAGGTTAAGTGCTTCAGTCAATTCGTCAACACGGCGTTTCGTACGGCCGAAGACAATTGAGAGCTCAGGTGATTGAATGTCAAGAAGACGAGTCAATGTATCAAACTTCTTACGTTCGTGAATATCCAAATAGAACTGTTGGATGTTAGATACAGTCATTTCTTTCGCTTTTACTTTTACGTGTTCTGGGTTTGTCATGAAACGCTCTGCAATGCGCTTAATTGGTGCAGGCATTGTCGCAGAGAATAAAAGTGTTTGGTGTTCACTTGGTACATTTGAAAGGATCGCTTCAATGTCTTCGATGAAACCCATGTTTAGCATTTCGTCTGCTTCATCTAGCACGACTGTTTCAACATTTTGAAGACGCATTGTACGACGGTTAATGTGATCGAGTAAACGTCCTGGAGTCCCTACGATGATATGAGGATTTTTCTTGAGCGAACGGATTTGACGGCCGATATCTTGTCCACCGTAAATAGGAAGTACGCGTGCACGCTTGTCTTGGCCGATTTTATATAGCTCTTCAGATACTTGAATCGCTAATTCTCTTGTTGGCGCAATAATAATCGCTTGGATATTTGGAGACGCTGGGTCGATTTTTTCAACCAGAGGAATACCAAATGCTGCAGTTTTTCCTGTACCTGTTTGTGCTTGTCCGATGACATCTTTATTTTGAAGACCGAGAGGAATCGTTTCTGCTTGAATCGGTGTTGCTTCTTCAAATCCCATGCGGTTAATAGCCTTCATGAGACTTTCGCTTAATTGAAAATCTTGAAACGTTATAGTCAATTTATTCAAACTCCTTCTAATTGCTGTTTCAGTAATCTCGTGAATGATCATTAAAAACTGCCCTTTTCTGAAAGGACAGGTCCATTATATACAAAGCCCGAATTACCCTACCTTATATCTTACCATTACACTATTTGTTTTTCAACAAGACAGAAATGGATATATCTACTGCTCTACAATGACAGATTCACCTTCACTTTGATCTCCGTCCATCCATTTCCACTTTTCAAACAGTTGAATTTTTCCGTTATCCAGCTGCTTAGGAGTGGAATCGCAAGACCCGCTTCTCATGCTGCCGTCCTTGCTTACATGGTGGTATCTAAAATGAAGTGTTCCATCCTCATTCACAGTTCCTACAAGTACGCCAGATATAATACTGCCGCCTTGATATGTGCCCGTTAATATATTCCCGTCCTGACGATATTGAAATATGGTTGCTGCTGATACTTCTCCGTTACTCGAATTAGACTGCGGGATAAAGGTTTTTCCGTCATATTGAAACAATCGAATCAACCACCTTTTCTTTCCTATTGTACCATAGGCCTGTCACTCATTCGACAAAAATGATGCAAATTTTAACAAGTGGGATTCAATTTATATTAGTTTAGCCACATTTTAGCTTTTCTATATATTAAATTGCTTTTTTTAGAAAATGTTCTACTTTCTCAAACAATTGCTGGGCACATGGCTCATGGCAAACATGATGTTTACAATCCGGCAAATAAAACATTTCTTTCTGGCGAGACGGGACTTTATGATAAATAAATTCTGCACTTGAAGCAGGCACAATCCCGTCGCTTTCACCTTGAACAATTAACACAGGCAGATGAAGCTTCTCAAGCGAATTCTTCGTTTGCTTTACCAGCTTCATAAATTCTATCGCAGCTGACAGCGGCGTGCTTGTGAGCTTATGGCGATATCGATCATATAAAGGGTTTGTATCAACAATCCCTGACAGGGACTCCTTTACCATCTGCCGTGTGTCTTGCATCATTTGTTTTGGGTTCACATATTTGGCTGCAGCACTTAAAAGGACAAGGCGGGCAACTGGGTACTTCGCCGCTAAGTAAGAAGCAATCATTCCGCCCATAGAAAAGCCGACCAAATACACGGTGTCACAAGTCCGGTAAAGGGATAGAAGTTCGAGTTCAGCTGTCGCTATCCATTCTTGATAAAGAATGCCTTTTAACTGCAGCTCATCCCCATGCCCCGGAAGCGTGACAGACTGCACATTCCAATCTGCCGCCTGTTTTAAATATTGCGCCAGCGGTTCTACTTCATAAGGGGCACCAGTAAAACCGTGAATACATAAACAGCCAATCATTCTGTCACCTTCTCACTTTTATAGTGCAGTAATGACTTCTTCCAATCTCATACCGCGTGAGGCTTTGACAAGCACAACATCGTCAGGCCCTGCCACTTCAGCTAGTTTTTTCTTCAGGTCCTCTTTGTCCATAAAGGAGAATACGTGCTCAGCCCCGAATGATTTTTTTGCTCCTTCAGCAATAAATGCACCTAGGCGGCCATACGTCATGACATGATCAATAAATTCTGGCTTGATGTAACGGCCAAGTTCATAATGATACGTTTCTTCTTCGCTGCCCATTTCGAGCATATCTCCAAGTACAAGAATACGATTGGCAAAGCCGTCCATATCCCCCACAAGATCAATGGCGGCTTTCATAGAAGTAGGACTTGCATTATACGCATCATTGATGACAGTGATTCCTTTGTCTGTTTTAAACAGCTCAAGACGCATCCCTGTCAACTTCGTTTGCATCAGTCCTTGGGCAATTTGTCTTTCATTCAGCCCAAAATGCTGACCTATTGCAATAGCAGCAAGTGCATTCTTCACATTATGTTTCCCTAATACAGGAATGAGAAAACCCTGGGCATACCCTTCTACTTGAAATTCTGTTCCTTCTGCAAGCTGGTTGATGTGCGTTACCTTGATATCACAGTCCTCTGCTTCTCCAAAGGTTTTTACACGCTGAGAAAGTGAACTTGATCTTTCTCGAAGCAATGGCTCATCACCTAGGTAATAAAAGACGCCGTCTTCTTTTAAGCCTTTTACGATCTCATATTTTGCATCGGCAATGGCTTCTCTTGATCCTAAATCTTGCATATGAGATTCCCCGATATTTGTGATGACTGCTGCATCCGGCTCAGCGAGGTCTGATAAAAATTCGATTTCGCCTTTTGCACTCATACCCATCTCCAAAACCGCAATATCGGTTCCTTCTGGCATTGCAAGAATGGTGAGCGGAAGACCGATATGATTATTAAAGTTACCGTCTGTTTTATGAACTTGATACGCTGTTTGCAAGACGGAATGAATCATGTCTTTTGTTGTGGTTTTCCCATTACTTCCTGTAATACCGACAACACGAGGATTTTCTTCTTTTAAGTATGATTTCGCCAGCAGTTGAAGCGCAGCTAGTGTATCCTCTACAAGAATAACAGGAACGCCTTCTGGCGGATTGGCTTCTTTTTGATTCCATAGAACAGCTGATGCTCCAAGCTCTACTGCTTTTGAAGCAAATGTGTGACCGTTAAAATGTTCTCCAATAAGCGGGATAAACAGTGCGCCGTCTGATACTTTTCGTGTATCTGTTGTCACTCCGTGAATCTGCTCTTCGCCAAAAGCTTGATTAGATAGGGTTCCACCAGCCATTTGGGCGATTTGTTTCACTGTACGTTTGATCATGATTTTTCGCCTCTCTTTCTCATTTCACGTTTGAAGGAAAAGAGACACTACCTAAGGATAGTGTCTGCTTGCTGCTCACATTAAAAAGTTGTTTTAATGGTTTGTTTTTCTTGATGGCGTTCAATTGCAAGTGACACCAGCTTTTCAATCAACTCTGGATACTCTACACCAGTGTGCTTCCAAAGTAATGGGAACATACTAAAAGGTGTGAATCCAGGCATTGTATTCACTTCATTGATCAACACTTCACCTTTTTCTGTAAGGAAGAAGTCTGCACGTACGAGACCAGATCCATCAAGGGCTTTAAATGCCTTAATCGCCATGTCATGAATCGTCTTATATTCATCCTCTGACACACTAGCAGGAATGATCAAATCTGTATCGCCATCTTCATATTTTGCTTTGTAATCATAAAAATCTGTTTTAGGTGCAATCTCGCCAACGACAGAGCATTTTGGCTCATCATTGCCTAATACACCAATCTCAATTTCTCTTCCAACAACGCCTTCTTCTACGACCACACGACGATCATATTGGAAAGCGAGGTCGAATGCAGTTTGCAGCTCTTCTTTACTGCGGCATTTGCTAATTCCAACACTTGATCCCATGTTGGCAGGTTTCACAAAGCATGGATAGCCAAGTACTTGTTCCACCTGTTCTAAGCTTTCTGTTGTCGCTTTCTCAAAGTCTTTTTTATTGAAGGAAAGGTGCTTTGCTTGTGCAAGTCCTGCTTGTGCAAAAACATCTTTCATCATGACTTTATCCATACCCGCAGCAGACGCGAGAACGCCGTTGCCGACATACGGGATATTTAACAGTTCAAGTAATCCTTGCATTGTGCCATCTTCTCCATTTGGTCCGTGCAGCAACGGGAAGACAACATCAATTTTCTCCTCAGCCGTTGCAGGCTGTGGAAACATGCTTTCATTTAAAGAAGTTGGTAAAAACGTCTTTGCGTTCTGTTCAAATTGAAGCATTTTGACGTTTGATACTGGTTCAGTGAGTTTTTCTCCTCTTAACCATTCACCCTCTTCTGTAATATAAATTGGATGTATATCGAACTTCTCAGTGTTAAGTGCTTTTGTAACTGCAAGGGCTGTTTGCAGTGATACATTATGTTCGGCTGACTTTCCGCCGTAAATCAATCCTAAACTTATTTTCAATGGATACTCCCCCCACTAAAATTCATCTTTACTATCTTATCACTTTCAAGCAAAAATGCTCTAATTAATTTTTGTTGTTACGTAATTGAAATGATTTGTAAAGGTTGTAAGCGCCTCCCGAGCATTTGTATGTCATTCGCCTTTATTTTATATTAAAATGACATTGAAAAGGAGTTGTGACAAATTGAAAAAAATCACAAGTACTGAACAATTCAATGAAATTATTCAATCAGACAAAGAAGTGATCGTTAAATTCTTTGCAACATGGTGTCCTGACTGCACAAGAATGGACATGTTCATTCCAGACATCCTAGAAGCTTATGCTCACCATGAATGGTTTGAAATAAATAAAGATGATTTCCCTGAATTAGCGGAAACGTATCAGGTAATGGGTATTCCAAGCTTGTTAATTTTCAAAAATGGTGAAAAAACAGGTCATTTACACAGTGCAAACGCAAAATCGCCTGAAGAAGTGACAGAGTTTCTTCAAGAGCACGTTTCTTAATTGAAGGACATCAGCAAACTTTTGCTGATGTCTTTTTTCTTTTTCAATCTCTTCTTAAGACGAGCTGCGCAGCCAAAACGTTTCAAATTGATGTTTTCCCCTACGACAAGTCATGACAAAATTATTTCCTGGGAAAGAATGCAGCGTCGATACAGCTTGGAATATGTCGGTTACGTGAATTTTCTGAATTGAATCTTTACTTCTGACATTTGTCTTTGTATAATGGAGTTGCTAATTGAAAATGATTATCAATTTCATCTATGTGAAATCCTATAGACGGCCATTCTAATAAAGGAGCGATGAGTCACATGTCTAAGAAGAAGATCAAAACCTATCAGCAATTGATTGAAGAGAACAAAAAGGCGATCATGCGCGATCCTCAAATGATGGAAAGTATATACGAAACCATCGACAAAAAACACCAGAAGCAGCTTGCGGCTGCTGGGCGTGAATCATAACTACAAGAGGAGCAGTCATCACTGGCTGCTCTTTTGTCTGCTTCAATAAAATAAAAAAGCCGATAAAATCTGTTATTCGATTTTATCGGCTTTTGTTTTAATGTGATTTCGCTACACGGTCCTGCTTCATTCCTAAATAAATGAGCATATATGTGAGATAACCCATTGTCATCGTTAACCCACCGAAGAAAAATTGAGAAAAGACTGGTTCCTCAAATGTTGTAACGGCAGCAAGAATGATCCAGCTCGCATATAAATAAACCATGAACCATTTCATGTTTCTTTTAAGTGTATACAGAAAGAAAAGACCGGCTAACGAAAAGATCCCCAGCGCTAGTCTGAAATAAACAAGATGATCAAACTGGAAGGCAAAAGACACAAACGAAAACGACAGCAGCAACAAAATTGGTAAAGCCGTAATGAAATTTTTCACGATAGTGCCACCTCCATGACTCCTTCTTATTATAAGACAAAATCGGCCGGTTATCGTGAAATACAGACTCGTTTTCACAAAGATGTCACGAATTTTTCTTGTTATTTGACACAATTTTTACACATTTACATCACGTTTCCAAAAAAGAATCCAAGCCGATCCAACAAAGAAAACAAAATGCGCCCCCACTATAAATAGAGAAAACAAAAGGCTCATCCCATGAAAAGGCGGCGGTCCTTGAAAGCTGTACTGAGTAAAGTCCGTATTCGCAAAAAGAAGGATTTTCCCCCACTGATTTTCTAAGAGCGACATGATCGGTACAAGTGATTTCGCCGCATATAAAACAAAAAACGAGGTCACAAGTGCAACAAGACTGTTTCTAAACAAACTGGAACACATAAAAGCAAAGCTTGCCATCATGACCACTTCCACCCACTGAGATCCAATGACGGCAAACGTATGCTGAAATAATTGCCCCGTTCTTTCATCAAAATCAGTACCGAAGAAAATAAGACCAAATAGAAAAGCTAACACATAATAAAAAACAAACAAATAAATGACTGTCAGCAGAAGTGTGATGTATTTTGACAGAAAAATGTGCAGTCTTGTTTTTGGCCTGATCAATAAAAACTTGATCGTCCTTTTCTGAAACTCTGTTGAGATCAAGGTCGCGCCAATAACGACAGCAAGCACCTGTAAAATAAACACGACATTCGTGGAATAAGCAAAATAGTTTGCGACTGTGTCTTGTCCACCAAAGCTTGATATGACTCGTTTCAAGGTGAGAGCCATTGCTAGTTGAAATACAACGATCAACCCAAGAGCAATGAATGTGATTTTTTTCCTCATAATTTTCTTATGCTCATTTTTGATGAGGTTCAGCATCTGTCTTCCCGCCTTCCGTCCATTTCATAAACGCCTCTTCAATTGATTGCTTTTGAGGCGTCATTTCAAGTACATCAAACCCCGCCAGCACAAGCTGTTTGTTTAGCTCTGGCACACGTTCTTTGTCCAGTTGAAGCAGTACACGCGCTCCGTCTCGTTCATATGTATACTCCTGTGCGTCAAGCCATGAAACCGCCTTTTCTACTGGCTGAATATTCATCAGCACCTGCTCTTTCCCTTCCATATCAAGGAGATGAGTGCTAGCTTTGATCTGTCCCTTTTGAATGATGATCATGCGGTCACATAGCTCCTCTACCTCATGCAATAAATGCGTCGCAAATAATACGGAGGTTCCTTCTTCCTTTACGAGCATTTGCAAGTGCTCCCGGAATTCCTTCATGCCTGCAGGGTCTAGCCCATTTGTCGGTTCGTCTAAAATGAGCAGGTTCGGCCGATGCAAAATAGCTTGTGCAATCCCAAGCCTTTGTTTCATCCCTAGCGAATACGTCTTGACCTTCTGATGAATGGCATCCTCCAGACGAACTCTTTCCACTACTTCCTGAATGCGTTCCTCCGTCACCCCGTCGTGCATCGCTGCATACATTTCAAGGTTTTCAAAGCCTGTTAAATACGAATAAAATTCTGGGTTTTCTATGATTGCACCAACAGATGACATCGCCTGGAGAAAGTCCTCATCTTGTGAATATCCATTGATCATGATGCGGCCATTGTTTTTTTTCATCAAGCCAACGATCAATCGAATCAAGGTTGTTTTTCCAGACCCGTTGGGGCCAAGTAATCCGACAATTTCTCCCCGCCCAATTTCCATAGATATATCCTGCAAGATCATTTTCCGGCCAATTTGTTTGTCGACTTTCTCTACTTTTAAAACAGCAGACTGCAAAGTGGTTCCTCCTTCTGATGTAAAGCCTATGGCGGCAGTTACGACCGCTCATCCTGTAAAAAGTATATCACGCTAGACAAATCAATCCATGAAAAAAAGGGCTGATCCACTCAGCCCTTCTTGCTTATTACAGTGATAAGTTAGGTGTCGGCGCTTCTTTTTCATGTTTCTTTTCGGTTTCAGAAACAATCACCGCACATGCTGCGTCACCTGTAATATTCACTACGGTCCTTGCCATATCTAATAAGCGGTCTATGCCAAGGATCAGCGCTATTCCCTCAACAGGAAGATTCACGGAATTTAAAACCATGGCCAGCATGATGAGCCCTACCCCTGGCACGCCTGCTGTACCGACACTTGCTAATACAGCCGTTAACACAACCGTCAGCATTTGAACAAGCGTCAGTTCAACCCCATATACTTGAGCGATAAAAATGGTCGCAACACCTTGCATAATGGCTGTGCCATCCATATTGATGGTTGCACCAAGCGGCTGCACAAAGCTTGAAATCGGCTCTGGTACCTTTAAACGCTTTTGCGCTGTTTCCATTGATACAGGCAGCACTGCGTTACTGCTTGATGTACTAAATGCAATAACCATCGCCGGGGAAAATCCTTTAAAGAATTCCATCGGATTTCGTTTAGCTAAGATCGCAACGGTTGAACCATATGTCAGGAAGAAATGCAGGATGAGCGCAATTAACACGACCGAGAAGTAAAGTCCCATCGCTTTCATGGCATCCAGCCCCTGACTGCCGATGGCGGTTGCAATTAAACCGAATGTCCCGTATGGAGCAAATTTCATCACAACACCGACAAGATACATCATTAATTCATTTCCTTGTTCAAACAGCTTTAGCAAGCCTTCCGTTTTTTTACCGAGCATGGCGATGCCAAGACCTAAAAATACACAGAAGACGATAATTTGAAGCATATCTCCTTCAACTAACGATTGGACTGGATTGGTTGGAATAATGTTGAGTAGTGTTTCTGCCATTGACGGGGCTTCCTCTGCGGAATAATCAGCAGCTTTTGTATCAAAATTGCCGAAGGCTCCCGGCTTGATTAATACAGCTAATGAAATGCCAATGATGATGGCAAAAGTCGTAGTGAGCAGGAAGTAAGTAATGGTTTTTGCGCCGATTCTGCCTAGCTTTTTCGGATCACCAAGGCCTGCTACACCAAGCGTGATCGAAAAGAATACAATGGGCACAACCAGCATTTTAATCAGATTTAAGAAGATTTGACCTAGAGGTGTAAATAAATACGGATCTAACACTTTGAATACATTTGGAGCAAAAAGGTTAAGCAGCAATCCTGTGATGGCACCTACAAACAAGGCAATAATAATTTTCGTCGCCAGCTTCAATAAAATCTCCCCTTCCTCGTCAAAAAGCCCACGAGAGAGTCTTCTCGTGGGCCTGCGTGTCCATACGTGTACCACTGTCTACTCTCTTCACGCTGATGAGGTTAGCTGACGGGTTAGGACGAAGAGATGTCCTTTTTTCTCAGATAAGAAAAATTCACCCCAAAAACTTGGGTCCCCCATTCCTTTAGAAGGATTAAGCGTGTGGTAATATGATATTTTCATACCATTTATACCTTATTTTTAGAAAATTGTAAACAGGTTCATATGAACTTTTTAATTACTTTCTTCCCTATTTGTGACCTCAAGAATATCTAAAATAAACACAAAGATTGGGATACCGATAATAAGTCCCCAAATGCCAATATAGTGTTCAGAGAAGATCAGCACAATAAACGTGAAGAAAATAGGGAGTTCTGTTTTAGCTGACATGAGCTTCGGATTTAAGAAATAAGCTTCAATGGCATGGATAATCACGATCACCAGCACAATATAGAGGACATACATTCCGCCTCCAAGTGTATACGCAATGATGCTGAGTGGAATAAGAGAGATAACCACACCCGCTACTGGGATTAAGCCTAGCAAAAAGACCATGACCGCTAAGCCAAATAACTGCGGGAAACCCATAATGCCCAGCGCAATTGTCGTTAGCACACAATTAACGGTTGCAATAATAAACTGTGCTTCGAGTACTTTTCCAAACGTTCGGGAAAATTTACGTCCAAAGAAGGCAATTTCATGATAGAACACGGAGATTTTACTCGTTTTGAACTTGTTCATAAATTGAATGAGGCGTTCCTTTTCGAACAGGAAGAACATGCTTAATATTAAGGACATAATGACCTGGATACTGAACGTGCTGAAATCTGTTAAGTATGTATAGAGGAAATTAAACCCTTTCTCAAAGAAAGCTGATATTTTGAAATCACCAAATACGTTCGTGATGACGTCAAAGAAGGGTAAATCTTGTGGATGATCTGCGATTTTCTTTCCTAAATGGAATAGCTGCTCCACCTGTTTGGCGATGATTGGTACAAAAACGAAACCGCCAAATGTCAAACCACCAGCCAGAAGAATATACAAAATAGTAATGACCGATTTCTGTCCTATTTTCAGGAAGCGATTTAAAAAGCCTCTAATGACCTCTTCTAACCGATTCATCAAAAAGGTGAAAATGAAGGTCAGAAGAATTAAATTCATCATTCCTCTTAATAGATATAATGCTGTAGCTAATACTACAAATACTAAAAACCGCTTAACACCGGGTTTTTCGAACAATTTTAAAAATGCCGCCATTACGTTACACACCTGCCAGGACTAAAGTCTATTTTTCATCTTATCTGATATACATTATATCGGATCTTTCTGTAAATTATATAATAAAAGGTCAACGAGGTCTTACGATTCGTAGTCATTTTATTGATTTTATTTTTTACACAAGAAAAAACCGAACCTATGTAGAACATAAGGTTTCGGTTTTTGGTTGTTTTTATACTAAACAGCCTGCTTCATATTCCGCATTTCCTGAAGTGCTGTTTTGCTCTTCGATTCGTCAAATTCACCTTCACTCTTCGCGACAACAATTGTTGCGATTCCATTACCAATGAGGTTTGTAATCGCTCTTCCTTCACTCATGAACCGGTCAACCCCAAGCAGCAGTGCAAGCCCTTCAAGCGGAATGACCTGAAGTGCTGCAAGTGTAGAGGCAAGCACGATAAATCCGCTTCCTGTCACCCCAGCAGCTCCCTTTGATGTCAGCATCAGAACAAGGATAATCGTGATCTGCTGACCGATGGACAGGTCTACACCAAACACTTGCGCCAAGAAGACGACGGCCATCGATAAATAGATTGAAGTTCCGTCTAGATTAAAGGAATAGCCTGTTGGAATAACAAGACCAACAACAGACTTAGAGCAACCGTAGCGTTCCATTTTATCCATCATTCTTGGCAGCACAGATTCTGAAGAGCTTGTGCCAAGAACAATCAAAATTTCATCCTTGATGAATCGCAGATAACTGAACAGACTAAAACCATACATTCTACAAATGATGTTCAGCACAACAAAGATGAATATGAACATCGTCATATAAACGGAGAGCATCAGACTCGCGAGCGGTTTAATCGATGCTAGCCCAAAGTGTCCGATCGTATAGGCCATTGCCCCAAATGCACCGAGCGGCGCAGCACGCATGATATATCCAATGATTTTAAAGAAAACGAGTGAAAGCTTATCAAGCCATTCGATGATGCCTTTCCCCTTCTCGCCAAGTGCAGCGAGCGCAACACCGAATAAAATAGAGAAGAATAAGACCTGTAAAATATCACCCTTTGCGAAAGCATCTACCATGTTAGATGGAACGATGTGTGTGACAAATTCCATCCAGTCGATGCCCTGTCCGCCATTTTGGGTATACTGTGAGACATCCCCTTTTTCAAGCTTACTATAGTCAAGACCTGCACCTGGCTTCATGATATTCACAACAAAAAGACCGATGACCAGAGCAAGTGTCGTGACGACTTCAAAATAAATAAATGCTTTTCCCCCAACTTTTCCAACCTTTTTCATATCCCCCATCTTGGCAATACCAAGAACAATGGTTAAGAAAATAATTGGTGCAATGACCATTTTAACGGCATTGATAAAGGTATCACCAAGCGGCTTCATTTCTTTTCCGACGTTTGGCCACACCATCCCGACAATGATCCCGATGATAACAGCTGCAATCACCTGAAATGTCAGGTTTTTCAAAAGCCTTTTCATAAAAAATCAACTCCCTCACCCTTTGATGTAAACGCTTAACTATTATCTGTAGGTAAATGATAGCGATTTCATCAAAGGCTGTGAAGCTTATGGACATATCGTACATTTTGGTCTTTTTGGTCTCTTAGTCAGAATGTACGATATATTTATTCACGGGCCGTCCTACCCCGCCATATTGCATATCTAATTTCAGCTCGCCTTCTTTTACGAGGAAGTCTAAATACCGGCGTGCCGTGACACGGGCAATGCCAAGTGCATTGGCAACTTCCTCCGCAGACTGTGCGCCTTCCTGCAAGCCCATATACGCTTTAATTTCGTTCATCGTATGCACATTCAGCCCTTTAGGAAGCCAAGTATCTTCCTGCTTAACAACAGGCTTTCGTATGATATCATCGAGCATCTCCTGAGAAAATTCTGCAGCGGTTCGAATTTTTGATTTAAACGCCTTATAGCTTTCAAGAGATTCCTTCATTCGTTCAAATTTGAATGGTTTAATAATATAATCCCGCGCACCATTTTGAAGCATGATGCCGATGGTCTCTTTGTCCTTCGCTGCTGAAATCACAATCACATCCACCTGCATCTTCTGTTTTCTGATGTCTTGCAGCGTTTTGACGCCATCCTTTTTTGGCATATACACATCAAGTACCACGAGATCTGGACGAGTCTCTTTAATCAACTGGATGCCCTGCTCCCCATTTCCTGCGACAGCTGCTACTTGAAAGCCAGGAACACTCATAATGAATTCTTTATTCACTTCTTGCACCATCGGGTCATCTTCAATTAACAGCACCTTAATCTGAGTCATCTGTCTCTCTCCTCTATGGTCATTGGGAATTCGATTGAGAAGGTGGTACCAATGCCGATGCTTGATGTGACTTCTACATTTCCCATCCCTTTGTCGATAATCGTTTTTACAATATACAGGCCATAGCCTGTTCCGCCCTCTTTGCCGTGTGTGAAGCCTTTATCGAAAAGATAAGGAATTAGTTCCTCTTCGATTCCGGAGCCATTGTCTTCAATTAAAATCGCGAGGACATCCTCCGTTTGATCGATGCTAATGGAAATGACTTTTGTGTCTCTTTCTACAGTATCATACGAAGCAAAGGCGTTCTCAATGAGATTTCCGAGCAGCTTTGTCATATCATGCTGATCAAGCCGCTCAGGGAAATGACGGAGACTGCTATGTTCATCTACTTCGACCTTGATGCCAAGCTCCTTGCCCCTTCTGATTTTACTCATCAATAATCCTGCGACCGCATCATGCTGAATGACGCGATGAAGAAAGTCCGTCACATGTTCCTGCTCCTCTGTCGTTTGAAAGGCTAGATCGAGCGCCTGATCGGCTTTACCAAGCTGAATCAGCCCGGCAATCGTATGGAGCTTATTCATATGTTCATGGTTTTGCACCCGCAAACCGTCCACAAAGTTTTTAACCCCTGTGAGCTCTTCCGCCAATTTTGCCGCTTCCGTCCGGTCCTGAAAAATGGCGACCGCTCCGATGATCTTCTTTTTCATCACAATCGGAATCCGGCTGCTCATGATCCGCTTTCCGCTCATATGAATTTCTTCATTGTAGACGGGTTCTGCGCGATCGATGATCTCAGGAAGTCGTGTATCAGAGAGCACACCCCAAATATTCTGGCCCACGACATCACCTGTCACGCCAAAAATCTGCTTCGCCTTCTCATTAAAAATGGTGATCATGTGCTGATTATCAATGGCGATGACCCCTTCATTAATAGAGTGAAAGGTTGCAGTACGTTCCTCTAGCATTCTAACAATCTCATGCGGCTCCAGCTTAAACATTTGCTGTTTAATATGGCGGGCGAGCAAAAATGAACCTACAAGCCCAAAGCTGAGCGTCAGCAGGAGAATCATGAGGATATCTCGCTTCATTTCTCCTAATATATCTGCCATACTTGGCAGGGTTCTTCCTACAAGCACAACCCCTGTTTGATTAAATTGATCATCCTTCACTGGATAAAAAGCTCTGATGGCTGTTCCAAGCTCTCCCTCTGCTTCTGAGAAATAAATATGCTCTGCAAAAGCCGGCTCTTCATCTGTTCCTTCTGAGCGCTGGCCAATCCTTGTTTTTACTGGATGCGTTAATCTCACATGATCCATATCCATCACGACAATATAGTCAGCGTCTTGAATAATCCGAATTTCTTCGATTGCATGCTGTAATCGATCACGTTCCTTTGTCTGATCAGCTAACGCCTGCTTCACCTCATTCATTTCTGCCACAGTTCTCGCCGTGTTCATGAGTCTCTTTCGAAGCTCCCGTTCCTCTGTTTGCTGAATTCCCCCAACAAGGACAATCCCTCCGATTAAAAGGGCGAAAATGACAACGAAATATGTGAGGATGGTAAGCTTCCATCTAATAGATAATTGTTGTAATTTCAATCGATTTCTCATCATTTTTTCACCTGTATCTTTACGAATTCTTCCTCTGTCAAGTATGCTTGACATAAGGGGGATCTGACGCATGAAGAATTTACTCGCTTATACGCTATTACTCATGATCGGTTTTGTAACCGCTTTATACTTTGGCTTTTATCATATGATGCCAAAATCAGCGACAACCTTTGATGATGAACAAACCGGACTGAAGGACCAGCTTGTGTTCAAATTCAGTCATGTCGTGGCAGACAATACACCTAAAGGACTTGCTGCAAAGAAATTTGCTGAGCTTGTGCACGAAAAATCGGATGGAAAGATCAGCATTCAAATTTTCTCCAACGGGAGCCTTTATTCTGATATTGAAGAAATTAATGCACTCAAAGAGAATCAAGTTCAATTTATCGCTCCGTCTACCTCGAAGCTCGGCATGCTGTCCCCTGAGTGGCTGGCACTTGATCTTCCCTTTGCTTTTTCAAATTACAGCGCGGTTCAAGAAGGCCTGCACGGTGCAATTGGACAAAGGTTGTTTGGCACGCTGCAAAAAGATGGATTAAAGGGAATGGCTTATTGGACAAATGGCTTTAAGCAAATTACCTCAAATAAAGGACCCATCAAACAGCCGGCTGATTTAAAAAACCAGTCTCTCCGCATAATGCAAAGCGACATGATTGAGAAACAATTTAAACTTCTTGGTGCAAAGCCCTATCAGGAATCATTTAATTCAACATTTCAGCTATTAGAAACCAAAAAAGTAGACGGTGAAGAAAATACCATTTCAAATATTTATTCAAAAAAATTCTATCATATACAAGACTATATGACGATCAGCAATCACGGGTATTTAGGCTATGTGGTCTTAACAGATCAATCCTTCTTTGACCGCCAGACACCCGAAACGAAACGAATTTTACTTGAAGCCATGGAAGAAACAACAGCTTGGAATGAAAAGCATGCAG
Source organism: Bacillus sp. ABR (assembly GCF_056172715.1). NCBI lineage: Bacteria > Bacillati > Bacillota > Bacilli > Caryophanales > Bacillaceae > Bacillus > Bacillus sp. ABR. The sequence continues at coordinate 341,026 of NZ_JAOYSL010000004.1, read as the reverse complement.
AACAGATGAACAAAGATCAGCTGGAGGACATTAAACATGAATCGCCGATTGCCATTCATGAATTGACGCCAGCTGAAAGACAAAAATGGATGAAAGCCCTTGATCCTTTGTATGACGAAGCCGAAAAAACGATTGGCTCCACCCTCATCAAACAGATCCGCGAACTTCGTGCACGTTATGAACACTCACCTATTCATGCTTTTCAGGAAGAGGATGAGAGCAAATAAAAAAATCCCTTTGATAAGGGATTTTTTTATGCGCCGGACTCACTCTGTTCTTGCTCGGTGAGCTCTTCTAATCTTGTTAAAATTCTTCGCTTTCGGTATTGCATCATGCCTGTTTCGGCAATTCCTTTTAATTGTGAGCGGTTCGAAACGGCACCAAACAAAATCCCAGCGATGGGCACAAGCTGAAACAGTTTCTTCCAGCCAAACGAATCTCGGTAATTATAGACAACCTCACGCCACCCTTGGATTTGGGAAATCATGTTTTCATGCTTCCCTTCAGATGCATGATAGCTTTTCAGCTCTTTTAGAATCGATTTCTTTCCAACGACATCCGCAGAGTTCAACTGCAAGCATTTAATGATGAAGACCCGCTCCTCTTTGTTTTTAGGATCATAGCCATAGGTGACGGCAATATCCTGTAATGTTTTCAGAGAGAGACCGAGTACCGCAGGAATATCAGCGGCTAGTGTAAACATTCCGCCAACACCAGTTGTCGCTCCTTGTACTGTCGCGAGATTTGTTCTGTTTTTCCCCATATGCTCACTAATGGCATCCATCATTTCGATTGGGGCCTTTCCAATATCCTCTATGCGCTGAATGGATTCATCGGCACACTTCTTTTGAAATTGATGAATGATGCCTTTTTCCGATGTCAAATAGGCACCGCCGGATTGAATGTAATGGCCCATTTCGTCTAGCAGTACACCGATTTTTTTCTGAATAAAAGCAGGCGTCAGCTTGTCCAGCATTTGAAATGGAAGACGGCTGAGTTTCTCCCAAAACCATACCTTTTGCTGGTCTTTCTCCCACTTTTCAATCTCCTTTAATTGTGCTTTTAGCCATTCTCTTTCCTCCATGTCATATGCCTCCTTAGATGCCGCTGAAGTATTTGTCTGTTATTATACACAATCCTTGTCCATCATACGTATAGAACATTGAAGCGGTTCCGAAAGGTTTTAATCTTTTTCAAAACGGTTATTGCTTAATAAACAAACAAAAGAGGAGTGATCAACATGTTAGGATTTCTAATTTCATTGGTTGTGGCGATTGTCATCGGGCTCATTGGGAGTGCACTCGCTGGAGGCAGTGTACCGGGAGGATGGATCGGTTCAATGATTGCCGGACTTGTAGGCGCTTGGATTGGTCATGGATTACTTGGAACGTGGGGTCCTAGTCTGGCAGGCTTTGCGATCATTCCAGCGATCTTAGGAGCAGCAATCTTTGTCATTATTTTAAGCCTGATCTTCCGCAGCGTTGGATCAAGGGTATCTTAAAAAAACGAATAGCAGAGGAAGCAGTAGGGACACCGTCTAAGGGGCGGTGTTTTTTATGTTGGCGCGTTGACAAGGTATCTATTTTTTTCACTTACATATGATAAACAAACCTATTAGTTCAGATAGTTGACTTTTCATGAAGATGGGCATATGATGATTAAAAATTGCATGAAGGAAACTTTTTGTGCCCAAGCAAAACTTTGTAGAATCTAGGTGATGACATATGACAAACAAATACATCGAGGCACAAGCACACATGTCAGCGGCAGCTGAGCGTGCACTTGAAGGAAAGGTCAAAGGATTTAGAAGGCTTCTTCCTTTTCTAGGCCCTGCTTTTATCGCTGCCATTGCATATATTGATCCTGGGAATTTTGCCACCAACATTGCCGCTGGCTCCAAATATGGATACCTCCTCTTATGGGTCATTCTCATATCAAATCTCATGGCTTTGCTCATCCAATCCTTGTCCGCAAAGCTTGGAATAGCAACAGGTAAAAACTTACCTGAAATCGCACGTGAAGAGTTTCCAAAACCTGTATCCATCGGTTTATGGATTCAGGGCGAACTCGTCATTATTGCCACAGATTTAGCTGAGTTTATTGGAGCGGCACTTGGTTTATACTTGCTCTTTCGGATTCCTTTGCTTGAAGCATCTATTATTGCAGCCATTGGATCATTTGCGATTTTAGAATTGCAAAGACGGGGATATCGCGCATTAGAAGCTGGCATTACAGGCATGCTCTTCGTTGTCGTGATCGCTTTCGCTGTGCAAACCTTTGTCGCCAAGCCAGATATGGCAAGTGTCGCAGGCGGGCTTTTCATTCCAAAATTTGATGGCACAGATAGTGTACTGCTTGCAGCTGGAATTTTAGGTGCTACTGTGATGCCACACGCGATCTATTTACATTCAGCATTAACCCAAAGAAGAGTCGTCGGCAGAACAGAAAAGGAGAAAAAACAGATTTTTCGCTTTGAGTTTTTCGATATCCTCATTGCGATGTTAGTTGCTGGAGCCATCAATGCCAGTATGTTGATTGTGGCAGCCGCTCTATTTTATAAAAATGGTCTCTTTGTTGAAGATCTGGATGTTGCGTTCCAGCATTTTAGCACACTTGCAGGTCCTGTATCAGCTATCTTATTTGGTGTAGGCCTGCTTGTAGCCGGACTATCCAGCTCTTCTGTCGGTACATTGTCAGGCGATATCATTATGCAGGGTTTTATTCAATACCGCATTCCACTGTATGTCCGCCGGCTGATTACCATGATTCCCCCTATTGTGATCATTGCATCTGGGGTGAATCCGACATCCGCACTTGTGATGAGCCAAGTGGTCTTATCATTTGGTATTGCCTTTGCTTTAATTCCGCTCATTTTATTTACAAGTAAAAAACGGATTATGGGCGAATTGACGAATGCCCGCTGGGTGACAGGAATATCTTGGGTGATAGCAGCTCTTGTTGTCGCACTCAATCTCTTTTTAATTGTAGATACGTTTATGTAAAAGACAGTCGTGGTGCTGTCTTTTTCTTTTCATATGGTTATGGTAAAATTCCCCTGAGAGGATGTGGGCACATGTTTTTTTATCAAGATCAAGAGATATCCATGCGGTTGCTTGAGCCAAGAGACGCAAGAAGTCTATATTTGCTCATCCAGCGGTCAAGAGAGCATTTACGTGAATGGATGCTTTGGGTGGATTCAACACAGACAGAGGAAGACAGCATGGCATTCATTCAAGGCGCAATGCAGCAAGCCTTGCAGAACAACGGTTTTCAAGCAGGCATCTGGTCACATGGAGAGCTTGTCGGGATCATTGGCACCCACCAAATTCATTGGATCAACAGGACTGTTTCAATTGGCTATTGGCTCGGAGAAGGCTATCAAGGAAAAGGCATCATGACAAAAGCATGCAAAGCAGTCATTCAATATTTATTTGAAGAATGTGGACTGCACCGCATTGAAATCAGGGCTGCTGTCGATAACCAGAAGAGCAGACGCATCGCAGAGCGGTTATCCTTTTCGCTTGAAGGCATTTTGAGACAATGTGAATGGCTGGGCGACCGCTTTACGGATCATTGTGTATACGCGCTCTTGCAGCCTGAATATATGAAAGAAAAAACGCATTCTATGAATCAACCCACTTAATTGTGTCGATTGCATGAATTATTTTACAAAGTGAAGCTTTGTGGTATCCGTTGCGATCAGCATCTGATAAAATAGAAGGAAAAATCGAGGTATGAAGTATGTCTCTTATTATTTTATTTTACTTATGGATCGTCCCTTTATTATTTGGCATTTTCTTCTCATTCTTAACAAAGAAAGCCACCTACAAACGCCGCTTTGTCCCATCATATAGCATGGCAGGACTCAGCATCGTTTTTCTCATTCTGGCACTTGTCTTTTCAGCCAGCCATTTTCTATTCATTTGCGGTATATTCCTATTTGCCACAACCCTTGTCGGCACAAGCATCCCTTTATTTTTAGCCTTTACAAAAACACCATCATAAACAAAAACCACCTTTTTCAATGGAAAGGTGGTTTCTTTTTTATTGATTTGGCATTCTGTAAGTCACGGTGGCATCTTGATTGGATTCAATTGTTTTCACAATGTCTTGTAGGATCTCTGACGCTCGATCATTTGAGTCATACTTGCCGAGAGTCTTTACCCAAGTATCGCCTCCTGCGATCATTCCTTCAATCTTTTTGTCGGTTACTGAGACTTCGTGGACATGAACGAAACTTTGCTGGTTTTGTGCGAAAATCCATAGCATGGTTTTAACTCCTTTTTTATTTTTATTGGTTTATTTTAACATATTAATTTCTGATATGACTGGAATGGAATGGCTTATGCAGGTAAAAAAATCAAGATGACTGTTTCATTCAGGTTTGTTGTATTTTTTAGCATACTTTTTAATTTACCATCTATCATAATCTTAATTCCTTCTACGAGTTCACCAGTATTTTCATTTTCAAACTTCTCAGACAGGATGCTTATTTTATGGTCACTCATTGTTTTCTCCTCAATTGCTTTCGAGATCTAACAAATCTACTTTAATTTTTTATCATAGCAATTTTTACCGACAATGAATGAAAGAAAACGATGGACCATTAGCCCATCGTTCTATTTAAACTCTCTAGTTATTTAAAAATCAATTCCTTTTCAGTCTCTAAAAACTCTTCTACAAGTTCTTTAATTGTATTTTGTGAACCTTTGGGGTAATAAAATGCATCTGAAACTTTTCTAAAAAAATCATACATATTTTCGGGCGTATTAAAGATTGAAAAAATATTTTCAATTTCTTCGAATATGTTTTCATCAGTTGAATTAGTATAAACCTCTTTCATAGTGCTATATAGCCACTTATGATACTCCCTCTTCATGTCTTCCGATGATTTGTCAGAGATTAAGCTTTCAAGTATATGATCTACTTTAACTTCTTCTTGTTCCCAAGCTAATTCAAGGATTAATTCATTGTTAGTATTAGGGTTGTTTTCTAGGTATTTAACAGCATAGTTTGTTACTTCTAATGCCGAAATTAAATTAAACTGTCTACCAACAAACAGTGTAGACCAGTTACAATCAAAACCATTTTTCGTGATTATATCCGTTTTATACAATTTTCTATTTCCCCCATTGATTTATTTTTCCTGTCACTTTGCCACCAGGTATAAAAGTTCTATGGGTTACTGTATTCGTTGTTGGATCTACCACCCATTCAAACACGCCATTCCTTATTTCTTTCGACTGTAACATTTCAGGAGCGTTGTTCTTTACTTTTACATATTTCGTTTCGTACTTAACCACCGAGCCCTCTATTTGATACAACGAATCCATATGGCCTTTTCTATTTGGTAAATCAAATCTCTTAGAATGAACTGCGTAGTTGTCAATTATATCATTAAAGCTATGATAAAAATCATCTTTTAATGCACTACCTACTCGTGGATTATCTAAAACTGGATGCTTAAGTTCTCTCGTACTCTTAATCCCCATCCTCCCATGAAACCCTTTCGCCCCAAACGGCAAAAGCATTCCAAGCGCCGCATTCATACTCGCTTCCTGCTGTTCTTTCGAAATCTTATTTCCAAACATATCGCGGCCTGTGATTGCTTCGCTGAAGCCGTTGGTGGCGGTTAGGCCATATAATCCTTTTTGAGATGTTTTCAGGGCGTCAAAGGATTTTTGTGATGTCTTGTAAATGTCGACTGCCCTGACCGCGGCTGATGTGGCTTGGGTCGTTTTATAGACAGCTTTTCCGCCTTTGAAAATGCGGCCTGCCCAGCCGACGATTGGGATGTAGCCTGCTGCTGCCATGCCTCCTGCCGCGACTCGCTGGCCTGCGGTGAGTTCCTCGCCTGTGATTGGATCAACGCCTGTTGCGGCACGTTTTGCATCGTTCACACCTGTCAGTTCATTGACGATATTTCCACCGTAATCGAGCGCTTTTTCATACCAAGGACGGTTGGCGAGGGCTTCTTGTTCCTTTGCCATCTCGCGGGCTTCTTCTTGTTCTTTTTTGATTTTCAGATATTCAGAAGTTTGCTTTTCAATATCGCTTTTTGCCTTGTAGATTTCGCTATTTTGATACGCTTTCTTATCAAAATTCATAGGCGAAATCGCTTTTCCGTCATTTGTCGCATTCATCATTTCAGCGTACAATGCCATTGTAGCTTGCTGCTCCGTTTCTGACAAAGCATATTCATCTTTTAAATTTTGATCAAGCTCTCTCAGATCTTTGACAGTCTTTTTTCGTTCATCTTCTGCATCTTCTATTTTTTCGTCAAAGTTTTGGCTATCAAATACCTCTAAGGAAATGAGGTCATCAATGTCTTGAAAAATCGTTTTGAGTGCCTTTTTTTGATCCTTTACAATACTTTTGGCATTCTTGATGCCCATATGTACTGCGTTGTCTAAAAAGTGTTCTTCTACAAAGGTATCGCCGCCAAAGCTCGTATCATCAAGTGTTCCAGAAACACCTTCATGGAAGGCTTTTTGCTTATCAATGAAATTGATAAACATGTCTACATTTCCAGACAGCTCTTTATAAAAGCTTTTAATGTTATCGGCACCTTTCCCAGTAAAATCATCACCGAGGTTGGCAACACCTTGTAATGCCTTTTTTAAATCTACCATTTGTTCACGGAGTTCCTGATAGTGTTTTGCTCTTGTGTCCATGGCACTTGTTAGTGCTTTTGCATCAAGTATCTTGCCCAGAAGAAGTCACTCCCTCCATTATTGATCATAAAGTCTATTTTACCTTTCTCAGCGAATTGGAAAAATAGGCTTTAAGTTACAAAAATAATTTCCATATATTTATAGAGGAAATAAAACAAGTGATAGTTGAAATGTTTTTCCTTTCATCACAAAAAAGTCAGTCCTCTTTTGAGAGGACCGACTACATTTTGTTTAGAAAAAGCGTTTTAAACTTTTCTTGAGTGGAGGGATATCCAGCTCGCCTTTTTCGAAGAATTTTTTCAGTAAATACTTACTAAAACCGGCTGCTTGTGTGTACGTAATTTTTCCAGGTAACGGCGGTTCATTGGTGACAGCAACATCAATAATGACAGGTTTATCTGATTGAAGAGCTGTATCAAAGGCTGGAGCTAGTTCTTCATGTGATGACACGGAGATTCCTTTGCCGCCACATGCTTCTGCAAACTTAGCAAAATCAATATCTTCCAGCTCTATACCATAATTGATGTTTCCTTTTACTTGTTGTTCATATTCAATCATTCCAAGGTTGTTGTTGTTTAAAATCACAACAACGATTGGCAGTTTATATTTTACCGCTGTCACAAAGTCTTGCATGACCATTGTGAAGCCACCATCGCCACAGACAGCAATCGCTTGGCGATTCGGTTCATTTAACTTAGCAGAGATAGCACCAGGCAAACCACAACCCATTGTGGCAAGCCAGCTGGAAATGATGAAATCTTGCTGTTTCATTTCAAAATGGCGAGCCATCCATACGGTCACATTCCCTACATCAACAGAAAGAATAGCGTCGTCTTCGACTGCTTCTTCTAACCTAGCAATGACTTGCTGAGGTTTAAGCGGTGATGTGGCAACGGATTTTTCCTTATCCATTTCTTCTCGCCATTTCATCATATGCTCAGTACAAGCTTCAAGGAAACCTCGCTGCTCTTTATATTCAATGTAGGAGGTCAGTTCATGCAAACCACTCTTGCTGTCACTCACGATTCCTACGTCTACCGGATATCTTTTACCGATTTGATCTGGCTTAATATCCAGTTGAATGGCAGGTGTGTCCTCTGGTAAGTAGTCTCTATATGGAAAGGAAGTTCCAAGCATAATTAAGAGATCACACTCTTCCATCGCTTCATATGCTGGCTTCGTTCCGATTTGACCTAGGTTTCCTAAAAAATATGGGTGCCTGTCTGGCACAACACCTTTTGCAGGAAGTGTGATGACAATAGGCGCAGCAGCCTTTTCTGCAAATGAAAGAAGCTCTTCTTTTGCATTTCGTAATCCTTTACCTGCTAAGATGACTGGCTTCTTCGCATTGTTAATTAGCTGTGCTGCCTTTAGCAGTTGATCTTTCTTTGGCCGTACTTCTCCCTCAACATAAAGCGGAGATGTATAAACAGGCTTACGCTTAATTTTTTGAGAAAATAAGTCATCCGATACGGTGAGAACTGCCACACCTTTGTGAGTATAAGCTGCTTTAATGGCTTGATTCAATAAATCTGGCAGAGCTTCTGCTGTTTGTACCTGCTGATTAAAGACAGCGACGTCGTCAAACATCCGCTCTAATTTGATTTCTTGAAAGGCGTCTCTCCCTACTTCCGTTGACGCAACCTGCCCTGCAATTGCTAAAACGGGTGCGCCATCTGCTTTTGCATCGTATAGTCCATTTAATAAGTGGACAGCACCCGGTCCAGCGATGGATAAGCAGACACCGAGCTTACCTGTTAGTTTGGCATCAGCCGCCGCTGAAAGTGCCGCCACTTCTTCATGTCTCGTTTGTATAAATTGTATTTGGCTTGATTCATGCCTAAGCTCTTCAATCAATTCGTTTATGCTGTCGCCGGGCATTCCATAAATATGTTTTACGCCCCACTCTTCCAGTAGCGCTGTTACTTCTTTTCCTGCGGTTCTTTGCGGCATGTGAGAAAACTCCTTTTTTCTTACTCCATACCACCGCACCCTTTTGATCAAACGTTTCAACTTGCTGCTACTTTTTAAAATGATATGGAAGGGTGGCAACCACTATATCCCGCTTCCATAACAGACGGAATCTTAATAAGAAGGCAGATTGGTTATGCAAGATCGTGTGCCATCTTTTTTTCGGGATAAATTGAGGTACGAGCACCATCACTTTATATTGATGCGCATTTGCTTTTGCCTCAACCGTTTCAAGGAATTTATCGAGCGGATGAATAAGGCTTCGATAAGACGAATGCAGCATCACAAGCCGCACACCGCTGTTCAGTTTTTCCCAATCCGCTTCAATTTTCTTATCTTTTTCTTTATCAAAGGATACATGAACTGCTATGACTTGCTCTGATAAGGATTTTGCATATTGAACAGATTGCTCAACAACACGCGTTACACCGGCAATTGGCACAATGACCACATTTCCTTTAATCTCAACAGGCTCTGTTTCATTCATTAAACGCAGTTGTTCTCCGACAGACAGGTAATGCTTTTTAATGGAATGAAAAATTAATAAGACAATTGGCATGAAAACAAATACTGGCCATACAAGATGGAACTTGGTCAAAATAAGAATCATGAGAACCGTGAAGGAAATCAGTGCTCCGACTATATTGATAGGCATTTTCGTTTTCCAGCCCTGCGGTTTTTCACGAATCCATTTCACACACATACCGGTCTGTGACAAGGTAAATGGAATAAATACACCGACAGCATATAGCGGGATAAGGTGTTCCGTTTTCCCATCAAACAACCAAATGAGCAGCATGGAAGCTACACCTAAGAAGATAATGCCATTAGAGTAACCGAGACGATCCCCTCTTACTGTAAACATACGCGGCATATATTTATCCTTTGCTAAGTTGACCGCCAATAAAGGAAAGGCGGAAAAGCCGGTGTTTGCCGCTAATATCAAAATTAAAGCTGTGACAGCCTGAATGACATAATAGAAAAATGTACGTCCAAATGTATCTGATGCAATTTGTGATACAACCGTTTCTTCTGGCTTTGGTGATATGCCAAAACCAAACGCAAGCAACGTCACGCCAACAAATAATACAGCTAGTAAACCACCCATCATCAATAATGTTCTCGCTGCATTTTGTGCAGCTGGTTTTTTAAAGGATGGAATGGTATTTGAAATGGCTTCTACTCCAGTCAGTGCAGAACAGCCAGACGAAAATGCTTTTAATAAAAGAAATAATGTAATGCCAGGTACGTGTGTACCTATTGCAGTATGCTCAGGTGCTGGAGGAACGCCTCCTGTTAATAATTTAAAGCCCCCGACTCCAATTAATATAAGGAGTGATATGACAAACAAGTATACGGGATAAGCCAAAATAGATGCTGATTCTGTCAATCCACGAAGGTTGAGCACCATAATCAAGATGACCAATACAATTGAAATCAGCACATGATATGGATATAGTGCCGGAAAAGCTGATGTGATGGCATCGGTACCCGCTGATATGCTCACTGCTACAGTCAAAATATAATCTACAAGCAATGATCCGCCAGCGATCAGTCCTGGCTTTTCACCTAAGTTTCGGCTAGAGACGACATAGGCCCCCCCGCCTTCTGGATAAGCATAAATAATCTGGCGGTAAGATAGAATTAACGCCATTAAAAGAATTAATACACAACCTGCAATCGGGAGTGAGTACCAAAATGCTGCTGCACTAACGACTGAAAGAACAATCAAGATTTGTTCTGTACCGTATGCAACGGATGACAATGCGTCTGATGACAATAATGCCAACGCTTTGATTTTTGATAGTTTTTGTTCTCCTGCTGCCTGTGATTTTAATGGTTTCCCAATTAAAATACGCTTCATCAAACTGTACATGTGATGCCCGCTCCTTTAGTGTCAAACGATTTAAGTTACAAAAGATGGATCGCCAAAAAGACACAGAGGCAATAGAATGCCCCTGCGTCTATTGTTTAGATCACAGGTTGGTCTTTGCTCTCTTTAACGCTTACGAGGTTAGCTGACGGATTCGGGCGCATGAGACTTTGCCCTACCTAAAAAGGATTCACCCCACGTGGTGTCCTGCACCACTAATGGTTCCCCCGCTCATCGAAATGATTCAGCGATTGGTCTTTTATAAAAGAGATCATACTCCCGTTTGACACCAAAGTAAAGACATTTTTTCAAGGTCTTTTGATCGTTTATCAATCAGTCTTTTTGCGGTTTTTTCGCACAAAATAAATAATCATTCCGACCACAAAAATAATCAGCACAGCGATACATGCAAAATAAATCCAAGAATCACCGACGCCTTGCTTTTCACCTTTTTTGAGATCATTTGTTGTGCTGCTGACCGTTTGATGATTAGAGAACATGTCTTTGTTTTTGCTCTCGATGGCAACCGTTGCCGTTTCCGTATTTGTTTGCAGGAAATGAAGCACTTCATGTGAAAGATCAGCGTCAGATGCATTCATTCCTGAAAAGACGGTCATTGTTTGCTCTTTGTTCCATACAGATGGCTGCGTCCATACAATACGAGCAGTCGTTTCGTTGATCATGCCAAAGGAGGATACATCATACTGATCCTTTGTCACAGGAACGATGAGATCGTCTGCCTTTTCTTTTAAAAGAGAGAACGTTTGAATGCCACCGATGAAAATAAGAGAGTGATTTTTCAATTGATCATTTGTCACATTTGATGCTTTGATCAATTGATATTGAGCAGCTTCCGGCTGACTAAATGATTCTGTCAGCATCGCCATTTGATTGATCGTTTCTTGCTTGATTTGATTTGGCATGATGATCAATGTTTTTCCTTGCTGTGTTTTTGATGTGAAAGGAAGCGGCCATGCAGCTAAATCCGGTGTATCACTAGCTGTCCCTTCTGGTATTTGAAGAGAGCTATTCTTATCAATGTAAATCCAGCTTTCTTCATCCGTATGTCTGCAGGACTCCATGTTTTTAAAGCCTGTAGTGACAAATTGCAAATCAATATATTCATTCTTTTGGAGCACTTGTGAATCTACTGGAATTGACACATGATAGAATCCATTCTCATCTTTGTTTCCTAGTTTTGTTAACGGTACATCGTGTGGTTCATTATTAATCATGACTGTTAAGCGTTCCGCTTTGTTCGCTGTATCAGTTTTTTTAAATGATAGATTTAACTTTGCACCAGATTTTTGATTAGCGATCAATGCTTTCGGATAATAGTAATGATCCGATGCCGTCTTTTTGGTTCCAACCGTTACATCATCACCACCAAAATCTTTTAAACGAATTTGATGAGATGGTTTTGATGCTTTAGCAGTCACCTTTTGAAGCAGCAAATCTGTCCCAGTGAGCTGATCGGTCAGTTCTGGTTGAGTCAGGACATTGATTTTTTCAGCAATTGTCTTTGGCTGTTCAGCAGTGACAAATAAAATGGGCTGTTCTTTTTTCTTCCCAGTCAGTGTTCTCACTGCTAACGTAAGCTGGTTGCTTGCTGTTTTCATTTTCGCAGCTTGCTCGATCGATTTCACTCGTCCCTCCCAATTTCCTTTCGCTCCAACAGCAATCGTTGGATGCGCGATTTGCTTGAGGTCCTTTTCTTGGACGATTTTGAGGTCTGCTTGGCGGTCTTTGTTTTTCAACGTACGGTATACTTTCACAGCCGCTTCTAATTCAGCTGCTTCCGGTGAATTTGGAATCACAATATCTGTTTGTTCTTTCTGATCACCTGTTTGAATGAAAGGTGAAGGGAAGCTGTCTAACGTCACGTCTGTCGTTTGAGTTCCTTTGAAATCCAGCTCACTTTCAGGATATACTTTCAGCCAATTGGCAGGTGTCTCTTGGTTGATACACACACCTTCTTTTAACACGCCATAAAATGCGAGCTGAATCCGATGAGAACCTTTTTTCAATTGCGATTTGTTCAATTTGATTTGAATCGATTTCTTTTGGTTTTTCCCTGATACGGGAATGGTCTTTTCAATCTCTCCATCAATCATGACTGTGAACGATGATGGCGAAATGAGTAATGGTGATGCCTCTATATTCAATGTAAGGGTGCTAGACTCTACTTTTTCTTTCTCTATTTGATAGGAAAATTCAGTGCGGTCTTCTTGTCCATACAAGGTCACTACATCTTCTGATAATGCTTGCGTTTCTGTTTGACTTCCTTTTGATGAGCGAATCCAGTCATCTTTCACTTGTACTCGATTTGATTGCGCCAGTGCTTGCCCCGCCATGAAAAAAGGCTGAATGGCAAGGGATATCACCAATGTAAAAATCATCCATTTTACCGATTTCAATTTGTCACCCGCTTTTCTTTTGTTGTTGATCGTAACGCTCGGTTTTGTACCATTTTACTTCTTGTTTGAATAAACGGCTCTTTGTCTCTACAAATAAAGAGTACACGACTAGCGCAATCCATACTTGAGAATAAGTGAAGTACATGAGCGCCACAATGAGTATATTTTGTTTGGTGAGCTCTGTTTTCTCAATGCTTAATGTAATCATCACTTCTGTTAGAAAGAGAAAGAAGGCCAATCCCCACAGGATCAGGGCAACAGCTCCTACAGATAAGTGAAGGTCAACAAATAGGTTCACGATAAAGATCCCATTTGAGAGCAGGACACCGAAGAAAAATAAGAAATACGTAAAGAAGAAATAAAACAAATCGAAAATCATTCGTTTTCGTTTCAGCTTCATAAACTGCTTTAAAAATTTGAGTACAACATATTGATTGCCTCGTGCCCAGCGCGTTCTTTGCCGCCACCAGACTTTCCACGTCTCAGGCTCTTGTTCCCAAGTGATCGCTGCCGGGAAAAATCGAATGACATAGCCAAGGTTATAGACACGAATCGTTAATTCGGTGTCCTCAGCCAGCGCATGAACATCCCAGCCACCAAGTTCTTCTAAAATATGGCGGCGGATGGCGAAGTTGGTGCCTGGTATTGTCGCAATGCTAAACCACTTCCATCTTCCGCCCTGCGCCATCCATTGGAAGCAGATGGTCTCAATATTAATAAATTTGGTCAGGAGATTTTTGGCTGCATTAATGACCCTGAATTTCCCGACAACAGCACCTGCCTTAGGGTCGTTCAATAAACCAAGAACCAAGTGATAGACGGCCTTTTGTTCAGGCATGTTATCTGCATCGTATACGCAGATGACTTCTCCTGTTGAAGCCTTTAAGCCTTCATTCAGTGCAGTGGATTTTCCCTTTCCGGCAAATGGCGGCTTTGTTTCAATCATATGGATATGATCATATTGCTCACTGAATGACCGCACGATGTCCCCAGTGCCATCGGAGGAATTGTCATTAATCACAATGATTTCAAGGAGATGTTTAGGGTAGGATAGCTGGACCATTGCTTTTAGCGTTTGCCGGATGACAACTTCTTCATTATGAGCAGGAATCAGAATGCTGACGGTCGGCAGCTCTTTCCCTTGTTTCGTCCATTCAGGCAGCACTTTTTCGTAGGTCAGGTAGTGCTGAAAGCCGCCCTGCATGAGAAACATGTGGTATAGGAGCATGATCCAAATCAGTATTAATGAAAGATAAAATAAGACATCAGCCACCTAGTTTTCTCTCCTTAAAAATTCGTTTTTTCATTGTCAGTCTTAAATACAATGTGTAAAAAGCAAATGCCGCAATAAACAGCATCACCACGACTGTGAGAATTCGCAGCATATTTTCCATGCCGCTTCGTTTGACTGTTTTGGTTTCTGCTCTATTGGATTGTTCTACTTGAATATGTCCATTCCCTGATGTTTTGATCTGCACATGTGATGTTTGGACCGTCTGTTTTGTTTTCTTTAAATCCAGCCATTCACTAGAAGGAATTGCATCCATCTGCGTCATCAGATTTTGCAGTCCATCTATTCCTGATTCCACATCATAGGACAGTCCGATTGCGGCTGATTGAAGATGCTGGATGGATTGAATCTTTTGCTCTGTTAAAATATTTGAACCTTCTTGGTCAGACGCCGGCTCTACTGATTGCTGAGGATATAAGGTCATGCCATGAAGCATAACGGGCTTCGTCACCAGCGGCGGAGCACCGGCTGTTTTCCACGTATGATCCGACAACTGTACCTGTCCAAACAGACTGGACATATGCCTTGATATCACATCGTAGCCTTGTTGGGATATGGCATCATGCGGCACCTCGAATGCCAGTGGATATAGACCTTGCTGCGCAAGAAGCTCAATGCCCTTTGTGATTTTTTCTTCTGTATAGATGATTTCTTGCTGCTGATTCGATCTCGTATAAGCATGGAAATCTTTTTCATTCGAAAAATGGCTTTCACTTTGCTTCTTCTCGGCTTTTTTTGGGTCATTTGACGTAATGGACTGATCATTCTTTGCATCCCAGAACTCAAAGTCCTGACCAGAATCCTCCGTTCGGTACGTACGGCTAAATCCATGAAGAATGATGCTGGCTCCATTGCTTTGCAATTGTTTTAACACTTTTACGAGCTGCGGGCGGTCACTCAGTGTCACTTCATCACCTGTTGTTCGATCCACCCATACAGGAGTTACCGCTATCAGAAACGGAATATGCCGAGTGGATACGTATTGTCCAAGCTCAAGCAGCTTCTTCTCGTCAGAGACAGGACTGATGTTCCCAAACCTTAAGTACTTTGTGGTCAGCTGATGAGAAGAAGACAGGCGTTTTTCCAGCACTTCTGCAAGCAGCTCGTTCTGCTGCACGACATTTAAGATACCAATATAGTCGGCCCCTTCCTTTGTTTGAATCACAAATGGAAGGTCAGCTTCATGCTTCTTCAATAAAAATTCACTTTGCAAGTCGGCCCCTTGAACCGTTAACGCACTGATACTTTTCTCTAGCTGACGGTAAGTTTGATCATCTGTATATTTGATTTGACTCGTGTGATCTTGTTTGTGAAAAGTAAGATTGGAGAATGGGCGAAGCTGTTCCGCATTGTATCCAATGGCTATTACCTTCTGTGCTTCATTCATCATACGAATGGTCTGTTTCGGTAAGGTTCTCTTTATTTCTCCTAGGTAGATGACTTGCTGAAATTCACTGATCTTCTTTTCAGCCAAATGTTCATCAGATACAATCGTCGTCTTTGTTGAAAAATGTCCGGCGAGTAGATCCAGCATATGCACTGCTGGTGTCGCTTCCCCCGATTCTGTCGAATAAACGATCAGGGTATCTGGCTTGGCAAGTGCGTCGGCTGAAGCCATGTATTTAAAAGAAAGAATCAAAAAAAGAGCAAGCAGCAAACAGCATTTCATCAAAGAATTAAAGTTCATTCATCATCATCTCTTTTTCTAGTTCTTGTAAAAATTGCTCTGGCGTACGATAATCCGAACTGCTTGTTAAATGACAGACATGAAAAGTCAGGGTGACTTCACGACCGTTTAACAGCACATGCTTTTGCAATTTATCTTTTAGCTTCTCAAGGACGACAGAGACATTCTCTTCTGGTGTGTGAGTAAGCAGCAAGCCTATTCGTTCTTCGGATAATCGAAATTTCTTATCCGTTTCTCTGACACTTTCGCGAATCTTGATACTTAATTGCTGAAATAGGTGCTGCATTTCTTTTTCTCCATATAACGATTTGAATTCCGCTGCATAATGGATATGAAGAAGGATAAAAACGAATGGCTGTTTGTAACGTTCTGCCCGTTTCATTTCCTCGGATAATTCCAGCTTCATCCGATCTGCATTGTCAAATCCAGTTGTCGAGTCAATCGCCACAAATTGTTTCATCGCCTGCTTTTGTTGTTCAATGGTGTGACGCATCGTCTTGATCCGCTCATGCAAGCTTCCTGCTGAAATCGCGAAAAAGAGAAGGGCTACGCCCCAAACCACCACATCCTGCAATGTTCGATTGGAAAAGAAAGGATTTGTGTGGCCAAGCTCTGTAAAGAACATAGCACTTCCTATAAAGAACAACATCAGCAAGGTAAAAATTAATGCTGGTAAGATGCCAAATAAAATCCCGCATCCTAACACGACAAAAGTCAGTGTGATCATCAAAAAGCTCTCTGCATCATGCAAGCCAAGGTAGCTCATAAACAAAATAAGACCTGCAAACGTGAGGAGCAGAGAATAATATAAACGATACGTATTACTGAATAACCGATTCATTAAAAAGCTCCCTTTCTGCAATGAGAGGCAATAAGTTGTCAAATGAGTGTGTGTCTTTTTCGTTCATGTATCCTCCATAATAATCCTTGAGAGGATCTTGAATTTGTAATTCTTTCATGCGGTCATAAACCTCTTTTGCGAATTCCGGTTCGTTTCGTTTAAGAGCATACAAGATGACCAGTGCATATACAGAAGGCGATTCATACGTCACCGATGGCTGCAATGTGCTCAGTTTATATCTACCGTACAGCTTTCCTTCTTTTTTAAAAGTCGTTTTCAGCCATTTCATGATCGCAGACGTACTCACCTTTGCACGATCGGCATGTAGAGCCGTATAGAGTTGATCAATCATATTGATTTCTCGATCAAATGAATAGGCTTTTTTCTTTATATCATAGGATTTAGGAAAGAATCCTTTTTTTCTCGGTGCTTGTTTTAGAATGGTCAATTGGTTACTCGTCATTTGTTTCGTGAATATTTTGAGGGATTCCAATTCTTTGATTGCTTTTGGGTCTAAATATGAGAGTGTGATTGTGTGTGAAGTTCGGTTTGTTGACGCATCATAATAATCGGACAAGATGCCTCTATACATATTCTTGTCTTTTAACGCTTGTGCGATTTCTTTTGCTGTGGTTTGATACGCTGCATTCTTCCATAAACGATCTGCCTTTTGAAGTGCCGCCACTACCCGTAAGTCATCAACTAGAGCATTGGCTTTACTTTTTTGATCAGATTCGATTTGCCAGCTGAGAAGGTGATCATCTAGTAAAAATTCATCTTGCAGGACACCAAATTGTTGGTCAAAAGAATTTTGATCTTTTTTTCGAACAAGATAATCCATCCAAAGTCCAAGCGACTCAGATAAGTAGATGTGCTGCTCTGCTAATGAAGTGCGAATCATGCCTTGATCTGTCATGAGGTGATGAGTGATAAAATATTCTCCAGGCAATACAGGCTGTGGAGATACTGGATCAGCTGATTCCTTCTGCTGTTCCCAGGTACATCCGCCTAATAAAAAAACAATGAGTAAAACAATAGCCGTGCGATGTATGGCTGTAACCATTCGTGTCCCCTTTCAACTCCCGTTCTCTTAGCATCCAACGATTTATTATAGAGTGTTTTTGTTAAAATTTAAATAAATATTTTATACCAAATTACGAGTCTTTTTGCATACATATTCCCATTTTCAGAAAAACCATATGCCGATATACTTGATTGCACAGAAAAACCCATGCATTTCAGCATGGGTTTATATACTACTATTGATCTAATTTTAATTTCTTTAATTGCTCAGCCAGTGCGTTATTGATTGGTTCTTCCACTTTCTTTTGTTTCTTCATATATTTTGACACATCGTGCTTACTGGCTTTCTTTTGATTGGATTGTGATTTGCGTTTTTCGAAAACAGACAGTTTTTCTCTATGGCCGCACACACAAGCAAAGATTTTGCCATCACCTTCTCCACGCAGCTCGAGCTTTTTATGACAGTTCGGGCAGCGTGCGTTTGTTTTCTTCGCTACATTTTTACGGTGGCCGCATTCTCGGTCTTGGCACACGAGCATTGTGCCATGTTTTCCGTTCACTTTCAGCATAAGTTTTCCGCAGTCAGGACAATGGGTGCCAGTGACATTGTCATGCTTAAAGGTTTGATTCGTTTGTTTGATTTCAGATACGGCTTGTTTTGCATAGGACTTCATTTCACTCATGAATTGAGAAGCCTTCAGCTGTCCTTTTGCGATTTTAGAAAGCTTTTGTTCCCATTCCGCTGTTAACGCAGGTGACTTTAAGTCTTCAGGCACTAAGGAAAGCAGCTGTTTCCCTTTCGATGTGATGAAAATGTCTTTGCCCTTTTTCTCGATTAAGAAGCTGTTGAACAGTTTTTCAATGATATCGGCTCTTGTGGCCACTGTTCCTAGTCCGCCTGTTTCACCGAGGGTTTTCACTAAGTCCTTTTCCTGATTTTGCATAAATGCCGCTGGGTTCTCCATAGCAGATAGCAGAGTTGCTTCATTAAAACGGGCAGGAGGTTTCGTTTCTCCATTTGTTTCTTTCAGCTGGCGTACTTCAAGTGACTGCCCTTCTGAGAGCAGCGGCAGATGCTGATCTGCTTCGGCTGATTCCTCGTCTTCATAGGAATCATCATACACGGCTTTCCAGCCGGCTGATTGTACGGTTTTTCCTTTTGCCGTGAACGTTTCACTGCCTATCTTGGCAATCACCGTTGTTTCCTCGTATTCAAAAGGATTCATCAGTACAGCAAGGAATCGTTTGGCAATAAGATCATATAATTTACGCTCTTTATCACTTAGTGCACCAGGATACAGCTCTTCCTCGGTTGGAATGATCGCATGGTGATCTGACACTTTTGCATCGTTGACGAAGCCTTTGTGCGCTTTCACGCCTGATTGTAAAATGCGGTTCACATGCTGTGCGTACGGTCTGACGTTCATTCCTTTTAAACGATCTTTTAATGTAGGAACGATATCCGCTGAAATAAATCTTGAATCTGTACGCGGATATGTCACAAGCTTATGCTGCTCATACAATCGCTGAAGCGTAGACAAGGTTTCTTTTGCTGAGAAGCCGTAGCGTTTATGTGCATCACGCTGCAATTCAGTCAGGTCATACAGCCCTGGAGCAAAAGCTTTTTTCGCTGTTTTTTTCAATGCATCGATCACTGCTGGTTTTCCTTTGCAGCCTGCCAAACGCTCTTTTATGACATTCTCTTGGAATGTGCGGTTTTGCTTTGTTTTGGCATCCTGCCATGTCAACGTAAGCCCATCTACTTGTGCAGTCATTCCATAGAACGGCTTCGGCTGAAATTGCTGAATGTCTTCTTCTCGTTTATTGATCATGGCAATCGTTGGTGTTTGTACCCGTCCGCAGGAAAGCTGTGCATTGAACTTGGTCGTCAGCGCTCTTGTTGCGTTGATCCCTACAATCCAGTCTGCCTCTGCACGTGCAACAGCCGAGCGATACAGATTATCATATTCTCTGCCATCTTTTAATCGTTTGAAGCCTTCTTGGATGGCTTTGTCCGTAACAGATGAGATCCATAGTCGTTTCAGTGGCTTTTTCACATGCGCTTTTTCAAGAATCCATCTTGCGACTAGCTCCCCTTCACGTCCAGCATCTGTTGCGATGACAATGTCTTTTACATCTTTTCTTGCAAGCTGCGCTTTCACTGCTTGAAATTGTTTGCCTGTCTTTTTCATGACGACAAGCTTGAGCGGCTCTGGAATGATCGGCAAATCCTCTAAACGCCAGGATTGAAATTCTTTTCCGTAGCCTTCTGGATCAGCCAGTGTGACCAAATGGCCAAGAGCCCACGTCACAATGTATTGATCTCCTTCTAAAAAACCATTTCCTTTTTTATGACACTTCAGTACACGTGCTAAGTCACGTCCTACTGAAGGTTTCTCTGCTAATACAACTGTTTTTGACACTAGATTTCACATCTCTTTCTTCTATCCATCCTTTTATTATAGCAGACGTGGAGATGCGGTTCTAATGACGGATTATTTCTTCAAGCGCTTGATGATTTCGTTGGTGATTTCTTGTGTTTGATAGGCTCCGCCGATGTCTGCTGTTAAAAAGCCGTCTGCTGTGACTGACTCGATGATTTCGAGGAGGTGTGTGCCCAGTTCTTCTTCTCCGAAATGATCAAGCATGAGTTTAGCCGTCCAAATTTGACCGATTGGGTTGGCAATCCCTTTTCCTGCAATGTCTGGGGCTGATCCGTGTACAGGCTCAAACATGGACGGATATTTGCCATTCACATTGATGTTGGCAGCAGGCGCTACGCCAATACTTCCCATAATGGCGGCTCCAAGATCAGTCAAAATATCGCCAAATAAATTACTGGCGACAATCACATCGAATTTCTCAGGTCTTGTTACAAAGAAGGCTGAGAGTGCATCAATGTGCTGTGAGTCTGCTGTCACCTCTGGATAATCCTTTGCTACGTCTTGAAACACTTCATCCCAAAATGGCATTGTATGAACAATTCCATTCGATTTGGTTGCACTTGTCACATGCTTTCTTCTCTTTTTTGCTAATTGAAAGGCAAAACGCATGGCTCGCTCTGTCCCTTTTCTGGAGAAAACAGCATTTTGAATGGCAAGCTGATCTTCTCCTTGATAGATACGGCCCCCAATTTCACTATATTCACCTTCACCGTTTTCTCTTACAACAAGAAGATCGAAATCCTTTGGCTGAGCAAGCGGTGAGCGAATGCCGCTCAGCTGTTTTGCAGGTCTAACGTTGATCACCTGCTCAAATTCACGTCTAATTTTAATGAGCAATCCCCAAAGTGATACATGATCCGGCACTAAATTGGCATCTCCGACGGCCCCTAAGAAAATGCTGTCAAAGGCTTTTAGTTGTTCCAATCCATCCTTTGGCATCATTTCGCCATGCTCTAAATAATATTCACAGCTCCACGGAAAATCCTGAAAGGTGAAAGACAGACCGCCATGCACCTCTGATATCGCTTTCAAAACTCGGATGGCTTCAGGTACAACTTCCTTTCCAACTCCGTCTCCTGGTATCGCTGCAATTGAAACATGCTTCATTGATTTTTCCCCCTTTGTCATCGGTCGACCGTCGACCGTTTAATTTGAGTTTACTAAAGAGTGCCTGTTCTTACAATGGACAAAAGACGCTTTTTGATCAAAGCGCCTTTTTATCCTGCACCAGTATCGGGGACTTCTGTTTCTTTCTTCCCGCACCTTTTTTATCTGAAAGCAGCAAACCTCCTAAGGTCAGTACCGTTCCTAGTGCCGACATGAAGGTCAGACTCTCGTGAAGAACGATCATTGAAATGATCATCGTGATAATGGGCACTCCATAAATATACACACTTGATTTCACCACACCGATCGTCTTCACGGAAAAACTCCATGTCAGAAAACAAATAGCAGATGCAAAGACGCCTAAAAACAGCAAGTGGAAGGCAAACGATGGATTCGTGAACCGCTCCCAGTCTAAACGAATCTTAAAATGCCAGATCAGCGGAATCATCCATAGCAGCCCGTAAAAGAAGACACGTCTTGTCACCTGAATAATATGGTAGCCATATTGATTGATCATTTTCGATAAAATGGAATAAAATGCCCAGACGATGGTAGCCATAAATGCTAAAGCATCACCGAGCGGATTCAATTGGAACGTCGTCATCCCATTAAAGCTAATCAGTACAATTCCCATCATCGCGATGAAAAAGCCTATGAAAAAGCGGCTGTGCAGCGGCTCATCTTTTAATAAAAAATAAGACAATAGAAAAGAGAAAAATGGGACAACGGAGCTGATGGCACCTGCATTCGAAGCGAACGTATAAGTAAGTGCAACATTTTCTAAAAAATAGTATAAGACCACACCGCATAACCCTGCGAGCGCAAACATCCCTTCATGCTTTCTACGCTGCACCTTCATGGTGACTGGATAAATGATCATCAGGGTAAGGTACCCAAGGAAAAAACGAAAAAATAAAATCTCTGTTGGAGAAAAAGCCGTTAATAATATTTTGGTTGATATAAAGGTAGATCCCCATAAAAAAATGGTGAACATGGCTGCTATATGACCAAGAAGCTGTTTATTTTTCATTTTGCTGTTACCTGCTTTTCAAAAATTTGCTGATACTGCCCTGGCGTAAGCCCAATAAATTCCGAAAAGAAATGAGTCAAATGACTTTGATCAGAAAATCCAGCGGCAGCAGCTACATCTATTGGCTTCATTCCTTGGGCGAGTAGTTCCTTCGCATAGTTCACCCTGATTGTCTGTAAATAACGATACGGCGTAATTCCTCTGAACTTTGTAAAAGCACGCAGCAATGAATATTTGTTCATGGACACGAGCTCACCTAAGTCATCTAACGATATATTTTCCGTGAGATGTGTTTCAATATATTGCTGTACGTCTTGGACTTTTTGTTCATTGGCATTGGCATTGGCTGCTGATGCTTTTTCCTCTGGTATATCAGAATAGGTTTCGATCAACTGCTTCATCAAAAAGTAAAAGGCTTCCTGTTTATTCAAAGCAGGAGCTTCTTCTGTGATCATTTGATGAAGATCATATAATTGCTTTGCTAGTTCACTTTGTGAAACCACAGGGGCTTTAAAATGCGGCTTGTGCTGAAAGATCTTCTCCAGCAACTCTGGTTCAATATTTAAGCTGCGATAATCTAGCGGCTTGTGATCAAATTGTTCACATCCGTGATTATCGTACGGATTGAAAAGAAGGATATCTCCTTTTCCAATGATGTATTCTTGATTTTGGCAGAACATACGTCTTTGACCGCCTTCAATAAATCCAATCACATAGTATGTATGAAAATGTTTTGGGAACTTTTTGATGATGGCATGAAAGCGATACGCCTCTATTTGCAAGTCCTGGTCAAAATGGACTGTTCGTTCCTCTAATGTTCTCATGTCGATCCCCTCTTTTCACTGAACTCATCATTAGTGTAGCACACCCTTTTTCTCTTGGATTGTACGATATTGACTTTTCGATGCAGGCTTGCCTAGAGGGAAAAACTTGGATAACATGAGACAAAAGATGATGTACAAAAGAGGGAATGATGGGATGAATTCATTCGAGATGGAAAGACCAACACCGTATCACATGCAATTTTATGAACAGCTGAAGCAAATGATTTTTGATGGCCAGTTTCAGCCAGGAGAGCGCATCAATGAAACACAGCTTGCCAAGCAATTTGGCGTAAGCCGTTCACCTGTAAGAGAGGCGATGAGGCTGTTAGAAAAAGACGAGCTTTTAATCGCGGATCATCGATCAGGCTATTCAGTCTATACGTTAACAGAAAAAGATGTCGAGGAGCTCTATCAAATTCGGGTTGCCTTAGAAACACTTGCTGTTGAGCTTGCCTGTAAGGAAGCCACGCAAAGAGAAATGGATGAAATTGAGCAGGTTCTCACGGAGGCGGACGAAGCGATCAAGCAGGAGCTGCCATCTAAAGAGATCGTCCAGTTACATGAATCCTTTCACCAAAAAATCATTTTGGCGAGTCACAATGACCGTTTATCCAAACAATTGAATCACGTGAATGCACTCATTCACTATTGTCGCATCTTCCATTTTAGCGGCGGCACTCGTGCTGAAACCATTCAAAGAGAGCATGCAGCGATCTATTCTGAAATAAAAAAGCGCCGCTCCACAGAAGCGGTTCAAGCAATGACGGAGCATTTATTACATGATGTGATGCACTTAAAGCAAGTACTCTCTGAAACAAACAAACAGTAAAGGACTTTTCCCATTTTTTAAGCAATCCATGAACATATTTTGAATTTTTCGTAGATTTCAGCATGCCCAGACGATCTTTCGTTTATATTAGAAGATGAGAAACTAGCTTTTATACAGGAGGATTTGTATATGCATACAAGTATTAGCCGTCTGCGACAGGCGGGTTTTATTGAGGGTATGTCTCTTTTAACCCTTCTTTTAATTGCCATGCCTCTAAAATATTTTGCGGATATTCCGATGGCAGTCACCATTGTAGGCTCTATTCACGGCGCATTGTTTGTCATCTATATGCTCATTTTGGCATATGTGACATTTAAAGTTCGCTGGCATTTGAAATGGTCCATCGCCGGTTTTTTTGCGGCATTCATTCCTTTCGGCAATTTCGCCTACGATAAGGTGCTCCGCCAATATGATACAAAAGCTTAATAGAAAAAGCGTTCCTAAAAGGAACGCTTTTTTATATTGATGCATATTTCACAATGGCTGCTTGACGCGTCATATCGTGATATGCCACCCATAATTCATCACCAGGCAAGACACTGGTGATTGGATCGATTGGCTGTTTCACTTCATACATCATGCCATTTCTCTCAACTTGAATGATTGCTAACGGCAGATTGCCGATGACGCCAGCAAATTCGACATTGGTCACTTTTGCACTTCCTTGTTTCTCTTGCATAAGGCTCATTTCTCTATCCAGCTCTTCTTTCTTTGTCTGGATCGTGATTTGAGTGCCCACTGCGACCTGCATATGATCAGGGATGAACTGGCTGACCGTTTTGGTGATGGACTGATCTCCGTTTGACACTGTCACATCCAGCTGAATAGGCTTTTGTTCATGGATGGCAATTGGATATTGCTTCACACGCTGGATGGTTCCAGTTAACGTCATATCTTTCCCCGATCGATTCCGAACTTCATAGCCATAGGCAGCCATTTTCAGCTGGCCATTGATGTCGACGAGATCGGCTTTTTCTCCTGTTCTAAATTCAAAACCAGCGGCTTGAATCATCGGAATGATATACGTTTTCTGATCTAATTCAAATGTGAGTGATAAGACGGTGCCCCGTCCTACGGTTCCATATGATTCTATATTTCTTAAAACAGCGCCTTTGATGAACTTTGGCTCACTTGGCTGCGAGACGTCACCCTCTTTTAAAAGCATTGCCTTTTGCTTCTTCGGATCATAGTGAATGGCAATAGGCTGGCCTGGCTGTGGTATCTGGGTGTAGGATACAACCGTTTTAACCGTCTTTTCTATACTTTGCCCCTCATATTCAAATTGAAGCCGCATGCTGACAACTGGCTGTTCGTTGATATAGGTGCCCGTTTCTTTCACGGACACAATATAGGCTTGTAATGTGACACTGTCCTTTATCTTGTTTCTTCTCACCAGTCTCAAAATCGGCGGCAGGAAGATCGCTAGCACAAATAATAACAGTGGGATCAAGATCCATATCGCCCAGTTGAGAATGAGCGGTCCGCCCTTCATTACATATTGCATAAAGGTATCAACAGACGTTTGGTGGGCTGGACTGGCGTTTTCAATTGAGATGACCTTTTGCAAAGGAAATTCCTTTAGCTCTTTGCTTTTCGTCTCAAATGCACCCGTTAATTGATTGTCAAATGAATAATAGAGCCAATCGCTCTTCACATTTTTATTGAAAGAGAGCCCTTCTCTTTGTAAAGATTCATATGAAAGCGACTGCAAAAGCTTGCTGGCAGACGTCGCCTTATTCGTGCGATGGTTATAAATATAACCAGTCAGTTTGCCTTTTGCTTCGTCCTTTGCTGTAGAGCCTGCAATCAACACTTCTTCCTCATTAAGCTGGTACACATACGTTTGGTAAATTGGTTTTGGTGTTGGAACGACTTCTCCAAGTCTTCCTTCTGCATTCACTTTCCTTGCCCTTTTTGGATATTCCGATTCCACGGCGACAGCAAAGTTTTGTGATGATCCGATCGTTTTTTGCAGCCTCTGCTCAACTGTATCTTCCACAAGGCTGAACGGTTCAGCGTTTTTGGAGACATAAACCCCAAGCTGATGCTTCTCGTTTGAGATTCCGCTGACATACGCCTTCTGGTCATTTTTCAAAGTTACTTCAAATATAGGAATTGGCGTCTGTCCTCTAAAGGAATTCATGACAACATCCATGGAGACGGGTCTTGCTGGCAGCTTTAGCTCGTTCAGATTATGCATATGAAACTGACCGTTCTTTAGCTCACCGATGACTGCAGCGGCACCGTCCATTTCTCCTGTAAATACAAGTCGTCCATTCCATTGGTATGTATTCGTTTTTAAAAATGAGGGAATCTGCAGGTTATTTTGAACGAGCTCTTTCTTTTCTCCGCTTGGTGTTAATTTCTCAATCAACAGCTGCCCGTCTTTATTCTTTAAAGCAAGCAAGAGATTGTTTCCTTGAATGGATGGCAGCATTTCATTAAACGAATCACTTTCTGTGGTCCATTCACTCATTCTTTTCCCTGATTGAGGATCAACCATTGCAAAATGGAGCTGCTGGTCTTTTGATACAGCACTCACCACTCGTTTGCCTTCATCAAATGTGAACATTCCTTTGACGTTATTCTCTGTTACTTTCCCTTCTGACAAATCATCTTGATAATGGTTCCACACCAAGACACTGAGAATGATTGCTGGAATAAAGAAGACAATATATCTGAGGAAGATGACTGGTATTCTTTTCACTTGATCGCTTCCTTTCATGAGGTTCCTTTAACTTATACGTCAGTACAGCGAAAATGTTTCACGCTAGAAGAATACCATCAAAGCCTCTGAAATCCATATTTTACAAACTTTGTTGTTTACGATAAAATCCAATCAGATTCAAAAAAGGAGTTCTCTCATTGGATAAGCTATCATCAATCATTCTAGCGGCGTGGCTGCGTGTCCCTCGCTGGTTCAAGCAATGGGTACTCGTATCCATTTCCATTTTCTTTTTTTATATGTGTTTTGTAAAGGGGCTGACTAGCTGGCACACCTTGCCGCCTAGCACTTTGCTCTCATGTGTGATAGGTTCCTTCATCATTTGGCTGATGTGGCTTAAGGGTCAAAAAAATAAGTGAAAAGAGGAAAAAGATGAAAAAATTAATTCTATATTTTGCGATCTCTTTTGTTCTGCAATTCGTTTGGTTTGGTCTTGTGCACCCAAATAGAGGCGTGACACTGCTGGATATGTTCATGTTTTCTATTTTGTTTGCAGTGATGTTCTTTTTTATTGAACGGATTTGGCGGTATCAGAAGAAAGGACAAAGGAAATGATCATGAAGCCCGCTTTATTCACTCTGATCATCTGTGCATTCATTGGTCTGCTACTAGTGTCGAACCCTTTTGGAGCGGACGCGATGCGATTGGTTTCTATCTCCATCTTCCCTTTTCTTGGGCTCATTGGTTTTGGGGTCCTCTTGTTTAACCAAATGAAAAAGGCTGCCAAATAGATGGCAGCCTGTTACTTACTCTTTTCATGCAAATAAATAATCAATGTTTAATCTCCGTTACGGAGTGTATGAATTAAGATTCGATCATATCAGTGTGTCATATGTGTTCCGAGTGAACCTACGTTTGAAAGTAAACGCCATGGAAGTTCTGGATAACAAGACAACGAAAGCCCTACCTCTCATTCGTCCTTACGGCTCCGAAGCCGTGCCAGTGTGAATTGTAAATCAAAACGTCTTTTTTCCATTCTTCCGCTTATATAGGGGGGCGGGTGCAGAAGGAAAAGAATAAGTTTGTTCGCTTTGACAGCGTCTCGTTCTTATCAAGTAGAAGCTCTATTGCTTCTCATTGTGTCATAGAAAAAAGAAAGTTTACTTTCTTTATTTATTTGCTTATTTCAACACTTAATATCAAACTATAACACATTCCCCCTGATTACGCAAGTGTTAAAGTGATAATTCTGCTGGTGTACGGCTTCCTTCATTCATATAACGAATGGAGGTTGGATCAATTTTCAGAATCACTAGATTCGGGTCATCTTTTCCTTTAAACCATTTCTCCATCTCATCAGACCAAAGGCGGTCGATCAGTTCCGGATCATCGGTTAATGTTGCGGTACCTGCAATTTCTGCATAAGTATCACCAAATCCTTCGCCTGAATATCCAATGAGAATATGAACATTTGGATTTTTTTCAATTTCATCTGCTTTATGTGTTTCTTTACTCGTTGGTGTATATAACGTCAGATCTTCATGGAAAAACGTCATGTAGCGAGTATGCGGCTTATCCTGTTCAACAGTCGCCAATGTTCCGACCTTTTGTTCATCTAATAGGTTTAATACCTTCTGTTTTAATTCTTCTTGAGACATATCATTTCACTCCTTCAAAATTTCATCCGTATTCTTAGGTTTCCACGACGGCCCATTCATTAAACAAAGAAATGTGTTTTTCATAAAAAGAGACCTTCTGGCTGATGCTATAGAAAACAGGTTCAATGAAGGGAGAAGTTGAACATGCATCATGAAACGATGTTCCATTTGAGTTCACTTGTCATTGCGGCAGTTGTTGTGGGCATTATCGTATGGTCTGTCACATCTGTGCAGAAGAATCGCAAGAAATACTAAAAACACCGCCCAATCAAAGCTGGGCGGTGCCGCGTAGATCATGTATTCATAAAGGAACCGCCATTGACGTGAAGTGTCTGTCCTGTCATATAAGACGATTCGTCAGAAGCCAGCAGCACAAAGCAGCCGACATGCTCTACAGGCTGTCCTGGTCTTCCCATCGGGGTTTCTGCCCCGAAGCTTTCCACACTGTCTTCATCAAATGTAGATGGAATGAGCGGTGTCCAAATTGGACCTGGCGCTACACCGTTTACCCGAATCCCATCTTTCACAAGTGATTGTGCCATAGAACGCGTAAAGCCGTTAATTGCTCCTTTTGTCGCCGTATAATCAATCAGCACTGGGTTACCTCGATATGGGTTAATTGATGTTGTGTTAATAATGGAGCTTCCCGGTTTTAAATAATCCAGTGCCTTTTTCGTAAAATAGAAATAGGAATAGAAGTTGGTTCTAAAGGTTTGGTGAAGCTGTTCACTTGAAATATCTTGAATACGTTCTTGCGGATGCTGTTCAGCCGCATTATTTACTAAAATATCTAATTGTCCAAAGGCTTCAACTGTTTTTTCTACTGCTTTCTCGCAAAAGGCTTCGTCACCGACATCTCCTGCAATCGTTAAGCATTTGACGCCTTCCTGTTCTACACGTTTTTGCGTATCTTCTGCATCCTCATGTTCATTTAAATACACAATGGCGACATGTGCTCCTTCTTTTGCATAGGCAACAGATACTGCCCGTCCGATTCCACTATCTCCGCCTGTAATCAGTGCCACTTTTCCTTTTAGCTTGCCAGAACCTTGATATGATTCATCCTCAAAGATCGGCGCTGGATTCATTTCTCTTTCACTGCCTGGCTGCTGATCCTGCGTTTGGCGCGGAATGCCATTTGTTAAATATTCACGTAAATCCATGTGTAAGCTCCTCCTTGATTTGTTGATGTATCCTTTCATTACCACCTCATTTTTCCACTCAAACATCATGAAGCTGTACAGATGTGTTCCCGAAAATCAACATGTTTGAATAGGAGAAAAATCGGTTACATGATCATCAAAAAGGAGCGTTCTCACATGCTGTCTACCATTTCAAAAACTTTTAGCAGACCAAAAGGCTGGCTCGGAAGCATCGCTGGATTCATTATGGCAAATGAAAATAAATCATTGAATCAGTGGGCCATCCGCCACTTAGATCTGACAGATGGTGAAAACATTTTGGAGATTGGCTATGGACCCGGCTACAGCATCAAACATATGCTCAAGCATTATCAAGATCTTCACATTGATGGGCTGGATGCTTCTTCAACCATGCAGGAGCAAGCACAGTCCCGCGTCAGCAAACGAGCAAAAGACAAACAGGTCCGATTGTATGTCGGAAAAATCGAGAAAACACGCCTTCCCGGAGAGCAGTATGACAAAGTGCTGTCTGTTAACAATTTTACAATTTGGGATGATCCAAAGACGGGCTTACTCAATCTTTACCACACCTTGAAACCAGGCGGAACACTCGTTATTGTCATGCAGCCAAGAGAAAAAGGAGCTGACGCCAACCGGACAAAAGAGATGGGTGAAAGCATATTAAATGACATGCAGTTTGCAGGGTTTGACCCATTTTCTATTGAGTATGAAGAAATTCGTCCTACCCTTGCTGTCTGTGTCACAGCAAAAAAGCCGAGAAGCGACTAAGCTCTCGGCCTTTTTCTTACTTACCACTTTGCCTCTTTGACAAATTGATAGAAAAGCTGATGTAATTTCTGTTCAATGTCTTCCTTTGTCCCTTGTCCATAAAGCGCCATGCTTTCTTCACTTTCAATGATGGATGAACTGATCAGACTAAACATTTCTGACCCTTCCTTGCCAAGCTCTTGCGGCGCCAGCATCATGAGCATTCGTGACATCTGCTGCTGCCCGCCATCCATGCTTTTAACCTCGTATGCTTGATCAAGATCATAAATATGAAAGATTGGTTCCTTGATGAATGCATGCTTTAAATGATAAAGAGCAAATTCAGTACCAGGTATGCCTAAGCCGCCTTGCTGTTCACGTTCCAAAAGGCCGCTCGCTACATCATCCGCATGTATGATAAGCCCTTCCTCTTCAAGCTGACGAAGCAGCTGACTGATGGTTTCATCATGCTTCGGCATCGTCTTTCTTTTTTCAATGGTAAAACGGGACAGGATGCTGCGAATCACAAACATATAATTCGTCACCTGCTCTGCAACCGTCATCATATTAACGGTTTCTTGCACCAATTCTTTGGGAGATTCTTTTGTTCTTTTTTTCTCGATGATATAAGGAATCTTCCGTTTAATATGAGCCTTCACACGCATGGCATCATCCTCGTTTAGGAGGGGGCTGACCATAATGTAATCGATATGCTCATATGGTATCGGAACGGTCGAGACAATCATGTCATAGCTCGATGCATCGATTTCCTTTAGCTCTATCAAAGAGGATAGATCGAATTTGGCGATCTCCGGCAATTCTTTTTTCAACCGGGAGGCGAGCATTTTTGAGGAACCGATTCCGCTTGAGCAAACAACAAGCGCATGAATTTTTGTTTCTTCTTTTTTGATTTCAAGCACTGAGCCAAAGTGAAGCACAATAAAGGCGATTTCATCCTCTGGAAATTCAATCTCAGGAAAGAAGCGCTCGACTCCTTCTTCAATCGCCATAAACAGCAAAAAGTAGTCTTTTTTAATTTGTTGTGTGAGCGGATTATAGATTCTCATCTTTTCCTTTAGACGGTTCATGGCAGGTTCGAGATGAGATACGAGTCCCTCATACAATGAATCATTTTCATTAAGATGATAGCCGGTTTTATTTGAAATAAAATCAATGAGCTTTTTCGTTCTCAGCGCGATATCCAGCTCGATTTCATCAATACGGTATTCTGCCCCAAAGCTGCGATTTGCACTGCGAAGGTGGATGGTCATATATCCGACCTCCGCTTCAGGGATCTCCACATTAAACATGCGTTCAAGCGCTCTTGCCATTCGGAGTGATGATTCAAATTCCTTCGTCCGCTTTAATTCCAGCAGCTCTTCCTCTTCCATTCGAATGGTTTCCCCAAGCTGAATACGTTCGATGGCATAGGTTAAGTGAACAACAAGTGCAATATAGGCACTATCAGATAAGGAAAGTGACAGTCGATCTTTCAAATGAAAGAGCAGTCTTTCTACCTTGAGCAGCTGACCTCTGCTGACAACGCCAAACACCTTTTCCGTTGCTTTCGTTCGATGTTTGATATTCATTTCAATCGTTTCTAAAAACAATTGAATGTCGAGCCGGTCAACAATGAGATTGCCGACAATTTTCCGTTTTGCTTCCTCCGGCCCTTTTAATTCAATGCCGTACCCGCGCTTGCGGATAAGCTGCAAACCGTATGGAGCAATCCACTCCGTCAGTTCATCTAAATCATAGCTGATCGTCGCATTTGTTACCTGCAAGTCAGCTGCGAGTGTGTATAATTTCACCGGTTCCTTCGCTTCAAGCAGCGCACATAGGATTAAGAGCTTTCGTTCATCCGAGCTATATTCAATTTGATCCTCACTTGACATATGAGCAAGAAGCCGCTGTTTATCCTCCTGTTCGCCAACTGCCTTTAAGCCTTTTCCCGGCTGTTTATCTAATGAAAGATGATAATCTTTCAAAATTGGTTTAATAGATTTTAGTTCTCTATGGATCGTTCTTGTACTCACCTGAACAGAATCGGCTATCTCACGAATGGTGACATAACGATTTTGCTGAATGATGTATTTAATGACTTTCTGTTCTCGTGCCGTTATGTACATGAAATGCCTCCTTCTGTATAAATAGGTCTATTGTCACACCTTAATATAAAACGCTTTCAACGAGCGATGCAATCTTAAGTTGATCTGAATTTGGCACAGCGGCTGTGACAAAATATAAACAAGGGATCATTAGACGCTTCTCCAAAATGACGGTCCATAATCCTTTTGATGAAATTGTACCTTTTGTTCATGAAAATGCAGTGAACTACCGGCTTTTAAAGAATAAGACGGATTGTACACCGGAGAACCAAAGCAATAATCAATCGTGCCTTCTTCCGGACGGAACATGACGGTTCGCATCGTTCCAAACAGCTCCTCATAATTGTGCACAGTTAGACCATCAGGATATTCTGTCTGAAATAGCTTCACAAGAGAATCATTTGATCGTTGTTCTTTTAAAGCCTCCATTAACATATCGTATCTGACAATAGAATGATGTTTGGTCATCCCTTTTGCTGTTTGATCAGCTACCGGATGATTCGTTGCGGCAATATAACCTGTCTCCGGTCTTCTCACCCTTTTTTGACCATCGATGATTTCTATTACAGCCGCCTCTCCTTTTCGATCCGCAAGCATGATATGAACATTTGAAGCAACGGGCATTTCCTGGATTGAGCGAATGGCTTCCTCGACCGTTTGACAGGATTCCAGAACAGAGCGAATCACATGATACACCTGCAAACCGGCGACTGCTGGAGGCTTTAAACCGGGTTCATTGCCAACCGGCGGACCGCAAGCGGAGAAAGTCACAGCAAGACCATGCTCATTCATTCCATCAGATCTGCCAAACAAGAGCAGCGACGAACCTGTATGACATGCCAAGCCTTTCACATGTGTCGTCACAAGACGCATATCATCAAAAATCGGGGAGAAATCATAGTTACGAAGCATGACCGTTTGTTGACCGGCTGCCATATTCCCCTGCCTCACACAATGGGAACAGCCTGGCTGAAGATGTGATGAATAGAAAAAGGTCAAATAACGCTCATCTAATTGCATTTCATCACAAAACCCAGCAATCTCTTCATCTAATTGAGGAAGAAAAGGACGGATCAGCTGCTTCGTTTCCTTCACAGCCTGTTGTGTTACCGGTTCTGTTCGAATATATTGTGTCTGCAGTTGCTGGTTCTCCTTCAACCAGAGAGCCTGCTGTTTTCCTACTTCATAAGCCGTTCCTGTCATCTTTTGAAAAAACGCATTGATCTCCTCCATGCCTGCACACCTCTTTCGCCTTCGTTTCTTTTATCATATCGAAACCGTCATTTATTGAAAAGGATGAAAAAAACTGCAATCCCACCGGATTACAGCTGTTTACAGTATTGTTGATACAATGCTTCTGCCATTGCATCATACCCCTTAGGATTTGGATGAAATTGATCAATCGATAAGTAAGCTCTTTCATGCCCTTCAAACGCTTTGTATACATCCACAACTTCTACATGTGGATTCGCAGCAAGCAAACGAAGTTGTTGATTATATTGTTGAAGCCACCGCCCGGCTATTGGTATTTGTGGAAAAGGATTATATAAATTCATGAGATATACGCAATAGGGCTCATGCTGCCCTCTTTTGATCTGAGCAATTTCTTGAATCATCTTGCTAAAATTCGCCTGGCAATGCATGACCGCTTGCAGCAGTTTCTTTTCATCTTCACCTTCTTCATACTGCTGAACAGCTTGAACAAGGTCATTTCCACAGCCTGTGATGGTGATGATGTCAGCAGCTGCAATGGCACGTCTCACCTCAGACCGTTTGAAGAGCTGTAAAATCTCATCGGTCGTTAACCCTGACTTTGCAAATACAGACAGCTCGACCGGTGCATGCGTCTTTTTTTCAAGCATCCATCGAAACCGCTGAGTAAATCCTCCGCCAAATAAACGTGCCCCCACCCCAACTGTTAAGGAATCCCCAATCGCAACATAGGATCGTCCCACTCTTATCCCTCACTCTCTCCTGCCTTCTCTTATATATACGAATTTGGAGAACAGATGCTTGTAGCAGATGACTTAGGGGCATCCATCTTTTTTTGAGCTGCAGCGCCTTTACAAACTCTTTACTTGCGGTATTGAACGATTTTTTGTTCAATAAGAGTAGGTTTTTTGCGCTGAAATCTGCGTGTTTAAGTGTTCCAGAAAAATTTACAAACTTTTTATCTTGATTTCGAGACTTTATATCTTGACTTCAAACTACAATGTGATTACAATGAAAATATCAGTTTTTATGTAACTGTGCTTGTTACATCTTTTTCATAGCATTCCAATATGATTAAAGATGCCACATATTCAGCGTACCTTTGGGATACGCTAAAAAAATAACCGAAACAGAAAGGATTGAATGAACATGGCAAAAGTTTTATACATCACTGCACATCCGCATGATGAAACAGTTTCTTACAGTATGGCTACTGCTAAGGCATTTATCGAATCTTATAAGGAAGCAAACCCAAGTGACGAGGTTGTACATATCGATTTGTACAAAGAAAACATTCCTCACATTGATGCAGATGTATTCGCTGGCTGGGGCAAACTTCAATCTGGTGCTGGCTTCGATACACTTTCAGCTGAAGAGCAAGCAAAAGTTGCTCGTCTAAACGAATTAAGCGATCAATTCGTTTCTGCTGACAAATATGTATTTGTTTCACCACTTTGGAACTTCTCATTCCCACCAGTTCTTAAAGCATACATCGACTCTGTTGCTGTAGCTGGTAAAACATTCAAATACACTGAGCAAGGTCCTGTTGGTTTATTAACAGACAAAAAAGCTCTTCACATCCAAGCACGTGGTGGATACTACACTGAAGGTCCTGCTGCTGAACTTGAAGCAGGTCACCGTTACCTTGGTACAATTGCGAACTTCTTCGGAATTCCTTCTTTCGAAGGTCTTATCGTTGAAGGTCACAATGCTGAGCCTGCGAAAGCAGAGCAAATTAAAGCAGATGCAATCGAACGTGCAAAAGCTTTAGGAAAAACTTTCTAATAACTGCACCCAAAAAAGCCAATGATCTTGACGGTCATTGGCTTTTTATTTGTTCGGATGAAAAGCCTAATTCTCTCGAAATATCACTGGCGGCTTTTTTCACCTGTTGAATTAAGTAAGGCAGGCGTTCTTTTTGATAGCCCGCTTCAAATCCTGCAATGCTAATACCTGCTGCCACTTCCCCCAGATGATTGAAAATAGGAGCTCCAATGGCCGCTGTATAGTTTTCAAGCTCAGAATAACTTAACGTATATCCCCGCGCATTTGATTCTTCCAGCATGTTTCTTAGAACCTCTTTGTCTGTAATAGTCCCAATTCCGATCTTCCCCAGCTCAATTGAGTCAATATAGGCAAGTCTTTCGCTCTCTGGCAAAAAGGAAAGAATACTTCTCGCACAGGCACCCGCATATAGGGGGGAACGTCTACCGACGGCGGTGTAGAGACGAACAGGCTGCGTACCTTCTATCTTTTCCACGTAAATGGCTTCGTCACCCTCGCGAACAATGAGCTGTACAGCTTCTCCTACTTCATCCCGTAAGCTTTCCATAAATGGTCTTGCAATTCTTCGAATATCAAGGCGGTCCGCCACAAGCTGACCGTATTCAAGGAACATTAAGCCTAATCGATAAGCACCTGTTTCTTGCTTTTCTAACAGTCCCATATCGGCTAATGAGCTCGCCATGCGATGGACAGATGTTTTCGGCATACCAGATAGCTCGATCATTTCATTTAATGTTAATTGATCGTGAGCAATAAACAGCCGCAAAATCTCCATTGATTTCACAACCGTTTTATTTGTGTTTTGCATCTTCTTCACCTTTTCTAAACGAGAATGCTTCCAGCTTGATTCTTGCGGTAAGCTCCCTCAGTTCTGCTTCTTGTTTAAATAACGCCTGCTCTGCATCCCGATGATCTATTTGTTCAAAATACAGCTTTGCTCCAGGCATCGCCTGTGCAATAAGCGGCAAATCTACAGTCGCTACTTCTCCAATACGCGGGTATCCGCCTGTCGTTTGCCGATCTGCCAGCAGAATAATCGGCTGGCCATCGGGTGGGATTTGAATAGATCCAAAGGCGACCGCTTCTGAGATCAATTCCAGCTTTTCTTTTAAATGAACCGGCTCCCCCTTCAGCCGGCAGCCCATACGATCTGATTGAGGTGTGACCTGATAAGGCTGCTCAAAAAATGCAGTTTGAGATGTTTCTTGAAAATGAGAAAAATGCCTCCCTGCCAGCACACGAATCACTGGCGATTTCCGCAGCGGCAAAAAATAATCGTGACTCACTGTCCAATCTGGTGCGCCGTATCCCGCCTGATTCACTTTATTTTTTAGCCTATCAAACAAATGATCCGCTACGATAGAAGGCTCTCCAATGGGCAGAACGTCGCCTTTTTCAAGAGGACGTCCTTTCAGTCCACCGATCCCCGCTCTTACATAGGTGCTTTTGCTCTGCATGACTGGCTCTACATCAAATCCACCTGCCACAGCAAGATAAACGCGGCAGCCTCTCTTACAAAGACCAAAGGTGATCGTGCTTCCTGATCGGACAAAGAGCGGCTTCCATAAAGGTGCCCGCTCTCCGTCAATATCAATCTCTACATCAGCACCAGTGACTGCAATGAGCTGATCCTTCTCACATGTGAGCACAGGACCCGGCCCCATCAACGTGACTTCCAGTACGGCTTCGTTTTCTTGGTTGCCAGTGAGAATGTTGGCGATTCTAAGTGAAAGCGGGTCCATGCCGCCGCTCGTTAAGACGCCATACTTTTGATAGCCTTGCCGCCCTTTATCTTGAATGGTTGTGTACATCCCTGGCTTGATGACATGAATACTCAACGTTCTGCCTCCTTCATGCTGAAAAATTCCTTTTCAGACATTTGGACAAATCTGACCTCGTCCCCTGCTTTCAATAGACTCGGAATTTCCTCGTCTGGGCGAAAAAGCAGCAGCGGGGTTTGTCCAATGAGCTGCCAGCCCCCTGGTGTGGAAATTGGATAAACGCCTGTCTGCTTTCCCGCAATACCAACAGAGCCTTTTGGAATGGACATCCTTGGTGTTTCTCTGCGTGGTGCCGCGATCTTTTCAGACAGCCCGCCTAAAAACGGAAACCCTGGGGCAAATCCAATCATATAGACAAGATACGTCCCGGCAGTGTGAATACGTACGACTTCCTCTGGCGTTAAACCATTGATACGGGCAACCTCTTCTAAATCAGGGCCCAGCGCTCCCCCGTAACAGACTGGAATATCCACAATGCGGCGCTTTACCTGAACTCCCTCCTGCCATTTGTCTTCAAGAAGTTGTTCAATATAGCCTTTGACCCATTCGTACGGAGACAGATCTTGTGTTTGAAGCTGGGCCGATTGATGAACGGTATAAGGCTCGTAAAAAACAGTCACGTTTGTAAAGGCTTGAACCGCTTCTACATAACCTTCAAATGGGTGCTGTTCAATACATGCAAACAGCTGCTCAACACGTGCATGAATCTCTTCATGTATGTCAGCTCCAGCTTGGATGACGATCGCTGCATCTCCCAGCGGGTGGTAGGTGATGGAATCTTTTATTGTTGAAAAAGCCACTTGAGGACACCTCTCTTTCTACAGTACACCGAGCTTTTGATCTCTTCGATCTGTGATGAACATATGCCCAGGTGCATGAGTGATCGCAATGTCGGGTTTTGTATGCATGACAATGGCTTGCGGCGTCACACCACATGCCCAAAACACCGGGACTTCTCCTTCTTTGATCACAGATGGTTCTCCAAAGTCAGGCTGGTTCACATCGGAAATACCAATCACCGCTGGGTCCCCTATATGGATCGGGCCGCCATGGACTGATGGAAATCGAGATGTCACTTGAACACTTCTTGTGACCTGATGCGCCGGAATGGGTCTCATGCTGACCACCATTGGGCCATGAAAGACTCCTGCTTTTTCACAAGCTATATTCGTTTGATACATGGGTACGTTATGACCGTCTTCAATATGGCGGACAGGGATGTCATTCAGCATAAGCGCGTGCTCAAACGTAAAACTGCATCCAATGAGAAAGGCAACCATATCATCCTCCCAATAAGCAGAGATATCTGTAACCTCTTCTTCAAGAATCCCTTTTCGGTAAATACGGTACTTAGGAAAGTCAGTACGAATATCCGCTTGAGGCGCCGACCGTCTTGGCACTGGATCACCCGGGTCCAGTACATCAAGCAAGGGACATGCAGCCGGATTCCGCTGACAAAATAAAAGAAAATCAAAGGCAAGTTCCTTTTTGACAATCATTAAATTGGCTTGAGCAAACCCCTCAGCAAAGCCAGCCGTTGGTCCTGTGATCTTTTTTTCGCGAATCAATTCTCTAATTTGTGAAGGTTCATATGTTTGGTAAGTATTCATCTGAATCAGCTCCATAGTTTCGGGATTTCATTGATGATGGTATAACCGCCCATTATCGCCATGATGACCACAACAAATGCACCTGACACCGTCAAAAAGAAAGGATGGCGATAATTTCCGACAATGTCTTTCTTATAAGCCGCAACAAGTAATGTGCCAAGAGCGAGCGGCAAAATCAATGCATTGATCGCTCCAACTAATATCAAGATGTTCACAGGTCTTCCGATCGTGATAAAACAAAGGGTTGAAAGAGCAATAAAACCAATGATAATGCCACGCTGGTTTTGCTCAATTTTTGGCGAGAAGGTTTTGAAGAAAGAAACAGATGTGTATGCTGCTCCAATGACGGATGTAATCGCCGCAGCCCACATAATAATCCCGAACATTTTATATCCGATATTTCCTGAAGCTAATTGAAAAACAGAGGCAGGCGGGTTGGATGGATCTATCTGCAAGCCTTTTGAAACAACTCCTAATGTGGCAAGAAAGAGTGCTACACGCATGACAGAAGTAATTAAGACACCGAAAATAGAGCTTTTCGTCACTTGCGGCAGTGCTTCCTTCCCCTTAATACCTGCATCCAGCAAGCGATGCCCACCAGCAAAGACGATATAGCCGCCTACTGTTCCGCCCACAAGTGTCACAATGGATAAAATATCAATCTTCTCTGGGACAAATGTTCTCACCGCCGCTTCTCCAATTGGCGGCGCTGTTGAAATCGCCACATACAGCATCAGGCCAATCATGACAAAGCCTGCTGCCTGTGTGAAACGGTCCATCGCTTTCCCAGCCTCTTTAATTACAAAGATGAGAATGGCAATCACAGCACTGATCCCTGCGCCAATTCGCGGATCGACACCGAAGATCACTTGAAAACCAAGACCAGCCCCAGCGATATTTCCGATGTTAAAGGCAAGTCCCCCAATGACAATCAAAAAGGCGAGCACATACCCGAGACCCGGGAGCACCATATTTGCAATATCCTGACCTCGTTTTTCTGACACGGCAATGATGCGCCATACATTTGTTTGTGCAAAAATATCTAATAAAATTGAGATCAAAATGACAAATCCAAAGCTAGCCGCAAGTTGCTGTGTGAAGACGGTCGTTTGTGTTAAAAATCCCGGTCCAATCGCGGACGTCGCCATTAAAAAGGCAGCGCCCATCAGCATAGACCGATTCCCCTTTGGTGCCTTCACGTGTTTGACTTTCTCTGTTTTCATGCTGTTTCCCCCTTTGATGACGATTTTTATTGAAAGGCCTTGAGATGGATGCCGGCTTCTTTTAGCTTTGCTGTAATGGTTTTTGCAAATTGAAGCGCATGGCTGCCGTCTCCGTGAATGCAGACCGTATCTGCTTTGAGCTCGATATCTTCCCCTTGAACTGTACGAACCTTGCCTTCTCGCACCATACGAACAACCTGCTGGACGGCCCGTTCATCCTCTTCAATGAGTGCATGTGGTTCGCGGCGCGATGTCAGCGTCCCGTCTGTTTGATACGTCCGATCAGAAAAAACTTCATGTGCCACTTGCAGACCTATCCGTTCACCTGCTAATGCTAGTTCACTCCCTGACAGACCAAATAACACAAGGTTTGGATCCACATCATACACAGCCTTCGCAATTGATTCAGATAATTCAGTATTTTTAGCCGCCATGTTGTAGAGGGCTCCGTGTGGTTTGACATGCTGCATTGTGCCGCCCTCGGCCTTGAGAAAGGCTGATAGAGCACCAATTTGATAGATGACAAGATCATAGGCTTCCTCTGCGGAGATAGCCATTGGACGTCTGCCAAAGCCGGCCAAATCTTGCAAACCAGGATGTGCACCAATTTTGACCCCTTTACCCAGTGCCATTCTGACTGTCTTTCTCATAACCGTTGGATCTCCTGCATGAAAACCGCAAGCAATGTTGGCTGAGGTGACATATTCTAAGATTTGTTCGTCTGCACCGATTGTGTATTGACCAAAGCTTTCTCCCAAATCACAGTTGATATCCACTTGATACATAGAAACCCTCCTTGTTGTTCCGAAATACGGAATATAAAGTCCGAATATTCGAATTTATACTGATTATACCAACTTTGCATAGACTGCACATGAAATTGGCAGAAAACATAACAATAGAACTAGAGAAAACAAAAAAAGCGAGAGGCAAAGTCCTCTCACTTTTTCTTGTATGAAATGCATTCTATTTAGACAGCACCCAATGTTGGATAGCCTTTGCAACGCCATGTTCTGTATTAGGAGCTGTAATCCAATCAGCGGCCTCTTTCACCACTTCCTGCGCATTTCCCATGGCAATGCCTAATCCGGCCTCTTGAATCATCGCCATATCATTGAGACTGTCGCCAAGTGACATGACGTTGTCCATCGTACAGCCAATGCGTTCTGCTACTTTTGCAAGAGCTGCCGCTTTGTTAATGCCGGCTGCATTGACTTCGATATTCGTTGGACTTGAGTTTGTGATTTCTAGATGCTTATTTGTTTTCAATGTATTGAGGACTTCCTCACGAACGTCATCATCATGAATATCAAAGCCAAATTTGAGCCATTCATGGTCATGAATTCGTTCTGGGAATTCACCTCTCCACACCTTATCCACAGTCGAAGCCCAGTAATCGGTTT
Source organism: Bacillus sp. ABR (assembly GCF_056172715.1). NCBI lineage: Bacteria > Bacillati > Bacillota > Bacilli > Caryophanales > Bacillaceae > Bacillus > Bacillus sp. ABR. The sequence goes on along the minus strand of NZ_JAOYSL010000004.1, from coordinate 299,660 downwards.
CGTACCTATTTTTTAAATCCCACATCATTTGGACGTGATCAGGATGCAGCAGATCTCGTTCGATCAGCTGGAAGTTTGAATCCCAGATCTCACTTCCGTTTGCTGTCACAAGGTAAGAAGATAACTTGAGCGGCTCAACCAGCTCTCGGCATGTCATCAGTGTCCGTCCTGTGCTAATGACCACATGGACCCCTTTTGCTTCAGCTTTTTTAATCGCTTGTTTATTTTCCTCTGGAATGATGTGCTCACTGTTTAACAGCGTGCCATCCATATCAATGGCAATCAATCGGATGTCTTTCTTTTGAGCTTGTGTTGACAAATTGAGTACCCCACTTTGTATCGATTTTTGAAACTATCTTTATTTTAATATAAAGATGAAGCTGGCACAAAGGGACGAGTTTGATCCCATAGAAAAAAGACCTTGTGACAGGTCTTTTCACAGGTGCTTAGCGTTCACACGCAATGCCGTCTTTATCGCGGTCAAGCCGCATATTTTTTTGGTAAAGTGCTTTTGATACATAAGGCTTGTACTTTGTTTTTCCGCCTTTGTTTTTCGTGTTTTTACTTTTTGCTACGCCACCTTTATATACTTTGTTCAGCGCTTTGCAGTTTTTGTAAGACTTGACCGTTTTTGCATCTGCTGTGTGGGTGTCGACTTGTGTAAAGCTAAGTAAAAGACCTAAAGACAAGACAGCTACCATGATTTTTTTCAACATGTAAAATCCCCCTATTTTTTCTAATTTTACATTTTTATCATATGTCACCACTTTTTGTTTTTCAAGACTATTGAGCTAATTATTTTGATTTTTTTGGCATGAAATACACCTTATATCCTATATGGTACAATGAGTGGGAAACCTTTCCGTTTTTGACACGTATATGAAGAGAGGAGTTTTTCACATGAAAATGAAATATACCATTCTATATGTAAACGATGTTGAGGCAAGTATTCATTTCTATCAACATGTTCTTGGTTTCCCAATAAAATTGAGGGTTGAATCTTATGTTGAGTTTGACACTGGAGACGTGACGTTATCGATTAATTCACGCCAGGATGTCAAAGAGGCACTCGGATTGCCTGTCCCAGAAGCAAATCAATCGTCTCAAACGTTTGAGATTGGCTTTGTTGTGGATGATGTGGATCAAACAATTGCTTCAATGAAAGATAAAGGGGTTCCGATCATCAAGGAACCTGCAAAAAAACCATGGGGTCAAACAGTCGCTTATGTGTCTGATCCTGATGGTCATTTCATTGAAATATGTGATGCGATCTCCTAATTGTTTTTGAAGGGAGTGAACCAAAATGAGAAAAAAACATGTTTTTTTCGTCGGTGTTTGCTCAATGATTGTGATTTGCAGCGCTTTTAATAAGAACAATAAGTGATGTATTCAAGAGTAACGACAGATACCTTCCTAAATGAGACTAGTACTAACTACCAATGTGGAATGAAAAGACATTTTGTTATTGTCTATGCTTCTCACTTTCTCTGCACTTTACACAAAAATGTGTAAATCATACTTAAAGCCTTTCAAAATATATAAGTAAAAATAAACCTTAAAATAACCTTAAAATTGAAAATATGGGTTTAAAGAACAATTTATTTATTGTATATTTTACTTATAAATTTGAAGGGAGATTTTAGTATGATAAATAAACAAACGTTTAAAACTGTTTTATGTTCTACACTTTTAATTACTGGTATTGGATTTTCTCAGCAAGCTTTTGCTGCAGAATCAAATTCTTTAGAAAAAGAGGCAATAAAACAACACAAAATATCAGGAATGAGCGATAAAGAAATTACTGAATTAATTAAAACCGCTAAAGAAGATCGTAAATTCGCTGAAACTAAAGGGGACGAATTATACAAAAAAGATCAAAAAGAGTTCAAACAGCTTGAAACTTCAGGACAAATTGACAAACTTTACCCTAAATATAAAGTAGAGAAAAATAAAATATCTGCTTTATCTACAAAAAAATCTATGGGCACAAAGGGAGATGTATTAGTTAGTTATGAAATTAACTCTGGAAGCGCCTCAATAGGAGTTGGACATGCAGCAATTGTTGCCCAAAACAGCTCAAATACTGTAGAATCTTGGGCTAAAAGTTATAGCCCAAAGAAGCAAGATGGCGTGAGAAAATACCCGAATACATGGAATACGAAGAAAAAAGTTTATGGTTTATGGGTTAAAGGTTCTTCTAACGCTAAATATATTGGAGCAGCTAAATATGCAGAAAAACAAGCCTCAAATAAAAAACCTTATAACTGGAATTTTTTAAACAAAAACACTACTAAAAGTTTCTATTGTTCACAACTTGCATGGAGAGCATGGAAGAATCAAGGCATAGATATTGATAATATCAAATGGGATACTATTGTCACTCCAATGGAACTTGTAAAGTCAAATAATACTAAGATTTTTAAACATAACAAATAAAATAATTAACTCAAAACAATCGTATTCCTTATACGGTTGTTTTAGTCTTTAAGGAGATGTCTATAAATGTTTAGTAAACGTATCTTTTTAAGTATATTTGTTATTTTAATTTTATCAGCGTGCACAGCCAATAATTCAGAAAATAACCCAAAAGAGAAAAAATTCACCAAAATGAATGATACATCATTTATTATTTCTCTGTCCAATACATTAAAATCCGGTACTGAAATAATTTACTTTGATAGTAAAGGAAATAGTATAAAAGATAGTTTATTGAATTCTGGTTATAGTATTATATCCAGCACACAAAGCAAGGATAACATTTATTTTAATAGCAGTCGAAGTAATGATTATTTTACCATAAATAAAAAATCAGGTTTACTAAAAGAAGGTAATTTAAAAAGTATGTCAAAAACAACAGAAGATGAAGGGTCTTTCTTTATTAATGCTAGCAACTCATACGTTTTTAAAGATATAAATATCGGTTATACTGATAAAGGGTATGAGAGCGAATTTATTTATTGGACAGACAACAACGATGATAAAAAACAACATATAAAGTTAAAGGGGATGCTCAACTCTGCAAGGTTAATAGATGGGAAATTTTATATACTCTCCAACTATGACGATGAATACTTATCTATAAAAGTTCTTGATCCAAATAACAATAAAATTATTTTGGATAAACGTATTCCAAATAAACAGATTTATTTTATTGAAGGTAACGAAAAAGATGCATTTAAAGAGTTAGACTCTGATACAATAGCTTTAGCCCTAACCGATACGGTTAACCAAAATGAAGAATCTAAAATTTTATTAATTAATAAGTCTAATTTAAAAATAAAAAAAGAAATTACAATTAATCAAAAATCTTTCTCTCCAACACAAATTGAATTACTCCATGATGGTAATATTGCTATCCCATCCTCTGAGGGCAAAGTATTAATCTATGATAAAAATTTTAAGTTAATAAAATCTTTTGATATGAAAGATACAAAAGAAGAACAATATCTCCAAAACATTCAATATTCTAAAGATAATATGTATGCTTTTTTCAAGTATCCTACTCAAAAAAAACAAAATGTGATAGGACATGTAGATATATATGATATAAAGAAGGGAACATTAACTAATTCCATCGATATCCACTCAAAAAAAGATTGGGAAACGGGACGACTTGAATTAATTCAGTAATAAGGGGGATAACCTAGTGGGATCTATTGTTTTATTAATTGTTTTTGTTTTGCCCATATTGTCGATTCTAATTGGAATATTAGGTACACGTATCTTTAGAAACATATGGATTTCTCCTCTTGTTTCTCTTGTCTTAAGTTTGGTGTTTTGGTTTACTTTAGCAGAAGGAAACTTTTCTTTTTTATTTTGGGTAGTTTGTTACACTGTTATTTCCATAATCTCTTCTGTTATAACATTTATCATAATTAAAAAATCCCCTTAATCAAGAGGACTGGAAATCATCCGGTCCTCTTTGATTTACAAACGATAACGCGCAATGTCCTGATTCAACCGCATGCTAAGTTCATTGAGCCTTTCTGCTGCTTTTGTCACATTAGAGATGGCTGTTACTTGTTCATCTGTGGATGCAGTGATTTCTTCGATCGCCGCTCCGTTTTCTTGAGAAACATACGGTCATTTTGCTCCATCAATGTATTCAGCTCTTTTACCATAGCGTTTGTTTCAACGATGGTTTGTGAAATCAATGTAGAGATAGCATTGATTTCATTTTCTGTTGCATGCACCGCTTCATCTAACTCGGCAAAACGATCCATTTTGCTCGACATGATGCCGGCTGTTGCAGCCATTTCTTCTTTAATGCCTTGGGTCATTTGCTGAATTTAAACAGACAGCTGGCTGCGTCGGTCTTTTATGTTTTGATGTAAACACTTGTTAAAAGGAGTTAGTCGTATGGCTGTTTTTATTTTATTCATTGTATTTGGCTTTCCCATTATCTCTGTGCCGATTGGTATTTTCGGTACGCTCCTTTTGAAGAATGTTTGGATGCCTACTTTGATTGTGCTGTTAGCGAGCATGATCTTCATGTTCACCTATATTGGCGGGGATGAATCTTTTCTCATTTGGGTTATTGTCTATACCGTCTTTACATTCTTTGCTGGATGGATTACAAAGCGGCTCAAGTAAAAAAGAACAGCATCGCTGTTCTTTTTTTAAATCATATATCCGCACACCATAGTTCAATTTCAATTTTTAGCTCAGGCCATCCTAAAGCTGATACATAAGCAACCGTCATTGATGGGTAAGCTGTTTTGAAAATCGTATCCCACTGAGGATATAGATGATCCCAGTCAATTTCTTCTGTTGCCCATATATTGAACTTGATCACATGTTCTTCATTCAATCCCTCTGATTCAAGGATTTTTTTGATATTTTCAAACGTATTCGTTACTTGGTCGTTTAAGCTTGATGGGATCTGCCCATCTATATCTGTCCCTACCTGACCCGATGTAACAAATAATCCCGCACCCTTTGGCACCCTTGTAATATGACTGTAGTTACCAACAGGTTTCGGCATACTTTCTGGGTTTTTTCTCGTGATTTTTTCCATGTTATGTCCCTCACTCACGTTTATTTTTCTGCTAGTTTCTTCGTTTTGTAGACAGACTTCACCAATTTCTATCTACCTTCAAAGAAAACAGCAGTGGAGTATCCATAGCCACAAGGTAAGAACATCAATATCTTCTTTTTCATGACTGAAACACTCCTTTTGTTTGCGTGAGCAAGGTTTTGATTAACTTCATAGTACCACATAGTCAAAATGAATTATAGACGATAACGCGCAATGTCCTGATTCAATCGCATGCTAAGTTCATTGAGTCTTTCTGCTGCTTTTGCCACATTAGAGATGGCTGTCACTTGTTCGTCTGTGGATGCAGTGATTTCTTCGATCGCCGCTGCATTTTCTTGAGAAACATGTGCTGCGCCGTGCATGGCTTTTGTGATAAGGTCGTTTTGCTCCAGCAGTGTATTCAGCTCTTTTGCCATCGCGTTTGTTTCAACGATGGTTTGTGAAATCAATGTAGAGATGGCATTGAATTCGTGTTCTGTTGCATGCACCGCTTCATCCAGCTCGGCAAAACGATCCATTGTGTTAGACATGATACCAGCTGTTGTTGTCGTTTCTTCTTTAATGCCTTGGATCATTTGCTGAATTTGAACGGCTGATTGTTTTGTCTGCTCAGCTAAATTCCGCACTTCACTCGCGACAACTGAGAAGCCTTTGCCGTGCTCTCCTGCACGTGCTGCTTCAATGCTGGCATTCAGTGCCAGTAAATTGGTCTCATTTGAAATGCTTTCAATCGTATCTGTGATTTGAGAAATATCCTGTACTTTTGTACTTAACTGCTCGATTCCCGCTCTAATGCCTTGAGACGCTTGAATCGATTGTTCATTCGATTGTTTTAATTGCTGTACGATTTGCTGGCCCTGCTGTGATGATTGACTCGATTGGTCGGAAATCCGTTTAATTTGATCACTCTGTTCTTTCACATTCTCAATAGATTGATTAAACTGGGTCATTTGTTGATTGGCTACTTCAAGATCAGATGCTTGATGAAGTGTTCCAGTCGAAATGTCTCCGATGGCTCGTCCAATTTCTTCACTGCTGGCTGAGGTTTCTTCAGATATCGCCGATAAATCTGTCGCTGATTCCACAAGCTGACTGCTCGTTTCCTGTAAACCGCTCACCAGTGTTCTGAGCTCGCCTGACATATGGTTAAAGCCTTTTGCCAGCTGTCCGATTTCATCCGTTGTTTCCTTTAAGCTCGTGCGCTCAATATTCCCCGCTGCAATCTCCTTTGAAGCAGCAGTGACTTGCTTGAGCAGTCTGACTTTTCCTCGGGCAGCTAAATAAAAGACGCCTAAACTCAGAAGGGCGACACCCGCTGTAATGAGAATAATATAGAGCTTCATCTGCTCTAATTCTTTATAAAATTCGTCCTGGAAGACAGCGATGCCTACACTCCAATTCCACGGTGTAAACTGGCTCATATAGGCAAGCTTTTCCTTTTCTTCGCCGGTTGCATCGTCCTTATCCATATAGGTCACATAGTGTGCATCCTCATCTTTTGCATTCGCGCCGGCGACCATTTTTTCACGATTGGTCGTGTTATCTGGAATGACGCCGATGTCGTTGACCGGATGGACCTGGGTTGAGTAGTCAGTGCCATATGCGATCAGATAGCCTTTATTTTTATAGATAAAATCTGATTTTTGAGATTGGTATCCCTTCCCGTTGTCATTTTTTGGTCCGCTCAAGTAAAGGCGGGCCTGTTCTTGCGCCTGCTCAAGCGTCAGTTCTTTTTTCTCCACACGGTCATTCAATTGTTCAAGTGTGGCCATTGCTCCGCTGACGATGTGCTTTAAATCTGCTTTCCCCGCATCAATTAATACATGTTTCGCTAACAAATATCCCGTAGTTCCAACAAGTCCGCCCGTTAAAATCGTGATCACGATAATGGCAGACATTAATTGAAAAAAGACACTTCTTGACGCAAACGCTTTCTTTTTCATAAACAAATTCCCCCTTACTTTATATATCGTCAAGCAGGGAAAAGTATTAAAAAAGTCATAGAAAAAAATCCCTTTCGCACGTTGGAAAGGGATGTTCAAATTATTGAGTTGCTTCTTTAATAATGGCTTGATAAAGATCGTCTGTTGGCGAGAGTCCACATACCTCTTCCAGCACACCTTCAATGCCTTTTTCTTTTCGTAATGCCTGCAGACGAACAGCTTCTTCATCTTCAGTAAAGTCGTAAGCCAAAGCTGCCACGATGCCTTTAATTAAATAATGTGGCTGTTTGATCTTTTTCGCTGGACCGATTAAACGGTCATCTGCTCCGAGCTTTCTAAGCGGAGAGCGTGCGACACGCGTGACTTCATCAGAGATAAAGGCATTTTCAAATCGTTTGATGATTTTTTGAATATACGCATCATGTTCTTCTTTTTGAAAGCCATATGTGTCGATCAAATAACTGCCTGTTTCGTGAAGTGCACCTTCGACCACTTGACGAATCTCTTGTGTATCGACAGCTTCTTTAATCGTTTGCACACCTTTCTCGTACCCGACATAAGCAGCTAGTGCATGTCCTGTGTTGACAGTAAAGAGTTTACGTTCAATAAATGGCGTCAAATCTTGTACAAAGGTCGCTCCGTCAATTTGAGGAACGTCTCCAATAAAGCCTGTCTCATCAATCACCCACTCGAAAAATGGCTCGACTGATACTTTCAATATGTCCTCATGGTGCTGAATTGGGACAATGCGGTCAACCGCAGCGTTTGGAAAACCTACTGTTTGTGACAGCGCTTCTTGTTCATCAGCTGTTAAATGAGAGACAACGGCTTTCTTTAAATGAGAGCTGCCGCCAATCATATTTTCACATGCCACAATGTTGATGATATGATCAGGCTTTTTCTGTTTTAAACCGTCAGCAATCGACGAAGCAATGATGTTCAAAACGGCTGGTCCAACAGCTGTTGTAATGAGATCAGCTGTTGCAATCGCCTCTATTAAAGCAGCTGGATCTTTTGCGGAATTGATGGCTGACACAGGACCGACTACTTCTTGCTGCTGCCCTGGTGCTGCGAGTTCAACCGTGTATTCTCCTTTTTCATTCAGCTCGTTGATGACCGCTTCATTTACATCGGTAAAAACGAGCTCAAAGCCTGATGCTTTTAACAAAGATCCGATAAACCCTCTGCCAATATTTCCTGCTCCAAAATGAAGTGCCTTCATGTTAGTTCACCTCGTTAAAGATGGCGATCAGTTCATCCTGATCCTTTGCATGAAGGATACGCTCTATGTTTTCTTCTTCTGAACACACAATCGCAATTTGAGAAAGAATATCGAGATGCTCATTGTTTTTACCAGCGATGCCAAATACGACTTTGGCAATATTTCCTTCGCCGTATTCAACGCCGTCTGGAATTTGGATAATGGAAATCCCTGAATGAAGGACAGCCGCTTTCGCATCCTCTGTTCCATGAGGAATAGCAATTCCGTTGCCCATAAATGTAGAAGAAATATTTTCTCTTTCAAACATTTTGTCCACATAATCACTTGTGACATAACCGTTTGCCACTAAAACTTCTCCTGCTTTTTTAATGGCTTCTTCTTTAGAGCCCGCTTGTTCGTTTAGAAAAATATTGTCTTTTGAAAGTACTTGTTTCATGAAAGATCACACACCTTTTTTAGAATGAAAATCAGAAAACAACCAAAACGGGGAGTTCAATTAGAAAAATTGGACTCAACCCGTTTCGTCATGTTATTTTTTCAATTTCTCAATCAGCTCATCGTATTTCGGGCTGTTTAAGAAATTATCAACTGAAATATGCACAGCTCCTGGCAGTTTTGCCTTCGCTCTATCTGTTAAATCTTTATGAGTAAAGACTACATCGGCATCATCTGGAATGTTGCTGATGGATGTATTTGTCACATCAATATCAAGTTCTGCCTTTTTGACTTTATTCTTTAAAACGGATGCGCCCATCGCACTTGAGCCCATTCCTGCATCACAGGCAAAGATGATTTTGTTCACGTCATCTGGATTGATTTCATCTGGAGATGCTGCTTGCTCGTTTGCTTCAGCACCTTCTTTTTGTGCTGTAAGAGCAGCTGCTGCTGCACTTTTCTTGCCTTTCATGTCTTGCATTTTTTCTGTTGCTGCTGTTAAGTCTTCATCCACTGCTTTAGACGCTTTCAAAATGACAGAAGCGACAAGGAATGATACGACCGCTGCCACGACAACACCTGCTAGAACGGCAAGGTGGCCGCCTTTTGGTGACATGAGCATAAGAGCGATGATACTTCCTGGTGACGGTACAGCCTTTAGGCCCGCATTTAACAGTGTAAAAGTTAGAACGCCGCTTGCTCCCCCAGCAATTACCGCTAAAATGAGCTTTGGCTTCATTAAGATGTATGGGAAGTAAATCTCATGGATTCCCCCTAAGAATTGAATGACAATCGCACCCGGTGCAGACTGCTTTGCTGTCCCTCTTCCAAAGAACATGTAGGCCAGAAGAACACCGAGACCTGGTCCTGGGTTTGTTTCAAGCAAGAACAGAACGGACTGGCCTGTCTTCGCCGCTTGCTCCACCCCTAATGGACCTAAAATTCCTTGGTTAATTGCATTGTTTAAGAACAATACTTTTGCTGGTTCAATGAAGATACTTGCCAGCGGAAGCAAATGTGCATTGACAATAATATCTACACCTGCCGCAAGGGCTTTATTTAAACCTAGAACCACTGGGCCAATAGCGTAGAAAGCAATGGCTACTAAAATGGCACCAAGAATACCTGCACTAAAATTATTAATCAGCATTTCAAAACCTGATCTGATTCGGTCTTTAAACAGCTGGTCAATTTTCTTAATGAGATAACCGCCAAGCGGTCCCATGATCATCGCACCTAAAAACATTGGGATGTCCGAACCGACAATAACCCCGATCGTAGCGGTTGCACCGAGTACCCCGCCTCGATGGTCATATACGAGCTTCCCACCTGTGTAACCGATTAAGAGCGGCAGCAAGTAGTTGATCATTGGACCAACGAGTGTATTTAATTGTTCATTTGGAAAATAACCACTTGGAATGAACAATGCGGTGATGAGTCCCCAAGCGATAAACGCTCCAATATTCGGCATGATCATACCGCTTAAATAGCTTCCAAAGCGCTGTACTTTTACGCGAAACCCGCTTTTTTCCTGCATCTATGAAAACTCCTTTCTTCTCTCCCTTTATTTAGGGCTTTATAGGTCAAAAGATATAAGAACAAGATTCAGTGAAGCCCTTATGCCTATCGTAAAACGCTTTCACTTTCTCATCAATTGAAACTAAATGTCACTTTGTCACATCGTGTGTGACAAAATTGAAAAATGATGTGAATTCTCTGTCAGATCTCAACATATAATGGGTGGAAAGCTTGATCTGCCGTTGTTTTCACGCAAAATTCATGGGAATTTCACAACTTTCAAATGGTCACTTCTTGTTTCCTCTTCTTAAATCGAATAGGCTTATAATTGATCAAACCTATTCAATTAAGAAATGTCTGCGCAGACATGACACAGAAAAAGTGAACCATCTTGCTATTTGTTTCGTTTACCTTTTAGAGAGGGCGGTACAATAGAAGGAGCGGTTTTTTCTGTGACTCACAGTTTACTGCCGCTTTCTTTCTGATACATGAGACATTTTCATAGGTAGAAAGGCGGTTATTTACCTTGTTTAAAAATAGTCAGTGGCTTCTGCTTCTTATGGTCATGTTCGCTTTTTTCATTCCAAAGGAAGCATTTGCTCACGCATACGTCGTGAGCTCGAACCCAGCGGCAAATGAAGAGCTGGATCAGCAGCCCCCTTCAGTCTCGATCACATTTAGTGAAGGAATTGAAAGCGGGTTTCATGCCATTAAGGTGCTAAATGCAAAAGGTGATCGTGTGGATAAAGGAGATACGGTCATTAAAGATCAAAAGATCATGGAAGCGGCTTTAAAAAAGAATTTACCTAAAGGGATTTACACCATTCAGTGGAATGCGGTATCAGCGGATGGACACTCTGTCTCTGGCATGATTCCGTTTAGTATTGGAAAAGCGGCTGGCGGTTTTGACCAATTAGAGCAAGGTCAGACGGATGAATCCATTGATGTGGCTTCAACTATTGATAAAGCCTTTCTTTATACGTCATTCAGCTTATTCCTTGGCACCATTTTGTTTGGACTGCTTTGGTTCAGGGCAGCGATTTCACCTGTATTGGCGAAACGAATGAAGCGGATTTTGACATTGTCATTGATCATGATGGGCGGAGCACTTGTGTTCCAGCTGCCGATTCAGACAAAGTCAGCGGCAGACGTGTCCTTTTTTGGGGCATTTCAGCCTTCGCTTTTACAAGAAACGATTGCGTCCACTTCTGGCGGTAGTCTGTGGATGATGCTTATGGCGTCATTTGTACTTCTCACCATCTGGACAATTGTGGCGATGAGAAAAGGGGACTTCTTTTCTTTTCGTGTTTGGCTGTTTCCACTGCTTCTCTTCACAGTGCTGCTTTGGCTGAAAGCACAAATCGGACATCCAGCCGCAACAGACAATAAAATACTCACAACATCACTTGATTTCATCCATCTCGTCTCTGCTTCGATTTGGGTCGGTGGTTTAACAGCCATTGTCCTTCTTTTGATGAAGAAACTGCCAAATGAAGATGAGCCGCTCATACGGAATACGCTCGCAGCATTTCATCCTTGGGCACTGCTCTCTGTTGGACTTATTGTGTTTTCAGGATTTGTGAATGCCATCTTTATTTTGCAATCGTTTGACGCTCTTTTCCAATCAGCATACGGACGCACCTTTTTAATCAAGCTTGGTTTATTTATCATCATGGGCCTGCTTGGACTTATGCATTACTTGATGCTGAGATGGGAAAAAAAGCAGAAACGCAGCTTTTCCTTACGAGCTGAATGGATGATCGGGATCGCCATTTTGTTATTAACGGCTGTCTTTACTAATATACCGAGCCCTCCTCCGCCTGCACCTGAGCCTTTCTTTGGCGCAAATCAGGTCGAGCATCGTGACATTGTGTCCTTGAGCATTACCCCGAATGCCCCGGGGAAAAACTCATTCGAGGTGGCATTTACAAAGAAGAATGGCGAAACGATCACTGATATTCAATCTGTGACAGCCAAGATTCATAAGGTGGCTTTATTCGGTGATGAGACACCAAGTGAATTTCAGCTGAAACGATTAAAAAATGGTCATTTCTCTGCTGAAAATCTCTTATTAAATGAAAAAGGCACATGGAAAATTGAAATCCATGCGTTAACTGGTTCTTTTAAGAATATCGATACCACCTTTATTAGAAGAAACTAAAAGGAGTTCATCACATATGAAAAAATACGTTAAAGCTTTATTACCAATGCTTCTCGCTTCATTTTTATTGGCGATTCCTGTGAGTGCGCACGTAACAGTCAAGCCTGATACGTCTGCGACAAATGCTTGGGAGACCTATACATTAAAGGTTCCTTCTGAAAGTGACAGTCCAACGACTAAGGTTGTCGTGACAATTCCTAAAGGCGTAGAATTCCAGCAATATGAGCCTGTACCTGGCTGGAAAACGTCAACTGAAGAGAAAGATGGCAAGGTGACAAGAGTGACTTGGGAGGCAACTGGTAAAGGTGTGCTTGCTGGACAATTTCAGCAATTCGTTTTTGTAGCGAAAAACCCTGAAAAAGCTGGTGAAGCTGCATGGGATGCGTATCAATATTATAAGGATGGAACAGTCGTTGAATGGACTGGCGATAAAGATGCTGATAAACCTCATTCCATCACAAACATTGTGGCATCTAATACCGTAACGGATTCACATGGTCAAGAAAAACCCAAAGAAGAAAAGGCCTCTGAAACAGCCTCTGCTTCTTCCTCACCACTTGTCCTTGGTCTGTCCATTGCTGCTCTAGTCGTGGCACTGATTGCACTGGGACTTGCTTTTAGAAAAAAATAAAAGCTGTATGAGCGATCGTTTTCTTAGAAACGATCGCTTTTTCTTCCTTTACACATTTAAAAATCAATTATTTTCCATTTTCCCAACTTGTTATTACCAATATAGGATTGAATAGGATAAAGCCACATGCCATAATGAGACAGATGACCACATAGGAGGCTATGAGATGAACCATGTAATCATTTTTGCTCATCCCCAGCAAAGCTTAAATCAAACCTTATTAGATCTTGTTGTGAGCACTCTATTGAACAATGGTCATAAGGTGACTGTTCGTGATGTCTATGCCCTAGGTTTTTCGCCAGAGCTCACCATTGCAGAAAAGGCTGCGATCAAATGCGGTGATGTCCCGATCGCCATTCAAAGAGAGCAGAAACTGATTCAGCAAGCGGATGTGCTGACGTTTATTTTTCCAATATGGTGGACAGGCTTGCCAGCTATGCTAAAGGGCTATGTAGAGCGCGTCTTTTCTGAGGGCTTTGCTTATCAGAAGAATGAGCATGGAGTGATTGAAAATTTACTTCGGCACAAAAAAGGGGTCATTATCAACACGCACGATGCCCCGAGGAATTTTCTTGATTCCAATATGAGCTTCTCCTCCTCTCATCACATGACAACGGATACAGAAGTCTTTAATCTTATTGGGGTTCAGCCTGTCGAACGGCTTTTGTTCAGCAGTATGGAACAGGCATCTGCAGATTACATACATGAAATTCTGAAAGAAACGAAAGAAACGGTGGACCAGCTTTTCCCGCCGGCTGTATAACATAAAAAAGACTGCTGGGATTCCTCAGACAGTCTTTTTCACGTTTATTCGTCTAAACCAATTGATACATATTTTGTTTCTAAATATGGTTCGATTCCTTCGATTCCGCCTTCTCGCCCTATTCCGCTCTCTTTCATACCGCCAAAAGGTGCTTGGACAGCTGATGGACCGCCATCATTCCAGCCAATAATTCCATAATCGAGATGTTCAGAAATATAGAGCCCGTTCCGATAATTTTCTGTAAAGAAATAAGCGGCAAGGCCAAAAGGTGTATCGTTGGCTAATTCAATTGCCTCATCTAACGTTTGGAATGTCGTAATCGGCGCCACTGGACCAAAGGTCTCTTCATGCATAATGTTCATGGAAGTGTCAACATGTGTAAGAACCGTTGGCTGGACAAAATAATATGATTTGTCATCGTCGAAATGCGTATCGCCGCCAACAAGAACTTTCGCCCCTTTATCCACTGCATCTTGAATTTGGCCGACAATTTTATCAAAGCCGCGCTTGTTGATAATTGGACCGATAGATGTGCCTTCTTCAAAGCCATTTCCCACTTTCAGCTTTTCTACTTCTTTGCTGAACCTTTGCGCAAATGCTTCATGAATGTCTTCATGCACAATTAAGCGGTTGGCACAGACACAGGTTTGTCCTGCATTCCGGAACTTAGACGCCACTGCTTGTTTGACAGCTAGTTCAAGATTTGCGTCCTTGTCTACGATGAGCGGGGCATGACCGCCAAGCTCCATTGATACATGTTTGACTGTGCTGGCACTGTTTTTGATCAAATGCTTTCCGACGGGCGTTGAGCCTGTAAACGTGATTTTTCGAATCAATGGACTATCTGTGAAGATTTCACCCACTTCTTTGCCATCTCCGACAACCCATTGCAGTGCATCCTCTGGAATGCCAGCTTCATGACCCAATTTTACTAGTTCAATAGCTGTCAAAGGCGTATCTTCGGCAGGTTTTACAATAAACGTACAGCCTGCTGCAAGCGCTGGGGCTGCCTTTCTCGTAATCATCGCCGCAGGGAAATTCCACGGAGTAATGGCAGCAACAGGACCAACTGGCTGTTTTGTGACGAAAAGGCGTTTGCTTGTCGTATGTGATGGGATGGTTCTTCCGTAGATTCGCTTTGCTTCCTCCGCGTACCATTCAATATAACCAGCCGCATAGACGATTTCCCCTAATGCTTCTTGATACGGCTTCCCGTTTTCTTCTGTAATGATTTTCGCAAGCCTTTCTTTATGTTCAATCATCAGATCAAACCACTTGCGAATGATATTGGCACGCTCATGCGCTGACGTTTTCGCCCATGATTTAAATGCTTTGTGTGAGCGGGAAATTGCGTCTTCGATCTGTTCTTTTGTATGCTGAGCAACTGAAGCAATTTCTTCTCCTGTTGCAGGATTATACACTTTGAGTTCGTTTGTCATGCTCTACCGTCTCCTTCGTTCTTGGATTCATTACATATAGTATATACCCAATGAGTACCCAACCTAAAAGCAATATCCATTCAGCTGGCCAAGATAAGGAGGCCGGCATTCCTGGAAAGTAAAATGAAAGGAAAAGAAGACTCAATCCGATGGCTAGAACGCCTGTCGTCCGCCAATATTTAATGCGGTATGGACGCTCAAGCTCGGGTTCTATTTTGCGAAGTCTCATAAAGGCGATGGACACAATTAAGTACCCGACGATAATTCCGACACCGCCCGCATTGACAATCCACAGGAGGGCAGGACGGCCTAATAATGGAGCAAAAAAGGCCAATGCCCCAAGAAACAAAATCGCATTTGTCGGTGTTTTATACTTTGGATGAATATACGCAAACCATTTGGAAATCATGCCTCTTTCCGCCATGGCATATAGAATACGGCTTGCCCCGATGATAAAAGCGTTCCAGCTTGTCACAATCCCTGCTACACCGCCAATAACCAGCACTGTTCCAAATGCTTGATGACCGAGAAGCTGAACCATGGCATCTGCTGTCGCTAATGAAGAGGCTTCAAGCTGTCCTTTTGACATTCCAGCAGCTACCCCAAAGACAATAAGCAGATAAAAAACGACCGCGCTTACGATAGAAATAATCAAAATTCTCCCAATGATTTTCTTTGGTGCATGAATTTCCGCTGCTACTTGTGGAATGACATCAAACCCAACGAATAAAAAGGGAATCATGACTAATACCGCCATGAGACCGCCAACCCCGCCTTGAAACATCGGCTCAAGGTTTGCAAAATCTCCATTAAATGTTGCGCCGCCTAAAAGGAGAAAACCTGTCAGAATAATTGCCACAGTGAACACGGACTGAAAAATGGCGGCAGGCTTAGCCCCAATGTAATTCAGTGCAGTTAAAAACAATGCACCGCCAGATCCAATCAATACCCACGTGAAATACACGTCCCATCCACCAATATTCCATAGAAAGCCAACATGCTTTGTTGGAATCACATAATCAATGACGGTCGGCAAGGCGACAGCTTCAAACGTAATCACAGACACATAACCAAACAATACGCCCCATGCTGAGACGAACGCTGCTTTCATCCCAAATGCCCGTTGGACAAAGACGAGCCCTCCGCCTGTCTCTGGAATCGCAGATGAAAGCTCGGCATACGTGAGTCCAATAAAGATCACGAGAATGCCTCCTATCACAAAGGCAATCACACTGCCTAAAAAGCCAGCTGTTAAAATCCAATCTCCCGAAAGTACAACCCAGCCCCAGCCAAGCATTGCACCAATGGACAAAAACAGCACGTCTGACTGCGACATCGTTTTTGCCATTTGTTGTTTTTGCATACAACCATCCCCCTTTGTTGTTTAGCGTGCTTTGAAGGCTTCCTCGATGATCCCTAGTCCCTCGTGAAGCAGCTCATCTGTGATGACAAGTGGTGTTAAAAAGCGAATAATATTCCCATTAATCCCTGCCGTTAATAGAAGCAGCCCGTGATCGTTTGCATATGCTGCAATCGCTGCGGCTGTTTTCTTATCCGGTGTACGTGTTGTTTGATCTTCCACAATTTCAATCGCCGCCATTGCCCCTAATCGGCGGACTTCCCCAATGAACGGATACTTTGTTCTCCAATCATTGGCTTTGTCCTCAATGACTTGTCCAATTTGTTCAGATCGTTGATTCAATTGTTCTGTTTCAATGATATCAAGAACAGCCATTGCTGCTACACAACCTAACGGACTTCCTGCATATGTTCCCCCGAGCTCCCCTGGATCTGCCGCATCAAGCATTTCTTTTCTGCCAACGACACCACTAAGCGGCAACCCCGCAGCAAGAGATTTTGACACAGTAATTAAGTCCGGCACCACATCAAAGTGCTCAATCGCAAAGTATTTCCCTGTTCTCGCAAATCCGGTTTGGATTTCATCTGCAACAAAGACAATCCCGTGCTGCTGACAGAATGATGCAACATGCTGAACGAAACGCTTCGATGGCACAATGAATCCGCCCTCCCCTTGGACTGGTTCCATGACCACACAAGCAACGGTTTCTGGTGCAACGGCTGCGACGAAGAATTGATTGAATTGATCAATGATGTACTCGTCGTATGCGGCATCACTTAATCCTTCAGGCTTTTGATAGTAATAAGGGTACGGTGCTTGGTACACCTCAGATGCGAATGGGCCGAAGCCAAATTTATATGGCTTGACCTTGCTCGTCATGCTCATTGTCATATTCGTTCTGCCGTGAAAACCTCTTGTAAACGACACAACGCCCTGTCTTTTCGTATATTTACGGGCAATTTTCACGGCATTTTCAACAGCTTCTGCACCTGAATTAAGGAAAATGGCTTTCTTATCATGGTCTCCTGGTGTGAGGCGGCAAAGCTTCTCTGCCAATTCGATATACGATTCGTACATCATCACGTTAAAACCTGGATGAATCAGGCTCTCTGCCTGTGCTTTGACCGCTTCCACCACCTTTGGATGTGAATGTCCTACGTTTAATGTGCCAATGGCGCCTGCAAAATCGATAAATCGCTTCCCATCAATATCGAACAGCTCGGCTCCTTTCCCCTTCGCTGCAAGATGACGGTTGCCATTACTCACGCCTCTTGCGACGTATTGATCTCTTTTCCCCTGCCATTCTTCAGTTGAAAAACGGTTTGTTGTCGTTTGACTCATTGTCATCCATCCCCTTTATATCCTTTTTTATTATTCTGAATATTTTTTGGTATGATAGAAAGTACCAATATCATTTTTTTCATGGTATCAGAGAGGATGGAATGGTGAGATGCTGACAATTCAACTAGATCAAACAGGGCAAAACGGATATATTTATCATCAAATTTATATGAAAATCAAAGAAGAAATCTTAAATCGCAACCTGCAGCCACACGATCAATTACCGTCCAAACGAGAGTTAGCCGATACATTAAACGTCAGCGTTAATTCAGTGAATGGCGCCTATCAGCAGCTGCTTGCCGAGGGGTATTTATATTCGGTTGAACGCAAAGGTTTTTTCGTGGAGTCACTAGAAACGTTTCATGAATCTGGTCAGCTAAAACCCTCTTCTCTTCCTGTAGATTTAAAGGAAGAACCGATTGCACGAGACGACTGGTATTCTTTTTCACATATCTCCGTCGATACAGCGAACTTTCCATTTAAAAGCTGGCTGAAAAGCGAACAAAAGGCGATCCATCTCCACCAAGATGCCTTCGGTGAGCTTCCGCATCCACAAGGTGTGTATGAGCTCAGGGAAACGATTGCCAGGCTGATCGGACTTGCGCGAGGAGTCAAATGCTATCCAGAACAGCTTATTTT
Source organism: Bacillus sp. ABR (assembly GCF_056172715.1). Taxonomy (NCBI): domain Bacteria; kingdom Bacillati; phylum Bacillota; class Bacilli; order Caryophanales; family Bacillaceae; genus Bacillus; species Bacillus sp. ABR. The sequence continues at coordinate 281,170 of NZ_JAOYSL010000004.1, read as the reverse complement.
AAGTGCAGGCACACAGTCACTGATTCATTCGTTATCAAGCATTCTTCCAGCCGATCAAGTATACGGGCTAGAAAACCCTGGCTACCGCCGGCTCTATCAAATGCTGAAAAACAATCATCATCAAATTGAAACGATTGGCATTGATCAAAAAGGTGTGCGGATGAGCGACATTCATAAGAAACAGCCGAATGTGTTGATCATTACCCCTTCACATCAATTTCCAACAGGGGTGATTATGCCGATTTCCCGGCGCATTCAGCTGTTAAACTGGGCAGCTGATCAGCCAGACCGTTACATCATTGAGGATGATTATGACAGTGAATTTAAATATGGCACAGACAGCATTCCAGCGCTGCAAAGTCTCGATCGATATGACAAAGTCATTTATATGGGCACCTTTTCAAAATCATTGCTGCCCGGCTTGCGGCTAAGCTATATGGTGCTGCCTCAGCATTTATTGAGACGCTATAAGGAGGAACAGCATTTTTTCATTCAAACTGCTAATCTTTTTACACAATACACCCTTCTTCATTTTATAAAAGATGGGGCGTATCAACGGCATATTAAACGCATGAATGGTTTATATGAGGAAAAACGGAAGCAGCTCATTGAAGAGCTCAATACGGTTTTTTCTGACAATGTACGGATTATTGGAGAAAATGCTGGTCTTCATTTTATTGCAGAGTTCCGTTCAAATCGGACGCAGCATGAGATTTTACAGCGAGCGAAAGAAAGGAAGCTGAAAATGTACGGAATGGATCGTTTTACCCTTGATGAGCAATTGCCGGGGCATCAGCCAGGCTTTGTCCCGCTCGTCCTCGGCTTCTCGCATATGAGGCGAGAGGATATTCAGCCGGCAGTGAAACGGCTGTATGACGCCATTTTCGGGAAATAAAACAGCCAGCTGTTCTTCATAGACAGCTGGCTTACCACCGCTTTTTATCTACAGCTAGAATCGATGACATGAGTCCAGGAAAAGCGGTCTCGATGTCTTCTTTTCTTAAAGAATAGTAACGGTGCTTCCCGTCAATTCTCACTTTCACGACGCCTGCCTCCCTCAGCACTTTGAAGTGATGGGAAAGCGTGGATTTGGCAATATTCATCTCATACGTGCCGCACGTCCTCTCCCCCGCTTCTGCCAAGCAGCGGACAATTTCTAACCGGATTGGATCAGCCAATGCGTGCAGCACAGAAATCAGTCTCATATCTTCTTTGTTTGGATGGTTTGGATTCGTCATACGATAAATGTATCGTATTTTGTGCCAACATACAATCTCATTCACCTAAAACTCATGAACTGACTAGGCATGTAACGATTTAACTTCATTCACGTCCATTACTTAAGAAACGCTGTATTGAAGGGAAGGAACCTTTTTTGATACGTAACATATGGTTTAGTTTATTGCTCTTGCTGCTCACGTTTTCCTTATGCGCCTGCCAGTCAGTCCAATATCATTCCCAGTCAAAACCACCTAGTGCGGAAGAGTTATTAGCTATGGATCAGCAGGCAGATTTATTTCAATGGGAAGGAACCGTGTATGAAACAAATGTAGATTGGACGACATCCTTACACGTCACAAAACATCAGCAAGTAGGTGTCATTCAGAAAACAGCCGCCAAAAATTTTGAACATGGTACAGCTTCTAGGCTGCAAAAAGGGACCGCTATTTACTCTGTGAAGGAGAGAGAAGACCTTTTGGTCGTTGAACTTCACGGCAAAACAAAAATATATGTCGCACATGCGGAAGGGTAAAGTACCTGTCATACAGACGGGTATTTTTTAAGTTCATTTTCTTGTCTTAAGGCATTGGTTTTGTTATGATAGCCAAAGTGACCACTCGGTTTCCATTGTGACCATATGGTTTTGCCGATTCGGAAAGGACTTAAGAAGATGAACGAAAAGCAAGAAGAGATTTTGCGGGTTTCGAAGAAATTGTTTTCTCAAAAAGGCTATATGAGTGTCTCCATGCAGTCAATTGCCGATGCCTGTAAAATATCCAAAGCGTCTATTTATAAACTGTTTGATTCAAAGGAAGCTCTTCTATTAGAACTGATTAAATACAATCAGCGCAAAATGAGAGAGATTTCCCGCATCATTCATTCAGAAACGACGCTGTCCAAAAAGGAAAAATTCACAAAGAAGATTAAGCTTGAGCTTGAAGAGTTTAAAGAGAATCATAAATTTTTGAACATGCTGTCCTTTGAAGCTTTTTCTCAGCATTCGCCCATTGTCATTAAGCATTTACGTGAAACACGCTCCATTATCATGCAGCGGCACAGAGACATTATTTTAAGTACATATGGTGAATCTGTCGCTCCATATGTCTGGGATTTAGTGATTGTTCTCAATGGATTAATGAGAGAATTCATCTTAATGCTGGCGATTGAGCAAAAAAACATCCAATTAGAAATTGCTGCCGAAATGATCATCGGTGTAATGGATCGTGTATCGAAAAAGCCTTGTTCCATTGAACCTGTGTTAACAGACGAGCTGATGAACTCTTATTTGCTTTCCTCACAGGACGAATATGACGAAGAAAAACTTGTCAATTCGTACTTAACAAAGATCAAACAAGAGCTTCACTCATGGCCAAACGGAGAAGAAAAAGATGATCTCCTCTCTGCGTATGAGCTGCTCAATCAGGAATTATCAAAGGACCAACCGAGAACCTTTTTAATCAGCTCACTGCTCGATTATTTAGGCAAAAACAGCGTTTTATCACAAAACGTGTCACAGCTGAAAAGCATCATTTTATAGATAAAGAAGGGATAACATGAACCAATCAACAACATCTTACAATCGATCTGTGATTGTTGGGATTTTTCTCGTTGGGGCATTCGTCGCGATATTAAACCAAACGCTTCTTATTCCAGCGATCCCACATATCATGGAGGACTTCAATATTGAGGTCAGCAAAGGACAGTGGCTTACAACAGCCTTTATGCTGACAAACGGGATTCTCATCCCGATTACGGCTTTCTTAATTGAGAAATTTTCGAGCCGTTCTTTAGTTTTAACGGCACTTAGCATCTTTACAGCCGGTACAATTCTTGCTTCATTTGCTACGAATTTCCCGGTGTTACTTGCAGCGCGTATCGTACAGGCAGCCGGTGCAGGGATTTTAATGCCGCTGATGCAAACGATCTTTTTAACCATTTTCCCAAAAGAAAAACGTGGGCAGGCAATGGGCATGGTCGGACTTGTCATATCGTTCGCACCAGCGCTTGGACCAACACTTGGCGGCTGGATTGTCGATTCCTTCAGCTGGAAGGCTCTGTTCTATATTGTTCTGCCAATCGGTATCATCGACCTTATTCTTGCTTTCTTCTTAATGAAAAATGTCACACAGCAGCGAGAGACACGTATTGATGTCTTATCTGTCATCTTGTCGTCCTTCGGTTTCGGCGGGCTGCTTTACGGATTTTCTAGTGTCGGCACGTATGGATGGACGAGTGCGACTGTTCTCATTTCACTGATTGTCGGCGCCGTGAGCTTGTTCTTCTTTATCCTGCGCCAGTCGAACTTAACAAGACCGATGCTTGAGTTTGGCGTATTTAAATTTGCGATCTTTAGCTTAACAACCTTCCTTGGAATGCTTGTCTTTGCTTTATTAATTGGTACAGAGACAATTCTGCCGCTTTATACGCAGAATGTCAGAGGGCTGTCTGCACTTGATACAGGGCTGATCTTATTGCCAGGTGCTCTCTTTATGGGATTCCTGTCACCAATTATCGGACGGATTTTTGATAAAGTCGGCGGAAGAGGGCTCGCATTAGGCGGATTTACGATCCTCACCGTTACCACCCTGCCATTTATGCTGCTCACCCTTGATTCATCGATCGCTCTCATTACGGTCGCCTATACGCTTCGCTTAATCGGGGTTGGGATGATCATGATGCCGCTGACAACGGCAGGTATTAACGCATTACCGCCTCATTTGATCCCGCATGGGACAGCGATGAATAACACGATGAGACAAATAGGCGGTTCCATTGGAACGGCTGTGCTTGTTTCCATCATGAGCAGCTCTGCTGCAAATGCAGAATTGGCCAATCCATTAAAATCAGCCGTTCATGGAATGAATACGTCATTTTTCATTTCTGGTCTGATTGCAGTCATTGGACTCATCCTCTCCTTTTTCTTAAAGGCAAAACGTGATAACAAAGTGATGAAGCAGGAGATATCTTCCTCCTCCTCTTCTTCATAAGAAAAAGAGCTCGGCATATGGCCGGCTCTTTTTTCATATCATCATACAACATCGTCCTCTCTGTAAATACATTTGTATTTCTAGAAAAGAAAAACCTTGATAATTTAAAGAAAAGAGTTGATAATAGGAACTATTCAATTTGTGAGAAAATTTTTACTATAGGAGATGTATGCATTGAAGGTCGTGAAATTTGGTGGCAGTTCACTTGCATCTGGCAAGCAGCTGCAAAAGGTATTTGACATTGTAACAGCAGATCCAGCTCGAAAAGCAGTCGTTGTTTCCGCACCAGGAAAACGGCATTCAACGGATACGAAGGTCACCGATCTATTAATTAGCTGTGGTGAACAATATTTACGTTTAGGTGAAGCACATGATTTAAAGGAAGCCGTCATCGAGAGGTATGCCTCAATAGCGGATGAACTCGGATTAGGTCAAGACATTATCGATACCATCAGGCAAGATCTAGACACATTATTACAGGCTGATTCATCCCGCCCTGAGTGCTATCTTGATGCCATTAAAGCAAGCGGTGAAGACAATAACGCTAAGCTCATTGCCGCCTATTTCCGCCACCAGGGTGTGGAAGCTCATTATGTGAATCCAAAGGAAGCTGGTTTGTTTGTGAGCGATGAGCCTGGCCAAGCGCAAATCCTGCCGGAGTCATATGATCATTTGTACAAATTAAGAGAGCGCTCTGGCATTATTATATTCCCTGGCTTTTTTGGCTTTAGCCTAGCAGGAGACATCGTCACCTTTTCGCGAAGCGGCTCCGATATTACCGGCTCCATTTTGGCGAACGGTCTAAAGGCAGATGTGTATGAAAACTTTACAGATGTGGATGCTGTCTATGCTGTCAATCCAACGATCGTTCATGAACCGAAAGAGATTACAGAGCTGACATACCGGGAAATGCGCGAGCTGTCCTATGCTGGTTTTTCTGTGTTCCATGATGAAGCACTTATTCCGGCCTTCCGTGCAGGCATTCCAGTTCAGATTAAAAACACCAACAACCCGTCGGCAAAGGGTACAAAAATCGTGAATCAGCGGGATCATACAAATGGACCGGTTGTTGGAATCGCCTCAGACAATGGATTTTGCAGCATTTACATTAGTAAATATTTGATGAACAGAGAAGTCGGTTTTGGACGTAAGGTGCTGCAAACACTAGAGGAATATGGGCTTACGTATGAGCATGTTCCTTCTGGCATTGATGATATGACCATTATTTTACGTCAGGATCAGCTGGAGGAGCAGCATATTGAAGAAGAGCTGCTAGACCGCTTAAAGCTCGTGCTTGATGCAGATGAGGTCGTTTTAGAGCGGAATCTCTCGCTGATTATGGTTGTAGGAGAAGCGATGCGTCATAATGTTGGCACAACAGCAAGAGCGGCAAAGGCGCTGTCAAAAGCGAAGGTCAATATCGAAATGATCAACCAAGGTTCTTCAGAGGTCAGCATGATGTTTGGCGTCAAAGCGGCTCAAGAAAAAGAAGCTGTTCAAGCCTTATATGAGGAATTTTTCTCTATGTCTACTGTCCCTGTCTCCCTTTAATCAGCAGGCTGCCAGATCTTAAGATCCGGCAGTCTTTTTTCCTCTCGCCGATTCGAGTTCTCTGCGCATTAAAGTGTATCTATTTCTCGTTTGATTTTGTATGATAGAGACAAATCAACTATCCGTTCCGACCTATGATCGGAGCTACAAGGAGTCCTAAAACAATGCCTCGTCAACAACTATTAAAACAGTTTCGCAATTTTCATGATGCTTCTACTAGTATTTTAAACATGATGAGTCAATTCATTGGTGTGAATACACTGTTTATCGCTAAAAATGATCAAAACACCAATCAAATTGTAAAAGTGTTAAATCATGACGAGCAGCTTCTTGAAGAAGGGGAAGAACTTCCTTATGAAAAGACATTTTGCAAGCTGGCGGTCGACCATCAGGCTACACTTGTGATCCCTGACATTTCGAAAGATGACCGTTTTAAATACTTAGAGGTCACGAAAAATCTTCAAGGCGGCTCGTTCATTGGGGTTCCCATTGATTTCACAGATGGGACGAACTACGGAACGATTTGCGGACTTGATGTGAGACCAAATCATTTCACAGAAGAGCATGTGTATATGTTTGAAACGATGGCTTCTTTATTAAGCTACGTTCTCGAGCTAGACCGTGCCAACAGGCAGATTCAGCAATTGTCTGTACCGATCGTACCAGTTGTTGACGGTGTCGCCGTGCTTCCTCTGCTTGGTGATATTGAAGAGACACGTGCTCAGCATATTTTGGAAACCATTTTACAGGAAAGCTACAGGCTGTCGCTCTCTCATTTGGTTATTGATGTATCGGGAACAAAAAGCCTGAATGAACAGAGCATTCAATATTTGGTCAGCTACGCACAAACGCTGAGACTTTTAGGAATTTCGGCAGTTTTAACAGGCATTAAACAAGACCTTGCTTTAAGTGCGATTCAATCCAATATATCGTTTAAAGACATCACTATCCGAAAAGATTTACCGCAGGCACTAGCTCATATTGGGTTAACGTTTACCAAAAAAGAATAAGTGGTGATTCACCAAAAAGGGCTAAAATGAACTTCATTTTAGCCCTTTTCTTCTGGAAACGGCAGTCGAATGGTAAATGTCGTTCCTTTGTTTTTTTCACTTTTCATATCAATATGCCCTTCATGTAAGTCCACAAGCTGCTTCACGATGGACAAGCCCAATCCGTATTCTCCATACGGTGTATTCGTTCTTGAGATATCCGCTTTATAAAAACGTTCCCATATGTGTTTGACTTCATCTGGCGCAATGCCAATGCCTGTGTCTTCCACTTCAATGATCGTCTCTTGATTTCCTTGTTTTCCTCTTAAGTAAATACGACCGCCTTCTGTGAATTGAATCGCGTTCTTTGTGATATTGACAAGCATTTGAATAAGCCTGTCATAATCCGCATAAACCTTTAGCTTGGGATCAACATCCACGATCAGCTGATTGTTTTTCTCTTCGGCGATTCGGCTCAGCTGCTCTTTCATCACTTCAAATGTGTCAATGAGTGGATAGTGAAATTTCTGAAGGATAATTTGATTCGATCTAATTTTCTCATAATCCATATTTTCATTGACGAGGCGTAGCATACGTTTTGTCTCGTCAGTAATTAAGGAATAGCATTTCTCTTTCTCTTCTGCTGACACATCCGCTGTGTTCAGCCATTCCACCAGTCCTCGAATGGTGGTCAGCGGTGTTTTCAATTCGTGAGACACATCTGCGATAAATTGGCGTCTGCGCTTTTCGAGCCGGTCAATTTCCTCTCTTGATTGCTGAAGACGCTTGGCCATCATATTAAAATCCTCACCAAGTGTGCCAATTTCATCAAGGTGTTTGTTTTCAAGCTTGATGTTGTAATCACCTTGCGCAATCTTTTCAGTCGCCTCTCTCAACTTTTTGATGCGGTTCACATGAAATTTAGACAAGAACAGGCTGAGAATAAAGGTGATCGTCAGTGCCACAAATACGATGATATACAGATAACGATTCATTTGAGCGATGAGCTGTTCAGCGCCTTGAATCGGGGCAATAAGGACGACTCCGCCCTTTAGCTTACCATCCTCCATGACAGGGAGTGCCACAAGTGATGCCTCTTGATCAAGGCGGCGTGAATCACTTCGCTTGTCAATGATTTGCTCTCCTTTTGAGAGTTTGGCCCATAAATCCTTTGTCAATAATACTTCATGCGGCGGCATCTCTTGCTGCTGAGAGAGAATATCTCCTTTTTCATCAAACACGAAAAAACGAATTTGCCTCGTCGAAAGAATATCTTCAAATGGACGCAGACGAAAGGTCATCTCGCTTTTAGGGAGTCGTTTATAATCTTGCAAGATTTCATTCCCATAGGAGCTCATTTCATTCACTCTGTTTTGATAGGCAATATCTTTCACAAAATGAGATAAAAGGGTGCTGATAATGACAATGGCGATGAGCAATAACCCAAGATGACTGATCAGCAGCTGATAAAAATATTTAATCTTCATCGAACTTATACCCTACGCCCCATACTGTATACAAAAAGGGCTTAGGACCGTCCCCAATTTTTTGGCGCAGCCGTTTAATATGGACATCTACCGTTCGTTCATCTCCATAAAATTGATATCCCCAAATTTGCTCAAGCAATTGTTCTCGTGAAAATACTTGCCGAGGATGCTGAATAAAAAAGCACAACAGATCGTATTCCTTTGGTGTGAGGTTCTCTATTCGCTCTCCATCCAGGAAAACTTCCCTCGTTTTCTTATCCAACTGAAAATGTGCTGTCTCCAGCCGTTCACCCTCATTCACCTTGTCTTGAGTCGTTGTATGAGCAAAGCGTCGTTTCACCGCTCTAATTCTTGCCATCAAGGTTAGTGGGCTAAAGGGCTTGGTCACATAATCATCTGCCCCAAGATCAAAACCAAGTACCTGATCAGATTCGGTTTCCTTTGCTGTCAGCATGATAATCGGAACATCACTGATCTGACGCACCTTTTGACAAATGGTCAGACCATCCATCGAAGGAAGCATGACATCTAAGATGAGCAGATCCCAATTCTCCTCTTGCTGAAAGCGATTCAGTCCTTCTAATCCATCATGAACGAATTCAGCTTGAAATCCCTCTCGTTGAAAAAACATATCCGTCATTGTACAAACACTCTGATTATCTTCAATCATTAATATTTTCATCATCAGCCTCCGCTGCTGCCATTGTTTTTCTTTATGTAGCTTTATTTTACATCTTCCCTCTCAAATCTCAATTGGATTCCACTGTTTTCATGAACTTATCATCGTTTGGTCATCTTTTATTCATACTTTTTGAAAAAACTAATACTGCGGTGAATCACCTGAGTTTTTTGATGATGGAATTGCAGAAGATGGTCAAGATGTTAGTTGAGTTATGATTCAACATTACTTTACAACATATCAAGATGAGGACATTGTCATTTATGGTTCTTTAACTCATGAGGAATTCTCATATATTTAGATAAAGAACTTCCTGACAGTTTATGATAGATCTATTTAAAAAAGCTCATCTCTATTGATGAGCTTTTTTATCATGCCAGCAACTTCAAATACGCAGCGTCGTTTCCCTCTTTAACCGCCTGTAAAATCTGCTGATCTTGTGATGCGCTTGTGACGCTGCTTAACTTTTGTATGATATCTTCTTTCGATAACGCACAGCCTGGTGCTCCCCGAGGTACATCAACTCGTTTGCTGATGGTGGTGCCGTCAGATAAGGTGAGCTTCACAATCGTAAAGCGTCCTTTTGGAACAGCATCGGGATGGGGCTCTATCGTTTGATCATATCCTCTGCTCACCCGTTTCATCCATATCCACATGTCTGATGGAATATTTTTTTTCGTAAAGGCATCCAGCGTAAGCGTCTGTCCAAACACTGCAAGTGCGATGACATATTCGACACTGAATCGTCCTTCTTCCCCAGTCAAAGGTGTTCGTTCAATAAGCGCTGCATCTCCGCCTGGCGGGAATATGACCTCGACCTGTCTTACCTGCTCCGGCAAAAAAGCCCGCTCTTTCATTAAAGATTGGATCGCATCTGCCGCATGGTGGGCTGCTGAGCAGAATGGATATACTTTGAACCACAGCCCAGGTGAAACGATACGCCATGTAGAACCATAGCCTTCTAGCAAACGGCTTTCCGCACGCTCCTGATCTCCATAAAGTGAAAAGAAACCAAGTGCGCCATCAAGAACCGAGTCATTCCCGCCAAAACCTGAACAAGCTAAATCCATAGACCAAACGGCTGTTTTAGCAGCTAAGCCGGCTTGTAATGGTTTCATATCAGAGCCAAATTGCTTTCGCATTCCAGCTGATTGCGCCCCGGCAAAGCCGATAGCTTTCGTCAGTTCTTCTCGTGTGACCTGCTTCAAATAGCCAATCGCACACACTGCCGCAATGGCTCCGAGTGTTCCCGTATTATGCCAGCCCCGCTCATAATGTGCTTTGCCGATGGATTCGCCAAGTCTTGCCATCACTTCAACACCTGTGATGTAGGCAGCTAAAAACCGTTCGCCATACCCTTTGCCGTCTGTCAGCTGTGATAGCAGCGCCGGAATGATGACCGCACTTGGATGTCCTCTCACATCTGAGTGCACATCATCATAATCAAGGGCATGGATGAGGTAGCCGTTCAGCATTGCTGCGGATTGGCGACTCACCTTCCTCCCTTGTCCCATGACAGGAATCTGAGCGGCTCCGCCTTCCTGTTCAACAAGCTGCATCAGCTTCTGAATCCCTTCATCCTCTTTCGCAGCAAGCGCTGATGCCGCAGCATCCAACAGGCCATTTCTAGCCATTTGAATGGCCCGTTCATCTTGCAGCGGATCAGCAGAAAGCACTGCATCTGCCAGTTGTTTTGTTAATTCCATGATCGAGACTCCAATGCCCGAACGGCAAGCTCAGCAAAGAAGGCAGCAGCAACCGGAAGTGCGTCTTCATTTAAAGTAAACGCAGGGTGATGCCACTCCTTCGTACCACTGGTCCCCATCCATACAAAAAAGCCTGGAATGTGTTCTTGATAAAGGGCAAAATCTTCTCCGCCCGGTGACTGCTCTGCCTGCACAACATCTAAGTTAAGAGAGCCCGCCGTTTCTTCTACCACCTTTGTCAGACACTCATCATTCATGACAGAAGGCAAATAAGGATGCCATCTCACTTCAGCCTCTGCTCCAAACCCTTCTGCAATTCCGCTGACGATTTGTTTCATGAGCTGTGGAATCATTGCTCTTACTTCAGGCTCAAACGTCCGCACCGTTCCTTCCATCTCGACACGGTCGGGTATGACATTCCATGATGTACCGCCTTGAATGCGTGTGATGCTGACAACCGCATGATGCAAGGAGCTGATGCGGCGGCTGACGATTTGCTGAAGGGCACTTGTGATCTGCCCGCTGATGGCAATGGGGTCCACCGTGTGATTTGGAATCCCGGCATGACCTCCCGTTCCTTTAATATCGATTTCAAACCGATCCACACTCGCCATCAATGCTTTTTCTCTAATGCCAATCGTGCCAACTGGCAGGTCAGGTTTGTTGTGCATACCGAAAATCGCATCGACTCCATCTAAAACGCCTGCCTCTATGACGTGTTTCGCTCCTTGAGCAACTTCCTCAGCCGGCTGGAACAAAATACGGACCGTTCCTTTGATCTCGTGTTTCCGCTCCTTTAATAAAAGAGCCGCCCCAAAAATAGAAGCTGTATGGAAATCATGACCGCATGCATGCATTTTGCCCAGTACCTTTGAAGAAAATGGTTCGGCAGATGCTTCTTCAATCGGAAGAGCGTCAATATCGGCTCTCAGAGCAATCGTCGGTCCTTCTTGTTCTCCTTTGATTTCACAGACAACGCCTGTTTGCAGGGCTGGGATATCAAGTACAGTGATCCTTTCCTCTTCTAACCAGCGGCGCAGTTTCTTTGTCGTTTCATATTCTTCAAACGCCAGCTCTGGATGCTCATGAAGTGTTCGGCGAATGTTGATTAAACGTTTGTTTAAAGCTTCATTTCCTATTGATTTCACTATCAATCACCCCTCTAAAGAATAAAAAGCAGCTTATGCTTCTTCAGCCGCTGCTTCTTTTTGGATAAATCGTTTCGTCCGTTCATTCTTCGTTTCATCAAATAACTCAGTTGGCGTGCCCTGCTCAATAATATGACCATCTGCCATGAAAATCACATGGTCTGCCACTTCTCTTGCAAACGCCATTTCATGTGTAACGATGATCATCGTTGTTTCTTGAATCGCAATGGATTTAATGACTTGAAGCACACCTGAGACAAGCTCTGGATCAAGCGCTGACGTTGGTTCATCCAGCAAAATCGCATGTGGATCAACCGCTAACGCGCGGGCAATCCCAATCCGCTGCTGCTGCCCGCCAGATAATGTGACTGGATAGCTGTCAGCCTTTTGCTCTAACCCTACCTGCTTCAGCAGTTTCATACCGATTTCATTCGCCTGCTGCTTTGTCATTTTTTTCGTCACAAGCAATGATTCTGTAATGTTTTGTAGCGCTGTCTTGTTTTTAAATAAATTATAGTTTTGAAACACCATAGCCGTTTGTTGACGCAGGTGATGGGCTTCTTTACGTGAATATTTAGACGCATCGAGCTTCGCATCGCCAATTTCAATCGTGCCTTCATCTGGTGTTTCTAATAAATTTAAGCAGCGCAGCAAGGTGGATTTACCGGAGCCAGAAGGTCCGATAATGGCCACAACCTGCCCTTTTTGCACGTCGAGATTGATTCCGTCTAAGACGACAAGGTCGCCGAATGATTTCTTCAAATTGGTGAGCTTGATCATGTCCACACCTCCTTAATTCCGGTAAGGTTTGCTGATTTTTCGTTCAAATAGGTCTTGCAGGAAGCTATAAATGATGGTCATCACCCAATACACAATCCCTACGGCTAAATAGGTTTCAAAGTATTTATAGTTCGCCGATGCAATCATCTTCCCTTGTGCAAACATTTCTGCCACACCAATCGTAAAGGCAAGAGATGTTTCTTTTAAAAGACCAATAAAGGTATTCCCCGTCGCTGGAATCGCATTTCTAATGGCCTGCGGGAAAATAATTCTGACGTAAGACTGCCATCTTGTCATACCGACAGATAAGCATGCCTCAAGCTGCCCTTCATCCACTGAGTTCAGAGCCGCTCTGAAAATTTCTGCTAAGTATGCTGAGTTTTTAATACTTAATCCGATAATGACCGCTGTTAAAGCATCCATTGAGGTCATCGCAGGGAATAGCTGCGGGAGACCAAAATAAATGAGAAAGAGCTGAACCAAGGTTGGAACCGCTCTGAAGAAAGAAATATACAGCTTGGCAAATTGGTATAAAACAGGTATCCGGTTTTTCGTAATAAGAGCGAATACCACACCAATGATAATGGCAAATACCATGGAGACAATCGCCATGAAGATCGTTATCGGCAAGTATTGAAGCAGTGTCGGAAAAACCGTCACCATATACTGCCAATCAATTTTGTTCATGTCTGCTCTTCACCGCCGCTGTTGTTATTTTTTAATTGGCACTGTGACATCGTCTTTGAAATATTTCTCAGACAATTTTTTAAGTGTCCCGTCTTCTCTTAATTCTTTGATGGCTTTGTTAAATTCTTCTCTTAGTTTGTCATGCTTTTTATCTTTCGCAAATGGGTAGCCTACTTCTTCATACACAATTGGGTTGCCTACGATTTTCAGCGGCAGACCTGTTTTTTCAATTTGAGCAAGTAATACACTGCGTCCATTGACATAAGCATCTACGCGGCCATTTGCCACTTCATTTAATACGCCGTCTTGCGTTTCATATGTTTTAATCTTGATTTTCTTATCTGGGTCTTTGCTCTCTAAGTTTTTAGCATGGTTAGAGCCAAGAACCGCCGCCACTGTTTTTCCTTTTAAATCATCAAGACCTTTGATGTCGTTGTTGTCTTTTTTCACGATGATTTGTGTTCCTGCGTATGCGTACGTATCTGTAAAGTTAAATGTTTGTTTACGCTCGTCTGTAATGGCAACTTGGTTTGACACCGTATCGAGCTTACCAGATGTCAGCTGCCCCATTAGTCCGCTGAATTCGCTCAGCTGCCAGTCTAGTTTGTAGCCAAGCTTTTTCGCAATGGCTTCTGTTACTTCAACATCGAATCCGACAAGCTTGCCATCGTCTTTATAAGCGAATGGATAGCTTTGTCCAGTAGCGCCTACTTTTAATACTTTTTCGTCTTTGCCTTCACTTTGATTGTTACCACCGCAAGCTGCTAAAACTGCCAGCATTGCTGCAAAAAGAACGACTAGCCACTTTTTGTTTTTCATGTTCGAAAACCCTTCTTTCGTCTTATGGTTGTGTGATATCTGATCTTAATTGTTTTTTAAAATAAACCGTGATATGACCTTTGCCTAAATCCTTTTCTCCTGCTCTGACATAGCCTTTGCGCTCATACATTTCTACGAGCCACGGGTGCTTATCAGCTGTACCGAGTGACACGTACGGTACCTTTAGTGTATCCCTTAGTACTTCGGTTTCAACCCATTCCAGCAAGGCAGAGCCTGTCCCTTTTTTGGCGGCTGGTTCTGAGGCAAACCACCAGATGTGAGGGACGCCGAACGGTCCTGGCTGCTCTCCCCAAGGCATGCGGAGTGATAAGGTGGATAGAAGCTCTCCGTTTTCTTCCATCACATAGCAAAGATTCTTTTGTACATTATTCTGAACGAGAGCGAAATCGGCATGTGCTGCTTGGAACTGAATGCCGAGCTCACGAATTGGCTCATAGGCTCTTGTTGTTAGTTCAAGCAGCGCCTCTATATCTGCCTCTGTTGCCAGACGAAACGTGTATCCCAACGTTAGTCACCTCACCTTATGTCGTGTAGCGATTTTTTGGCTCTGTTAGTCCGAGATTTTCTCGTAAGGTTTGTCCTGTGTAATCGGTTTTGAATAAGCCTCGTTCCTGAAGGATTGGGACGACGCGGTCTACAAACACATCCAGTCCTTCTGGCAAGAGCGGCGGCATGACATTAAAGCCGTCTGCTGCTTCTTCATTCAGCCATGTTTCCATCACGTCTGCCAGCTGCTCCGGCGTTCCAATGAAAATATTATGACCGCGTGAGCCGGCAACTGATTGATAGAGCTGGCGAATGGTCAGGTTATCCTTTCTCGCCATATTCATCACGAGATCAAAACGGCTTTTCACCGCATTTGACGTGCTCGGATCAATCTCTGGAAGCGGTCCGTCTAACGGATACTGAGACAGATCAATTCCGCCTAAGTAATTTTGCAGAATGCTCAGTCCAATCTCAGGAACAATCAGCTCCTGTAATTCTTCATATTTTGCTCGGGCTTCTTCCTCTGTATCAGCAATGATCGGGAAGATACCCGGCATGATGCTGACGTCCTCTCTAGCACGGCCAGCAGCCTCTACTTTCCCCTTCAAGCTTTGATAAAATTCCTTCGCTTTTTCGAGATCGTTTTGTGCAGTGAAAATGAGCTCTGCTGTTTTTGCTGCAAGCTTTTGACCATCTTCGGAAGATCCTGCTTGAATGATCACAGGCTGCCCTTGCGGCGTGCGTGATAAGTTGAGAGGCCCCCTGACTGAGAAGAACTCACCTTTATGCTGGAGCTCATGAAGCTTACTAGATTCGAAGAATTCTCCTGTTTCCTTGTTTCTGATTAGGGCGTCTTCCTCCCAAGAATCCCAGAGACCTTTGACGACTTCGACGAACTCTTCTGCCCGCTCATAACGTTTATGATGTGCTAAATGCTCTTCTCCGCTAAAATTTTTCGCTGTTTCTTCAATAGAAGATGTGACCACATTCCATGCCGCTCTTCCGCCTGATAAATGATCAAGGGAGGCAAACTGTCTTGCAATATGGAAAGGCTCACTGTATGTAGTGGAAGCTGTTGCTGCTAAACCAATCGTTGAAGTAGACTCAGCAATCGATGAAAGCAGCGTGAGCGGTTCAAATCTCGTTAATACGTTCGGATGAGAGGTTTGATTAATGGATAAACTGTCAGCTAAAAAGAGCAAATCCAGCTTTCCTTCCTCTGCCTTTTTCGCTAATTGTTTAAAATAATCTAGGTTCATGGCTGCGTCTGGTACTGCATTCGGATGTCTCCAAGAGGCAACGTGATGTCCAGTTCCTGCGATGAATACGCCTAGCTTGAGCTTCCTTTTCGGCTGTGACACTTGTTCTTCATCCTTTCTATATCCTACATGTATCAAACTGAAGTCCTTAGAAGATACATTTTTCTGATTGAATTAATCGGTTTTATTAATAAAAAAAGGGCAAATGTTGCGAAAAATGAAAAATAATTATTACTATATGCCCTTTTTACAGGATTGTCAACCGCCTTCTGAACCTCCAAAATAAGGGATTTTAAACGCTCATGATGGCGTATCAATCTCAATATTTCCGATGAGCCGGTCTGTGGTGTGTGTCAACAATTGACTGCGCTCCAGCATGTTGTGAGCGATGACAGAATGAGTGGAATTTGCGGTGCGGACAGCAATCGCTTTTTGAGGAGATAGATTGATGATGTTATTGCGCAGCACACGAGCTGAGGAAGCCTGGTCAATAAAGATCGCTGTCGGCTGTCCGATCGATCGATTTAAATAGAAGCGGTTATCTCCAATTTGTGGTGAACCATTTTTAATATACATCACCACATATAAGGATGTTTCTTCAAAGGAATTGTCTTTAATTTCTAATGCCCCTGTCGTGCTACTGTATACAGCGTAGTTTTGATAGTTTTTAAAGCGATTCTGCCAGATGAAAGCCTTTGCATTTTCGGTGACACTGATCGTATAGGAAGAATCTAGCTCTGGGTGTCCTTCTTGAATAAAGTGGTTGCCGTTGATCCCCGCTTCCCCTTCCTGAACCCAGATTCCTCTGCTGAATTCTTTAAATTGATTGTGCTGGATGAGGATATTCGTTCCTCTCACCACGGCCGCATCGATAACAGAATAGACCGTATTGTTTGAAAAGACGACACTATCCGATTGATAGATACGCAGGGAGGCGCTCCTTTTTCCGGTATTCGTTCCTGATTCAATATGGTTTCCTTCTATTAGAATACGATTCGCCATATAAACGGACACAGCCGCATCTTCAAAAAGACTAATCTTATTACCTGTAATGTGAACACTGTCTCCCCTCACATCAATCCCTTTTTCAAACCCCTCAATCATATTGCCAATAATAATCACATTGTTTTCGGTTTGGCCAAGTGAGACGCCTAAGCTCGTAATCCCTGCTTTTGTAACCCCTCCTCCCACTGCACGAATCATATTGTTGGCAATGATCGTTTCGGTGGAGAAGCCATAGGAGATACTGCTATCTGTATGATTGCCTTCAATGATCACACCATAACCGTTAAAGTTATAGATTGAGCTCGCAGCCCCTCCTCTGACGATGTTGTTTCGAATCTGAATATTCAGCGGTTCTTCCATATTAACGGCATTTTCTCCATAGCCTTCAATATCAATGCCCATTCTTGGCTCGACCCCATTTACTCCTGCTCTTTCCAAGAGACAGTCCTCCACAATGACCCCATCACAGCCTGTAATCGAAATGTTGTTGCGCCTCGAATCTGTGATGGTGCAGCCGGAAATATCAATAGATGCAGCAGGCGAGTACGGTTCACCCTCTGTCAATAAACCATGGGGACTGACAATAATGCCGTCTCCCGTACAATTTTTGATTTGGACATGATTCACCTCGACATGGGAGGCACCTTCAATGCACACCCCAAAGCCCCATTCATGGGTTTTTCGTTCAGAGGGGACCGGCTTGTATACATGCTCATGACGATCCCCTTCAATACGTCCGCCTCGGATGGTCACATTCTGAACCTTTCCTATATAAAAGGCTGCATACCCCCATGAATCATTTGGTTTTACCTTTATCACAGCGTCTGGCGCCATCTCAATGCATATATGACTTGGCACCCGTATACCTGCACCTCGGAAAGGAAAAAATGAATCACCTCTGTACACCGCATCGATTAAATATGTGCCGCTCGGCAGCCAGACATGGGAATACCCTTGTGCTTTTGTCCATTCTAAACATTCATTGAGCTTGGCTGTGCAATCCGTTTTCCCGTCAGCAATCACGCCAAAATCTAGTACATTGACAACAGGTTTTTTTAGATCAGCTTCATTCAATTCCCCCAACCTAAATCACTCCTTTTCACACATGTTCTCTCGTCATCCTATGCATGTGGTAAAGGTTTGCTTGTACATTGCTTCAAATTTTAAATAAATTCTTCCGGAATAACTTTCCGATAATTTTTACTTCAATGAATTTTTCAATTTTTTGAGTCTTTAAGCCTATTGAACTAACATTTTCCTGTTTTAGAATAGTTTTATATTGACACAAGAACTATACAAGAATATCATTTTTCTCATATCTCTTTTTTTAAGAAAGGATCTATGCCATGTCTACAATCGACCACGATAAAATTGTTAAAAGTGTTCCTCAAAAAGGGTTTTTTGGACATCCTAAAGGACTTTACACACTGTTTTTCACTGAATTTTGGGAGCGTTTCTCCTATTATGGCATGCGTGCACTGCTTATTTATTATATGTACACAGAGGTGACAAAAGGCGGTCTAGGCTTTGACCAGACAACAGCCAATTCGATCATGTCGGTCTACGGTGCGCTTGTCTATATGTCAGGAGTTATTGGCGGATGGCTCGCCGACCGGGTATTTGGTTCGTCCAGTACGGTGTTTTATGGCGGAGTTTTCATTATGCTTGGCCACGTGATTTTGGCTTTGCCAAGCGGAGCAACAGCGCTCTTTATTAGTATGGGACTGATTATTATTGGGACAGGTCTTCTTAAGCCAAACGTTTCAAACATTGTTGGCGACCTGTATACAAAAACAGACCCGCGCAGGGACTCTGGATTTAGTATTTTCTACATGGGGATCAACATGGGTGGCTTTATCTCCCCATTAATTGTCGGAACACTCGGTCAAAAAGTGAATTTCCACCTCGGGTTCTCACTCGCTGCCGTCGGGATGCTTGTTGGACTCATTACATTTGTGGTCACAAAAAAACCGAACCTTGGTCTTGCCGGCACTTATGTGACAAATCCATTATCAGCTGCCGAGCGTAAGAACTTCAAAATTTACGGATCATTGGTTGTGATTTTGCTCGCAGTTTTTGCTGTCATTGGCATTCAAACAGGCGCGCTCACAATTAATCTATTCACTTGGTTTGTCAGTGCCCTTGGTGTACTCATTCCGATTGTTTATTTCATTGTCATGTATTTCAGTAAAAAGACGAGTGCAGTGGAGCAATCCAGGGTTCTCGCTTATATTCCATTGTTCCTTGCTGCCGTGATGTTCTGGGCGATTCAAGAACAAGGCTCAAACATTTTAGCGACATATGCAGATCAACGAACAAACTTGAATTTCCTTGGGATGACACTAGCGTCTTCATGGTTCCAATCATTGAACCCAATCTTTATTGTGCTGCTGTCTCCAGTGTTTGCTTGGTTATGGGTCAGACTTGGAAAGAAACAGCCGTCTACCCCGATTAAATTCTCACTCGGCCTTCTGTTTGCAGGGTTATCCTTCATCATCATGATCATTCCTGCATACATGTCTGGTCCGAACACACTTGTGAGCCCATTATGGCTCGTTCTGAGCTTCTTCCTCGTTGTGATCGGAGAGCTCTGCTTATCACCAGTTGGACTGTCAGCGACAACAAAGCTGGCACCTGCTGCCTTCTCAGCGCAAACGATGAGCCTTTGGTTCCTTTCAAATGCGATGGCACAGGCGATCAATGCGCAAGTAGTCAAACTGTTTGATAAAGTGCCAGAAACCGTCTATTTCGGTATCATCGGATTGCTGGCCATCGTTTTATGCGTTGTAATGCTATTACTGACACCAGTGATTAAGAAAGCGATGAAAGGCGTTCATTAATAAAAAACTGGACATGAGTACATCATGTCCAGTTTTTTACTTTATTGATGATCAGTCTTCATATAGAAATTTTATATCTTCCTGCATGATTCATTCGTTTTCATTTGTACTGTCTCATTTATTTCGATGTTAAAATAATTCACGGCATTGTGATAACAAATATCTTTGACTATTTTCCCAATAAATTCGTAATCCCTTGGAAGCTCCCCATTTTCTATCCAAGTCCCAAATAAATTACATAAAATTCTTCTGAAATATTCATGACGAGGGAACGATAAAAAGCTTCTTGAGTCTGTAAGCATACCTACGAAAGTGCTAAGCAAACCTATATTAGATAATGTTTTCATTTGATCTAGCATGCCGTCTTTTTGATCATTAAACCACCACCCGGATCCAAATTGAATTTTTGCTCTGGCATCAGAAGATTGAAAATTCCCTATAGTAGAGGCCACAATCGCATTATGAACGGGATTTAAATTATAGATAATGGTTTTAGGTAAAAGGTTATCTTTGTCTAAGGCATTCAAAAAACCATTTAAATGTCTTGCTAGGTGGAAGTCAGACATAGAGTCGTACCCACTATCTTTTCCCGTTAACTTGAACATTCGTGTGTTATTATTCCTTAAAGCACCTATGTGTAATTGCATGGTCCAATGAAGAGAATGATATTTTTTACTCAGGTGAAGAAGAGTGTTTGTTTTAAATTTATTGATATCCTCTTGGGATAGTGTTTTTCCTTGCAACGCACGTACAAAGATAGAAGATACTTCTTGTTCAGTAGCTGGTGAAAATGGAAATATTTCAAAACCATGATCAGACATTCTGCATCCATTCGCGTGAAAATAATCAATTCGTGAATGTAATGAAGCGATAAAGTTTTCATATGTTAAAACAACGCCGTTGATTGACTCACCTAATTTTTCTATATAATTCACAAAATTTGATTGTTCAATATTTAAAGCTTGATCCGGTCTAAATGTAGGTAGGACCCTAGTAGTAATTCCTACATCTTTACGTATGATTTGATGAATTTCTAAAGTATCGATTGGATCATCAGTCGTACATACAACTTTTACATTAAATTTTTCTAAAATTCCATTTGTGGACATGTTCCTTTCATTTAATCTCTCATTACAGATATCCCAAACTTTATGTGCATTTTTTTCTGAGAACAACTCATTTACATTGAAATAACGACTTAATTCTAAATGTGACCAATGATAAAGAGGATTTCCTATTGTATATGGAACCGTTTGGGCCCAAGCTAAAAATTTTTCCTTGTCACTTGCATTCCCCGTGATCAATCTTTCTTCTACGCCAAACCACCGCATAGCCCTCCATTTATAGTGGTCTCCATTAAGCCAAATATCAGTCATATTTTCATATTTTTTGTTAGCAGCAATATCATCAGCCATTAAATGCGTATGAAAATCATAGATTGGCATATTTTTCGCGTAATCATGATAAAGAACTCTTGAACTTTCGTGATTAAGCATCATATCTTCGCTTAGGAATGTAGACAATATAGTCACCTCTATACTTATGTTTAGAAAATCTCAATTAAATGAAATAAGGTGTTATTAACAAAAATAACACCTCACTTTTTTAGATCTTACTTAATTCAAACTCCGTATTTACATAGATTGCGTCTCGTTGTGCAATTAAGCATAGTTCTGCGGCTTTAAAAGTATGTTCTTGAGTCATAGCATTTTCAGTATCGTTTAAACAATCTAAAATAAGTTCACCAAAGTAAGGGAATCCTACTTCTCCATTTAAAGAAAAATGTTGCTCTGTCTGTTGATTTACTAAGTATAAATGGTCTCCTGTTTTATCCCTTGCTATGTCTACGTATTTGCGAATTTCAATATACCCATCTGTTCCAAGAATGAATGTACGCCCATCCCCCCAAGTGCTAAGGCCATCAGGAGTCAGCCAGTCTACTCTAAAATAGTTTGTAGCCCCATTATCCGCAATTAAAGTAGCATCGCCGAAGTCTTCCAATTCTGGATATTGGTGATGTTTGTAATTGCCCACTTTACTATGTACAACTTTTGCATCTTTTGCGCCAGAATAGTAAAGGAATTGTTCAATTTGGTGACTACCAATATCACATAGAATACCTCCATAATACTCCTTTTCAAAAAACCAGCTTGGTCTGCTTTCTACATTACTACGATGTGGGCCAGTCCCAAGAACTTGTACCACTTTTCCAATGGCTCCTTGTTCAATCAATTGACCAGCAAATACGGCACTCTCCACGTGCAAACGTTCACTATAATAAACAGCCCATTTAAGCCCCGTTTCAGCTGTTTTTTTACGAGCAAGCTCCAATTGTTCTAACGTTGTAAAAGGTGATTTATCCGTAAAGTAATGCTTACCATGATCTAAAACACGCAGCCCTAAATCACAGCGTTTAGATGTAATGGCTGCGCCTGCCACGAGCCTTACATCAGGATCTTCGAGAACTTCTTTCTCACTTTTGGCTGCCTGTACCTCCGGATATGCTTTACAAAATTCTTGTACTTTTTTCTGATCATGATCATACACCCATTTTAATGTAGCCCCAGCCTCAGTTAATCCATTGCACATTGCATAGATGTGTCCATGATCAAGACCTATAGCTGCTATTACGAATTGTCCTTCTGTAACAACAGGGGCACTTTTTCCCTTAGGAGCATAATTCATTCCATCACTTTTCTGCATGATTTGTTCCTCCTCTAGCTAGCTTCCAGTTTATTTTTAATAATTTATAACGTTAGACTCATAGTTTCTCGTAATTTCCTCCAACGGTTATCGTATCGTCTGAAAAATTTTCTACACTGCTTTGTTTTTCATAAAAATGCTTAACGTTCGCAAGCATTCCTTCACGTGTATAAAAAGGATCGTCTGCTGAAAGAGGAAGCTTCACATGAACACCTTGGTTTGCAGATTTATAGATGGCTGTAATAAGTTCTAGTGTATTTCTTCCTTCTGTTCCATCAATTAAAAGCTTCTGGTTACCCTTGATGGCCATTAAAAAATTATTTATTTGTCCTTTATGCCCTTCAAATAGCAATTCCGGATATTGATTAAAAGCTTCCTGAATACGATTTTCTAAATCCTCATCATTTTTCTCTTGAGGAAACCCATTTTCTTTAGCTATTTGAGCATTTACTTTCCATGGGACAGATACTCTAGCTTTTTCACCTTGAAAAATCAATTGTTGTTCTTCTCCATGATGAACAACAGAACTGGTTACTTGTGCTAAGCTGCCATTTCCATAGCGAAGTACAGCAATCGAAAGGTCTTCAACCTCTGCATTATCATGCAAGGTATTACTAGTTGCTGCAAAAATGTCAGTCGGCAATCCTAACATCCATTGCAACATATCAATATGATGGACAGCATGATTAAGTGTACAACCTCCACCTTCTTTTTCCCATGTACCGCGCCACCATAAATCATAGTAACTATGACCACGCCACCAAAAAGAATCAACTTGAGTATGAGCGATTTTTCCAATGAGGTTTTGATCAAGGACATGTTTTAATCTCATAATGGGCGTCATAAACCTGTTTTGAGCAACAACGGATAAAAGCTTTTGGCTTTCAATAGATGCTTTTATCATTTCGTCACATTCTTTTAGAGAAGAAGCCATAGGTTTTTCTACTAAGACATGTTTGCCTGCTTTAAGAAAATCGATGGCAATGGTTGCGTGCATATAAGGAGGTGTACAAATGGAAACGGCATCAATCGTAGGATCATTCAATAACTCTTGGTAGTTAGCGACAACTCGTGCTTCTAGGTTATATTTTGTTGCTGCAGACATTGCTTTTTCAGGATAAATATCAGCTAAAGCTACAATCTTACTGATTTCAGGCATTGCAAGATAAGCCTCGATATGGGCAGTTGCAATAGATCCAGTTCCTATAATTGCGATGTTGGTCATATCAATCTTTCCCTTCTGCAAGAAGATAAATTTTCACTTCTAATAATGAGATAGCGCTTTCAAAAAACTGAATGATTCACCTAACTGATAGATCAGAGTACCGTTCGTTCTATTAATATTCTAGTTATACTAGTATGGTAGCTCAAAAACATTATAACTCAATCTTTTTGAATTTTGTATAGTTTTTTGAATTTTCTTTTTAATATCCCTCACTTTTATGATTGATCATGGTTTAGAATCATCAAGAGTTATATAAATGCTCACAGGGTAATATTCAGAAAAATTAAATTAGTGTCTACCATTCTAATGCACTTGTATGGTAGTATGTTAGAGAAAGGAGATTAGAATAATGAATATCGATTTTAAAAACCAAAACCTCTCTACGAGGGAACAAGTTTACAATATGCTAAAAGATCAAATATTAAGCCTGAAGCTTCCACCTGGGACAAATATTTCTGAAAAAGAAATATCCATTCAATTTAATGTTAGTCGAACTCCTGTAAGAGAAAGCTTTTTAAAATTATCTCAAGAAGGATTATTAAGTATCTATCCTCAACGAGGTACTTTTGTTTCTTTAATTGATTTGAACCTTGTGGAGGAAGCACGGTTTATGCGAGAACATCTCGAGAAGGCAGTGATTAGACTAGCCTGTCAGGAACCTTCTGAAGAGTTGATTAATGATTTAGATATGAATTTAAGTATGCAAAAAATTTGCGTTAAGAAAAAAGATTATAAAAAAATGTTTGAATTAGATGAGGAGTTTCATAGAACTATTTTCAAACGGTGTAAAAAAGAAAAAACATGGTTAGTTATTCAACAGATGAATGTACACTTTAATAGGAGTCGCATGTTAAGGCTAGTAACAGATTATAATTGGGATAATATTCTTTCTCAACATGTAAATATCTTCAAAGCAATACAAGATCAAGATGCTGATAAAGCTGAAACAATCATGGAAGAGCATTTGAAAATTGCACTTGTTGATAAAGAATTATTGAAGAAAGAATATCCAAATTATTTTAAATAAAAATAGGTTGTTACTTATATTTTTAGGGGTGATGGTAGATGAGGATGACATTTAGATGGTTTGGAGAAGGAAACGACACAATCACACTGGAACAAATAAAGCAGATTCCAGGAGTGGAAGGAATTGTTTGGGCACTGCATGATGTGCCCGCAGGAGAAGAGTGGCCAATAGAAAGAATTGTAGAAATGAAAAAATTAGCTGATAAACATAACCTTCATATTGAAGTGGTTGAAAGCGTGAATGTTCATGAAGACATTAAGCTCGGACTTCCAACTAGAGATCGATACATAGAAAATTATAAGAAAACAATTCAGAAGCTAGCAAAGGTCGGTGTTAAAGTCATATGTTATAACTTTATGCCTGTATTTGATTGGATCCGTACAGACTTAAATAAAACACTTCCTGATGGCTCTACAGCTCTATTTTATGAACATAGTCGAATTAAAGATATTGATCCGAAAGACTTAGTAAATAAAATTAGTGAGAACTCCAGTTTAACCATGCCAGGTTGGGAACCAGAGCGGTTAAATCACCTCCACCACCTTTTTGAAGCCTACAGAAATGTAACAGACGATGATTTATGGGACAACTTGAAATATTTTTTAGATCAGGTTATTCCAATTGCAGAACTTCATGATATTAAAATGGCTATTCATCCTGACGATCCACCTTGGCCTGTCTTTGGTCTACCGCGAATAGTAACTAACCAAAAAAACATCAGAAAAATTTTACAACTAAATAATAGCCCACATCATTGTATAACGCTCTGTACAGGATCTTTAGGAGCAAACTTAGAAAATGATTTAGTTTCTATGATTCACGAATTTATTGATAGAATCCCATTTACTCATATAAGAAATGTACGTGTATATGATAACGGGGACTTTGTTGAAACATCGCATCGATCAAAAGATGGATCAGTAGATGTTTCAGCTATTATACACGCTTATTACGAAAGCGGATTCAAAGGTTATTGTAGACCCGATCATGGAAGACACATATGGGATGAACAATGCAGGCCTGGATATGGTCTTTATGATAGAGCACTTGGAATTATGTATTTGTGGGGAGCTTGGGATGCTTTACAAAATAAACATTCTGTATGAAAAGAAGCAAAGGAGGAAGCTACATGGTAAACATACAAGAAAATAAAAATTTAGCTGGTAAAGTAGCTGTCATAACAGGAGGAAGTGGAGTACTTTGCAGCGCCATGGCAAAGGAACTTGCTAGACATGGCGTGTCTGTGGCCATTTTAAATAGAACAGTCGAAAAAGGTGAAAAGGTAGCCGAAGAAATTAACCTTATGGGCGGGAAAGCGATTGCGATTAAATGTGATGTTCTGAATAAAGAGAGTGTTGAACAAGCCGAGAAAATTGTAACAGAGGAATTAGGCAATTGTACAATATTGATAAATGGAGCTGGTGGTAACCACTCCAGTGCAAATACAACCAATGAAATATTTCAAACAGAAGACCTTACTAATCCTAAGGTAAATACTTTTTTTCATTTAAGTACAGATAGTGTACAAAATGTATTTGATTTAAATTTTATGGGGACTTTTATTCCTACACAAATTTTCACTAAAAATATGGTTCATCGAAAGGGAGCAGTTGTCATCAACATGTCATCTATGAGTGCCCCTTCTCCAATGACCAAAGTGCCTGCTTATAGCGCGGCAAAAGCAGCAATTGAAAATTTCACCAAATGGTTAGCTGTTCATATGGCCGAGGCAGGAATTAGAGTAAATGCCATAGCACCGGGCTTCTTTTTAACCTCACAAAATAAAAACCTTCTCCTAACTGAAGAAGGAGATTATACAGAGAGGTCTCATAAGATTATTTCGAACACACCAATGAGAAGGTTTGGTACGCCAGAAGATCTTCTTGGTACCCTATTATGGCTTGTTGATGATCATATGTCAGCATTTGTTACCGGCGTGACCATTCCTGTTGATGGAGGTTTTATGGCGTATTCAGGTGTTTAATATTTTTATTTTTTTCCTTGTCATACATCTTTATTTTATATGTTTTTTTAAATTTATAAGTAGGCTTGGAAAGGAGAAATAAGAATGCAGACTGAGAACAGGAAACTAACACTCAAAAATTATATTGGTTATGGAACAATGGATTTATTTGGAGGGGGAGCATTCGCTATCATAGGCGCATGGATGTTATATTTTTTTATTACATACTGTGGTCTTACCCCTGTTGAAGCAGGATCTATTATTGCAATTGCTCGTATTATTGATGCGATAGCAAGCCCAATTATGGGCCATATCACTGACAATTTTGGTCGTACAAAACTTGGGAAAAAATTTGGACGACGCAGGTTCTTTTTACTAATTGGAAGCCCTTTGATGGTTATTTATTCTCTTCTTTGGATTTCTGATATGAATTACTGGTACTATTTAACGGTTTATATTTTGTTAGAATTCCTTGCAGCAATGGTATTAATTCCATTTGAAACACTTGGAGCTGAAATGACGAATGATTTTAATGCACGGACCAAGCTCTCAACAATAAGATTAATCTACTCAGGACTAGGAACATTTTTAGCTACCTTTATTCCAGGCAGATTATTCGAAATATTCGGAAAAGATTCACCTCAAGTTTTTCTTTACAATGGAATTATCTTCACCTTTATTTTTATGGCTGCATTATTAATTACACATAGAACAACATGGGAACGTAAAATAGAAGAAGACATGATAGAACCTGATGGTGTAGAAAAAGTACCTGCTATAGAATCCATAAAAAAAGTCATCATTGACTTAACATCTACTTTTAGAATTAGAAGTTTCCGCCAGCACCTCACGATGTATATTTGTTCGTTTACTGCCATGGATATTTTAAACGCTGTCTTTGTCTACTTTGTTGTGTTTTCTTTAAATAAAGATGCAGTGCTCGCAGCCGATTTATTATCTATTGGTTCATTACTTCAAATGGTATGTACCATATTGTTTGGTTGGCTCGTGATTAAAATAGGTCCTGCGCCATCTTTGAAAATATCTTATATTGCTATTATTACATGTATCAGCGGTTATATATTTTTATACTTCACACAACCAACTTATATGATTATAGCGCTGTATGCTTTCTCTTTTATCTTAGGCATCGGAAAGAGTGGGTTATATTATATACCATGGAATATTTACACTTTCATTCCTGATGTAGATGAAATGGTCACTCGTAAAAGAAGAGAAGGAATATTTGCAGGTATTATGACGTTTACACGCAAGAGTACTACAGCTTTAGCCACATTCTTGGTGGGAGTTATTTTACAGGAAAGTGGATTCGTTGCAAGTGCGACGACACAGTCTACGACAGCAATAAATGGGATTGTAGGTATTCTGTTTTTCGGAACTGTAGGGCTAGTCGGGATTAGTTTAGTTATTTCATTTAAATTTAAATTATCTAAGAAAACTCATTCCATTATGATTAATGAAATTAATAGGTTAAAGAATAATGGTTCAATGGAACAGGCTGATGATGAAACAAGAAGTGTTTTGAAAGCGCTAACAGGATGGGATTACGAGAAGCTTTGGGGTAATAATAACGTAGGATATCAGAATAAGCTCCAAAATTTTGAACA
The DNA here is from genome assembly GCF_056172715.1 of Bacillus sp. ABR. Lineage (NCBI taxonomy): Bacteria > Bacillati > Bacillota > Bacilli > Caryophanales > Bacillaceae > Bacillus > Bacillus sp. ABR. Next base: position 252,959 of record NZ_JAOYSL010000004.1, on the reverse strand, counting down.
ACAAGATTTTAAACAGCAGGATATGAACTAACTTTTGTTGTTAGTTGAGAACTACAGCTCAGTTAAATAGTACTTCTATTGATATGAGAAGTTCCAGAATCACTTCAAAAAAAAACACCTTCAGATTGATATCAGAGGTGTTTTTAAATATCTTAAATTTAGTGTTTTTTGATTTTAAAACCGGATCTCGTCATCTCCATGGATTTGCAGCTTCAGTGGCTCACTTTGTGCCTGATGCTTTTTCACATAGCGATGATAGACAAAATATCCAATGATCATGAGCGGTACGCCGACATATAGCCCGATGCGCTGCTCTTGATCAAAGGCAAGGCTGACCAACACGATGGTATTCAGTGTGATCGCAATGATTGGCAGCACCGGATAAAGAGGCGTTTTAAATTTTAAGTTTTCCAGCTTTCCGCCTGCTTTCAAATATTTTCTACGGAAAAGAAGCTGTGATAGTGTAATCGTGATCCAGCCTGTCTGGGCACTCATTCCGGCAATGGACACGATCCAGGCAAATACCGTTTTCTCTGCAAAAAAACCGGATAACAGCGAAATCCCTGTAAACAGGAACGTGAGCAGTAAGGCATTCATCGGTATGCCGCGCTGATTGACGCGTCTAAATGCTTTTCCTGCCATTCCTTCCTTCGATAAGGAATACAGCATTCTCGTCGATGCATACAAGCCAGAGTTCGCAACAGATAATAAAGCAATAATAATGACAAAGTTCATGATGTCTGCCGCAAAAGGAATGCCCGTTCTCTCAAACACAGTAACAAATGGACTTTGCAGCACACTGGCTTCCTTCCAAGGCACCATACCGGCTAAGACGAAAATAGATAAGACGAAAAAGACAAGTGTACGCCATACGGTTTGATGAATCGAACGAGGAACGGTTTTCTCGGGGTTTTCACTTTCTCCTGCCGCAATACCGATCAGCTCTGTTCCCTGAAACGAAAAATTCACCGTAATCATCGTGACCACAACGGCAAGCAGGCCATTTGGAAACAGCCCATCATTCACAAAATGGCTGAAGTAAGGGGCGGGTTCACCGCTCGTTGTATCAATAAACCCAAACATCGCCGCTCCGCCTACGCCAATAAAGAGTAAAATTGCAATAATTTTAATGGTAGAAAAGAAAAATTCCGACTCCCCGAACGCTTTTGCTGACCGGGCATTTAATAAGAAAAGACAGAGTCCGAATATGAGACACCAAATCCACACATCTACTTGCGGCAGCCAGCGCCTCATCAGCTGTCCTGCTGATAAGAACTCAAGGGCGACCGTTGCCGCCCAGCCGAGCCAATAAATCCAGCCGACAGCAAAACCCGCTGCCGGGCTGACAAATTTCGTCGCATACGTATGAAACGACCCCGACACAGGAAGTGCAACCGACAGCTCCCCAAGACACAGCATGGTTAAATACATGATCAATCCGCCCACAATATATGAAAGAACAGCTCCGACTGGCCCTGCTTGTCCAATCGTATAGCCCGTTCCTAAGAAAAAGCCTGTCCCAATGACACCGCCAAGTGAAATCATAAATAAATGGCGGGAAGTCATCGCCCTTTTCAATTGTTCAGGCTGATTTTGTCCAACATCCACAATGATGCCCTCCTTCTTCTAAGATGCTCTGTTATCAAAACATGTCTCCATGTGATTCATTCCATTTTCAAAACAACCTATTAATTATACATCTTTTATAATAAATATGCTTCCTTCTATGGTCACTGTCTCAAAGTCTTTATTTTAGTAATGTTCGCACAAATAAACTGAATGGCTTTTTAGGTTTGAAAGAAATGGGTTGCGGGCATAAAGTTGGTGAGATTCGCTCAAGCTAGTTTCAAATGCTTTACTTTTAGGTTGCTTCTCTGTAAGATCATATGTTGTAAATACCAACAAGAAAAGTGGGGAATAAAATGAAAAAAATGTTCTTTGCCATTATTTTAGGCGCTTGTGTTGCATTGATCACGGCATGTGGATCTGGTGCAAGCGACAACGCGAATAAACAATCTGGGTCTAAGGAATCAGGAGACCTTTGGAAATCCATTCAGGATAAAGGTGTATTAACCATCGGAACTGAGGGTACTTATGCTCCTTTCACTTTCCATGACAAAAAGACAGATAAATTAACTGGCTACGATGTAGAAGTCATCACTGAAGTAGCAAAACGCCTTGACTTAAAACCTGAATTCAAAGAAACACAATGGGACAGTATGTTTGCTGGACTGAATGCAAAACGTTTTGACGTGGTAGCGAACCAAGTTGGGAAAACTGGCCGTGAAAATCAATACGATTTCTCTGATAAATACACGACATCTCAAGCTATTGTTGTGACAAAATCAGATAATAACGACATCAAGAAACTATCTGATGTTAAAGGCAAAAAAGCAGCACAATCGTTAACAAGTAACTACAACAAACTAGCAACAGATGCTGGTGCTAAGATCGAAGGCGTTGAAGGTCTTGCGCAATCCATTCAATTGATTCAGCAAGGACGTGCTGATCTGACGTTCAATGACAAATTGGCTGTATTGAATTACTTGAAAACAAGCGGTAACAAAAACCTAAAAGTTGCATTTGAAACAGGAGATCCTCAAGAAACTTATTTCGCATTCAGAAAAGGCAGCGGCGAAGTCGTTGACAAAGTGAATGGCGCATTAAAAGAAATGAAAAAAGACGGTACACTCGCTAAGATTTCTAAGAAATGGTTTGGTGAAGATGTTACAAAATAACATCCTAGGAGTCGTCATTCCTTGGGATCTTCTTCAGCAATCTTTTTGGCCAATGGTGATGCAGGGGATTTATTATACAATTCCCCTCGCCATCATTGCCTTTATTATTGGTATTTTTATCGCGCTTGTGACAGCTCTTTCGAGAATGTCTAAAATTAAAGCCCTCAGATGGATTTTCTCCATCTATGTGTCGGCCGTTCGCGGAACGCCGCTTTTTGTGCAATTGTTTATTATTTTCTATTTCTTTCCGACATTTAATATCACACTGGATCCATATCCAAGTGCCATTATTGCTTTTTCTTTAAACGTAGGTGCGTATGCGTCGGAAATTATCCGTGCATCCGTCCTGTCTGTTCCAAAAGGACAATGGGAAGCAGGTTATTCCATTGGGATGACACATCGCAAAACGCTCGTCCGCGTGATTTTACCGCAGGCTGTGCGTGTATCGATTCCACCGCTGTCTAATTCATTCATTAGCTTGGTGAAGGATACATCCCTTGCCTCCCAGATTCTCGTGGCAGAGATGTTCCGTAAATCACAGGAAATTGCTGCGGCGAACTTGGATCAGATCTTGTTTATTTATATGGAAGCAGCCCTCATCTATTGGGTATTCTGCTTCATTCTATCGCTCGTTCAGCATCAAATTGAAAAACGACTTGATCGATATGTCGCAAGGTAAGGAGGGAACGACATGCTAACAGTCAAAGGTCTCAAGAAATCCTTTGGTGAAAATGAGATTTTAAAGTCGATTGATTTTTCGATCAACAAAGGGCAGGTTGTGGCCATTCTTGGTCCATCTGGATCTGGGAAAACAACGATGCTTCGCTGTTTAAATGCACTTGAAATACCAAATGGCGGCTCCTTTACCTTCGATGATTTCTCGATTGATTTTTCGAAAAAAAATAAATCAGCTGATCTGCTAAAGCTACGCCGTAAATCAGGAATGGTATTTCAGGATTATCACCTGTTTCCTCACCGTACAGTGCTTGAAAATGTCATGGAAGGTCCTGTCCAGGTGCAGCGCCGTCCAAAGGAAATGGTTCGAAAAGAAGCCATTCAGCTCTTGCAAAAGGTCGGTCTTGAGGATAAAAAAGACCTGTATCCATTTCAGCTCTCAGGCGGTCAAAAGCAGCGTGTCGGGATTGCCCGTGCACTTGCCATTCAGCCAGAGCTTATGCTTTTTGATGAACCAACCTCTGCGCTTGACCCTGAGCTTGTCGGGGAAGTTTTAAAGGTCATGAAGGATCTAGCGAAGGAAGGCTGGACCATGGCGGTTGTCACACATGAAATCAAGTTTGCCCAAGAAGTAGCAGACGAAGTGATTTTTATTGATGGCGGCGTCATTGTCGAACAAGGTCCTCCGGAAGAAATCTTCAAACGACCAAAGGAAGAACGAACAAAACAATTCTTAAACCGGATTTTGAATCCAGTATGATGAAAAAAGGCTGTTCTCACGTGGTGAGGACAGCCTTTTTTTATATCTCTTTTTGCAGGCGAAGCGCCAGTAAATCTTGCAGGAGCAGCCTTGCTCCCTCTGGACTGATGACCACACCACCAGATAGCACCTTATTGGAACACGTCACTTGCCCTGTTACGATACAAGGTTTGTCCTGCCAATACGGTTTCATCACAATTTGATCTTCTTCTCTGTAAATCTCCATAAAATCTTGCGAATGAATGTTCAACCGTTTTCTCATCTCTGTCGGAAGAACAATTCTCCCAAATTTATCTATATATTTAACATAATCGTTATTTAACAAATTGCCCCCTCCTGCATCACTAGATATGATATAGACAATTCCCTCTATATGAAGGGATTAAGCGATCAAATCGGTTAATCTGCAGGCTGTTCCAGTGACTAAATACGCTTCCCATATATGATATATCTGTTTGGTGCAGGACCAATATAGGAAAAAGGGTAACATGTGGTGAGGATAAGTTCTTCCTTTTCCTGTTGTAACGTAATAATTGTTTGATCATCTTTCTTCACTATCTTTGTTTTCTCGATTTCATAGACAAAACGTCCATATGAAAGCTCAATAATCAGTTGATCTCCCTTCACAAGTTCTCCTGTTCGTCTAAACACCGTATCACGGTGCCCTGATAGAACGATTTGTCCGTGCTCGTTTGGAAAATAACTCTCGTGAAAGTGACCAACGCCTTTTGCTAAATCATCTGCATCTGTTCCTTCTACAATCGGTAACTCAGCTTTTAGCTTTGGGATGTGCAAAAGCCCAATCGCTTCACCAGTCTGCGGCGCAAAAGGGGAATCTGTTTTCCCCTTTTGCTGAATGGCTGCTTGTGCAGACTGAAATGAATGATCTACTTCTTTTTGTCCATCAACGATATTCAAATATCCTACAATCGCAAGACACAGCCCTGCTATGATTAATATCGCTGAGATGAATTTTTGAAACATGACCGGTTATCCGTTTCTTTTTCTTCTGTTCCAGACGATAAGAGCTGCACCTATTAATACGAGTGCAAAACCTGCTAGTAAAAGGTTGTACATCGCAGTTGCAGTATTCGGAAGATGATGACCAGGTGTCTCCGTTTCTGAACTAGAAGGCGTATCTGGATTTGCTGGCACCTCTGGCTTATGCGGTGGTTCTACAGTTGTTGAGTTTTCAGGGTTGTCTGGATCGTCTACATTCTCACCACTTACGACTGCGATATTTTGAATGGTTTTCCCTTCAGATCCTTTGGCAACCTTCGCCTTAAATGTGACTGTATGCCAATCTGTATCTTTGATATCGCCAAATTGACCAGTTACTGTGCCTTTTGTGTAATTTCCATTGTCGTCATCTTTTGCATCTGTCGCGGCTTGTCCATCCACTTTTAGTGAACCTTCGACATATTGAAGACCTTCTGGTAGTTTATCTGCGATGACTAGATCTTTGATGACACTGTCTTCTACACTATTTTTTGTTTTGATGGTGTAAAGAAGCGTGTCGCCTGCCTGTACTTGTTTTTCATCTGTATTGCCTTTTGCTTTTTGAGAGATCTCAGATGTTTTTTCTGATTCAAGCTTTGGATCTCTTGGATCAATTTTTGTTTCTGTTGATGGCTCTTCTGGCGGCGTGTTTTCACCTGTTACTTTCGCTGTGTTTTGAATGCTTTTACCTGATTGGCCTTTTGCGACTTTCGCCTCAAATGTGACTGTATGCCAGTCCGTATCTTTGATATCGCCAAATTGACCGGTTACTGTGCCTTTTGTGTAGTCTCCGTTATCGTCATCTTTTGCATCTGTCGCGGCTTGTCCATCCACTTTTAGTGAACCTTCGACATATTGAAGACCTTCTGGTAGTTTATCTGCAATGACTAGATCTTTGATGACACTGTCTTCTACACTATTTTTTGTTTTGATAGTGTAAAGGAGCGTGTCGCCTGCCTGTACTTGTTTTTCATCTGTATTGCCTTTTGCTTTTTGAGAGATTTCAGATGTTTTTTCTGATTCAAGCTTTGGATCTCTTGGATCAATTTTTGTTTCGGTTGATGGCTCTTCTGGCGGCGTGTTTTCGCCTGTTACTTTTGCTGTGTTTTGAATGCTTTTACCTGATTGGCCTTTTGCGACTTTCGCTTCAAAGGTCACTGTATGCCAGTCCGTATCTTTGATATCGCCAAATTGACCGGTTACTGTGCCTTTTGTATAGTCTCCGTTATCGTCATCTTTTGCATCTGTTGCGGCTTGTCCATCTACTTTTAGTGAACCTTCGACATATTGAAGACCTTCTGGCAATTCATCGGAAATCACGAGATTGTTGACGATGCTGTCTTCTTCAAGATTCTTTGTTTTGATCGTATAAAGAAGGGTATCGCCTACCTGTGGTGTCTTTTTATCTGTGTTGCCCTCTGCCTTTTTCTGAATGCCCGCTGATTTTTCTGATGTTAGTTTTGGGTCACGAGGGTAAATTTTTGTTTCTGTTGATGGCTCTTCTGGCGGTGTGTTTTCGCCTGTGACGCTAGCTGTGTTTTGAATGTCTTGACCAGCCTGTCCCTTTTCAACTGTTACTTCAAACGTCACGTTGTGCCAGTCCGTATCCTTCACATCACCAAAAGATCCTGTAACCTTTCCATCTGTGTAGTCTCCGCTATCATCGTCTTTTACGTCCGTGACGGATTCTCCATCAACTTGCAGGGATCCAGTGACATACTTCAGTCCTTTTGGTAATTGATCTGAAATGACTAAATCTTTAATCAAACTGTCTTCTATCGTATTCTTTGTTTTAATCGTATAAAGAAGGGTATCGCCTACTTCTGGATGTTTCTCATCTTTGTTACCTTCTGCTTTTTTCTGCAAGACCGCTGATTTTTCTGATTCAAGCTTTGGATCTCGCGGATAGATTTCTGTTTTTGTTGTCGGTTTCTCTGGTGGTGTGTTGCCCCCTGTGACACTCGCTGTATTTTGAATGTCTTTGCCTGATTGTCCTTTTTCAACCGTCACTTCAAACGTCACCGTATGCCAATCTGTATCCTTAATGTCGCCAAATTGTCCTGAAATGGCTCCGTTTGTAAAGTCTCCGTTATCGTCATCCTTTGCGTCTGTGACTGTATCTCCATCCACCTGTAGTGAATTCGGTACATATGCCAAGCCTTCCGGCAGTTCATCTGAGATCACTAAGTTTTCAACGAGACTGTCTTCTTTCGTATTCTTTGTTTTAATTGTATAAAGAAGAGTGTCACCAACCTCTGGATGCTTCTCATCTGTGTTACCATCTGCTTTTTTCTGTAAGACAGCTGATTTTTCTGATGTTAGCTTCGGGTCACGAGGATAGATTTCTGTTTTTGTTGTCGGTGTCTCTGGTGGTGTGTTACCGCTTGTGACACTCGCTGTATTTTGAATGTCTTTGCCTGCCTGACCTTTGTTAACCGTCACTTCGAACGTCACTGTATGCCACTTCGCATCTTTCACTTCACCGAACGTTCCAGTAACTGTTCCGTCTGTTATATCTCCGTTGTCATCATCTTTTGTATCCGTGACTGGGTTTCCATCTACCTGAAGTGAATTTGGTACATATGATAACCCTTGAGGTAATTTATCAGAAATGACAAGATCTTCAATGAAGCTATCTTCAACAGCATTACGGGCTTGGATGGTATAAAGCAATGTGTCGCCTACTTCTGGATGCTTCTCATCTGTGTTGCCCTCTGCTTTTTTCTGCAAGACCGCCGATTTTTCTGATTCAAGCTTTGGATCTCGAGGATAGATTTCTATATCTGTTGTTGGATTGCCTGGTGGTGTGTTCTCCCCTTTTACATTGGCAGTATTTTTAATATCCTTGCCTGCCTGACCTTTTCCTACTGTCGCTTCAAATGTCACGGTGTGCCAATCGGTATCTTTCACGTCACCTACTTGTCCTGCAACAGTGCCGTTTGTATAATCACCTTTATCTTGATCTTTTGCATCTGTGACACTGGCACCATCTACCTTAAGTGAGCCTGCAACATAGCTTAAACTGCTTGGAAGCTGATCTGAAATGATTAGATTTTTAAGAATGCCGTATTGTACTGTATTTTTGGCTCTAATTGTATAAAGAAGGGTATCGCCTACTTCTGGATGCTTCTCATCTGTGTTGCCCTCTGCTTTTTTCTGTAAGACAACTGATTTTTCTGATTCAAGCTCTGGCGGATATGGATCAAATTCTGGTTTTACACGTGAAGCTAGGTCGTAAGATAATGTATCACCTACAGTGCCCATATATGTTGTACTTAATGTTTTCGCATCAAGTGTAAAAAGAGTGGAATGACCAATGGATTCATTTAATCCTGACTGTAATAGCATTTGTCCATTTGGCAAAAAGCTAATTCCCCGAACGCCTCCGTCAATCGTTTTACCATCCGCATTTTTAATTGGAATGACACGAATGACCTCTGCTGTATCAGGGTTCATTTGTGCAATGGCACCACTGCCATTGGATGCGAACCAAAGATAACCGTCCTTATCAACGACAAGGTCTCCGCCAACGCCAGACCCAATCTCATAGCCTACGATTTTTTTGGCCGTTTTTTTACCCGTAACTAAATCGTACGTTCCAAGGAAATACTCACCATTAGAAGCATAAGAATATATATATTTATCTTGATACACAACGGCATTAGTAGCACCTTCAGGTAATTTGGTTACGATCTCTGCCTGCCCTGAGGTCGCATTTATTTTATATAGACTAGGGCTACCGACATTATCTGCAGTTGCATATACAACATTTTCTCGATCACTTACAGCAACACCATTCACTGCACCTACATCGATTCCTTTCACCTGTACACTAGCTTTTACGTTTGTTGGGTTATTTCCATCAAGCTGCTGAAGAACCAGCGGTCTACTCCCAAACATATAGGAATCCGTATTGTTCACAACAACCGTCCCCGCGGCTTTCGTCACTACCGGTGAAACTGTTAATAAATTTCCAGCAATCAGCATTAATATAAGAAATAATTGACTTGTTCTTTTCAATATATTCATTTTTTGACCTCCCCTTTTTCTTGCTTTATATCGTAATGGTATGTACCAGTTCACCTCCCACACTTTGGTAAAGAATATCAGTAACATTTCAAAAGTAACAACATGACTAAATGACTAATTTCGACAAAAATAGACCTTTAGTAACAGGTGCCTCTCAACGTTTGATTTGCATATGTTTTTTCCAATAAAATGATCTTTTTTTATAGTAAACCTCCGTATTTTCCAACAGGTCTAATGACACAGTTTACATACAATCTCTTCTATCTAAAGATAATTATTCTTTAATTGGTTTAGATTATTTTTTTGTCAAAATATATTGAATTTTTTTCTTTTTCTTTTAAAAGGAGGGAATTAATGGCTTGGTTTGGTAAAAAAAACAATTCGAAAGTCTTGCTGTTTGTTTTGATGTTTTGACCTTTACGAATCAAAAAAATTCTTTTTGGAGTAAGCGATTACAATTGAGCAAAGCCATTTAAAGGGGTGTGAGAGTATGTTACGATGGAAATCGAGTGTTTAAGAAAGAAGGGAATGCTTTTGAAGCGGGAACATCTTTTACGTTGGTTTTTTTATTTTGTTGGACTGATCGTACTAGCTTTTGGACTATCGCTGACAGTGAAAGGGAAGATCCTTGGGATTGGTCCTTGGGACGCTTTCCACTACGGACTGTTTCAGCATTTTGGACTCACAATTGGACAATGGTCCATTATCATTGGTGCACTTATTGTGACACTGACTTCTATTTTCACGAAATCATTTCCAAAGATTGGCGCTTTACTGAATATGGTGCTGATTGGTGTGTTTATTGATTTCTTTAATGCGATATTACCGGCACCACATGGGTATTTACCGGCTTTATATGTATTTATTACGGGTGTTGTAGTTTCTGGATACGGTGTTGGCATTTATGTCTCAGCCAATCTTGGCGCTGGGCCAAGGGATTCATTAATGCTGCTCATCTCAGCGAAAACGGGACTGAACGTACAGTGGGTTCGAAATGGCATTGAGTTAACAGTGCTTTTATTTGCATGGATGCTCGGCGGACCGATTGGCATTGGAACGATTTTGACTGCGATCTTCACAGGTCTTGTCCTTCGTTTTTCCTTGCCGCAATCGACACGACTCCTGCAGCTGCTCATTACAAAAACAGCAGAGAAACCTGTTCAAACCCTTACTAGATGAGAACAAGCCATTCTAAGATCAGAATGGCTTTTCTTGTGTTAAAATAAAAAAACAGAATATTCATACATAGGAGTTGGAGATCTCATGCAGCTTTTCCACTATCATTACTGGACACCATTTGTTGAAGAGACAGAACAAGCGTATCGTTCGCTGGGCTTTGAGGTAAAAGGACGTTTCACAAAGGATGGTTCCTTTCATCCCCCGCTCACATGGGATGATTTTAGATATAAGCAGCCGACTTTTCGAATCATCGAAATGAGAAAAGGTCAGATCAATATCACATTCGGATATAGTAAAAAAGTCTTGTTTGATCACATCGGCTTTCTTGTCTCAAACGAAGAATATGATCAGCTGCTTGCACAAGCTAAGGAATTAAACTGGCCTGTCCAAGAAGGGGAACGGAGAACGTTTCTTTCGACACCTCTTCGTTTAAGGCTTGAATTACAGCGGCGTACAGATGTCATTGAAACTGGAAACGATGCGCTGCATGCTATGACAATTGCTATTCCTGATTTGTCACAGACACCTAAAGTGGATCAGCTGCTATCACCTTTGAATCAGCCCATTCACTGGCAAAAAGGAGAACGCCTTTCCCTGCTTGATGTGGTCATGACGGATATTGATAAAATGGAGACAATTGATCCGAATGGTGTACACATTATGAAACAGACATAAAAGCAGCGAGGCTCGCTGTCCTTTTTACATTAATGGACCCTTTTGCACGTCACTCTCCAATGGTACAATGAATGTAAAAAATTAGAGGTTCGTTATGAAGATATTTGCTATCCAATTACAACACTTAGATGAAATCAATGCACAACAACAAATAGAGCGTTTGAAGTCCTTTGTGTCATCTGAAAAGCGTGCTGCGGCTGATCGCTTTCGTTTTTTGATCGATGCCAGAAGAACCTTGTTAGGTGAGGTGCTGGTTCGTCAAACGATCCATGATATGTACGATCTGCCTATGGATCAGATCGTTTTTGAAACTGAGGGCAATGGCAAGCCTGTTGTCCGGCAGCTTCCTTCTTTTCATTTTAATCTTTCTCATTCTGGCGATTGGGTCGTTTGCGCAGTAGATGATGCACCTGTTGGCATTGATATTGAGGAAATCAAACCTATTGATCTGGCGATTGCCAAGCGATTTTTTTCAGCGGATGAGTATCAGGATTTACTCTCACAGCCGGCAGAGCGGCAGGAAGCCTATTTCTTTCATCTATGGTCAATGAAGGAGGCCTTTATCAAGCTGACTGGAAAAGGATTATCCTACGGTCTTTCGTCCTTTACAGCCCGTCTTTCAGAGGATGGACAGGCTACGTTGACATTACCTGATCATGAAACGCCTTGCTTTGTTCAAACATATTCAATTGATCCTGCCTACCAAATGGCGGTATGCACACGAAAGTCTGCTGCGGCTGATAGCGTTGAGAGACTCACTTGCAGTGATGTACTGTCCCGCCTTTAATAACGCGTGATTTGCTGAAATACCGTCTTTAATAGATCGACTCCGCGTGTGATCTGCTCTTCTTTCACCTGCCAGATGTTTAGCTGAAAAATCGGGTCCTTTTGATAGGCCTTCAGGTAATGGCGGTCAATTGGCTGAATGGAAACAGATGCCTTTTTCAGCTGCTGAATGAGCTGGTTCATGGGAATCGACCGGTCGACACGTACATGTGTATGGGTAGCCGGCTCCTGTTCTCCCAGCTGATAAGCGCCCTGATCATTTTTTAAACTTGCTACGAGCTGCTTAGAGCGATTTCGATAGCTCGCCCGCATTCTGTCTCTATGCCGCTCAAACATCCCGCTTTTTAAATATATTTCTAAAGCTGCCTGGGACAGCATAGAGCTGTCGATATCAATGAGCCGTTTGTGTTCGCTAAAAGGTCTAATCAGTTCTTCAGGTAAGACGACCGCTCCTGTTCGCAGCCCTGGAAAGATGATTTTCGAAAAGCTTTTCAAATAAATAACCTTTCCTGCCTGATCGTATGAATAAATCGGGTCTCTTTTTGTATCAAATTCTAAATCTGCTATATAATCATCCTCAACAATGTAGACATCATATTTCTCAGCAAGGGCTGCTATCGCTCTTTTTTCTTGCTTTGATAAACTCGTTCCAAGCGGGTTTTGAAATCGTGGCATCGTATAGAAAAAACGAATCTCCTCTTCTCGAAAGATACGCTCTAATTCGATCAGATCGATCCCTTTTTCCGTCCGCTGAATTCCGAGCACAGGCAATTGGTTTTTCTCTAAATATTGGAGATATAAGTGATAACCCGGCTGTTCTACAAGTATAGTTTGTTTTTCATTCGGAAAAGGGATGGTGCTTAAAATGGATAACGCGAGCTGAATACCAGAGGTCATGACGATCTGTTCTGGTTGAGCAAACACTTGATAATCCATTAATCGCTTTGAAATGACTGGCAGCAGAGATGGTAAACCGTTGGCTGTGCCGTAAATAAATAAGTCGTTTTGATACAAATCGATCGCTTGATTGATGCAGTGCTGAAAATCGACATACGGAAACACCACGGGATCAGGTGCAGAGGAAGCAAAATCAATCCATGTGCCATCCTGCTTACCAACTGATTGCTTCGTTTTCACGACATAATAGCCGCTTCTTTCTACAGAATACAGCAGATGTTCACGCTCCAATGTGTCTAGCGCTTTGATGACAGTGCTTTTACTCACTGCATATTGAGCCGCTAAGTGGCGAATGGAGGGAATTTTCATTCCAGCGCTGTACTCCCCTGAATCCATTTTTTCTTTTAAACTCAAGACAAGCTGATCATATTTCCTCACGCCTTTTCCTCCTTGTACCGGTACAGATATTATGTTCTCTTATTGTACACGTTAGATGTTCCGATTACGATAGAAGAACAGAACCGGTCAATTCATTTGAAGCATGCATGCTCATGTAAGGAGTCACGTTATGAATATTTCAAAACAAAAAGCGTATGCTGCTGCGATCGCATATGCCTCTATCATTGGTTTTTCCTTTTTATTTGTCAAAATAGCATTAGAATCAGCAAACCCAATCGATTTATTGGCACACCGCTTTACTGTTTCTTTTGCAGCCGCTCTATTGCTGTATCCATTTTTACGAAAGAAGAATCGCATATCCATTCAATGGCGTGATCTCATTTATATCGTACCGTTTTCCTTGCTTTATCCTGTTTTGTTCTTTGCTTTTCAAGTGTGGGGATTGATGTATACATCTTCTTCAGAGGCTGGCATCATTCAAGCGACGATTCCCATTTTGACGATGCTGCTGGCAGCCTGGTTTTTAAAGGAACGTGCGACATGGATACAAGTGCTGTTTACCCTTCTTTCTGTGTGCGGTGTGATGCTTCTCTTTGTCATGAAGGGAATTGATGTCCAGCATTCTCACTTCATCGGCTATGTGCTGATTTTACTTTCAGCCTTGTCATCCAGTGCATATAGTGTGTTTGCTAGAGTGATTACAAAACGATTCCATGTGATCGAACTCACCTTTGTGATGACCTTCTTTGGCTTTGTCTTTTTCAATGCCGCTGCGCTTATCCGGCATTCGATCAATGGCTCATTGCCGGAGTTTTTCAGTCCATTTACAGATGCATCCTTTGTATGGTCTATGCTCTTTTTAGGTATTCTTTCATCGCTTCTCACGGCGTATTTATCAAACTATGCACTCTCGCACCTAGAAGCGGCAAAGGTCAGCATCTTTAATAATTTATCCGCGTTTATCACAGTCGCCGCCGGGGTTCTCATTTTACACGAAACGATTGATTGGTATCATTTCCTCGGAGGGGTGCTGGTCATTGGCGGGGTGATTGGCGGGAATGTGGTAAAGAAACCGAATTCATAAGAAAAAGCGGCCTCTTTAAAGAGAGCCGCTTTCTTTTTTAATGTCTGATCAATTGTTGCTTGTCTTGTATTATCCTAAAAAGCTTCTTTTTTCGTCCGAATTAAATTTCAATAAATATATTTAGTGTTTTCACCTTGTATTTCATAGCTAGTTACTGAAGAAATGTCATTATCAATTAAAAAAACGATTTATATGCTAATAATTCTCTAGTAAATTCATTATCTTTCCTCACATTTTATCAAAATATTACTCTTTCGTTACAGAGAAATAAAATACAGTATAAAAAACCCATTTATTTAATATCCTTTTTTTGTATAATATGGGTATATAAGCAAGGGAGGGGGTGTTAATTATGGAATTGAGTTTAAAAAATAGATTTTTTGCACTTGTAGGCTTGAGTCTTATTTTCACTCTAACTTTAACAACTATGATTTTATTGACTCTTGAACCAGTTACACCTTTTGCAAATCTAGTAGCAAACTATCCTCAAATACCTGGCTGGGCTATAACTTCTGTTAGTGCAATTCTAAATGCAGCAGGTACAGTGGGTGCTGTTGCTGCTGTCTTAGGTACTTTTGGACTTGGTGCTATTGCTTCTCTGGTCATTAGTTATGCTAGAAAATACGGAGTGAAATACGCTATTTCTTTCTAAAAAAGATTTAATAGAGAAGGTGTAACAGCCTTCTCTATACACCTTTAAAATGGAAGTGTTGTAAATGCATAAATATTTAACATATACAAAAATGTTGTTAATCAATGATCTAAGAAGACACCAACGAAATAATGCTCTCATTTTTGTGTTTTTTGCTTTCTTATACATAATAACACCGCTATTACTAGGTATATTAACTCCTTTTTTCGTTAAGGATTTAACAATAATCTATTTATCGCTGTTTATATTTATGTTTACAGTTAATATTGATAAAAGTTTGATGAGAATACTTTTCTCTACTGATAAAAAACAGATGGCTATTTTAAAAGTTCATCTAGATCAATATATCTTCAGTAAAGATATGAGTAAGTTTTTCAGTACTATTGTGGGTGTATTATTCTTCATTTTAGGGTCTTACTTAGCAAATTTAATTATAAATGGGTATGAGGGATCTTTTACAATCGCTGCTTTGGCAGCCTCGTCTTTTATTATAGGTTACTTACTTAGATTACATGTCTTGTTGCTACTTTCTAACCCAAAGTTTTTCTCAATTTCATCGAGTATTGGTTATATAACTACTGGCCTCATTGCACTGTGGGTTTTCACTGTATTTAGATTCAATTTATTAACAAATTCTTTATCTAGTTATTCAATATATTTTATTTTAACCTTCACATTTATTAGCTTATTGTTATTGATGAATTGGAAGAAAAATGTTCGTAATGTACCAATTTTTAATTCCCAAAAAGAATTAAAAGAAAAACGAAAAAGAACATCTAGAGAGTTTAATCATATTTTATTTTATGAAATTACACTTCTCATGAGAAATCCTCCTATACAATGGTCAGTATTATTATTTATATTAACAATATCTGGGGGGTTATTTGGTCTAATTCTTTATGGTGTTAATACAAATCAACTTGAAACATTGAATATAGAAAATGATTTTTTATTTATTTTTAGTGTGATTTTTCCAATGATTATTATATCGAACGCAATACAACCATATGTCTCTTTTGATATTGATGGCCCCATTCTTCCTTTAAAACAGAATTTACCTAACTTAGTGAAAAATAAAATTAAAAACAAGATTATTTTATCTATTATATTACACTTGTTTTTTTGTATTTTATATATCATTTTTTCAAGCTTTGTATTAAAACTAGATCAGCCTTTTTACGTGATGATTACTTTAATAAACACTTGTATTCTCGTCGGTATTTGTACCGTCGGTTCTACTGTTGTATTTCCTTATTTTAATTGGGAATTTGTTTATCAAGTTCCAAGTTCTCTTAGTAAATTGACTTTAAATATTTGTTATGGTTTCATTCTAGCTTTATCAGTGATTTCCTCATATAGCACAGTATATTTCATTTTAACAAATTCTGTTATGGCTGCTTGTTCATTCATCATTTTATTTTTAATGATTAAATTTTGGGATAGAACAATCAACAAAAATTACAAATCATTTAAAACATTATTTGAGTGAGGGATTGTATGTTATCAATTCATGGTCTAATAAAAGAGTACAAAGAGTCTAACTTTAAAGTTATGATCCCTGAGATGCATTTCCAAGAGGGTAGAATTATCGGACTATTAGGTAAAAATGGTGCTGGAAAAACGACTATTTTAGAAATGGTAGCTGGATTGATAAACCCTGATGAAGGTCAAATATTAATAAATCATAGTAAGCAAAATTTTTCTTCTGTCGGATATATGGAAGACGATCCAACTCTATTTGAAAACTTAACCTGTTTTGAACTTGTAAAATACCAATCTATGCTTGTAGAACAACCTTTAGAAAATGATCAAATCAAGGATCTATTGAGCAAATATGGATTAGAAGAACAAATTCACCGCCGTTCCTCTGCTCTTTCAAGAGGTATGAGACAAAGAATGTCTTTTATTTTAACAATATTACATCATCCAAACATTATTTTATTAGATGAGCCATTTACAGGTCTTGATCCTACAAACATGGCTGACATGAAAAAACATTTAAGAAATTTCAGAGATGCCAACAAAATCATTTTGCTCTCCACACATATCATTCAATTTGCTGCAGACTTATGTGATGAAATCCTTTTTATTGATAATGGTAGTATCATTCACTCAGAAAAAAAATCTTCAGGAGTGACTTTTCATGAAGATCAACTCGAAAAGAAATTTTTTGAAAAATTATCTTAAAAATTTTTCAGTTTTTATCATATTATTTTTAGGAGGTTTTAGTTTAAGTATTTTTGCTTCAACATTTATAGATAGTATAGATTTGAAAAACAACATTGAGATTCATAGCTATCTAGAAATTTTTTTTAATAACCTTTTTGTGTCACTCCTAATATTAATATCTGGCATTGTTAGTTTAGGTTTGTTATCTAGCATTATTATTTTTCTAAATGGTTTTTTCTTAGGTGCATTTTTTATATCGTATACATATATATATGGAATTGATATAGCATTATACTATATTATTTTCCACGCTCCGATTGAAATTTTCGGTTTGTTTCTTTTTTATTTTGTCTCTTTTGATATATCAAGACAGATTATAGGATATATCATATCTAAAAACAAAATTTCATTTAAAACAAAAGGAAAAATCTATGCTAGTCAGCTTATAACCGGTGTTTTCTTATTATTTATTGCTTCGATGATTGAATTTTATTTTATAAAAATTTGATATTGTTAAAGGGTGCTATTATGAAAAAACACATTTTATTAGTATGTATGCTTTCTGGTATAATAGCTTTCATCCTTTCTATATTAAAAATGGATGAAATAAATAAAAATCTACTAGAGCTACAAATTGATGGGAATCAAGATGTAATTGAAGTTAGTAAGTGGATAGGTATTTCACTTGCTGTGATTGGAGAAATATTCAAGCCAATGATTGAAGTTTTATTTTTTTCATTAGTCATTTTTTTAAGTTTTATTATTTTCGGAATAAAAGATTCCTATAAAAATATTTTTAAAAAAGGGATATTAGCTTACTATTACATTTTATTAGGCAACTTGATTGTTATTATTTTATACCTATTAAAGGTATCTAATGCTGAACGCACGATTACACTTCCATTTTTATGGAACATCAACATTTTCGTTATAGTCGCATTTAGTGTGTGGTGCTATTCTCACTTAAAAGATCAAGAAAATAGAAGTTATAAATTTTACATCCCATTCGTTTTATTATTCTTATTTTCATTAGCTATATCAGCGTTTTCAAGTATTATTCCTCAGTAAAAAACGACCCTATTGATGGGTCGTTTTTTCTTAATTCTTGATCAATTGCTGCTTGGCTGCAAGCTCAATCACATGTCTCATCTGCTCTGCAAATGGCTCGGGATGTGTGTTGATGTACATGTGGCCTCCATCGAAATCGGTGCGTTCGATGGTTTTTGCCCATTTTAGCCAGCCGCTTGCATCCTGCATGCATTTCTCATCTTGTTTTCCATTGAATAAATAAACAGGTGTGTCGATGATCGATTGATCTGTGTGCTGAAAGGTTTCTAGTGCCCTGTAGTCTGCACGCAAGGATGGTGTAAAGTAATCCATCATTGGTTTGTTTTCTAGTAATTCCTTTGGAATCCCGCCCATTTCGGCAATATGCTGCACAAATGCGTCATTGGATAAATGCGTCAGCATCTGTCGTTTTGTTTGCGGAGGCTGAATGGCTGAGATCACCGCTGCTGCCGGATAGATCCCTTCTTTTTCTAGCAGCTGGGTTAGTCTGTAAACCACAAGTCCGCCCATTGAATGTCCGAACAGAATAAATGGACGGTTCAATTTGTCCGTGAGTCCTTCTTTATACAGCTCTGCCAGCCTGTCAATGCTTGATTCAAGCGGCATGAGATTGGTGCCGTGCCCTGGAGGCTCTGCTGCTGTGACTTCGGCCATGTCTTTTAGCTGTTCAAAGAGTGGACGGTATGAGGCGGAATATCCGCCGGCAAAAGGAAAACATATAAGCTGAATGAGATCTGATTTTTTTTCAAAGGTTTTAAATAACTGATTCATACGTCTTTACCCCTTTATAATCGTTTGAAGAATCCGTGCCAGTTCATCTGCCTGCGGTCTTTTCATCATGGTGACATGGTCGCCTTTGATGTGGTAATACGAGCACGATCCTTTCGTATAAGCCTCCCAGTCTGCGAACTTCTTCTGGAAATCGCTTGCGTGATCACTGCTTTGGACAATATAAAATGGCACAGGAAATGGTTCTTTTTCTAATTCAATGGCTTGTGACATGATCGTATTATGCGTTTGCATTTGCAAATATTTATCTAAATATTGATCATTCATGAATTGATGAACAACTTCATCCTTTTCTGCTTCTTTGAGTATTCTCTGCTTCACTTCTTGGAAGCTCAATCCTTGTAAAGCTTCTGGCTGAATGCCGACCAGATTCCCCATTCCAAGGACAAGTGCGAGCATTTTCACTTCTTCTTCGTTCATATCGGCATGAAGTGCCTGATCTGCCTCATCTCTTAGCACTGGCACCGTATCTAAAACGATGAGTCCTTTCGGTGCTTTTCCTGCATGAGAGAGCCGCTGATTCATTCCGTAGGCAAGATGACCGCCCATTGAATGCCCTGCGAGATAGTCGATGCCCGGACGGTAGAACGTTTCAATAGCTTCAATAAAAAGGGTCACAAGCTCCGTGTAATGGAGAAATTGCGGCTCTTCATCCTCATATAGGCCAGGAGACTGCAAGGCGTACACAGCACCTTGATGTGTCATGAGCTTAGCAACATCAATATAGCCCATCACCGTTCCACCAGCAGGCGGTGCAAAGAATATTCTTGGTTCGGCTGGATCACCTTTTTTCAGCTCGATCACGTAGTCCTTCGGAGACCTTTCGACGTTCTCAGCGGCTTCTGGTACTGCGTCCAAATGTGCGGCTAATTGCGCAGGTGCAGGGTGCATAAAAATCCATTTTGGATCAACACGAACACCTTTTTCTTTTAATTTGGCGACAGCCTGAATACTCATGATGGAATCGCCGCCCAGATCAAAGAAGGAGTCATGCATACCTACTTGCTTTACACCAAGCACCTCCTTGAAAGCTGCGACAATCCGCTCCTCCGTTTCGGTGACCGGTTTGTCGTCATCTTGGGAAAGGGAGATTGTTTCTGTTGGCTCTGGCAGCGCTTTTTGATCAACCTTCCCGTTCGTTGTCACCGGCATTTCATCCAGTACGACAAAGTAACTTGGAATCATATAGCCTGGCAGGCTTTCCTGCAAAAAGGCTTTCCAGCCCGGAACAGGATTGTCTCCGTTTGTCACAAGGTAGGCTGCCAGCCGTTTTGAGCTGCCATACGTTTTGGCGATGACTGTACATTCTTTGACTTGTGGATGCTTGAGCAGTGCTGTCTCAATTTCTCCGCATTCAATTCGATATCCTCTAATTTTCACTAGATGATCTTTTCGGCCGAGGTATTCAATGGTGCCATCTGACCGCCATGTACCAAGGTCGCCTGAACGATACAGCTTGTCTCCCTTTAGTTCAGGAAAAGGATTGTCAATAAACCGCTCCTTTGTCCGCTCTGGATCATGAAGGTAGCCTTTAGCAAGGCCAGTTCCACCGATATAAATTTCTCCTTTGACTCCTAGTGGTACTGGGTTGAGCGCATCGTCCAGTATGACAACAGTTGAGTTCGACACCGGCACACCAATTGGAACTGATTTTGCACCTGCTGGCACGTGTGTGACTTGATGTGTTGTGGCTAAGGTCGTGTTTTCTGTTGGCCCGTAAGCATTGACGAGCACACCTTCCATATGCGGCAGTGCCTTTCGTGCATGCTCACTAGACATAGCTTCCCCGCCAACGAGTAATGTGCGGTAGCCTGCCACGCTTTTTGGATCATGCTCCACCAATCGATTAAATAAAGCGGTTGGCAGACAGTTGGCTGTGACTTGATGCGTTTTGATGAACTGTGTTAATTCGTCCATATTCAGTGCTGCATATTTTGGGAGCAGAATCAGCTGACCGCCATTCAGCAGCATTCCCCATAATTCAAATGTAAAGGCATCAAAAGCATAGTTTGAGAGCTGAAGCATTTTGTCATCTGGACCGAGCTTTATATAATTTGTTTCTCTAACCAAGCGGACAACTCCTGCATGAGGAAGCATCACGCCTTTTGGTGTACCTGTTGAGCCTGATGTGTAATTAACATAGGCTATCTGGTCTTCACCTATGATCGATGATTCTCTTTGATACACTGCATTTGTTTCTTGTATTGGCTTGTCCATGACGATCTTTGTACATGTAAAGTCTACTAGACGGTCTGCAAAATGAGACTGGGTGATGATCACATCGCTTTGCGTATCACGAACGATGAGACGGATGCGTGCATCAGGATATTCAGGTGACATCGGAACATATGCAGCACCAGATTTGATGATTCCTAGTACCGAAACAATCATGTCAAAGGAGCGATCAAAAAGCATCGGGACAAGGGAGCCTGGTCCAATTCCTTTTGACTGCAAGTAAGCAGCAAGCTTTGTCGCCTTCTTATCTAAGGCTTCATACGTCATATGCTTATCCATATAGGACAAGGCAATACGATGCGGATCACGCTTCACCTGTTCTTCAAACAATTCTTGAAGCGTACGCTTTGGATAAGGCGTTTCCGTTTGATTTTTCCCTATAATCATCGCCGCCTGTTCCGCTTTGTCCATTAAGCAATAATCAGCAAATGTACGCTCAGGCTGAGCCGTCATGCCGTCTAGCACATGGAGATAATAGTTCATATAACGATGGATGGTCTCTTGATCAAATAAATCCGTATTGTATTCCACATGAATCGACAGCTGCTCTTCCTGTTCAAATACATGCAGGGTGAGATCAAATTTAGATACTGTATGATGAACCACCACATGTTCACTTGTCAGCCCTTTTAGGTTTACATCAAGCGAATTGGTGACATACCCCATGGCCGCCTGAAAAATAGGTGACCGGCTTAAATCTCGATCTAACGAAATGTCATCGACAAGCTTATCAAATGGATAATGCTGATGTTCAAACGCTTTTAATGTCATCTCTTTCACATTTTCCAAGAGATCGGCGAACGTCTCTGCTGTTGAGACGTCCTGTCTCAGCGCAAGTGTATTCACAAACATCCCAACGAGCTGCTCTGATTGCTTGGCATCCCGGCCTGCAATAGGCGATCCAACAATGATATCTGTCTGTCCGGACAGCTTGTGAAGCAGGACGTAGTACGCAGACAGCATTGTCATGAACAGTGTCGTGCCCTGCTGCTTAGACAAAGCCTGCAAGCGGCGGATAAGCGGTTCATCCAATACGATTTGCTCTGTAGCACCGTTAAATGTTTGAACCGACGGACGAGGGCGGTCAAACGGAAGCTCCAGCACTGGAAGTTCACCTTGTAACGTATTGAGCCAATAGGTTTTGTCTGCTTGATGATGCTTTAATTGTTCATTTTCCCAATGTACATAATCTGTCCATTCGATTTCTAAGGCTGGGAGCTGCGGCGTTTCATCTGCAATCAGTGCGTCATATGCCACTTCTAATTCCTGAATGAGCAGGCTGAGTGACCATGCATCTGAAATGATGTGATGCTGCGCGCAAAGAAGATAATATTCCTCCTTGCCCATATCTACTATCGTCCACTGCGCAAGAGGTCCTCTTTCTAAATCATAGACGCGTTCTGCCTCTTGCTGAATGAGCTGCTTCAGTCTTCTCGCTCTTGTTTTTTCATTAAATAACGAGAAATTTGCCACAGTCACAGATGGCGGAAGGTCTTCTCGAATGAGTTGGACCGGCTTGCCGCCAAGTGATTCGAATGTTGCCCGAAGTGCTTCATGCCGCTTTGTTAAAAGGCCAATCGCTTTTGTTAATGCTTGAATGTGTAATGATCCTGTCAGCTTCCAAGCACCTAATATATTGTAATGATGGCTCTTTTCTAATGTGGATAAGAACCAAATGCGCTTCTGGGCATGTGACAGCTCATAGCTTGTTTTCTTTTCAAGCTTTGGAATTTTGGCTTCCTGAACGGCTGGCGCCCCTTTGATGTCATCAATCATTTGCGCCAGATGTGCCAGATGTTTGCTTTCAAATAATATTTTTAAAGGCGCCTTCATTGAAAATTCATGATTGATCCGAGAAATGGTTTGAGTCGCTTTTAGTGAATGTCCGCCAAGGTCGAAGAATTGATCCTCTTTGTAGACGCGATCCACATCTAAAATGTCCTCCCATATGACGGCAAGAAGCTGCTCTGTCTTCGTTTCTGGCAATTGCTTTTCAAGGCTTTGTACGTTTTTGCCATGGTTCAATTTGAGAGCTTCATGATCAATTGAGCCATCTTGCTTTTTCGGTATTTCCTGTACTTGCTGAATGTCCCATTTACCTTCTGCGATGCTCTTGATCTCTTCAACATGCACTTCTTTGCCAGGCTGAACAGTGTAAAAAAGCTTTTTTTCAAAGACCGGTATTGGAGCTGGCTGAAGATACCCGGCGATGTCTGGGTTTGCTCCGTCCAATCCGATAAATAGATGCGCTTCATTCAGCCGAACACCTAGACATAATGAATGGAGACCTTGCTTCTTTCCAATCAATTGAAATCCCTTGCGAACGGTGAGAGCTGCTCCGGTATGCCCCTTAGACAAACCGAGATTATCCCACATACTGAAGTTCAAAGAAATTGCTCGTCTTCCTTGTTGAAAGGTGAGAGCGTGGGCGAGTCCATCTAAAAAGCTGTTGGCCGCAGAGTATGCCCCAAATGTCGTGCCGCCAAAAAAGCCATTGACCGATCCAAAAAAGACAAGCGGTATTGTCGGATCATACTTAAAGGCTTCCTGCAGCACCCATGCCCCGTCTGCTTTCCCTGACATTTCTTTTGTGAAATCCTCTTCTGACGTATGAGCCAGTGTATACTTGTCCGCCTGCTGAAAATGCTCAGACACATTGCCAGCACCGGCCAAATGCAGCACACCTCGGATCGATTGTCCAAAATGCTTTTCTGCTTCATAAATCGCCTGTTCGACGTCAAATAAGTTGGTCACATCCGCTTGGACATAAATGACGTCACCAAAACCTTTTAACTGTGAGAAGGCTTCTTTCTTTTCCAAGCTGCCTTCCAGAGATGTCCGTCCAATCAAGACGAGCTTTAAGCCAAATTGGAGCATCTGCTTAGACAGCTCAAACCCAATCCCGCCAAGTCCTCCAGTCAATAAATAAAGACCTTCATATTCTAAAAACCCTTCTGTTTGAGGTGCTTCCATCATATTGACTTTTTCCAGCTTTGGTACGAACCTGTCCCCATTTCGGTAAGACACTTCTGCTTTTATATGGATAGCAGACAATTCATCCGCAATATGCTTGGCATCCTGTTCTACATTCTCCGCTTCAATATCAAGATGAGACACCTCTGCTCCTTCCCATTCTTGCGGAATGGTTTTTAATAGACCTACAAGCGGCGTTTTCTCCACATGAAGATCGTCTTCAGGCTGCACAAATTGTCCACCTTTTGTCACAACGACAAAACGGCTGGGCTCTTTATTTGCTTGTCTCAATGCTTGATACAAGTACAAAATGGATTGATTGGTGCTGGCATGCAGCTCTTTGAAATGCGCAGGATCAACGATGTCTTCTTTGTCTGACACATTCCACAGATGGAGCATACGCCCGGTCTTTAGTTCATCTGCTTCAAGTGCTGCAATGAGCCTGACGTAATCCCCCTTGATTCTCGGGTTTATCTGATACATCCCTTTAGACAGACGCAAAAATTCATGCCCTTTTCTCACAGAAATATATGGCTGATTCTTTTGCTCAAATTGGGCGTAAAGCGATTGATAAAGTCCTTTTTCATCTTCGAAAACGAGTACATGGTCAGCAAAAGGCTGAGCTGGACCGATATTCTCCTTAGCCCAAATGCGTTTAAAAAACCAATCTGGGAGTGTTTGTTCATTTTCAGAAGCAAGATCCAGTGCCTGTTCAATGTCACGGAAGGCTCCATCTTTTAGTGCTGCGCCTAACTGAGCACGCTGGATTTTCCCACTCTCCGTTTTCGGAAATTGATCTTTTTTCACCGGAATGATGTGATCAGGCTCTATGCCGATTTTTCGAATGATGGCCTCTCTAATCTGTTGAATCATTGTGATTTGTTCCTCTATTGAATCCCTTTGTGAGACAAAAAAGACAGCAAGCGTGTCGTTGCTTGATTCGGGATTATAAATGCCGTACGCAGCGGCAAAGGTGACTTCAACCCCGTCCACCTCTTCTACAACCGCTTCAATTTCGTAATTTAAATAGTTAGCGCCGTTGATAACAATGATGTCTTTTTCTCGACCTGTCAGAACGAGACGCCCTTCGTGAATAAAGCCTAAATCCCCCGTGTGAAACCAGCCGTTTTCCGCAAATACTTCTTGATTGGCTTCCTCATTTTGATAGTAGCCCATCATAATTGTTGGACTCTTCACCTGCAAGCGCCCAACCTGATCTTCTGGCAGCACCTCGTGATGCTCATCTACAATTCGAATCCATACAGACGGAATCGGTGTGCCGACTTCTGTAAACGTCATCTTGTTCGGGTGATCGTGCGTCACATATTCGATCTCACTTGTTAATGAATTTTGATCAATCGTCAGCTGGCCATCCTGTTCACCGTTCCGCATAAATTTCTTTGACTGAACAATGGCTGAGGATGTTTCTGACATGCCGTAAGCAGGTACCATCGCATGACGGCTTAATCTGTGCTGACCCATGATGTGCATGAAGCGCTGTGTGACTTTCGGGACAACTGCTTCCGCTGCATTCATGATATAAGTCAGAGTAGACAGGTCCCAGCTCCCTTTACGAATGTCCTCCTCATATTCATTCATCATGGCAAAAGCAAAGTTTGGCGCCCATGTTCTTGTCACACCGTATGTTTCTACCCAATCGAGCCACACCATCGGCCGCTCGATAAATTGATCGATGGATGGACTAATCTGCTGGCAGCCAAGGTAGACGTCATGTACATGAAACATGACAATTCCACCAACATGATCAAGCGGCATCCAGTTAAGCGACACATCCTCATGTGTAAAGCCGTTTACCTGCTCAAAAGCCATAATTCTAGATAAAATGCTTTGATGATGATGACGGATACACTTTGGTACACCCGTACTTCCTGAAGACAGCAGCTGCAGCACAGGCTCATCCGGCTCCGGCTCATAATGCTGTTCATCTGGTTCATACGCCAGCAATGTTTCAATTGTTAAGATAGGCATGGTCTTTGCTTCAAATGTCTCACGCAGCCCAGCAATGTCCTCAGCATTTGCTTCATTCGTAATAATGAAAGGTTCATTTTGCAGCTGAAACACGCCCTTCAGCTTATTCACACCTTGATTCATTTCATCATAAACAGGCGGCACAGAGACCGGGGTCGGAATGATTCCTCCGAGAATACAGCCCCAGAACACCGTGATAAAATCTTGATGATCTTTCAATTGAAGTAACACTTGATCACCGTTTGTCAGTCCTGCTGCCCTTAAACCGGACAGAACCCGTTCAGCGCTTGTTAGTAATTCAGGATAGGTTTGGGTCAACGTATGCCCGTCTTCTTTGAAATAAGTCACCCCGCGGTCTGGTGACATAAAAGCTGCTCGAATCAGCACCTCTGTCAGTGTGACAGGTGTGCCTGGCTTTTTGATCACATCTCCGCCATACACAAGTGCAGGCGGCTTCTCATGTACAGATGATTGCTTTGTCTCGCTCGCTTCCTTCTTCGAAAGCGATCCGTTCCCTTGAGTATGCTGTCGATTAGGAAACAGGTCATCTAAGTGATAGGGCGTTTGTTTTTCTGACTGACTTTCAATGAAAGCGGCCGCTTCCTCTACTCCATCTATAGCTTTGGTGCGCTCTTCTATCTTTCTTAATTCCTCTTGATCTATGATTTCAATTGAAAGCAGTGCCTCTGTGTCGACTGCTCCACTTTCTGTCTTTGGCAAAGAAGGTAATAAGACAAGAGCAGCTGGCACTTCATGAGGGTGAAGTGGACCTTTCATCAGGTCCTCCCTTGTCAGCGAAGGGTCCTTCGCCTGTGCAAATAGCACAAGCGATAGACTGCCTTCTTGATTTTTCTTCGGAATGATGGCACATTCCTTAAGCGGAAAATGAAGCATCATGACTTGCTCTAATGCTTTGAGATCCATCCGTTTTCCGTTGATTCTGACGATATGATTTGCTGCATGTCCTTTTCGTCTACTCACTAACATCGTTCTTCTCCTCCTACATCCAATCCAAAATCTGAATCTTATTTTTTTCAGTCCAAACGCCGACATCACCTGTCGGATAGAGGTATTCGCCAGTTTGATGTTTGAATGGATGCGGAATTTTATGCGTCTCCATCCAATCAGCAAGCTCCCCGCAAAGTGCTTTGATATCCTTTGCGCCGATAAAAATATCTCCAGGGAATCCTATCGGCATGAGCTGATGCTCTTCGCTCAGGACATATATTTCCGTCTCACAGGAAGGATCATGCACACCTGAATAGACCTCTTCTTGATCTGGGTACAGCACACTGACTTGTGCGTTTTTCGCCCAATCGGTGATCATCCGCTCTTTTTCTTCATTCGTCACGATTGTGAAGGAAGAAAGGGGTGTCTCCATTTGTTCTGTCATCGCTTCAAGTGTGTGGATCAGCTGCTGCATCAACGATTGTATTTGCTTTTCTGTATATTGATTGAGGCGATATGTGACCCGAAGCTCCAGCGTATCTCCCGGAACTGCCACAAGGGTCAGGTCATAGTTCGTTTCTTCATGACTCGCAATGTCTACAATACGCACTCCGTATGGCTCGATAGATTCAATCGGATAGTTTTCAAACACGACAATGCTGTTAAACAATGAATCTCCATTCGGGATGTGGGTCAGCTGCTGAATATCTGGCAGTACGGTATATTCGAATTCCCGCATCTGAAAAACTGTGTCCTGCGTATGTGCCAGCAGCTTGGAAATGGTCCACTCTGGCGTGATCGGCAAACGGAGCGGCAATGTGTTAATAAAGAGCCCTGTCATGCTTTCAACCTGTGGTAAATCCGCCGGCCGTCCTGATACTGTCACTCCGAACACGACATCATCAGATCCTGAATGAAGATGCAAAAGCAGCCCCCATGCTGTCTGAATCAGGGTGCTCATTGTCACCTTCTGCTTGCCTGTCATCTTTTCGAGTTTCTCCTGCATCTCGGGCGTTAGTTTGATACTTAGCTGATCAACACCTGCATCTTCATCTGAAGCATGCCCATCGTCTCCTGGAAGTGGCGTAGTCTCCTCTACTCCTGACATATAATGTTTCCAGAACGCTAGCGCCTTCTCTTGATCCTGCTTTTGCAGCCACTCGATAAAATCTTTATATGGACGGACAGCAGGAAGATCCACCTCCCGTTCATCCACAAGAGAGCGGTACAAAGAAAAGGATTCTTCAATAAAGCTGAACAAGCTCCAACCATCGATTAAAATATGATGAAAGCTAAAAACAAACGTGCATGTGTTTTCATCACGATGGAATAAAGCAATACGAATCAGCGGTTCATCCGTATCTTCTAGTTTGAAATCCTTTAAACGATCTGTTTGCAAATATTGCTCGATGGCTTCCTTCTGATCCGTTTCACTCAGGTGGCGCACATCGTGCTGAGTGAGGTGAATGCTTCCTTCTGATTGAATCAACTGAACAGGCTCCTTTAGCCCTTCCCAAGCAAATGTTGTCCGCAAAATCGAATGACGTTCCACAAGCAGATTCCAGGCTTTTTCATAGGCTGCACCGTCCGTTAAGCCTTCGAGCGTCATATGCACTTGACCAAAATACGCCTGTGACGCTTGATCTAATAAAGCATGAAACAGCATCCCTTGCTGCATTGGAGATAGTGGATACACATCCACTACATTGTCTGGGAGATCATCGATTTGCTTTTGCGTCAGCTGAACCATTGGAAAATCAGATGGCGTAAAACCGCCTTTTGTTTCTACACAATGCGTCAGAATATCCTCCATTTTTTCTTTGAATCGTTCAGGTAACAGGCGCACCTCTTCATACTGAAGCAGTTCACGATTGATCATAAAATTCATCTGAAGCTGACCGTTCACAACATATCCGTACACATCGATCAAATGCTGTCTTTCTGCTTTTGGATCATGTACATGTCCATTTCGTTCATCAGCTATATAAAGGTGTGTCTCACCGTCTATTTGATCTAACTGTCCAAGGTAATTAAAGCTCATCTGCGGCGCTGCCTTTTTGAGTAAACGAGATGCTGTCATGTATTGAAGTAAGCCATAGCCTATTCCCTTTTGCGGCACAGCTCTTAAGGTTTCTTTGACATCTTTGATTTGTCTCTCAACATCGGTTTGAATAAAAGGAATAAAAATAGGATAAGAGCTTGTAAACCATCCGACTGTTCGTGACAAATCCATCTGTTCAAATAAATCCTCGCGTCCGTGCCCTTCTAACGTAATAAGCAGCGGCTTTCCAACGGCTTGCGTGAGTCCTGATAAAAGTAAATCGTTTACCTCTGTTCGATACGCTTGAGATGCCTGTCTTAGTAAAATATCTGTTTGATCCTTCGTTAATTGAATAGACAGGATCTCTGCATGTTCTTCTATATTGAAAAGCGCAGGTGTTTGAAAAGGAGAACCCTCTTCCTCTTGACTGATGATATTTTGCCAAAAAGGAACCTGCTCTTGTAATTGATCGGTTTGTGCATATTCATAAAGAGCCTCAGCCCACTGCTGATAGGACGCAGTTTTCTTTGCAAGCGCGATTTCCTGCCCTGCCGCAAGCTGCTTCAGTCCATTTAATAGGTCTTCCTGTATGATGCGCCATGAGATTCCATCCATCACAAGATGATGGGCAGCGATAAAGAGTTCAGACATACCATCACTTGTGTGAAAAAGAACGGCTTTGATGACTTCCCCTCGCTCTAATGACAACGTTCCTTGACAAGCGGCGGTCTCCATGCGGATTTGTTCCAGCGCTTCCTCCTGAGAAACACCCGTCAGATCAAAGAAGGTGACACAAGGGGTGATGCCAGGCGCACGAATGGTTTGAATCCACGAGCCATCTGCTGCTTTTGTATAAATCGCTCTCAGCATATCGTGATGATCGACAATGTTTGAGAGAACCTGTGTCAGCTGCTTGAGTTGTATGGATTGCTTGAATTCCATATACGCAGATAAATTCCAGTAATCTTGGTTTGTCAATGATTGCTCAAAGAACCATGATTGGATCGGAAGCAGACGAACAACTCCTGTGACAGGCGACTGATCATAGAACGCAGCAGCATCTGACTTTTTCATAGCCAGTGCCAGTTGTGAAATCGTCTGTTTTTCAAATACATCTCTCGGCTGAATGACGTAGCCTTCCTGTGCTAAGCGCGCCACCATTTGTATGACAATAATCGAATCTCCACCAAGCTCAAAGTAGTTATCATGTACGCCAATCGAAGGAGCGCCGAGCAACTGAGTCCACACTTTTTCCAGTACACGTTCTTCCTCACTGAGTGCCTTGTCAGCCGGTTTGTCTACTTCTTCCTGTCTCCACTCTGGCGGCGGGAGACGTTTTTGGTCTACCTTGCCATTTGCCGTGAGCGGGAGTTCCTCCAGCTCTATTAATAGGCTTGGCACCATATAATCTGGCAGTATTTCTTTTAATTGATGGCGAATGTCTTGCGTGGTCACGCTGCCCTTTTGGACAAAATAACCGATCAACCGCTTGTGGCCACTCTCATGCTGGTGCGGAATGACTGCACATTCTATGATGTCTTCAAAGCGCAGCATAGCGGCTTCAATTTCCCCGCATTCGACGCGGTGTCCGCGAATTTTCACCTGATGATCGATTCTTCCTAGGCAGTCGATGATGCCGTTTGGCAGCCAGCGGCCCATATCGCCTGTTTTATATAAACGCGCTCCTTCTTGGAAAGGATGCGGGATAAATGATTGTGATGTTTTTTCTTCATCTCCAAGGTAACCGAGTGCAAGCCCTGTACCGCCTACATAGATCTCTCCAATGACACCTTGCGGAACCGGCTGCAGCTGGTCGTCTAGTACATAAGCTTGTGAATACGCAATTGGCTGACCGATAGGAACCGCCACCTGCCCCTCATCCACTGCCCGAATGTGATGCACACAGGAGAACGTCGTATTCTCAGTTGGTCCATAGCCGTTTAAAAGGCCTTCAGGTAAATACGGCAGCGCTTTACGGATATGAGCAGCTGACAAAGCATCACCACCGACCAATAAGGCATTGAATCCAGATAAAGCTTCTGGATGTTCCTCTGTTAATCGGTTAAACAGCGGCACTGTCAGAAATCCTGTTGTGATCTTGTAAGATGTCAGCGTGTCAGCCAGCGTATCCATTGATAAAATCGTATTTCGATCGGTCAGTATCAGCCTTCCTCCGTTGAGCAGGGCTCCCCATATTTCATACGTAAAGGCATCAAAGGAAAAGCTAGCGATTTGTAAAATACGCGTATGTTCATCAAGGGTGACATAATCTGTTTCACATACAAGCCGGATGACCGCTTGATGCGGAATCAAAACCCCTTTTGGCTGACCGGTTGATCCTGATGTGTAATTGATATAAGCGAGTCCATCAGGTTTGAGGGCAGCAGGTTGGAGTTCTCCCTCCGATAAAAACTCTTCATATCCCTGATCAAGACAAATGAGCTCGGTTTGACTGATCGAGACTTGTTTCAGCCATTCATTTTTTGTTAGTAACAGCTGAATACCTGTATCCCTCAGCATATAATCAATTCGTGCATCTGGATATTCAGGATCAATTGGGACATAGGCCCCGCCTGCTTTCACAATCGCCAGCACCCCAAAAATCATTTCAGGCGACCTGTCGATCAGCAGCCCTACTGGTTCATGCGGCTTCACTCCTCGCTGCTGCAGATAAGCGGCAAGCCGATTGACTTTCTCTTGTAACTCCTGATACGTCCACTGGTCTTCCCCAGATTCGAGGGCAATCGCATGAGGTGTCTTTTTCACCTGTGCTTCAAACCTTTCTGTGATGAGAAGCGGGCCTGCTGGTTGTTCTGTTTTGCCGCTCCATTCATAGAGCAGCTTCTGCTTCTCTTTCTCTGGCAGATAATTCATTTGTCTGATCGGCTGTGCTGGATTTTCACAAATACACGCAAGCAGCTGTTCGTAGTAACGAAGCAACCGTTCCATCGTGTCGTCAGAAAATAAGTCTGCATCATACTCTAGTTTTAATTGAAGACCTTCCGCCCCTTCAAAAACAAACAGGGATAGATCAAACTTGGCCGTATCGTTATCTTCAATGGCTAAAACGGATGTCGCCTCACCCATCGGTGATGCTTCAAGAGGCAGGTTTTGCAGAACGAACATGACCTGAAACAGCGGCTGCTTCCCAGCCTCACGTACAATATTCAGTTCATCTACGACCATCTCAAACGGCACATCTTGATGTGCATAGGCACCCATTGTTGTTTCCTTCACTCGCTCTAATAGCTCTGTGAAAGCCGGATTCCCGCTATGATCGATCCGAAGTGCCAGCGTATTCACGAAAAATCCGATGAGCTGCTCCATCTCCGTCCGATTTCTCCCGGCAATGACGGATCCAATGACAAACTCATCCTGTGAAGACAATCGATGCAGCAAGGTAGAGAAAGCCGAAAGTAATGTCATATAAAGGGTGCTATCTGTTTTCTTAGAAAGAACCGCCAGCTGTTCTGATAACGGCTTCGACAAGCGGTATTTTTTCGTTTTTCCCCTATAGGATTGAACGGCCGGACGCGTGTAGTCATACGGCAGCATCAACTCTTCCACAGGTACCGCAAATTGCTCCTTCCAATAGGAAAGCTGCTTCTGAAGTGTTTCTCCCGTCAAATACTCCTTCTGCCATAGTGCGTAATCTGCATATTGAATTGGCAGTGGTGAGAGATCAGGCTCCCTCCCCTCGATCATCGCTGTATACCATTCGGATAGCTCCCTTGCGGCAATGCCAATCGACCAGCCATCTGACACGATGTGGTGAATGGACATCAGCAGCAAATGATCTGTTTCTGACAGCCGAATTAATTTCGCGCGAAAAAGTGCATCTTGCTCTAAGCGGAAAGGTGTGCCCGCTTCTCTTTTCGCCCATTCAGCCGCTTTTTGTTCTTTTTCTTCCTGTGATGCCAGCTCTGATACATCTACCACCTCAAGCGCTGGAAGAGTCATATGCTCATGTATGATCTGTACCGGTTCATCGCCGTTCATCGCAAAGGATGTTCTGAGCGATTCATGCCTTTGCACCATTTGCTGCAGGCTGTGCTGAAGCACCTTTACATCTAAAGGTCCATTCATCCGAAAGGAAATCGTATTATTGTATAATGCTAGATCGGGCTGTAATTGATAGAGAAACCACTGTCTTTGCTGAGCATAGGACATCGGAAGCTCCTGACCCTTTTCTATTTTCCGTATCGGAATCGCTTCATCGGCTTTGGCATATGAATCAATCCAGTCCGCTAACTCTCCAAGTCTCGTATGCTCAAAAAGAACGGCGAGCGGCACGTCAAATCCCGTTTTCTGCCTAACAGTTGACAGCATTTGCGTTGCCTTGAGCGAATGACCTCCGAGTAGAAAGAAATGATCACCACAGCTGATGTTTGAAACATCAAGCAGTTCGGACCAAATGCGCGCCAAGAGTTTTTCCGTCTCAGTTTGAGGTGCTTTGTCCTCTGAACCCTGTCCACTTTCCTTTATTAATTCATTGAAATGCACTTCGTCCGGCATCCCATCCTCTGTTTCTTTCCAGTATTCTTCAGGATAGAGATGTACGGAACATTCCCCAGATAGACGAGACTGTATACACGTATAAATGGACTGATACAGCCTTTCTTCAATAGCCGTTGTTTGATCAGTCTTGAAAAAGACATATACGGCCTGTTCTGTTTGAATATCCCCCTGTATCATTTCTTGAATATCCTGCTTCGATCGATCCAACCCGATATAAATGAGAGGAGTATCTGTCATCAAGCATGCCAGCATTGTTTGAATGCCTGCCCGCTTTGGAATCGGGAGGTAGCCTCTTTCTTTTAGCATGCCTTTGATCATTGAGCCTTCACTCATTCCCGTCTCATCCCACATACTAAAGCTAAAGCAATACGGCTTTACTGTAGAGGTGAGCCTCTGATAATGAGCAAATTGTTCAACGAACTCATTGGCCGCGCAATAAGCGCCAACGGTCATCCCGCCCTTTAACGTTCGAGCTGACGAGCTAGAAAGGAATAAGACATTCTGCCGTTTAGAAGCTGCTTCATGTAGCGCAATCGTGCCATATACCTTCGCTTCGTACATCGCATGTAATGACACAGACGTCATGTCACGAAGCAGCTCTTCTTGAATGATGCCAGCGAAATGAATGACGCCATGCAGCCTTTTGCCTAAAGCTGCCTCCTGTTTTGAGATCAAGGCTTCTATGGCTTTTGCGTCAGTGATGTCCACCTTTTCATAAAGAACTGTGCCGCCGCGCTTTTCCGCTAATTTCTCAAGTGAAATTAATACATCTTGCTGCTCCACAGATAAAGCCTCTCTCGCCTTTCTTCCAACCAGCACAAGATGCGCTTGATAGGATGTCAGCAGGTGCTCACTCAGCAACCGCCCAATACCGCCAAGCCCGCCTGTTATCACGTAAAGCCCGGATGATTCAAACGGCGGCTTCTTCCTCCTTTGTTCTTTTTCCAGATGAAGCGGCGTTAAAAGAGGAGTATAACGAACACCTTCGCGATAAGCGGCGATATGATGGCTTGTGTCATGTGTAAGCTCTGTCATAATCGATGATGCATGAGAACGGCCTGCATCTGATTCTGCCAGAGAAAAATCAAGACACCGCACCTTGATAAACGGCCATTCATGCTGAACAGCTGTCATCAATCCTGCTGTCGTTGCTTTCTCCACATCATGTGTTTGATCTTCCGGCAAATTCATCGCATGAGCAGAGACAAAGGTGATCTCTACTGGCTCCTCATAGGCAGCGATCGCTTTTGTTACATATAATGCACTCATGCTGCCAGTTTTCTGCGCTTCTTTTGCCAACGCTGCATGAAGTGTGTCTTCTTGAGTTGTGTAGTTCCAAAGGTGAATGATTTGTTTCACCGAAACGCCATACGAACGGAGCGTCTCAAAGAGTTGTTCGTAGTCAGACGGCCGATTCGGGTGGATGATGAAGTGTGTATGGGTGAGTTGTGTGAATGCTTGACCCGGTTCAACCGTAATATAGGTTTCTTCATTGCTTGAAAGGGATCTCAATTGATCTGCCAGCCCTAAAGTATCTGCAAAGATCACCGTGTTCCCTAATGTTTGTTTTTCAGCTTCATGGAGCGGAGCAGGTATCCACTTCTTTTGTAAACTCCAATCAGGCAAGGTGTGTTCATTTTCAAGTCTGATGTCCAGCTCCTTGATGATTTCATCGAATTCGCCTTCCTGCCATCGCTTCTTAAGCTGTGCCCTCTCTATTTTTCCAGAGCTTGTTTTCGGAAAGGCATGCTTCTGGACAGGGATCACACGCGATGCAGATAGACCCATTTTTGTTGCAATATGGGATTTAATATTTTGACTTGCCCTCATGATATAAGAAGGTTCATACAGCTTCGGTGTAAAAAAGAGAATCAGCTCGTCGGATGCAGATGCTTCCATCCGAGCGGAACAAGCGGCGACAAAGCTCGTTTCGACGCCAGGTACTTCCTCTGCAATGACTTCAATTTCATAGTTGTGATAATTTTTCCCGTTGATGATGATCATGTCTTTTTCTCTACCGGTTAATGTCAGCCTTCCTTCGTGCAGGAAACCTAAATCCCCCGTGTGGAACCAGCCGTCTGTTTGAAAAACTTCTTGATTCGCTTCGTCATTCTTGTAATAGCCCTTCATTGTCGTCGGCCCTTTAATTTGCACACTGCCAATATGATCTTCGGGAAGAAGCTCATGCTGATGGTTAACGATACGAATCGTAATACCCGGAATTGGTCTTCCCAGCTCTGTAAAGCTGACGGTTCCTGTCTCCCGTGCCTCCGCTGGTCTTAGCTGCTCTGTGAGTGATGTTTCCTCAAAGGTTAGGACCCCGCTGCTTTCATCTCCCCGTTCTATCGCAAAAGAGAAGACAACGGCTGAAGAGATTTCAGACATGCCGAATGCTGGTCTAATGACGTCTCCCTTTAAGCCGTGCGGAGCCAGCAAGTGTAAAAATCGGTGAATCGTCTTCGGTACGATCGCTTCTGCCCCATTGATCATACAGGTCATAGCAGAAAGATCCCAAGATCCTGACGAGATGTCTTTCTCATAATCATTGATCATCGCAAATGCAAAGTTAGGCGCCCATGTCTTCGTTGCACGGTAGCGGTCCATCCAGTCAAGCCAGCGCAGCGGCTGAGCGATAAAATCATCTGTTCTTGCCCGAACCTGCTCACAGCCCGTGTACACATTGACAAGGTGAAACATCACAATACCGCCAATATGATCTAAAGGCATCCAGTCTAACGACACATCCTCTTGTGTAAACCCGTTGGCTGCCACTGTTCCTTTGACATTCGCCAGCACGCTTCGATGAGAATGTTCTACGCATTTGGGCATCCCTGTGCTTCCAGACGTTAAGATAAAAAAGACTGAATCATCCGGTGACGCTGGATAAGCTTCTATATCTCTTTCTAAAGAAAGCATCGGCTCAACGGCTGCGACACGTAACTTGTCTGTATGCCACAATAAAGCTAAGCCTTGCACCTCATCAACCAGCGAGTCATCTGTTAAAATGAGCGGATGCTCCAGCAGGTTCCACGCATGATGAAGCTTCTTCACGGAGGCATTCATTTCCCGATAGGTCGGTGCGGCGGACACTAGTGTTGGAACAAATCCGCCTAACACACACGCCCAAAAGGCTGTTACCATCGCATGATTGGATGAAAACTGAAAGAATACAGGATCACCCGGTTCAAGTCCTAACGCCCTCAAACCTGTCAGAACCCGCTCGGCGTCCTCCTTTAACTGCGCGTAGGATTGTGTGAGTTCATTTTCACTATTGACGATATAAGTCAGACCATTTTTCGTTTTTGCCGCCTCTGTTAAGGCGTCCTGCAAGGTTTGGGCTCCTGCCTTAACATCTAGATCCCCTCCATAGGAAAGGGCGGGCGGCATGTCCGCTAAAGCAGGGGAAGCCATTTGCATCTGTATCGATTCAGCTGCGGCCTCCTGCTCCATGTGATTGTCGAGAAATAAATGAGAGAGGTGATATGGCCGCGGTCGAATGGTTTTTTCACGAGAAAAAACAGCGAAGCGTTCGATTTCGTTGGTTTGTAAAATCGTTCTCTGTACATCTTGTAAAATCGTATCCATTGATTCATGTACATTTGATTTATTTATAATTGATGGTTTCATATGAGTTCCTTTCCTTTTTTGACAGGCAGGGCTGCCAATATGCACCCCTGCCTGAACTAAAGTTTACAAAACGGCTTCTCTATTTTTTTGATTCACGATCTTTTGGATCAGCTGGGCATTTTGGGCTGCACACTCTTTGTTTTTGAACATGTCAGCGTGTTGACCATAGCCTTGATAATAGCGATATGCACCGGTCGTCGCCTTTTCCCAATGATCCATCCAGTCTGGAATCTCAATTTGCTCTTCTGATTGGATGAAATCAATATCTGCTTGTATCTTTCCTTGATTCACCCCCTTAACAAATGTTTCATAATAAGCCCGCGTTTTTTGAGCAAGCGCTTCTTGAACGAGCTCTTCTTGGGCAAGTTCACTTTGCTTTGATTGATGAACAATCGCTTGGATATCGTC
The DNA here is from genome assembly GCF_056172715.1 of Bacillus sp. ABR. Taxonomy (NCBI): domain Bacteria; kingdom Bacillati; phylum Bacillota; class Bacilli; order Caryophanales; family Bacillaceae; genus Bacillus; species Bacillus sp. ABR. Next base: position 215,321 of record NZ_JAOYSL010000004.1, on the reverse strand, counting down.
CTCGATGGATCGTCCTTCTAAATCACTTTCTCCAATTTTCTTATAGGAATCGATCATGATGACCTTATCCACCGTCCGTCCTGCTTGTTCAAGCGATTGAACGAGATCAAAGGCCAGATAGCACCCGCCAGAGTAACCCATCAAAGTCAGAGGCCCTTCAGGCTGAAGATGCTGAATATGCTGAACGTATTGCGTCATGCGGTGATCAGCTTCAATAAAATCAAAGGCGATCAAACGAACACAATCGAGCGTTTTGGCGGCTTCCTGATAGATAAAGCCATAGCCCGGTAATGGCGGAAGAGCAAAGACTGTTGGCGTTTGAGATTCATTGAATACAAGATAGCCGGCAGCTTCATGATCCTGCTGTTGAATATAACGGCTGATCGCTTCAATTGTAGGTGTCTCAAACAACAAGTGAATAGGCACCTGAACATCGAATTCCTTCGACACCTTTGATAAAAGCGACATCGCTTTTAAAGAATGACCTCCAAGCTCAAAGAAATGGTCATCTGTACTGATATCATCTCGTTCAAGCACTTCACGCCACATGACAAGCAGCTTTTGTTCTACCTCATTTGCCGGAAGCTTCACATGGCGGTTTCCTTGAGGCGCTTCTGGCTTTGGCAGCTGACGTTTATCAACTTTTCCATTTGGTGTCAGCGGCATTTTCTCAAGTCTGATCAGCTCATGAGGCTGCATGTAAGCCGGAAGTTTCTCTTTCAGCCCTGACTTGATCACATCAACTTTGTCCTTCCACTCCTCCTCACATGTCATATAGGCAAGCAGTCTTGTATGCTGCGAGCCATGCTGATCCGTTATAAGGGCAGCTTGCTTTACGCCTGGATGCATGAGAAGGTGGGCTTCAATTTCTGTCAGCTCAATTCGGTGGCCGCGAATTTTCACCTGATCGTCCACTCTGCCTGCATACTCAATCAGACCGTCTGCTCGAAAATAAGCCAAATCTCCCGTACGATACAGCCTTTCTCCCGCAGCAAATGGATGTGTGATAAAGGCTTCTTTTGTCAGATCAGGACGATTCAAATACCCCTTCGCAAGCCCTTTGCCGCTGAGACAAAGTTCTCCGACCATTCCAATCGGCTGAAGCTGTCCTTGCTGGCTCAATATATAAGCACCCGTTTGGTTAATCGGCTTTCCGATTGGAATAGAATGCGCTTCTATCGGCGGAGCTTCATCTACAGGATAATAGGTGGCAAAAACGGTTGATTCGGTTGGGCCGTAGACATTGATTAGTCTGCCTTTTCCCATGACATCAAAGGCTTTTCTCACATGCTGTACAGATGCACGCTCCCCTCCGAACAACACCTTGCGCACACTGCGCATCCAATCGGTGTCTTCATCAACGAGAAGATTAAATAAAGCAGTTGGAACAAACATGACAGAAATGCTTTCTCTTTTAATGAGCTTCGTCAGCTCGTGCATATCTAAAATGGTGTCTTTTTTCGGCAGGACAAGTTTCGCACCATTTAAAAGCGCACCATATACATCAAAGGTAAAGCCATCAAATACGCTGTTGGATAGTGACAGCAGTGTATCTGTATCTGAAATGGTTAAGTAGTTCGTATTTTTGACTACCCGGGCAATATTGGAATGGGTTGTCATGATGCCTTTTGGCTGACCCGTTGTGCCTGATGTATACATGATATATGCCGTATCGTGTAAACCTGCTTCTAGCGGCAGATTCTCTGAGCTCATAAGTGAAATTTCCTGATCATCTGCAAACAGATACGTACCAGTAAACCCGAGTCCCTTCGCCTGACCAATAAAGGTTGAGTGAGTCAGAAGATGCGTCGCTCCGCTGTCTTTAAGCATGTATTGAATGCGGCTTTCTGGATAATCAGGATCAATTGGCACATAGGCTGCGCCTGCTTTTAAGACTGCAAGCAGACTGACAATGAGTTCAGGTGTTCGATCGGCTAAAATGGCGATGACCGTTTGATGTTCAGTCCCATTTTTTTGCAAATGCCTTGCCAATCGATTGGCCTGTTCATTCAGCTCGGCATATGTCATCGTTTGCTCTTCTGCTGATAGTGCCACTGCATTTGGCTGTTTGCCGACATTATGCTCAAACCATTTCGACAAATACAACTGGTCATGCTCAAGCTCAGGTGCATTCCATTCCTCAAGAATCTGCTGTTTTTCCTGCTTCGTGACGAGCGGGAGTGTATGAACCGATTGATCGGGATGCTTGACCGCCTCATGTATCAATAGACTGAGCTGTTCCTTTAACTTGTGAACAAATGGAGGATCAAACGCTCTTTTGTTAAAGGCCAGCTTCAATAGTAATTCTTCTCCAGGCGATGCGAGCAGATTGAGATCATAGTTTGATTTTTCATAGACATTCATGTTCTCCACCGTGAACCCTAACCGTGCCTCTTGCTCCTCCTTCTTTGCGGCTGGGACATTTTCAAACACGACAATATGATCAATGAGCTGCTGCTGACCTGTCTTTGCCTGAATATCATAAATCGGAATATATTGGTGCGGCTCGGCTGCAAGAGACTGCTGCTGTGTTTCTGACAGGAGTGCACGAAATGTCATGTGATCTGTCAGCTGAATTCTTCTTGGGATGACATTGATGAACAATCCAACCATCCTGTCAACGCCAGCCAAGTCTGCCGGGCGTCCTGACACAACTGTTCCAAACAGCACATCATTTGACCGCTGATACCTGCTCAGCAGAACCGACCAAACGGATTGAAGCGCACTGCTTAACGTCGCATTTTGCTGCAGCGCTAACTCTGACAAAGCAGCCGTTTCTTCTTTGCTCATGGACCATTCAATTTCGCCTAATTCATGTTCATTCGTTTGTTTTCGCTGTTCTTTAAAGGTTGATTGTCCATCAAACCCTGCTAATGATTGCTGCCAATATTGAAGTGATGCTTGTTTATCTTGTTTTTCCAGCCACTTTATATATTCTTTATATGGTTTGACCGGTTCTAGCTTATAAGGAACGTCATGTAAAAGTGCATGGTAAATCGCAAACAACTCCTGCACCACAAGTCCAAAGCACCAGCCATCCAGAAGGATATGATGATAGCTCCATATCCAGCGATAGCTGGCAGAACCCGTTTGGAAAACAGATGCCCGCATGAGAGAATCCTTCGAGAGGTCAAATCCTCTTAGCTGATCCTGTTGTTTGAATTTCTCGATACGTTCAAGCTGTTCGTCTTCAGAAAGATCTTGCAAGTCCACAACATCAAGTGTAAAAGGACGCTCCTTTAGCACAACTTGGACAGGGCGCTTTACTTTTTCGTGGAGAAACACGGTACGAAAAATATCGTACCGCTCCACGATGATATTCATGCTTTTCTCAAGTAAGTCATGATGCAGTGTGCCCTTAACGTTCATATCCATTTGCTCTACATAAAAGCCCTTTTCTTGATGATGGAGGGTATGAAACAGCATTCCTTCTTGCATCGGTGACAGATAATACATGTCTTGAACTTGATCCCTTTTAAATTGACTCATCTATTTCATCCTCCCTTCCTATTTTTATGACTGATCTCGTGTGTTGTTAAGTCAATTTCTCCTCAAGCATGTCAAAAATGTCGTCCATTTCATCCATTTCAAGGTCAGCCGCAGAGAAGTCACTTGGCGTAAATTCCCGTTCTTGCTGCGCTAAGCAATGGGTGATGATGGATTGGATTTTTTCCTTCAACAATGCCATGAACTGCTGTATCGTCTGTTCTTCATATTCACTTGCACAATAGGAGCAAGACAAAATGAATCGATTGTGTTGAACAAGACCACTAAGGTTCAGCTTATAAACAGCTTCCGAATCAGGGCTTGCTTGTCGTCCCATATCATGGATGGACGGCCCAAAGAGTTCTGTCGTCACTTCCTGATCAATCTGTCCAAGATAGTTCAAGCTGATTTCAGGATGTACATGGTGCCCTGACGGTTCAGTGGCTGTCATGTATTTTAAAATCCCGTAGCCAATCCCTTTATTTGGCACACGGCGCAGCATTTCTTTCGTTCCTTTAATAGCATCAGCTATGGTCTGATCCGGCTTCGCTTCAAGAACAACTGGATACATACTCGTAAACCAGCCAATTGTGCGAGAGACATCCAGCCCTGATAAAATATCCTCTCTTCCATGACCTTCAAGCTGCACATGTACATGGGACTCACCTGTCCACTCTTGAACAGCAAGACCGAGAGCACATAAAAGAATATCGTTCATTTCCGTTGTGTACGGCAGATGAATATCGGTCAAAAGATGCTCAGTTTCTGTTTCTGTCAGCTGCATTTGAACCGATTTGGTTTCGGCAACTCTTCTTTTCGTCACTTCATGATCAACAGGTAGTGCGGTTAATGGTTTGCTTTCAATTTCTGCCCAATACTCCTGCTGACTTTTTAATGGCTGTGACTGTGCATAACGTTCAATGGCCTCTGCCCATTCTTTAAAGGAATGAGTTTTCAGCGGCAGGACAAGGGCTTGTCTCTGAGATGCCTGCTGATATAGAGACATAAAGTCCTCTAGTAAAATTCGGCATGAGACACCGTCAATAACTAAATGGTGTGTCACGATGAGTAAATGATCGCCATCTTCTGCATGGAAACAAATCACTTTCATCAATGGACCTGTTTCTAGGTTCAGCTGACGCTGATACTCATTGGCATATGTGGAAATTACCTTTTTCACATCGTGCTCTTTTGAGACATCATGAGAAATAATCGCTATCGGTTCCGGTAGCTCCCGCTGGTTGTATTGCAGGATGCCGCTATGTTCCTGCTTGTATACCATACGCAGTGCATCATGATGTGAAAGTAGTTTTTGCATGACTTGTTCTGTAATGGAAAGGTCAAATCCATTTGGTGCATGAAGCATCATCGAGAGATTCCAATGGTGCTGATCACTGAATGCTCGTTCAAAGAACCAGCGTTGAATCGGTGTTAAAATGACTTCTCCTTCGACAGCTGATTGGTCGGCTGTGAGAAGATCGGCTTCCTCGATATATGGGCGCAGCTCCGCAATCGTCGGGTACTGGAACAGAAGTTTCATATCGAGCTTCCAACCTGCTTGCGTGAGTCTGCTTGCCATTTGGATACCTTTAATCGAATCTCCGCCAAGGAAAAAGAAGTGATCGTGAATGCCGACTTGGCTGACGCCAAGGACATCTTCCCAAATGCCGCAAAGAAGTGTCTCAACTTCGTCTCTTGGTGCTTCGTATACCGTTTGGTTCGCTTCGATATCAGGAGCTGGCAATGCTTTCAGATCAACTTTTCCATTTGCCGTCATTGGAAATTGGTCTAGCTTGATGATCCATGATGGCACCATGTATTCAGGCAACGTTCGTTTTAGGTTTTCTTTCAGGGCTGTTGTTTCTTCAGCCGCGATGACATAAGCGATAAGTGCATCTTGATCACTCACATCTTTGACTGTTGTCACGACGGCTTCTTTCACCGAATCCAGCGTCAGAAGCTGGGCTTCAATTTCTGACAGCTCAATACGGAAGCCGCGGATATTGACCTGATGGTCTATTCTGCCGAGATAGATCAGCTCGCCATCCTCTGTCCATTTCACTAAATCGCCTGTGCGGTACATGCGCTCGCCTGGATAAAATGGATCTGGGACAAATCGTTTGTCTGTTTCCTCTGGAAGATTCCAGTAGCCTCTTGCCAGTCCTTTTCCTGCAATCACGAGCTCACCCGGTACGCCTGGCGGCGACAGGTCATATAACGAACCCATGATGTAGAAACGAGTATTGGCAATCGCTGTTCCAATCGGAATCGTGCTTTGTTCTGGATCGATGACTCCACTTGTCGCTACAACTGTATTTTCAGTTGGACCGTAGTTATTGACGAGTTGATATGGAACTGACTTCACCTGTTTCAGCTTGTCTCCACCTGTTAGTAAATAGCGCAGAGAATGGTTGTTCATTGACATAAACTGCTCACATAACTGCGTTGGCAGGAAGGCAATCGTGATCCCTTCTTCATCGAAATACGCATTGAGCTTGATCATATCTAAGCGAATTGCCTCATCAATAATGTGCAGCTCTGCGCCGGCGATCCACGTCGGGAACATCTCCCAAATGGAAGCATCGAAGCCAAAGCCGGCATATTTCGCAGTTCGATCCTTGTGCGTCACTTGGAACGCATCATTGTGCCAGAACGCAAGATTCACAAGGGACTGGTGCTCGACCATGACACCCTTCGGCTGTCCCGTTGTCCCAGACGTGTAAATCATATAAGCGAGATCTGTTGGCTTCACATGAACCTGAATCTCGTGAGCTTCTCCTTCTACCGCATCTTCTATGAACAGCACATGTCCTGTGAAAGAATTTGGCGCAGTGAGTCCTTTCTGCATCAGAAGTACCTCTGCCCCGCAGTCTTCCAGCATGTACGCAATACGCTGCGCTGGATAATCCGCATCAATTGGAACGAATGCCGCACCTGCCTTGAGGACACCAAAGACAGCGGCTGTCATGTCAAGAGATGGACGGGTGAGAATGCCGACGCGGTCTCCTGGTTTTGTGCCGCTGGCGATGAGCCTTGAAGCCACTACATTCGCCCGGCTGTTCAACTCTTTATACGTCCAGCTCTTTCCACAGAAGGTCGCCGCTTTTTGATGCGGTGCTCCTTGTGCCTTCGCCTCAATCAGGGCATGAACGGTTTGATCTGACGGGACGTCTAGGACAGGTCCTGACCATTCATTGATCAGCTCTCGTTTTTCCTCTTCAGTTATGAGAGATAGCGCTGAAATCGGCTGATTCAGCTTAGTCACCATATCGTCTATGATTTTTTCAATATATCGGCTCCAGCGCTGAATGGTGCTCTTTTTAAACAGAGCCGCTGCATACTCAAAGCGCAAGCCCACTTGATCATTTTCTTCAAATACACCAAGCGTTATATCAAATTTTGCATGAACGGTATCTTGCTGCTTTTGTGACAGCTTGAGTCCATTCAAATCCGGTAACGTCAGGTCACGGTCATCTGTAGTCAGCATGACACTAAACAATGGATTGCGGCTCGTGTCTTTCGAAAGATCTAACTGAGCCACCAATTCCTCAAACGGAAATTCTTGATGTTCATAGGCTGATAGGCTGCGATCTTTCATTTTTTCAAGCAGTTGTGCTGTCGTGTCTTCTGGCTGCACTTCGTTTCGAAGAGCAAGCGTATTGACAAACATGCCTGGAACTCGTTCGATTGAAGCATGCGTACGTCCTGCGGTTACAGCGCCTATGACGATATCTGTCTGCCCAGTTAATTTCGAAAGGAAAATGGCAAATGCTGTTTGCATCACCATGTTCAAGCTCACACCTTTTTCCGCCATGAGCGTTTTGATAGATTGCACCTTTTCAGCAGACAACCATCTATCGACTCGCCCTCCTTCAAATGACTGAACTTGAGGACGCGGAAAATCAAGGGGCAGCGCTAAGTCTTCTGGCGGCTGTGCATATTGCCCCAGCCAATACTGCCGCTGCTTCTCAAGCATCGCCTGCTGATTTTCTTCCTGCTGCCATACCGCAAAATCCTTGTAATGCAGCTGAACTGGCGGTAACGTCTTTTTCTCATACAGCTCTGCCAGTTCTTGAATGAGCAGGCTGCGTGTGACACCATCTGCAATGATATGGTGCATATCCATCATGAATACATATTTCTCATCAGAAAGCTTCGCCACTTTTGCCCTCATTAATGGTGCTTGATGTAGTGAGAATGGTGTAATGAATGACTCGATAACAGACTGCTCCTGATCGCCCTCTATTTCATCAACCTCTAATGTAAACGGCACTTGGCGATAGACTTTTTGAACGGGTACGCCGTCAATTTCTACAAAGGCGGTCCGCAACGATTCATGTCTGTCGATCAAGGCTTGAAGCGCTGCTTCTAGCTGCTTCACATCAAGGCTGCCTTCCATCATTAAAACGGCTGGCATATGATAAGTGACTGCATCTGGATGCAGCTGCTGCAGTACATACATCCGCTTTTGAGCAGAAGAGACGGGATAGAAATCTTGCTTTTCTGCCGGCTCAATGGATGTAACCACCGAAGAATCCGTTTCGTCCAAGTAGGCAGCCATCGCTCGTATGGTTGGTTTTTCAAACAGAACTTTGAGCGGCACATGCTTGTTCAGCTTTGCTTGCACCTTCGAAATGAGCACCATGCCCTTGAGGGAATGACCTCCTAATTCAAAGAAGTGGTCAAGAACACCCATTTGTTCCACCCCAAGGACTTCTGACCAAATGTCACACAGCGTCCGCTCAAGTTCCGTTTCTGGTGCCACATGCGCCGTACGGTTCATATGCACTTCATGTGGAAGCGGCAAAGACTTCGCATCCACCTTTCCGTTTTGGGTAAGTGGAATGTGATCGACTTTCACAAAGTACGTTGGAATCATATAATCCGGCAGTGTCTCCGCAAGATTTTCTCTAAACGTCAGTGTTCCAATGTGTTCAGGCGCTGTGTAATAGAGTGCAAGCTCCGGCAAACCGGACAGGTGCAGAACTTTCACATAGACTTCTTGAATAGATGCCAGAGCACGTGCGGCATGCTCAATTTCCTGTTTCTCAATGCGATAGCCGCGGATTTTCACTTGATCATCGACTCTTCCAAGAAACTCAATATCTCCATTTGCATGCTGTCTGACCAAATCCCCTGTTCGATACATTCGCTCTTGAGGGTCATATGGATTTTCAAGAAAACGTTCCGCTGTTAACTCAGGCTGATTCAAATATCCTCTCGACACGCCTTCCCCAGATATATAAAGCTCTCCCGGCGCGCCATAAGGGACAAGACGCTGCTGCTGATTGCATACAAGTGCTCTTGTGTGAGCAATTGGCTGTCCGATCAAAGATCGTTCCTTCAGAGCGTCCAGCTCTTGCGGTGTGATCAGCTTGGTCACTGTACCAATGGTTGTCTCAGTCGGACCGTAATGGTTCATTACTGCCACGCATGGATGCTGCTTCATAAATGTTTCAACATCCTCAGGAATGATCGGTTCTCCTCCAAGTACCACTAGGCGTAAAGCGTTAAATGAATGTTCTTTAGAATCTGCCATCATATGAAATAAGGATGGTGTCATTTTGATATAAGTCAGCTCTTGTTCATCAATCAAACGCATCAGACGTACAGGGTCTGTATACACCTCTTCACGAGGAACATAAAGTGTCCCCCCTGCTTTTAAAACAGGGAAAATGCTTGTGTAACCAAGATCATATGCATAAGAAGAAAGCAGTGCTGTCCGATCACATTCTTGCAATGTCACCTCATTTGTCAGCCAGTTGACATAGTGTGATAGATTACGATGCGTGAGCTGTACTCCCTTCGGCTTCCCTGTTGTCCCAGATGTGTAAATCACATAAGCGAGCTGATCGACCGATACTTCTGGCAGTTCTAGTGAATAGCTTTGTTGCACTGCTTGTTCAACCTGCACCACTTGAATCGACTTGCGATTTTGATAGGAATCAGCAAGAGACTCATTTGTTACGATGACTTGTGCACCTGAATCCTCTAATGTGTAGCGGATTCGTTCAGCCGGAAAAGCTGGATCAATCGGGACAAACGCTCCTCCTGCTTTCATCACACCAAGCATGGAGACGATCACATAGACAGAGCGGTCAAGAATCAGTGCCACAGTTTTTTCTTTATCTACGCCTCGTTTCTTAAGTTCACAGCCAAGTGCATGTGACATGTCTTCCAGCTCACGGTAGGTGAGTTTTCTTTGATCATCCATGACGGCGATAGCATCCGGTGTTTCCTTAGCCTGACGTGAAAATTGGACATGGAATGGCTCATGACGATTCGTTGGCCCTTCGGCTTTTTTCTCCAGACGCTCTATTTGTTCATGCTGATCCAGTATACGGAGCAAGCCGATCTGTTCCTCTGGATGGCGAACCGCCTCACGAATAATCGCTAGGAGGTGAGTTCCGAACCGGCGGACGGTCTCTTCTTTAAATAATGCCGCTGCATAGTCAAAGCTCAGTTTTAATGCTCCCTCGCGTTCAAATGCTTCTAAAGATAAATCAAATTTGACCGAGTGATGCTGAATGGCATAAGGCGAAATGTGCAGATCGCCGAGCTTTAGCGCTGGAACCTCCATGTTCTGCATGTTAAATGACACGCTAAAAAGCGGGCTCCGAGTTGTATCACGGTCTAACGGAAGATGTGCAATTAACTCTTCGAGTGGATAACTTTGATGTGCAAAAGCGTCAACACTTGTTTCTTTTATTTCTTCAAGCAGCTGCAAAAATGTTTTGGTTTGTTCTGGTTTTCCGCGCAATGCAATGGTGTTAATAAACATCCCCGGCATGTCCTGGATATCAGGGTGTGTCCGTCCAGCAACAGGCGAACCCACAATGATATCTTCCTGACCGCTATAGGAGGCAAGCAGCACTTGAAAGGCGGATAACAAGAACATATACATGGTCGTATCGGTTTTCTGAAGCAGTTCATGAATGCGCTGAGTCGTTGCTTGATCACAGCCAAACATGAATCGTTCTCCAGAAAAATCACGTTCTGCTGGACGCGGATAATCAGTTGGCAGCTCTAAAACCGGTAAATCTCCTTCAAATTGCTTCAGCCAATATGCTTCATGTTGCTTCAGTTTCTCCGTTTCTTCTTCACTTAGCTGCCAGACAGCGTAATCTTTATAATGAATGGCTCTTTCAGCAAGAGCTTCTCCATCATAAGCCTTCGCCAAATCTTGAATGAACGTCTTCATGGAGCTGCCATCTGTAATGAGATGATGTGCTTCCAAAACGAGAAGATGACGATTCTCACTGACCTTTAGCAGCTGAGCTCGTAAAAGGGGTGCCGCTGTTAAATCAAATGGCGATTGACGTTCAGCAAGAAATGCCTCAGCCTCTTCTTCCTTGATGTCATGAACAGGAAGGTCAAATGCTGACCATTCATGCACCCTTTGGACAATGTCTTCTCCATTCATATGAAAACTCGTTCTTAAGATTTCATGCGTTTGGATTAACTGATTAAATGCTGATTTGAGCCGCTCATATTCGAGTGTTCCTTCAAGCGTTAAGACGATCGGAATATGATAATTCGTGCTGTCAGGTTCAAGTGTCTGCAAAATGTATAAACGGCGCTGAGCTGGTGATACCGGATATTCGCCCGCCTGCTCTGCTGGTAAAATAGGATGTCCAGCATCTTCTTGACCTTCCTGATCGATGTAAGCCGCTAATGAGCGAATCGTCGGCTTCTCAAAAATCATTTGAATCGGCACTTCCTTTTGAAGCGCTTCTTGAACCTTCGCAGACATCATCATCGCCTTGAGCGAGTGCCCGCCAGCCATGAAGAAATGCTCGTCTATCCCAATCGTTTTTCCAAGAAGCTCCTCCCAAATGTCAGCGAGTACCTTTTCTGTCTCGGTCTCAGGCGGCATGATTTTGATCTCTTCGCGATGCACTTCGTCCGGCTTTGGTAAAGCTTTTCGATCTAATTTCCCGTTCGTTGTCAGCGAAAAGGTATCCAGCTTCATCACATAGTGCGGCACCATATAAACTGGCAGCTTTTGATTGAATACATCTCGCACCTCTTCTTCTGTGAGCGTTCCTGTGAAGTAGGCGATGATTTCTTTTTCTTCTGAAGAAAGCTGCTGAACAAGTACAACCGCATCATCGATACCCGTTTCTTGGCGAAGCACCGTTTCAATTTCACCAAGCTCAATACGGAAGCCTCGAATTTTCACCTGATCATCTGCACGGCCAAGGAATTCAATCTGACCATCCGCACCATATCTAGCCAAGTCACCTGTTCGATACATCCGTCCTGACGGCTTAAAAGGATCTGCCATGAATACTTGATCAGTCAAATCTGGACGTTTGATGTACCCTCTTGAAACACCATCCCCGCCTACATACAGCTCTCCTGGCGCTCCAATTGGCTGAAGTCTTTGATAGTCATCTAAAATATAAGCTGACGTATGATTGATCGGCTGACCAATTGGGATCGGACCCGTTTCATCTCCTCTTACTTCGTAAATGGTCGAGATGGTTGTATTTTCTGTTGGACCATAGACATTCAGCAAGGTAAGTGATGGATGATGCTTTTTCACAAGCTCCGCACTTTTCTCATTGATCACATCACCGCCGGTGAATAATGTTTTTAACCCTTTGAACATTTGCGGCCGCTGCTGAGCGAGCTGATTAAATAAACCAGTCGTTAAAAAGAGCGCCGTGATTTGATGTGTTTGGATAAATTGTTCGAATCGGTGTATATCCAATAAAGTATCACGGTCAACAGGATAAAGCGTCGCCCCATTCAGAAGCGTAGTGAAGATTTCAAGGGTAATCGCATCGAAGCTGACAGCTCCTGTATGCGCCATACGATCCGACGTGTTCAAGCCCAATTTCTCCTGAGAGCATGCTAACCTCACAATATGCTGATGCTCAATTTGCACTCCTTTGGGCCGTCCAGTTGATCCCGATGTGAACATGATATATGCCAATTGAGATGGAGACGTCTCGACTGATAACTCCGCTTGTGAGTGATGAGTCATGCCGGTCACATGAATTGCTTTGATGCTTTCATCAACCGGCGGCTGGCTGTCAGCATAGAGCAAAATGGCTGCGCCGCTGTCTTCAAGCATCCAACGGATTCTCTCCTCAGGCTGAGCTGGATCAATCGGCACATAGGCAGCCCCTGCGTGTAAAATGGCTAAAATGGCGATCACCGCATCTGCCGATCGGTTCATATACACCGCGACAGCATCCTCCGGCTGAACGCCGTTTTCTACAAGGCTGCTGGCTAAACGACGAATTTCTTGTCCAAGCTCTTCGTATGTGAATGTTCGCTCGCCTTCGACTAATGCCAGGTGGTTTGGCTGCGCTTTGATACGCTCATTGAGCAGCTCGGGAATGGACAGGTGCTTCGGATAATCTCTCTCCGTCTGATTCCACGCTGCAATCTGCTGCTTTTCTTCTTCTGTGATACATGTCACTTCATGAAGATACATGTCAGGATTTTGAATGATTTGCTTTATGAGATTGGTCAGATGTTTCGATATATTTTCAATAACTTTTTCTTCAAACGCCACCGCATTGTATTTGATTTTCAATGTCCACGTTTCACCCGGATAGACAAGAAGATTCAGATCGAAATTCGTTTGTTCAAATCCGTCCTTTACATCAATGGCAAAACCGAGACGTGCAGACATGGTGTCACCAGACAGCTCCTGATCTAAAGGATAGTTTTCAAACCCAACCAAATGATCAAAGAGCTTTCCTCCAGCAGCTGTTTTCTGCTGAATGTCATAAAGCGGCATAAAATCATAGTTTTCCGCTTCCAGAGCATGCTGCTGAACCTTTTGAAACAGCTGTTTGAAGGTCTGTTCCTGATCCAATGTCACCCGAACAGGTATCGTATTGATAAACAGCCCTGCCATTTGCTCAATTCCAGACACACTTGGAGGTCTGCCCGATACGACTGTTCCGAATGTGACATCATCTGCTGCATGATAGGTGCTTAAAAGAACGGACCAGACAGCCTGAAAAAGGTTCGGTGCTGTCACTTGGCATTGTCTTGCCGCATCTTGAATGGCTTGTACCGTTTGTGCATCCCATGTAAACGTCCATTCCTGATGGTCATATTGTCCGTTCGCCTCTTTTTGCTGCAGCAGCCCTTGGTGCTGAACAGCACCCTCCAGCCGCTCCTTCCAATAGTCTTCCGCTTCTTGTTTGTTTTGCTTTCCAAGCCACTGGATATAGTCCGCATAAGGCTTACCTTGTGAGCGATCCGGGGTTCGGCCGTTCCGATAAGATTCATAGTAATGAAACAGTTTTTTCATCAAAACACCCATGGACCAACCATCCATGATGATGTGATGGTTGCTCCAAATCAGGTGCCAGTTTGTTTCATTTAATTGAAAAACAGCGACTTTCAACAACAGATCATTCGTTAAGTGAAATCCTTGCTTTCTCACTTGCTTTTTATATTGATCCAATACCTTTTTCTGCTCTTGATCATTCAGATGAGATAGATCCTCTCTATACACATCTAAATGACGTTCAGCCAATACAACCTGACGAGGCTTTTGTAATTGCTGATAGACAAAGGCTGTACGCAGAATGTCATATGTCCGTACGAGTTCATTGAGGCTCTTTTCAAAAAGATCGAGATCAAAATCTCCGCTTATTCCAAGCTCAAGCTGTGTGAAATAAGAGGAGGAATCAGGGTCTAGCATGGCATGATACAGCATGCCCTCTTGCATTGGTGTTAAAGGATATACCTTTTGAATTTTCTGCTTGCTCATAAGTCCACCTCTTCATTTTGCTTAAAATAGATCCATTAGCTTTTCAAGTTCATCCATGGTAAGATCATCATCCCCCACATCACTAGGTGTGATCTGACTCTCATCCTGTGATAGACAATGTGAGATCAATGTCTTCACATTCTTTTCTAGGAGTTCCTTGAACTGTTCCATCGTCCGCTCTTCGAATTCAAGGTGATGATAGGAAATCGTCACATGGAGCATTGCTTGTTCTACGAAACCAACAATATCTAGCGCATGAGGTTTCTCGGATTCAGGGCTCAGCGATTGTCCTGCATGCCATGCAGAGCGTCTCATTTCACCGCCACCGATCTGTTCATCAAACTGGCCAAGATAGTTAAAGCTGATATCTGGTGTGACTTGAAAATCAATATCGTCCTTCATCTTGTCAGGCGTTAAGTATTTTAAAACGCCATAGCCGATCCCCTTGTTCGGAATGTGTCTGAGTTCCTCTTTTAAATGCTTGATTTGATAAGAAAGATCGTCTGCATGCGACATATCCAGTAACACAGGATACATGCTAGTAAACCAGCCGATGGTCCGTGACACGTTAACCGCAGGGAGGATGTCCTCTCTCCCGTGCCCTTCAAGATGAATAAAGTGCCTGTCTTCACCTGTCCACTCTTTCATGGACAATCCTAATGCCGTCAGCAAAATATCATTGATTTCTGTTTGGTAGGCTTCATGTACATCCGTCAGCAGCCTGTGCGTTTCCTCTTCAGACAATGTAAAACGAATGGTTTCTGTATGAAGCATTCGTTGATCCTCCGTGACATGATCCTTTTGAAGCGGAGGAACGGAATGCGCAAGTACCTTTTTCCAATACTCTCTTTCCGATAGCAGCTCATCTGACACAGCATATTCAGTCAGCTTCTGGGCATATTCTTGGAAGGAGTGTGTTTTTTCAGGGAGGGTAAGAGTTTCCCCGCGCTTCGACTGTTCATAAAGAGCCATGAAATCTTCAAGGAAAATGCGCCATGACACCCCATCAATGACAAGATGGTGTATAGCAAGCAATAAATGATCCCCTTGATCCGTTCGGAAAATAGCAGATCTCACTAAAGGCCCGTCTGCTAGCGATATACTCGCCTGCACTTCATTTGCCAGCTTTTCTACCTGCCTGATTTGCTGCGACAGCTCTCCTTTTACTTCCACCACGTCAATTGCCACATTGTTTTCCTCGATTCCTCGATGACGCTGGATGACGCGCCCTTCTTCGAGCGGATACACCAGTCGCAAGGCATCATGATGAATCATGAGCTGTTCCAGTACTTGCTGAACGACTTCCTCATCCAAACCATTTGGTGCTTGGAGCATAACCGATTGGTTCCAATGATGCTGATTCGTAAAGTTTCGTTCAAAGAACCAGCGCTGAATCGGTGTTAAAATGACTTCTCCTTCGACAGGTGATTGGTCGGCTGTGAGAAGATCGGCTTCCTCGATATATGGGCGCAGCTCTGCAATCGTCGGGTACTGGAATAGAAGTTTCATATCGAGCTTCCAGCCTGCTTGCGTGAGTCGGCTTGCCATTTGGATGCCTTTAATCGAATCTCCGCCAAGGAAAAAGAAGTGATCGTGAATGCCGACTTGGCTGACGCCAAGGACATCTTCCCAAATGCCGCAAAGCAGTGTTTCAACTTCATCTCTTGGGGCTTCGTATATCGTTTGGTTCGCTTCGATATCAGGAGCTGGCAATGCTTTCAGAGCAACTTTTCCATTTGCCGTCATTGGAAATTGGTCTAGCTTGATGATCCATGATGGCACCATATATTCTGGCAACGTTCGTTTTAGGCTTTCTTTTAAGTCTTCTGCATCAGTATCGCTCTCCGTGATCACGTAAGCGGCAAGGGCGTCCTGATCACTCGCATCTTTGACCGTTGTCACGACGGCTTCTTTCACCGAATCCAGCGTTAGGAGCTGGGCTTCAATTTCTGACAGCTCAATACGGAAGCCGCGGATGTTGACCTGATGGTCTATTCTGCCGAGATAGATCAGCTCGCCATCCCCTGTCCATTTCACTAAATCGCCTGTGCGGTACATGCGCTCGCCTGGATAAAATGGATCTGGGACAAATCGTTTATCTGTTTCCTCTGGAAGATTCCAGTAGCCTCTTGCCAGTCCTTTTCCTGCAATTACGAGCTCGCCCGGTACGCCTGCCGGCGATAGGTCATATAACGAACCCATAATGTAAAAACGAGTATTGGCAATCGCTGTTCCAATCGGAATCGTGCTTTGATCTGGGTCGATGACTCCACTTGTCGCTACAACCGTATTTTCAGTTGGACCGTAGTTATTGACGAGTTCATATGGTACTGGCTTCACCTGTTTCAGCTTGTCTCCACCTGTTAGTAAATAGCGCAGAGAATGGTTGTCCATTGACATAAACTGCTCACATAACTGCGTTGGCAGGAAGGCAATGGTGATCCCTTCTTCATTGAAATACGCATTAAGCTTGATCATATCGAGGCGAATTGCTTCGTCGATGATATGCAGCTCTGCGCCGGAGATCCACGTCGGGAACATCTCCCAAATGGAGGCGTCAAAGCCAAAGCCGGCATATTTCGCAGTTCGATCTTCGTGCGTCACTTGGAACGCATCATTGTGCCAGAACGCAAGATTCACAAGGGACTGGTGCTCGACCATGACACCCTTCGGCTGTCCCGTCGTCCCAGACGTGTAAATCATGTAGGCAAGGTCTGTTGTCTTCACATGAATCTGAATCTCGTGAGCTTCTCCCTCTACCGCATCTTCTATGAACAGGATATGACCTGTGAATGAAGGTGGTGCAGTAAGTCCTTTCTGCATCAGAAGTACCTCTGCCCCGCAGTCTTCCAGCATGTATGCAATACGCTGCGCTGGATAATCTGCATCAATCGGAACAAATGCCGCACCTGACTTGAGAACGCCAAGGACAGCAGCTGTCATGTCAAGAGATGGGCGGGTGAGAATGCCGACGCGGTCTCCTGGTTTTGTGCCGTTTGCGATGAGCCTTGAAGCGACTACATTCGCCCGGCTGTTCAACTCTTTATACGTCCAGCTCTTTCCACAGAATGTCGCCGCTTTTTGATGCGGTGCTCCTTGTGCCTTCGCCTCAATCAGGGCATGAACGGTTTGATTTGACGGGACGTCTAGGACAGGTCCTGACCATTCGTTCAGCTGTTTTTGCTGCTGCTGCGGTGACAATAATTTCATTTGATCTAAAGATTGATCTGGCGCTGACACCATTTGTTCCAGCAAATGAAGGAAATATTCTTTCCACTTTTCAATTGACGTCTTTTGAAAGATAGAACAATTAAAATCAAACACGAGCTCAATTTGATCTGCGGATTCGTTTCCAGTTAAGGTCAAATCAAATTTGGCGATATTCTCCTCGAATGGCTGTGGAACAACGTGAAGCCCATCCATCGATAAATCACGAATATCCGCATTTTCCATTGAGAAGACCACATCAAAAATTGGATGACGGCTTGTGTCTCGAACCGTTTGCACCTGATCTACCAATTCTTCAAATGGGTACAGCTGATGCTCGTTTGCCTCTAACACAAGCTGATGGACATTTGACGCAAATTCAGCAGCAGTCTGATGTCCTGCTGGTCTTGTTCTAAGTGCCAGCGTGTTCACAAACATGCCAATCACAGATTGAATATCAGGATGGGTTCTACCCACAACCGGAGAACCAATGATGATATCCTCTTGTCTTGAAAGCTTGCTTAAAAGAATACTGTAGCCAGCAAGCAGGACTGTATAGGTCGTACTGTTGAGCGTTCTAACGAGTTCGTCCAATTTTGATTTAAGCGAACCTTCAATTGTAAATGAGACACGATCTCCAGCGAATGTTTGCACTTTTGGCCTTGGCAGGTCTTCCGGCAGTGCCAGTACAGGCAGCTCTCCTTGTAATTGATCCAGCCAGAATGCCTCTTCATCTGCTTTTTGCGCAGCAGATGCCTCACTTTTTGACCAAACTGCATAATCCTTATATTGAACAGGCAATTCCTCTAGTTTGTCTCCTCGATACAGGGCTGAAAGCTCCTCAATTAAAATGCCAACAGACGCCCCATCTGAAATGATATGATGCATATCAATCAGTAAATAATGGACATTTACGGAGACGGAAACTAGACCTATTCTGAGTAAAGGCGCTTTTTCTACATCAAATGGCCTGATAAAGTCATTCATCAATTGCTGTATGTCTCGGCCGTTCTGTTCAATTTTTTCAATGTTTATTGAGACATTTGTTTCAATACGTTGAACAGGTTCATTCTGAACAAAATCAAAGCTCGTTCGGAACGCTTCATGACGTTGGACTAGCTGATCAATTGCCTTTTCAAATCGTTTTTCATCAAAGACGCCTTCTAGCTTTAAGGCAGCCGGCATATGGTAGCTTTGCTCCGCATCAGTCATTTTCTCCAAAACAAACAGTCTTTTTTGAGCAGATGTCACTGGATAATAGGCCGCCTCTTTGGCAACTTCCACTCGCTTGATCTCCGTTTGATCCGCTTGATCTACCGCAAGCGCGAACGCTTCTAATGTTGGGGATTCAAATAAAGATTTCAAAGTGAGCTCCACCTGCATCTCTTCATACAACCTGTTCAGCATTTTCATGCCGCGCAGCGAATGGCCCCCGCATTCAAAGAAATGATCGTGTTTGCCGATTCGCGGTACTTCAAGAACTTCCTCCCAAATGTTCGCCAGCAGACGCTCTGTTTCTGATTGAGGAGAGGTGTATTCATTTGCCCCTTGCTCACTAAGATCAGGTGCCGGCAGCGCCCGCCTATCGACCTTGCCGTTATTCGTTAAAGGAAGCTCCTCTAATTGCATGAAAAATGCCGGCAGCATATACACGGGCAGTTCACGTCCTGCTTGCTCGCGCAAATCAGTTAATGAGACAGATCCTTCTGCTGTGAAATACGCACATAACGTGTCATTCGGAGCAGCAATCACGATAGCTTCCTTCACCTGAGGATGCTGCAGCAGTTGATGTTCAATTTCCCCAAGCTCGATACGCTGTCCGCGAATCTTCACTTGATGATCGATCCGTCCAATGAATTCAATATCTCCATTTGACAGCCAGCGTGCAAGATCGCCCGTTTTATACATGATCTCTCCAGGGCGGAAAGGATTTTTGACAAACTTTTCGCTCGTTAGTTCTGGCTGCTTATAATATCCTTTCACAAGTCCATCACCAGCGACACATAGCTCTCCTGCCACGCCCGGCGGCTGTACATGTCCAAATTCATCTACAATATAAACAGCCGTTTGACTCACTGGCTTTCCGATTGGGATGGATAACGCCTTCTTCTCAATGTGGTTCACAGGATAATATGTGGTGAAAATTGTGCTCTCAGAAGGGCCGTACATATGAACAAGCTTGTCTTTCCCCACTGTCTCAAGTGCAGTCACCACATGAGGCACGGAAGCACGTTCCCCGCCAAACAGCACTTTTCTTACGTTCTTCAGGCTGTCTTTTTTCATATCGATGAGTAAGTGAAAAAGAGCTGTCGTGATCATTAAAATACTGACTTTTTCCTTCTCAATCGCTCCAGAAAGCTCATTCATGTTTAAAATATGGTCCTTTGGCAGAACAATGAGTTTTGCTCCGTTCAATAAAGCACCAAACACATCAAACATAAAAGCATCAAATACATAGTTTGAGATGCTCATCACCGTATCTTCATGGTGAATGGTGAGATAATTCGATTGCTTCACCGTTCTCAAAATGTTCCGGTGTGTCACCATATTTCCTTTAGGTTTACCGGTTGTACCAGATGTATAGGTCAAATTCGCCAAGTCCTCAGGTAAAATATGAGCATCTATTGGGCTGTCTGACTGCTGAGCAATCGCTTGATTTTCTGTTTCTATGATGATTCCCTCAAATGCAGTGAGCACCGAGCGATGGCGCAGCACTTGATGTGTCAATAAGAATTGTGCACCGCTGTCTGTTAAAAAGTGCTTCACGCGCTCATCAGGGAAATCGGGATCAATTGGTACATAGACGCCCCCCGCCTTAAGCACAGCTAGAACAGAGAGCACCATTTCATTGGATCGTTCAAAGAATAAGGCTGCTTTCATTCCTTTTTCAAAACCATTTTTACGCAAATAATGTGCCAGCTGATTCACTCGGTCATTCAGCTCTTGATAAGAAAGGACCACATCTTCACATTGCAATGCAGGCTGATGACCAAGCTGCTGCACCTGTGCTTCAAACTGCGTCACAATGGTTTCTTCTGCTGGATAAGGCGCAGGTAACGGATTCCACCTATTTAGCTGAGCTTCTGCTTCTTGTTCAGACAATAATCGATAGGATTGGATAGCTTCCTGCGGCGTTTGAACCATCTGTTCCAGCAGATAAACATAATGTTTGAGCATCTGCTCTGCTGTACTTCGTTTAAATAGCGCCGTACTGTAATCGAGTACAAAGGATAAACCTTCATCTGACTCCATCGCTTGCAGTGTTAAATCAAACTTTGCAATATGGAAATTGGTTTCTTCGACTTCGACCAGCATGTCTCCAATATGCTGTGCTGTTGAATGACCCGGCGCAAGTGTAAAGACGGTATCAAACAATGGATGACGGCTAAAATCTCTTGGTACATTCAGTTTTTCAAGCAGCCGCTCAAACGGATATTGCTGATGCTCAAATGCCTGCATCGTCTTTTCCTTTACTTGCTCAATCAACTGAGACATGGTTCCATTCGGATCTACCTCTGACCGCAAAGCAAGTGTCTGGACAAACATACCGATCATGTCATTCAAATCTGTATGCACACGCCCTGCTGCCGGTGTTCCGACCACAAATTCCTTTTGACCCGTATATTTCGCAATCAATGTATAGTAAGCAGAAAGCAGCACCGTATACAGTGTCGTGTGATGGTTTGCTGCAATCTCCTGTAATTGATTCTTTAACGCCTCATCGATTTCTTTGATGACACGATCACCTGCGAAAGACTGGACAGCTGGACGCTGATAATCGGTCAGCAGCTGTAAAGCAGGGATATCCCCCGAAAATTCTTGCAGCCAGAATGCCTCTTCTTTTTGAAAGTCTTGGTGCTGTTGCCAAACAGCATAATCTTGATATTGAAGCTTCAATGGTTCTTTCACCGATCCCTCGTAAGCATCTGACAGCTCACGCAGTATTAAATCGATCGAAAGACCATCTGAAATCAGATGATGCATATCGAAAAAGAGCAAATGCTCCTGATCATGCAATGACTGCAATCCTATTCGAAGAAGTGGCGCACACTCAAGATCAAAAGGTCTGACAAAGTGCTGCATGTTTTCTTCCATCGTACCGCCTGTCAGCTGTTCTATTTCAAAGAAAACGGATGAAGCGATCCGCTGACGAGGGACACCTTTTATCGTATGAAAAGAAGTACGCAGCATATCATGACGTGAGATCAGTCTGTCAAAGGCTTCAGTCAGCTTCTCAAGCTGCAGAGCTCCTTTTAACCTCACAACAGCAGGCATATGATAGGCAGTGCTTTGCTCCAATTGACTCACCATATAGACGCGCTGCTGTGGAGGCGATAATGGATAATGATCTACAGCCGGCGCTTTTGGTATCTCCGTTGCTGTAGACTTTTCTGCTTGCTCAATATAAGTAGCAAGAGCAGCAATCGTCTGCTGTTCAAATAAAACAGAGAGCGGCACCTCCACTTGAAAGTCTCGCTGAACCTTTGTAAGTACGGTCATCGCTTTGAGCGAATGCCCGCCTCGATCGAAGAAAGAATCATATACACCGATTTGTTCTTGATCAAGAATGTCTTCCCACAAATGAACAAGCTTCGTTTCTATATCGTTTCTAGGTGCCGTATAAACAGCATGAACCGCTCTATCACCTTTTAAGGCAGCAAGTGCACGACGGTCGACTTTGCCGCTGACTGTGAGTGGAAAAGCATCGAGTTCTTTGAAATAAAGCGGCATCATGTAAGCTGGGAGCTGATGTTTGATAGCCGCTTGCAGCATGTCAACAGACACACCATCATGACGAGCTTGATAGTAAGCACTTAACGCCTTTTCCCCATCCGCTTCATCAACTACTAGCACGACAGCCTTATCAATTCCATCTACCTGCTCCATCACCGCTTCAATCTCACCTGTTTCTATGCGGTAACCCCTTATTTTCACTTGATCGTCCATTCTGCCAAGATAATCAATCGTGCCATCTGGAAGCCATCTGACTAGATCCCCTGTTCGATACATCCGCTCATTCGGAGAAAACGGATCTGCCGTGAATACCTTCTTCGTCAATTCAGGCTGATTCACATAGCCTCGCCCAACACCTATACCGGCAATGCAAAGTTCTCCTGCAGCCCCTGGCACCTGTAATTGATCATGTTCATTTAAAATATAAATACGATGATGACCAAGCGGTTTTCCAATCGACACATAGCGCTGTTCAGTTGATTCGCTCAGCTCACTGAGATTCAGGCGATGAACCGCCGCATCCACACACGTCTCAGTTGGACCATACACATTCCATAGAGTAAAATCAGGCTGACTCATACGAACCGCTTCGATAAGTGAACGTGCTGCTTTCGCAGGCAGCGCTTCTCCCCCAATCAACATGTGCGTCAATGACAGACCGTCCAAATCCGCTGCAAGTAAAAGCTGCACATGCGCCGGAGTTCCATCTGCCGCTTCAATTTGATGTTTTCTGTAATAAGCCGCTAGCTGCATGCCATTTCTCGTCGTTTCTCGCGGGATGATATGAAGCGTATGTCCAAATAAAAGGGCAGCAAATATTTGTTTCACCGATGCATCGAAATGGAATGGGGCTAGAAGCGCCATTTGAAGCTCATTCGCCCCTTGATACATCTCATGATGCAAAGCATGGACCAAATGATGAAGCTGAAGATGCTCAATCATGACGCCCTTCGGCTTTCCAGTCGTACCCGATGTATAAATCATGTAGGCTAAATCTTCGGGCGCCGTCTGATCGAGAAGCTCAGGCAGCCGTCCATCATCTAATAATAGTTGCTGCTGCACGATCAATTTTTCCGAGAGGGCTGGGTACTCTTGAATGAACGATTCCTCTGTTAACACGATAGAAGCACCTGAATCCTCCACAATAAATTGAATGCGCTCCTCAGGTAATGCTGGATCTATTGGTACATATGCCCCGCCAGCCTTTAGTATGCCGAAGACTGCTACCATGGCATCTACCTTCCGCTCCATCAAAACAGCAACAGGCACATCACGTGAGATACCTTTCATTTGTAGAAAACGTGCAAGCTTTTCTGCCTGTTGTTGCAGCTCTCCATAAGTAATTGTTCCATTTTCTGCTACAACAGCTGTTCGATCTGCATATTTGTTGGCTGTCTCATCAAACATGTGATGAACCGGTTTTGCTGCTGGTCTTTCAAACGATTCTCCCTCAGATAATTGCAGCAGTTCCTTTTGTTCACCTGCTGAAAGTAAAGGCAGTGTCCCGATCAGTTGATCAGGCTGAGTGACCGCCGCTTCTAGTAAAATCAAGAATCGATCAAACATCTTACTCATTTCTTCTTCTGTGAATACATCTGTACGGTAATCCAAATCAATGGTCAATGTATCAGTATCCCAGCGGTCTTTCACATGTATTGAAATATCATTCATTCCGCTCCCGCTAAAAATCGGTTCAGTAATGAACGACAGGTTCTCTTTTTTCTGCCACTGCATGACCTGATATTCTAAAGAAATATCAAAAAGGCGTCCTGTAAACCCTTCTCTTTCCCGCAAATCATTCATGAGAAGATTGTAAGGGTATTTTTGGTGTCGCAAGATCTTCATTTGATCCGCCATGACCTGCTTTACGAAATCAACAAACGATTGCGACCCTTGAACAGATGCACGCATTGGAATCGTCGATACAAACATCCCAATCATCTTTTTCTCTTTGGCATTCGTCCGGTTACCCATAAAGGTTCCAAGAACGACATCCTCCATACCGCTAAAACGATGTAAGTAAATATAGACAGTGGACATAAACATCGAAAGCATACTGACTTTCTGTTCTTCACAAAAGACACGAAGCTTCTCCTTTAAAGAATCTGGAACATCCCCTGAAAATCGCTCCGCATGTAAACTCATCTCATATCCCTTATGCGGTTTTAAAGATGCGAAGTCTGGAATATGAACAAATTGCTCATTCCAAAAAGCTTGGTCTTTTTGAAAACGTTTAGAAGATTCATAGGTCTGCTCACTCATAATGTGATCAACGAAGGAAATCTCCTCAACTGGCGAGATGTCTACTCCTTGCAGCATGTTATGATATAAATCAATAATGCGATTTCCCATTAAAATGATAGAAATCCCATCCGCGACAATATGATGTGCTTTACAGAACAGCCAGCACTCTTGATCACTGATTTGAAATACCGTAAATTCAATCAAGGGGCTGTCAATCAATGGCATCGGCTCACGAATTTGCTCGTTCGCCCAAGCCCTTACTTCCTCTTCACTCAAGCCCTTTTCCATTCGAATCGGCTGTTTTTCATAAGGTTTGATATATTGAACAGGCTCCTCCTCTTCATCTCGATACACGAGCCTCAGCCGAAGAGAGTCAGTTTGTCGAATATACGCTTGAAGCACATCGACGACCAAAGAAGGATTGAGACCTGATGCTGATCTCAACCTGGCGAATCCACCCAAATTAGAAATACTTGTACCTGGATAAAATCTTTCCGTGTAGAATACTCGCTTTTGCGCATGTGTTAAGGGGTAATAAACTGTATTCATTCTCATCCTCCGCCTCTTCTATGTTTTCTCCACCAATTTCACCCTGCACCCTCTATATCAAAAGAACCAAGTCTATTTCATTAAAATAGACGCTTTAACAGAAAAGGAGCCCACCCCGAATAAAACGGAGGGACTCCCATTTTGATTCGGTAGCCTGCCGACCTTAGCAAAAAAGAATCATTTACCTTAGGACATGGCTTTGCGTCTCTATGTTTCCATAGATTTGCCTTTTTCTTCTTTTCTTTTAGATATTTTCTATTTACGTCCACTTTATATGAAAATATTGTTTTTTTCACCGAAAAATGGGTGTAAAGATTCATGCGTTATACCGAAGGGTTTACATGATAATTGACGATATTTACCGAAAATAACTAATAATAGTTGCGTTCAACCGAAAATAATCGACTAAATACCGCAAAAATTTCATATTTTCCCTTAAATATTGAAAATATGGCCGAAAATCTAGGATAGAGGTCTCCTTTCGTTTCCCGCAAATTCTTAAATCTTAAGAACTACATTCCCTAAAAAAATGAATTTTTTTACTGTAAAAACAACAAAAAAAAGAGCTGCCATTTCAAATGACAACTCCTTGTTTCTTCATTATATTTACATCACCTTAGACAGACCAATCGTTTTCTCAATAATGAGCAGCGCAATGATAGAAATGATAATAAATATGACAGATATCGCATTGACACTTGGATCAAAGGTCTGCTCAATGTAATTAAAGGTCCTGACCGGAATTGTGATGGTTTGAGGTGAGGAAACGAATAAACTGATCGATATTTCCCCAAATGACGTCACAGCTGAAAACACTCCGCCTGCAATGATTCCCGGCTTAATCAAAGGCAATGTGACTCGAAAAAACGTGCGAATGGGTCCTGCGCCAAGATTCATTGAAGCCAGCTCAAGACGCGGATCTAAATTCGAAACACTCACACCTACCGTTCGAACCACATAGGGAAAACCAATGATGACGTGACCAATGACGAGCGCCCACAAAGACCCTGTAAAGCCCATAGCCGTAAACAAGTAAAGCATAGCAATCCCTAACACCACTTGAGGAATCATGAGAGGTGACAGAATGAAAGCTTGGACAGCCTCCTTTCCCTTAAAGGAAAGCCTTGCTAAAGCATACGAAGCCATTGTCCCTAAAAGAACCGTGAGAGGCGTCACAATGAAAAGCAGAATCACACTGATCCGAAGCGATTCCATCCATTCTGGATTTGACACGACCTCATGAAACCAGCGAACAGAGAACGAAGTCGGTGGAAATTCAGGAAAGGCATTTGGACTAAAAGCAGATAGGACGATCACAAGAACAGGAATGGTTAAAAAAAGATAAACCAATGACCCAGCAGTCCAAATCAGGATAGAAAGCAAGCGGTCACCTATTGACTTTTTACGCATGCATCCTCGCCTCCCAACGCTTCAATAAATAGCTTAGTAGACTGACCACCACAAGCACACAAACCAATAATGTAAAGGACATAGCTGCAGCAAGAGGCAGGTTATACACCTGCATCACCTGCTGATAAATTGACAGCGGCAGCAGCGGCTGCATCCGTCCGCCGACTAACAGCGGAGTGATATAACTTCCTGCTGCCAGTGAGAAGACGATGATCGCGCCTGTCACCATGCCTGGAATGGTCAGTGGTAAGGTGACATGAAAAAAGGTTCGAATCCGGCCAGCTCCAAGACTCATAGAAGCCGGTTTTAAGTGACGATCCATATCGGTTAAACTTGTTGCGATCGGCAGTACTGCAAATGGCAGCATGACTTGGACATAGGCAATAATGACCGCATTCATATTCCACAGCATCGAGAGCGGCTTCTCAATCACATGTAAATCTAGTAACATACCATTGATCAGACCATTTTGCGAAAGAAGAACAATCCATGCAAACGTCCGAATCACAACACTTGTCAAAAGCGGCGACACAAGTAAGATATAGAAAAATGCCCGCAGACGCGGATTAGGTGCCTTGACGAGCACGTATGCTGCTGGGTATGCCATCAATAAACAAATCACCGTTGTCTGTAAAGCCACCCACACGGTACTTCCAATCGCCTTTACATATGCATCTGTCGTGAACACATGAATATATTGAGAAAAGCTATACGTTTGTAATGTATTCATCATCGAATCGACATCGCGAAAACTGAGAACGAGCATCATCACAAGCGGAGCTAGTAAAAATACAACAAGAAACAAACAGGCTGGCAGCAGCATAAACCAATGAAATCGTTGATTCTTTTTCTTGATTCGCATCACGTATGCACCTTCGAATCTAAGAAAACGATATCTTCAGGCTGCCAATGGATATGGACGGTTTCTCCAACTTCAGGCAGCTCGGGAAATGCAGCATCAGAAGCATGGACAATGATTTCACCATTTTCAAGCCCCACAACCAAACGTAATGAATGTCCAATATAACTCACATCTGACAGCACGCCTGATACATGGTTTGGCTGAACTTTCTCCTGCTCAGAAGAGATGCTGATTCTTTCAGGACGCAGCATAAGCAGTTGCTTTTCCCTCTTCTCTTGATGTGCCGCAGCCTGCAGCTGAAGATGCTGACCGTTTGAATGGGTTACATGCGGAACCGTAAATGCAGCATCAGCTTCATTGTACACGGCCTCAAAGATATTCACCTGTCCGATGAATTCAGCTACAAATCGATTGTTTGGCTGGCGGTACACCTCTAAAGGCGTCCCAATCTGCTGAATTCTACCCTCTCCTAAAATTCCAACTCGATCAGAAAGGCTTAAGGCCTCCTCTTGATCATGTGTCACAAGAATGGTTGTAATCCCAACATTTCTTTGAATATTTCGCAGCTCTGTCTGCATGTTTTTTCTTAGTTTGGCATCTAGGTTGCTGAGCGGTTCATCAAGAAGGAGAACAGACGGCTGAATCGCCAGCGCTCTTGCTATCGCTACCCGCTGCTGCTGACCACCGCTTAATTGGTGGGGCATCCGTTTCGCAAATGCCTCTAATTGAACAAGAGACAAGCTTTCCATCACTTTCTCTTTGATTTCCGCCTTCTTTTTCTTTTGAACCTTAAGCCCGTACGCCACATTATCAAATACAGTCAGATGCGGAAAGAGTGCATAGCTTTGAAAGACCATACCTGTTTTTCTTTGGTAAGGCGGCAAAGCTGTCACATCCTGATCACCAATATAGACGACGCCTTTTGTTGGTTCTAAAAAACCGCCAATGATGTTTAATAACGTTGATTTCCCGCAGCCGCTAGGACCGAGAAGGGAGAAAAACTCTCCCTCATTCACAGTAAGACTGACATCGTTGAGAGCAATCTGCTCACCGAAGTGCTGACTGATGTGTTCTAAATGAATTCCACTCATGCGATCACCTATTTTCCTCCGCCTAATACTTCGTTCCATCGATTTGTCCAATTGCCCAGCTCAGAGGTTGCTGTTTCATAATCTACCCAAGTCAGCTTGCTGTAATAATTTTCTCCAACTTTCACTTTCCCCTTAATCTTGTCATTGTACTTCACATCAGAATTCGACATGCCATAATAAGATTTTTCCGAGAAAGCCTCCTGAGCTTCTTTTCCACTCAAGTAGTTTAATAGTTTGTATGCCGCTTCTTCGTGCTGACTTCCTTTCGTTAAAGCCCAGCTCGCTACAGCTGCAACAGCGCCTTCTTTCGGATATGAGAAACCAATATCCATTCCTTCTTCTTCAAGTGCAAATACTCGCCCGTCCCAATACGGAACAGCTGCGACATCCCCACGTTCTAACAAGGTTTGAATCGATCCTGGGTTATCCGGAAAAGCAGCGACATGACCTTTTAATTGCGCGAGACTTTTAAATGCTTTATCAATATCCTTAGGATTTGATTCTGTCCCCCCTTGTGCATGAACAAGTGCAGAGAAAAATTGCAAACCAGCTGAATAAGTCGGAGATGAAATGGCTACCTTCCCTTTCAACTGACTGCTCCATAGGTCTGTCCAGCTGTTTGGTTCCTGCTTGACGAGATCTTTTCTATAAGCAATTCCAAGCTGCCCCATACTAAAGCCTGCTGCATATTGTTTTCCATTCACAGTAAGCTTCTTTTGGACAGAACGGTAAAGCTTTTTGACGTTCGGCGCTTGATCTTCATCGATAGGCGCAAGAACGTTTGCTGCAATACCTCTTTGAATCGTGTCAGGCTGTAAGATTAGTAAGTCATATGGTGGATTTTTCCCATTTGACGCTTTTAATTTTGTAAACCATTCAGAATCCGCTCCAGAGACGGTCTGCACTTTAATTCCCGTATCTTTTTCAAACTTTTCAAGGATTGGTTTGATATTCTTTTCCCAATCGCCTCCATATACGCCAACAATCACAGTCTGCTGCTGTTTGCCTTGATCCTTTCCATTTCCACCACAAGCGGTCAGCAGTACAACGATGGATAGGATACCTGCAACAATAGCGATTAATCTTCTTTTCATGATTCATTTCCCCCTTTTTGTCCATTCATTTGACGAAGTGCTTGAGTAATATCTTCCTTTGTTAACGGCTCATTTCTATGACTGAAATATTGATGAACTGCATGTTTATAGTGCGTACGTTCATTAGCCGGATAGGAACGCAGCTGAACGGCTAGCTCACTACTGGCTTCGTCCGTCCATACTTTCTCATAAGCTGCTCTTTGTTCTCCGAAATCCCACACATCAGTAGCTGCAGGATCACCAGCCTTTTCACGCACCTTGCTCGTCTGCTCCTCATCAATCTTCCATTCATTTTGCTCTAAATACACTTGAACACCATATTGCTGCAGCGCTCTTTCTTCACTTAATAGACCAGCTTCCACTTCCTGAAGGACTTTTTCTTTCTTTCTGGCAAATGGATTCCCCCAGCCGCCTCCACTTGGTGAAATCAATTGAACGATATCGCCTTTTTCAAGTCGCAGAACATCTATTTTGGGCTGGTCTTGTTTCTCACCATTAGCTGTGATCAGCTTGACCTCACCAACCGCTCCTGCTCGGCCGCCCATTAAACCCCAAGGCTGAAACTTCATCCGTTCCATTCCTCGTGCTGTCACCATCGATTCAGGCTTCATCATTTCAAATTCCAAACCAATCGCATGTCCGCCTCGATTTTCACCAGCTCCACCTGTATTCGGCAGAAGCTCATATCGGTGAACATGAATATCAATATGCTGTTCCAAACTCTCAATTGGGGTATTCTTCAAAAAGCCTGACGAATGATCAATACCGTCAACTCCATCAGTACCATTTTGAGCACCGCCGCCTCCGCCTAATGGTTCGACAACGGACATTTTCCTGCCACCCGTTTGATCATCAGGTACAGAGAGAACCACAATGGCAGATTGACCTGCACCTGCTGCCGGTACTGCTTCAGGCAGCAGCTTACCAATCGCACCTAGCACGACATTGTACAGCCTCATCGTAATCGAATGACGAATCCCGACAGAGGCTGGATATTCTGGATGCACCAGCGTTCCTTTAGGAGAGATCACATCGATTGGATACGTTATTCCACCATTAATCGGTATAAAAGGATCCTTACTAATGATGTAATTAATCAACCCTTGATAAAGAAAGGAATGCTTCTGACCATTGGTAACAAGGTTAAAGGCTGTTTTTACTTGCGGGTCACACTCAGAAAAATCGAGCGTCAGCCGTTTGCCTTTGATCGTTAGCTTGATTTTCAACCGAATAGGGACGTCTGAAATCATATCATCATCTAAATAATCAGCAAATTCACTCGTTCCATCCGGTATAGCTTCAATGACCTTTCCAGCACGATCCTCGGCTTGCTTCAGCAAGTCTATCATTCCTTGTTTCACTTCGTTTTTTCCAAATTTCTCAATCATTTCTTTTAACCGAATATCTGCTGTATTCACTGCAGCAATCATCGCATTGATATCACCATCGTTTAGATGACTAGCGCGGCTGTTAGCTCTCAAAAAAGTACGTACGACCTGATTCTCTTTCCCACCTTCATAAATTTTTACTGGCGGAATTCTTAATCCTTCTTGATGAACATCCGTTGCTGTCGGTGAAATACTCGAAGGCACAAGGCCACCCACATCACTGACATGAACAAAAGACCAAGCATAGCTTACGATTTCACCATCTACAAAAATCGGCTTAATGATATGGACATCTGGCAGGTGAGTCGCCAAACCATCTGTCGTATAAGGATCATTAGTGATGATAATGTCTCCTGGCTGCATCTGTCCGCTTTCTTCAATTGCTTTTTTTAGACTCAGCCCTAAAAAGATCGTCACACCCACTGTCTTCGGATAAACAAAGAAATCTCCAGAAGGTGTGGCTAGTGCTGTCGCAAAGTCAGCAGATTCTTTGACGAAGGTCGTAAACGACGTCCGTTCAATGACATGCCCCATACCTGATGCAATCGCATTAAAATAACTGCGCATCATCTCAAGCTTTGCTGGGTCAGTTCTCATGTAAAGCCGCCTCCTTTGAAATCACTAAGTTACCTGATGGATCAATACTGCCTGTCCAGTTTGGCAAAATTAATGTTGTCGTATCATCCTGCTCAATCACGGCAGGCCCATTTACAATAGAACCTACTGACAGCGTATCCCGATTATAAACCGATGCTTCGTATTCTTTTTCTTCTATAAAAATTCGTCTATATTCATTTGGTTTCAAAGACTGTCCCATGCTTTCTTGAACAGGTGAAAAAGGCAGCGGAGGCGTCTCACCTATGACTCGAACGCGTAAATGAGTAAACTCGATTTTTGCCTGATCATCCCTATGACCATATTGACGCTGATGCAATTTGTGAAAGGCTTCAATAAGTTGGTGGATGTCTTGTTCTTGCTTTAACCAATCAATCGATAATGGCAATTCAATCTCAAATGCCTGCCCTTGATATCGTGCGTCTGCTAATAAGAGAATGGATGTCTGATTGATATGCTGAATGTTCTGCTGGCTGACCCAATCAGTCGCTTTTCGTGACAGCTTCTCATAATCTTGTTTTAGTTGGTTGATCGAATAGTCTTGTAAACATATTTTCTTCGACAGCACCGCATCATGGATAAAATCAGCTGTTAAAGCACCTAACGCACATAATGTACCAGGACTTGGAGGAACAACTACATTTTTCGCATGAATTTCTCTTGCAAGGAAATTCGCCACAACCGGTCCTGCTCCGCCAAACGCCAGCAAACTAAAATCTCTAGGGTCAAATCCTTGCTGCTCCATCACATTGCTTAATTCTGTGTACATATTGGCTACGGCTACTTGAATGAGCTGGTCAGCCGCCTCTTCAAGCGTTTTGTTGAGCTGATCAGCAATTGGCTGAAAGGCCTTTTTCGCCGCAGACAGTTGTAAATGTAAATGTCCTCCGGCAAAACGTTCTTGATTGAGATAACCGCATATGAGAAACGCATCAGTTAAAGCTGCTTTTTCTCCCTTTCCATACGAAGCTGGTCCCGGGTTTGAGCCAACTGATTCCGGCCCCGCTTTGAGAAGTCCGCCCTGATCAATCCATGCTACCGAACCTCCTCCTGCTCCTATTGAATACATCGCAACAGATGGAAGAATGATTGGGAAGCCTGAAAGCTGATTGGATTGAGCCATTGTAGGCTGTCCATTTTGAATGATTGAGATATCTGCACTCGTCCCCCCAACATCAAAAGTGATCAGATTGGGTTCACTCGCTGATGCTGCAATTCTCGCCGCACCGATGACACCAGCTGCCGGACCAGAAAAGAGAGTCTTAACAGGCGAGGTTGCCGCACTTTCTGCATCCATTAAACCACCATTTGATTGTGTAATGTATGGAGAAATTGGTACACCTTCTTCCTTCAAACGGCTTTTCAATGTTTGCAAATACTGTTTCACCTTTGGCTGAATGTACAAATTAACAACAGACATCACTGTACGCTCGTATTCCCTCATTTGAGGCCATAATTCAGATGAGGTAAGGACTTCTAACTGTGGATAATGATGATTGATATAGGCTTTTGCCTGTAATTCATGAACTGGGTTTTGATAACTATGTAAAAATGAAATGACGATACCTGCTAGCTTTTTAGATATAACATGCTGGACCGCATCATCTAATTGCTGCAGATGGAGAGGTTTTTTGATCGTACCATCGTGTATCAACCTTTCAGAGATTGGATATACATGCTTCCGTGGTATCAATGGTTCTGGCAAACGAGAATTGAAGTCATAAGGAACGGGTAGTCGTAAACGTTGAAGTGACAATATATCTTGAAATCCTTCTGTCACAAAAAGGGCTAAATCTGCTCCTTTTCGCTGTAATAATGTATTCAGACCGATTGTCATTCCGTGAACGAGGTATTGGATGTTGGATAAATCAACACCTCTTTTTTTTAGAAGATTTAACCCATTGATAATTCCTTGGGCTGGGTCATCAGTCACTGTAGGCGTTTTGAGTTCAGTCAGCTCCCCTGTTGCTTCATTTATCAGCGATAAATCAGTAAATGTTCCGCCTATGTCTATTCCGAGCCGGTATGAGACATCCGCCATTTGTACTTCCCTCCTACAATGTAATTAGAATCATATTTTGATAAATTACGACATTTTTTGATATTTGACTCCATATTATTAAAGCAGATCGGTCTAGTCAATTTTATTTTTTTGAAATTTCTGTGTGTTAAATTCTTGAAATTAGCCAAAAAAGCAGTGATAAAGCCATTTTGGATGAGCATATTCGTTTTCTGACCCACAAAATTAAAATTTTTATGAATTTCTACAAAAATGAAAAGCAAGAAATCAGGTAAAAACTGTTTTTTGAATTTTAAAAGACGTTTTTTCAAAACCAGGAGAAATTGGTAAGTAATTCTGCTATACTTCTGTTTACAAAATACGCAAACAAGAAAGAGAGCCAGCATCTATGAAACTTCTTAAAATGATTCTCTTGCTTTTATTGATTGTCATTGGTGTAGCAACAGGCTATATCCAGCTAGAGCAAGGGAAACAAGAGACAGCGAATTCATCTTATGACAAAACCATTCATTTTCCATCAGACCGCTATCCAGAAACAGCCAAGCACATAGAAGAAGCCATTGATGAAGGTCATTCGTCCATTTGTACAATTGACCGTAAACATAGTGATGAGCAGAGAGATCGATCACTACATGGCATTCCAACAAAGCGCGGGTATGATCGGGACGAATGGCCAATGGCGATGTGCAAAGAAGGAGGCAGTGGAGCTTCTGTCAAATATGTACGCCCTTCTGATAATAGAGGCGCAGGCTCGTGGGTTAGTCATCAATTATCGGATGATCCTGACGGCACAAGAATTCAATTTATCATCGATTAGCCGCCTTTCCCTTTTCTATATTAAAAAAACTTTCACATGACTGCTTGCAGGTATTTTAAACACTTTTTTCATGCCGATAATCCTTAAGGAGGGATATCCTACCTTATACCTAAAGGAGTCAAAAATCATGAAGAAAAAGGGAAAACTGAGGCTAGGCGCCAAAATTTTGCTGATCTTTTTAAGTGTCCTCATCATCTTTTCTGCGGTTGTTGGTTATGTTGTGAATCGCGAAATGACAGAAAATATTAAGCAAATGGCAACTGAAAAAGCAAAAGGTGACTTAAAACTAGGCTACGCCTACCTAAATGAAAAAGTGTCAGGCTCGTGGCAGATTAAAGAAGACAAGCTATTCAAAGGAAATACGCAAATCAATGATCATGACACATTGGTTGACCAATTAGCCGAATATACCGGTGATACCATCACGATTTTTCAAGGAAATACCCGTGTTGCTACGAATGTCATGTTAAACGGGAAACGAGCTGTAGGTACTGAAGTCTCTCCTGAAGTGAAGACCACTGTTTTAGACAAAGGAGAAAATTATTACGGGACAGCAAATGTTGCTGGGAAAGACTATCAAACGGCTTATATGCCAATCAAAAATGAAGCAGGCGAAACAATTGGTATTTTTTATACTGGCGCTAATCAAAGCATGATTTCACAAATGCTTCAGTCATTCTATATACAATTTGTCATCGTCCTTTTGTTAAGTCTGATCGTTTCAGTCATCATTATTTCTATTTTCACTAAGCGGATTCAGGTACGTCTCAAGCATTTGGCTTCTGCCATTAAGAGTGCAGGCGAAGGTCATTTAACCATCAATGTGACGGATACTGCCGGAGATGAATTGTCTGATCTGGCTGGACATTTCAATAAGATGCGTGAAAAACTAAATCAAACCATTCTAAATGTCATGAACACGTCTGAATTAGTGGCCACATCCTCTGAACAGCTGTCAGCTAGCGCAGAAGAAACGAGTGCAGCATCAGAAAAAATCACCCACACGATCCAAGAAGTGGCACAATCTTCAGAAGAACAGTCCGCTCAAATGACAGCTAGTGAGCACAAGATGATTCAAGTATCAAACGAGCTGGCAAACATCACTGAAAATGCCGGACAAATGGCTTCAAGAAGTCACTTCGCACAAGAAATTGCCCAAAAAGGTGTACACAATATCGGTGAAGTTCATTCACAAATGACATCTATTGCAAAATCAATTGAAGAAAACGGTACAGCAATTCAAGCATTGGAAACACGTTCAGCTGAAATTGATCATATTTCCAAAGTCATTACAGATATCGCCAGCCAGACAAACCTGCTAGCTCTTAATGCAGCAATTGAAGCAGCACGGGCAGGTGAGCATGGAAAAGGGTTTGCTGTTGTCGCAGACGAAGTGAGAAAGCTCGCTGAAGAATCTCAAGCATCATCAAACATGATTTCCCATCTCATTTCTGAAATACAAAAAGAGATGACTCATTCGACGAATGCCATCAAACAAGTAAGAGAAGAAGCAGCTCAAGGGGCTGTCCTTATCTCTCATACAGAAGAATCTTTTCATGATATCCAGCAGTCCATGAGAGAAATGGCAGATGGCATTAAGCATTTATCGAGTGCATCACAAAAAATCGCAGCTTATACTAACGATGCGAAACAGTCTTTTGCGTCTATTACAGAAGGCGTTAAACGAACGAGTGAACATTCACAGCAAGTAGCAGGTTTAACAGAAGAACAATTTGCTGCAATGGAAGAAGTAACAGCTTCATCAGAAGCACTTGCCCATTTAGCAGGAGATTTAAAAGCAATGGTCTCGCAATTTCACATCTAGATCCCACAACAAATAGCGCAAGACGGCTGCAATCGTCTTGCTGCCTAACTTTCTCCTCAAGAATGACTCTTTCAACCATTTACGTTTCAACGAAAATCCATGAATAAAGGAGTTTTTTATATGAATCTCTTAAATCAAACCTATTCTCTATCTATCTCCTACCACCAAATCACGGTATACACCGGAAGCGAAACACCACCTATCATTGATTGGACAGATGAGGACATTCTTCAAGGATTCGCAACTGGAGATCAAGGAGTTTCCTTTGAAGGAATCAATAATGGAAAGGCGTCTATTATTGTGACATTAAATAGCGATGAGCCCCAAGTCTCTATTGATAGAGCTATAACAGTGCCCTTTACGCATACAAGGGATCAAGTTTATATCACAAGCGTCATGGCTCATGTACTGTCTTTCCCCATTCCAAAAGGAGACTATCAGCTTACCTGCTATACCTCACAGCAGCCTGATCAAGATGTTTATTATGTAAATTTCCAAACAGTGTAGATTACGACTGATCGTATAAATCAAGCCACTTTTCCGCATAGTCTACCGATTCTCTCACTGGCAATAAATATGAACTGGCAAGTCCGATTTGATTGTGCTGATGGAGGCCTCCTGATTGCAGAAAATCACGGCCAATCTGTTCAAATAGTTCTTCTCTTGTGATGATATCTTGGTACTCTTTCCATACTCTCCACCCATTTTCTAAAATAGGGGCTCCTCTTGTCATGAGGTCCTGCTGGGGGATTCGGTATTCAGCTAGATGAAAAGCTGTCATGCTTTCAAATGTTGTACCAAGCAGCAGCACTTGAGCATGAAGATCATACATGCGACCAAGAGGCGAATGCTCTCCTAATCCAAAGGAAAGTGCATGGTGTTTCAGAATTTCATGTTTTCTTTTCCCCCAGGCTGTGAATGAAAAATGGGGATGGTTGCTTCTCGCCACGCCTGGGTATTTCCAAAATGTTTCCGCTACCTTTCCCATTGCTGTTGGCGTCGTGTAAGCTGGATCAAATGCAGGCATTGTTTCTTTGATCGATTTCCACCATGAATAAGGAACAGGCGGATCAATCCAATCGGCAGGATCAGAAAGCTCTAACGTTTGTGCCGGCATAATGAGTGTCCCCTCTTCTGTTAAGGTTTCCATCAATGCTTGTATGACGGCTACAGCGCCTCCGTTTACCCAGCCGATGGATGATAAAGATGAGTGAACACATAAAATCATGCCCTTTTTCACACCAAGTTGTTCCAAGTCTGCTTTGATTGTTTCCTTTGTCATCGGTTCAGCTTGATTTTCGATTAATTTTTGCATCGTTCCTTTTCCTCCTGCGTCTCTTCGATTATTGATGAATGAGACGTTTAACCGCAATAGACAGTTTGTAATTTGCGTAATTTGTCAGCTCCGTTAAAAACTGATCAAGCTCATCATGACTCGAGAAATGTCCTTCAGCCATATAACAGCCCTCACCACTTATTTTGAACAAATTCTTGATTTCTTCCTTTTCATAAAGAAACGACAGAAGTGGTTCATGATGATGACTCCGGGTATAGAGCTGCAAAAATGTTTGAATCGTCTTTTGCGTCTGCCAATCAATTGAAATGGTATATGCTTCGATCACGCCTTCTTCTTCTAGCTTTAACACCCGATTTGCAACAGCTTGGCCGGTTAAATGAACTTTTTCACCTAGAGCTTTCATCGTTAATCGGCTATTCTTTGATAGTTCTTTTAAAATATTCATATCTGTTTGGTCTAGCATTGGCTCACCTCTTTCAAAAATCAAGCCCTTCCGATAAAAGACTTTCATGATCCTCTGTCACATAGAACTCTTTTAATATACTGTAAACTTAATCAGAAAAAAAGGAGGCCTTTTTATGAAAATTACACTCATTCGCAATGCTACTTTATACCTTCACTATGGTCATTCAACTTTTTTAATCGATCCCTTTTTGGCAGCAAAAGGAACATATCCACCGTTCCCTCATACAGCCAATCAACATTTGAACAACCCTATTGTGGAGCTTCCTGTAAATATAGATTTAGACAGTCTGTTACACCCAGATGCTGTCTTACTCTCTCATTTACATGTGGACCACTTTGACGACGAGGCCAAAAGGAAATTAGCTCAAGATGGGCCAATTTATACTCAATCGGAGAAGGATCGAAAAGAAGTTGAAGAAGCTGGATTTCAGCATGTCACATGCATTGAAGATGAAATGGACATTTGCGGCGTTCATATTAAACGTACAGGTGGACAGCATGGGACGGGAGAAACGGCGAAGCGAATGGGGCAGGTGAGCGGTTTTGTTTTCTCTCACCCTGATGAACCTACCCTTTATATTGCAGGTGATACCATTTGGTGTGATGAACCGAAAGAGGTTGTGAATACATGCAAGCCAGACGTCATTGTGGTCAATAGCGGAGCTGCTCAATTTTTAGAAGGCGATCCGATTACCATGACTAAGGAAGAAATTTTAGACATTCACCGTTCTCAGCCAAAAGCTCAAATTGTCGCCTGTCATCTTGAAGCTGTGAATCATTGCTTGTTAACAAGAGCTGCTTTGGAAGCTTACATTCAAGAGCATCATGCAGATCAAGCCATTTTTGTCCCTCAAGATGGGGAAAGTCTCACCTTCTGATCACAATAAAAAACCGGCACCTCGCTGCCGGTTTTATCATTATTATGGGCGATGGTGCTGTGGTTTTTTCAGCAATGGAACAAATCCGTTCTTTTTCAAATGATTGTAATGCTCATCCATTCGTTTCGTGATGTGTGTGCCTTGTTCCTTTGTTAACACGCCATACTGTACATATTTCTCAATGACTGCTTTTCGTTTAGAAAGAATTTGCTGCTCAAGGATTTCAATTTGTTTTTGTTGTTCTGCTGTTAATTTCACTTGGTGTGTCACCGGGCGCTTTTCCATTTGAGGTGTTTCTCCATGAGCCGTTTCTATCTGAAAACCAAATAACAGCATCATCGACAAGATGATCAAACCGCTTATTTTTTTCATCATTGTTGTTCCCTCCTTTATTCGCCTTTATTTTGCGCTCACTTTCCTTTTTTATACATTATTTCAACACGCAAATTGCTTATAATATTCTTACTTTTTCACTTTTCTTCTGAAAACGTTGTCCTATCAGAAAAAGCGTGCTATGTTTTGTTTTGTATCAAAAATAGAGGAGGATTCTTAAATGAGTCGTTTTTATCATAAAAAATCTATATGGATCATGCTTGTTGTATCTGCTTGCATCTTTATCATGTCTGCTTGCAGCCAATCAGGCTCATCTCAATCTGGAGACACAAAGTGGGATGAGATTAAAAAGAAAGGAAAAATCGTGGTTGCAACTTCAGGCACCCTTTATCCAACTTCTTATCATGATACTTCTAATGGCAAGGATCGATTAACTGGCTATGAAGTAGAAGTTGTCAAAGAAGCGTTTAAACGTCTTGATGTGAAAGTAGAATTTAAAGAAATGGGTTATGACGGGATGCTGAGCGCCATTAATTCTGGTCAAGTGGATGCCGCTGCAAATGATATCGACATCACAGATGACAGAAAAGACAAGTTTGCCTTTTCAACCCCTTATAAGTATTCCTACGGAACGGCTATCGTACGGAAAGATGATTTATCTGGCATTAAAACTTTAAAAGATTTAAAAGGAAAGAAAGCAGCAGGTGCTGCCACGACGATTTACATGGATGTCGCTCGTAAGTACGGTGCAAAGGAAGTCATTTATGATAATGCGACAAACGAGCAATACTTAAAGGATGTTGCAAACGGCCGAACAGATGTCATTTTAAATGATTATTACTTGCAGACACTGGCTCTTGCTGCATTTCCTAAATTAAATATTACGATTCACCCTGACTTGAAATACATGCCGAATGAACAAGGTTTTGTCATGAAGAAGGACAACAAAGAGCTTCAAAAAGAATTGAATCGTGTATTAAGCGACATGAAAAAAGACGGAACAATGAAAAAGATTTCTGAGAAATTCTTTAATCATGCAGACGTCTCAAAGAAAATTGATGCTGATGTCGAAGATGTCGACATTTCCAAATAAGGAGCCGCAATCGTGGGAGATATTCATTTAGAATATATATTTAATCCTGCACTGGCAAAGGCGTCATTTCCGTTTGTCATGAAAGGCATCTGGCTGACGCTGCTCATTTCCTTTGTGAGCATGTTTTTTGGTACCATTCTTGGTTTTTTTATCGCTCTTGCCAGGATGGCGAATTCATGGATTCTTAAGCTGCCTGCACGGCTGTATATCTCATTCATGCGAGGCGTGCCCATTCTGGTGATTTTGTTTATTCTTTATTTTGGGTTCCCTTATATCGGCATTGAGTTTACAGCAGTCACTGCCGCCATTATTGGGTTCAGCTTCAATAGTGCTGCCTATATTGCAGAAATTAATCGGGCGGCCCTCTCCTCTGTTCCAAGTGGACAGGTGGAAGCGGCTAAATCATTAGGTCTCAGCTATTGGCAAACGATGCGCGGTGTCATTTTGCCTCAATCCGTCCGCATCGCCTTGCCGCCATTGACCAATGTCATGCTTGATTTAATCAAAGCTTCCTCACTGGCAGCGATGATTACTGTACCAGAGCTCTTCCAGCAAGCAAAAATTGTAGGCGGACGAGAATTTGATTATATGACCATGTATATTTTGGTCGCACTCATTTACTGGGGCATTTGCAGTGTCGTCTCATTGCTTCAGGACTTTTTAGAAAAACGCTATGCGAAATATCTGTAGCAAAAAAAAGAGCAGATCTCATGGATCTGCTCTTTTTCAGCATGATAGAAAACCTTTGCAGCCCTAAGCACCGGAGCGCAGACCTGCGGGCGAATGCGAGGGTTTGTTATACACGATAATTAATGAATAAGCCATAACCACACATATAATCCGAGTAAAGTGAGGATCAAGGTTGGGATGGTCAGGATGATTCCGGCTTTCATGTAAGCCCCCCAAGAGATATGAACGCCTTTTTTCTTTAAGACATGAAGCCACAGCAATGTCGCCAATGAGCCGATTGGGGTCATTTTCGGTCCAAGGTTGGAGCCGATAACATTGGCATAAATCAGTCCGTCTCTCATGACACCTGCTGTATCTGTATGTCCAATGGCAATCGCATCAATTAAAACGGTCGGCAGATTGTTCATCACAGAGGACAGCACTGCGGCAAGTACACCCATAAACATCGTTCCTGCAAGCAAGCCATGTGATGCCCCTTGCTCGATCCATGCCGCCAATATTTCAGTAAGGCCAACATTTTTCAGTCCATATACGACGACATACATACCGATCGAGAAAAATACAATGGACCACGGCGCTTCTTTGATCACTCGCTTTGTCGCCACTTGCGGACTTCTTCTCGCCAGCCACAAGAAAGCAAGGGCAATCCCGCCTACAATAATGGACACTGGAACACCGATCAGCTCGCCCGCAAAATAACCAACAAGCAGACAGCCGAGCACATACCAAGACAAACGGAACATACGGATATCTCGAATAGCTGATGCCGGCTCTTTCGCCTGTGACAGATCGTAGGTTTTTGGGATAAGCTTTCGGTAAAACACATACAGAACCAGCATGCTCGCCCCAAGCGACACAAGGTTTGGCACGAACATATTCGCTGTATATTCTAGAAAACCAATATGAAAATAGTCGGCTGATACGATATTGACCAGGTTACTAATGACAAATGGCAAGGAGGTTGTATCTGCAATAAAGCCGCTTGCCATCACAAAAGGTAGCACCATGCGCTCATCCAGCTTCAACGCTCTCACGACAGATAAGACGATTGGGGTCAAAATCAGTGCCGCTCCATCGTTGGCAAAAAAAGCAGCCACAACAGCGCCGAGCAATGTTAAATAAATAAACATGCGGACACCGTTGCCTCTTGCGGCTTTTGCCATATGCAGTGCAGCCCATTCAAAAAAGCCGATCTCATCTAAAATTAACGAAATGATAATAATACCAATAAAAGCAAAGGTGGCGTTCCATACAATTTGCGTAACTTCCCACACATCGCCCAGATGAACGACGCCAAAGGCAAGCGCAAGAATGGCGCCCCCACATGCTGACCATCCTATGGTGACACGTCCTGGCTGCCAAATGACAAGGACGAGGGTCATGATGAAAATCAAAATGGCTAAGGTGACTGAACCCAAAGGTGGCCCCCCTTTCATTTTTCTCATAAAATCTTTATCTATCATACAACGAAATACATCAGTTGTATGCCATTTTCGCATTTCACATGAAAATCCGCAGGTGATCCCGTGCACCTGCGGATTCCATCATATATTATTGATCTTTTTTCATCAGCATCAATTCAATAAATAACTCACACCGCTGGCTAAAATGACTTAAGTCGATCGACGTCATGTCAAAAATTTGTTTCATTCGATAGTTTAATGTATTTTGATGAATAAACAACTGCTCCGCTGCTGGCTTTAGCTTGCAGTTATTCAATAAGTAGACTTCAAGCGTTTTTAAAAACGAAGTTTGACTTTCGCGGTCTTTTTCCTTCAAACGTAACAAATCTGGATTGAAGTCGTTTTTCTTTTTTTGATGACTGTAAATGGAGTCTAAAAACCGGAAGACCCCTAAATTCTCATAATCGTATGGAATCAGTTCTTGTCCTCCAACAATTTTCACTGCCTTGACGACCTCTATCGCTTCAAATCGACTTGTACTCATTTTCATGACATCACGATACTCTCTTCCCATTCCGATATACAAAGGGGAGGGATGCGCATGCGTTTTCGATTGCAGATGTGCGATGACATCAGCGGCAGTCGCTTTCGGTGAGTGCCGATCTGACAGGCTGCCTAATATAACAACGATATCTGCTTGAACCGAATAGACGTGATTCACTTTATCCTCTAGCTGCAAATACGTTCGAATGACATCCTTCACATCTTCTGCCGTCTCACTTTTGTTATCGGCAGCGTGCACGACCATGACGGTAAATACGGCTGGCAGTGGAATGCTTAAGTTCTCAGCCTCCCATTTCAGCTCTTCTTCTGTATAAAAATGATCATCCATGACCTTTTTGAAAAACTCTTCAATCTTGCCTTCCTTTTTCTCAAGC
The DNA here is from genome assembly GCF_056172715.1 of Bacillus sp. ABR. Taxonomy (NCBI): domain Bacteria; kingdom Bacillati; phylum Bacillota; class Bacilli; order Caryophanales; family Bacillaceae; genus Bacillus; species Bacillus sp. ABR. Next base: position 172,138 of record NZ_JAOYSL010000004.1, on the reverse strand, counting down.
TGTTTCTTATTCTTATATATCACTTTTCCAACCTGAAAGGAAGCTTCGTGTAAAAATTGCAGCTCTTCCTGAGTAAGGGAATCCTCAATGTCCTGCACCCAAATAAAGCCTACTACCTCTTGTTTATGCTTGGCACTCACAGCCACCCGCCGATTAAATCCGAGCTCGTCATGACCGCTCACATAAAAAGGCTTTGATTCCGCGAAAAGCCGCTCGATTACCCCTGTTTTCTTTAACCAATCGACCACAGACCCCGGACATTCCTTGGAGAAAATCGTTTGCTGATTGACTGGGTCAAACTGCTGAATGCTGTAAGAATTATAAGCAAGGAGCTGACACTCTGTGCTTTCTAAAATGACTGGCTTCTTTAAATACCCGCTAATAAATGCAATTAATTTATCGACATCAAAAAATGTATGAAGCTTTTCTAATATCTCTTCCATCCCGATTGCTCCCTGATTAAGTGATACATTTATCATACTTCTTTCCAGTCAGATTTGTATAGAAACAAGTCGCAGACAGGCAAAAAAAGCATGAACCCATCAGTGCAGGTTCATGCTTTTTCCATATTAAAACATTTCACTAATCGTTTTTGCCTGCATGTGCAGAGCTAGGTAATCTGGACCGCCTGCTTTTGAATCCGTTCCTGACATTTTGAAGCCGCCGAATGGGTGGTAACCAACGATGGCACCTGTGCAGTTACGGTTAAAGTAAAGGTTCCCCACATGGAACTCCTGCTTCGCACGGTTGATGTGATCACGATTATTCGTAATGACAGCACCTGTTAAACCGTATTCTGTGTTATTGGCTACCTCAAGTGCTTCATCAAAGCTTGAGACTTTCGAGAAAGCCAACACTGGTCCAAAGATTTCTTCTTGCATTAAACGGGAAGTCGGCTCAAGATCTGCAAAAATGGTCGGGTGGATAAAGTATCCTTCCGAATCATCACTCGTTCCGCCAGTGACTAAGCGGCCTTCCTGTTTGCCAACCTCGATATAATCCGTGATCTTGTCAAAGGACGCTTGATCAATGACAGGTCCCATGTAAACATCCGCAGAAAGCGGATTGGCTGTTGTTTTCGTTTCTGTGATTTCTTTCACTCGCTCAACCACTTGGTCATACAGCTTCTCATGGACGACTGCCCGCGATCCAGCTGAACATTTTTGACCTGAAAACCCGAAGGCTGATGTGAAAATGGCATTAGCCGCTAATTCAACATCTGCATCCGCATCAACAACTACTGTATCCTTACCGCCCATTTCAGCAATGACACGTTTTAAATGCTGCTGGCCTGGCTGCACTTTTGCCGCACGTTCAAAGATACGTGTCCCTACTTCTCTTGATCCAGTGAATGTAATCAGACTTGTTTTCGGATGATCTACTAAGTAATCCCCAACCTCTGCACCGCTTCCTGGTACAAAGTTGACAACACCCTTTGGAAGACCGGCTTGCTCAAGCTCTTCCACAAAACGGGCTGCAATGACAGGCGTCGCACTTGCTGGTTTTAAAACAACTGTATTTCCAGTGACGATTGGCGCTACTGTTGTTCCTGCCATGATGGCAAATAAGAAGTTCCACGGCGGAATGACGAGCGTCACGCCAGTTGGTGTGTACACATATTGATTGCGTTCCCCTTCGCGGCTGTTCACTGGTTTTCCTTTCGCCAGCTCCAGCATTTGACGAGCGTAATACTCTAGGAAGTCAATCGCTTCTGCTGTATCTGCATCCGCTTCATTCCAAGGCTTACCTGCTTCTTTTACAAGAAGGGCTGAATACTCATGCTTTTTACGGCGAATGCTTGCCGCAGCACGGAATAATACGCCTGCTCTTTCTTCAGGAGACGTATAGCGCCATGTTTCAAATGCTTTCGCTGCTGCTTGAACCGCTTGTTCTGCCTCTTCCTTCCCGGCCTTTGAGACGGTTCCAACCACTTCATCCTTTTTCGCTGGATTGATTGAAACGATCTTGTCTTTCGTTTCAATTCTTTCTCCATTTATCACGAGCGGATAGGTTTGACCAAGTGATTCTGTTACTTTAGCTAATGCTTGTTCAAACGCTTTGCGGTTTTCTTCCTGGCTAAAATCCGTGAATGGTTCATGCTTGTAAGGTGTTGTCATTTTTGTCACGCTCCCGTTTCAAATTATTTTTTCGTCATTCCTTTTAAAGCAAAGGCAATGTTTGCCGGCCGTTCTGCAAGACGTCTCATGTAGTAGCCATACCACTCTCGTCCATACGGAGTATAGACCCTCATTTGATAGCCTTCTTTCACAAGTGCTTGCTGTGTTTCTGATCTCATGCCGTACAGCATTTGAAATTCGAACTGACTTGTCTGTATATTGTGTTTTTTCACAATATTTTTCGTGAACTCAATCATTCGATCGTCATGTGTCGCAATGGCTGTATAGTTCCCTGAGAGCAATTGCTTTTCGATCAGCTTTTGATAATTCTGATCGACATCTTTTTTGTTTGGATACGCCACTTCGGCGGACTCCTTATAGGCACCCTTTACAAGTCTTAAAAATGGCTGCAGCTTATTTAGGTCATCAAGATCCTTTTCTGTTCTGTACAAATACGCCTGCAAGACCGTACTGACATACTCATATTGAGATTTCATCTCTTTAAAAATGTCCAGCGTTTTTTGACAGCGCTGTTCATCCTCCATATCGATTGTCACCATGATACGGTGCTTCTCTGCCGTATCTAAAATCCTTTTCATATTGCGATACACAAGGTCATCGTCAATATCCAGGCCAAGTGATGTCATTTTGAGTGACACGTGAGAATTGAGTCCCGCCTCTGCAATCCGCTGAATGGTTTGAATACACTCAGTCGTCCGTTCATTTGCAATCTCTGCCTTTGTGACAAACTCACCAAGGTGATCAACTGTCACAGCCATTCCTTGGTCATTTAATCGCTTAATCACAGGGATGGCACTCTCAAAGTCCTTCCCTCCGATGATTTTCTTAGATGCAACAGCACTTCCCCAATTACGAGCAATATGGTTCAAGAGACTGCTCTTTGACAAAAACAAGAAGAAATTTCTTGTGACCGACTCCATAAAGGGCACCTCCCACTCTTTGTAAGCTATGTCTTTATTGTAAGGCTCATAAGCTGTCCGCTACAATATTTGAAGATGACAAAAATTCTGACTTTTTTTGTGGTTTTATCACAATAACAGATAAAAAAGAGCCTGCCGCGATCCGGCTGGCTCTTCCCTGCCTACGCCCACACCTCATCAAGGGTAGACTGCAGCAGCTCATTTAATTCTTGCATCAGGTTGTCTTTCGGCTGATTGTAGCTTTTCACCAATTCATCAAATCGCTCGATCTCTTTGTCGATAAATGGATGGACATAAGCGAGGCGGTTTTCTACATCCATTTCTTCGCCGTCCATTTTACGTTTGAGCAGCTCATGGATTTCCGCTAAAAGCGGTCCTTCCTCCACTAGTTCCTCGAGCAGTTCATGAAAGTCCATCGGCGGAACCGTCCGGTAGCGTTCAATCCACTGACAGGCAAGTAGCGGACGAAGCACATAGAAATACTTCTTGATTCGCACCTGCTCTCCTCGTAAATGCCTGCTTTCATTCCGCTTCGCCATATTGAGGTAATGATACATCAATGCTGCGGGATAAAACGCTCGATCCTTTAATTCTCTTAGCTGCTTTGCCAAAGAGAAGGATTCAGCATAGATGATGTCAGAAGACAGCCATTCCATGATGGACGGATTCGATTTATTGAATAAGCGAAGTGCCTTTCTAATCTCCCAGCCGCTGATATCAAGCATGTCATCAATCGGCCGTTCAATGACATCACGATGCTCTTCCATCGCCCAATACCATTCTTTTCGAGGCACATATAAAAAACGAACATCGTAGTCACTATCAGTCGAAGGGAATCCCCATGCTCTGCTGCCTGATTCGACCGCGAGGCAAATCTTGACGTCATACGTTTCTTCGATGATTTTCAGCTCTGCCTTGATTCTCTCTCTCATCAACCATCAACTCTTTCTATAGAAATCTGCATGACTTCATCACGATTTGGTAAAATACGAATAAGACATATATGAAAAAGGAGTTGGATCTCATGTCTATATCTCGCATCATGAAATGGATCACCGGGATTTTTGAAGCCTGTCTTGCCATCCCTGTCATCGGAGGACTATTTATTATTAGCAATGGCTATTCACCGCTCATGGTCATGCTTATTCTGCATATTATCACACTCGTCTTATCGAAGCGAGACCAAGGACCAATGATTGGCAGCATCATTGGGATTATCACATCCTGCCTCGCCTGGATTCCGATACTCGGATTCATCCTGCATATCATCACAGCTCTTGCCCTGATCATCACAGCGTTAGTGCCTGATGAAAAAACGAGGCAGAATACGAGTTATTAAAAAAGAGGCCCTCCTAGAGCGGCCTCTTTGTTTTTTTATTTGAGCAAGTGCTTTTGTAAGAAGGCGAGCTTCTCTGTTTGAAAAGTCGGGATAAACTCGTGTCCAAAATAGCGATATATCTTCAGGTCTTTTTCTGCTTCTAAATGGTTGTATGCCGCAAACACAGTAGATGGCGGGGTTATTTTGTCAATCAGACCGATCGCCATCAATGTTGGCTGTTTGACCCATCCAGCTAAATTGATTAAATCAAAATAGCTTAATGTCTCAAATGCCTTTTCTTCCACTTTTGGATCACTATTTCTTCGAAAGTATGAATTGATTTCTAAATAAGGCTGCTCCAATGCCACATCCACTGCACGCTCGAAGTTTGATAAATAAGGGTAATCTGCTGCTACGACCTTCGGAATGTCTGAAAGGGCTGCGGCGGCTACCGCTAATGCACCTCCTTGGCTTCCACCAATCACGCCGATTCGGTGTTCATCTACTTCGGGGAAGGATTGAACCACTTCGAGTGCACGGACGGCATCTAAATAAACGCCGCGATAATAGTAGGTTTCCTTTGATAAAATGCCTTTTGTCATCCATCCCAAAGCGTGACCGCCTGGTGTCACTGCCTGATCTTCACTGCCGCCTTGACCGCGGACGAGCATACCAAATGTTGCATAGCCGTGCAGCGCCCAGTTGACGATGTCGTGAATGCCGCCATCATAGCTGGCATTATAGCCATGAAAACGAACGAGCGCTGGATGCGGACCAGTTTGATCAGGCACAGCATAAAAGCCTTCAATTTTAGAATGGCCAAAGCTTTGATATGTCAGGCGGTACACTTTGACGCCTTTCACTGGATAGTCATAAGGTTCAAGCGCTGGATCTGCCTTCACTTGACGCAGTTCTTCAAGCGATGCCTTCCAAAAGTCTGAGAAATCAGGACGTGCTGTTTTCTTTGGTTTATATTTTTTTAGATCTTCTAATGATAAATCGAACAATTGCATATCCTACTATTCCCCTTTGTTTTATTAGTTATATATATCATACCACTCATTTCTTGATTGAGAAAGTCATTTACCAAAACCTTCTGACATTTCTATTGGCAAAGATGATGGAAACCTTTATGATAAAGAAACTGACCATAAAGACTAGATGTTCTCAGACAGAATCATCCTTTACAATATATTCATGAAGATGATCGATCGTTCATGAATTTTCACATGACATATAGCGAAAAAAGGAGGAATCCCTATGAAAGTCGCCCTTATCCAAATGGATGTACAAATTGGAGAACCTGAATTGAACTTTAAAAAAGCAGAAGCTTTCTTAGAAGAAGCAATTCACGAGCAGCCTGACCTGATCATTTTACCTGAAATGTGGAATACCGGCTACGCCCTTGAACAAGCCGATCAACTTGCGGATGTAAACGGTGAACGCACAAAACAACTTTTCTCTTCCTTTGCACGCAAGCACCAAGTACATCTCATCGCAGGCAGTGTCTTAAATAAGCGAACAGAAGATGAAAACATCACCAACACGATGTATGTCTTTAACCGCCAAGGTGAGCTTCTGTTAGATTATGATAAAATTCACTTGTTCCGTCTAATGGATGAGCACAACTATTTAACCGCTGGTGATCAGCTTGGTTTATTTGACTATAGTGAAGATGTGAAAATTGGCGCGATGATCTGCTATGACCTCCGCTTCCCGCAGCTTTCTAGAACACTTGTGAACAAAGGGGCGAAGGTGCTCGTCAATACGGCGCAATGGCCATCAGCAAGAGTGGACCATTGGCGCAGCCTGCTCATCGCAAGAGCGATTGAAAACCAGTCATTTATGATTGCTGTAAACAGAACAGGCACAAGCAGAGACACAGAATTCCCTGGACACTCCATGGTGATTGACCCACTCGGCCGCATACTGCTTGAAACACGCGATGACGAAGACATTTATTATGCGGAAATTGATCTTCAGCTAGTGGATGAAGTCAGGCAGCAAATTCCAGTTATGACGGATCAGCGTCTGGACTTATATTAAAAAGCAGGGTGCTCCCCTGCTTTTTGCGTTTAATTAAACGTTTGTTTAAGCTTTCCCTTGATTCTGATATAGGTCCATGAAGGCTTGAGCGGCTTTCGTTAAATACCTTTCTTCCACATATGCAAACACAAGTGTGCGGGTTGGGCATGAATCAATTTGCAAATAAGTGACTTGGTTCCTATCCTCTTGTGCCACCATTTTCGGCACAACGGTCACCCCTAGTTCGTTTTTGACCAATGCCTGTGCTGTTTGAATATGGCTTGTTTCAAAAGCCACTTTTGGCTGAAAACCGTGATGACGGCACAGTTCTGTGACCACTTGCCGAAAACCGTATCCCTCTTTCAGCAAAATAAATGGGATACCTTCAAGAAGCTGAAAGGGAACGATTTCGTGACTGGTCTCTTTTTGCCCTGCCTGCTCAATGATCTCGTTCAATGCCTCTGATAACCAGGGCTGAGCAGCTTGCGGAACTGCAAGAAGGAGCGGCTCGGTCAGCATTTGTTTCGTTTTCAATGATTCGTGCTCAACAGGCATCGATAAAATAGCCAAATCCAGCTTTCCAGCCAATAGAAGTTTTTCGAGCTCACGTGGAGACTCTTCTATCAGTTGAACGTGAACATGAGGATACGTTTGACAAAAAGTTTTTAATAAACCGGGCAAGACATATCCCCCTGTGACTGCTGGCGCTCCAATGTTCAGCTCTTTCCCGATTTCATAAGCTGCTTCTTCCATTTCACGCAGCAAATCATCTCTTTCCTTCAAAATATTCTCAGCCCTTTTAATGAATCGTCTCCCTTGAGGTGTGGGCGTTACTTGTCCATATTTTCGAATAAATAGTGGTGTGTCTAATTCCTCTTCCAGCTTCTTTATTTGCTGGCTTAGAGAAGGCTGTGCAATGTGAAGTTGATCCGCTGCTTTTGTAAAACTTTGCTGCCGGTACACTTCAATGACATATTCCATCATTCGTATATCCACTTTCATCACCTCATAGGTTTTAACTATTCATGCCATATCTTTTATGTCTTAGACAAATAACAGAAGGAATTCTACGATAAAGAGACCACAAAGGGGGAAAAGAAATGAATCCATATGCTAAAGCAGAGAACCAATTCTCACAAAATGCCGAGAACTATCGAGATTCACCTATATTTGCTGCTGGAGAAGAGCTGGAATGGATGAAAACAACAGCAAATGCGAAGGGACATGAGCATTTACTTGATATTGGCTGTGCGGCAGGACATACCGTTTTTTCCTTTTCAGACGTTATCTCTAAAGGGATCGGCATAGATGTCACACAAAAAATGATCGAGGTTGCAGCAGCACTTGCGGAAGAACGCCAACTGAACCACATTACTTTTGAGCAGGCAGCCGCAGAAGCATTGCCCTTCTCTGATGAATCATTTGAATTAGTGACGTGCCGATTTGCTGCTCACCACTTTCCAAACCTTCCAGCAGCCATGTCGGAAATCAGTCGAGTCTTAAAGAAAGGCGGCAAATTTCTCCTCGTTGATCATTATGCACCCGAAAACCCTGCACAGGATTCATTTATTAATCATCTAAATAGACTGAGAGACCCTTCTCATGTGCGGGAAAGCTCGTTATCAGAATGGAAACAGCTCTTTGCTGACAACCATTTGACTAAAGAAGATATTCGTTACTGGGATCTGCATATTGATTATCAGGACTGGATTATACGTGGACGCACACCAGAGAATGTTCAAAAGGAGATCGTTTCCCACCTGCAAGCCGCAGACTCTGACACAAAGCAGCTGTTTCAGCTTCAATTCGATGCACAGCATCAGCCTATTTCCTTCTGTTTAAAAGCTGCACTGCTTCAAGGAATCAAGCATTAAACTGATAGAAAAAAGTCTACCCTAAACGGTAGACTTTTTTTATTTCGAATATAAATCCCAGCCAAGCTTGAGTGTGTCCACAATATAATTGGCGACTTCCTCAGCCTCTAAATGATCTGTTTCCACTCTGGAGTTATGAAGAGAATAAATTTCCCGGCGTTCTTCAAACAGCTCTTTCATCTCATCAAGCGTCCGGTTGTGAAGAACAGGGCGATTTTCGATTAAAATATCCAGCCGCTGCTTCCAATTCTCCCAAGACAGGTCTAGGAAAAGAACGGTACAATGCTTCAAGCAGGCGCGTTTGATTTCCTCCTGTTTGAATGCACCGCCTCCAAGGGAAACGATCTTGAGCTGTGTATGTTCACATAAATCGACGATATAATCCTTTTCAGCCTGCCTGAAGAATGCTTCTCCTTTTTGCTGAAACATCTCTGGAATCGTCATGTTGTACTTTTTCTCAATCTCCTGATCGACATCAATAAAATCTCTATATAGCTTTTTGGCAACCAGCTGCCCAATGGTTGTTTTTCCAACACCCATAAAGCCAATGAGGACAATATTCCGCTGTCTTACAGGAATTTCTCTATTGATTTTCATGGTCGTGACACGTCCTCCCTACGACAAGGAATGCTACATAATGTTTCTATTATATGATAAATGGAGCGCGAAAAGATAGACCATCTTAAAAATTGTGTTTAACGACGTAGCCGAGCTGTTCAGAGAGCCTCTGTGCTTGTTCTTTCACTTTTTGCTGCAACTGGGGAATGACTTCTTCAGTAAACCGATGGGTTGGACCAGATATGGATAAACAAGCTTTCACTTCCCCATGAATATTAAAGATTGGTGCCGCTACTGCCGCAGATCCTACCTCTCGTTCATCGATACTGCAAGAAGTATACGTGTCAAGAATATGTTTACGTTCCTTTTTCCAGTCGTCTCCCATCACATGATCAGCCTCAGCCGCAAATACTTTTTGTTGAAATTCTTCACTTTGAAATGCCAATAATACCTTTCCGCCTGCACCTGCGTATAATGGCAGCTTCTCACCAATCTTGACAAGATGCCGAATCGATTGCAGCCCTTCCGCTTGTTCAATACAAACCCTGCTTGTTGAATCGAGTACATACAGGTTGACGGTTTCCTTTGTTTCATCACGAAGTGCGTACATGAGTGGTTTAGCCAGTTCTCTCAATTGAATGGACTTCCCTGCAATGTACCCGAGGAGATAAAGCCTTTGACCCAATCGGTATTTCATTGTTTCTTGATTCTTTTCCACAAAATGATTCATTTCAAGTGCCTTGAGCAGTCTCGTTGTCGTAGACATTGCTAAATTCATCTCTTTTGAAATATCCGTTAGCGTCAGCTCTTGACGTTCTTCACTAAAACAAGAAAGAATATCCAAAGCGCGCTGAACCGTACGCAGTCCTGATTCTTCTTTTGACTTCTTATCAGCCATGTTCACTTTCTCCTTTTCCCCTTTGATTTCTTATCGACATAAACGATCGATTTTGCTATAATCCATTTTAAATGTTCCACTAAAAGAAAACAAATTCTACTAGACGGAATAAAATCAATTGAAGATGTTTGATGGAGGAGATATTTGAATGTACCTGGTCGTTTTTACACTTCTGATTAGCTTATATATTGTTCATCAACTATTTCCTGCTCCCATACTCTCCTACTTTGTTGGTCTGCTGGCCGCTATCTCGCTCACCATTTCTTTTAAGAAAGCCAGTGGGCTTTATTTGAGAACAGGTGCTGTGTTTCTCATCATTGGTTTGTTCTTATTCTTCTTATCCGGCCAGCCATTGCATACGTTTGTTCTTCACTTTCATTCCATGCTAGGCTTGCTTTCTCTATTTTTCATGCTGCCTTTTATTCATTCTCTCATACATGTTGGACATTTCGATACACAATTAAATAAACTGCTCACACTGCATACAACGAGTCCAAACCAGCTTTATCGCAAGAGTTCATTTGTCACTCATATTCTTGGCATGTTTTTAAATATCGCGACGATCCCCTTACTATATACATCACTCAAACCGTCGCTGGAATCCCTAAAAAAACAGGTGCAGCAACATCTTTATACACGCAACCTCTTAAGGTCATATGCATTATGTTTAAGCTGGAGTCCTGTTGAAGTGCTAGTCAGCGTCACCATTGATGCAACCAAACTAAAATATTATCAAATTGCACCCATTACTTTTGGTTTAATGATCGTGGTGCTGGCGACAGATTGGATGCTTTTTTCTCGGCAAAGCAAACGATTACCAAACATCATTCAGTCAGCACAAACAAACTCCAACCCTCATCGAATTAAGCGAAAAACCCTTCAGCTCTCTTTCATGCTGCTGAGTTTTATGACAGCCGTCTCACTTGTCGATGCATGGATTGGAAAAGGCTATTTATTCGCTGTGGTACTGACGATTATTCCATTTGCTCTATTATTCTCATCTGTTATCAAAAAAAGAAAACAATATATAGCGGTCTCTGTGCCTCATTGGAAAGAAAGAACCAATCAGCTCTCCAACTATATGTGTCTATTTTTAAGTGCCGGCTTCTTTGTCGATATGCTACTTGCCACAAACAGTATGCAGCCGATTCAAGCATTTATTGTCAGTATAGCAGACCATGCCATTTGGGTTTATTGTGTCATTGGGTTATATTTTCTGATCACCGCTCTTTGCGGTTTTCACCCGCTCGTCTCGCTTGCTTTATTAGTCAGCATGATGACACCTGTCATTCATGAACTGCCTGCTCTTCCCATTGCTATCATGCTGATCGTTGCTGGCACATCAACTGTTATGTTTAGCCCTTTTAATGTTTCTGTCTCCTTATTGGCAGATTTGATGAAGGTCAACCCTTACCGTATCACGCGGTGGAATATTTGGTTTGCTGGCTTTTATATCATCATGGGTATCACATGTGCAACAGTTATCACCGTTATTTTTTATTCATAAAAAAAGAGAACTCGTCTTGATATGAGTTCTCTTTTGCTTTCCCGCTACGGTTTTAATTGAATACGTTCAATTTTACCTACGATGAAAATGTACGACAATGCCCCGCCTAATGCGACTAAACTGACGAATAAAATTCCCCCGTTGTAAGAGCCTGTCGCCGACACGATGAATCCGATAATCAGCGGAGTGATGATCCCAGCTAAATTAGCAAAAAAGTTAAATACGCCGCCAGCAAGCCCAACCATTTCCCTCGGTGCCACCTCGGACAGCATCGTCCAAGAGATATTAGACAGTCCTTGCGCAAATGAAGCGATGGATAAAATGGTCAGCACAAGCGGGATATTCGTTGTAAAGTTTGCTAAAACAATGGTACTCGTCATCAGCAAGCCAACCACTACCGGCAGCTTTCTCGCTACATTCACTGATACGCCCTTTTTAAGCAGCCAATCAGACACATAACCTCCAAACAAGACCCCAAAGAATGCGGCAATATAAGGAAGAGATGCAGCAAAACCTACCTTGAGAAACGCCATATTTTTCGCCTCTGCTAAATAGGTCGGAAACCATGTTAAAAAGAAAAATAATGTAGACGCAACAGAGAATTGGCCAATATAGAGCCCGATCAATTTACGATATTTTAGAAGGGCGGCAAAGTCTGCCCATTTCAGCTTCTCCTGTGAGGCTACTGACAGCCCTTCGCCTTGCCGGATTAATTCTAACTCATTTTTATTTACCTTCGGATGCTCTTTCGGTTCGTGATAATACTTGTACCAAAAGAAAGCAAATATGATACCGAGCGCACCTGCCGTAATAAAGACGGTTCTCCAATCGAAAGTCGTCATGATCCAAAAAAGAAGAGGTGTCGCAAATGCAAGACCCACATACTCTCCAGCTGTGTATACTCCTGTTGCAAAAGCCCGTTCCCGCCTTGGAAACCATGTAGTGACAATACGATTATTTGCAGGAAATGCGGGAGATTCTGTAATCCCAATAAACAAACGGCAGCCAAATAAAAAGGCAAAGCTGTTCGCAAACGCTTGTAAGCCTGTAAAAATAGACCAAGTAACGAGTGATATCCCATACGTTACCTTTGAGCCAAATTTATCGAGAATAAAACCGCCTGGAATTTGCATCGCTGTATATGTCCAGCTAAATGCCGAAAAAATCAGACCTAATAAAGCAGGATTTAATTGCAATGAAGATTGAATAGCAGGCGCAACAATAGACACACTGGCTCGATCAATATAATTAATAGCGGTAATAAAAAACAACAGAATCAATATGCCAAAACGGGCTTTCGTTGGTTTCACATATGCGGGCTGCAATTCATTCCCCTTCAGTTCTGAATGCACTTTCATAACCATCCTCCTTTGTTTCCGCAGCGTGCGGTTCGGTTGAACGTCTTAAATAACCCCTTTTTCTTCTAACTGCTTACACTCTTCTTCTGTTAAGCCAAGCATATTTGTTAAAATCTCATAATTATGTTCGCCTAAATCAGGTGCAATGTGACGGATACTTCCAGGTGTTTTTTCAAATTTCGGAATGATCCCAGGCACCTTCACTTTTCCAAGTCGAGGGTGATGCACTTCGACGATATTCTCTCTTGCTTTAAATTGTGGATGTTCAAAAATATCCCGAATACTTAAGATCGGGCTCACAGGGACACCGTGAGTATCTAGAATTTCTAATACGTCATCCCTTGTTTTCGACGCGATCCATTGCGAAACAATCGCATCCATTTCTTTGTTATGCTTCAGCCTGGATGCATTAACCGCGAATTTTTCATTCTCTAATAAATCTAATCGATTCATCGCCTCAGCCAATCGATTGAAGGTCGAATCTGTACTTGTTACAAGAACCAAATAATGCCCATCCTTTGTCTCATAGGTTCCAGCAGGGCTTGAATGACCACTTAGCCCCGGTGAACGCTCACGCACCTTCCCAAGCTTGTCATATTCTGCAACCAAAAACTCTAACATACGAAACACAGATTCATAGAGGGCCAAATCCACCATTTGCCCCGTTCCTTCTGGATGTGTATCCCTGTAATACATCGCTGTCACAGTAGCAAATGCCACATAGATGCCAGCAATATAATCAGTTAGAGAAAATGAAGGGCTGACTGGATGCCGGTCTGGAAACCCTTGAATATATGTAAAGCCGCTAAACGCCGTCGCTGGCGTTCCAAATCCGGCCTTGTCCTTAAACGGGCCCGTTTGACCATAACCCGATACACGAATCATAATTAAACGAGGGTTGATTTCTTTTAACACATCATACCCAACGCCCCATTTTTCGAGTGTTCCAGGACGGAAATTTTCGATCAGTACATCGACCTGAGCTGCAAGCTTTTTAAAAATGTCTTTTGCTTCGTCTTTGTGCAGATCCAGTGTAAGGGATTTTTTATTCCGTGAGAGACCTGACCATCTAAGTGGTTCCCCATCTGCAAAAGGGCCGACATGCCGCAGCGTATCGCCTTTACCAGGAATCTCGACTTTGATGACTTCTGCTCCAAAATCCCCTAGAAGCACCGCGCCATAGGGTGCAGCGATCATTGTAGAGACGTCTAATATTTTTATTCCTTCGAGCGGTGTATTCATATTCATTGCTTGACTCCCTTTCATTCAAGTGATGAAGGGCTAAAATCATTTCTAATTTAGCCCTTTTCATCTTTCTGATTGACCCGTAAGGCCCTGATGATTCAAAAGCAGGGCTCACCGGTGCAGGTTTTTAATCCTTCGGAAGCTGCCCTTGCGGCGTGTAGAGCCAAATGAGCCATAAAGGTTCATCGCCTGTATTCACATGCTGGTGCGGGACACCGTCAGGAATGAACATAAAATCATTTTGTTTAAAGGGCTGCCTTTCTCCATCACAAATGACTTCGCCGGACCCTTTAATCACAAAATCAAATTCCTCTGAACCCGGGTGATTGTGCACTGAACTTGCTTCCCCTGGTTCAAAAATGGTGAGACCCGCCATCATATGTTCTGATCCAACGGTATCTGGTGTAATCGTTTGAAATACCTTTCGAATCATTTGTTCCTCTGGACGATCTAAGCCTAACCATAATGGGTTCCCATCTTGAAACGGATTCAATACTTTAATTTTCATTGTTGATTCCTCCCTAGTAATGTTTAGTTCACACTGACATGTGAGCGTTTTGTATTTGGTGAATAAATGTCATTAATATTCCAATGTCCATCCGTAGGAACAGGATCATTTTTCATCGCTACATCAATGACGCAAGGCTCCTGAGAGGCAATGGCTTCAGCCAAAGCTTCTTTGAATTCAGACGCAGAAGTGATTTTAATCCCCTTCATTCCATAACCTCTCGCAATGGCAGCAAAATCCGGAGAATAGCTTTCTCCACCTTTTCTAAAAACAGTGCCGTACGTTGTTTCATAGTGCGCCATTTGCAAGCCGGCTATTGTGCCAAACGCACTGTTATTCATCACAATCCACACAACAGGAATGTTTTCTTCAACGGCTGTTGCAAGAACGGATGGATTTTGACCAAATCCGCCGTCTCCAACGAGTGACACAACGACACGGTCAGGCTGGGCAATCTTTGCTCCAAGTGCGGCAGGGGCTCCAAATCCCATTGTTGCAAAACCGCCTGGGGTTAAAATTGTTCCTGGAGTGAATACAGGAAATTGCTGTCCTACCCCATTTTTATTCCAGCCAACATCTGTTGTAATGAAAGCATCTGGCGGCAACACTTCCCGCACTTCCTGCAAAATACGCTGCGGTTTCATTGGGAAAGACTCGTCTTGAATATTCGTCAAATTGCTCTTTTGAAATTCCTCACGATATGCCGCAATGTCCTTTTTCAGTTCAGGGCGATCGATACCTTCTGGCAGCCTTTCTTTCGCCACGCGATTGAGTACGGTCAGTGCCTGCTTGAGATCGGCTACCGCTCCAATTTCAACAGGGTAGTTCCGGCCAATTTCATTCGGATCAATGTCAATATGAATGAGCTTGGTTGATTGGAAATTGAACGTATACTCCGATTCCCACGAGCTCGCATCAGCTTCAGCAAAACGGGTCCCTAAAGCCAATATATAGTCCGCCTCTTTACACTGATCATTAATAAATTTTGTCCCCCAAAACCCCGTCATTCCAAGGGTCATTGGGTGATCATCCGGCATGGCTCCTTTCCCCATCAAAGAATGAGCAACAGGGATACTTAGATGGTCAGAAAATGCCTTTAATTCTTCAGCTGCATCAGCTAATAAAATGCCTCCCCCTACATATAAGAGCGGCCTTTCTGCCTGCAGCAATCGGTCTAATATCCGATTGGCCGTTTGATCATCAATAGAAGGTTTTTCAATGGTGTGTGTATGATGGTTCATTTGTTCAAACAGGGACACATCTAGATCTTTTGAGAAAACGTCCATCGGAACAGAAATAAGCACCGGGCCAGGACGGCCGCTTTCAGCTAACTGAAATGCTTTTGATAAAATCTCTGGAAATAATTCTGGAATATCGACTCGCCATGCTCTTTTCACAAACGGCCGGTAAATTTCGTATTGAGAGGCATCGGAATGAAGATTAATCTCTTGGTGTGGGTGCTTTCCGTAGTAATGACTTGGGACATCTCCTGCAATGACAACCATTGGAATGGAATCAAGTGCTGCATTCGCTACCCCTGTTGCCGCATTGGTGAGTCCAGGACCTAGATGACTGAGAACAACAGCCGTCTGTTTCTTTGCTCGCGCATAACCATCTGCTGCATGTGCCGCTATCTGTTCATGTCTGACATTTACAAATTGAATCGAGCTTTTTTCAAGCGCTGATAAAAAAGCAATATTCGTATGACCGCATAGACCGAAAATATGCTCGACTCCCCGATTTTCTAAGTACTGAATAACCTGTGTAGAAATATTCTTCTTCATGTTTCTCTCCTCTCACGGTGCAGCTTGAATCTGCTACTCACTTATTCTTTGAAAACACAATAGATAGAATGCTGTTCAAATCCTTTATCGCCACTTGCCCGGGAGCTGAGCTTTCTTTCCCTACAGCAAAGGTCATGACAGATCCAAAAAGTCCGCCAACCATTCTTGTAAAAGCCCCATATTCCCCCATCGCCATCGAAATCACGGGAATTGACAGCTGCTTTTTCGCATGGCTGGTCGCTGAGAGCAGTGTTAATGCATCGTCATAGGAATGCGGCATCACTGCGATCTTTGCGATGTCGGCGCCCACTGATTCTGCATTGACGAGTAGCTGCACGAGACGATCTATTTCAGGGGTGCGATGGAAATCGTGATACGACACAATCAAGGTGACGCCATTTCTTTTAGCCGCCTGACTGACTTGCTGTATATGTGCCACATCCTGCATCAATTCATAATCAACAGCGTTCACAAGCTGTGTGGAACAAAGCTTAGCAAGCAAAGAAACCTTCTCAGTTTCTGAGAGTGATATACTTTCACCGCCCTCCTTTTCAGAGCGAATGGTGAATAAAAATGGGATGCCCTTTGCCTTTTCTACCATTCCCTTAAGGGTTTCTATCACTTGTTCCTTGTCATGAAGGTGATGAAAAAAATCTGCCCGCCACTCGATCACATCAGGCTTCTTCTCTGTTAACACCTCGACCTCATGAAACAATTCTTCCTTTGTTTGTCCGATGAGCGGCGTACAAATCATTGGCTGACCGCCTGTCTGCACACTTTTTACTTTTTGTTGAAATGCATTCACATCCCTACGCTCCTTTCACAGACCATTTGGGAGCACGACCATTTTGGTTTCGGTCATCTCCTCGATGGCGAAACGCGGACCTTCTCTTCCAAGACCACTTCGCTTAATCCCACCATAAGGCCAATGATCCAGTCTAAAATTCGATGTCCCATTGATGACAACACCGCCTGTTTCAAGCTCTTTTGCAGCGTGTAATGCCACATCCAGCTGATTCGTAAAGATCCCTGCCTGCAACCCATATCGACTATCGTTTGCTTCTTTGATTGCCTCCTCCAGCTCCTCATAAGGGAGAACGCTGACAACCGGGCCGAACACTTCCTCACAGACAACCTTGGCCTGTTTCGGAGGGTTTAACAAAATAGCCGGTGTGATGCTCGCTCCATTTCTTTTTCCCCCATATAAAAGCTCAGCCCCCATGCTCTCTGCCTCTTGTATCCATGCCTCAACACGCTGCGCGGCCTGGACATCAACCATACAGCCGATATCACTCTCACTAGACAGCGGATCTCCAACGACAAGCTGCTCTACTTTTTGTTTTAATACCTCAGTAAACGACGGCATAATTTGCTGGTGGACATAAATTCTTTGAACAGAAATACAGCTTTGACCGGAATTACTAAAGCCTGTTTTGGCACAAAGGGATGCGGCTTGTTCAATATCTGCATCGTGATGAACAATTGTCGCTCCATTCCCTCCGAGTTCGAGCAGTACCTTTTTTAATCCCGCAGAGGTTGTAATATGTTCGCCTCCGGCAGCCCCGCCGGTAAAAGAGATGAGATTCGTTCTTTCATCAGTGACTAACTGTTTCCCAGCCTCGACTCCGCCAATTACAAGCTGCAATCCAGCCTCAGGAAATCCTGCTTCTAGAAGGAGTTTGACAAACGCTGTGGCAACAGCTGATGTTTGCGGTGCAGGCTTCAAAATAATGACATTCCCTCCCGCAAAGGCTGGACCGACTTTGTGACAAATTAAGTTGAGCGGTGCATTAAAAGGGGTAATCGCCAGCACAACTCCGACTGGTACTTTAAATGTCATGGCCATTGCTCCCTGTCCACGCGATGATACATTGCCAGGAATGGTCTCACCTATTAATCGATTCGCTTCTTCCGCCGACTGCGCCAGCGTCTCGATTGATCGCGACACTTCATCTCTTGTATTTTTAAGTGGTTTGCCTAGTTCTAGCGAAATCAGTTTTGCAAAGTGGTCTTTTTGTTCTTCAAGTAAGGTGGCTGCTTTTGTTAGAAGCTTTGAGCGTTCGATTGCCGATATTCCCGCTATTTGTTTTTTAGCATGCTGCGCACTAGAAAGTGCCTGTTCTATGTCTTCTGATGAGGCGAGATAGGATGTACCGATCCTTTCTCCTGAGTAAGGATTGATGATATCAGTTTTGACACGATCGGTATCCAGCCACTCGCCGTTTATATATGACAACGCTTTGAAACCACTCAAATTTTTTCTCCCTCCTTCAAGTGCCGCGTTCCATGCCCTGCATAACGAACCAATCTTTCTTCATTCGGACAAGGTCCCTTCACGAGGGCTCCCTTTGTCAGCTCCTCATATGCATGCGCCACGATGCCCATTCCTCTGGATAAGGAAAAAATGCCTTTTGCTGCTTCTGCCGGAATGTTTAATTCACATTGGATGGCAGCAGATACACCATCTATATTCATCGTGATTTTCTTCCCTTTCAGCTGTTCAAGCTCATGTCTAATCGCTTCGGCTAACCGTAAATATGTCCCGCTGATAAGACCTTGCTGGACATATGTGTGACTCAGCTCATATAGACGCCTCACCCTCGGATCATCATCATGAAGCTGATGTCCGATTCCCGGAATCTTTTCCTTGCGAGTTAACCATGTTTGGCACACTTGCTTTGCCGCAGACTGTACATCCTTTTGATCATCATAGATCGCTTTGGCTTCGTATAACATACGCATGGCCTTCTCTCCGGCTCCGCCATGAATGTCACCTAATAGATTCACCCCTGTTGCAACAGAGGAATTAAACGAAATGCCGCAAGTCACCGCCATTCTGGCTGCTGCAATAGATGGCGCCCTTGGTCCATGGTCCGCACCTGCGACAAGAACACTTTCAAAAAGAGCTGCTTTTGAATCATCCAATAATTCACCAACAAGCAGTAAATAGAGCATTTGTGGATACGAAAATTCACCAATCAGTTCTTCAATCGGATACCCTCGAAGTTCAATTGAATTTTTTTGAATATGACTAATCTCAGTCTCCCACCAAGCGCCTCCCTCTTTGTAAATTTCCAGTGCACTTCGATTTTTCATTGTGTCCATCATTCCTTTAGCTTCTTATTTGGAGGTGAACCACCCCTTTATTCCATCCAGTGGAATCTAATTTCACTTTTCGGAATGTGGTTTCATTGTAAGCGCATTCTTTTTCTTCGTCAATCATTTTTTCTGAAAATACTGTCAATAGAAATGAAATTAAGTGAATCGAACTAATGATGCTTGCTTTTTTTGATCAAAAAAACCGATATTTAGTGAAATGGACTTAAGTATATCGTTCTACTAATTTAATGAAATTTTGGTTATTTTGTCAAACCCACTTGAAATTCGACATAAAAAACCTCTCCATCTGGAGAGGTCTCTGATTATTGACAAAGGGCTAAAATGATCTTTATTTTAGCCCTTTGTCTTCTTTTCAGCGTGATAGAAAACCTTTGCAGCCCTAGGAAGGACGAGTACCGGCGCGGAGCGAATGTGACATTCGTGAGCACCGGCACGCAGACCTGACACCGAATGCGAGGGTTTGCCTACACGCTGAAACCTCTCCATCTGGAGAGGTCTCTTTTTTATTTCCACCAATCATCAAACATAGAAGCGGGTACTTGGCGTTTATGCTCTGATTGAACATAGCGCTTTTCAATCGCTTCTGCTGCTTGATCTGACACTGGTTTGCCTTCTAAGTAATCATCAATTTCATTGTACGTAATGCCGAGTTCTGTTTCATCCGTTTGCTGAGGTTTGTCGTCCAGCAGATCGGCTGTTGGTTTCTTTAAATACAGGCGTTCCGGTGCTTCTAGCGCTTCGAGTAACGTCCGACCTTGGCGTTTTGTCAGACCTGTGAGCGGAAGAACATCTGCACCGCCATCACCATACTTCGTGAAGAAGCCGGTTACTGCCTCAGCTGCATGATCTGTACCGATGACAAGCAATCCTTCCTCACCGCCGACAGCATATTGCGCGATCATTCTCATGCGTGCTTTGACATTCCCTTTATTAAAGTCAGACAATGGGCCGCCTGTTTCCTTTTGATATTGATCACTGAATGCTGATACGGCAGGTGCAATATCATATTTCCAAGACTTGTCTGGCTGAATAAATGATAGAGCAAGCTGTGCATCATCTTCATCCTGCTGCACACCATGCGGAAGGCGTACCGCAATAAAGACTGCATCCTCTTTTCCTTCTTGACGAAGCTCACTGACAGCAAGCTGTGCAAGACGTCCGGCAAGCGTTGAATCCTGCCCGCCGCTAATGCCGAGTACAAATCCTTTTGCCCCGGTTTTTTTCAAGTAATCCTTTAGAAATCCAACCCGTTTTTCGATCTCCTGCTTTGGGTCAATTGAGGGCTGCACATGCAACTCTTGGCTGATCTTTTTCTGCAAACTCATACACTTTTCCTCCTAAGCATCCTCTACATGAAGAGAACAGGTTTTACACACAATTCATTGATTTAACAACGTTTTTTGAATCTCCATTATACCATGTTTTCATCAAGAACATTTTGTTAGACGTTCCCCTATTTCTAAGATGATCAAACATTCACAAGTGAAAAAGACCACGTCTTTATGGACTGGTCCTTTTCTTTTTTAATCGATTTCTACCCGTATAGATGTACAGCTTGAACCATTACACTTCCCAATATCAGCAGGACAAGCGGACACGGCCACAATGAGATCCATTTCAGCCCTCAGGCGAATGTAGTCACCTGGCAGCGATTTTGGCAGCTCGACAGACAGCTTTCCTTTTTCATCAATGACTGTATTCATAAAGGCATTAAAAGGATAATACATATCCTCCTTTGGAATTCCAAAGGGCTCAAAGGCAGTCCGCAAATTGTCGTAGCATGTATGCATGACCTCCAAGTGCGTCCGGCCGTATAATAGCTGATACATTTCTTGCCGGCAGGCGGGCATGTATAAATCATGGCATTCTACTGTATCTTCAATGATCGTAAACATCGGTTTATATAAATTAGAATAGAGCTTATCGCCTTTTTTCACTTTGGATGAAAATAGGCTATCCATTGTGGCACCTTGGTCAAATTTTTCATAAAAATCCTTTTCATGATAGGCCATCACATCTGCTACTTGCTGGCCTTCGACATCAACCACTCGCATACATTGGCCTTTTCCTAAACGAAAGCCGAGTCTACCCTTCGGTAAAATGACGTATTCTCCGTTCATCACATGCACTCCTTTCCATGACAGTATGCCCAAAATGTCCCCTTGATCATGTATAAAAAAAAGAGGTGGTCACAAGCTAATGTCATTGAAATCGAAAGGTGTTGCACTTGCATTGAAAGAAGAACAATCTTTATCTTGGTGGCAGCTTTCTCTCATCGGAGTCGGCTGTACAATTGGCACTGGGTTCTTCCTTGGCTCCAGCATCGCCATTACAAAATCCGGTTATTCCGTCTGTATCTCCTTTTTGCTTGCTGCGGTCGGAACGTATCTCGTTTTTAAACATTTGGCTGCGATGACAGCCGATAATCCTGATAAAGGGTCGTTTTGTTCTTATGCTCGTAAAGCATACGGACGCTGGGCAGGATTTAGTAATGGCTGGGTGTATTGGTTTGCAGAAATGCTGATTACAGGAAGTCAGTTAACCGCCATTTCTCTATTTACCCGTCACTGGTTTCCTTCTGTTCCGCTTTGGGTGTTTTCTGCGATTTATTCTGCTCTTGCCCTGCTTGTCATTATCATAGGGCTTTCTTCTTTTCAAAAGACAGAAAATGTTCTGGCGGTACTGAAAACAGCGGCGATTTTTCTATTTATGATTCTTGCGGTGCTTGTATTATTCGGCATTTTGACAGAACATAAACCGACCCTTCATCTTCCTAATAAGGATCACGAATGGATGCCTCTTGGTCCGCTTGGTCTTTGGAATGGTTTGATTTATGCGTTTTATGCTTTTGGGGGAATTGAAGTCATGGGGCTGATGGCGGTTCATTTAAAGGACCCGAAAGATGCAGCAAAGGCTGGACGTGTCATGCTGATCATTCTAGCAGTCATCTATATCGTCTCAATCGGACTTGCTCTCTTGCTTGTCCCAGTGACAGCCTTTAATGAGAACAGCAGTCCATTTATTACTTCATTAGAGCCGTTTCATTTATCGATCTTTCTTCATATCTTTAATGGCATTTTTATCATTGCCGGTTTTTCGACATTGGTTGCCTCTCTCTATGCAGTCACAACGCTGCTCGGCACAATGTCAGAGCATCAGGATGCACCTGCTTGCTTTAAACAAAAAGATCCATCGCATGTGAGATGGTCTTCGATTATCTTAACTGCTGCTGGCTTAATTGTCTCGATTTTGCTTGCACTCTTTTTGTCCAAACACATCTACGAGCATCTCACAACAGCAGCCGGTCTTACCTTGCTGTATACATGGATCTTTATTCTGTTCTCAAGTAAAAAGCTATCCAAGCCATCCACTCGCCAAACGTGTGAAATGATTCTTGCGCTGCTCTTAATTGGAGCCGCCGTTTCAGGCACATTAACAGAGGCAAGCGGACGACCTGGCTTTTTTATCAGCCTTGGAATCATTGCAGTGATTGCCGTCATGGTGCTATTTATGAGAAAAAAGTGGAAACAGGATCAAACCGCATCATAATTTCATCATGTTTTTTAATGCAGTAAATGGACATTTGGCGGAGGCTGGTTTCTCCGCCTCTTCATCTGGGAGAAAGTACTGCTTCCATTCATGATTGGTCGGATCCCCGTACCATTTTAATGATGGATGAACACTGACCTCATCATATGCTTTGAGCCGCTTGCGAACGAGCTGGCTCATTTTTTGTCCAAACTTGGTCGATCCATTCAATTTCTCAAACACCCATCTAGGCTGAAATGCCATCATGACATAAGGGAAGTGGCGGCTTTTTCTGAGTTTGTGAGCAGGTGTGGAACATAAAATAAAATACGCTTCACCATGGAAGCAATACTCCCACTCATGATGATGAGTATCTAGCGGAATCTCCTCAGGCCATGGTTCTTCATCTTTATGATGCAGCCGTTGAAGCAGCGACCAAAACTGCTGCTCAAACTCTTCAAGCGAACTTTCCTTTAAATCCTGCGGTGTTTCAAAAAAACAGATAAATGAAGCATATTGACCGGTTTCTTTCGCACAGCTTTGATATTCTTTAAGCAGCTGGGCTAATTCATCCACTGCTTCCTCTTCCCTCGGGTCACCAACAAATCCATAGCGTAAATGATCGAGAAAAAATCCCTGTCTTCCGGGTACACAAGGGAATGTATCTGCTTCATCTCCGACCATCTCGCCAAATTGTTTGAAAGCATCCTGCTTCCATTCTTCTAGTGATCGTAGATTTTGATCAAGGCAACTTTTTGCATACAGCTGGGCCATTTCCTTCCACCTCGTTTTAGCGTCTTCTCCACAGCCTATGAGGTGGAAATGGCTGTGGTGACTGTCCTGAAACGACTTAGTTTTTGATCAAAAAAAGAAGCAGGCTTCAGTTTGCCTGCTTTTTATTTAGTGGTCTCATTCTTAAATTCTGATCTGTGTTAACAAAACTTCATGATATTTTGTTTAGAAGTTTCCCTATAATAATAATTAATATCGCCAAGCCAACAAAAGTACCGATAGAACTTGGTTCAATCTTGAAAAATGTAGGAAATATAAACAAATTAAATATAAATATGAACGTGGCTAATATTAGTAAAAATCTGTACAATGTACAATTCAACTCCTCATATCCTCACATTACTGCCTCCATGGAATTCCGTTAGCATGATAGATATCACCTGTTAATGGATTTCTCACCATATGATAACCTATTCCATACTTCCCATTTCCAGAAATAAGTTTTATAGCTGAACCTGCAAAAAATAATATGCCAGAAATAGCACCAATATAAGGAACAAACTTCGCAAATTTTCCAGTAGCCTTAAGAGCACCAGCTATACTGGCTATAGCTCCAGTTGATCCATAACCACCATCTATTATATTTACTATTTTTTTAGTAGTACATGAATCTAAATATAGAGTCGCTCTAGTTCCTGCCCAACTTATTTGAGTTCCATTTTTCCCTTTACACGATGCACTTGTAGATATACTTTGTTTACTATTTACTAACTCTTCTGTCGATTCGATTAAATCATTTCTTTTACTATTTTTAATTGAATACTTATTAACCTGAATTTTTTCATTTTCTTTATCTGGATTTTTAGTAATAACTTCATATTCATAGACTTCGTTATCGCTTTCAATAACATTAAACACTGTTTTATTTTTTCCTGTTTCAATTAATAAAAAATTATTAGGATCAAAATCGTGAGCTTTTGATTCAGATGCCTTAGCTGTTGCCATAGCACTTAATGATGGAAGAATTGTAGAAAATATCAATACTACCACTAACAAAATACTTACTTTCTTAAACATAAACATATCTTCCTTTCAATTAATTATACCCTAACCCTAACACCCCTAAATTATCCATTCAAATGAAAAAAGACCTAATTTTACCTAAAAAATCAGTATATTTATAACACCAAATCAAACAAACAGACTGAATAATCAGCCTGTTTGTTCACTCTTATGAACCAATCAACGCCATAATCCCTTGATACCCAAAATAGGCGCCGAAACCAAGTAACGATAGACCTGCAAGAACGGATAAACCATGTAACACACGTTCACTTAAATAACGCCTAAACGAACTAGCAAGCAGCGCCATGCTGAAATCCCAGATCAGCATGCCGATAAAAATAGCCATACTGTACATGAGCATTTGGGAAGCTCCATACTTTTCGATCGTATTGGCTAAGATGCTGCCGTAGATGCCAAGCCAAAACAAAATACTGAGCGGATTAGATAAAGAAATGAAAAATCCGGTCATGAACGAATGGCCAACTGATGTGTTTCCGCTATCCTTTTTCGGACTCTCCTGTAAATTGATTTTACGCAGACTTTCAATACCGGTATAGGTCAGAACGAAAAAGCCGAACAGCCACAAAAAGGTTTTTACAAGAGGTGCAGTCAAAAGCTGGGCGACACCAAAATAGATGAGAAGCATATAGACAATATCCGCAGCCATAGCCCCCACACCAAAAATCCACGCATGCCAAAATCCACTTTTAATCCCTCTGTCGATTTGGGCTGCATTGACTGGCCCAACAGGCGCTGAAAGTGACAACCCTAAAAAGATATAACCAAAAAACACCGCCACATAGACGTCCTCCTTTTGATGCTGACTTGTACATGTTATTCAAACTTTCTGCGTTTTAGTACAAGTCCTTTGTCATCATTTCAGGTGGACCAGCCGCTGGGTCATTCGCTTAGCGATCTGCTTTCAGTTCCGTCTGCTGCGCGTGTACTGTTTCTTTTTTCTTAGAACGATTCATTTGAATCGCAGCTGCAAACAAAAGAACAGCTAAGAAAGCAAATACAAAGACGGCACTTGCCGCTCCTGCCCATTCCAGACTAAATCCAATTAAAAAGGACAAGCAGGCTCCGCCTAAGCTCGCGGCTGCAATAAAATAACTCGTCGCCTCATCGATGGCATTTTCAATCATTAAGGCAGATGCTGTCAGTGCGATTGGGAACATGCCAGCTGCGCAAAGCCCGATGAAAAAGATGAGGATCAGCTGCGCAGTAATGTGGGTTGTCAGAGCGAATATCACAAGCAGCAAAATCATCAGTGATGCGCTTAGCTTTAAAAAACGCAGCGGATGCAGTTGATCAGCTTTTCTCGCAATCACAGTCCTGCCAATGACGATCGCTGTCCAGAAAGTAGAGACCGCAAAGAGGCCCCAATTTTCTCCCCCCTTTTCCAGCATGATCGACGGCAAAAAGTTCGCAAAGTTCGTTTCAATCCCTGCGTAGAAAAAGGCAAAACAAATCATAATGACCACGATCATTCGATTATTTCGATCAACAAGCAAGGACGGTTTCCTCATCCCTCCTGTGGAAGGAGCATCCATCTGTCCATGAGGCAGTTTGTTCATAAAAACAAGCCAGAGCATGAGGAAAAATGTCAGCGCACCCACCTGAAATAAAAACACATACTGCCATGTCTGGTCTGTGACAGTCAGCAAAATCACTAGCGGAAATAACAGTGCACCTAATCCAAAAAAGACCTCCATGATACTGATTCGCTTTGCACTATTAGCCATTGAAATGACATACGCACCGGCTGTTGTCTCAAGACTGCCTGCGCCGCTCCCAAGAAAAAAACCTGCCAGCACAAGCGTCGTCCAGCCCGGCACCAACAGCCCCAGCAGAAGTGACCCAATCATCAGCAAAAGACCCATGGTCAGCACAGCGCCATAGCCTTTTTTTCTCACTAGAATGGGGGATAGCAGAACACCTGTCAAAAAACCAATAAACTGAAAAAAAATTAAAGATGATAATTCCCCAGGACCCTTATCATAACTCGACAGCAAATAAGGCGTTAAGCTGCCAAAGAACACATGAATGGTCCCAATAAAAAAATAAAAGACACAGCCAAAATAAAATACCTTTTTCATCTTTTCACTTCCTCTAAAAAGGAGCGGAGTCATGACATCCTCCGCTCCACCTCTTTAATATGCCTGAGCAGAGACAACTGCCTCTTCCCTCTCAAAGCATGTATTGAGCGCAGCCTGCGCGCGATAACCATCTTCAAAATCAGCGACCTTCATATGAGTTGGGTATGGATCAGTATTCACCCAATGCATCAGCTGATCGCGGAATGTATCGGACCATCCGTAAAATTCATTCGGCGGATCTGTCAGCAAGGTTTGCGGCATTTGATGACGCTCCACACACAATCCATCACTGATCTCATATTCGTTTTTCATGTTCGTATGGTATTTGAATACCTTGTCATGACCAACGACTTCTACACTAAATCCACATTCCTCAGGCTGCGTACTTTTGGATGTCACCAAATGAAAGAACACTTGATTCTCCATCTGCCCGAAAATTTCGGTATGATCATCCACCTGTACCTTTTTCTCTTCTTTTTCCTTTACACGTGTCAGCATCTTGGTGTTAAGTGATTCTTTCTTCATTTCACTGCCAAATAAGTACCACAGCATATCAATCAAATGAATGCCAAGATCCCCTAGCGCACCGCTCGTACGCAGACTTTCGCCGCTGTCTCTCCATGAAAATGTTTTTCTTCTGAGGGCACTGTTTTTCTTAAAATGAGTTCTGACGGTCAAAATACGCCCTAATTCTCCATTGGCAATCAAGTTTTTCAATATATTCACAAAGGATAAATAACGATAGTTAAAGCCCATACTGGCTTGAACTTGGAACTGTTTGGCTGTCTCCACCATTTCCTTCGCTTCCTTCAGCGACACAGCCATCGGTTTTTCACATAAAATCGGCTGTCCTGCTCTTAGCGACTGAAGGGCATGGTCCTTATGACAAAAATTAGGGGAAGCAATGATCAACCCATCAGATGCATCTGCAAGTGTCTCGATACTTGAATACACACGCCCGCCGTACTGTTTAATGAATCCCTGTGCGACCGACTCATGCAAATCATAGACACCGGATAATTCTGCACCTTTGATCGTTGATAATGCTCTTGCATGTGCTTTTGCAATATTCCCTGCTCCAACAATTCCAATTTTCTTCATGAATGTGCCTCCTCATGTTTATACATCACTGTTTTCAGAGTTTCATAAATTCCTTTTGCATACCCATGATGACAAATTTGGTGATGGTGCCGTTTGGCTTCGCCTGTCGCATTTTGGACAAGGAAACCGTGCGTGACGGATTGAAGCATCCGCAAATCGTTCCCACTATCACCAAACGCAAAGCCTTCATCTTTCGATAGATCATATTGGTTCAACATAAAGCGGACAATTTCATCCTTCCCTGTTCCTACTGGTAAAAAATCGACATCATAGCAATCCGCAGGATCTCCTGCAAGCGGGTTGCATTTGTTGATGTTGACCGCCACACCCCGCTCTTTAGCCAGTGTTTGGATAAATGATAGATGATGAAGATCCGTCCGTTCATCCTGCTCTTGATAATAGAAATTCTTCTTATACCCTGAGCTGCCCAGCTGCGTTTGCGGTCTAAGGGAAATGCCCTTTTCTCGGACTGTTTCCAGGATGTCTTCGATTTTTTCATCTGAAAAGCCCTGTGCATCCAGCCGCTTCATCCACTCTGCATCTGGCTGTCCAAAATGAACATCCGACGTATATACAATCTCAGTCCCTAAGTTCGACGCAATGAAATGCGGGAATTGATGAAATCCGCCTTTTTCCATTTTGCTCGTGACAGAATCGAGGCTGCTTCCCGTCACCCAGCCCAGCAAAAGCTGTTCCGCTTCACTCTTTTCTGCTACAAAGGCTTCCAGCCGCTTGACATCCTCTCTCTGCTCCTCTGTCATTTCGTGAGAATAATACGTTTCATCAAAATCACAGAAGACGATCCACTGCGGATTCTTCGGCTGATTCAGCAGTTTTTTATTGAATGGAAGACTTGATAACATGATGAACCCCCTCGATGACCTTCTCCTGATCTTGCAGCGGCATTCCTGGGTAAAGCGGCAGGTGAAGTAATTGCTGCGCTGCCTTTTCCGTGTGCGGTAGTATTGTTTGTCTATACTTTTGAGAAACAAGATTTGTTTGATGCTGATGCGATAGGATCGGGTAATAGACATCCGTCTCTATGCCCATTTCCAGCAATTTCGCTGCAAGTTCATCTCGGTCTCCCTTCAGTACTCTAATCGGGAATAGATGCCATACATGGTCATCCGTCAGCTTCGGAAGCTTCATGTATCCTTCATCCTCAAGCGTTTGCAGCTGGTCAATATATCGCTTGGCTAAGTAAAAACGTTTAAAGTTTTGCAGTCCTAAATACTTCATTCGTTCGAGTCCGATCGCCGCCTGCAAATTATCAATTTTGGAATTAAAGCCGTAGTCACTGCGTTTGACATTTTTCTTTCCAGATTCAAAGCCGTGATAGCTGATCTCCATGCATTTTTCCGCTAAGGCCTCATCGTTTGTAGCGATGGCGCCTGCCTTTCCGCAGACCCCAAGGTTTTTGTATGGATTAAAGCTGAGAACAAGTCCATCTCCATAAGCACCAAGGCCGCTGCTGCCAATCGCTTGACAGCCATCTTCAATGATTTTCAGCCCATGCTGTTTCGCAATCGCCGAAATAGCCTTCATATCCGCTTGCTTTCCATATAAATGAACCGGTAGAATGCATACCGTTTTATCTGTGATATGCTTCTCTATTTCACTCGGTGCGAGGCAGTATGTTTCTGGATCGATATCGGCATATACCGGAACAGCCCCAATGGCAAGCACTGCATTTTCTGTCGCAGCAAAGCTGTTGGCTGGTAAAATCACCTCGTCTCCTGGATGGACGCCTGCTGATATAAGACTGATCATCAAGGCATCTGTTCCACTTGACGTGGCTATGACATATTTTTTCCCTAAGTACTCAGCAATCGCCTTTTCAAAGGTCGGAATATATGGCCCTGAAGTAAAACGGCCAGAGCTCAATACTTCCTTCAACACCAGCATAATATTATCGATTTCATCCTCGGAAATCAGTTTATCAACCGGCAGAAACGGTATCTTTTTTTCCTTATTTTGTTTATAATGGAAGAGAATTTTTTCCAAACCTGTGCGTTCTATATCTTGCTCAAGGAACGTCACCAGCTTTTCATTTGCTAGATGCTTTTCAACTGAATCGGCTTTTACTTGAACACCTTGATTGATCATATCCAGCAAAGGAAGATAATCCTTGCTTTTACCTGATATCTTCGTCAATATTTGCATTCCATTCCCTCCAATTAATCAATTCCTTTTGTTAATATTTAACTTGTTTCACATTGTAAATGATGTTATCGATTTCAGAACAATAACTTTGTGTAAAGGATTTGTTAATATGTGTACAATTTATGAAATTGCCAAACGCTGCGGGGTTTCAACCACCACCGTTTCCAGAGTGCTAAACCATCACCCATATGTGTCAGAAGAAAAGCGGCAGCTCATCTTACAGGTGATGAAAGAAATGGAATATACACCGAGTTCAGCAGCCCGCACACTAAGGTCACATCAGACAAAAACCATTGCTGTGTCTGTCCCAGCTGTGGACCATCCTTTTTTTGCACAATTGATTAAAGGCATTTCAAAAGAAGCCCTTGATCAAGGATATAAAGCCATCGTGCTTCAGACGTTTTATCAAGAAGCATTAGAGCTTGAAGGACTTCAATTATTAAAAAGAAGAGAAGTAGATGGGGTTATATTGGGGGCGTTAGAAAATACGTGGGAGAAAATTGAGCCATTTTTAACGAACGGCCCCATCGTCATGGCAAATGAATATCATCAAACAGCAAACATCCCGATTATTGGATACGATGAACGGGAAGCTGCCTATAAAGCGGTGGACTACTTGATTCGGTCGGGGCGAAAATCGATTGGGTTTTGCTTTGATACAGAAAGCAGTGAAGCGCAGAAACAAAGAAAACAGGGCTATCTTGATGCACTCTCTGCTCACGGTTTGCCGCTGCAAGATGATTGGCTGTTTGGAGAGGCTTTTACCATTGAAGACGGCTTTCGCTTAATGGAGGTCATTCATCATATGACGGATGCGCCTGATGCCATTTTCACCGGCAATGATCAAGTTGCAGCAGGGCTCATTAAACAGGCCATTTCATATGGCTATCAAATCCCCGAGGATCTAGCGGTCATCGGCTATGACAACCAAGACATATGCGAAGTGACAGCTCCAACGATCACCACGATTGACATACCGATCGTAGAGCTTGGCCAGCGGTCAGTACAGCAAATGATCTCGCTTCTGCAAGACCAAAAACCATTACAGCGCGAACATATCCAGCTGCCTACCCGGCTCGTGACAAGAGAATCTACATAAAGAAAAAAGACTGAGATCTCTCTCAGTCTTTTTTAATCTATCAACCTATAAAAATTGAGCAAGAATGAATGTCCATATACATACAATGCCGAGCAGAATGAAGCTGTACTTCACGGTCTTTTTGAAGAGCTCAGATTCTTTCCCTGTTTCTCCAACAGCTGCTGTAGCGATAGCGATAGATTGTGGAGAAATTAATTTCGCCATCACACCACCGGTCGTGTTCGCCCCAATTAACAAACCTGCCTGTGAGCCGATTTGAGAAGCAGTGACTGCTTGAAGGTTACCGAATAAGGCGTTGTTACTCACGACAGACCCCGTAATAAACACACCGATCCAGCCCAGCACCGGGCTGACAAGCGGGAACAAATCGCCTGTTTTGGCAAGAGCAAGTCCAATCGCAGAACTTAGTCCAGCAAAGTTCGCCAGGTTGGCAAAGCCCATGACAAAACAAATGGTAAGAACGGGGAGCCAAAGCTCTTTCACCGCTGCTTTTAAGCAGGCAGCGCCTTCTGTTAATGTAATATGTCTGCTAAACAGCCCTGTCAGCATCACCGCAATCAGAATGGCAGTACCCGTTGCACTGATGACATCAATTTTAAAGATCGCATCAATAGGTGTTTCCGTTTGTGCAATTGGTGGTAATTTCACAATTTGCTGATGTAAAAATGGCATTTTCACTAAAATCGTCGTCCAGTTAAGTGGTCCTCCTACAGCAAACAATGCTTTAAATGCTGGCAGACTCCATACCGTAATAACCGCAGTTAAAATATAGAACGGAGACCATGCTTTCAGTATTTCAACGCCGCGATACGTTTGTTTCTGTTCAATATCTGGCGCTCCTTCTTCTCGATAAATGTTTTTTGGCTGCCATTTCCGAAGAAATAAAGCCAAAATACCCATACTTGCTAAGGCAGAAATAATATTGGCAAGCTCAGGACCCATCGTCACCATTGTAACAGCTTGCAAAATGGTATAGGTTCCACTCACAACAAGCAAGGCTGGCAGAGTTTCTTTGATTCCTTTGAATCCATCTACAATCAGAATGAGTAGGAACGGAATACAGAATGAAATAAACGGGATCGTATATACAAGAGTTTGAGATAACGCAATCGGCGTCATATTGCCCATTTGCGCCCCTGTAATCACTGGGATTCCCACAGCACCAAATGCACCAGATGCAGCATTGGCAATTAAGCAGAGCATCGCGGCTTTCAGCGGTTTAAACCCAAGCTCTGTTAAGAGAGCGGCACTAATCGCAATCGGTACACCAAACCCAGCAGCACCTTCTAAAAATGCGTTAAAGCTAAAACCTATTAATAAGAGCTGAAGACGCTGATCTTGAGAGATTCCTGCAATACTAGAACGAATGACATCGAACTTACCAGATTTCACGGCAATTTTATAGAGCCATACCGCCATGATCACGATATATCCAATCGGCCACAGCCCATTAGATATACCGAGCAGCACAGCAGATAATGCCTTTTCAACTGGCATATGGAAGAAGAAAACAGCTGTTACAAAACTGACGATTAAGGTAAAACAAGCGGCTAAAACACCTTTTAACTTAAAAACGGTTAATGCAAGTAGGAAAAACAAGATTGGGAGCATTGCCACCAATGCACTGACGAATTCATTACCAAACGGATCATATATTTGCTGCCACATAGTGATTCATCCTTTTCTGCTCAGATAGGTTGCTTTTGATTGATTAAAAATGAGGAGCCAAAATCTCTTTTAACACATTCACACTGTGTGCAAATTTTTCTTTCTCTGTATCATCCAGAGCAAGCTCCATCACTTCTGTTGCACCATTTCGATTCACAAGGGCTGGTACACCAATGTAGACATCTTCTGCTCCGTACTCACCATCCAAGTAAGTGCTGACCGTTAAAATGCTGTTTTCATTGTGCAGGATCGCTCTTGTAATGCGGGCTAAACTCATTGCTACGCCGTAGTAAGTGGCGCCTTTTTTCTCAATGATTTGGTAAGCGGCATGACGGACATTTTCCATGATTTCATCTAAGTCTTCTTGTTTGTATTGATCATTTCTCTTCATTAATTCTGTAATTGGTACACTTCCGATATTCGCATGACTCCAAACCGCAAGCTCAGTATCCCCATGTTCGCCAATGATGTACGCATGCACATTGTGTGCCGCTGCTTCAAAATACTCACTGAGCATGTATCTAAATCTTGCCGTATCAAGCGTCGTACCACTGCCAATCACTCGTTCTTTTGGAAGTCCACTGAATTTCCAAGTCGCATATGTCAAAATATCAACTGGGTTCGTAGCAACTAAGAAAATACCATCGAATCCGCTTTTCATCACATTGTCTACAATGCCTTTAAATATATTTAAATTTTTCTCAACAAGGTCAAGTCTCGTTTCACCTGGCTTTTGGTTTGCGCCAGCACAGATACATACAATGTCTGCATCCTTACAATCCTCATAATCTCCATACCAAGTATTCACAGGATGCGGGGCAAATGCTTTTCCGTGGTTTAAATCCATCACGTCACCCATTGCTTTGTCTTGATTCAAATCGATAACAACCAATTCATCTGTGATCGCTTGATTTATTAATGTAAAGGCATAACTGCTGCCGACGAAACCTGCTCCAATAAGGGCTACTTTGTTTACTTTTTCGTTTGTCATTTATCTCATCCTCCTGAGTAAAACTAGGCTGTTTTTATTATGTGAAGTATTTCACATTCTTATTGTGCAACACTTCACAAACTTTTGCAAGGGGGTTGCTCAAAAAAAATATGTAGCGAATTTGTGAACACATTTATTGTGCTTTCAAAGCGCTGGTTCCATACATATTTCCACAAGAAAAAAGCTGCCAAACGCTCTTCGGCAGCTTCATACATGTTTAATAAGGACCCCAGTTGATCATGACCCCAATACAAATAAATACAAGACCAATGACAAACCAAATGAGGGCAAGCGGCACCATAAAACGCAGCCACTTTACATAAGGAATACCACTTGCAGCAAGCACAGCCATCAACACACCAGATGTCGGATTGATACAGTTGACCACCCCTTCACCAAGCATTACAGCTTCTACAGCTACCTGTCTTGTGATGCCCATTAAATCAGCGAGCGGCGCAAGAATCGGGATAAAGACAACGGCTTCTCCTGATCCTGATGAAATCAAAAAGTGAAGAAGCGCACTCGCAATATACATCCCGATCGCACCAGCAATTGGACTAAAGCCTGTCAGCATACTCGCCAAGCCGTTGACCACTGTATCAAGCAGCTTCCCATTTTCTAAAATGACCGAAATACAGCGTGCCATCCCAACAATAAGTGCGCCGTATACAAGGCTTTGACATCCGATAATAAACGTTTTCGCAATATCATTGGCCGCTAATCCTCCAAGCAAGCCAGCTGCAATTGCCATAAAAATGAACACACCGGCCATTTCCTTATCGGTCCAGCCAAGCTGAAGTGCGCCATATAAGAACCCTCCAAGTGACAATCCGCACACCGTTAAAATCAGCTTATGTCTGCCAGTGAATGCAGGCTTGTCCACAGATTCCGCATCTGCTCCGCCAAGCCCCTTAGCAGGAAACCATTGATCGCCAAGAATGCTTCCCTTGTCTTTATTCTTCAGACGTCTTGTATATAAATAGATGTACACAATACTAGAAATAAGGAAACAAAGATAAATGATGACACGCAGGCCAATGCCAGAAAAGATCGGCAGCTCTGCGATCGTTTGTGATAAACCTAATGGAGATGGAGATAAAATCGTTGCATTAAACCCTGCATAACAGCCGATGTATATGACAGCCGCTCCTGCTACAGCATCCCATTTCAAGGATCGTGCCACAATGATGCCAATCGGAATAAACCCAATAACAGAGTTCACGACAATTCCGGTCGTTCCAAGGACTGAAAATAATCCCCCAACAATACAAATAAACAATAACTGCTTCGTTTGAAACCGGCTGATGACATGGTGAATCATCCCGTTAATAGCACCTGTCTTCTCCAAAATGGCAATGGTTCCGCCCGTAAATAGAATCAGAAAAATAATAGATGCGGACCCTACCATTCCTTCTTGTATCGCAGTGAAAAAGCCAACTGGACTCACAGGTGATTGATCAATGCGGTGATAGCTGCCAGGAACGGCCGTTGTGATCTCCCCAGATGTCTTTCGATCAAACTCACCCGCTGGTACAAAATACGTTGCTATCGTACAAATCAATGCAATCATAAATAAGAGAACATACGCATCCGGCATTTGAAGTTTTCGTTTCTGTTTCTCTGGTGCTGATACTGTCGCAGTTTTCATGTGCCAAAACCCCTTTGTCCCGATCGGAATTTCACTTAATTTTCAGAATAATCAAATGATGTGTTATATTATAAACACTGTTGATATTTAAGATCAATATTATTTCACTAAAATAATGTTTTGGCAGATTATCTGTCAGCAAGGAGGCTCTTCATGACAACTTTGACAAACGAAATGAAACAAACCGTGACAGACATCTTCGAACACTTGCATGCCCACCCAGAAATCAGCTGGGAAGAAACAGAAACGACTGCTTATATTGAAGGTATATTGAAAAAATTGGGCTGCAAAACTCAAACATTTGACGACTGTACAGGGGTGATCGGTGAAATTGGAGAAGGCGCACCAGTGGTCGCTGTGAGAGCCGATATTGATGCACTTTGGCAGGAAGTAGATGGAGAATTTCAAGCCAATCATTCATGTGGCCACGATGCACACATGACAATGGCTCTTGGTACCTTTATGGCATTAAAGGAAAAAGAACGCCCGAACGGCACAATTCGTTTCATCTTTCAGCCTGCCGAGGAAAGAGGCGGCGGTGCGCTGAAAATGATTGAAAAAGGTGTGCTGGCAGATGTCGATTACTTATATGGCGTACATGTGCGCCCAATTCAAGAAACATTAAACGGACGCTGCGCTCCTGCTATTTTGCACGGATCAAGTAATCATTATGTCGGCACAATTACTGGAGAGGAAGCGCACGGTGCACGTCCACACCTTGGCATCAACGTAATAGAAGTGGCTTCAACCCTCGTGCAGAGACTCGCGCATATCCATGTCGATCCACGAGTCGCCCATTCTGTGAAAATGACCAATTTACATGCTGGCGGGGGCAGCTCAAACATCATCCCAGGCAAAGCTTCTTTTACATTAGATGTAAGGGCGCAAACAAACGAAGTAATGGATGAGCTAGAAAAAGAAATTGAAAGAGCAGTTCATTCTGTAGCGGATGCCTTTGGTGCTTCCATTACACTTTCAACAGACCATCGTCTGCCTGCCGCTACGTTAAATGAGGAAGCTGTCCAGATCATGTCTCATGCGATTGAACAGGTTTTAGGCCAAGAGCAGCTTGATCCCCCAATCGTCACAACAGGTGGAGAAGACTTTCACTTTTATGCAGCAAAGCTTCCGCATATCAAATC
Source organism: Bacillus sp. ABR (assembly GCF_056172715.1). Classification (NCBI taxonomy): domain Bacteria; kingdom Bacillati; phylum Bacillota; class Bacilli; order Caryophanales; family Bacillaceae; genus Bacillus; species Bacillus sp. ABR. The sequence goes on along the minus strand of NZ_JAOYSL010000004.1, from coordinate 135,649 downwards.
TACGATGCTCGGTTTAGGCTGTGATTTAAAGCCAGGTCTTCATCATCCGTACATGACCTTTGACCGCTCTGCAATCTTTACCGGCATTGAGATTTTGACTGAAGCTGTCTATCAAACGCTCCAGCAGCATTCATCATAAAATGAAAAAGCCACCCGCCTTCTCTTCAGGACGGGTGGTCGCTTTATATTATGCATTCAAATCTGCCATGGCTGGAACGTTGATTTCTTTCACACAAGATACCCTTGATAAGTGAATCACACATCTAGCAAGCTCCACAATATCCTGAACAGGGATTCTCGTTTCATCATATAGAGTAATGGCCTTTTCGGCTCCCTCTTCATACGGAACCTCTGCCGCCAGCTCTCCTGGATTGATACAGGTAACAGATATTTTATCTTTTCTCACATGCTCTCTCAGCGCATTCACAATTCCGCGCAGGCCAAATTTAGATGCAACAAACGAGACTTGCGGCAGGTTTGTATGATCGAGTCCAGCCGTTGAGCCAATCACGATGATTTTCCCATTCTCCGATTTCCTTACGTGCGGAAGCAGTGCCTGGATGTACGTAATGGTTGAGGTGACATTCACATTAATTAAGTGCGCAATATCCTCTGGCTGATCGTGATCAAAGGAATAATCGTCTTCAAAGCCTCGTTTTTCCCATAAACCGACGTTATAAATAAGTACATCAATCGTCTTGTTCTCCAGTGCTTCGAGCATATAAGGGATATGCGTTTGGCTTGATAAGTCGATTTTCAGCCAAATTCTATGTACACCGTCATCTATGCTCAAACTGCTTGGTTCACTTCGCGACACAATCCAAACTGTATCTCCACTTGAAGGAAGACCCTTTACAAAAGCATCTCCTAATCCTTGACTTGCACCGAATATGATATAGTTTTTACTCATAGCTCCTCCTTCTATGGCACAGAAACTGAAAGCGTTTTATACCTATATCATACAGATTCTAAGAGACCACCGCCTCTTTTATGCTTATCTTCACTTATTGATGGGTACGGCTACTGGATTTCCTTTAATTCCACTGGTAATGCACGTGCCTCTATAAAGCTTTTGATCATTTCTGTGAAAAGTTCTTTTTTCTCAAAAGTAAATGTATGCCCAATACCGGGAACGATGACACCTACTGCCTTCGGATGTGAATTTGTTATTTTTTTTGCTGACCGTGTCATAATGCCTTTTTCTTTTTCTCCCACTGTGACAAGAATGCGTGCCTTTGCTTGCTGAAACGTGTCTGGGAGCCTGTAATGGAGGTTTTCTTGAAACATCGTAAGTAGGGTTTTCTTCTGCAAATGTTTCGATTCCGCCGCATAATGATGCAGTACATGTTGCGGGAGCCCCATCTTTTCGGCTTGGAGCTGGATAAACCAATCTTTCTTTAATAATGGATACGTCAGTGGCAAGAGCGGTCTCACCATGAAATGGAGCCATGGCAGAGGCATCACGAGGGCGCTATTGATGACAGCGATGTCTACGATATCTGGCTCTCTTGATAACACATCAACGGCAATCTGTGCACCTAAAGAAAATCCAATCAGAATCACTTGACGGCCATTCGCGTTTTCCTTGATCCATGAGATGACTTCTTGGGCGCTTTCATTCATTGAAAATATCTGTTCTTTTGCTCTTGTCCCATGTCCAATGAGATCAGGGGCAAAGCATTCATACGTGTCCTTAAATATTTCAACCTGCTCCTGCCACATCCAGCTGCTTACTCCTCCACCATGCAGAAAAATCATGATTGACCTATCCATCATCGACGACAACTCCATCCTTCTATATAAGAAAAAAGCAGCCGCTTTTTGAGCAGACTGCTTTTTCCACATGCTCCCTTCTATTATAAGGGAACCATTACATCATTGACTATTTTTTCAAATCTTCAATGGAGTTTACGTTCTTCATATATTTCGGAACAACTAGCCCCATTCGAAGGCCTTTCATACTTGTACCAAGGTCGTCATATTTTCCTTTAAACTTCGCTGCATACGTTTTATGCGTATTTGGCAGCCAAGCGGATAATGATGCATCCGCACTTCCGGTTGCAATTGCTGTCCACATTGGACCTGCTTCAACCTGAGTCAAAGTCACATTAAACCCGAGTTCACGCAATACTTCTGCCGCAACATTGGTACTTGCAATCTCACTATCCCAGGCAACGTAGGCAAGATTGATTTTTCCACCATTCGACTTTTTCACGCCTTTTGTCCATTTCGCTACTTGGTCTTTATGTTTTTTCACATATTTTATGGCAGCATCCTTTGGTTTCACACCATCTTGAATATCAATCATGACTTCGCCCATGTCATCTTGAGACCATTTAAACTGACTAAGCATTTTGGCTGCTTCCGGCTCATCCTTTGCAAAGCCTTTACGTGAAATCGTATGAATTTCTTCCGCTTCACCGTAAGATTTTTTTGGATCATCTAGATATTTTAAATCATAGCGGGAAAACATCCAGTGTGGATTCCAGCCAGTGATGATGATTGGCTTTTTACGGTCGTAAGATTTTTTGAGTGTTGCCGTCATAGCTGCACTTGATGCAGACACAACCGTCCAATCCTCTAAGCCGTAATCCTTTTTCGCTTGATCTGTCAGTGCCATAATCCCTGAACCTGGATCGATTCCGATAATGGTCTTATTCACCTGCTGTGCTGCACTCGCATTTGAATCTGTCTGCGCACCGCAAGCGGCTAGTAAAAAGACAAGCAGGGCGGTCATCCCAATGTAGAGAGACTTTTTCCACATTAAGCATTCCCCCTGGTTTTTTTCGTTTTAATGTTTTGTGTAATACGGTCAAGTGTAATCGCCACAATAACAATGGCAATACCTGCTTCAAAACCAATACCTGTTTTCAGCTGGGTTACCGCACTATATACTTCTGAACCAAGTCCTGGTGCACCCACCATTGCTGCAATAACGACCATTGATAGAGCCAGCATGATACTTTGGTTAATACCAGCTAAGATGGTTTTTGTTGCAAGTGGAAGCTGAACTTTGAATAAACGCTGGAATGTCGTTGAACCAAATGCTTCTGTTGCTTCAATTAAATCAGCTGGTACTTGTTTAATACCGAGAATGGTCATACGGATGGTTGGCGGCATGGAGAAGATAACCGATGCCACAACCCCAGGAACAACCCCAATATTAAAGAAGAAGATCGCTGGTAATAGATAAACGAATGCAGGCATTGTCTGCATTAAATCTAAAATAGGTGTCACAATTTTACGCACAGTTTCCTTCTGTGATGCCCAAATACCGATCGGAACCCCGATCACAATAGAAATGACCACAGCGGTCAAAACGAGCGCAAGTGTTTGAAGCATTGGATGCCAGTAGCCTAAATAGTCGATCAGTAAAAATCCAATAAGTGTGAAAAGAGCAACTCCTCTTGTACTGATCCACCAAGCAATGCCGGCAAAAATAAGGGTTAAAATAATGGATGGAATGACGCCAAGTGCAGCCACAATCCCATTTACTGTTCCTGCTAATCCATTTGTGATGCCATCAAAGAAACCACCAAACGTTAATGTTAACCAGTCAACAAATTGATCGATATATTCCGCAAACGGAATTCTAGGTAAATCACTCATACTAAACATCTTATTCTACCTCCTGTGCAGAAGGCTCTTGTGCTTTAATTTCCTCTAGCTTGTTAGAAGACATGTTGATATACTCATCATTTCCTGATAATGCACCAATCAATGCACCTCGGACCACAATGCCCTTCATTCTGTTTTTCTCATCGACAACGGCAATCGGAATGTTCGCATCAGACACCGCATCAAAGATCTCTGTCAAATACGTAGATTCCAACACTGTCGTAAATTCTTTATCGAGAACCGTTTCAAGCGACGCTCCCGTTTCTGCTGCTTTCTTCGCTGCTTGGGCAGAAATGACACCTAATAAATGCTTTTTCTTATCTACCGCATAGATAGACGAAATCCCTAGGTTTTTCATGAGCGTAAGCGCAACACGTGCCCCTTTGTCAATCTGAACTGTTTCTGCACGTTTCATAATATGACCAGCGGTTAATACTTTAGAAAGGTCAACATCTTCAACGAAACGTTCAACATATTCATTCGATGGGTTCATTAGAATTTCTTCTGGTGTTCCGATTTGAACGATATTTCCGTCCTTCATGAGCACAATGCGGTCGCCAATACGAAGCGCCTCATCTAAATCATGGGTAATGAAAATGATCGTTTTTCCTACAGATGTATGAAGCTCAAGCAATTCATCCTGCATATCTTTACGAATTAATGGGTCTAGTGCGCTGAATGCTTCATCCATTAATAAAATGTCAGGGTCATTTGCTAACGCACGTGCCAATCCAACACGCTGTTGCATCCCACCACTTAATTGATTTGGGTATTGCTCTTCAAAGCCTTCAAGTCCAACAAGCTTTAAAGATTCAAGCGCTTTTGGTCTGCGCTCTTCTTTATCTACACCTTGCAATTCAAGACCATACTCTGTGTTCTCAAGAATTGTACGGTGCGGGAACAATGCGAAGTTTTGGAAAACCATGCTGATCTTTTTCCGTCTGACTTCACGCAATTGATCCTTTGACATATTTGTTATCATATCCCCATCAATATAAATTTCACCGGAGGTTGGTTCGATTAACCTGTTTAGCATCCGCACAAGTGTGGACTTTCCGCTCCCTGATAGCCCCATGATGACAAATATCTCGCCGTCATAAACATCAAAATTTGCTCGATTGACACCAACTGTTGCGCCGGTCTCTTTTAGGATCTCTCTTTTTGTTTTCCCGTTTTCAAGCATTTGAGATGCTTTTTTAGCATTTTTACCGAAAATTTTAGATACATTATTTATCTTGATTTTGATATTTCTCTCTTCAGAATTCATATTTTCCCTCCAAATTAGCATCTTTATAACCGTAACATAAGCGTTATGATGCGAACAATCTTTAGAATTCGCTTATTTCCCCACAATATGTATGAATTCCATATAGAGGTCTGGTCATTAGAGTTTATACGCCGTATTACTCGTAAATCCTATAGAATGCTTCATAAACTACATATTTTACGGGGTATTTCCTCTCACCAGACAATATTTTACTGGAAATTCCTAATTGTGCTAAAAAATAAGTCGAATCCTCGTCATAGCAGTTTTTTTGAATCATGGGCGAACCATTCCCCTGAACATGATTTACCCGAAAATGGTCACATAAAAACCTTTTGTCTCAAATTTTATTTAAATTCACAAAAAAACTGCCTGCAACTTTAGTTACAGACAGCTCGTTTTTTTAGGACTCTAGGGCAGCCCGCTTAATATTATCTTGAAGCTCAAGCATACGTTTTGTTCCATCTTCACGTAATCGCTTGTTCTCTTCTTCGATCTGTTTCGTCTCTTTCATCCCTTGTACAATTGTATTAAAGGAAGATTCGATCGTTTCAATGTCGATGCTTGGACGGCCGGATAATTTGGCAATCTCCACACTTTGACTTGAAATGTTTTCAGCGTTTCGTTTCAGCATTTCATTTGTTCTTCTATCCAGCTCACTCATGGAATCAGCGACAAGCTTTTGTCTCTTCGCTGTCACAGCTTGAATGATCCCATTTTTGAAGATTGGAATGGTGATAATGAAGGCAGAGTTGATTTTACCGATTAATTTTGTATTCCCACGCTGAAGTAAACGGATTTGCGGTGCCGTTTGAAGCGCGACCATTCTTGCCATATCAAGGTCATATACACGCTCTTCAAGCGCTTGAATCCCATTACGAAGCGTATCAAGTTCCATTTGTGCCAGCTGGTTTCCACTAGCTGCTTTTTCTTCATATGAAGGAACCAATTGCTTTAATTCTTCAATTTTCATTTGACCGGCTACGACATACTTTTCAAGCTCCATGTAGTATTGAATGTTATGCTCATACATTTCTTCAAGCGTCACAGTCGATTTGGTCATTTCATCTTTATATTTACTAATTTCTACATTAATTTTTTCAATCTCAGCACCGAGCGTTTGATATTTACTAAAAATCTTTTCAATCATGCTGCCGCCGCGTTTAAAGATTTTTGACAACAAACCACCCTTCGGCTCGTCAAAATCATTTTTATCAAAGCGATCCATAATCTTGCCAAGCTGCGTCAGCATTGTTCCTGAGTCAGTGACGCTTGTTGAACGCATCATTGAAAGGATACGATCAGAGAACTTAGAGATTTCAACGGCTGGCTGTTTTCCGTATTCAAGAAGCTCAAGCTGATTTTTCGCATCGATCTGTCTCGCAATATTTTGCACTTCTGGTTCGTTTCGAAGCTGAACGCGAATATCGTCTGCCTTCTCAATCGTGATTTCCTCTTTATCAATTGAAATGATGTCATTTCCGTTTGTATTTGTCATAAGCTTTGATCTCCTTATCGGTTTTTAATGGATTGAAATAACTTTCTAACGATGGACGGCTCTTTAAACTCCTGGTTCATGACCATCTCATCAAGCCAATGGGTATCAAATAATTGGTCATCGATATACCGTTCGATACACTGATATCCCGCCGGATGATATACGAAGAGATCCACACCCATTTCATTTAGGAAAATCAGGGCGGCCGCATCAGAACGAGTCAGCTCCCCATTATATTCCGTATGGTATAAAATCACTTTCGGTACGGTTTGTGCATAATCAAAGGTTTGAATCAGTTCAATGAGATCCTGGCTCAAATGCAGAACCTGCTTGAATAAATAAATGCGGACATCTAATTCGGTTTCATTGCCTTGTTTTAATAGCTTCGGATGCTGACAGATTCGAGATATCGCCTCTGCTATCGCACGCTGCGCGCCCTCATATAGATGAGAAAACTGCCACACATTGCTTTTCATTAATAATTCAGGATCAATCTCTCCAGTAGCAGACAGTGCATGCTGATAATGAAATTGATAATTCGAAGTCACTTCTTTCGTAAAAGGAAAATGGCGAATGGTCTTCGTCTCTTTCCCCTCCATTAACGTGTGAATGCGATCCCAGTATTCACGCTTGTCTCGTGTGACACCCATCATTTTCGCAAAAAGATTCGGAATCTGTATCGTGTCCCGGTCTGCTTTGAAATTCGGGCGGATAAAGGATCGTTCCTTTGCAATTAAAAACAGCTCATCATACGTTGTCTTCAGCGTAATGGAATGAGGAGTATGATCTCTGAATTGCCACGGCTTATACAGCATTGAATCTTCCGTGTGAAGCACCTCTTCAAGCTCTCTTGTCGAGCGGTACGCCACCGTTGATTTCCTCTCAGGCTTTTCAGTAGGGAACGGCTCAAGCTTTGAAGTCCCCGGGTACTGATCAATAAAAGTCAGCTTTTCTTCTGGATCTAATTCGCGAAACGAATCTACGCCTTCTGGATGAAATAGCACAACATCACAGCCAATCAGCATGACATAGTAAAGAAAATAAAGCTGACTTTTATTCGCCTCTCCATACCAAATGACAGCCGGCATTTTTTCTTCTATATTGACTTCCTTCAGCCATGGACCTAGATGGTTATTTGAAAACTTCACGACATCCAGCAAGACCCGGCGGAAATCAGGATGCTGAAATCCACCCTCATGCAGCTGCTTGAAATGCTCAAACACCTTGATCAATGAAAGACGGATATGCCGGTTCATCACAGGGTTTGGATGGCGGACAATCAGCTGTTCACCATCTAAAAAAGCCACAAAGCGATTCACGGACAATCCCTTTTCTTCTTGGTTAATCAAATGAATACGCTGCAACGCTTGAAAATGCTCTGGCTCAATATGACGATTGAGCGTTTCACTTAAAATATGCATGCCGTCTGTTTCGTATAATTCATGTAAATAAATAAAATAATCGGTTGCATCATGCGGAGTTCCAAGGACCCGGGCGGTGAGACGCGGTAAGGACAATGTATGCTCGTCCTTTACATAACCGTCTCTTTCAGGGAGCGGCTTTTTCAGCACGTTTTTCCAGGCTTCCTGCTCCGCCCGTGTATGGGTGACATTGATTTCTTTATAACTCACGCCGCTCCTTCCTTTCTCCTATATTTTCTAGAAAGCTACTACTATCATATCATTCAGCCTTCTACTTCTGCTATCGAATCGAAGGCTTTTTTGCGTTCGTCATCTGCTCAATGACAGAAGCGGTGATTTCATCCGCTGCGGCCATGCCAAAGGCTGCTGTCGGCTCAAGTCCTGGGTCAAAGTCGAGAACTTCTCCATGCCTTGGGGCAAAGCCCTTATCTGATTGACGAATGAGCCCCGCATCTAACAGGGAATCACCCGCACCATAGACGTATTCAAGCTTCAGCCTGTCCTTTAGAAAAGCAACAGCATCCCACTTATTAAGCGGCTGTGGAATAAAATAAAGCTTCCGTCCCTGAAGAGAAACCTGCCAGCCTCTCTCCTCACCCCACAGCTTCAACTCAGCAAGCGGTATGTGAGATAAATACTCATCTTTCATAATCAAATAAAGAAATCTTCCCTCTGCTGTACGGGTACGCTTCACCCAAGCCGCAACCGGAAGTTCGGAGATCGCCCTCAGCATCTCTCTGACTGGCATACACTCCCTAAGTCTCTCATCAACAATGGCCTGCCAATCCTCAAGCGGCTTGCCATGGTGAAGAATACAGCCCCCGTTTGTTGTGACAGCATACTCCGGTTGAAGCTCTTGTTGAAAGAAGGTGATCCGTTCATACTGTGCAGTCGTTCTTGTCGTCACTGGAATGAACCAGCCTGATTGATGAATCGTCTGCAAGGATCTTTTCGTTTCAACAGACATATAGGAAAGCGGCCGTTCGTCCAGCACCTCAACTAAATCATACTCTCCTTCATACGCATACTGGTCAAGCACTCGATGTGAGTAAATCAGCGTTCGGTCTAAATCACTGGCAAATGCATATGTCTTCATGACGTTTGCTCCAGCGGGCGAATTAACCCGCAGCACGTGTAGGACATATTGGCATATTCAATGACAGGAACGCCTCTGTCCTCAGCCAAAAGCAAAATATGCTTCAGCTTTTCCTGAGATCCAGGCTGAATCAAGATTTTCCACGGGATTCTTCTAAGCAGCACGCGGGTCGTCTCACCAACACCCGGCTTAATCAAATGGGTATTTTTAATTTGAAACTCCTGACCGATTGCTTCAATGGATGCCATTCCGCGCCAATCTGCCGGCGTCCCTTGCGTAAGTATGGTTTCTGCTTTCTCTTGTACATTTGCTCCGAGGCTGGAAAATGCTTCTTCAATCGTATCCACATACAGATTGGACACATCCTCATCAAGCAGCTCTTTATAATACTTTGCCCCATGGAAATCATCGGCATTGATCCAGCGGTTGTTTAGTACCGTACGACTGACAAGCCCTGATACCGTCGAATTCAGGCAGGCACTTGGAATGAGAAAGTCCTCTCTCGTTCCATATACATGTGTACAATAGCCAGGGTCAGCCAGCACAGCCAGCTCACTCGAAAGACGCACGCCATACTTTTTTTCAAAATCAATCACAGCTTTTTCGAGCTCTTTCGAAATCGCACCTTTTCCAGTCCATCCATCGATAAAAGCAATTTCAAAGCCTGGATGTTCTTTCAGCATATAATGCAGTGCATTCTCGTCTATTCCGCGGTCGCGAATAATAGAGATGCTGTAATGAGGCAGATCGATACCATATGTCTTTCGAATATATCGTTTGATTAGCACCCCGATCGGTGTTCCTGCACGCGCCAAGCTGCAAAGCACGGTTTTGAAGCCTCGCTTTTTCATAATCTGTTCTGCTACAACAGCTACTGCTTCGGCTACCTTTTCCTTACTTTCTTCAAGAGATTGATAGAATAAAGTCATATAAGATTCAGTTGGTTTATATTCAATTGGCAGCATTTCTGAATAATGCGCACCACTCTGAATGGAACGCTCCCGCTCTTCTGTACTTTTCTCCATCTCAATAGAGGATAAATCTTTGAGTAAGAAGGTTACATCCTGCTCTGGATAGCTTCCCATCTTTGTATACACGTTAGCCATTCACCTTCACCTCGTCTGATAAAGTCACAATATGCACATGCTTCACATGCCGCTCGGCAAATAAATGAATAAGCGGAAGCAATGCCTCCTGAGAGACCTTTTTCTCAAAAAAGAGAAATACATCATCATATTCACCTTTTGGAATGTTGTACACGTAGTGCTGAATTCGGGCATCCTCTGGATTCATAAAGGTAAACCCATTTTGGACAGCGTATCCATCCTTTTCGACTGGGTGAATAGGACTTCTCGTTGTTGAATGAAAGCGAATGCCTTCACCCATATGTGCAGACAGTCTCATCGGTACATACATCAGCTCACCTGTCCCTAAGCAAAGTGTTTGCTTCCCTTTGCGTTCCTGCCGCAGCTTCAAACCCGCTTCAGCAGCTGCTTGGTCAAGTGCTTCCGTATCTGCTGCGTTTAAACCAAAACGGCCCGTTTCATGTATATATGGCGAATGACCAGCCGAATTTGCTGCATGAGAAAGTGAATACGGCACTTGCTTAAAGAAAGATTGAAGAGAATGAAAAGAGAGACTTGGCCGCTTCTCTTGCTCCGCAATCTCATACGAATAAGCTGGTTCATCAAGCGTTTTGCCTCTAAAGACCATCTGCCCTTTTAATAAAGACAATGATGTGATGTGAATTCCGAGCTCCTCTTCAAGCTGGCACATGGCTTTCTCATGCTCCTCCGTCCGCCAGTCCAAAATGGAAAGAATGGTATAAGAATGCCGCGGGTACTTTGCATGAAGGTCACGAATGATGTTGATATTTGTACGGCCTGTCGTGACTTCATCATCTACTAACACGATGGGGCGGTCTGTGCGAAGTAATGCTTCATCTGCATAACAAAGCTGGTCTGTTGCATGCGAATGTTCTTCTTCAAATACCAATGACGGGTCAAGACCCAGCAGCTGTTCACGTGTCGTATGAATGTAAGATGCGCCTTCTAGCACATCATACACACCATGTCCAAGGGCTGTTGCCGTTTCCGCAAAGCCGATGACGACAGGCTCATTGCCAGCTGCTAGCTTTTCTTTTTTGAGTGTTTCATAGGCTGCCGTTAACGCCGCGTGATCATCCGTCTTGAGTGCCTCTACAAGAAAATCTTGGTACGGAGGCGTCTGTCCCGTTTGCTCTTTGGCATATGCCATCGCTAAAAGACCCGAGACAAGGAGCGGTTTCACTGGATGAACAGGAATATGCTTTCCAAGTACCTTACTAACGAATAAAAAGGCTCTTTTTTTGTTCACCCTTGCTGCCATCTCAAAAAGATGCTCTTTCTCCAGCTGGAGCGCACCTTCTTTGAGGTCAAGCTCAACCTCCATATGTTCCAAGATGTTCAGCGTATGTCGCTTCTGATTCTGTGAGTATGTCGATATAGCTTCTATTTTCATGAAACACCCCGTAAATGTCTGACTTAATTAATATCTGCTCTGCCCACCTGTAATGGGGCTTCGTTTCATTCATCTTATTAGAGAAGACACTCTTCATTACGCCAACTGTGCCGTCAGCATGTTCTAAAATACTTAATGCATCCATGTACTCTTCCTTTGTCACAACGTACATGCTTTGCACTGGCTTGAGATGTGTTGGATGGATCACTGTCTTCCCATGTATGCCGTTGGCTACATCGAGTTTTGTCTCCTTGAGTAAACCTTGTACGTCATCGAATTCAGATAAGGACAGCTCACCGCCCTTAGAAAGCGCACGGATGAATGGTTTTTGTTCCTTTCGTGCAGGGCCAAAATGCTCCCATACTGCACCTGAAACAACAAAGGAACGACCAAAATAATTGATCATATCTGTGATCAAATCAGCAATCAATCTGATTTCATAGATGGTGGTGTCACGATCACGGCGAATGCCATATAAGCCGCAAAGATCCGTTGCCCCAATACGAATATTCAAAATATATTCTTCATCATTCAGCATGATCTGCTTTAACTCAGACAGCACCGTATATCTTGTTTCTTTTTCTAATAAATCGGGTGTTTCCAAAATGGGCATACCGTACAGCTTTGTCTTCGTTTGTGCTGAAACCTGTTTCAAGCTGTCCAAATAATCCTTCGCATTATGAATAGAACACTTCGGAAATACAAAACCCGTCAATAAATGAAGAGATGAACCTAGCAAATCTGCCATTTCAAGCAGCTGCTTCGGTGAACGAACCCGAATAAATAAAAGCGGCAATTGTTCAGCCGTTTCAGGCGTATGCGTCAATTTGTCCGACAGTTTGGCGAGTTGTACCACTAGATTCTGCTCAGCCATTTCCACTTCTTGATCACCGATGGCATCCTCTAAACAAAATACAACAGAGCAAAGCGCTTCATATTTCTGCGACAGCAGCATGTCTGCTATATCCTGTCTTGTTGCAGGCATATACAAAGTAGCACCTAATGCATGCGCAAGTACGTGCCTTGGCGTCATCAAATGCATCGCCACCGGCCGTTTGAAAAAAATATCGTGCTGCCTCGCCTCTGATAAAAACTGAAAATACCGCATGCTGTGCCACCTCCTGTTGTTGAGAGAAAATCGAACAAATGACTTGATGATTCAAAAAAGGATGGAGCCGCTAATCAACTCCATTCCTTTTTGATCGTCCTATTCTTCTTTTGAAGCCGCAGCTTCGTTTGTTACACCTTGATGTTTCTTCTTATTGATTTTATGAACAATAAACGTTCCGATAAATGCTAGGATAATAATCGCAAAGAATACAAGATGCGGGATTTCAATGTGAGCAGCACTCAAGCCCATTTTGATCGCAATGATCCCGATAAGAATAAACGCTGTATTCTCGAGCTCTGGGATACGGTCAATAAGAACAAGGAACAACTGTGCCACTGTACGCATCATGAGAATTCCAAGCATTCCGCCTAATAGAAGAATCCATACTTCCTCAGATACAGCGAATGCTGCAAGAATACTATCAACCGAGAAGGCAAGGTCCATAATTTCTACAGAGATAACGGTTGCCCAGAATATACCAAATACCCGAATCAACCAGCCTTCTTTTTTCAATTCCTTCGCTTCATCATCGCCATCACCTAACCAGAAGTGCTTAATGACAAGCCATGCTAGGTAAGCAGCTCCAAGAACCTTAATCCACCAGAATTTAATAAGCAGCATCCCTACGCCAATGAATAGAAAACGGAAGAAATAAGCGCCAATTAATCCGTAGGTTAATGCCTTTTTACGCTGCTTTTCCGGTAAATGTTTCACCATCACGGCTAATACAAGTGCGTTATCTGCTGATAACAATCCTTCAAGCACGACAAGCGTCCCAATAAGCCCCCAAGAGACAGGGTCTGTTAACACCTCTGCCCACATATGCCAATCAAAAAACGAGGCATATGTATCCAACATATGTTTCAAAATGTCCAACTGGTTTTCCTCCTATAAGTGTAGAAGCATCAGCAGGCTTTCGCCTGCTGCTATTCTTGATCGCTATTTCTTTCTCACTTTGGAAAAGGCCCTCATATGAGTTTTTGACAGCACCTCTTGAATTGATTTGTTTCTCTTATTTACACTTCTAACCCATAATTTTGACAAAGAGCTGCAAGTCCGCCAGAGAATCCGCTTCCGATCGCGTTAAACTTCCAATCACTTCCGTGTCGGTACAATTCACATACCACAACAGCTGTTTCAATTGAGAAGTCTTCGCCTAAATCGAAGCGAATCAATTCTTCCCCGCCCTCTTCATTTACAACACGAACAAATGCATTAGAGACTTGTCCAAAATTTTGGCTGCGCGTCTCTGCATCATGGATCGTAACTGTAATTCCGATACGATCAATGTTAGCAGGAATTTTCGAGAAATCAACGAGAATTTGCTCGTCATCTCCATCTCCTTCACCCGTCCGGTTATCACCTGTATGAGTGACACTGCCGCTCGGATGCTGAAGGTTATTATAGAACACAAAATCTGTATCTTGCTGACAACGATTGTTTGCATCTACCAAGAAAGCCGATGCGTCCAAATCAAATTCGGCTCCGCCAGAATATTTATTCGTATCCCAGCCAAGACCGATCATCACTTTCGTCAGCCCTGGGTTGGTTTTAGTTAAATCGACACGTTGTCCTTTTGAAAGCTGAATCGCCATATTCGTATCTCTCCTGTCTTTGAAAATAGGAAACTATCGTTATCCGATATCTAAGCCGAAGTCCGTTGCAATGCGTGCAAGACCGCCTTGATAGCCTGATCCGACAGCTGAGAATTTCCATTCCCCGCCATGACGGTATAATTCACCTACAATAATGGCTGTCTCAATTGAGAAATCCTCTGCCAAATCGTAGCGAATAAGTTCTTCATTCGAAGCCGCATTTAAAATACGTACATATGCGTTAGACACTTGTCCGAAGTTTTGACTGCGCGCTTCTGCATCATGAATGGTAATGACAAATGAAATCTTCTCAATACTTGCTGGTACAGCTGCAAGGTCAACATTGACCTGCTCGTCATCTCCGTCCCCTTCACCAGTGCGGTTATCGCCTGTATGTACGACACTGCCGCCTCCGCCAGTTGTTTGGTTGTAAAAGACAAAGTCAGATGGAGAGCTTGCTTTACCTGCTGCATCTAAAAGGAATACACTTGCGTCTAGATCAAAGTCATGTCCGCCGTCATACTTATTGACGTCCCAGCCAAGACCAACGACTACTTTTGTTAAACCCGGATTCGTTTTTGTTAAATCAATTTTTTGACCTTTCGCTAAAGAAATTCCCACTAGGAACCTCTCCCTTCTGTTTAAATGTAGTTTCTCGTAATATCGGCAAGCTTCGCATCATTTGTACCATTTCCAAGAGCCGCAAACTTCCACTCATTCTCTTGACGGTAAAGTTCTCCGACGATTAACGATGTTTTTCCTGCATAGTCATCTTTTAAATTATATTTCACTAATTCTTGATTGTTTGAACGATCAACGATGCGAATGTAAGCATTTTGAATCATACCAAAGTGTTGGTTTCTTCTAAGGGCATCATAAATGTTCACGACAAACACCAATTTATTCACATTACCCGGCACCTTGCTCAAGTTGACGAGGACTTGTTCATCATCTCCGTCTCCTTCACCAGTCAGGTTGTCACCTGTATGCTCAACACTGCCGCATTTGCTTTTTAGGTTGCCAAAATAAATCAAATCTTTATTTTCCGTAAACTTATCATTTTTCAGCATGAGCACTGAAGCATCACAATCAACATCAGCGCCGCCTCCGCCGCCAAACAGCTTTCCTAAAAACCCGCCGCCTTGTGATACAGGGTCCCAGCCAAGTCCAACAAGAATATTCGTTAGCCCTGCTTTCCCTTTTGTTAAATCAATACGTTGACCTTTTTCTAATGTAATCGCCAAATCAATCACTCCTCCAGCATAATAAAAATCTATTTATTAAGCGATGGACCCTATTAAAATCATCATACATGAAAATTCGACAAAATTCATGAAATGACATTGGAGCCTCTTACTCTTTTTTCTATTTACTAGTATATACGATCTATGTTCAAGATAGGTTTCAAACACTTTATATTTTTTTAAAGAAAGATGCACAATGAAAATAGTTCATGTCGTAAATGAAGTGTTTCATGTGAAACATTGTCGAAAGGTCCCGGCGAGCAGCTCTTGCTGATAAGGAGCGTAAGATGTGGTTTCATATGTTGATATAGAAAACATAAAAGCATGTGTTCAAAGGATAAACCCTTTCGTTTCCTTCCACCCATTGATTTCTTTATACTTATATTCAGCATGTTGTTGAAAGGATGTTGATGATGCCATCACTTCATATATTAGATCAAGTCGCCATTCCTAAAGGTCAGTCTGCTCAGGAGACATTGATTCATACAACGCAGCTGGCTCAGCTGGCTGAAACGCTTGGGTATGAGCGCTATTGGTTCGCTGAACACCACAGCACAAGGGGGCTCGCTAGTACAGCACCTGAAATATTAATGGCTCATATTGCGGCTCATACATCGACCTTGCGTACCGGATCTGGCGGCATTTTACTTCCTCAGTACAGTCCTTTTAAAGTAGCAGAGGTCACGCGGCAGCTTGAAGCCCTTTATCCTGGACGGATTGAGATCGGAGTCGGCAAATCCCCCGGCGGGATCGAAAGGACGAGACTCGCATTGACGGACGGCGTGCATAAAGATTTGTCTCAGTTTGACCGCCAGCTGAAGGATCTTCTTTTTTACTTATCAGACAGCCTGCCTTCTGGTCATCCGCATGCAGGTGTGAAAGCTGCTCCGCTTGTTGATGCTAATCCGCCGGTTTGGCTGCTTGGACTAGGAGAAAATAGTGCCATGCAGGCGGCGGAGCTTGGAATCAACTATATTTTTGGCCACTTTATTCATCCTGCACGCGGCAAACAAGCATTTGAGACGTATCGATCACACTTTTCTCCATCTGTCTTTTCTAGGCAGCCACAATCTATGTTTGCCGTCTTTGTCATCTGCGGTGAAACAGATGAAGAAGCAGACCGGATCGCCAGCAGTACAGATTTATGGCTGCTGCGTGTTGAAAAAGGACTGGACAGCCGCGTTCCTTCTATAGAAGAAGCAAATGCCTATCACTACACCACGCAGGAAAAGAAAAAAGTGCTGCAAAACCGCCAGCGGATGATTGTCGGCTCGAAGAAAACGGTGAAAGAGCAATTACAGACCTTGATGGACCGCTATCAAACGGATGACATCATGATTCTGAACAATTCCTTTGATCCGATTGAAAAACAACGCTCCTACAAGCGAATAGCAGAATTATTTTGAAGCCAGCTTTTCAGGCTTCTGGCTTCTTTTTTTACATTGTCATAAAAAATGGGAAATGTAACATCAAGATGTCAAAATCCTTCCGTCTGTCATCTAATCGCAAATGTGTCTTCTAATCGTTAGCGAACTGTAAACGCATAAGAGGTGTACCTTTTATATAGTAGAGGTACATATTCAATGAACGGTTTACGACGCTGAGAAAAAGGAGATGACAGACATGAAAAAGAGACTCGATTGGGTAGATGCAGCTAAAGGAATCGGCATTCTGCTCGTGGTTATGGCGCATGTGCCCATTCCAGATTCGCTCAAGCAATTCATTTACTCTTTTCATATGCCGCTTTTCTTTTTACTATCAGGCATGATGTTTCGGTCATCCTCATCCCCTGCTTTGTCATTTATTCAGAAAAAAGCCAAAAGCTTACTCCTGCCCTATCTCTATTTCTCCATCATTACGTATGTATTTTGGTTCTCCGTTACTCGTTTTTTCGCATTCAAGGGACAAACGGATATCGACCCTTTCGTTCCGTTTACAGGTATTTTCATATCCAATGCAGATGAAGCAAGACTTACACATAACCCAGCGATTTGGTTTTTAACGACACTCTTTTTAGTGGAAATTTTATTTTTCTTTATGCATCGTCTTTCAAAAGGGAGACCCGCTGCCTTAATCTTGCTGACTGTTCTTTGCGGAGGTGCTGGATATGTTTCTACCTTGCTTTTAGATCAAAGTCTTCCTTGGAATGCCAATGTTGCTTTGACGGCTGTTGTGTTTTATTCGATTGGATTTTTAGCAAAGCAGTGGTTTGTGGAATTAAAAACAGATCCAACCCTGCTTTTATGTACAGGTCTGCTTGTGCTGACGGCTTACATGCAGAGCTTTAATTCACGGATCGATATGCGCGTCAACGACTACGGTGATCTCTTTATTTTCTATGCATGTGCTCTGCTCGGTTCAGCTGCCGTGATTTATTTAAGCTTTAAATTGAAAACATCCCCTATTTTGACGTATCTAGGACGAAATTCTATTGTCATTCTTGTCTTGCAGTTTGCCGGCATTGATATCATGAAAGCATTTGTTTTTTATGGACTTGGTATCAATATTGCTGATACAGCGCAGCTCTCTTGGACACTTTTTTATACGATCGGCACATTGCTGCTCATGGTGCCATGTATCTCCTTCCTGGGCAAGTACCCGATGCTGCTCGGCAAACGAGCCAAAGCTACACAACGCTACGAACAAAAAACATCCGCCGGCTGAACAGGCGGATGTTTTTCGGATTAATCATTGATTTGAGAAGGATAAAGTGTCATTCCACCATCCACAAATAAGGTGGTGCCTGTGATATATGCCGCTTCCTTAGAAACGAGGAATGCCGCAGCGGACCCAATCTCCTTCGGTTCACCAAAGGTCCTCATCGGAATTTTCTCAAGCTGCTTTTGTTTTTTCTGTTCATCCTGCAAATCATCATTTGATTCGGTTGCCATGGTACCTGGCGCAATCGCATTGATTCGAATACCTGATTCTGCATAATCAAGAGCCAGCGTCTTTGTCATCATATTCATTCCGCCCTTTGAAGTGGAATAATGAACGTTGAATGGGCGCGGAATCTCCTGATGGACACTGGAAATATTTAAAATAGATCCTTTGATGTCATGCTCCATCATATAGGCAAGCGCAGCCTTTGCGCCTAAAAATGCACCTGTTATGTTCACATCGATGACGTTTTGCCATTGCTCCAGCGTCATCTCATGCGGCAGCGCTTCTTCGCCGTTGAAGCCTGAATTATTGACGAATACATCTACTGTACCGAAATGTTCCAATGCTGTATCCATGATGGCTTGGATGCCTTCCTCTTTGGAGACATCTGCGTGTACTTTCACCGCCCCACCTCCGTGCTTCTGAATGGCTTGTACCGTCTCTTCAGCTCCATCTTCATCGCCTTTATAGTTCACAACCACATTCATTTCCTCTTGTCCAAACCGCAATGCGATCGCTTGTCCAATTCCTTTTGAAGAGCCTGTGACAATGGCTGTTTTCCCTTTTAAATCTTGATACATCATCATTTCCTCCATTCACGTGCTTCATCTTGTTGATACACAATGGTTACCCATTTTGGAAAAAACAAAAACACAACCCTCTGCATTCGTACTCTAAGAGGATTGTGCGTTTCATCAAGCTAAAAGGTGTTATAGACATTTTCACACGTTTCGGCGGTTGGCTGATAAAAGCAATGCGACTTATACCTTGCCACAAACGGCTGATTATACCATGTCGCTGGACAATTGCCAGGCGGTTTAAAATACCAAAGGCTGAATTTTGCCGGCCAAAAACGTTCTCCGTTAATATTTCTCCGCGCAAGTGTTTTTTCAGTTTCTCGTGCTCGTTGATAAAAGTACCCATGCGTGACCGCTTCGAATGCATGCTCCTGATAAATCATTTGTGGAATCGTACGCAGCCCTTTAAAGTCAGAGCAGTTGGCACGCAGCCGATTGATGCCCACATTTCCTACGAGCAGCATCCCTTGCTTCCCTTCACCTTCTGCCTCCGCTCTCAGCAGTCTGGCCATTAAATCAATATCAGAGCTTGTCGCTCTTACCACTGCCATACATCCACCTCCAGTTCGTTTCTCTTTTATTTTATGTAGCGTTTCTGTGTAGATGACTGCCATTTTGACATGAAAAAGCACGTTCAGTGTCGGCAGCCTGTCTAAATTTGCTGGACATGTGTCTTGCTGTCAACAACACACAAACCAAGTGATCATCCACATAGCAGGAAAAAATATTCATTACTATATACTCATTTACAAGTCATAAAAATCCTTCTAATTGCGACATCATCTTCAAAAACAGTCATTTGAACCTATTCAATAATCCGACTCAAAACCTTAAAATATAAAATGTTGAGTTTCTACAGGAGATATCAAATAATAAATTACAAGTTTCTCCTCTCAACTTAGTGTCATTTTTACTACTTGAAGCCAATCAACCTCGGAAACGCACTGAGGTATTGACAGTACTTTCGCTTCATTCTACAGTAAAAAACATACAGTATTTTTCTTTTTGTGCAAAAAGAACGATATGAACTACAGCTTTTCAATGAAATTCACCATAAACCCGAGGAGGAAAACACGACATGTTTAAAAAGAAATTATCCCTGTTTCTTCTGATCTTGTGTGTAACTGTTGTCGCTGCCGCTTGTAGTGGTGGTAAAGACAAAACAGCTGCGAAAGAAAACGATACCAAAAAATCTCTTGATGCAGCAGAGGTAAAGGTAGAAAGTGCTGAGTACACATTACCACCTCAATACGATACATCTGTACAGGATGATCAGTATGTACTAAAAGTGAATGTATCTGTAAAAAATATCAGCAAAGAGCCTCTCAATGTTGATAAAAGCAACTTCACACTTTACCAAGATGACGCACAAGTATCTACGATCTCTCCAGATGACTACAATGAAGTATTATCTTCAAGCTCTTTAAATGCAGACAAAGTAACAAAAGGCGGTCTATTCTTTGTTGTTGACAAAGACAAAGACTATCAGCTTGTTTACACAGAGCCAGGCAGTGGATCGAAAAAAGATGACAAAACACTAGAATTCGATATTAAAGGAAAAGACTTAATGAAAAAAGCAGATACACTACAAGCATCTGCAAAAGCTCTTTCTTCTTATATTGATGTGATGATTTTTGGTAAGAAAAACGACGATTTCGAAAAACTAACAGGTGATAACAAATCAACTGTTGTGAATGAATTCGATAAATCATTCAAACAAGGTTATATCACTTCATCAGGTATTTCTTCTAGCTCAGCGAAGGACGAAAACCTTGATAAGCTTTTAAAAGCAGTAAAAGAAACATTAGCTGAAAAATCAAAAGTATCAACAAAAACAAAAGCGATCAGTGGTGATAAAGCTGTCGTGACTGTGACTCTTACACCGATTGATGCAAGTCCGCTTGTCGATCGTTTGAAAGAGAAAGCGACTGAGTTCTACAGCAAAAACCGTTCAGCATCTTATGATGATGCACAGAAATATCTACTTTCTATCTATCCAGATGAATTTAAAAAATTAGGACCATCATCTTCTGAAGAAACAGTAGAAGTGAACATGAAGAAAAATGATATCGACCAATGGAAACTTGATTTGAACGACTACAAAACAAGCTCATTAGTTGAGAAATTCATCAAGAACTAAAGAAAAACCCCCGATTCCGGGGGTTTCAGATTGTTGACAAAGGGCTAAAATGATCTTTATTTTAGCCCTTTGTCTTCTTTTCAGCGTGATAGAAAACCTTTGCAGTCTTGGAAGGGCGAGCACCGGAGCGCAGAACTGACAAAGAATGCGAGGGTTTGTCTACACGCTGAAACCCCCGATCCCGGGGGTTTTTTTAATATGATGAACACAAGCGTATTGGTTGCGGCGTATATCAACATTTCTTATTTTAAGGGTGGGAGTCAATGCTAAAGTCTAATCAAAACATCACCTACACGGGTGATGAAATGTTAGAGGTATTAAAAGAAATGAATTTGATTCTTTTGTCTTTGCATAACATGGGTTCTTATTATGGTGAAAAATTTCATCAGTATGGTGAGGAAGCATATAGAGGAGAATATGAAACAGAAACCACACGATTTATAGATGAGTGGGAGGTCACTCAAAGACTCGCTAAAGTACGAAAGATACTATCTTCGAAATTTGATAGTACTTTAGGAATTGACGATATGGATGACATTGAAAGAGCATTGGAAGACATCAAGTACTGGACAAAACCCAATGACAAGCCAAATCCATAGACATTTGATTCACTAGCAAACGAGTTCACAAGCAGGGGAATCTCTTTATAAGGAATTCCCCTTTTCAGCTTCATATTCTTTAATGATCTCAATTGGATCAACCGCATCTTCCTCTTGTGCGTATTCCTCTACATAAGGAGTCGTTAATTTTTTAAACCTTTGCTCCTCGTCTACTAAAGCAACATAGACATCATATCCTTCATAATCAGAAGGGAATAACGCTGCAGTAGAACAACCGGTTTCTAAAGCCTTGTCTATTGCATTTCTTAGTTCTAATAAGCCTTTCCTATTTCCCAAAATAAAGGCTTCAAAATGGTGTGTTTGCTGAGCATATATATTACATAGTCCTAACACATCATCGTCATCTGTTTGATAAGGCATATCTTCACCCCCTCTTTAGTGAAAATAGGATGATTATGTCATTTCCTCTTCCATTATGCCATAACAATTCTATCCCGAGCCTTTTTTATATGAATCTCCGAATATAAAAAAACTTGTAGAAAAAATCTACAAGCTTTCCTTTCTTTATTTCGCAAGCATCCATTTTTCTTTCATAAACAAGCTTCTGACGATGACAAACAGGATAACGACTGCCAAGGCTGAGGAGCCGAGTGTCAGAGTGACAGCCACCGGATCGATGATACCAAACATCAGTTGCTTACAAAGCGCATGAATATTAAGGAATGGGACCGCAAAGTAATACGTATCTAGCTGCGTAGCACCTGCTCTCATGGTAAAGAACATTGGGATCACACCTAGTGTAATGATCATGGACATGTACGACTGTGCTTCTTTGACTGAGCCCGAAATGACGCTGAGCAGCAATTCAATCATGGATACCATGAAGGAGAAGATGATTAACGCCGCAAACATGACGCCAATAATGCTCCACATTTGATCACCAAAGTTCAGAGCCTGCTTCAGCTTTTCTGTAAAGAGCAAAGTGGATAGAAGCAGCATACCGATCGCCACAATCCCACTTAAAATACCAAACATAGAGACAGCGAGCCATTTCCCGATGAGAATCTGGAGTCTGCTGGCAGGTGTCAGGAACAACGCTTCAATGGATTTCCGGTCTTTTTCACCTGCTACAATATCAAGCGCAGCCGGCAAAGCTCCTGAGATGACGGAGGTCACCAAAATCATCGGAAGGAGAATCGACAACAGCATAGCGGTCACTCCGTTTTCCCCTTCATCCCCTTCTTCTACATCAACGGACTGCACCTCAAAAGGATGAATAACGGACGTATCGATTTGATCGGCTGCTAATCGCTTTTCGACCACTTGGTTTTGATATTGCTCCAGCAATGATTGCAGCATTTGAACAGTGATGACCGAATCATCATCTGTCGTATATCCATGGATTTTAATAGCGAATGGCTTTTGTTGTTTGAGCATATCGCCTGCCTCTTTCGGCATTTCAAGGTAAGCATTTGCCTCTCCATCTTTGACCGCTTGCTGCGGATCATCAAATGTTTCAAGGTTTAGGTTTTTGACCTCTTTGATCATTTGGTTCATTTCGGCTGGAAGCTGTTCATTGATGGCGACTGTATAGGCTTCATCCCCTGGATCTGCAATCATGCTTTCATAAAAGAACACCAGTCCAAGCATGGTCAAAAGAGGAATCAGCACGGTTAAGAGCAACGTTTTTCGATCTCTCAGCGCATCTGTCATTTCTTTCAAAAAGACGGTTTTCCACATTATGAAATCCCCCTAGCGAGCTTCGACATAAAGATATAGTTCAAGTCATCACTTTGTTCCTGAGTATATAATTCTGAAAGTGTCCCTTTGTACACAAGCTCTCCTTGATGAATCATCATGACACTGTCACAAAGCTGGCTGACTTCTTCCATGATGTGGCTTGAAAAGAGGATGGTTTTGTTTTGCTGCTTGAGCTGATGGATAAAATCTCTGAAAATATTACTCGACGTGATATCTAAGCCTGTTGTCGGCTCATCAAATAAGATAATGTCAGGATCATGAATTAACGTTCTGGCAATCGCCACCTTTTGTTTCATCCCTCTTGAGAATCCTTTCACCTTGCGATCCATATATTGTCTCATTCCAAAACGCTTTGCCAAATCCTCTATTCTTGCTTTGATTTCATGCTGATCTAAGCCATACAATTTGCCAAAGTATTCAAGGTTTTCTCGTGCCGTCAAACGATCGTAAAGCCCCGTCTCACCGCCAAACAAGACACCAATTCGCTTTTTCACTTCCGTTGATTCTTTCACCGTATCAAAGCCTGCGACAGTGACTGACCCGTGCGTAGGCTCTAATAATGTGGCTACGGCGCGCAATAATGTCGTTTTCCCTGCACCATTTTCTCCTAGAATACCAACGACTTCCCCTTCCTTCACGGAGAACGTCATATGTTTCATCGCTTTCACGACTTTTTTCTTATCTTTAAACCAGCAGCTGCAATCGCTGAGAGTAATCATTTGGTTCGCCCCTTTCAACTTTACTTTCTAAGTCTATGATAGAAAAAATAATGCCTGTCTGATATAAAAATGTCGCGAAACGTCCTTTTTCTGTCTTGAAATGATCTATTTCAAAAAAACAAATGGTAAAATAGACAAATAATAAGAAGAGTCATAGGTGATTTTTATGATAAAAGTAGGTCTCGTCGATGATTACCGAGTAGATTTAGAAAAGCTGCACGCCATTGTAAGCAGGATGGAGGCTGTGGACATTGTCTTTGTCACGCAGTCAGCAGAGGATGCATATGAGAAGGTCAAACAAGGAGACATTGATCTGTTGTTCGCTGACATTGAAATGCCTGGAATGTCCGGCTATGAATTAGCGGACCTCATTCACTCTCACGCACTGAATGTCGATGTGGTCTTTGTGACAGGAAACAGTGGTTATGCAGTCCATGCGTTTGATTTGAATGTACATGATTATATTATGAAGCCCTACCAAGCTGATCGAATTGCCAAATGCTTAGAGCGCTATATGTCCACCAAGCAGGAGAAAAGCATTCATGGACGGCTTCTCATTAAGCAGCAGTCAGATATTCATGTGCTGCAGAAAAAGGATGTCATTTTTGTTGAGCGAACGGGCCGGTCAACAACTATCGTGACAACATCAGGAGAAATCCAGACATATCAAACTTTAAACGAGTTAAAGGGTGATCTGGCTGAAAAAGATTTTATCCGCTCCCATCGATCGTTTATCATCAATATTCATTACATTAAGAATTTCTCGGCGTATGCTAAAAATTCGTTTATCGTGTCTTTTGAAGGGACAGATAAAAAAGCCATGATGACCAAGCAGCAATTAGAATTCTTTAAGAAATACTATTTTTAAGGAGAACGAACGTGAACGCTTTCTATCTTGGATTTCGCATTTATGCCCTCATATGGCTGGGTCTTGCGTTTCATGCAGCTGCTGAAGCCTTTCTACCGCTATCATCAATTGTGTTGTGGATTCTTACCTTTTGCGTAATATGTGTTTATACATTCTTCATGTACAAAAGATTTTTACCTCATACGAGTGGTTATGTGATATTAGGTGCTTTTATACTCATCACCTGTGCAGGCTTTTTGCTGTTTCTAACGCAAGAGAATGGGCTGAGCTGTCTTTTAGCAATCATCATGATGGTGACAGTCGATATCCTCTCATTGAAGGTGATGCAGACAGAGAAACAGTTAAATGGACGGCTTCAAGAGCTTATAAACGCAGAAGCTAGAACCAACGAATTACTTCTTGAGCTGCGGAGTAAACATCATGAAACAGCCAGACATTTAAATGCCTTTTCGGCGTCGAACGACGAGTATGAGATTAAAGATTTGATTCAGCAATACGTCAAACATTTCCCATGGATGAAAGGAGAAAATGCATATTTAGCCTCTACCCTTCACATCTTTTTGGAGCGGGCTGAGAAAGAGAACATTGCACTTTCACTAGACCTTCAAGCTCCCTTTTCATCGCTTCCCTTTTCAAAGGCGGATCAGGTTAGTTTTACTGGCAACCTGCTTGATAATGCCCTAGATGCAGCGATTGAAGCAAAGAAAGCTGGAAAAGAGGGCAGCATTTCGGTCACAACCTCTATTCGGAGCGGGCTATTTTTAATCCATTGTGAAAACAGCACAAAGGGTATGGAAAAACATGAGTTAGATCATTTATTCAAAACTTTTGGCCGCTCGACAAAAGGCGGCGATCATCAAGGCATGGGGACGTATATCATTCATCAGCTTGTTGAAAAGGCAGACGGTACACTGGATTTCACTTACCGTTCTCCAAATTTACGGCTCGTCATCAAAATCCCTCTTACAATGTCATAAAAAAAAGGTGCATAGCTGCACCTTTTTTTCGTGTTAAGAAAAAATCTTGTCGATTTGATTAATTTCCTCTTCAGTTAGTTGAACATCATTTGTTTTTAAATTTTGCAGCACTTGGTCTGCTCGTTTTGCCCCTGGAATAATAGCATCAATGCCATCCTGAGCTAAGAGCCAAGCGAGTGCGACGTGTGCCGTTTCTGCATTCTTTGATTGGGCAATCGCCTTCAGCTTGTCTACTTTTTCAAGATTTGAAAGGAATGCATCACCTTGGAAAAGTGGGTCTTTTGCTCGAATATCATCAAATGTGGCATCCTTTGTAAATTTGCCAGTCAACAAGCCTGATGCCAATGGGAAATAAGGAATAAAGGAGATACCATGCTCGACGCAGTATGGAAGAAGATCCTGCTCCGCCTGACGTTTCAGCAGAGAATACTCCGACTGAAGCACGTCTAAGTAGCCATCTCGGTTAAAGGCTTGAAGCTGTTCAAAATCAAGGTTGGATGCACCGATCGCCTTGATTTTCCCTTCGTCCTTTAATTCCTTTAATGTGCCTGCTACTTCTTCGAGCGGGGTGCGCCCATCCGGGAAATGCATATAGTACAAGTCAATATAATCTGTTTGCAGTCGTTTTAGGCTATTTTCGACCTGCTCTCTTAAGAAATCACGGCTGTTATCAAGTTCAATTTGCCCGTTTACTTCCTTATGAGCTCCTTTTGTCGCAAGGACAAGCTTTTCTCTGCCGCCTCTTTTGGCAATGATCTCACCGATTAATTCCTCTGAACGGCCCAGCCCATAAATAAAAGCAGAATCTAAGAAATTGACACCTTGATCAAGAGCCGTCTCCACAAGCTCCCGTCCAGCATCCTCACTAAGATTCGGGAATAAATTATGTCCACCTACTGCATTCGTACCAAGCCCTATCGGATTCACCTGTAATTCAGTTCGTCCAAGCGTTACCTTTTTCAAAAGCTCATCTCCCTTATCTACGTAATCATCCTTATTTTCCCATGAATCAATTCCAACATTCAAGTATCCCGCTCTCTGAAAATCAACCTGCAGGTGGACGCCGAGAAAATAGTTGATGCGTATGATGAAGATAGACTAAAGCGAAAAGGAGATCTTGTCATGACCATTCAAATTGTCATCATTATCATTATCCTGCTTTTAAGAACAGGCAAGGAAAAAGAAATCCGCCCCATCAGGCTTCTCATAGGGCCGCTCATTTTATTAGGCACTCTCTCTTATTCCTTTACCCAGCATATTGAAATCACGGCGATGAGCCTGCTTGTGATGACTGGCTTTGCATTCGCAGGTTTTGCAATCGGGCTTTGGAGAGGTAAACTATACAAAGTAACATATGATCAACAGTCGGGACGTATCACCGCCGCCAGCTCACTCTATGGAACACTTTTTTTCATCGGAATCATTCTTATCCGGATGACAGTAGGTTCAGTTGTACAGGATGGCGGTCATTCCCTGATCATTTTCGCAAATGGCCTGACATTCCTTCCAATTGGCAGTATGATCGGATTACGTTTTATTCTTTTAAAAAGATATATGAACATCAAGGCATCTGCTGCTATTTAACTGACAGACAGGAGTTTTTGATATGAACCTTCAGCAGCCAATCAAGCTTTTAGGTCAAATAAGGCGAAAATTCGTATTAGGCCTTGTATTGACCTATATGTATATTCAAATGTATGAGCCCCTTTCAATAGGCGAATTGGTGTTTCGCACCTTCGTCTATTTAGTGTTTCTCCTTTGTCTTTTTCCAAAAAGCAAGCTGTCACCTAAAAAGCAAATTTCTATGCTCCTCTCGATGTGGATTCTGACACATCTCTTGTGGATGGTGACAGGTCAGATTCAAGACAGTATTGGGCTGACCTTTTTTATGATTGGCTTTATCGCTTTTCGTTTTTCAGAGGCGCATCATCCCTATCTATTTGCTATCATCTTTTTCACTAGTGGGGTCAGTTATTATGTAAATGATTTTTCTTGGAACATGGTGATCACTCTCCCGCTATTCCAGCTGCTTGTGTATACACTTGTCTTGATCTCTAGAATGCGCCGGCGTGAACAGGAATTAAAGGATGAACACTTCGGAGAACTGCAATTGGTTCACAAGGAATTATCAGATGCCCATGAACAATTAAAAAAGGCGCATATAGAGCTTGAAGAAGCGACCGTTCAGTCACTCCAATTTGCTGTGCTGGAGGAGCGGAGCAGAATTGCACGTGACCTGCATGACAGCATCGGTCACCAATTAACCTCAATGATTGTCCAGCTGCAGTCTTTGCCCTATCGTTTAAAACAGGAAGAACCAGAGCAGATGGCGCAGACGTTTCAGGAGCTGATCAATATTTCTAAAAATTGTCTCACCGAAGTTCGTTCTGTGGTTCATCATATGGCGTCAGATGATGCAGGTCTCGGACTTGCCGGACTTCGCAGTCTCATCAAGCAAGGAGAGATATCAGGAGAGCTAGATATTCAGTTTCATACAGAGCAGCTTACGTATAAAAAATGGCCGCTCTCCGTATCTGAACTGCTTTACCGCATTTTACAAGAAGCCATCACCAATACAATTCGCCATGCCAAGGCGACCGCGATGACCATTACACTCTATAACCACCAGCATGAGCTGATGATGAACATTGAAGACGATGGAAATTTGACCAGCGAAAAAGATATTTCATTTGGATTTGGACTGTCAGGCATGAAAGCACGGTGTGACGCAGCAGGCGGTTCCCTCAAGACGTCCATACGCGAGCCGCACGGCTTTTGTATCCATGTTCAAATTCCTATCAAGGAGGACTCTGAGACATGACAACCCCTATTAAGATTGGCATTATTGATGATCAGCCGCTGATCCGCCAAGGATTTCGTTATATTGCAAGCGCTCAAGAGGATATTGACGTCATATGGGAGGCGTCAGACGGTCAGGAGGCGGTTGAGCTTTGCTTGACCAACAAACCCGACGTACTGCTCATGGATGTACAAATGCCTGGAATGGATGGCATCACGGCAACAGAGCACATTTTAAAAAAGCACCCAGATGTAAAAGTTGTGATTCTCACGACCTTTGATACGGAAGAATACGTCTTTGACGGGATTCGTGCAGGGGCAGTCGGTTATTTGCTGAAGGATACAATGCCTGAGGAATTAATTCAGGCCATCCGCACCGCCTTTGCTGGTGAATCTGTCTTTCGAACGGCAGCCTCTGAGCACATGATGGCACGAGCTCTTCAGCAAGCAAATGATACACATCACACTCATCTGCTTCACGAATCATTTACAGAACGTGAACGCGATGTTTTACAGCAAATGGCCTATGGTTTAAAGAATGAAGACATCGCTGATCAATTATTTATCAGCAAAAGTACGGTAAAAACGCATGTGCACCGTATATTACAAAAGCTCAATGCACAAGACCGCACACAGGCTGTCGTCTTCGCCATCCGGCACCGCCTCGTCAAATAAAAAACTACCTTTATTTCAAGATTTTTATACAAAAAACATTTAAAACCCAAAATAAATCTATAAATCAATACTTATTAACCAGTATATTATGCTTATTTAATTCCTTATTTTATAGGTAAATGTGTTAAAAACTATTAAAAATAGGGACTAAAACCTATTCCTCATCATGAATGAATTTCGATAGAATGAATAGTGCAAATCGTCATTAGGATATTTTCCCCTTTAACACCCGAATATACCATTCTATCTGTTTCTTTTTTCATAGTCAGATAGCGGGAATGAAATGACGAAAGAAAAGCAAAGGAGCATCAACTGTGAATTTTAAAAAAATAAGTGCCCTCCTCATGATTTCATTCGTGATGATCATCTCTGCAGCCTGCCAGAGCTCAGCCAAATCAACAGACACTGACCAAAAGTCAACGAAAACAGCAGAGGTAAAAGTCAATAGCTACGAATATACGTTACCAGAAGACTCAACCACTACCCTGAGAGACAATGAATTGGTACTAAAAGTCAACCTAACGATCACAAACAAAGGTGACAAAGCCCTTTCATTATATAACTCTGACTTCTCCCTTTATCAGGACGATGCCAAAGTATCTGATTTAAAATTCTACGGCAGTAAAGACCGTCTTGACCTTGGTTCACTGAACAAAGGCAAGTCACTTTCAGGAGCTCTATATTTCCTAGTAGACAAAGGGAAAAAATATCAGTTCGTGTATCAGGACAGCATCAAGAAAAACAGTGATTCCATCCAAATCGATCTAGATGGAAACAAAATACTCGATTCAGCAAAAAAGCTGGATAACCCAGCAAAAGCGTTATCAGCATATACCGATATTATTGTTTTTGACAAAAAGAACGATGAATTCGCAGATTTAACGGGTGACAACCAATCGGATGTCGTCAATAAATACCATGAAATGTTTGTTAAAGACTTCAAAAGAAGTGCAGGAATATACGGTAATGAAGTGAGTGACCGTGATATTCTGTCGATGTACAAACGCATTCAAAACACTATGAAGGATAAAGCCAAAGTAGAAACAAGTGTAAAAACCATCTCTGATGACGAAGCAAAGGTTGTCGCTCAAGTAACAGGCATTGATGCTTCTAACTTAAAAGACAAACTAGACAAGAAAAGAGACGAGTTTTACAACGGAAAGATCCGTTCTAAAGAAGAATTGTATAAAAAAAGCTTAAACATGTACGCATCTGAATTCGAAAAGCTTCCTCCCGTCTCCAGCCCAGCTGAATATGAAGTGAAAATGAAACGTAATGGGGATGGTCAATGGAAAATCGACCTAAACGATTATAATACAGAGCAGTACATGAGTGGTTTTATTAAAACAAGATAATCTAAAAAAAAGACGCTGGCCTCTGAAGGTGCCGCGTCTTTTTTAGATTATACTGTCGCTTCTTGCTCTTCTTTCACCGCTTTTTCGATATCTTTAAAACGGCTCGATACAGTCGACGCACTAATGCCATACTTCTTCGCTACTTGTGCTTGAGAAAGCGGAGCATCGCTTGCAAGTGAATGAATATAGTATTCGATTCCTGCAGCAAATGACGCTGCTTTACGGATCACAGGTGATTTCTGATCACAGTAGGCTTTCCAAACCGTTAAAGCACCATCTGTCAGGCTTTGGTCACCATGCTCCTTCATTCCGTCTTCAATCAACTTAGCTGTTTCCAGCTGGACGTCACTTGCCCAGTCCATACGATCTGCTGATAGACCTGCATCGCCTTCTGTTTGAGCAGATGCTTCTGATTCTTCTACTTCTTGCTTCGCAAACATACACTTCAGCACATCAGGGAATGATTCTCTCATAAATGTGCTGCGCGCTCCTCCATTTGCTTCATATGCGTCAACAAGCTGGCGGACCTGAAGAAGAAGAGTATCCGTGAACTCTTTTGCAAACATCGTATACTGAATGAAAAACTCTGCTTTTTCTTCAAATTGAACAGGAAAACCAAGCACGAGACTTCCCTTTTCAGGCAGTACCGTTTGATCCGGTTTTACATCTACTTCAACCTTCTCAGCTGTTACCATATCTTCAAAGTAAAGAGACTCGTCCGTTTTTTCATTTAATAAAAGCAAAGATGGTTCCATGTCTGTCCAAGATTGGACCACTTGTCTTGTTTTCGGACGGGTAATATCTTCTGCTTTCTTTGTCAGGAATTCTTGGAAAATGGTTTCTTTCTGATCAGTTAATGGACGGAAGAAGATGCCCCATACACTCAAATGAAAAACTGAGATTTGTTGCGTTTCTTTATCCATATCTGCAAGGAAAGAAAACTCATTAATGAATTGATTGATCGCTCTTTGATGTTTAGAAAAAGCATAATTCATTAAATCCTTTTGAACTTGTACAGCTTCCTTAAACACAAGCTCAGACGTTTGTTCTCCGCCTGATTTTTGACCACAGCAATGTTTATATTTTTTTCCGCTTCCGCATGGGCAGAGCGCATTTCGTTTAATTTTTCCCAAAATAAAACCTCCGACATTCTAGTCTAACCTCACTATTTTAACAAACGATTGTACAGGAGGGTTTTATTTTCAAGAAAAAAGAAAAATCAGAATGATCAGATAAATCATAAAGACACCTGAAGATCAAGACAGATCATAGGAAAGACAGACTTTCTCTGTTTATTTTCTCCAATCATACCAACAGATTTTCCTCAGCTCATTTCTTCGAATAACTGCTTTGCTTCAAAATAAAAGATTTGAACGAATTTTTTTGTATTGACTCTGCCCGTTGATCCTGCGGGAGAAGATGTCTTCTGCATTTCTTTCATTCTTTGGCTGACATCGGTAAAATCGAAAAACTTCGACGCGTAGTGCTCGAACTTAGGATTTGAGAAATCTGTTAATCCTAGTGAGGCAAAATGATTCAAGGAATGATGAATAGCGCGTCTAATCCGCTGCTCCGCCGCTTTCACTTCCCGCATCACCTCTACATCGGTTGCACCATGATCCAGCTTTCTTTCTGCGGTTTTGATAAACAGCTGCTTTAGCGGCGGGAAATTGACCTCATGAGAATTGGCTGACTGAGTTTCATGTAAATAGAGAAGTATCTCCAGTAGATCCTTAGAGCCGTTCTCACCGACAATTCCGAGCTCAGATAAGAGGAATTCCCCTGCCTCTTTCATCGTCCTTCTCTTCGCTCCAGCGCCGGCACCTTGAGAAAACACAGGCTCTAATGGCAGTACGTGGCGAAGGGAGGCTTGTATATCGTAAATCGATTTTTCCAGTTTGATACGCTCCATGACTTTTCGAATCACACTGACGATTTCAATGCGATTGACAGGCTTATGGATATAATATTCAATCCCCAGTTCATAGGCTTCTGCCATCATCTCTTTCGCCTCTACTTGGGAAATCATAATGACCTTGCCTTTGAATTCAGGGTGAATATGGCGGATGGTTTGAATGCCATCTCTAGCAGGCATTAAAAGATCAATCAAAAGGATGTCTACTTTCTTGAGGTTCAGTGAATGTGCCTCTAATCCAACTCCGTCACCCGCTTCATCTACGACCTCTCCCAAATCCTCATCCTCTATGATTTGACCTAAAATCGAGCGTATTGCACGATCATCATCTGCAATGAAGAATCGCATACACTCACCCTCTCTGTATTAAATTTTGTATAGGAAGGACAAGCAGAAAAGCTGTACCTTTTGTTTCTTTTGGTTCGATTTGAATATGACCGCCTAGCTCTTGAACCAGCTCTCTCACATAGGATAAGCCTATCCCAGTAGACGGTGTTCCAAATGCATCAAATTTGGAAGTATAGCCTGGATCAAACACAATCTCTCTCATTTTTTTAGGAATCCCCGGTCCATCATCTTCAATCCGAATCTCTATTTTATCATGACTTCCTTTCAATTCGAGTGAGATCATGCCGGTATCCTTTATAGCTTCCACTGCATTGGCCATTAAATTATTAATCAGCGATAAGAAAATAAACACATGATAATCATGTAGATGAATGCCCCTTATATCAGAGGTAAAGGAGATGTTTTTCCCAAGAGATAGAGCATACTTCTCTTGAATACGGATCACAATTTGAACGAGTTCTTCCGCCTTCATGTAATCTTGCATATTTTCCTTCGAAATCAGCTTTGAAAGCCCAGCATAAATACGCTGATTGTCCTTTTTCACTTCATGAATTTCTCCAGCGAGTTTTAACAGCTCCTGACTCACTTTTTTCCCTGCTTCGTGTTCATGCAGAAGACGATAAAGCCGGTATGATTCCTGCGTAATATGCTCTGTATGTTTTAATGTTTTCTTTAAGTGCACCGTTTCTTCATATAAATTTGAAATGACCATCATCATATGCTCATTTTGTTTCATGATCTGCTTCTCTCTTGATTGTGCCTCATACAGCTTCATCATATTAAAAAAACTGATCACCACAAAGCTGTGAGCAAACGCAATGAGGAACATATCGCTCAGCTTTGATAAAGTCATCGTTGTATCAAACACTAGAAATTGTACAAACAGCTCGACAAAATCAGCAACTAATTCGATCATCAGACCGATGATCCCAATGAAAATAGAGCGCTGTTTAAAGCGACCCGTTCGGACGGCAAAAAACAGGAACGCATACGTGAAATAGAAAAAGAAGCTTGGGAATTGCTGATAAAATGATAAAGCCAGATCAGCATTCTGCTGAATCAAATCTAGGCCTACACGAAAAAGCACAATGGCTGCGCCTGTTAAAAATCCTGGCAATAGCGGTCTAGATGTTCTTAAAAGTAATAAACAAAAGAAAAACGCAGGCGCACCAAAGCTGATGCGAAACGTCTCATTCACAGGATAAAACTTCAGCTCTCCTGCAAGCGGCACAATGACCATCATAAAAATTAAAATGAATGCGTCCTTTTTGACAAGCTGATTTAAACTCAAATGACTGACATCCCTTCCCCTGTTTGCATAGCCACAGTATACAAGGAGACTCTTTTCTCCACAATGTGCAAAAAAATAATTTTCACCGCTCTTTTTATCTCCAAAATCCTTTTTTATGACTATTCTCCGGGGCAGCAAGGTGACCTTTCAGCTATTCAGTGTTTTGATCATTGACGACAATAATAGGAATTGTTTAGACAATAGTCGACAGACAGATTTTTATTTGTAAGTTTTTCTGTAGATTTACGTCAGATTGTGTAGTTTCCAAGATAAATTGAATGAATAATTTTAGTGAAACTAGATGTAAGCGTTTTCTTAATTTTCACTAAAAACCCTTTTTGTTTTTCCGCCGACAATGCCTTCATTTGTACATATATTTAGGTGTAAAGGAGTGGTGCAAGCAGCGCATGACAAGTTCTTTGAAGATGTGTAACATGTTTTCGTGCCTATTTGATCGCATTTTTTGTCATCCGCCAATTCAATAGGGTACTTTTTGATTTTTGATTGGAGGAATCGTATGAAAACAGCAATTTCTAATAATACACAACACGCATGCCAGTCTTCTGTTGATCAATGGGCAGAAGAAATACGTCCGTATTACAAGAACGGGCAGAATGCTGGCTACATTCCAGCACTCGGAAAAGTGAATTCCTCTCAACTTGGTATCAGCGTGATAGGCCCAGATGGATCATCTGTACGATATGGTGATTGGGACGTTCCCTTTACCCTGCAAAGTATCTCAAAAGTCATCAGCTTTATAGCTGCCTGTTTAGGAAGAGGCGTACCTTACGTCTTGGATCGGGTAGATGTAGAGCCAACTGGTGATGCATTTAATTCCATCTACCGTCTTGAGATGCATAAACCAGGGAAGCCCTTTAATCCAATGATTAATGCTGGAGCTATTACCGTATCCTCCATCCTTCCCGGAAAGACTTCTACAGAAAAGCTAGCATATATTTTCGATTTAATCGAAAACTTAAAAGGTAAGCGTCCTTCTGTCAATGAAGAGGTTTATCAATCAGAATGGGCAACTGCGCATCGCAACCGGGCACTTGCTTATTATTTAAAAGAAACCAATTATTTAGAATCGGATGTCGAGGACACGTTAGAAGTGTATTTAAAGCAATGTTCCATCGAGGTCACAACAGAGGACATCGCCTTGATTGGACTGATTATATCAAGTGATGGTTACCATCCCTTTAAACAAGTCCAAGTCATCCCAAAAGATATCGCCAGACTAACAAAGGCATTGATGCTGACATGCGGCATGTATAATGCGTCTGGGAATTTTGCAGCTTTCGTAGGCGTTCCAGCCAAAAGTGGTGTGTCTGGAGGAATTATGGCTTGCGTTCCGCCAAGCGCAAGAAGAGAGTTCCCGTTTCAGACAGGCTGTGGCATTGGCATTTACGGTCCTGCCATTGACGATTGTGGAAATAGTATTACCGGTGTCATGATGCTGAAAAAGCTCGCTAAAGAGTGGGATCTCAGTATTTTTTAAAAAGAACAGTGATGAATTCGAAGAGGTGATGTTATGAACGAAAAAGCTTTGCTATCTTATTTAACACATACAAATGATTTTATTTGGACTTATATTGTGATTGCTCTGTTACTTGGTGTTGGGGTGTACTTCACATATAGAACACGCTTCCTGCAAGTGAGAATGATTAAAGAAATGCTGCGTGTCCTGAAAGAAGGAAGAAAAGAAAAAGAGGGAATATCACCGTTCCAAGCATTCGCCATCAGTATGGCAGCACGCGTAGGGACAGGGAATATCACAGGGATTGCCATCGCTATTGCCATTGGTGGCCCTGGTGCCATCTTTTGGATGTGGATCGTAGCCATTATCGGATCTGCTTCAAGTTTCGTTGAAAGTACACTAGCTCAAGTATATAAAGTAAAAGACAAAACAGGCTTCCGAGGTGGACCTGCTTATTACATGGAAAAAGGGTTAAACAAGCGCTGGATGGGGATTTTATTTGCGATCCTGATCACGATTTCTTTTGGAATCGTCTTTAACGCGGTTCAATCCAATACGATCACTGTCGCTTTTAAAAATTCCTTTGGTTTAGACCGTTTAACCGTCGGTATTGTGATGGCAGTCATTTTTGCAGCGATCATTTTCAAAGGCATCCAGGCGATTGCAAAAGCTTCTGAATACATTGTGGTTGTGCTTGCAGTTGCCTACATCGGTATTGCGTTCTTTGTCATTGTCACAAATATCACAGAACTTCCTGGTGTCATCAGCACGATTGTGAAACACGCCTTCGGGTTTGAACAGTTCGCTGGCGGTACGCTGGGCGGTGCTTTATTACAAGGGATTAAACGCGGTCTCTTCTCAAATGAAGCTGGTATGGGTAGTGCACCTAACGCAGCAGCAACGGCTGTAACGAGCCACCCTGTTAAACAAGGATTAATTCAAGCATTCGGCGTGTTAACAGATACGTTAATTATTTGTACAAGCACAGCCTTCCTTGTCCTGTTTTCTGATGCGTATAAAACAACAAATCTGCAAGGAATTGAATTAACACAGGCTTCTCTCAGTCAGCACATTGGACCATGGGCCTCTGGCTTCCTTGCCATCATGATTTTCCTATTCGCGTTTAGTACATTGATCGGTAACTATTACTATGGGGAAACGAACATTGAATTCCTTGGAGCGAACAAAATTTGGCTTAACATCTATCGAATTGCCGTTATTGGAATGGTTCTGTTCGGTGCGGTTGCCACTGTTCCTCTCGTTTGGGGTCTAGCCGATCTCTTTATGGGACTCATGGTCATCGTCAACCTCATCGCCATTACCATGCTGTCTAAGGTCGCCTTCGCAGCACTGAAGGATTACACGAGACAGAAAAAAGAAGGCAAAGATCCTGTTTTCTATAAAAATGCCGTTCCAAACAATGAGAAAATTGAATGCTGGGACGACGAACCTGCTGCATTGAAAAAGAATCAAATCGGATAAATCAAAAAAGCTCTGGTCAACTGATCAGAGCTTTTTTCTTTATGTCAAAAATTCAAGTATAAGTTTGTTGACGACGTCTGGTTTTTCATGATTGATCCAATGAGAGGCATCATCGACAAAGATCAGCTGGCCATTTGGACAGATCTTAATCGTTTCCTTCGCCAGCTTTCTGCTTAAAAATTTGTCCTCCATCCCCCAGATCATGCGAACAGGAACGAGAATTCGTTTTGAAATTGGCTTTTCAAAGCCGCCTTTTTTAATGGCTCGGTACCAATTCAGCATTGAGGTCAAGGCGCCTGGCTGCGTCCAAGCGAGCTTGTAGCTTGAGACATCTTCCTTCGTGAACAAATGTGGTCTTGCAGTAAGCCCAATGGCTTCATCCAGCTTTTGAAAGTGATTTTCTTGAAGTGCTGCCTCTGGAACATTTGGGAGCTGAAAAAAAGCGATATAAGAGCTTTTCTTCCACTGCGGCGGATAAAAAGGAAGAACCTTCATCATCACCCGCGGATGCGGCATATTCACAATGATTAATTTCTCGACATATTGAGAACGGGTCGAAGCCAAATGCCAAGCAACAGCCCCGCCCCAGTCATGTCCGCCGACAATCGCCTTTTGGTTCGGGCTCAGCGTCTTGATCAAACCCACAATATCATCTCTCAATTGATCTAATACGTAGGATTCGACTCCTTCTGGCTTGTCACTTAGATGGTAGCCTCTTTGATCAGGAACGACAACACGATAGCCTGCCTCAGCCAAGGGGATGATTTGATTTTTCCAGCCGTACCAAAACTCAGGAAACCCGTGGAGCAGTACAAGCAGCGGGCCATTTTCCGGTCCAGCCATTGCAGTATGAAGTGTTACACCATTTGTTTGGATTGATTGAAACTCAATTTGTTCCATTCCTTTGCCACCCTTCTCCTTGTCCTTTTATTCTTCCAACATAGCATATTTTCCATTTTTCAGAAAATAAAAACACTCACAAAAAAACCTTCACACTCGTGAAGGTCTTAGTCTCTATTTCATATAATTCAGAACCCAGATTAACCCGTTTTTCCGGTCCTGTACTTGTCCGTGAAGTGCGCCAAAGAAGGTATCCTGTAATTCAACCAGTACATCTCCATCAGCTTCCAGTGCTTCATAGACAGCCTTTAGTTCTTCTTCATTGTCAAACTGCATGATCAATCTGAGATTCTCTGGCTTTGGCGTGCGTCCAAACGTATCTGAAAAATGAAGCAGCGATTCCCCAAGATGCAATTCAGCATGCAGGACACGGTCTTGATGTTCATTTAAGATTTGAATATCCCCACCAAAAATCCCTTGATAATATTGAAGAGATTCTTTCACATCATCTACAACAATATAAGGACTAACACTAATCATATCCCTCATCCTCCTCTTGTTCCGTCCATTATCTCTTTTATAGCTTATCCCAAATCGTATGAAAAAAGGCACAAATCGTCAACGGATTTGCACCTTTTTCTCATGAAGATTTCGCTAATTCACTGTGTTTGTTTGAATACGCTGCGTACATGACGACGCCGATTAACAGCCAAACCCCAAAGTAAAGCCATGTCCGGCCTGGTAAGTTGAGCATAAGGAACAAGCAGCAGCCCATTGATATAATCGGCAGAACCGGCACAAAAGGAACCCTGAAGCCCCTCTCAAGCTGCTGATGTGTCTTTCTCAAAATAAGCACAGATAAACTGACCATGGCAAACGTTAATAACGCACCGATATTCGCTAAGTTGGACAGATCCTTCAAATCAATAAAGCCTGAAATAACAGCTGTCATTCCGCCAATCATCCATATGCTAGCAACAGGCGTATCGCTTTTGTTTGTTTTTGAAAACACTTTAGGCAAAAGTCCGTCTCGGCCCATCGCATAGGCAATTCGAGTTGCCGCATAATTATTGGCGAAAATCACAGCCATCAATCCAATGACCGCACCAACAGAAATAATACCAGCCACGCTATTTTGATGTACACTTTGCAGGACATAGGACATAGCTTCTGTAACATTCAGCTTTGTATAATGCACCATGCCTGTCATGACCAAACAAACGACAATGTAAATGACCGTACAAATAAGTAATGAACCTATGATCCCAATTGGCAGGTTCCGCTGCGGATTTTTCACCTCTTCAGCTGAAGCAGAAATCGCATCAAATCCTAAAAAGGCAAAAAATACAGCAGCAGCACCGGCAATAACGCCTTCTGCGCCAAACGGCATAAATGGCTGCCAATTGGCTGGCTGTACATAAAAGCCGCCTACTACAATGAAAAGAACAATAATACCGAGTTTCACAAACACCATGATATTATTAAATTTTTTACTTTCCTTCGTTCCTCTAGATAAGATCCACGCAATCAGTAAAGCAATGATAATCGCCGGCAGATTCATATATCCGCCTTGCTCCGGCCCCGCTAAGAATTGATGCGGAATCGAAATTCCAAATCCCTCAAGCAGGCTGTTGAAATAACTCGACCAGCCGCTGGCGACAGCTGAAGCAGTCAGCATATAAACAGATAATAAGGTCCAGCCCATCAAATGGCCTACAAGCTCGCCCATGGTTGTATATGAATAAATGTATGCACTGCCGAATACAGGGAGCGCTGACGCCATTTCTGCATAGCAAAGTGCTGCCAAACTGCACACAATGGCTGCAATCGCAAAGGAGAAAATGACAGCTGGTCCAGCATCCTTAGCTGCTGTAATTCCAGTTAATACCATAACCCCTGTACCAATCACTGCCCCTATACCAAGAAGCGTGAGATCAAGCCCGCCCAGCGTTTTCTTTACCTTTTGCTGTCTGCTCTGTTCCAACAAATCGTGAATGTGTTTCTTACGAAGAATATGTCGCAAACCCTTTCCCTCCAAAACGTTAGAAAAACAAAAAATCATTCAAATTTCATTATAGCAGAATAGGTACTAAGCAT
The DNA here is from genome assembly GCF_056172715.1 of Bacillus sp. ABR. NCBI lineage: Bacteria > Bacillati > Bacillota > Bacilli > Caryophanales > Bacillaceae > Bacillus > Bacillus sp. ABR. The sequence continues at coordinate 95,538 of NZ_JAOYSL010000004.1, read as the reverse complement.
TCACAACCAATTCACGTAAATCTTTCTTCATGATTTTACCAAGCTTGTTTTTTGGCAGTTCACTGATGAAATGAATGGATGGCACTTTGTAATCGGCCAAACGTTCCTGACAATAGTTCACCACATCTTCCTCGCAGAAATCGGCGGATTCGTCTTTTATGATATATGCACTTGGCACTTCACCATATAATTCGTCCGGCACCCCGATGACAGCTGATTCAATCACACCCGGAATTTGTTCAATGACTTCTTCTACTTGATCAGGGTAGATATTATCTCCGCCGTATAAAATCACATCTTTGTATCTGCCTGTGATAAATAGAAAACCGTCTTCGTCTAGATAGCCTGCATCTCCCATATGGAACCAGCCATCTTTGAGTACCTTCGCAGTTGCGTCAGGCTGATGATAATAGCCTAAGAAATAAAACGGACTTCTCATGACGACTTCGCCAATTTCTCCAGCTGGCAGTGTTTCCTCTGTCTCAGGATGAACGATTTTCACTTCTACATCTGGATCCACTTTACCAGCAGAGCCCATTTTATCCTCGCCCATCGCAGGATGCCACGCACTGACAACCCATGCTTCCGTGCTTCCGTAGCCATGCATCATCTGAATGCCTGCTTCTTTGTAGTCCTTAATCAAACGGACCGGCACCTTCGTACCGCCAGAAATCGCAATTTCAAAGGATGAAAGATCATACGAACCACGCTTCATTTCTTCCAACATGTACGTATAAGCTGAAGGGAAAGCCATCATGAACGTAATTCTTTCTTTTTCAATTGTTTCTAAAATGCGCTTCGGTGTTGCATCATGTAAGAAAACAAGCGTATACCCTTCAATCGCAGCGGCGATCAGGTGATTAATTGAACTCATATGATACAGAGGGTGACTCGCTAAGTACCGCTTTCCTTTCAAGTCAAATCCTCGATTCCCACGTCTTGTTAAAAATTGATAGATTCGTCCATGTCCAACCATACAGCCTTTTGGATTACCCGTTGTCCCAGAGGTAAATAAGATCATCGCTAGATCCTCCTCTGATACCTCTTCTGCAAGATCACTGCCATCATTTGAAGCCAATATATCTTCAAACAGCTGCGTTGTTTTCGCATTCACACCAGATTCTACCATGAGGCAGTTGTCTAAAGAAACATCCGCCGCAGCAATAATGTCACGGAATTCTCGATCAAAGAATAAAGCCTTTGGATCTGCTTTTTTCAAAATCCCTTCCAGCTCAAAAGAAGTAAGCTGCCAGCTAAGCGGAACTGCGACTGCACCTGCTTTAATGGCTGCCAGCATAATCGTTGAAAAGTGATGATGGTTTTGACAAATAAAGCAAACGCGATCGCCTTTTCGAATTCCTTTTTGATGTAAGTAATGAGCGAGCTGGTCGATGCGTTTTGCATATTCTTCAAATGTATAAGACACACCTCCGCCAGTTACCGCCTCAATTTGTGAAGAGCGTTCCATTCTGTCGTTTAGTAATGCCTGTAAAGTATTCAATATCTTCATCTCCAAACGTTTGATTTCCAATAGCCAATTTCCAGCGAATTGGGTTGGCAGATTTTATCTCATTCACATTCTAAAATAAAAACAGCTGAAAGTAAAATCATTTCATTTTGGAATTGTTCCTTTTATTAATTGATAATATAGGTAATTTTATAGCCGTCTTCCATTTTGGTTTAAATCATGATGATTATTATGATAAGATAGACCTAGTAATTGATCGGAAAATGCGAATGCAATAGGAAAAGAGGTATGGAGAATGCAACATTTCGAGCTAGAGGCAAGTTTGTTAGACCATGCACTGACAAAGTATTTAAAGGCGACGAAACAATTAGATGAAGAAAATATTCCGAAAAACGTCACGAATGTTAAAGGATTTATTTTACGTATCATCTACCGCCATCAATCATGTACTGTGAAAAATATTCTTCAGGAAGTTTCATTATCTCCCTCTGCAACAACAACCGCTCTCAATCACTTAGAAGACGAAGGGCTGATTATCCGCTCTCGAAATAATAATGACCGCCGGACTGTGTGGATTGAACTCTCTGAATTGGGTGAACAAATTGCTAAACAAATGATCGACAATCGCCAGCTGCTTGTGAATCAATTGTTCAACCACCTTTCAGAGGAAGATAAAAAAACATTTTTTGAATTAATCGAAAAAATGATGGACGAGCACACATTAAAGGCTTAGGAATACTCCTAAGCCTTTAGATTTTTGACAAAGGGCTAAACTTCTTTTCAGAGTGATCGAAAACCTTTGCAGCCCTAGGAAGGATGAGTAATGGAGCGGAGCGAATTGAACATTCGTGAGCACCGGCACACAGACCTGGCACCGAATGCGAGGGTTTGTCTATACGCCCTAAGCCTTCTTTTTATGGCTTTAAGACGACCTTTATACAATCATCCTGTTTGTCATTGAAGATGTGGTACGCATGAGCAGCTTCATCTAATGGCAATTTGTGTGTGATAATGGCTCTTGGATCGATTTCACCGCTTGTCACTTTTTGATAGAGTTTTGACATGTATCCTCGAGCAGGGGCTTGGCCCATTTTCAAGGTGACGTTTCTTGCGAAAAAAGCACCTAATGGGAACATATTGTACAGGCCGCCGTACACACCCGTCATCTGCACTGTTCCGCACTTGCGAACGGCTTTTGTGGCAATTTGAATGGGTCCGATCGTTCCGCCTTGCAGCTTGAGCTTTTGCTCAATTTTTTCAAGCGGCGACTTCTTCCCGTCCATTCCCACACAATCAATCACAACATCGGCCCCGCCCTTTGTGAGCTCCTTTAACGTTTCTCCCATGTCGGGATCTTCTGTAAAGTCAAAAACCTCCACGCCGCTCATCCGTTTTGCATGCCGCAGGCGGTAATCGATGTAATCGACGGCTATCACACGTTCCGCCCCTTTTTGCCAAGCAAATTGCTGTGCCATTAACCCAACAGGTCCGCAGCCTAGCACGATGACCGTATCGCCTTTTTTCACACCTGCGTGCTCTACGCTCCAATAGGCGGTTGGCAGGACATCTGATAAGAACAGCAATTGTTCATCCTCCAGCTCACAATCCTCTGGAATCTTAAACGGGGTGTAATTTCCAAAAGGTACGCGTAAATACTCTGCCTGTCCTCCGGGATAATTCCCATATTTCTCACTATAGCCAAAAAGTCCACCCGAGTCGTAGTGCGGGTTTGAGTTGTCGCATTGGCTTTCTAAGTGATGATCGCAATATTGGCATTTACCACATGCAACGGTAAATGGAATGACGACACGGTCTCCCTTTTTTACGGCTGTGACATCCGGGCCAACTTCCTCCACAATCCCCATTGGTTCATGCCCAATCACATAGCCGATTGGAAGCGGGAAATTCCCCTGATACAAATGTAAATCTGATCCACAAATTGATGTCGATGTAATCCGTATAATCACATCTTCTCGATCTTGAATCGACGGTGCATCTACTTTTTTCACTGCAATGCTATTTTTCCCTTGATAAGTAACGGCTCTCACATGCATTTCCTCCTTTAGCTCAAGTCATCTTTACATAGCTTCACCTTGAATGAATGCTTCATTCATCAAATGAGAAATTTATGTGGAGGAGGCAAAAAACAAAAAAAGCCTGTCGATTGTTTCGACAGACTCATAATGTTGTGTAACGCGTTACACACTTATTCCTTTTCGACAAAAAACAAATCATATTGAGTTGAAGTCTCCCGATTGAACATGAAATTCCCTTCTTGAATAAAATAGGGACATATACTTTGTCTTGGAGATTCTTCAAACTGCTCATACACCTGCTCAATTTCTCCTGGTAGCAGCAAAACCAACATTTTATTTGAATGAGACATAAATTCATAAGAGTGAATCGTATCAGGCGGGATATAGGCAAAGTCACCCGGCATCAAGCAAATATCTTCTCCATTCAAATGAAGGTTCATTTTCCCTTCAACACAATAGAGCGCTTCAGTATGAACTTGATGATAATGCGGCGGGAAATATTTCTCCTTCGCTCCTTCAATCACAAAATGACTGAATCCGCCCCCTGTTGTTTCTACTGTTGCAATCAGCTCATGAATCTGACCATCAATGATGTATTGCTTCCCTTCACCAGCCTCTAATACATAAGGCTGCACCTTTTGAGGGAGCTGACTATGAAATAAAACGGAGGGCCTCGTTGTATTGGACAGTTCTCTGATTCCATGCATCAGGATGATATCGCTTTCTTTTTCAGCCTGCTGAAAACTGGCTGCATCGAAAGCATGATTCATCATAGAACATTCATTCTGAAAAAGCCTCTTCCCAATTTGCTGATAGACATCTGTCATTTTTCCGCCCAGCGTATATGAAATAAATCTTGTTTTATGACTATGCATTCTGTAGCCATGAATCGTTTTGGGCGGGATATGAATATAATCAAAGGCAGTTACCATGTATTTTTTACCGTCCAGCATCACTTCAAGCTTTCCTTCCAGCACAAAAATGGTTTCAAATAAGTGCTCATGACAGTGCAGCGGGAAATAAGCTCCTTTCCCACCTGTGATTAAGGCAAGCTCAAACAGCTGATTCGTTTGATTTGCTTCTGCCAGCATTTGAACAAGCTGATTCTCCAGCCCATACAGTTTTCCTGAACCAGACATGGTATAAAAAGAGGTACCTTCGGATTGCTTGATCGATTGCGGTTGCTCCGACATCCCATCACTCCTCATGACGAATTGACTATCTATATTATATAGACCAATTGATATAATAGATAGACAATATGCGAGAGATTTTACTCTTCTCGCATAAATAAGTGTCTAAGGTAACTTTTTACGTGTTCTAAAGGGGTCGTTTGTTTGAGTGCAGTCGTCATCGATAGACCACCGATTACCATTGAGTGAAGGAGAGAAGCCAGCTCACCCGCTTTGTTTTCTTCATACCCGCTGTTCATTAGCTTTTCTTTTACAAGCTCCTGCCAGCGGATCATTTCTTGTTTGCATGCAACATGGAGCTGCGTGTTTTCCGGCTTTGACTCTGCCGCCAGCAAGACAATTGGAATCCCTCTTTCACCTTCTTTCTCCATAAATCCTCGAATGATGTTTGTCATAAAACGATCGATGGCAATATACGGATCATCCGAATAAGCAAAGCCTTCTTCAATTTGATTGATGACCTTTTGACTAATGTATTCAACAGATGCAATGGCCAGCTCTTCTTTTCCATTTGGAAAGTAATAATAAAGAGAGCCTTTAGGTGTGCCGCTCTCTCTGATAATTTGATTCAATCCTGTCGCATGGTATCCCTGTTTACGTAAAAGAAGTGCTGCCGTTTGAATGATTTTATCCTTCGTACTCACGTGTGACACTCTTTTCCCTCCATAGACCAAAGTCGCTTATCATGCGTTATCGATTTAATTGTCTAGTTCCTTTCCAAATCGAGGATGTCTCCATTTCCGCCGCAAGCCTGAGCAGCCAGTCCTCTTTCCCTTTAGGCGCTGTCACCTGTACCCCTAAAGGCATGCCCGCGCTAGTGAGATGAACCGGTACACTCATTGATGGCTGACCTGTTAAGTTGGCAAGCTGTGTAAATGGGGTGTAGGTCAAGCTCTTGAGGAACATATCATAAATAAGATCCTGCTGTGCTTGCATTGAAAGAGATGACACACATAAAAGTTCGGCTGTTTCCTGATCTGAATGCATAAGCTCACCAACCTTTGGAGCTGAATAGGCAGTAGCTGGTGTCACATAGAGATCGTAGGTTTGATGAAATGACGCCATTTGTGCAGCAGCCCGATCCCACGCATCAAGACTTTCTGTATAAGCAGCTGCGGTCACATTCTTGCCAGCCTCCGCCAGCACCCATGCCACGATGTCCGTTTCCTCCGGCTTTACTGGACGCCCTAAGGAACGAGCCAAGGAAGTGAATAACGCAGACATTTCTCCGCTGTTCATCACGTAATATTGCTGCATGAGATGAACCCCATCAATTTCCGGCTTGGCTTCTTCTACTTGATGACCTTGCTCACTCAGCCATTTCACTGTTTGCTGAACCGCCTGCTTCGCTTCCTCACTGACCTTCGTGCCAACTGGAGATTCTACACTGTAAGCAATTCGCATAGAAGATGTACGTTTCACCAGATCCTCTTGGTAACTGCCATCGTATAACGGAGTTTGGAAAGCAGCTTCGGGCTGAATGACTTGAAGAAGATCAAGAAGGGCTGCACTGTCCCGCACGGTTTTTGTGAGTGTAAAGTCGATGGAAGCCCCTTGCCACTGCCTTCCTGCGCCTGGGCCTACCGGCGTTCTTCCCCGCGTAGGCTTAAGACCGAACAAACCGGTAAAGGAGGCTGGAATCCGAATGGAACCACCGCCATCACTTGCTCCGCCAGCAGGTACAATGCCGCTTGCAACAGCTGCTGCTGTCCCGCCGCTTGAGCCGCCTGGAGAATAGTCCGTATTCCAAGGATTTCTCGTTGGCCCATGTAACGCAGGTTCCGTCACATTTCTTAAACCGAATTCCGGTGTATTTGTATGCCCAATCATGAGAAAACCAGCCTGCTTCAATCGATCAACAAAGTGCGAATCCGAGTTGGCTTTTACATCCTTTAACAGCAAAGCGCCTGCTGTCAGCGGTTCGTTTTTAATCCCTTGTGATATATTTTTCAGCACAAACGGAACGCCTGCAAATGGCTGATACTCATGTAACTCCTTGATATCTTTTAAAACTTGATCTTGTCTCGTCTGTATCACAGCGTTTAGTTCTGGATTGACCTCATTCAATCTATTAAATGCAGCCTGCATAAGCTCCTCGGGCGTTACCTGCCTATTCCGCACAAGTGCTGCTAAGCCAGTCGCATCATACGTCATATACTCTTTTACGTTCATCAGCATGTCCTTCTTTCTCTTATCTTGATGTCTCTATTGTCTACTAGAATTCTATGAATTTCAATTTCAGATTACTAGTAAAAATAACTTTCTCAACAAGACGACAATTCTACTATCCCATCCCTCTGCTTTCTCCGATATAATAGAGAAAAAAAGACCGAGATCATCGGATGAGAGGAGCCACGCCTTGAAAAGGAAAATATTGATCGTCATCGCGTTTCTTCTTGCGCTGACAACTGCTTTGCCCTTCCATTCGCAGGCAGCTGCACCGTCAAAAGAAACAGATGTTATCATCGTCTATAAAAATCAAAAAGGGAAACAAACAGCTATTGAGGAAAGTGAGAAAGTGAACGCACAGTACATACATCTTCCCGCGGTCGCTGTGACAGCAGATGAACAAGCGGTCACCTCACTCAAAAAAGACCCAAACATCGCTTACGTCTCAAAAAACGTAAAGGTTAAACTCGCAGCTTCTACTGTGAAGAAAACAGCCGCTGCTACTAATCAGGATGCATTGGTACAAAAATCTTACAACCTGCAAAAACTCAATATAAAACAAGCAATAAAAGAAGGCGTCACTGGTAAAAATGTAAAAGTAGCCGTTTTAGATACTGGCATTTTCTCACACGAGGATTTAAAGGTAGCCGGCGGTAAATCATTCGTGAACTACACATCCTCTTATAAAGATGATGAAGGACATGGCACACATGTCGCCGGCACGATTGGTGCGCTTAATAACGATTATGGAACAGTTGGCGTCGCTTCTGGTGTGAAGCTGTATGCTGTGAAAGTGTTAGATAAAACGGGAGAAGGCGATCTATATAGTCTGCTTCGAGGCATCGATTGGGCGATTACCAACAAGATGGACATTATTAATTTAAGTTTAGGCTTTGAAGACAATATCCCCATCTTGCGTTCAGCAGTGGATGAAGCCTATAAAAAAGGACTACTTGTAGTCGCTGCAAGCGGAAATGATGGGAAAAAGAATCATATTAGCTACCCTGCCGCTTACAATAGCGTCATTGCCGTATCTGCAACGACTGACAAAGACAAACTCGCGTCTATCTCGAATACAGGGAAAGGGATTGAATTTTCTGCCCCTGGCCAGAACGTCATCAGCACTTATTTAAAAAATGAATATTGGTATGCAACGGGTACATCACAAGCTGCACCGCATGTCACAGGAATGCTGGCACTGTTAAAGCAGCTTCATCCGAAGAAAACAAATGCACAGCTTCGCACTTTATTGCGCAGCTATACAGTGGATCTTGGTGCAAAAGGGAGGGATCCACAATTCGGCTATGGCCGCGTGCAATATGTGCCGCAATCCTCCTTTTTAAAGGCTGCTGCCAGTGCTGTTAAAAAAGCCGAAACATCTAAAAAGCAGGAAGATGTCAATCAAGCCAAAACAAGAATTGGCCGGCTCACTGCAAGCAAACAAAAAACAGCACTCACAGAACGGGTGAAGAAAGTCCAAGCAGCCATTGATATCCGCTCGGCACGTGCAAAGGTCAAAACAGCCGAAAAAAACAAAACACAGGGCGCTATTAAAAGTGCTCAAACGGCCATCAAAAAACTAAACAAAGGCAAAGAAAAAACAAGCCTGCAAAACCGGCTCGACAAAGTCAAAAAACAAGTCGCTTATCAAAAGAAAGTGACAGACGCTAAACAAAAGGTCAAAAAAGCGGAAGCGAAACGAACAAAGAAAACAAAAGCAGCGGCCCAAAGCGCTGTCAAACAGCTAAAAGCCTCCAAAACAAAAACCAATTTACAAAAACGATTAAACCGTATTAAGGTTTAACAAAAAAAAACGATTCCTTTCAGCGAGGAATCGTTTTTTCTATTTCAACATCGGCTCAAACAAACTGTGATGATATTTTCCTTCGGCATCTGCCCTCACTTGATCGAGAATGCTTTCTAACGAAGCCATCACGCCCTTTAATGCCCGTTGCACCGAACCATGTTCAAAATCCGCTAAACTCTCCGGCAATTCATCTTCATCCAGCACAAAGACATCACCATTCGGAAGAACGAGGAGATCAATAATGAGGTCTTCAAACATGACCAGCTGGCCGTTGAATTGAGTGTCTCCCACCATATTAAGATAAGACCCTAGTTCCTTCCCTTGATCATCTCTCCAGAAATATATGTTGTAAGGACGATCCTTCCAATAATAAGCGGTCGTATAGCTCCCTTTTGGAATGGTCAGAGCACCATCACCTGCCCTCATCGTAAACGGGTCTTCAATCTTGTGAAACAGCACAGCCTGCTGCTTCTGTGCGTCTAACAGCTGACAGGTATGTTCCACAACTTTTTGATCGTATTTGATTTTTCTCTCGATGACTTCATCCCAACGATCCGCATGCAGCGAAAACAATATGCACAACTCCCTCTAACACTCGTTTCTTTCTAGTATACACCGATTTTTTTTGAAGAAATAAAGGATTGCGCTTTTACTTCTGGAAGATGAATAATGAGGTGAAAAGAAATGAACGGAATCACGATTCTTGAAAACTTTACACGGCTTGGACAAATTATCCTCATGATTTGCGGCTTTGCCCTTTATTGGCAGCTAGTGAAAACGAAGAGAGAACGAAAGCTGTCTCCTTATGAGCGCATGTTAAAATTCTTTGTCATGTTCGGTTTCATCTCATGGGGGGTATCATATTGGGCGCTGGCACTATGGGCGTAAATTGAAAAAAGGAAGAGCTGCCCATGGACGTAAGCTCTTCCTTTTGCTGCACGTTATATTATGAACCTGCTGGCTGTTCTTTCTTGATCACATATTGATAGCTCTTGACATGCGTCCCACTCGAGCTCACAAAATCTTTATCAAGCGCACGCTCAAAGCCCATTCTTTCATATAGGCGAATGGCGGCCTGCATTTTATCAGATGTATGCAGATACAGGACATTTTCGCCCCATGATTGCGTTAGTTCAATACTTTTACGCAGCAAGGACTCTGCAATTCCTTTTCCCCTCACATCGGGATCTACTCCTAAAAACCGGACGATGGCTGATGTAATGCCCATTTCTGGATTGTCATATGCTTGCTCTGATGAACGGAACATTTGAAGCGTCCCCACAACCTTGCCATCAAGCTCCGCCACCAGCATCAGCTCCATGTTCGGATTATCTACAGCTGCTGCAAGCGCGGCAGAATAATCTTGCCAGCCTTCCTCTGTAAATTGAGGCGCATACTGTGCATAGGATTTGATCAGCACGCTCCTGATGGCCTCATGATCTTCTTTGACTGCTTGACGAATGATTAGCTCTTGCTGCTTCATGTCAGCACCTCCTGCTCTCTATTAGTGGATATACGTATCATGCAATCACTGCATGTGATAGCCTTACTCTTTTCTCTACTCATTCAATGTAAAGAGTCTCATTCGAAAGATCAATCATTTTGCACGGAAACATCTTTGAAAATTTTTCATTGAAAAGGAACGCTCGATTCATTATGCTGTGTTGAGGAAGTATACGAGGAGTGTTGTCATCATATGAGTTCTTTATCTTATCCCCAAGAATCGAAAAAAAATCGATTTCTCCTTGCCGCATTGCTTGGATCTTTAACAGCCCTTGCTCCGCTGGCAATGGATATGTATTTACCTGCATTGCCTCATATTGCTCGTGATTTTGAGGCAAGTACGGCGCTGTCCCAATTAAGTCTCATGGCTTGTCTCATTGGACTGGCGCTTGGCCAGCTGATTGCAGGCCCGATCAGCGATACGATCGGCAGAAGAAAACCGCTGATGATTGGCTTGATTATCTTTATAGCGGCATCACTTCTTTGTACAGTGGTCACATCGATTTGGATGTTCATTCTTCTTAGATTGATTCAAGGACTTGCTGGTTCAGCAGGCATTGTGATTGCACGAGCTATCGTGCGAGATCATTATGAAGGATCAGAAATGACGAAATTCTTTGCACTGCTGATGTTAGTCAACGGGGTGGCTCCGGCAGCAGCACCTATTGCGGGCGGACAAATTTTACGCTTCACGACATGGCAGGGTGTATTTGTCCTACTCGGAATTCTCGGGGCATTGATGCTGCTGAGATCCATCTTTTCACTGCAAGAAAGCTTACCTGCGGAGCGTAGACAGACCGGGGGCTTTCAACAGATTGCAGGCGCGATGAAAATTTTAGCCAGTGATCGTCTCTTTGTTGGATATGCACTCTCACAAGGTCTTGTATTCGCAGCGATGTTTGCGTATATTTCAGGTTCACCGTTTGTGCTCCAGGATATTTTTAACCTTTCTCCACAAGGCTTTAGTGCAGCATTTGCGGTAAATAGTCTTGGAATCATCACGGCTGGACAAGTATTTGCCCGAGTCGCTGCGAAAATCGGTGAAGAGAAAGTCCTTCGCATTGGATTGCTGACAGCTGCGTTAGGGGGAGTGACTTTATTTTTCATGATCTCGATTGATGCAGGATTGTACGGTATTCTCATTCCGCTGTTTTTTGTGGTATCAAGCGTTGGAATTGTCGGCACCTCTGCACCGTCTCTTGCGATGCAGCATCACGGGGCACATGCAGGAAGTGCTGCTGCACTGATCGGTGTGGCGCAAATGCTGCTAGGCGCTTGCATGACACCTCTTGTCGGACTAGCCGGAAGCCAAACAGCCTTTCCAATGGGTCTGATCATTATGCTTTGTGATCTAGGCGCACTTTGCTGTTATTTCTTCTTTGTGGCCCGAGCGAAAAAAAGACCCGCATAAGCGGGTTTCAGACTGTTGACAAAGGGCTAAAATGATCTTGATTTAGCTCTTTGTCTTTTTTCATTTATTATGGCTTACTCCAATTGATGGTGCGGAACACGTTGTTCTGGTCATCGTTGTGATATGCATCTAGATCAAAGCCTGATATGCCAAAACCAATTGCCATGACAATTCCTCCGGCAACGGTGAAGATGATTCCCCATTTGATGACTTGCTTTTTTAAATCGTTCACGTTCATACTCTCACGACCTTCTTTTTAAACATTCCCATGAATGCCTTAGTGGTTTGAATAGTTATTTGCACAAATAGCTTTGTCAAATACGCCGTGGCTATGCCGCTTAATAATCCGGCACCTAACAGAAAAATACCAACGCCAATCTGCGTCACCACCACATGCAAACCGTCCTGAAAGATAAATGGAGAACCAATGATGCTCCAAAAACCTCCGAGCAGACCAACCAGCGTCACTGTACCTGTCACGAGTGGAATACACCAAATCACCATATACACAGAAAGAATCAACAGGAAGACTGTTGCTAGAATACTGCCCCATAACGGAAAGCCTAAAATGAGAATGGAGAGTCTTGTGGCTTTTTCTCCAAACGTCGGCACCTGAACGGTTTTTATTCCTTGTTCCTTCATAATTCCTTCAGCGATCATAGCAGGCTGCCCGACTTGTTGAACCGCTTCCTGTTCACTGTAGCCATCTTCCTGATAATCCTCAATTATTTCATCGTAGTATTCGATAAACCGATCACTATCTTTGTCGCCTAGAAGATGCAGATGCTTCTTTAGGCTGCTTAAAAATTCTTTTTTATTCATTGCCCTGTCCTCCAGAAATAAAGTCGTAAATCGCCATCACCTGATCCCATTCCTCTAAAAACTGCGCCATATGCTCCCGCCCGCTTTCTGTCATGCGGTAGTATTTTCTTAATCGACTGTTATGTTCCTGGGAATAGGTCTCCACATAATTGTTTTGCTCTAAACGCTTTAAAATCGGATACAATGTCGATTCTGAAATCTCAATACAACGGGACATATCTTTAATGATTTGATAACCATAGGAATCGCCTTTCTTTAATACCGCCAGTACACAAAACTCCAGTAATCCTTTTTTTAATTGTGCATTCATGTTTACAACTCCTAACTCTTTATACTATACATTACATAGTATTGTGTGACAAGAGGTATAGAGAATAAAAAAAGACCCTTTTTCGGGTCTTTTAGCTCTTTGTCTTATTTTCATTTTTATATATTTACAAATCCTTCTCCGAACACATCGCGCACGTCATGGACAACAACAAATGCGTCTCGATCAATTTTCTTAATAATTTTCTTGAGGCGCATGAGCTCTTGCTTTTGAATGACTGCGTAAAGAATTTCCTTCGATTCCTTTGAATAATGTCCGCGTCCGTTTAAAATTGTTACGCCTCGGTCCAGGGTGTGATTGATTTCTTCCGCAATATCATCTTTGCATGAAGAAATAATCGTCACTGCCTTTTTCGTGTTAAGTCCTTCTATCACGAAGTCCATCACCTTTGTCGCCACATACAGCATCACAATGGTAAACATTAATTTTTCCGCACCAATAATAAAGTAGGAAGCAAATACAACGATCAGATCAAAGAACAAGATGGCATAGCTCACGTTCCAGTCTAAATACTTGTTGGCAATTCTTCCGAGAATGGCAGAGCCCGCCGTTGTTCCGCCTGCTCTTAGCACTAGACCAATCCCGATACCGATGATAATTCCTGCAAAAATTGCTCCAATGATCAATTCATGAACATTCACGACCCATGTTGTGGTCAAGTGTAAAAATAGAGAGTTACTTGCGACGGCAACCACCGTATAAATCGTGGTCTTCTTGTCCAAGTATTTATATCCCACAAGTAATAAGATCGCATTCAACACAAGGTTCGTCAGCCACGGTGCAATCTCAAACAAATAATAAAAAATGATGGACAGCCCCGTTACGCCGCCTTCACCAAATTCAAGCGGAATGACAAACATGTTCACTGCTGCGGCAAATAAAAAAGAACCAACTAAAATCATCGTTATATCTTTTACACATTTTTTCAATTCTTCTTTCCTCCTTTTTTAAGCATATAAAAAACCCTCTTTCTGCACGAAAGAAGACAGTCGTTGGACAACATAAAAATCAAAAGACGGCGCCTTTTGATGAAGCTTTCTGAAATCAATCTTTCCATAATATATATCTCTTTTTAGAGGCTGTCAATGACTTGGTTTTCTATTATTTTGACTGCATTTTTATGCATCAAAACCCGCATGTTTTCAGGGTTTTCGCGCCCTAATATGCTTTTTCCTCTCCTTGACAAAAACGCTTTAGTCATTTAAACTACTGCCTCATATCATACCCATCAAATCCGATCTAAAAAGGAGGCTGTTTGATTCCGATGAATCCTATTCAAAGCCGTTTACAGGCTCACGCACCTTTGATTTTAGACGGTGCATTAGCAACAGAGCTTGAACGAAAGGGCTGTAACTTAAATGACAGTTTATGGTCAGCCAAAATACTTATTGAACAGCCACAATTGATTCAGCAAGTACACTTGGACTACTTCCAATCAGGTGCTGACTGCGCCACAACCGCCAGCTACCAAACAACGATTGAAGGCTTTGCTGAAAAAGGCTATACAAAAGAAGAAGCGCTTGAACTCATGAAACGATCTGTCACTTTAGCGAAAGAGGCACGCGATCTTTTTTGGCAGGATGAAGCGCGTCGTGAAGGGCGGACAAAACCATTTGTCGCTGGATCTGTGGGGCCATTCGGCGCTTATTTGTCTGATGGTTCAGAATATAAGGGAAATTACGGACTCTCTGAGCAGGCTCTCATTGATTTTCACAGACCAAGAATTCAGGCATTAGTAGAAGCGGGAGCAGATATCCTTGCATGTGAAACGATTCCTTGTTTGATTGAAGCAACAGCCATCGCAAAGCTGCTGCGGGATGAATTCAGCGGGGTATCAGCTTGGATCACATTCAGCGCAAAGGATGGCCTGCACATTAGTGAAGGTGACTCCATACGGGAATGTGTACAGGCACTTGAACCTTATGAACAAATTGCTGCTGTCGGCGTGAACTGTACGCCGCCGCAATTTATCACTTCTCTCATTCAAGAAATGAAAAAAGGAACAAGCAAACCGATTGTGGTGTATCCAAACTCAGGTGAAGTATATGATCCTGAAGAAAAGGTTTGGAGCGGTGATACGTCACATCTTACTTTTGGCGAATGTGCGTATCAGTGGTACAAAGACGGCGCGCATATCATCGGCGGCTGCTGCCGCACGACTCCAGAAGATATCAATGACATCTTAAAACGAACCACATCATGATTCATTACACATACTTCTAAGCAAAAGGGCGGGAAGACATGGAACAAGCAAAAGATCAGTCACAACAATATCAACGAAAAATGACGAGCCGGCACCTGTTCATGCTTTCTCTAGGCGGCGTCATTGGGACAGGGCTCTTTTTAAGCTCTGGGTATACCATCAATCAGGCCGGACCTGCGGGAACCATTCTTGCCTATCTTGTGGGGGCATTAATTGTCTACCTCGTGATGCTTTGTTTAGGTGAGCTGTCTGTCGCTATGCCGGTCACAGGGGCTTTTCATACGTACGCAACAAAATACATTGGACCTGGTACAGGCTATACGGTCGCTTGGCTATACTGGCTGACATGGACAGTGGCACTCGGTTCGGAATTTACAGCGGCAGGATTATTAATGCAGCGCTGGTTTCCAGACACTTCGGTTTGGATGTGGAGTGGTGTTTTTGCTCTTCTCATCTTTTTACTGAATGCATTTACAGTCAAATTTTTTGCAGAATCAGAGTTTTGGTTTTCCAGTATTAAAGTGATGGCTATTATTCTCTTTATTATTCTTGGCGGAGCTGCAATGTTTGGTTTGATTCCATTAAAGGGCGGTGAGGCCGCTCCGTTCTTTTCTAATTTCACTGGCGAAGGCGGACTTTTCCCAAACGGCTTTTTACCGATTTTAATGACGATGCTTGCTGTCAATTTTGCTTTTTCAGGGACGGAGTTGATTGGGATTGCTGCGGGTGAAAGCGTCAATCCTGACGAGACCATCCCAAGAGCCATTCGCACAACCGTCCTGCGTCTCGTCCTGTTTTTCGTTGGAACGATCGTTGTTTTGGCTGGCTTGATTCCAGTAGAAGAAGCCGGGGTGATCAAAAGCCCATTTGTCGTGGTATTTGATCGTATCGGAATTCCTTATGCTGCAGATTTCATGAATTTTGTCATCCTGACCGCGATCTTATCTGCCGCAAACTCAGGATTATACGCGTCATCTCGTATGCTTTGGTCGCTTTCTGAAGAACGGACACTTCCTAAAAAACTGGCGAAGCTGACATCAAAAGGAATTCCTTTGAATGCACTCATTTTAAGTATGATCGGTGGTATTCTTTCATTGCTATCGAGTGTGATCGCACCAGAAACGGTATATCTTGTTCTTGTGTCAATCTCTGGACTGGCTGTTGTGGTCGTATGGATGGGAATTGCTGCCTCACAGTTGATGTTTCGGAAAAGATTTTTACAGGAAGGCGGACAGCTTCAAGATTTATCATTTCGAACCCCGCTCTATCCAGTGGTTCCGATTGCTGCCTTCCTCCTATGTCTAGCATCTGTCATCGGCATTGCCTTTGATCCAAATCAGCGGATTGCCCTCATCTGCGGCATTCCTTTCATTGCGCTCTGCTATGCTGCGTATTACATGACAGCTTGGATTCAGAAAAAACGAGAAAAACCTGGTGTATAAACATCAGGTTTTTTCTATATAAAGCTGCTGACAGAAAAGGATATCACTAGTAAAAGAAGCACACTTTGGTATATGATAGGAATCTATGATTTTCAGGATGAACCAAGGGAGTTGTCGTGAATATGGAAATGACCATTACAAGAGCATTAAGTGAACTGAAAATGTTAGATAAAAGGATCAACCGAACCGTTGATGACGCCGTACTTGGTGGATTGATGATCGGGAAACATATACAGCACGGATTTCAGAATCAAGAAGAAGTTGAAAAAAAGGCGAAGGCTGATGATCAATCGATTCAAGCTTTAATCAAACGCCGGAATGCCATCAAATCAGCCATCGTTGTATCAAATGCAACCACAATGATTGATGTGGCAGGTGTCCGTATGACGGTGGCAGAGGCGATTGAACGTAACGATAGACTACGATATTCGTTATTTACGGAAAATGAAACAAGTGTACAAAGAGCTGGTCGACAAAGCAGAACAAACGAATGAAGATGTGAAAAGGAGACTTGATCAGCATTTAGAAACCTTGTTTGGGAAAGATGGAAAGACGCAAGCGGCTGCCAACCAAGAGATCGTGAAGTCTTTTCTAGCTGAAAATGAGGCAGTGATCATCGATCCGCTTCGCCTTCGAGTAAAAATTGAACAGCTTTCGAAAGAAATTGAAGATTTCCAAATGGAAGTTGATTTTTCCTTGTCTGAAAGCAATACACTGACGAAAATACAGATCGATTAATTGATTTTGTTAGTGAGCCGAAAATCGATAGAACTAAACACCTCCGAGGGAAAGGTCATTCCCTCCTCATCTGATGATCATCTTAGGATGATCCTTGATAAAAGCTCAAAGCTGAACATTCAAGGATCAAAGTTCAAGTGTAAAAGTTCTTATCCATCAAAGCTTAAGATTAAAAGTTAAACGCTCGATCGAATCTGGGAGTAACGGCTGATGAGTGTTTGTTTATCGACTCTTTCGGTTGCCGCCCAGCAGGTTTGCTAACAAAAAGAAAAGGATGTCACCTGATGACATCCTTTTTTCTATGAAAACGACAGGGTTTTCGCTAAGTCATCTCATCCAGCAGATTAGTTAAGAATTGATTGAATATGCCAAATGGTACACACTTGAGACATTTGAAGATAGCTTGATGTCGTTTGAAGTGAACGTGATTAGAGCGACATCAAAATAATGTTTAAACCTGCCATTATCAAAATAATCGTAGCCTGCAGCTGAAGGAACTTGAATCGTTAGTGAAAATTGTCCATTCTCGTCTGTTGTGCCTGTCGCTGTTTGAGCCAATGACTTGATCTCTGTTTCAAAATAAAGCTGGATTGGCTGATTAGCCATCAATTTACCATTTTTATCCTTCAACGTTCCTTTAAACGTAGCTGGATAACGCGGACCCACTCGATATTTACTGCCATAACCGTAATCGGCCATTCCACCATTTTTTGCTGTGACACTTGTTACTTGTACAGATGCTGGTGCTGCTCCTGTTTCCTCTGCATGTGCAAAGGTTGGGAATACGAGAAGCAATGATAAAACGAAAGCAAACAACATTTTTTTCATCGATAAATCCTCCTTTTTTTTCCTACAATATTACCATCGGCATAAATTGGTATTTTTCCAGTAAAAAACAAAAAACTTCCCTTTTTTTAGAAAGGGAAGTTTCAGATTGTTGACATTCTTTTTTATGAGATTAGTAACGTGATGTATACGCCAAATGGTACACGCTTGTGACATTTGAAGATAGTTTGATGTCGTTTGACGTGAACGTCACTGGAACGATATCGTAGTAATGTGTAGACCAGCCTGCATTATTGTATGATTGGTAGCCTGCACCTGCAGGAACTTGAAACGTGAGTGAAAACTGTCCATTCTCATCTGTTGTGCCTGTCGCTGTTTGAGCATATGATTTGATTGCTGCTTCAAAATAAAGCTGGATCGGCTGATTAGGCATGAGGTTTCCGCTTGCATCTTTTAGTGTCCCTTTAAACGTAGCTGGATAATAAGAACCCACGCGATATTTACTGCCATAGCCGTAATTCACTATACCACTATCGGCTGCTGTGACACTTGTTACTTGTACGGATGCTGGTACTGCACCTGTTTCTTCAGCATGTGCAAAGCTTGGGAATACGAGAAGCAATGATAGAAAGAAAGCAAACATGATTTTTTTCATCGATAAATCCTCCTTTTATTTCCTACTATATTACTATCGACAGGAATTGGTATTTTTCCAGTATAAAACAAAAGAACTTCCCTTTTTTAGAAAGGGAAGTTCTTCTTTTATTTTTTCACAACCACTTTTACTGCTTTGCTTTCTCTTTTTCTCACATCTGAAGCAGTCACATACAAAACCGTTTTGGCTTTTTGTGGTTTTATTTGGGCAGTAAATGTGCCCTTGCTATTGGTTTTGACTGTTTTGATGACTTTCTTTGATTTGTTTTTCACTTTAATGGTCAAGCCCGCACCCGCAGTCCCTTTGACCGCTTTACTTTTGACTGTTACTTTGCTCACTTTCGGCTTAGCTGGTGCTTTGCCTTTTTTCACGACGGTTTTGAGCGTCGTAGAGGCCTTTCCTTTTGAAATTTTAATGTGAAGGACCTTGTTTTTGTTCTGATGTTTAATCTTCACACTAAAGGTTCCTTTTTTGCCTGCTATGCCTTTTCCAAGCAGGGTTTTTCCTCTATACACAGTTATAGCAGCGCCAGCTTTTGCTTTACCTGTCACCTTTTGATGCTGATCCTCCACTTTGCTCACAGATGCATTCAATTCGACAGCACTTAATGCAGCAAATGCATTCAGTCTGCCGTGTCCTGTCATCCAATCGACACCTGGAATTTTTGGATCAACAATTGGTTCATCGTTTTCATCATAGAAAACGTCGTCTTTTCCATCAATAGATTTAAATGAGATATCATCTGCTGTATTTTGCAAAAGATTTCTCACTTGATTTGGCTTCAAGGATGGATTTTTAGAAAGCAGTAATCCTGCTGCTGCTGCCACATATGGTGTCGCCATTGATGTCCCGCTAAGGTATGAGACGTTCCCATCAGGCATTAAGCTCGGAATATCAGAACCTGGTGCTGACATGCTCAGTCCTTTGCCATAACTTGAGAACTCAGCGGCAATATCCATACGGTTGCTTGCGCCAACCGCCATTGCGTATTTTGACGTCGCAGGGTAGCCCATTTCTGGTACGCCATCATTTCCACTTGCCACGACGACTAGTACATTTCTTTGTGCAGCATAATTCATTGCATATTCAATCACTCTGCTGTAGTAGCCGCCAAGGCTCATGTTGATCACCTTTGCGCCTTTGTCCACTGCATGCTTGATGCCAAGTGCAATATGCTCTGTATCTCCAAATCCATAAGCATCCAGCACCTTCACTGGAATGATACCCGTATGTTGGTTGAGACCTGCCATTGAGTAATGGTTATCGGATTTTGCGGCAATGATGCCTGCCACATGCGTACCGTGTCCATTGTCATCAATCGCATCTTTGTTTCGCCCAATGAGATTCGCACCTAAGTCTGTACGAACAGTCCCGCTTAAATCTGTCAAACGGCTGTCTACACCTGTATCCACAACAGCAATTAATGTTTGCTTCATTTTGCTTGTGCCAATTAGTGTATTCATTTGTTCAAATTTGACGTCAGCGCCTTTTTTTCCACTGTTTTGCGCACTGTTTTTCAACGGCCACTGATAACCATACTGCGCGTCGTTGCTTAGCGCACGATAGGTTTGAACAGGCTCTGCAAATTCAACATTCGGCATGCTGGAAAGCTTTCTTGCCGTGCTCTTGATCGCCGCTTTGCCTGCTTTTAGTGTCTTTCCAGCTGATTCTTGCCCTGCTGGTACATCATAGACATACATGCCTTTGAATAAAGGACTGACTGACTGTGATGTCACACGGTTTTCTTGGATACCGTAGCTTTTCATCTTCTTTTTCGCAGATTGAAGTGTTTGACCATCCTTTAATTTAAAAATGATCTTATTCGTTTTAACCTTCTCTTCTTTTACAAGCTTTTGTTTCTCTAATACATAACCAGCTGATTTTCCTTCAAGCTGATCAATGCCAATTTTTTGACTGACAGCTTCTAATTCCTTTTTTAAATAAGCTGGACTTGCTTCTTTGAGCATATCAAAAAGGGAGCGGATCGCCTGCTGTTCTTTTTCTGTTACGATATGACCGCTAAATGCACCATTTTTCTCTACGTTACTTAGCAGTGTTTTTAATGTGAGCAGATGGTTGTATACCTTTTGCTGCTCTTTTTGATGTTTGATGAGCTTCGATTTGAGAAACGGTTTTGTTTTTTGGAGCAGACGCGAAAGCTTCCGACCTTCTGCTGTTTCATTGAATCGTTTATCTTCGATTGTACGAATCGATTGAAGAATTTCACGCCCGTACTTTTTCTCAATAATGATGATTTCAGGCTCATCTTCTTCAGGGAAAACGGGTTCAGAAGGCGGAAGATTAGCTCCTTTATATCCGATTGTATATGCTGCATCCTCTTCCTCATCACGGCTGTCTTCCTCCGACCCTAAATAGAGCACTTTGACATAATAGGGACCTGACCATGCGTGCGGGAAGTTGATCTCTGTCTCTCCGCTTGCTGTGTCCACGCGATACCTTGAATAGGTGTCATCCTTCATCGCTCTGTCCTTACTTGGATAGACCGATACGGACAGCACTTGTTTACTTTTCACAGAAATTTGCATATGTGTATGTTTTGCCACTTCTTGTGCAGATGGCGTGATTTGATACCATGACTCTTCCTTTTCATTCTGTAATGTACCTGAGATGACTTCACCATTTTTTAACCCAATGGCTTCATTGACACTTGTTCCATGACTGGCAGCTGCTGCCTCGTATCCAGGTAATGCTGCCATACATAGAATGATGGCCATGAGTACGACCACACAGGATTTGACCTGCTTTTTGAACATGAAAAGACCCCCTTATCTTTTATGATACCTTGGAAGAATATCACAGAAATACATTTAGTAGAATCTGTTTTTTATATAATTAAACTCGTTTTAAGCTAGGATTTGAGATATTCAGTCAGCAAGACGGGTAGCTTCATAAACTTTTTGCCATTTCAAACGGAAAATGATGCTATTTAACCATGCTGAAAAGTACATTACAATCAACTTGTAAGCGCTTAACAAACAAGAGAGAAGGGATCAGCTTGTTCCAAAAAGATCATGTTTTCACACAAGTAAACGGACGATCAAAGAATGAGATTTTACAATACATTTCCGAGAAAGCTGAAGACCTTCAGATTACAAACGATCAGCCGGGGCTATTAGCAGATTTGTTGACACGCGAAGACGAAGTCTCAACAGGACTTCAACAAGGCTTCGCCATTCCACATACAAAAAGCTCCGCTGTACAAACGGCTTCACTTCTTTTTTTAGAACTTGAACAACCCATTGAATGGGGAAGCTTTGATGATTTGCCCACAAGCTATTTATTTACACTGCTCGTTCCACTAGAAGAAGCAAATGTCACACATCTGAAACTACTGTCAGGTATTGCGACAAGCCTAATGGAACCTGCTTTTATCGAAAAGATTCAACCTGGTCAAACAGCTGATTACTATTACGAAGTCATTGAACAACAATTGAAAGAGGGGATTACACAATGAAAATTGTCGGTGTCACTTCATGTCCAGCAGGGTTAGCTCATACACCAATGGCAGCAAAAGCATTAGAAAATGCAGGTAAACAACTCGGACACGAGATCAAAATCGAACAGCAAGGGATTATGGGACAGGTGAACGGCATTACAGCAGAGGAAGCAAAGCAGGCAGACCTCTGCATCATTGCCTCAAATCAGCATATCAACGATGCAGAACGCTTCTCAGGCATTCCCACTGTACGTGTCGAAATCGGACGTGCCTTAAAAAATGCTGAACAAATTATCACCAAAGCCGTAGCACTTGTAGAAAAGAAAAAGTCTGAATCTCAATAAACATGAGCAATGCCATATAGAAAGGAGCAAAGAAAATGAAAGCAAAATTAAAAGTCATTGAAGGCCATCTCATGACCGGTATTTCTTATATTCTTCCTGTAATCATCGGTGCTTCACTTATCGTTGGTTTAGCAAAATTGGTCGGGTTAGGGTTTGGTGTTTCAGATTTAAACACCTATAAGGATGCTGGCGGCATATTGCACGGTGCCTATTTAATGGAGCAGGTTGGCTGGACAGGCATTGGCTTAATGAACGTCCTGCTCGCTGGATTTATCGCCTATTCCATTGCAGATAAATCAGGTCTTGCGGCTGGTTTTATCGGCGGTGCTCTTGCCAGCTCAACAAATGCCGGATTTATAGGTGCCGTCATTGCAGGCTTCTTCGCAGGATATGTTGCTCTTTTTGTGAAAAGAAAAATTCAAATTCAAGGCTCTGCAGCTGGGCTCGTCCCTCTGCTCATCCTGCCGCTGATTACCGTTGGCTTAACCGGACTTCTTATGTCAGTTCTTCTAGGCGGACCATTAGGCGCTTTGAACACGGCATTAATTGAATGGATTAAAGGCATGGTCGCTGATGGAACAAGCACACTCGCGCTCGCTCTCATTTTAGGTGCGATGATTGGCTTCGATCTTGGCGGACCGGTGAATAAATCAGCGTGGATGGCTGGTAACGCGCTCTTCCTATCAGGCGTCTACCTCCCTGCCATTCTTGTCAATATTGCGATTGTCATTCCACCGCTTGGATACGGGCTTGCGACATTGATTCGAAAACGCAACTTCTCTCCAACCTTTAGAGAAGCCGGACGAGGCGGACTTGTTATGGGCATTATCGGTATTACGGAAGGGGCGATCCCTTTTACCCTCGTCAATCCTTTGAAATTGATTCCGCTCAATGTTGTCGCATGTGCTATTGGAAGCGGGGTCGCTGCATTATTAGGAGTTCATGACATCATGCCGCCAATTGGCGGGCTATACGGCTTCTTCTCAGTCGGAAACTGGTGGACTTATTTAATCGGAGCCCTTACTGGCGCACTCGTCATCGGTATTGGCGCCAACCTGCTTGTGAATTTCTCTGAGAAAAAAGAGCCAAAAACGCCGGAACATGATCTGAAGCAGAAAGAAGAAGACGATTTTGACCTTGTGCTAGAAGGATAATTTGAACGAAGAAAGGTGTCGTTGATCAATGACTGTCAATGTACATGTGATTCCACATACTCACTGGGACCGGGAATGGTATTTCACCACCTCCCGCTCCCGTATCTACTTAATGAAAAGCGTAATGGACATTTTAGATACCCTTGAAACAGATGAAAGGTTCCATTACTTCATGCTCGATGCCCAGGCTTCCTTATTAGATGATTATTTAAAATGGCGTCCAGAGGATGAGAATCGAATCAAGAAGCTCGTCACAGCGAAACGTCTCATCATCGGCCCATGGTATACCCAAACCGACCAGCTCGTCATTTCAGGTGAATCGATTGTGCGTAACCTGCAATATGGGATTGAACGCTGTCAGCAGTTCGGCCACGTGATGAAAGTCGGCTATGTCCCTGATTCCTTCGGTCAATCGGCACAAATGCCTCAAATTTATCGCGGCTTCGGCATTGTCGATACAGCATTTTGGCGTGGCGTTTCTGACCATATGACGAATCATACTGAATTCAATTGGCGCGGCGCTGACGGCAGTGAAGTCTTTGCTGTGAACCTGCCATTTGGCTACTACTACGGCGGGAATATTCCTGAGAAGGATGAGGACTTACAAGCCTTTTTATCTGAAAAAATTGGTGCGCTGCAAGCAAAGGCCACCACAAAGAATGTCTATTTCCCGAACGGTTTTGACCAAGCACCGATCCGTAAAAACCTGCCTGACTTATTAGAAAAAGCCAATGAGCTTGACGAGCATCACTATCAAATCAGTAGTTTAGAAGATTATATTGCAGCCGTGAAAAAAGAGCGGACATCTTTTGAGACGTTACAAGGAGAGCTTATTCACGCGAAGCATATGCGGATTCACAAATCGATCTTTTCAACACGAGCGGATTTAAAAATCTTAAACAATCAAATCGAAAACTATCTCGTGAATGTGATGGAGCCTATCCTAACGATCAGCTATTCGCTTGGACACGACTATCCGCATGATACGGTTCGCGATATTTGGTACCTTATGTTTGAAAATGCAGCGCATGACAGCATTGGCGGCTGTAATAGTGACACGACAAACCAAGATGTCTTCTTCCGCTACAAGCAGGCAAAGGAAATCGCTGAGAATCTTGTAGACTTGCACATGCGTCTCATCACTATTCGACTGCAAACAGAGCAGGAAATCACGTTCACGTTGTTCAATACACTGCCTTCAAAGCGTTCTGAAGTCATTGAAGTCGAGACCTTTATCACGGAACGTCCATTTACGCTAATGGATGCAAATGGACGAACGCTTCAGTACACAGTGAAAAGCAAAACCGATGTCACAGATTATGTGCTGGCACAGCAAATTTCTCTTAACCCAAGTAAAGAAGTGTACATGCCAAAGCAAGTATGGAAAGCCGTGCTGCTAATTGAAGCCATCGACTTACCGTCAGTAGGCTATACACAAGTGAGCATGGTCTTCGATGAATCAAGCGAATCTGCGTGGGAACAAACAGAAGGACGCGTGATCGAAAATAAGCATTACCGCATTGCGGCAAATGACAACGGATCACTGGACATCACAGACAAACAAACAGGCAAGACCTTCTCTGAGCAAATGATCTTTGAAGACAACGGAGACGATGGGGATTCTTACAACTATTCACCACCGCGTGAGGATCTGTATGTGTCATCAAAAGATCTTTCATCAGCGGACATCTCAGTGTCTAAAAGCGGTCTGCAAGAGGAGCTGACCATCAAGCTTCAGCTCACTGTCCCTTATGACCTAGAGGCGCGCTCTCAGCAATCGGCTGCGACTTCACTTCCGATCACAGCGAAGGTGGCATTAAACAAAAACGATGCTGTCATCCGTTTTCATGTAGATGTCGATAACCATACATTAGATCATCGCCTTCGTGTTCTTTTTGATACAGGCATTGCATCAAACGTATCACTAAGCGATCAACAGTTTGGTACAATCGAACGCCCAACCGAGCTCACGCAAGAGCTTGAATGGTGGAACAATGAACATTGGGAAGAAAAACCGATCACCATTGAACCGATGCAATCCTTTGTCGCACTTCGTGATGAAGCATATGGTGCCGCACTGTTGACCGACTGCGTGAGAGAATACCAAATCACAGGAGAAGGTTACACAACCATTGCGTATACACTCTTCCGCTGTTTCGGAAAAATGGGGAAAGAAAATCTCCTTTATCGTCCAGGACGCGCATCTGGGGAAAAAATTGTGGAAACACCTGACGCTCAGCTGCAAGGTGCATTGTCATTCTCATTTGGTATGCACTATAGCAAGGATGCAGTCAGCGAGGGACACTTAGCGCAGCTTGCCAAACGGTATACCACCCCTGTTCAATGCTACGAGCGCGCAGATTTTTTAAACGGTCGTTTAATTTTCTCTTTCCGAGATGAAAAAGAAGACTTACAATCTACTTATAGCCTGCTTGACATCGAGACAGATGGAGCCATTCTAAGCGCTCTGAAAAAAGAGGAGCATGGATCAGGCATTGTCATTCGTCTCTTCAATCCATATTTAACGCGTCAAACAGCCGCTTCAATCAATAGTTCATCTCTACAACACGGAGAAACAGCGAATTTAGGAGAAACACCTGAAGGACAGATACTCAAAGCACAACATGGATCATTACACATTGAACCGCTTACACCTTGTCAGGTACAAACCTACATTGTAAAGAAAAAATGAACATGTAGGGGCGGGATCCATAGGATTCCGCCCCTCTTTAATGGAGGGCATTGATCATGCGAATTGGAGGCATTGAAGCAGGCGGAACGAAATTTGTCTGCGGCTACGGAACAACAGACGGAACGATTGAACACATGACTTCCTTTGCAACAGGGAATCCAGATGAAACATGCCGGCAAGTGATCGATTACTTTACAAAGAATCGTGTTGATGCAATTGGAATTGGGGCATTCGGTCCTGTCGATGTGAAAGAGCAAAGCCCAAGCTATGGGACGATTTTAGACACACCAAAAACGGCCTGGCGCCAATTTCCTTTCCTCTCTACCTTAAAACAAGCCCTCGGGATCCCGATGAAGCTTGATACCGATGTGAACTGTGCAGCACTCGGGGAAGCCCGTTTTTCAACTGAAG
The DNA here is from genome assembly GCF_056172715.1 of Bacillus sp. ABR. Lineage (NCBI taxonomy): Bacteria > Bacillati > Bacillota > Bacilli > Caryophanales > Bacillaceae > Bacillus > Bacillus sp. ABR. Next base: position 68,919 of record NZ_JAOYSL010000004.1, on the reverse strand, counting down.
CAGAAAAACCTGCCTCCTTGGTCTATATTACTGTTGGGACTGGAATAGGCGGAGGTGCCTATATTGAACATCGCCTTATTCACGGATTGCTGCATCCAGAAATGGGTCATATCACCGTTCAGCGGCATCCTCATGATACCTACGGAGGCTGCTGCCCTATACATCATGATTGTTTAGAGGGACTGGCATCTGGACCTGCCATAGAAGGACGCTATCATACACTGGCACCCATGCTGCCAGAGGATCATCCTGCCTGGTCACTTCATGCTTACTATCTCGGGCAGATGACTGCTAACCTGCTGCTCACCCTTTCACCAGAACGCATCATTTTAGGTGGAGGCGTGATGAAACAGCCAGCTATGCTGCCACTTATTCTTGATGAAACAGACAAGCGGCTTCGCGGCTATTTGCAGCTGCCAAAGCCTTTACATGAAATTATCACAAAACCATCCTTTGATGGATTATCTGGTTTAATGGGCGCCATCGCTCTTGGTACGGATGCCTTACAGGCGCAAGGAGCCGCGCAATGATGATGACGGCAGATCCTCGAACCTATCAGCTGATTCAGCGGCTATTTGAAACGAAGGGGTTCGTGAAGCTGGAGGAGCTCACTGCCTCTTTTCGCTTATCTGACCGCTCTATCCGCAATTTAATCAAGGAAGCAAATGAGTATTTAAAGGAAGCTGGAGCCATGATTAAAACGATTCGCGGAAAGGGATATACTCTTTTAACGAGTGACCAAGACGCTTTCTTACTTTGGCTTCATCAACAAAAACTTCCTGCCCGCTCTCTTGTCCCCGTCATGCCAGAGGAGCGTGTACGATTTATGATGAGAAAGCTGCTGCTTCAATCAGATTACTTAAAAATTGACCAGCTGGCTGAAGAACTGTTTATCAGCCGCATGACGGTCAGCAGTGATTTGAAAAAAGGACGAGAGATGTTAGCCCGTTACGGCATGACCCTTGTATCAAAGCCTGGATTTGGTTTAAAGATTGAAGGAGACGAGCTGCAAAAAAGAACGTGCTATGCAGACTTACTTCTTGAAGAAGAGCCTGCTCTCTCTCATATCACCGAGCGGGAGCAGCTCCATTTTCCTGATATTTCTCTTGAAACCATTCGATCTATTGTGTTGACGAACCTGCATCAAGAGTCATTGCTCATTAAAGACATTGCCTTAAAAAATTTAGTCATTCATTTAGCCATTGCGATTCAGCAAACACGAAAAAACCAGCGGGTATCCGCTAGTACTGCCCGCACACAAAGATCACCAGTTTTAATGAGAATTGCACAAAAAATCATACAGCAGGTGAGTGACACTTTTTATGTGACCCTATCAGAGGATGAAACAGATTACTTAGTCATGCATCTATTGGCAAATCAAACGTGGAAAGAAGCCGCCCAGCATCAAACGACAGTGGAAGTTCAACAGGCGGTTACAGTCTTTCTACAGCACATTGAAAAAACAAGCGGCCATCGTTTTGCTGATGACAGCATTCTGCAGCAGGACTTGATGCTTCATATGAAGCCGCTATTAAATCGAATCCAATATGGCGTATCCTTACAAAATCCGCTTTTGCATGAGATCAAAGCGTCCTATCCTTACCCGTTTGATTTGGCTGTCAGCGGACTCAATGCCTTACAGCTGGTGCGTACACCAAATGAAGACGAGGCCGCATATGTTGCCTTGCATATCGCTGCTTCATTTGAAAGAAGTCAGCTCGACACCTCGCAAAAAAAGAAAGCCATTATCGTGTGCGGGTCTGGACTAGGGACGGCAAGGCTCCTTGAAATTAAATTGAAGTCAGCCTTTCAGCACGAGCTTGACATCGTTGAGCTCTATTCCTATCAGGATTATCTCATGAGCTCCTCTTTGCCGTGTGACGTCATCATCACAACTGTTCCACTCACATCAAAGGGGAAACCAGTCATTCAGGTCAGTGCCTTTTTTGAACAGCATGATATACAGCGTGTGAATGAAGTCATTCATTTATTAAATGGACACGGGGCACCCTCAAAAGAGCTGATGGCGTTTTTTCAAGAGCGATTGACTTTAATGAATGCTGACCTAAGCAGCAAGGATGAGGTATTAAATATATTATGCAGCCGTTTAGAGGCGCATCAGCTAGTATCGTCTTCATTTCGGCCTTCGGTGCTTGAGCGTGAGCAAATGTCGTCTACCTATCTTGGCAGCGGTATTGCAATGCCGCATCCGCTCATCACAAATGAAGGGACTTCCTCTGTAGCCATCGCACACTTAAAACAGCCGATTGACTGGCAGGGAGACCAAGTATCAATTGTCTTTTTATTAGCGATTCATAAGGATGACGCTGCCTGCATGAACCAATTCTTTGAACAGGCCGTCGATTTACTAGACAATCCAGACCGCATTCGCGCCCTCAAGCAAGCCAAAACATTTGATGAGCTGATGGATGCGTTGTTCCAATAAGATCAAATAAAAGGCCGCCCAGTTCATAAGGCGGCCTTTGTGTTATTTAAATATACGTAACATCAATCGTAGATGACATTTTTTCCTTCTTCACTTAATTTTTTTAAGGAGCTTAGCATATGATTGATTTCTTCATCGGAATGTCTTTCCCATGAACCTAATTCTGCGACTATTTTCAACGGAGATTTCGATCGATAAGAACGTGTTGGGTTGCCGGGAAATCTTTTGTCCGTCACATTTGGATCATTTTCAAACTCGCCTAACGGTTCTACAATATAAATTCTTTCTTTTGCCTCAGACCTGGCTAACTCAGCACCCCATTTGGCTGCGTTTAGTGTTCCGGTGAAATAAATATGGTTCGATTTTTTATCCTGATAATTGGATAAATGCAGCGGTTCAAGCAGATCCCCAATCTTCAATTCTGCCTTTGTCCCATGAAAAAATGGCCCTGGATCTAACACCTTTTGCTTGTCATTCATACAGCCACACCCCTTATCGTTTTTGACTTGCGTATAACAGTATACGGCTAGATATGGGGGGAAAACAGTCTATAAATTTCATTAAATTCGGGGTATAATGATAGTAGAGAGTTAGATGTGATTGTAATCTCCAGCCGCTATAATACCTACTGCAATCCAACCTCATTTTAAACCCAAAGGTAAGAGTTAAAGGGTTACATGTTAATATATTTATTCCTCTACACCTGCTTGTCTGTAAAACTGTGTTAACTCTCCCCAATCAAAAGAACACTTTTAGCTTATTAGATTAGCTTCATTAATAAAACATTTTGAATTTTTTATGAGATAAGAATGTAATGAACATAAAATACAAAAAATGAATGAATCCCCTATATTACTCACATTACCTATCACAGTAAAATTCATCGAACGGATGCAAAAATAAAAATATGGCTGGGTATAACTCAACCAAAAATTTTTCTCTAAATAAACCTTAATTTTCTCTTAAATCAATCAAACAACTCTTTAAACATAAGCATAGTTATGTCATAATTCAAAATACATTAAAATCCTATAAAGGAAATTAAAGGGTTTTAAAAAATTAAGAAAGGAGAATTATATTTGGGGAACTTTTCTACAAAGATTTTAAAAGCTTGGTTATCAATTCCTAGATGGTTCAGAATGTTTATACCTACTGCCATCACAATTTACGTATTATGGACACTGCTAATCAACGGGATAAAAAACATTTTTCAAATAAATTCACAGTCTTTGATTATAAGTTTGATAGCTTCCGCCATAATATTATTTATTTTCAATAAGTTTAATAAAAAAACTGAGAATAAAGGAGAAAACAACCTTGACTAAAAAAAGATATATAAAAATGACTTTGTTTTTGTTGGCAATAACAATGATAGCTTCAATTTTCCACCCTAATTCTATTTTAGCAAAATCAAGTACATCTCCAGCCAAACAGCAATATCCACCAATTGGACAAATGACACAATCTGAAATGCATATGTTCCTAAACAATGGCGCAAAATATAATCCACCGCAGCATAAAGAAGCTCAAACTAAAAATATTGTCACTACAATAGCAAAAAAACTTGCTGTGCAGGCTCTTCGCAAGTCAGGCACATATTTAGAAAAACCATTATCAAAAGTAATAGGCAAGAAATATGCAAAGAAAGCTAAATCAGGGTTTTACAAAGTAGCTGATTATATTGAAAAGGTTCAAAATGTACAAGAAAAGGGAATAGCCGCAATTTTTATACAGGTAGGCCTTCCACCTGATGTAGCATTCGAAACAGCAAAATGGATTGTTATCTTCTTCGGATTATAAAAGAAAGCAGTTTATCATTCTGTTCTTAAAAAATTTAATACTAGACTATCATTTTAGAACAACTCGAACAATATGATCTTGCCAATAAAGTGAACGAAAAAAAAGCCAGCCACCCGCATAAGGTGATTGGCTTTTTCATATGTTACTTCCCGATGTTGTCTCCATTTTGTTGAATCAAGGTTTCATACCAATAAGAGCTCTTTTTGCGAATTCTTTTGAGGTCTTTTAGGTCAAATTCGTCGCGGTTTACGTAGATGAACCCGTAGCGCTTGGAGCATCCTTGGTGTGTGCTGATTAAGTCGATGGCTGACCACGGGCAGTATCCGAATACCTCAACGCCGTCTGTGATTGCCCATTTGATTTGTTCGATATGCTTTTCTAAATAATCAATTCGATAATCATCTTGGATTGAACCATCTTCTTCTAACTTGTCGAAAGCACCCAATCCGTTTTCCGTGATAATAAGCGGCAGCTGATAGCGGTCATAAATCTCGCGCATCGTTGAACGGAAACCGACAGGGTCAATCTCCCAGCCAAACGCATTTTTGCTTAAGAATGGGTTGTTGCCGCCTTTGTAGACGCCATCTTCACCGGATTTCAAATGCTGATCTCCGCCGCGTGCAAATTCGTCGTTGCCATCTCCTTTACTCGCTTCAACCGTTTGAGAGGTGTAGTAGTTAAAGGCAATAAAGTCTGGTTTCGCGCTTTTCAAAATATCCATATCTCCATCTTCGATGACAGGAAGAATGTCTTTTTCTTTCATGTACGCCCAAGCAAGGTTGTTATAACGCCCGAACACCGCCATATCAAGATAAAGCCAGTTGCGGATCGCATTGTAATTCGCCGCAGCAAGCACATCTTCAGGCTTTGGAGAAGCCGGATAAATGAGCGCGATGTTTGGTGCTGGTCCAATTTTCGCTTCAGGCAGCATTTGATGACAAAGCGTCATAGCTTTTGCCTGTGCAACGAGCATATGATGATTCTGCTGATACAGTTCTTTTTTTGGATTTTCTAAATTCGGATCAAGTGTACCAAGCGCTGATCCATGTAAGATCATCATGTTTTGTTCATTGATGGTCAGCCAGTATTTCACCTTCTGACCATACTCCTTGAATAGCACCTCTGCATAGCGTTCAAACGCATCCACTGTCCCGCGGTTAGACCACCCGCCCTTTACTTGAAGCGCATGAGGCAGATCAAAATGATACATTGTCACGATTGGTTCAATGTCATAGCGGCGCAATTCATCGATGAGTGAATGATAGAATTCAATCCCCTTTTGATTGATCTCCCCATCTCCATCTGGAATGATCCTTGTCCACGCAATGGAAAAGCGGTAAGCCTTCAAACCCATTTCTGCAAACATCTTCACATCCTCTTTATAGCGGTGATAGTGATCGCTTGCGACTTTAAAATCCGTTGTGCCTTCAGGATAACTGGCTCTCATGTCAATGACAGAAGGCCCTTTGCCATCCTCATTCCACGCACCTTCTACTTGATAGGCGGAAGTCGATCCGCCCCAGAAAAAGTCCTTTGGAAATGGTGCTAGTGTTGAATATCTCATAATTTCTTCCTCCTCATAATTAAACTAGATGTAAAAATGACTGTCCCGGAGCAATTTGCTTCTCCTCTGTTTCAATAATATCGCTAAACTCACCGGAATTGGTAATAATCACTGGTGTTGTGACTAACAAACCGGCTGCTTGGATAGCTTCAATATCAAACTCTGCAAGCAGTTCACCTTCTGTTACGGTTTGCCCCTGAGTAACCTTCGGGGTAAAATGCTGACCGCCTAATTGTACGGTATCCAGTCCAATGTGAATGAGTACTTCTGCTCCGCTTTCAGAGGTTAGACCATACGCATGTCCCGTTGGGAACACCGTTGTCACAACTCCTGATACTGGTGCAAACAGCTTTCCTTCTGATGGAATGATGGCTGCGCCCTTTCCTAGTGCACCAGATGAGAATGCTTTATCCTGTACTTCCTCCAGCTTGATGACCTCTCCCTTTAAAGGACTTTTCACATGAGCGGCTTTGACTCCATGTTCGTTTTCAATAACTGGCACAGTACCTGCTGCCGGCGTTTCATCTTCATCTACCGGATCTTTAAATCCAATCAAATAGGTTAGGATGATAGAAAGGACGAACGAGACCGAGATTCCGATGATGAACCCTGTAAAGCCTTGACCGTAGAAGATCGGAAGTGTCAGTAAACTTGGAAGACCTGACGCAATCGCAATACTTTGTGAATAACCAATGATTGCACCACCGACTCCGGCAGAGATAACAGCTGCAATAAATGGTTTTTTCAAACGAAGCGTGACCCCGTATACAGCTGGCTCTGTGATCCCAAACACGGCAGAAACTGCTGTTGATCCAGCCAAGGATTTCAGCTTTTTATTCTTTGTTTTCAGCATAACACCGATGGAAGCACCTGCTTGTGAGAATACAGCTGGCGCAGTTGCCGGCTTGATATGATCTTTCCCATGGACTGCGATATTATTTAAAATCACTGGCACAAGTCCCCAATGGATACCGAAGATGACAAGAATCTGCCAAGCCATCGCAATTAAAGCACCTGCAAGTGTAGGACTAAAGGAGAATACTTTTAGTAAAACAGCTGCGATGCCGTTCCCTGCATACACACCAAATGGTCCGAATACGATGAGTGTCAGCGGAACAACCGTGACAAGTAAAATGAGTGGTGTAATAAAGTTTTTGACACTTTCATGAATGACTTTGTTAAAGAAACGTTCGATATATCCCATGACAAACACTGCCAAAATGATTGGGATGACCGTCGATGTATAAGACATTAAGACGACTGGAATTCCGAAGAAGGTCACATCTCCGCCGCCTTTTGACAATTCCTGAATGGTTGGGTAAATCAGTGCACCTGCAATCGTCACAGCGACAAACGGATTCGCTTTAAACTTCCTAGCAGAAGTGAATGCGAGCAATAATGGCAGGAAGTAGAACAAGCTGTCAGACGCAGCAAATAAAATTTGATACGACGTATCTTCAGGAGATAACCATTTCGCATTGATACAAATACCTAATAGACCTTTTAAAATACCTGCACCCGCCATGACACCGAGAAGTGGTGTGAAAATCCCCGATACAATGTCGACGAATTTTCCGAAAAGGCTTGTGCTCTCTTCACCTGATTTTGCAGATGAAGCAGAGGAATCCTCTAATAGATTCGTAAACTCTCCAATTTCTCGATAAACCTCTGGTACGGTATTGCCAATGACCACTTGAAACTGGCCGCCGCTTTCCATGACTGTGACGACACCATTTAATTTTTCAATGGCCGCTTTATCTGCTTTTGATCTGTCATTTAAAGTGAAGCGAAGTCTTGTAGCGCAATGCACCAATGAATGAACGTTTTTCTCTGTGCCAATGTGTTTGATAATGTCTTCTGCTAATTGACGATGACTCATACAAAAACCCCCTTTTTTTGAAAAAAATACGTTTTTGGGCAAAATAAAAACCTAAACGGGCACCAAAAATAGTCGCAGCTTGCTGTTGCGCTTTTTTAGTGAACGTTTAGGTTTTGCCTGCCGAACAGTCACAATCCTCTAAGACGATCATTGTGAAACCGTATTCTTTTATGTTTATGAGCAAATAGTACCACTCACCTTTTCTCATGTCAACGCTTTCTTTTAAAATCTATCATTATTTTTCTCGTTTGATCAGTCGATTCAAATGAATTGATAGATACAGCATCTCCTCTGATGTGAGATCTCGGTGATAGGTTTGATAGACATATTCTGCGATTTTCTTTGCGCAATCGTATGCTTTCGGATATTTCACTTTGATCAGCTGATATAAGTCCTGATCTTCGCTGACAAGCAGTGTTTCATTGATCAGACGCTGGACGAAAAAGCGCAAATGCGTGAGAAAACGATAAAAGTTGAGTGAGTCTTCATCAAATTCCATGTTGAGATGATATTTCACAATGGTGAGAATAGCATTGACTTCCTTTGTAATATTGACCGTCGTATTCATATCCTCATTGAGCTCTGCGTTAATGATATGCATGGCAATAAAACCTGCTTCATCCTCAGGCAGTTCAATATGAAGACGCTCTTTAATCATCTCAAGACATTCCTTTGCGACAAGAAATTCATCTTTGTATAAGCGTTTAATCTCCCAAATAAGCGAATTCTCAATCAGATGATTTTTCTTCAACCGTTCGATGGCGTAATGAATATGGTCTGCCAGCGATACATGCAGACTTTCATTTAATCTTCGGTTCAGCTTTGTATGTGCATATTGGATCATTTCCTCCGTCACCTTGACCACATCATACGGAACCTCTTGAAGCAGCATTTTCATCCGCTCGTGAACGGAATGATCCTCTAGGCGGAAGACTTTATCAATTAACGCTTCATCCACCGGGTCCCCGGGACGTCGCTTGAAAGCGATGCCTCTTCCCATGACGACGATTTCTTTCCCTTGTTCATCTATGACACTAATGACATTATTGTTTAGAACCTTTTGAATCTGCATTTCCAAACACCTCCGTCTATGACCAACAACTTTACTCAAAATATGCTCTCATCTTAACACAACTGTCAAATCACTTGGTGTTTTTATCTGACTTTAGCAATAGTTCTCATCAATATTCTACCTCTTCAATGCTGGTCTGATCGTGCATCAGCCTGCATACAATACTCCTGAGGAGGTGACCTTCTATGAAGGCTTTTTTCTGGTCTGCATCATTTTTATTCTTGCTTATGTTCACCCTCATCATTCTAGGCATCGTGTTCTGGCTGAGTGGACAAGGCTTAGGTCAGCTTTGGAGATATGTGCTCATTTCACTTGTCACAGCTGCCGTTTTGCGCGGCGTCACCACTTGGCTGAAGCAGCATGTGATGCATCATTCATCCAAATAAAAACGGCTGCCCGCAATGTTCAGGCAGCCGTTTCTTTATTCTTTGGTTGCCGCAGCTTCTTTCTGAGAAGCTCGCAGCTCATCATTAATTTTTTTCGCATCCTCTAAAAACTCTGTTTCATATCCACTTTTGAGTGCCCACATATAAAATAGCAGAGCAACCACTGTAATCAGTGCCATGTCCCAGCCATAATGAATGACGTTATAGCCCCCGAATTTGTCACTACCAAGGCAGGAAATCGTCATCATCACAAGCAGGTACACAACCATCCAAGCACCCGCTTTAAAGTTGCGGCCGAAGCCTTTCCACTTCGCTTTTGCTTGATAGTAAAAATAGATAGGGAGACCAATGAGAATAATGAACAGCACTTGACCTGTTAACGGCCATCTTGCCCAATACAGCGTCAATGAGGCAAAAACAAAACCGAGAGGAGCAATGATGCTGAGTCCTTTTACTCGAAGCGGTCGATATAAATCTGTCCCTGTTTTTCTCAGCGTCATGACGGTCACTGGTCCAGTCAAATAAGAAATGAGCGTTGCGACAGAGATAATTTCAGCAAGCACACCCCAGCCTCTAAATAAAAACAGAAAGATAAACGATACGGCTAAGTTAAAAAACATTGCTGGACGAGGCACGCCGTAAATAGGGTGCAGACGGCCAAGCACACTTGGCATGTATTTGTTTTTTTCCATTCCATAAATCATACGAGACGTCGTTGCGGTATACGTAATTCCTGTACCAGAAGGTGACACAAATGCATCCGCATATAAAATCAGAACAAGCCAGTTAATCCCAAGTGCAATGGCAAGGTCCGCAAATGGCGAGTTGAAATTCAAATGGCCCCATCCATTCACAATCATAGATGGATCAACAGCACCGATAAAGGCGATTTGTAAAAGGACATAAATCACAGTTGCAATGAAAATCGATCCGACAATGGCGATTGGAATCGACCGACCTGGATTTTTTGCCTCACCGGCCATATTAATCGGGCTTTGGAAGCCATTGAAGGCAAACACAATCCCTGATGTCGCAACAGCCGTCAGCACACTCGCCCAGCCGTTAGGAGCAATACTTGTTCCAGAAGTAAAATTCTCACTATGAAAACCTACGAATAAGAGCGCACCAATTGTTAATCCTGGAATAACAATTTTAAACACGGTAATGAATGTATTCGCTTTTGAAAATAACCCAACTGTCCAATAATTCAGCAGAAAGTAAATCACAAGAAGCACACTGGCAACCATAAGCCCTTCTGTCGTCAACACCCCTTTTGTAACCAAATGGGTTGTCCACTTTGCCCACTCCCAAGGCCACGAGCTCATGTACTGGACAGAAGCAACCGCCTCAACAGGAATGACAGAAACGATGGCGATCCAGTTCGCCCAAGCTGCAATAAACCCAATAAAAGATCCGTGTGAATATTGCGTATATTTCACCATTCCGCCTGCCTCTGGAAACATCGATCCGAGTTCACTATAAGACAAAGCGATAAATAAAATCACAACCATCCCAATCAGCCAGGATAAAATAGCAGCAGGGCCGGCGATTTGAGCCGCACGCCAAGCACCGAAGAGCCATCCTGAACCAATGATTGAGCCAAGACCTACCATCATTAAAGCGAAAGTTCCCATCCTACGATGCAAATGATTCATGTTCATAACACCTTTCGATTAAAATACAGAGCATGTGTCAAGCAAGCATCTCTCTTTCAAAGCAGCTCACTTTTCATTTTACTGGCAAATATTTCTTCTAATGAACCTTTACCCTTGTTCATTTTTTCGCCTGTTATATTATCTCTCAATTCTTCATTTTCTGAAATAGTCGAACATACTTATTTCAAAAGAAAGCGCTTTTTCAACTGTTCAATCTATTAGACTGAATAACTACCTTTACCCTTATTTTGAAAAAAACAAAACAAAAAAGATAGAGGAAATGACTTCCTCTCCCTTCTAAACCCCGCCATGTATAGAAAAAAAGGATAGAGGGGGTTCCCTCTATCCTTGTGAAATCGCTTGTTCTTTTTCAATGACAGCTAGTCTCTCTTGAACTTCCTCTTCAGATAAATTGTGCTGTTTCACATACAGGTTCCGTTCGCTTGTGCGGCATTCATGACTGCAGCTGCGCATATATTTATGCTCACTCTCTTCAGTGGCAATCATCTTGCGGTTACATGCAGGGTTCGCACAGTTTACATAACGCTCGCAAGGCTCACCAGTGAAGAAATCTTTTCCGACAACCACATGCTCTGTTTGATTCACTGGTACTGTTAAGCGATTATCAAATACATAGCATTGACCGTCCCATAGCTTTCCTTGTACTTCTGGGTCTTTTCCGTAAGTGACAATTCCGCCGTCAAGCTGAGAGACATCTTCAAAGCCTTCACGCTTTAACCAGCCGGAGAATTTCTCACAGCGTACGCCGCCTGTGCAATAAGTCAGGATTTTTTTTCCTTCAAGAATCTCTTTATTGTCACGAATCCACTCAGGTAATTCACGGAATGTCTCAATATCAGGACGGACTGCCCCTCTGAAGTGACCCACATCAAACTCGTAATCATTACGTGCATCAATCACAACAGTATCAGGTGATTGCATTTGCTCGTAAAATTCGACCGGGCTAAGATGTTTCCCCGTTAATTCTAACGGATTCACGTCATCCTCAAGGCTAAGGTTCACTAGTTCATTCCGATGGCGGACGTGCATTTTCTTAAATGCATGACCATCTGCTTCGTCAATTTTGATCGGCATAGACGCAAAGCGTGGATCTTCTTTTAACGCTTGCATGTACTTGTCCGTTTGCTCAATGGTTCCAGAAACCGTTCCGTTCAAGCCTTCTGCTGACACAAGAATACGGCCTAACAAACCAAGCTCCTTACAGAATGCTAAATGCTCTGCTGTAAACGTCTCTGGATCCTCAATGGGGACATATTGATAGTAAAGTAAAACGCGATATTGTTTTTCCATCTATATAAACACCTCTTAAATTTAATCAAAACATACCATTCTTTATCATACAGGAAATACATACCTAAAGGCAATGTCGGCGGCTTAATTCCATAAAACGGAAGGGCCTTTCTTCTCATATTTATTTGACAGAACTTTCTGTAAAATGAGATGATTTATGAATAATATGATGTAGTAAAGGAGCAATGATGATCCATGATCCAGCCAGAAGATATTGTCAGAAGTGGTCCTAACCAATTTATTTCTCAAAAGGGAATATATCATGAACTAGATTCCCTTGTATCTGCGTTTCAGTCACCTGCTGTGGTGACAGGGTATGATTCATACCAAGCTTTTTCACAATACACAAAGCTGCCGACCGAGTGGCCTGTCATTCAGCACAAAGGATACAGTTCACCCAATGCGGTCACACGGATCGCAGAAGAGCTTAACGGATCAGATGTGATTATCGGCATCGGAGGCGGAACGATTTTAGATACCGCCAAATCAGTTGCAGACGCTCTTCAAATCGAAGTTATCATGGTACCAACGATTCCCGGCACCTGTGCTGCCTCTACACCACTCAGCGTCATTTATGATGATAAGGGCAATTTCATGAGAGTCGATTATCATAAACGATCCAGCTACCTCACCGTAATTGACCATACTTTTTTGCTTTCCTCTCCTCTTTCCTACCTTCAAAGCGGAATTGGTGATACGCTGGCAAAATGGTATGAAGCGGAAGCGATTATTCGTAACACAAAAGGCGTCTTGCCGCTCATGGTGCATGCTGCATTAAAGCAGGCGGTATATGTTCGAGACATTCTTCTTTCTCATAGTGAAGAAGCGGTGAACAGCTTAAAAACAGGTCAGCTTTCACAAGCATTTGCAGATGTGACAGATACGATTATTACGTTAGCCGGAACAGTCGGAGGCTATGGGGGACGTTATGGAAGAATGGCAGGAGCCCATGCCGTTCATAATGGACTGACATTTATTGAAGAAACGCATCATGTGTTACATGGACAAAAAGTGGCTTATGGCATCCTTGTCCAGCTTGCCGCAGAAAATCGAATGTCCGAGGTAGAGGAATTACTTGAACTCTACCAAACACTCGGATTACCTAAAAATATGCGCGATCTTGGTATTACAACTCAGCTGGACGAGGCGGCACTTACAGTGGCAAACCATGCTGCACGTAAAGATGAAACCTTTTGTTTGATTGGAGACTATGCTAAAGAAAAGATTGTCGACGCCATTCAAATCATTGAGACCTTTCAACCTCAAAAAATATCTACACATGAAGACAAATAAAAAAGCACAGGCATCGCACCTGTGCTTTTCTTTCGATTAAAAATTAAAGTTATCTGGATCTGGACCTGTGCGCTCATCTTCATTGAGCTGATCAATGACACCCATCTCATGTGTGGACAGCTCGAAATCGAAGACTTGTGTGTTTTCGATGATTCGGCTCTTCGTCACAGATTTTGGAATGGTGATAATGCCATGCTGTAAGTCCCAGCGAAGAATCACTTGCGCTACTGACTTGTCATGTTTTTTCGCGATATCCTGAAGAACAGGATGGTTTAGAAGCTTCCCGCTTCCTAATGGTGACCACGCCTCTACATGAATTCCTTTCGATTTGCAGTAGTCTCGTAAAGGCTCCTGCGTCAGCTTCGGATGCAGCTCGATTTGATTCACCATTGGCACAACTTCAGCCTCTTCCAATAAATCCTCTAAATGATGCTGATGGAAATTACACACTCCGATCGCTCGAACGCGTCCATCCTTATATAGTTTTTCTAGCGCTTTCCATGTTTCTTTATATTTGCCTTCAACAGGCCAATGAATTAAATAAAGGTCTAATACATCTAGCCCCAGCTTGTTCATACTTGTTTCAAAGGCTTCGAGTGTTGATTCATAGCCTTGATCATTATTCCAGACCTTTGTCGTAATGAATAGATCATCGCGAGAGATGCCTGATTGCTGAATGGCTTTGCCTACCCCTTCTTCATTTTGATAGGCTGCTGCTGTATCAATGCTGCGGTAGCCCGCTTCAAGAGCGTCTTTGACGGCATTTACAGCCTCATCTCCATCTTTTACCTGCCATACACCAAAGCCTAGCTTCGGCATTTTTACTCCGTTTGCTAATGTGACTGTATCTGTTAATCCACTCATCAAACAAACCTCCGCTTCCTTTTTACTTACCAAGCACTATACCCGAATTTTCGATTGATCATGCATGACATTCTGACTGAGTTATTTGATATATTTTCCCATATCAACTTGATTGGCGTCAACGATTTGATATTCGCTGATCCGATTTTTTGTTTTAGAACCATCATATGTTTCTAAATAAGCTTGATCGTAAAAGATGAATCCGTATGTCATTTTGCCATCCTCTAACACCCTGATCCAATAAGACTCTTTTGTGTCTTTTTTAAAGTCATTTACCTTCTTTAATTTCATACCCGAAAATTCCTTGAGTAACTTTTGAATATCCGCTTTCTTTTCCACCATAACACGCTCATTATCATGCTCAATTTGAATCGAAGTCACCTTGTTATGATCAATTGAGGCCACATCATCAAAAGAGTATGTTTTTGCATTGATTATAAAATAAAGACCAATTCCTATTAAAATAATGACGACTAAACCAATGATCCACTTTTTCAACCTAACTCCTCCTTCTATTCACACCACACCTATTAAAACAGCGAAATCCAATCATCCTCCTCAGAAAATACTTGAATCCCATGCTGTTTCAGCAAGGCGGATGTCACACCATCCCCAGTTTTTGTCCTGCCGTTAAAATCACCGCGATAAATCATCCGGCTGCCGCAGGAAGGGCTGTACTCTTTTAACACAACTGCTGTCGCTTTCAGAGACTGAACCTGTTCCAGCGTGGCCGTCGCACCTTTTACATACATCTCCGTGACATCAGTTCCATGCACATCAATCACGGAGGCGAGACCCTGTAATACATCATGTCCGTCTCCGCCAATGATTTCCGCGGGAGGTCTTGGCGTGGAGAAACCGCCAAGCAGCTCAGGACAAACTGTGACTGCCTTTCCCTCTTGAACAAGCTCTTCAATACGCTGATCTAATCGATGGCTGCCATTATAACGAACCTTCATCCCAGCAAGACAAGCACTGACGACAATCATGTATGTTCCTCACTTTTTTTGCTGACTTTAAAATAAATACATACAGGCAAGAAACATATCGTATTCACTAAAAAGGGCAGAGCACAATACAAAGCAGCAGCCCAAATTGATCCTTCAACTCCTGTGATGCCAAAAAAGTAAACAAATAATAGCAAGCTGACAAACAATCCCACGAATGGCATGATGAATGCGTATTTTTTATAATTTTCTATCATTTCTTTCTCCAATGAGGCTCCCTCCCTTTCATCATGGCTAAGAACAACGTCAATATATGTTAATTTTACCATAAAAAAACCGAACCCATCATCTCCTTTTGTATGATGGTTTCGGTTTTTTATCTATATCTTTTCTTTCCAAGCCTTTAAGAAGCGCTCAATGACTTGTAATTCATCCTCATGAAACTGTTGGAGAAATTCTAAATAGGACGTGACGGCTTTATCATGTAGTTCATCATGCAGCGCAGCCAATTGCTGCCCTTCCTCTGTCAAAGAATAATAGACAGATTTCTTATCCCCTTGCCGGTGGCAATAGTCCACCATGCCTTTTTCTATTAGTTTTTTCACGGCCTTTGTAATTGCTGGCTTTGATAGTTTCAGTTGTTGAGATAGAAATGTATTATTTGATTCGTTTGGATTGGCTTGAATCATGGATAAAATGTGAAGCTGTGTGAGTGTCCATTCTTGTTTGAGTGTATCAGTCGTGGTAATCAGTGGGTCTGTTGGATCATTCCGTCTCTTTTCCCTATGCATAATCAGATCTTGAATCGCTTTTAATACAATCTGCTCTTTTGTTTCCATCTGAACCTCCACTCTTAACTGGTTAATAAAATGGTACTAATAATTAAGAAAGGAGTCAAAAGAAATGTCGACGCGAGTAAAATAATAGGTCAACAGACCCGAAAATTACATATGTACTTTTTTACTAAATTCCCCTCATCCTGTCACATGCTATAATCTTGATATCATCCAATTTATCATAATGAAAAGGTGAGCTAAATGAAACCCGAACAACAAATGGCCATTCGCCAATTAGAAGAAAAGATACACCTGTTTTCTTCTGCTGTGAACGGAACCTTTCTCGCAACTGACGATTTCGTTCTATCCAATACTCATATATCGACTGACACGTTCAATTTGCTCTTACCCACATCAGCTCAAATCCAAGATCCGAAAAAAGTGAAAGCAGCCATTGAACACATGCGGTCACAGAAACTCATCTTCAGCACATGGATCGATCACCATTTACTCCATCCTGATTGGGCTGACTTATTGAAGGAATATGAGCTTCAAGATGTCGAACGCAATACCATCATGATGCTTGAGCATACAGGTGATATTGATCCAGTCACATCCTCATCACTTACAATCAAGGAAGTACTTGATGAGCAGACACTCTTTGATTACAAACGTATCTTTATTGAACTATTCGAAGGGTCGACTGAGGCCGCCGCCTTAGAAGTTTATTTCCAGCGTTTTTCGATTGAAGCATTACACTCAAAAGCCCGCATGTTCGTGGGGTATGAACACAATAAGCCGGTCACAACAGGCTTATTATTCGAGACAAACGACAGCTACGGTATTTATGATGTCATAACAAGAGCAGAACACCGCGGTAAAGGACTTGGCAGTGACATGTTTCATTACCTTCTAACCCAGACAGAGAATAAACAAAAGTGTGTCATCTTACAAGCATCAGCGGACGGCAAAAATATTTACCAACGTGCCGGCTTCCAACCAATCAGCGAAATGGCCGTTTTTGAATAGAATGGTATTTTGAATTTGAAATGAACATAAAAAAGCTGCCTATCTTTAGGCAGCTTTAGATTGTTGACAAAGGGCTAAAATGATCTTGATTTTAGCCCTTTGTCTTCTATTCAGCATGATGCTGACGATCCATATAAAGCGGCGGTCTCTTAAGCGAAATCACCGCACAGCTAAAGGCAATCAGTACAAACACAGCACCGAATTTAGCCAGATCAACAGATGAACCGGTCATCGTAAACATGACTCCGCCAACCGCTGATCCAATCGAAATGCCGATTTGCAAGGCCGATGTATTCAAGCTCTGCTGAATATCCGACGTGACCGGATCAGTTTGAATCAAATAGCTCTGCAAAGCAGGCGTCAATGCCCAGCTGAGCGCACCCCAAAGGACAACCATCACCATAAAGAGCGCGAACACACCCGCTGTATAAGGAATGGTAAACATGACAACCGCAAACGCTATTGTCACAAGCAAAATGGCTTTCCCTGAACCCAGTCTGTCACTCAGCCAGCCGCCAAACCCATTCCCGCCTATAGACGCAAGCCCGAAGACCAAATAACAAATACTAATCCAAAACGGGGTCATATGCAGAACTTCCATCAGAAATGGCGTGAAATAAGAATAAAGCATATAATGCCCTGCAAGCATAAACAAACTAATCAGGTGTGCACTAAAAATTTTCGGATGCCCTAAAGAACGAATCTGCTCTCTAAGAGGCGTCACTTTTTCAACAGGCATTTTTTCCAATAGAAAATAGATCAGCACCATCGATATGGCAGAAAGAATACTGATTCCTAAAAACATCACTCTCCAGCCAAAGCTCTCTGTAATAAAAATACCGATCGGTACACCGAGAACAAGTGAGGAACTAATTCCTATAAAAATCAGCCCTAAAGCCTTCGCACGATGCGCTGGTTCCACTAATTTGGCAGTGATCGTCAAAGATAACACCACCACAAGCGCTGTGCTCATTGCGATCAATACCCGTGAGATCATCACAAGGGCAAAGGTCGAGCTAAAATATGTGAACACATTTCCTAATGTAAACACCAATAACGCGATTAAATAAAGACGCTTTCGTTCGATTTTGGCTGTGGCGGTCAGCAGCACGGGTGCTGAAATGGCATACACAATCGCAAATACCGTAATGAGCTGCCCCGCTGTTGCCAGAGACACATTCAAATCCTCTGCAAGGCTTGGCAGAATGCCCCCGACCACAAGCTCAACTAATCCAACCGCAAAAGTAGAAACGGCTAATAAATATACTCTCCAGTTCATGTCTAACATCCCTTCTCTATATCATCGCTTTCACTTTTGATACAGGGTGCAGACAAACAAAAAAACCCTGATTACAAAAAAGGAAAGCGCGCTTTTGTAATCAGGATTTATCGGATCCTGGTAGAAACCCTCAAACCATATTATTGAGGTTATACAAGTCTATTTTTTTCTTCAAATATATTAGCATAGCCTTTCATAACTCGCAAGCTGTAAAAATAGAAAAATACTGCCATTCCAATCCCTAAGCAAAAGGCGTCAAAAAGGGAATCAGAACAACTTGCTTTCTCCTTCATTTACAGGTAAACTGATGAAAAATCAACGAACAAGGATCAACGTAGATCTGGAATAGTAGCTTGAATCGATCTTTAACAGAGAGGGAACGGTGCTGAGAAGTTCCTACTGACATCTTCAAGTGAACCTGCCGATTTAGTTCTGTTTCATACAGCGGTTCATACCGTTATCATGATTGAGTGTAAAGCTGTGCTTTAAATTAGGGTGGTACCACCAGGAATGGTCCCTAACTTAAAGTACAGCTTTTTTGATTTTTAAAAAGGAGGAACCTGCAATGTCAAAGAAACAATTTGTTGAGAAAATTACAAGCATGGAAGACGACTTTGCCCAATGGTATACAGATGTTGTCACAAAGGCGCGGCTCGTCGATTATTCAAGCGTGAGAGGCAGTATGATCATTCAGCCGTACGGCTTTAAAATCTGGGAGAATATTCGCGACGAACTTGACCGCCAGATTAAAGAAACGGGTCATGAGAATGTCTATATGCCGCTCTTTATCCCAGAGAGCCTGCTGCAGCAGGAAAAGGATCATATCGAAGGCTTTGCTCCTGAAGTGGCGTGGGTCACACATGGCGGTGAATCCGAATTACAAGAAAGGCTCTGCGTCAGACCAACCTCTGAAGTGCTGTTCGCTGAGCATTATAAAAACATTATTCATTCCTACCGCGATTTACCAAAGCTATATAACCAATGGGCCAATGTCGTCCGCTGGGAAAAGACAACACGTCCCTTCCTTAGAACCCTTGAATTCCTATGGCAGGAAGGACACACGTGCCATGAGACTGAGCAAGAAGCGATTGAAGAAACAGAAAGAATGCTTCACACTTACGCTTCTCTTTGCGAAGATCTCCTTGCCATTCCTGTCATTAAAGGGAGAAAAACAGAGAAAGAAAAATTCGCCGGCGCCCGCTTCACCTATACAGTCGAAAGCTTGATGCATGATGGAAAAGCACTGCAAACTGCCACTTCTCATTTCTTCGGGAACGGATTTGCCAAAGCATTTGGCATTGAATTTTTAAACCGTGAAGGAAAACTAGAGCATGTCCAACAGACTTCATGGGGCTTCACAACAAGAATTATCGGCGCTATGATCATGGTGCATGGCGACGACAGAGGGCTTGTCCTCCCGCCAAATATTGCGCCAACCCAAGTGCGTATCGTGCCAATCGCTTCTCATAAAGAAGGTGTCCTCGATCATGCCTATGAATTAAAGGATCGACTCGCCCGCATCGCACGCGCTGACATCGATGCAAGCGATAAACAGCCTGGCTGGAAATTCAACGAGTGTGAAATGCAGGGAATTCCGCTACGTGTAGAAGTAGGACCAAAGGATATCGAAAAAGGACAGGTGATGCTCGCACGACGAGACACTGGTGAAAAGCAAGCCGTCACATTAGATGCCCTTGAACAAACCATCACAGCAATGCTTGAAGACATTCAGCGGACCATGTACGAAAAGGCGAAGGAACGATTACATGAAAAAACATCACAAGCCCTCACAATCGAAGACATTGAGCAAATTCTTGCAGAAGAAAACCGATTGATTAAAGCCATGTGGTGCGGTGATGAGGCCTGTGAAAACGACATTAAAGAAAGAACAGGCGCGACCTCACGCTGTATTCCATTCGAACAGGAAACCATTTCTGACACATGTGTCTGCTGCGGAAAACCTGCATCTGATATGGTGTTCTGGGCGAAAGCCTATTAAGAATATGAACGATAAAGAAGCATCTCTCATGATGCTTCTTTTTTTGTTAAAAAGACCCAAACACCCATTGACCTCACCTGCATGATCCCCTATAATTCATATTAATATAATCGGTTTTTAAGACTTTAACTGGAGTGGTGATATATGAAACGCTGGCCCTCATTCTTTGCCGAACGCTGTCCTAAATGTAGAACAGCATTAGAAGTCTCAAAGTCCAATGCCCTGCAAGGCAAAGTCGTGAAAACATGTCCCAACCTTCATTATCAAAAAGAGTACCACCCCGCACTAGAAACGTATATCGAGCACGATGACGTCAAATAAAAAAGACCAACACGTTTGCTCTGTTGGTCTTTCTTTTATAAAATATCCAGCCAAATTTTGACCGCTGTCGCTGTAATCATTATAGCAAGTGCCCATTGCAAATAGACGGCGTTGATTTTCTGACCGACCTTAGCACCAAGCGGAGCGGCTGCCAAACTTGCGGCCATCAGCACAATCGCAGGAAGAAGCATGACTTGACCCGTCAATACCTTTCCAGTCGATGCGCCTATAGCAGAAAGAAATGTAATCGCAAGTGACGACGCTATCGTCATCCGTACAGGAATTTTTAAAATAGACAGCATGACAGGCACTAAAATAAATGCACCGCCTGCGCCTAATACCCCGGAAACACTGCCAATTACAAAGGCAATACCTGATGCCAGTCCTTTATGAAAAGTGACTTCACCCTCTGCGTCTGCCCGCTGTCCTTTTTTTGGAATCAGCATGAGAATAACCGCCACAATGGCAAGTAATCCATAGACGAGGTTCATCCCTTTCTCTGGCATAAAATGTGATACATAACTGCCTAATAAGCTGCCCGCCAATATACTGCTTCCCATATATAAAATCAGCGAGCGATGTAAATATCCGCTTTTCCGATACGCCAGTACACCACCCAGCGTCGAAAAAAGCACTTGAATGGCGCCAATCCCTGAAACCTCGTGTGCTGATAATGCCATCACACCGAGAAGAGGCGGGATATAAAGCAGCATGGGATAGTTGATCACAGATCCGCCGATCCCCACCATTCCTGATAAGAAGGAACCAATACATCCGATGATAAAAAGTGTAATCAAAAACGCAAAATCCACGCTGGTCTCCTCCTTTGCAAAAGGAAAAGGGGATCTTCAGCAGATACCCCTACATCCTTTAGGACCCTTTTCTCATCCAGAACTTCAGCACGTGACCTTCTTCTGTCTGCGTGATCAATTCATGTCCGCTTGACTTCGCCCATGCAGCTAAGTCAGCTTTAGCCCCTTTATCTGTTGCATGTATTTCTAAAACTTGACCTTCCGCCAAGTCGTTCATTTTTTTCTTTGTTCGAATAATCGGCATTGGGCATGCAAGCCCTGTTACGTCTAATAGTTGATCAGATGTCATTTGATCGTTCCTCTTTTCTTATTTTATTGAACATTACCGAATCGCACAACGGTTTGGACCAATTTCCATTTCCCGCTGCTCTTCATCGTCTGGAGTCAATTTCCCCATGTTGGTATACCGGATGTCTTGATAGGCGTTTGGCTGTGCAGGAAGATTCTTCGTGACCATTTGTCTAAATACATCTTCATCTTCAATGTTCAGTCCATGATTTTCTTCAAATAGAACGCCAAGTTCCTTCCAAACGCTTCCGTCTTCATTCACTTCTTCCATGACCATGAAATGCGCAGGTAAAACAATTAATTCTTTCGAAAGCGCCATATATCGGTCATAAAGTGTTTCTCTCAAATCACCTACCCAGTCCTCCGCCAGTCCAGCGAGATCAGGTCTTCCGATGGAATCAACGAACAAAATATCACCTGAAAGAAGAAATTGATTGTCTACGATAAAAGATGTTGAGCCGATCGTATGTCCCGGGGAATAAATGGGTTGAATGTCGATGGAAGCTGTTCCAATCGTTATCCGCTGTCCTTCTTCAAGACGTTCATATTCAAAGGTTACCTCTTCTGCATCTTTTGGCGGCAGCCAGTAGGCAGCTCCTGTCTGATCAGCTAGTTTTTTCCCACCAGAAATATGATCCGCATGAAGGTGAGTATCCAACACATGCGTTACAGAAACATCATGCTTCTTCGCAAAATTGATATAGACCTCCGTCATTCGAGCTGCATCCACAACCGCAGCTTCTCCATTGGACATGATCATATAGGACAGACACCCTTTGCCCATCCGTACAAATTGATACAGCTCTCCACCGCCGCTTAAATCACCAATCTTCACTGGCTCGACATGCTCACTCCATGCCTTCATACCACCTTGTAAATAACTGACCGTTCTGCCCGCCTCTGCCAGCATCTCCGCCACCATAATAGAGGAGCCCTCTTTGGCACACACAACGAGCACTTCTCGGTCTGTTGGTACTTTCTCGATCATATCCTCTACGCCATCAAGAAGCTCAAAGTAAGGCACATTGATATAATCAACGGCTTTCCCTTCAATCTTCCAGTCCTGTACATCTGATTCGTTTCGTACATCTAACAAAAAGATGGGCACTTTGTTGATAATCTTTTTTGTTAACTGTTCTGCTGTCATTGCTTTTACAGACATCGTTTTATTCAGCTCCTATTTTTCAATCTCTCCTGTCCAGCTGTTCATGCCTGGCACTATATTCACTAATTGTTGAAATCCTTTTTCTTTTAACTTTTGCGCGGCTAATTCACTTCTTCTGCCTGAATGACAGATGAGGTAAATAAGCGTATCCTGGCTCAATTCTTCTGCACGGTGTTCGACTTCTCCAAGAGGGATGTGAACAGCTCCTGGAATATGCCCTGCCTCGTATTCATCTAGCTCCCGTACATCTAAAATAAACAAAGATTGATCTTCTTTTACCTTCTGTTGGAACGTATTCAAAGGCATTTCCGAAATCATTGACTCCCCTTCTTTCTCTTGCACTCCACCCTTACGTATCAAATGATGAAGCACCTGTCCTTCTACTTTTGTTCCTAAAAATTCGTGGCCGGCACTCTTTGACCATGCCGCTAGATCCGCTGCTGATCCTTTATCGGTAGCTTGCACCTCAAGCACGTCTCCTGGTAATAGCTCATTCATTTGTTTTTTTGTTTTCACAATCGGCATCGGACATGCCAATCCTTTTGCATCTAAAATGACAGTTGGTTGCTGCACGTGATGTCCTCCTTTATATAGGGGTGGGGGTATATTTTTATACGTACTTAATGCCAAGCATTCATACCACCCTTGATGTTTGTAATATGTGTAAATCCTTGCTTCTTCAATATTTTAGCTGCCTGCATACTTCTCATCCCGCTTTGGCATATCACATAGACCTCTTTGTCTTTCGCAAGCTGATTTGCTCGTTCTTTTAGCTGAGGTAATGGGATGTTGCGAAATCCTTTAATATGGTCTGTTTGAAATTCTACAGGAGACCGAACGTCAATCAGTTGTTGATGCTGCCTACGCAATTGAGGTTTCATATCGGCTGCATCCATTTGTTTTACACCCTTTACAGGAAGAAAACGGCTCACCAGCAAACCAATGACGATGATGATCAAAAGTGTTTGAATCATGTGTTAACACCTCACTAGATAAATAAATTCACATTCCCAATTTCAGCCTCTGCTAAATACGCCGCCACACCAGCATATTGAATATCATCTAATAACTCTTTCTCCTGCAATCCTAAAAGGTCCATCGTCATTGTACATGCCACGAGGTTAATCTCCTGTTCCTTCGCCATATCAATAAGCTGCGGCAAAGTCATGGCATTGTGCTTTTTGATCACGTGCTTAATCATCTTTGGGCCCATTCCAGCAAAATTCATCTTTGAAATGCCCATTCGATCAGCCCCGCGCGGCATCATCTTGCCAAACATTTTTTCTAAAAAACCTTTTTTCATTGGCACCAACTCATCCTTGCGCAAGGCATTCAGCCCCCAAAACGTATGAAAAATCGTCACCTCATGATCATAGGCCGCTGCACCATTGGCAATAATGTAAGCCGCCATCGCTTTATCATAATCTCCACTGAATAGCACAATCGTCGTTCGTTTTTTCTGTTCTTCCATTCTGCTCCTCCTTTTTCAATTACCCTTAGGGGTATATATAAAATAAAAAATATATACATATACCGGTAAGGGTATATTATAACAAGTAAAAAAATCCGTCAACCTTCAAAGGCTGAAGAATTTCTTACCGGCTTTTCACCAATAGCTCAACCGCTTCTTTCACAAGACCCTCCGTATCCTTCCCTTGTTCAAGACTTTCACGGACACATTGCTCAAGATTTGTACTCACAATTACACCCATTGCACGATCAATGGCATTGCGTGATGCAGACAGCTGCGTCACCACCTCGCGGCAATCCTTTCCCTGCTCCATCATCGCAAGAACCCCTTTAATCTGCCCCTCAATCCGGCGAAGACGATTCTTCATCTGCTGATTATATTCCATTCGCAAGTACCCCTTTCTATTGAATTCCTATGAACAGATAGTATACCCTAAGAGGTATTTAGTCAAACGACTTGTCCTTCTCTTTTGTAGAGAACGTATGTGAAAATAATTGCACATTCCACCATTTATTGATAAAAAGTAAATAACCATCGAACGAGAAATCATTGAAGAAAAGAGGGCAACCTATGACTTTACAGCATTATATTGGATCAAACAAAGAACTGCCGCTTGGGACCATTGGTCAAAATCCTACCTATAAACCACTCTCTGAACTCAATATCAAATTGTTTGACCAAAAACAAAAAAAGCACAAAACCTATCAAAAAGAAGATCCTTTGATAGAAGTATTCGAAACAGAAGAGGATTTCGAAGGCATTCACATTGATTATTTAGATCCTTTCTATGAAACGGTAAGAAACAAATTCACACATCCTTTTGTTTATGAATTGGACATCATTCATTCTCTTCGTGCACTTTTTAAATTCATTGAAAAAGAGCTTTCAAAAGGAGAAACCATCGAAATCTATTCTTGTCTAAATGAACTCGAAACGAAAGAAAAGGATGATCGATTGGATGTAGAAATTGACTTAAGCAAAAAACGGTTTGGAAAACATATCTATTTTAAAGACATCAATGAACTGATTGATATGTTTGAGTTAGAAAACTTACAATATGTGTTGGTGAAGAAATAGACCTCCTGTGGTAAAAGTATAGAGAAAAGGAGACACTATCATGAACTTGACATGTGAATCTAAAAATTTTGATGATTATTTATGTGAACTAGCTGAAGTTGATTATTCTCATCCTCTTATTCGAGCAAAATCAAATGAACTTTTCAACCCTTTGCAGACAGAAATAGAAAAAGCAAAAGCAGCCTATGAGTTTGTTCGAGATGAAATTCCCCATACATGGGATATCCAATCCAAACGAGTGACTTGTCATGCATCAGAGGTATTAACTTATAAAGAGGGAATTTGCTACGCAAAATCGAACCTATTGGCTGCCCTGTTGCGCTCACAAGGAATACCCACAGGTTTTTGCTATCAGCGTTTAATGTTGTTCGATACGCCAGATAAAGGATATTGTATTCACGCATTAAATGCAGTATTTCTGCAATCACTTAATAAATGGATTCGATTAGACTCTCGCGGCAACAAAACAGGAATTGATGCTCAATTCTCACTTGATCATGAAAGATTAGCTTTTCATACTCAACAAGAATTAGATGAAGTCGACTATCCTTTGATATATGTTAAACCACATCCAAAAACAATGAGCGTTTTAAAAGAACATACAGATGCGATTGAGATGTATAAACATCATTTACCAGAAACATTATAGGCTTTGGGGGCAAATAGACTTCGACAAAGCCAAACGTGAAAATAAACCGGTGCTTATCAGCATCGGTTATGCCCACTTATCACTGACGGCATAGGATCTATTTTATATTTAATAGCCATAATAACTTCATCCAAACGATAACTAGCCTTCAATCAAACGTTTCAACTTAAGCTCCGTATCAGTATCCTCAACTGGAGTATAGACACTGCATCTTAAATCAGTATCCCCATACACTTGTAATGAAGTGAGATTAAACAACATTTTACCTGCCTTAGCATGACGAAATTCAATTAATACTTCAGGCGCATAGCTGATCTCATTTTCATTCCAAATTTTACGAAACTCAGGATATGCCTGCTCCATTTCTTCGATAAATTGCTCATACCAGTCATCAGCCACATACTGTCCATAATACGTTCTAAATATGGCGATATATCCTCTAACAAAATGCTCCCAATTCACGGCTAGACTTTTAAATTCTTTTCTTGCGAATAGTAAGCGTATGATATTCCTTTCTGACGGGATGATTTGTTCAAAGTCCAAAAATACATTAGCTGCTGCTTGATTCCACCCAACAATTTGACTTCTTCTATCAGATATAATCGTTGGGCAATAACGAAGCTCCTGCAACATTTTCACTAAAGCCGGACTGATTTCCTTCTCATTCTCAATGATAAAGGATTGTTTCACTCCTTCCTCTAACGCTAAAGCGTACAAATATCTCCTTTCATCGTTATTTAATTGTAATGCTCGAGAAATCGCATCTAATACCGAAGTAGATACTTTTATATCTCTGCCTTGCTCTAACCATGTATACCAAGTAAGACTCACACCGGCTAGTTGAGCCACTTCTTCTCTTCTTAGTCCTGGTGTTCTTCTGCGGGTTCCTACAGGTAAACCAACCATTTGAGGAGTGATTTTCGAACGTTGATTCTTTAGAAATTCTGATAAAGCTTGAAGTCTAGTTTCAGGTTTCATGAAGATCTCCCTTTAAAATATTATTAATTATACTAGGATAAACAACAACTTGTAATAGGATAACACAATGGCTAAAGTTAATAAAAACAAGGAGGGAATGATCATGAAAAGAGTTGTCATTACTGGAATGGGAGTTATTTCTCCACTGGGAAATGATGTGAATAGCTTTTGGAATCAACTAATAAAAGGACAATCGGGAATATCTCTCATTGATTCTTTTGATACAACTGATTATAAAACAAAAATAGCTGGAATCGTTCGTGATTTCGATGCAGATAAAATATTGGGAAGAAAAGAAGCAAAACGATTAGATCGTTTTAGTCAGTTTGCCTTAGCAGCAGCCGAACAAGCATTAGAAAATTCACAATTACAGTTAGATCAAGTTGATCTTGAACGTTTAGGCGTATATGTTGGTTCAGGAATCGGGGGAATCCAATCGCTTGTTGATCAAGTGAATGTATTAGATAAACGAGGCCCCTCAAGAGTAAGCCCCAGCCTTGTCCCCATGATGATTTCAAATGCGGCTGCGGCCCAAATCAGCATAAGATTAGGGGCACAAGGGCCATCATTGTCACCAGTCACAGCTTGTTCTATTGGGAACACCTCTATTGGTGAAGCTTTCAATGCGATCCGAAATGATGATGCAGATATTATATTTGCCGGTGGAGCAGAAGCTGCCATCTCACAAATATCTTTGGCCAGTTTTGGAAACGCACATGCACTATCTACTAGAAACCAAGAGCCAAGCCTAGCCAGCCGTCCATTCGATACAGATAGAGATGGTTTTGTGATGAGTGAAGGCGCAGGTATCTTAGTATTAGAATCATTAGAAAACGCGATTCTTAGAGATGCACCGATATTATGTGAAGTAGTGGGATACGGAGCTAGTTCAGATGCTCATCATATGGTAGCATCACACCCAGAAGGTAAGGGTGCCTACTTAGCCATGAAAAAAGCATTGAGAAGTGCAAACATATCAACAGATGAAATTGATGTTATTAGTGCTCATGCAACAAGTACACAAGTAGGTGATCGTTCAGAAGTTCTAGCGATTAAAAAATTATTTGGTGATCGTTCAGGTGAAATTCCAACAACGGCAAACAAGTCAATGACTGGGCACATGTTTGGTGCTGCCGGCGGAGTAGAAGCCATTGCTTTAGTGGAAAGTTTGAGACGAGGAATGATTCCGCCAACTATTAATGTAGAGAATCAAGATCCAGACTGCAACTTAGATGTTGTATTAGAAGCGAGAGAGCTTTCATTGAAATATGGGCTATCCAATTCTTTTGGTTTTGGAGGACATAATTCAGCCATCTTGTTAAAGCATTACGATTGATGTAGCTATCAAGGGTTTATAGCCCTTGATTTTTTTCATTTTGGGAATACCTCACAGACAAATGATGACGGGCAACAGCAATCTGATATATTAAATAGAGAAAAGAGAATACTAAAAAACATTTAGAAAGGAAGGTGATCCCATGCCAAACAACCAAACACCCAACCCGCTCATCCATGAAAAATCACCGTATCTCCTTCAGCACGCTCACAACCCAGTACACTGGTACCCGTGGGGGCAAGAAGCGTTCGATAAAGCCAAACGTGAAAATAAACCAGTGCTTGTCAGTATTGGTTACGCTACTTGTCACTGGTGCCACGTCATGGCACACGAAAGCTTTGAAGATCAACAAGTCGCTGACATCTTAAATGAGCATTTCATTTCCATAAAAGTCGATCGTGAGGAGCGTCCAGATATCGACTCGATGTATATGTCGGTTTGTCAGATGATGACGGGGCAAGGAGGCTGGCCGCTCAACGTGTTTGTCACGCCGGATCAAAAGCCTTTTTATGCGGGAACGTACTTTCCAAAGAGAAGTGCATACGGGCGTCCTGGCTTCATCGAGGCACTGACACAATTGCTGGATGCGTACCATAACGACCGAGATCATATTGAATCATTGGCAGAGAAAGCGACAAATAATCTGCGGATTAAAGCAGCAGGGCAGACAGAAAATACGCTGTCTCAAGAGGCAATTCACAAAGCCTATTATCAGCTCATGAACAGCTTTGATACACTGTATGGCGGATTCGGCTCCGCCCCGAAATTTCCTGCACCTCATATGCTCTCATTTCTGATGCGCTATTACGAATGGACTGGACAGGAGAATGCGCTGTATGCAGTCACGAAAACGTTAGATGGGATGGCAAATGGCGGTATATATGACCATATTGGTTCCGGTTTTTCTCGTTATTCGACGGATGAAAAATGGCTGGTGCCGCATTTTGAAAAAATGCTGTATGATAACGCGCTGCTGATGGAAGCCTACACAGAAGCGTATCAGCTCACCTCAAAACCTGAGTATGAAAAGCTTGTCCGACGTCTGATTCAATTTATTAAACAAGATATGATGAATCCAGGCGGCTCCTTTCATTCAGCGATAGACGCAGATTCTGAAGGGAAAGAAGGACAATATTACGTCTGGTCAAAGGATGAAATTATCACTCATTTAGGAGAGGAGCTTGGCGCTTTATTTTGCGAAGTCTATCACATCACAGAAGAGGGGAATTTTGAAGGGGAAAACATCCCTCATACCATTTCCACCTCTTTTGAGGACATCAAAACCTCTTTTTCAATTGATGACCATACACTTCACTCTAAGCTGCAAGAAGCCCGACACATTTTACAATCAGTCAGACAGCAGCGACCCGCGCCGCTTGTCGATGACAAGGTGCTTACATCTTGGAATGCGCTGATGATCGTAGCTCTCGCCAAAGCAGGAAGGGTCTTTGATTCAGAGGAAGCGATTCTTATGGCGCAGCAGGCGATGTCTTTTCTAGAAACACATCTTGTTCAACATGAGCGGCTTATGGTCCGCTACAGAGAAGGTGACGTGAAGCATCTCGGCTTTATCGAGGATTATGCGCATATGCTAAAAGCGTATATGTCTTTATACGAAGCGACTTTTGAATTAGATTGGCTGGAAAAAGCCAAAGCCATTGCCGAGAACATGTTTGAGCTGTTTTGGGACAAGGGAAAAGGGGGCTTTTTCTTCTCAGGTTCAGATGCGGAAGCGCTCCTCGTTCGAGAAAAAGAAGTGTACGACGGTGCCATGCCTTCTGGTAACAGCACCGCACTCCACCAGCTTCTGAAGCTAAGCAGAATGACTGGACGTCAAGACTGGCTGAAAACATTAGAACAGATGTTCAAAGCCTTTTATGTCGATGTCTCTTCCTACCCAAGTGGACACACAGCGTTTCTGCAAGGGCTCTTGAGTCAATATGCGGCAAAAAGAGAAATCATCATTCTTGGGAAAAACGGAGATCCGGAAAAAGAACGGCTTTTACAGGCGATTCGGAAACGATTTATGCCATTTGATATCATTTTGACCGCCGAAACAGGAAATGACTTAGCCAAGCTCGCACCATTTGCAAAAGATTACAAAACAATCGACGGCAGCACCACCGTGTATATTTGCGAAAACTACAGCTGCCGCCAGCCGATCACCCAAATCGATGAAGTGATGGAACAGTTATTCCATGATTAAGTTTGTCATATGATGACTATGAGAAGACAAAATGAGGACAAACAGATAAAAAACATGTCAATCCGCTAACAAATCGTCTGTACGGTTTTATTTTTCCTCTAAAACGGTTAGAATGCGCACTAGATGTTCTCATACCGAAGGGAGAGAAAATGATGAAAAAGGTATCATATACACTCATCGCTTGTCTGTTATCTGTTGGGCTTGCAGCCTGCTCGTCAAACGATGCCAAACAAGATAAGCAAAACGATTCAGCCAAAAACAAGGAAACAACACAGGCTGATCAAAAAGAGCAGCAAAAGCAAATGGAAGAGATGCAAAAGAAATTAGACGCACAAAAAATCGATGATCAAAAGGTCGTTGCGACCGTCAACAAAGACAAAATCACAGGCAGTGAATACAATAGCGCCTTATCTACTATCCAAGGCCAGCTTCAGCAGTCCGGGCAAGACCCAACTTCTAAAGAAGGCGAGAAAGCAGTCAAGAAACAAACCATTGATGCGCTTGTAGGCCAAGAGCTCATCCTGCAAGATGCTGAGAAGAAGGGCTTCAAAGCCTCTGACAAAGAAGTAGATAAGCAGCTAAAGGAAGAAAAGAAACAGTTTAAAGACAACGCTCAATTCGAAGAAGCACTGAAAAAGAGCGGACTTACATTGGATCAGCTGAAAAGCGAC
Source organism: Bacillus sp. ABR (assembly GCF_056172715.1). Taxonomy (NCBI): domain Bacteria; kingdom Bacillati; phylum Bacillota; class Bacilli; order Caryophanales; family Bacillaceae; genus Bacillus; species Bacillus sp. ABR. The sequence continues at coordinate 37,645 of NZ_JAOYSL010000004.1, read as the reverse complement.
ATTGCCGACAGCATCAAGTACAGCCAATATGTCGACAAAGAAATCAAATCAGCCTCCGTCTCTGAGAAAGACGTCAAAGCGTACTATGACCAATACGCAGACCAAATGAAAAAACAAAAGCAAAAAGCACCAGAATACAAAGAGGTTAAATCACAAATTAAAAAACAGCTAGAATCTCAAGAAAAGCAGAAAGAAGTACAAAAAGAAATTGAAAAGCTAAAGAAATCTGCGAAAATTAATGTGTCTCTGTAACATCTAAGAAAAAATCCGCCATTGTGCGGATTTTTTTGTTACTTCACGAACCATTTTTCCAAATTTATGACAAAAGCCTCATCATAAACGTCTCTTTCATCCGATATGATGGGAGTACAAAAGAAAGCGCTAACAATTCTTTTGTCTCTGAAAAGGTACAGGATCAAAAGCCATTCTCGTACTTTTGCTTCAGTCAATCGGACATCTACAAAAGGAGGATCTTTATGTTCAAATGGTTTAAACCTGCTCCGCATATCGACAGGCTTGATGATGCCAAAACAGACGAGACCTATAAGCGGCTGCGGCTGCAAGTCTTTCTAGGCATCTTTATCGGGTATGCGGGCTACTATTTGCTGCGCAAAAATTTCGCTTTTGCCATTCCATATCTACAGGAAGAGGGGTTCACGAAAAGTGAATTAGGCTTTGTACTCGCAGCCGTATCCATTGCTTATGGCTTTAGTAAATTCATCATGGGGATGATCTCAGACCGCTGTAACCCCAGATACTTTTTAGCTGCCGGACTCTTTTTATCAGCTCTTATCAATATCCTATTTGTCTCATTTCCGTGGGTCACATCCAGTGTATGGATCATGTTTTTGTTCATGTTCTTAAATGGCTGGTTTCAAGGCATGGGGTGGCCGCCATGCGGACGTACGATGGCACACTGGTTTTCGGTTAGTGAACGTGGTACGAAAATGTCCATTTGGAATGTCGCTCACAATATCGGCGGGGGGATTCTTGCACCGCTTATCACATTAGGAATTGTGCTGTTTGCGACGTGGAAAAGTATCTTTTTCTTCCCTGCCATCATTGCCATTATCGTCTCCTTCGTGATCATTCTTCTCGTACGGGATACCCCGCAATCCACTGGTCTTCCGCCAATCGAGGAATATCGAAATGACTATCCGGCACAAAAATATGAGGATCAAGAAAAAGAATTAACAGTGAAAGAGATTTTATTTAAATATGTACTCAACAATAAATTCCTATGGTATATCGCCATTGCCAACGTGTTTGTGTACTTCGTCCGTTACGGTGTTGTTGACTGGGCGCCGACCTACTTAACAGAAGCGAAGGGCTTTTCACCAGAGCATTCACGCTGGTCTTATTTTCTTTATGAATATGCAGGCATCCCCGGTACATTATTGTGCGGATGGATTAGTGACCGCTTCTTTAGAAGCCGCCGCGCACCAGCTGGCGTCATCTTTATGGTCGGGGTGTTAATTGCCGTTCTCGTTTACTGGCTAAATCCTGCTGGCAATCCAATGGTCGATAACATTGCACTCATCAGCATCGGCTTTTTAATTTACGGACCTGTTATGCTCATTGGACTTCAAGCCATTGATCTCGCTCCGAAAAAAGCAGCTGGCACTGCTGCCGGACTGACAGGCTTCTTCGGCTACATTGGCGGCTCTGCATTTGCCAATGCCATGATGGGTGTCGTCGTTGATCACTATGACTGGACAGGAGGCTTCATTTTACTGGTTGGTTCTTGTGTGATTGCGATTGTTTTCCTTGCGATGACATGGAATACAGGAAAACGCGTAGAGCAAGCTTAATGAAAATCACATAAAAGATTCATATCCGCCCAACATGCTCTTTACATCTATTTCTTATGATGAAGGCAGTTACCGTAAAAGGAGGTTAAAATATGAAGAAAAGTAGATTACTTGCTTTCGTGTTGCTCTCTTTTGCTTTACTGTCTTTTGCGTGGGTGCCGGCCACCATATCGGCTCATGAACATCTTTTATCTCCAGATCGTATCCTAACCGTTGCACACCGCGGAGCATCAGGGTATGCACCAGAGCATACCCTGGCTTCCTACAAGCTGGCCACAAAGATGAATGCTGATTACCTCGAACTCGATCTTCAAATGACAAAGGATGGACATCTCATCGTGATGCACGACGAAACCGTTGACCGGACCACAAACGGAACAGGGTGGGTCAAAGACCTCACACTTGCCGAAATCAAACGGCTTGATGCGGGCACATGGTTTAACGAAGCCAATCCCGACAGACAAAATGCCCACTATATCGGACAGAGAATCCTTACATTAGATGAGGTGTTGCGCTATTTCGGAAAACGAGAGAATTATTATATTGAAACAAAAAAACCAGACCTTTATCCGCAAATGGAAGAAAAACTATTGGCCGCCTTAAAGAAACATCATCTTCTTGGGAAACACACAAGAAAAGGGCAGGTTATCATACAATCCTTTAGTCAAGACAGCCTGCTAAAGCTGCAGAAATTAGCTCCACGCCTTCCAAAAGTACAGCTATTAGACAGAGCCCAAATGACATCCATCACAGACGATCAGCTCGACTTTATTAAAACGTACGCCGTGGGAGTCGGACCGAATTTTAGAGCTTTAACACCTGAAAACGTCCAGCAGGTCAGAAGCCACGGACTGCTCCTTCATCCATATACGGTCAACAGCGAAGCAGACATGACACGTCTTCTGCAATACGGCGTCACCGGTCTTTTCACCAACTATCCAGATGTCTTTCAGCGTGTCAAAGCTTCTCTGTAAACGACAAAAGCCTCGCGGTCCACTCCGCAAGGCTTTTGATTATTTCACCGTTTGATCAGAAGAAGCTGTTTCAATCGGTTTCCGTTTCCCAATTCCAAATACAAAAAAGCTAAGCGCCACTAAAATCAAGAACCCAATTGCTACAATAAGAGAAATACGCGTATCCTGATTAATGAGCATAAACACAAGTACCATTACTAAGAATCCGATTGTAAGATAGTTAGAAAACGGTGCTAGCGGCATCTTGAACGGATGCTGATCAAGCGCTGCTCCCTTCGCCTTTCTGAAGCCAATATGACTAATCAAAATGACAAACCAAGGCACCATCCCAGGAAGAACACTCGCACTATACACATAGACGAAAATGTTTGGCGGAGAAACATAATTCAGAACAACTCCTATCGCTAGACCAATCAGCACAGCGAATGTCCCAAAATACGGTACACCATTTTTCGAAATTTTTGTAAAGAAAGCAGGCGCCTGACCATTTACACCTAATGTATAAAGCATACGGCCCGCACTGAAAATACCACTATTACAGCCTGACATCGCTGCTGTAATCACAACAAAGTTAATAATACCTGCCGCTGCTGTAATTCCGATCTTCGCAAACGTCGCCACAAATGGACTGCCAAGCGTATTCAGCTGATCCCACGGATACACAGTCACAATGACAAAGATCGCACCGATATAGAAAATCAAAATACGCCAGATGATACTTTTGATGGCATTGGTCAGCGTCTTTTCTGGATTTTGTGCTTCACCTGCTGTAATCCCAATCAGCTCAACACCCTGGTAGGCAGCAATGACGAGCGACAATGCAAACAAGAACCCGGTAAATCCACCTGTAAAGAACCCGCCGTGCGCCCACAGATTAGACAAGCCAATAGGCGTCCCGCCATTTCCAAATCCGAAGAAAATAATGCCTAGACCTGCAACAATCATCAAGATAATCGTCACAATTTTGATCATCGCAAACCAAAATTCAAATTCACCGAACGACTTAACCGAAATCAAGTTGGCCGCTCCTAAAATGATCATCGCAATTAACCCTGGAATCCACGCAGGCAGCTCTGGGAACCAATATTTCATATAAGCCCCAACAGCAATAATTTCAGACATTCCAACAATGACCCACTGGAACCAGTTACTCCAAGCCGTCATATACCCTGCAAGCGGATGAATATATTGATGCCCGAATGTAGCAAACGACCCTGTACTCGGCTCAAGATATAACATTTCTCCCATCGCTCGCATAATAAAAAAGATAAAAATACCACACACTGCGTACGCTAGAAGAACCGATGGACCTGTCCATTGAATGGCCTTCGCTGACCCCATAAATAAGCCAACACCGATTGTGCCGCCAAGAGCGATCATTTGAATATGGCGGGCACTTAACCCTCTCTTTAATTCCTTTTGAGCCACTTTTCTTCCCCCTCATCAACAAACAACATAAAAAATAAAAATCAGAATTTTCATTCTGATTGAGAAACATCAATCTTTCGATGTATATTATCATAATAAATCTACCCTTAAAAAACAATTGTTTTTTTGAGGAAAACACTATTAACAAAATATTCTGACATAAAAAGAGTTTCAAATTGTTTTATATTGATATATTGAATCAAGGGAAGAAAGTTCCTTCAATGCTGATGACTTAATAGAAAATGACCACCTCTTATATCAACCTCAAAGGATCTTTGTCCATTCTTATGCACCAAGTTTTTCTGCTCTCGATAACAAAGAAAGTCATTCTGAAAAGTGCCAGATCTTTTCTTTACATAACAAGTAAACCCATCATTTTCTGGAATCGCCACTTTGACATATGCTCCAGTTGAAATAGACTTAAGTGAATGTAGCATGCTTGTAGAATGAATTTGTATCCTTCTACCTGTTACATGCAGATCAACATCTGAGAAAGCACCCGTCAACTCACCTTTTGACGATGTGGCGTGCAATGACAATGTCTGCGCGGCCAGCTGCCGGCTAGAAATAAGTCCACCAACTGTCTCTAAATGGAGACGCTTGATTTCACCTGCTAGCAACGTCTTTCCAGAAGTTAAATGAACATAGGCATTTTCCACATTCAGTTCTTCCGCCTGAAGATTTGCTCCTTTACAACGAATGGACATAGACTGTATTTGATTTTTCGGAAGATAAATAGTGAGATCTGTTTGATAAAGGTGCAGTCCTAAGCTGAATATTCTTTTTCGTCTATCTTGAATGACCAGCCGCCCACCTTTTACCTGATGATGCAGCAAATAGCGCTTTGGAAAGACTTGATTGGTCGTTTGACGAATGATGAGATAAGGATGATCATGGTGATGGATACGCACCTCTCCGAGCAGCCAATCAAGCGATAATTCTACGACCAATTCTTCAATTTGAACCGTATGCTCCACATGTCTCCCTCCTTTTTCATCGTGGCTTATCTCGCTTGAAGCCGGGTGATACTGGCCCACAATTCCAACATTACAATCAGAACAGCTGCGACCATGACTCCTGACAAAATGACATTCATTTGATCATTTCCATCAACTGCGATACATACGTTTCCTAAAACAGCACATAGAACAATCGCAGTCATGATCGTCATGAAGGTAGATTTCTTCATTAATCCCACTCTCATCGCAATCATGCCAATGCCATTGATACAGCAAGTAAATACTAGGTACGTTTTGATCACATTGAACATCACATCAGCAGTCAGCGCATCCTGAACGATAGGGAAGAACGTTTCAGTAACACTAAACACAATAAATGAAGGAATGATGCTACACAGCATAGCAATCGTAGAAAAACACAGCATCCAGACCATTCTCGGAAGGAGTGATGCTTTCAAACTTGGTGAATGAGTTTCATAGTCTTTCAATGTATTCACCACTACTCGACAATACATCCATGATGTGACGATCGAAAAAAAGATCATCCATACTATACTGGTCAACAAATAGATATTCGGATATTGCTGAAAACCTATTTCCTGTTCAACCCGTGCAGCAAACGCTGCAAAATAGATAAACACCAGCAGTACAATGCTTGCGATCATACTAGCTTGAATGTAATTTTTCATATGATTTTTTCTTAGCTCTAGTTTTATGAAGTGAAGCATAAGGCATCCTCCTATGAAATGAATTCTCCTTTTGTCTCTTATTTGACCAGTTAGATTTCAGGCTGATCATATCCACCAATCCCAGCATAATGCGCTGTGACCTTTTGAATGAATAGATCACTCACCACATCCACTCCAAGCCCTCTCATCATCTGTTGTAAAAACAGCAAACGCTGATTAGTTTCCTGTTGATCACGGGCAAATAGTGTTGGGTTCAGCCATATATTCACGAGAAGCATAAACACTTCTGCCACTTCACCAGGAAAAGCAGTCGTTATCGAACCATCCTCAATCCCTTCAAGAATCAGCTGTTTGATTTTAAGCGCATCCTCATTTACGCCTGCCTTCATTCCCTCAACCACAAATTGCGGGTTTTTGATCTGATCAACCAAGATCCCATCAATCGAATGAGATTGCGGATCTGCCACAAGCTGCTCTAAAATACGCTGCAGCTTCTCTTTCGCATGCGCTGCCTCTGTATGCTCAATCAAATCTTCAAGCTTCTCAGTCGCATGGCGAAATTGCCTCTCCATCACAGCACGTAATATTTCTTCCTTCGATTTGAAATGATGATAAATAGCCCCTTTAGACATATTCAATTCATGGATGATATCCTGCAAACTTGTCTTTTCGAATCCTTTTTCCTGAAACAGCTTCGTCGACACATCTAAAATTTGCTGGATCGTCTTTTCTGGATATTTATTTCTGGCCAATTAAAACGCCTCCTTTTACATACCGACCGTTGGTATGTATTTTAATCCACTACATGATAAACTGTCAATATCGGTTCTTTATATAAAATAAAAAAAGACCGCTCACACGGTCTTCTCGAGTTCAAACTGAACATCGGCAATGCCGAAGCCCCACCAGAGAATCCCTCACTATCGGTGACTCTCGTTGATAGATAGAAATTCTCTAAAATCAGCTGCTATTTCCTTAGATTTCGTATGATGCAAATAATGGCCGCCTTTGAAAGTAACAACTTTTCCGTGATCTACATTTTTCAGAAGATCTTCATGCATTGGTTTCCAGCTTGGTGTTTCTTCCTCCGTTTCATCCGCTAAGTAGAAAACAACGGGGAGATTCTTAGGTAAATGTAAGCGTTGAGCGTTTTTAAAATTATTCGTGATGTTTTCTGCCTCGCTAGCTTGGCTTTCATCCAAGAAATTTCGGAAGGTCAGCATTTTAATCTGATCTTTCGTTTGATCATCCACGTTAGGCATCACGAGTTGATCTGGATTCATTTTCACTATCAATCTGTAAAAACCGGATTGATGAAGCAGCTGCAAGCTGGAAACCGGCAATTCATCCGTTTCCTGCTTCGGAACACTATTATCAATTCCAACAAATGCTTTCACTTCTTTTTCATATTGATTTACATATTCTAGTCCATAAATGCCAAAAATCGAATGCCCCATCAACGTATACCTTTTAATGTTGAGCTTCTGCAAACATTCATGAATCTCATCTACAATGTTTTGACTTGTGCGTACTTTATCTGTATCGTCACTTAAACCATATCCAAATGGTTCAATCACTACGACTCTATAATATGGTGATAATTCATTTACTAGCGGCATAAAATCCAGCACGGGTGAAGCAGTTCCATAGCCCGGGAGAAGTACAATCGTTTCTTTCCCATCGCCTTGAATGAGCACATTCATCTGCTTCCCGTCCACCAAAACCTTTTGCCCATAATCTTCTATTTTCCCCTTCTCCCTTTCATTACTAATGAGGTTTACAAAGTAAACAGTAGCTAGAAAAACAACCATGACCGTGATAAGAGTACATATAGATATCAACATGATTCTCAATATTTTTTTCATTGGTTTTTCTCTTCCCTTCATGATGAAGAACTCCAGTTTACATCCAGCGATGAGTTAATATTTCCTTTCACAATAGATGATACCGATTGTATTTGCGCAAACACTTGATACATACATAGAAGTAATCGCTATATAAAACCATTCTCTTGGAGATGAGAATTGATGGACCGAAGCTTGGATAACAGCAACCAATATATAGGCTATGGCAATACCTATAATAGAAAAACTTCCTGCTTTCGCTAAAATAAATTGACCTCGTTCATCATGTTTATATTCACGACTTTTCTTAAATTGAAAGGCCGTGCTTATAACAGAAAGGAAAATCAAAGAATAAAGAATGATCGTCGTCATCATTGTTGTTCCTCCTTGTCGACCTCTTGAAAAACATCATACAAATCAACTTCAAATGTTCTAGCAATTTGAAATGCTAGTTTTAAAGACAAAGAATATTTACCATTTTCAATCGCTGCCACTGTTTGACGAGTCACACCTAACTTCTCTGCCAAATCCTTTTGTGTCCAGTCTTTTTCAGCTCGTAACACCTTGATTCTATTTTTTATCTCCATTTCAAATTCCTTTCTTGAAGGATACTTTACTTAACATAATGTTAAAAATAATTAACATTATGTTAAGTAATCATAACCTCTTTTCTAATGTATGTCAATTTCCCTTGATTCAAAAAAGAAGAATCATCCATTTTGAAAGCTCTGCCTCAAAATGAATGATTCTCGATAAATGATATGATCATCTGAATTAAAACACTTTCCTCTGGTAAATCGCAGTAGAAAGCCCCCAAGACAGCAGGTAGAAAAGCATAATCAGCACAGCTGACCCCGTATATAAAATAGGGATCGATAAATTCATAATAAAATCAGTGATCCCACTGAATTGCTCTGCTAAATAGAGAACAACAGGCGGTCCCATAGCAGATAATACAATAAAGCCAATGATCACTGCCGTTGTGATATAACCAGGCTTTAAGATATAAAACAATGGAAACGTACACGCCGCGAACAATAAAAACAACCCGCTGCCAATCGCAATATCTGACAGCGAAAACAGCTTCCCAAACACAAATAATGCAGCACTTGTCAGCACGATCGCAATACTCATATAGAAAATGGCGCCAAGATAACGTGATGCGATAATTTCTTTACGTGTATAAGGTAAGGAGTTTAATAGAATATTCGTTTCTGCCTTTTCATCATACGCATATGTGTTAAATGGAATGAAGACACTAGCGACTAGAAACGTCAATACCGGATGGACATCCATGAAAATAAAAAATAAGATAAACGGAATAAAAATAAGTAACTGCTTCTTTTGCAAAATCACATCACGCTTAATTAAATGAAACATGCGCAACCCCGCCTTTCAAATAAAACATGATATCCTCAAGCGACGCCGGTTCAATCACAACAGCATCCCCAAAAATAAGTTTTACTTCATCAATCCGATCCGTTAATGCTTCAAACCCGGCTGCTGTACGCTGGATATGGACAAAGGCCTTTTCTGTGTCTCGATCCAATAACTCCAGGCTTCCTTTCACAAGCGCATAACTTTCTGCCACTTCATGAATCGACTGTTGAAACACCAATCTTCCATTTTGTATAAACGCAATATAATCAGCAATCCGGTCTAAATCAGTCGTCACATGCGTCGAGAAAAAGATCGTCCGATTTCCATCAATCATCAATTCTTGTAACGTGCTGAGCAGCTCTCTTCTAAAAACCGGATCTAAACCAGCAGTTGGCTCATCCATGATAATCAGCTCTGCATGATGCGACAGCGCAATCGCAAGCGACGCCTTCATCTGCATCCCTTTTGAGAATGTTTTGATCGCTTTATTCAGCGGCAGACCAAACTGCTCAATATATTGCTCAAAAAGCCGGTCATCCCAACGTTTATAGGCAGGTGCTACAATTCGTTTGATGTCCTTTAAATTCAATCCTGGGAAAAAAACATTAGCATCGTAAACAAATCCGATCCGTTCCTTAATCTCTTTTTCATGAGTATGATAATCCAATCCAAAAACCTTGATGTCACCTGAATCGGGTTTTAACAAATTCATGATCATTTTAATGGTGGTCGACTTACCCGCTCCATTCTCTCCAATAAACCCTGTAACAAATCCTTTCTTAACCTGTAAATCGAGATTCTGAACTGAAAAATCCTTGAATCGTTTCGAAACTCCTTTGAATTCAATCACATGCTCCACTCATCTCACTCCTCATATAAGAACTTTAATAACTGCTGCAATTCATCAAAAGATAAGCCTAATTCTTTCCCGTTTGTGACAACCGCTCCAAGCTGTTCCTCGATCACCTTCAATTTCTTCTCTCTCATCACTTCTACGTTTTGTTCAGCAACAAAAGATCCCTTGCCTACAATTGAATAAATAAATCCTGCCTTCTCTAACTCTTCATACGCTCGCTTCGTTGTAATCACGCTAATTTGTAGATCCTTCGCCAGCTTGCGAATAGACGGCAGTGCTGCGCCTTCTGCAAGCTCACCCATTAAAATCATCGATTTGATTTGATTCGTAATTTGCTCATAGATGGGCTCCTTAGAATGGTTTGAAATCGTAATTTGCATATAAAAACCTCTTTTTTCACATAGTTAGAACAAAATAATGTATATATACTATATATACATTATATACACATTAAAAGAATATTCAACTATTTTAAAAAATGTTCTCCTCATTTTTTTAAAATAAAAAACCGCACAGCCCAAAAGCCATACGGTTCTTTAACAAAATGCTTTATTTCCAATATACCCATTTTCCCATAAGCCACTCCACAGGACCTCTTCTCCATTTTTTCAAATAGAGATAGCTGATGAACAGCTGTGCTGTGTACAGTCCGACAGCAAGAAGCAGCCCAAACATTGACCCCAATTGTCCAAATAGACCAAGTCCATAAGAATAGAAAATCGTTGTACAAATAATCGACTGCGCCAAATAGTTTGATAGAGACAAACGGCCAAGCCCTGCAAGCAGACGTTTGAGGCCTTCGGCTGCCTTCGAATAGTAGAAAACAATAAAAGCCTGAATATAACCGATCGCCAGCACATAACCACCAAGAATCAGCACCAATTCACTCCAAGGCGCATCAATGAACGTCGCACATTTTAGTGCAAGGCCGACGACAATGACCCAGACCCAGCCTTTGCGATAGGCCATCCCTCGATCTTCTTCTGTGAGATGCCCTCGTTTACCAATCACCATACCTAGCAAGGTGAACGGTCCCACCATCATAGTACCGAAAAGAAACCCTAGTATTGGCATGAACATAATGGTCACGATCGCCAGAATAATAGTCACAATCATCATATCGTCCTCAACCGTAATCCGGCTGAGCAAAATATCCCCATAAGCACCCTTCGCATACACATCAGTTAAAAGTTCATCGTTCCCATAAACGAGGTTCATCATATATGGCACAACGACTAAAGATAACGCCCCTAACACACCAGACCAAATAAGCATTGTTTTAATCCGGCTTCTCAAAAACATCATTAAGAAAAACGTACAAGCTCCATAATAAAGAAGAATGTCACCATTCCAAATAAAGATGTAATGCAGCATTCCAAGCACAATCAGACCAAAACCACGGCGAACGACAATGGCATTCGTATTTAGTCCCTTGGCCTTCGTCGATTCAATCAGCTTGATAAAAGAATACCCAAACAAAAAGGAAAAGATCGGATAAAAAGACCCCTGGAACAAAATTTCCGTCACATATACACCGAATTCCTGCCCCCAAAAACTCGAATCAAACATTTTCTCAAAATCATAATCATATTGAAAATTAAGCATATTCACGATCAAAATACCTAATAAACTAAAACCACGTAAACTATCAATAAACTCAACCCTAGATCCCTTCAACTCGACAGCTCCTTCGGACAATATAAAGATAAAGCATATTTATCCTACCACACTTTTAAAAAATTGGTTTACATACCCATGCGAAAATATGTTTTTTAAGGTAAATTTAATAAAAAGACCTAGAATATATATTCTAGGTCTCATACTGATGAATGATGACTTTCTTCTTTCCGTATCACACGCTTCAAATAAAACAATATTCCCAAACCGAATAAAATCAACGTCAGCTCCCCGTCCGCAGAAATCGGTAACCATTTCAGCATCAAATGAATTAAAAAGACAACTCCCACACCAGCGAAAAAAACGACGTTACTTTTTAATTTTTTGTTTGATTGAAACACAAAAACACCCCTATTTATGTAAAATCACTTTCTATCATCACCCTACACCATCTCCTGACACGCCCAAGCATCTACCTCTACCTTTAAAGCAGGGGAAGCCAATGCCACCACATAAATCATCGTCATACAAGGCAGGTGCCCGCCTAAAAACTGCCCCATGATTTGTTTCCTGCTCTCAGCATCGAACTCTCCCACGAGATAAAATACTAGTTTCGTTATATCTTCCACAGCTATATTTGCCGCTTCTACGTTTCGCTTCACATTCTCTAACGCTAGTTCGAGCTGCTTTAACGGGCTCTCTGGGATAGTCCCATCCGCCTCCATTCCTACCTGACCTGATAGTGTTAACCAACGCTGTGGTCCTGTTGTTTCTATTTGATGGGTATATGGTGCGACTGGCGGATGAATGGTCTCAGGATTACGTGATGTTCTCATAAATAAAAACCCCTTTTCTGAAAATACAGTCAATTTTTATCATCATATCAAACTTTCTACCATATTCAGATTTTTATGCTCAAAGTAAACCTGAAGAAACAATCGCAACAGCCTGCTATAATTCTTGTTTTCTAAAAAGAAACCATCCAATGAGAAAAAAGAAAACAATCAATACCGATACACCTAGAAAGCTAGTAAGTGCCTGATCCGAATAAGTCCCCTTATGAATCATCTCTTCGGCTGCACTTGTCACGCCTTTAGGCGCAAACTTCCCTAATGTCTCTTCATAAAATGAAGGAACGGTAAACAGAATAAGGTTGATCAAAAGCGACACACCGCCAGCTGTGACAGAACGTTGAAAGAACGCCGAAGCACAAATGGTCGATACCACAATAAGCAATAAATTTGGGTAATAAAGAAGTGTTCCTTTTAACACATTGACCCAATCCACATGCCCAAATTGAATATCCACATAATAAACAGAGACAAGCACCGCCAATACCAAACTAAACAAAGTCAAACAGGCATAGGCACATATTTTTGATACATAATAATTCGTTCGACTGATCGGTTTCACCATAATCATCGCAGTCACTCCAGAGGCACGCTCTCCAGCGATCGTCCCCATCACGATCATAATTAGGATAAACACACCTAGCGAATCAAATTTACTCAATGCACTCGCCAAAGCCTCTCCAGCACTAGGCTCTGGTATATAAAATGTAGACCCTTCAGGTAAATTAGCTGATTTCGATAGAAGATCCGGCAGCATTTTGAGCGTAATAGGCTGCGTAATCATTAAAATCGTAAAAATGATTGGCACAAACAAAATTTTATAACTAGTGAATAACTCCCTAAATTCCCTTTTCAACATCATCATGCACTCACAACCTTCATGAAAATATCTTCAAGCGTCAGCTTAGATAGTCGATATTGGAGAAGAACACCGCCAGTTTCAGTGATGAGACCCGGCAGCTCCTTCAATGCCATTTGTTGATCATTCACTCGCACCTGATAAGCATCTCCTGTCTCAAAGCATTCCTCCACCCAATCCCGCTCTTTTAGCAAAGCCAATAATTTCGTATCCTGTTGTTCTAATTGAAATTCAATCACTGGCTGGATATAGTCTTCTTTGATCTGTTTCATGGAAGAAGACATCTCAATTTTGCCACTGTTGATCATGATAATATGATCTGCCACACGTTCAATGTCATCTAAAATATGGGTCGACATAAAGATCAACATCTCTTGTTTCAGACGCTCAATCAATGTCAGAACGTCTTTTCTCCCCATGGGATCAAGTGCAGACACAGGTTCATCCAAGATGAGAACCTTCGGGCTGTTGATAAGCGCTTGCGCAATGGCAAGCCTCTGCTTCATCCCTCCGCTATAGCTGCCAATGGCACGATCCTTCGCCTCATATATACGGCAAAGCTTCAACAGCTCCTCTGTTTTGGAGCGAATGATTTTTTTCTCTAAATGAAATAACCCGCCAACCCAATGCATCCACTCCTGCCCCGTCATATCCTGATAAAATGCAGGATGCTGCGGACAATACCCTATCACATGACTGATTTGATCCATCTCCTTTGTGACATCCAAACCTGCCACCTTCACGACCCCAGACGTAGGACGAGCAAGCCCTGTGAGAATCCGGATCGTTGTTGTCTTCCCCGCTCCATTGGCACCTAAAAAGCCAACACATCCAACCTCCTCAACAGAAAACGAAACATCTTTTAACACTTTATTCGGGCCATACGATTTCGTCAGCCCGTGACACTCCAGCATATTCAAGTGAATCACCCCTACTAAGATTGTTTACGACCAAAAATGAAATACGCAATAGGACCGGCACTCGCCACAAACACAATTACCAAAGCCCAAACCCATTTCACCTCTCCTCTGATTCTCGATGGGTCTCTTTTCAACAAATCAAACAAACCAATCACCATCAAAATCGCTTGCAGCAAAATAAGAGGTAATATCATCTTCATATCCATCCACGCCACTCCCTTTTCAAACGCCAATTTGTTTTAATATCACTTCTTTTGACGACATGAAGAAAGGATTCGTTCAAACGGATTTTATTTTTATCGATCGATTGATCTATAAATATAAAAAAAGCCCAGTGAAGGTTATTCACTGGGCTTATATATATATATATATTTAAAAACTTGCTCGTCGATTTAACTCTTTTCAACAACTGAACACATCAATTTTTTACTCTTTTTAAACTCTAAATGCATTACATAGTAAAATATTTTCTCATAAAAAATCAAACTAAATTTAAAAATCTATTAAAATCTCCACTGTTTATTTTCTTTGAAAAAAATATAAATTCCTGACCTTTAGTTGGTTTAGAAATTGAATAATTCAAAAAGTACTTTAAATAATAGTAATTCTTATAAAGTTCTTTTATTTGATCAGATATATCATAAGTCAAAATCCAATATCGTCTATTCATTTCATTTTTTATGACTTTTGCTAGTTCTACATGATCATCGTGTGAATAAAAATTCGTGTATAAATCAGGTCCTTTATCATAATATGGTGGATCAAAAAAAGTTAGTGAATTTCGAGTTTGTTTTATTTCTTTTTTTATAAATTCTTTGGCATCATAATTACATACTCTTATCTGCTTTGAATAGGAAGAAATAAGTTCAATCCTTCTAATAATTGCTTGTTTATTAAATCTGCAATCAATTTTATAGTCACCTGTTTGATTTTTACCACCAATAACACCTGCTTTAATAATTCCAGATCTGTTCGTTCTATTCAAGAAAAGAGTAGATAGGGCTAGGGATAACTCATCAATACTATTTTTCTGTCCTTGAATTTCCTTTTGAATATACCACTGATCAATATTTATAGGTATATCAATTATACGTTTAATTAATTCTTCTGGATTATTAACAACTACATTCCAAAATGCATATATACTTCTATCATAATCATTGATAATGATTTTATTTACATCTCCATTTATTAATAAACGAAGAGCTACAGCTGCCCCTCCAGCAAAAGGCTCTATATAAGATGAAATATTATTAGTATTTACAAGATACCTTACATATTGATAAACTTTATCTTTCCCACCAGGATACCTTAGTGGAGAAACACTAGCCATTTTCGCCATCACCTCTTATGTTAAGAATGATTTAAATTAGAAAGAAGTTGATTTCACTTAATATGAAGATCCATATGGAGATAATTATGAAAAACGGCTAGAATAGGCATAATTTCTAAATTTACTTTCTCTACTAAAACATTGTACACTGTTGCGTAACTATCATGAGTAATCAAATTTAAATAGTCATACAACTTATTAGTATCAATAGCACCTATTAAATTTTTTATAGCTTGATATTTTAAATGATTTTCTCCTCGACATATTTCATGCAAATTTGATTTCTCAGAGAGTTTCTCTACTAAAAATTTTAGATTTTGCTTCGGATTACCGTGATTTTTTATTTCTTTACTATTCATTACTTCTTCAATAGATAGTTCCATCAATTGCCTTAAAGACGAAGCAATCATATATCTATAGTCTACTGCATTTTCCAAAGATTGTATCTCTTTTATCAACGTATCAACTGTATTATTTATCTTTAATTTTGCATCACCTATTATAAATGAAGCTACTGATGTAAAGAATTCATTCTTTGGTTGATTTGTCTCAATTCTTTTGTTTGGAACTCTTACCTTTATTTCAATTCTTCTAGAGATAGATTCACCTTTATAATTTAATTTGGCTTGTACACTATAATCACCAATAGAAGCATCTCCAGAAAAGATATTGTTTCTGATGTAATTACTCTCAGTAGAGAAAATCACCTTATTTTTTAAATTCTCTCCGTTGGAGTCCGTTGCATTTTCAATCAACTCTAATAAATTGTAATCATTATATAAATAAACAATCTTTTTATTTGTTATCAAATTTAAAATCAATTTATATTGTTCTTCTGATTTTGGGTTTCCTTCTGTCTCTTTTCCTTCTGGGTTTCCTTCTGTCTCTTTTCCTTCTGGATTTCCTTCTATCTCTTTTCCTTTTGGGTTTCCTTCTATCTCTTTTCCTTCTGGATTTCCTTCTATCTCTTTTCCTTCTGGATTTCCTTCTATCTCTTTTCCTTCTGGATTTCCTTCTATCTCTTTTCCTTTTGGGTTTCCTTCTATCTCTTTTCCTTCTGGGTTTCCTTGAGAAATAGGTTTTATTTCCTCAAAAAAATTAGAAGCCATTTCCGCAGTGTATACATCAGCCACAGTCGCATTTTTTGAAATGAAAAATTCTATCATTTCACATATTTTATTAAAGTGGACACTATCAGTTAAATCAACTTTTAAACCTCGATCTAATTGAAATATTCTTTTACGTATATTAGAATAGCCAAAAATTCTATTCAGGGTTGTAGCAAAGCTTCCTTTTTGCAGTTTATTGTACAGTTCTCTCTTTTCAGCAGTTTTCTCTAGTTTTTTATATATTAAATTTCCTAATCCTAATGGTTGATTAAGGTGTTGAGAATTGAAAGTGTCTTTTTCATTAGAATCCCAATTAATTTGACCTTTTCCATTTTGTTCTCCAGAGTGTAACTTTGCTACATGATTCGCCATAGAGTTAGAATCAGTATATACTTGAACATTGAGTTTCAGCTTTCTAACATCAAAATTCTCTTTCATTATTTTTAAGTTTTCATAGACTTTTGGATAATCGTTTTTTATAATTTCAGATGTATTATTATATAATAACTTTAACGCTGTTAATCTTCTATTTCCATCATGAACTATAAATTCACCATCTTTTTTGAGTACAATGAAATTTTCAAGAACTATACCTGTCTCAACAATGTCTTCTATTAAAGACATTATTTTACCAGGCCCAACTTTTTTCAATTGAAAAAAAGTAAGAATTGCTTCTGCCTCACTTTTTACCTCTCTTGGAAACCTAGGATTTGTCATAGATAAAGTTAGATCAGTTATATACATTTCTTTTAATTGTGGCTGCTCATACATTTAAATTGACCCCTTTAATATGAAATCTACACATTTTTAAAACTTCAGTATTTCTCTTATATTTTATCAGGTGTAATATTTGAACAAAAAACTCCTCTAGATAATAATATCTAAAGGAGTTTTTAATTACAATATTTTTCTAAATTTAAATGAAAATTGACCTATCTCTTGTCTACTCCACCGTCACGCTCTTCGCAAGGTTACGTGGTTTATCCACATCACACCCGCGGTGAAGTGCTGCGTAGTAAGCGATTAGCTGTAATGGAACAACAGATGCAAGTGGTGCAAGTGCTGGGTGTACAGCTGGAAGGACGAAACGGTCGCCTTCGTCTTCTAGGCCTTTTAGTGAGATGACACATGGGTTTGCTCCGCGTGCAACGACTTCTTTGACGTTACCGCGAATGCTGAGGTTCACGTGCTCTTGCGTTGCAAGGGCAATGACCGGTGTGCCTTCTTCAATTAAAGCAATTGTGCCGTGTTTGAGTTCTCCGCCAGCAAAGCCTTCTGCTTGGATGTAAGAGATCTCTTTTAGTTTTAGTGAACCTTCAAGGCACACATAGTAGTCAAGTCCTCTTCCGATAAAGAATGCGTTACGTGTCACTGTGAAGAAGTCACGAGCGATTTGTTCCATTTCATCCTTTTGATCGACAAGGGCTTCCATTGCGTTTGCTACAATACCAAGCTCTTTGACAAGATCAAAGTCAAGAGATTGACCATTTAATTCAGCTGCAACAGATGCAAGGATTGCAAGGACAGCGATTTGAGCTGTGTAGGCTTTTGTTGAAGCCACTGCGATTTCTGGTCCTGCATGAAGAAGCAATGTGAAGTCCGCTTCACGAGAAAGCGTAGATCCTGGTACGTTTGTGATCGTTAATGCTTTATGACCAAGCTCTTTGACTTGAACAAGTACAGCACGGCTGTCCGCAGTCTCTCCAGATTGAGAAAGGAAGATGAACAGCGGCTTTTTCGATAGAAGCGGCATGTTGTAAGAGAATTCACTTGCTACATGGACTTCTACAGGTACTTTCGCCCAGTCTTCAATGTATTGTTTACCGACAAGTCCAGCATGGTAGCTCGTTCCGCAAGCCACAATGTAAATGCGGTCTGCTTCTGCTACCGCGCTTGCGATATCGCCAGCGACTGACAGTTTGCCGTTTTCGTCTTGATATTCTTGGATGATTTTGCGCATAACAAGCGGCTGTTCATCCGTTTCTTTTAACATGTAGTGAGGATATGTGCCTTTCTCAATGTCGCTTGCATCAAGCTCAGCGATATAAGAAGGACGTGTCATGATATCACCGTCAAGGTTTTTAATAATAACCTCGTCTTTTGTGACAATGACCATTTCTTTATCCATTAATTCCGCATATTCGTTTGTTACTTGAAGCATCGCCATTGCGTCAGAAGCCACAACGTTGAATCCTTCGCCGAAACCAACCAATAATGGGCTTTTGTTTTTCGCCACATAGATTGTTTCTTTGTTTTCGTTATCGAAAAGGGCAATTGCGTAAGAGCCTTTTAGTTGAAGAAGCGTTTGACGGAAAGCTTCCTCTGTATCAAGACCTCTGCTGACAAATTGTTCGATGACTTGAACAACAACCTCTGTATCTGTGTCGCTTTTTAGTGTGACGTCTTGTAAATATTCGCGTGTCAATTGTACATAGTTCTCAATGACACCGTTATGAACAAGCGTAAAACGGCCAGAAGCACTTTGATGCGGATGTGCATTTAAATGGCTTGGTACACCGTGAGTTGCCCAGCGTGTATGTCCGATTCCTGCTGAAGATGCTACGTTTGCATCTACGACTTCACGAAGCTCAGCGATACGTCCTTTTTCTTTGAACACATGCACGCCATCTTCGTTTGCCACAGCGATACCTGCTGAATCATACCCGCGGTACTCAAGCTTCTCTAAACCTTTTAATAAGATTTCCTTCGCATCATTCTGACCAATATAACCTACGATTCCACACATAAATATTCTTCCTCCCGATCATGTGAAAGGGACAAAGAAAGCCTACTAAAATAGAAGGGACATTTCTTTGTCCCTCTCTACATGTTTAATTTGGGAGATCATGTGTATTCCCTTTGTACAAAGAGTCACCTCTTTGCTTTAAAGAAACACTTACGGCTGTGATCTCTTTTTTGATCAGCCGGGAGGCATCCGCCGAAAATTCGATAACCTCCATCCTCGTCAACTAAGCATCTTTCGTCCGATCGCTTAGTTCGGGCGCTATAATTATAAGAGAGTTTCTGAACATCTACCCTGCCTTTCCTGATAGAATAAAAATCCAGTAACACAAGGATGATTGTACTATAAGGTCTGACCTCCGTCAATCACAATTTAGCGGGTGATCCCCTTCATTTGAGAAAGTGAGACCTCCATACACTATATGCGATGAGGCTTGTCACGTTCTACCTTTGATGTGCTCTCCTATGTATGAAGGCAGCTTCAAGTTGCCCTCGCTTATATCATTCGTATAGATCCATCCAATTATGTCGTTTATTCAAAAAAAAGCAAACCGCTGGCAGCGGTTTGCCTTCACCTATTACTCAATACCCATTTCTTCTTTCACAACAGCTGTAATTCGAGCCACATATTCATTACACAGCTCTTTTGTTTTCGCCTCTGCCATGACACGTACAAGCGGCTCTGTCCCCGATGGACGAACAAGGATACGGCCGTCACCATTCATCTCTTTTTCGACCTCTTGGATCACCGATTTTACTTTTTCATTTTCTTCTACTTTATATTTATCAGACACTTTCACATTCACTAAAAGCTGCGGGAACTTTTCCATTTCCGCTGCAAGCTCTGATAATGTTTTCCCTGTCGCTTTGAGCGTATTCACAAGCATGATCGCAGAAAGCATGCCATCACCTGTCGTATTATAATCAAGGAAAATCAAATGACCTGACTGCTCGCCGCCGACATTATAGCCGTCTTTTTTCATCGCTTCAACCACATAGCGGTCACCAACAGCAGTTTGAATGCTCTTAATGCCTTGCTTCTCAAGCGCTTTATAGAAACCAAGGTTACTCATAACCGTTGACACGACGGTGTCATCCTTTAATCGGCCTTCATCCTTCAAATAACGTGCACATATGTACATAATTTGATCACCGTCTACGATATCACCTTTTTCATCGACTGCAATTAAACGGTCACCGTCACCATCAAACGCAAGACCAATATCTGCACCCTTCTCCTTCACAAAAGCAGAAAGTGCTTCTGGATGAGTGGAGCCTACACCATCATTGATATTCAATCCGTTTGGAGATGTTCCCATTGTGGACACATCAGCATCTAAATCTGCAAATAAATGTGTCGCTAGAGAAGAGGTTGCACCATGTGCACAGTCAAGCGCCACGTGAATACCTGTAAAATCCTCGTCCGCTGTCTGCTTTAAGAATTGCAAGTATTTCTGACCGCCTTCAAAGTAGTCGTTCACCGTTCCAAGATCGGCTCCAACTGGGCGTGGTAATTGATCGACTGGCTGATCCATCAGCTGCTCAATTTCGTTTTCCTGTTCATCTGACAGCTTAAAGCCGTCACCGCCGAAGAATTTAATGCCGTTGTCTTGAACTGGATTGTGTGAAGCAGAAATCATGACACCCGCTTCAGCATCCATTGCCTTCGTTAAATAAGACACACCAGGTGTTGAGATCACACCTAGACGCATCACTTCAGCTCCAATTGAAAGTAAGCCTGCAACAAGCGCTCCTTCTAACATATGACCAGATACACGTGTGTCTCGACCAACGAGTACCTTTGGACGTTCTTTATCCTTCGTGAGCACATAGCCGCCAAATCTCCCAACTTTAAATGCGAGCTCTGGCGTTAATTCGCTATTCGCTACACCCCTTACACCATCAGTTCCAAAGTACTTGCCCATGTTTCAATCGCTCCTTTTTTACCATTCAAGAGGACGCATCGTCCTCTTTTTTATCTTCTTTGACCCGCTGTCTTTGACTCGATTCTTTCTTTGCTTTATCTTGCGTGGATTCTTCTTTACTCTTCTCACCCTGATCATCGTCATCAGTTGATGGATCTTGTTGATCTTTTTGATCCTTCCGATCATTCGTCGAAGCCGGCTGATCCTCTGTATCAGTAGAAGTGAGTTTCACTTTGACCTTTGATCTCGATAATGTCCAAGTCACATTTTGAGGACCATTTACTTGAACTTTGACCTCATGGGTTCCTTCGTTCAAGTCCCCTGCATTGATATAGGCTTCAACATCTGAAGCCTTTAGTTTATCAATCGCACTCTTTGATCCCTTTGCTGTTAACGTGATCCGTCCAGAAGATGGGCTCACAAAATCAGATGTGAGATCCTTGCTCAAACCCACGACAGAAATCGGTACATTATCGATCTTTTTTTCTTCAGCTGTTGCAACCTTCACTTTGATCTTAACGGTTTCGGGTGATACCTTTTTCACACCATCTGGCAGGGGAATATCGGCATCAATCTCCGTATCATCTTTGATCTTGCTTAGGTCCAGCTTGACGCCATCAATAAAATCAAGGGCATCCAGCACCTTTTGAGAGCCGTACACTGTGACCTCACTCGGGCTTGTCTCAATGCTTGAGATGCTGATCCCTTCTGGCAAGCTGCCCGTCCGCTCAATTTTAAAAGGGACCTTTTTGCTTGGACTCGAGATTGGGACCGTAATATCCACCACGGACGGACTTACTTCAACTGGCAGCTCATTCCCGCTGCTATCATACACAGTGAGCTTCGCCTCTTTTTCAATTTGCTGATCGACATCTTCTAAGTTCACAAAAGCTTTAATGACAGAAATTTTGTCGATGACGTCCTTTGATCCAGTAACTGTGACCTTTTTCGGATTCACAATGGGCTGTTCAGGTGTATAGCCGTCTTTGATTTTATTTTGATTATAAAACTCGGTTTCAACAGGAAATTCAGCTGTTGTTTTTTCTTGTATCGTCACAGTCGTCACAGATGGATTAATCGATAGTGTGAGTCCCTTCGATACATCTCTTGCCTTCAGCTCCACTTTATGTGTACCTGTCGATAAGTTCTGCATGTCTGCGTAAATTTCAAAATTCTTTGTTTGTCTTGCTGTTTTCACAGCACTAGTTGATCCTTTAATCGTGACATTGACTGTCTGCGGCACACCAGTGACGACGTACTTCTCATCATCATAATACGCTTTAACAGGAATGTCGGTTAAAGTTGCTTCATCTGTCGTCGATGTTGGGAAAAAGGATTCACCGATTTTTTTCGGCGTGGGCGCTTGCGCTGAATTGACTGCACCATACAGCAATAAAGCGAAGACCAATGCAAGAAGCTTAACGGCCCAGCGATTATTCAAAATCTTATCCATTTTTCTTGCCCCTCCAATACCATTTGGTCGAGGAAGCATCTTTGCTGTTCTTACTAAATTCAGCAATCAGCATTTCTTCAAGCGCTTCTTCTGTCAATTCTCGGTGGAGATCACCATTCCTTGCGACAGAAATACCGCCAGTTTCCTCAGAAACGATGACAGTTAAGCTGTCTGTCACTTCACTAATTCCGACTGCCGCCCTATGACGCGTCCCCAGCTCCTTAGAGATAAAAGGGCTTTCTGACAGCGGTAAATAGCAAGCTGCAGCTGCAATCTCATCCCGCTTCATAATGACAGCACCGTCATGAAGCGGTGTATTCGGAATGAAAATATTAATGAGCAGCTCTGAACTCACCTTTGCATTCAAAGGAATTCCTGTCTCTATGTAATCATTCATTCCGGTATCGCGCTCAATTGTCAGCAGTGCGCCGATTCTGCGTTTCGCCATATAGTTAATTGCTTTTGTAATTGCCTCGATCGTTTTCTGCTGCTGCTCCTCTACAGGTGTCCCGCTTCTTGAGAAGAAACGGCCGCGCCCAAGCTGCTCAAGCGCTCTCCTTAGCTCTGGCTGAAAAATAATAATGATCGCAAGGAATCCCCACGTAATCGCTTGATCCATCAGCCATTGAAGTGTGTTAAGACCGAGATACGCACTTCCCATCCTGACGAGAACAATGACCACAATTCCCTTTAAAAGCTGAACCGCTTTTGTTCCGCGGATGACCATCATTAATTTATATATCACATACCAAACAACGAGAATATCAACAGCATTACCGAGGTACTGCAAAAAAGGAATATCCCCTAAAGCCATTTCCTCGTCCTCCAGAATTTTCAGTTATTCTTCGTTTGATGCATTTTTTAATATAAAAATAGCCTATGTATCAATACATAGCGTGGCTATTATACCACATTTTGTTTCAGCAAGGAAAATAGTTGCCATATCTGGCTGAGTTGCTAGTATGCGTGAATCCCACCAATGTATAGAAAAAGAGCAGCCCCCTTAGAGACTGCTCTTTAAGCCGATTGAGTTACTTTTGCTCCTCTGGCCCAATGACCCGCATTACGTTTTGTGCTGTTGATTTCATTTTGTACCAGATCCAATCAAATACTTCATTAATTTCATTAATTTGACCAGTGACTTGTCCGGCAGAAGCAGTCAACTGTTCCCCATTGACGACGGTGACATTTCCATCAACCTTGCCTTCTACAATCAGCTTGCCATTTTTGACAGTGACATCACCCTTTACGGTTTCCCCTTTAGGTACGGTCACTGTATCATTTTCAACGACGAGATTCGGCTGCTTTGACACACTGAAATTATGATCGGTATTCCAGCTCGTAAACAGACTGCCTCCCATTAAAATGAGAAAGAGGGCAGCGGCTACCATCAGCGGGTGAGCTTTGATCCATCTTTGAACCGACACACGCTTTTTCTCCTTTGGAAGACCTGCCATCACCTTTGCAGTGAAATCAGATGGTGCTTCTATATGAGATGTACTCTGCACTAGCGCGATGGATTTCTCAATTTGTTGAAAATGAGTACGGCACTCCTCACACGATTGCAGATGGCTTTTTAATTCTTTTTCGTCTTGGGGCTCAATGTCCCCGTCTAAATACTGATGCATAAGCTGGACGATTCTATCCTGACAGCTCATCAAAATCACCTCACTCAAAGGTCTCTCAACTGTTTCCGGAGAGCCTCTCTACCCCTGTGTATTCTCGTTTTCACCGTACCAACTGGTATATTCAGAATCTCACTAATTTCTTTTAACGAGAGTTCATCAATATACTTTAATACGATGACCGAACGATATTTGTCGGGTAATCTTAAAATTTTTTGCTGAATGGTACTCGATAATTCAAGAGACACCACCTCATCCTCTGGCAAAATGCCATCAGCAGCAATTTGAGAATACATATTTAATCCTTCTGTTCCTGCCACCTCTGCATCTAAATAATAATCCGGCTTTTTTTTGCGAATACGGTCGATGGTCAGGTTGGTTGCAATGCGGTACAGCCACGTGGAAAACTTACGGTTCACATCAAAGCTTTCGATATTCACATAAGCACGAATAAACGCCTCCTGCGCAATATCCTCCGCTTCATGTGCATTCCCAAGCATACGGTAGCACAGCTGATAAATTTTGTCTTTATACAGGTCTACGATGTCTGCAAATGCGTTCTGGTCGCCTTTTTTCACTTGCTTAATTCTCTTTTTAATCATTGTGTCCATAGTATATTCAACCTCTGCCTTCACCGGTCTTTATGTATACGAACCTCTTTCCAAAAGGTTTCATTCTCCTCTAAAAAATAGTGTAACAAATTTTTGACAGTGTGTTACGCTTATCAACCGGTAAAAACCTTAACATATCCTTAAATTTTCCCAAAACAAAAAAAGAACGGGAACAAGTCCCGCTCTACAATAGCTTTTCACCCATTAATGAACCAATTAACGCAACTG
This sequence comes from Bacillus sp. ABR, assembly GCF_056172715.1. Classification (NCBI taxonomy): domain Bacteria; kingdom Bacillati; phylum Bacillota; class Bacilli; order Caryophanales; family Bacillaceae; genus Bacillus; species Bacillus sp. ABR. The sequence continues at coordinate 12,431 of NZ_JAOYSL010000004.1, read as the reverse complement.
CCGCTTCAGCGGTTTTGTTTTTCTCATCTAAAACCGGATTTACTTCAACAAATTCAGCAGACGTTAAAATACCCGCCTCCTCTAAAAGCTCCATTGCGAGATGACTCTCCCGGTAACTAATGCCCCCTGCTACCGGAGTACCTACACCAGGGCATTCCGCTGGATCTAATCCATCTAAATCAAGCGACAGATGGACACCATCTGTTCTCTCCTTTAGATACGCAATCGCTTCCTCCATCACCCTTGTCATCCCTAAACGATCAATTTCATGCATCGTATACACTTTAATGCCTTTCTCTCGAATCAATGCCCGCTCTCCTTCATCTAAAGATCGAGCACCAATTATAACGACATTTTCAGGCTTCAATTTAGGCGAATAACCGCCAATATTCGTTAAATCAGCATGCCCAAAACCGAGACTGACAGCAAGCGGCATGCCATGAATATTTCCAGAAGGAGAGGTTTCCTCCGTATTCAAATCCCCGTGTGCATCATACCAAATGACCCCTAAGTTTTCATAATGCTTGGCTACCCCAGCAAGTGTGCCAATCGCAATGCTGTGATCACCGCCTAAAATGAGCGGAAACGAACCAGATTGCACAATACTGTCAACCTTCTCAGCAAGCAGCTGATTTGCCCCAGCATTCTCCGTCAAATTTTTCAGCTTTTCACTTGTATATAAACCTTTCTCATCATCTCTTTGTTCAACTGGAATATCTCCAAGATCCTCTACATCAAATGAGAGCGTTTCCAATTTTTCTTTTACGCCTGCACAACGAATCGCACTCGGGCCCATATCGACGCCCCTTCTCGTTTGACCCAAGTCCATTGGAACTCCAATAATCGTGACCTTCTTTTGCTCTCCCATATGTACATCCCCTTTCCGTTCATGCTTATATTTTACTTTCTTGATGCCTTCTGACTCAACTCGACAACATTTTGAATAGTTATACAGTCCCTCTGCCAACATAAAAAAAGACACCTTTTTCAAAAAGGTGTCTTAACTGGGCTAGCTGGATTCGAACCAACGCATGACGGAGTCAAAGTCCGTTGCCTTACCGCTTGGCTATAGCCCAAAAATGGTGGAGGGGGACGGATTCGAACCGCCGAACCCGGAGGGAGCGGATTTACAGTCCGCCGCGTTTAGCCACTTCGCTACCCCTCCACATATGGAATTGATAAAGATAAAACAGTGCCGGCAAGAGGACTTGAACCCCCAACCTACTGATTACAAGTCAGTTGCTCTACCAGTTGAGCTACACCGGCATATGGTGGAGGATGACGGGCTCGAACCGCCGACCCTCTGCTTGTAAGGCAGATGCTCTCCCAGCTGAGCTAATCCTCCACATCATGGTGACCCGTACGGGATTCGAACCCGTGTTACCGCCGTGAAAGGGCGGTGTCTTAACCGCTTGACCAACGGGCCAGTTTGTCAAGTTTGTTGTTTCCGTGAAGCTGACAAAAGTTATTATATACAGGTTGTCCCCCTTTTGTAAAGGGGATTTTTATTTTTTTTATTTTCTAACTATTTACTCCCTATTTATTCAACATTTCGGCTGAAATATAATTTCAATATTCAAATATAATATTGAAATTTCATATCATACTCAATATACTGAAAATGAAGAAATAAGGAGGTATGTCACATGCAGCCATCTCAACTGCGTTCTTTGACAACAGAATCAAGAAACCCCAACACAATGGGAATTTCTCAAGCAAATCCGCTTGAAATACTCCAGATGATTAATGAAGAAGATAGGAAGGTCGCTCAAGCAGTCAACCTTGTACTTCCCCATGTCAAAACAGCAAGTGACTTTGCCTATGAATCCATCTCAAATGGAGGCAGACTCGTTTATTTAGGCGCCGGAACAAGCGGCCGAATTGGCGTAATGGATGCTGTCGAATGTCCCCCAACCTATAGCGTCTCACCTGATGTCATTGTAGGCATCATGGCAGGCGGAGACTCAGCTTTTTCTCAAGCTGCCGAAGATGTGGAAGATAGTGAAGAAGCCGGCAAACAGGATTTAGTACACATCCACCTGACATCAAAAGATACAGTCGTCGGAATTGCCGCAAGCGGCAGGACACCTTATATCATCGGCGCTTTAAACTATGCAAAGTCAATTGGAGCTAAAACAGTAGCACTCAGCTGCAATGAACAAGCAGAAATTAGCGAGCTTGCAGATTGCGCCATTGAGGTCATTGTAGGACCAGAAGCCATCACTGGGTCAACAAGAATGAAAGCAGCATCCGCTCATAAAATGATTTTAAATATGCTTTCCACCTCAGTCATGATCAGACAAGGCAAAGTATATGAAAACTTGATGGTTGATGTAAAAGTCAGCAATCATAAATTAAAAGAACGCGCCATCACCATCATTCAACATGTGACAAATGCTTCCTACGAACAAGCCGTGAAGACTCTCGAAGCAGCAGACTTAGAAGTCAAAACCGCCATCGTCATGCTCCAAACAAACACAGACAAGAAAACAGCCAAAGATTTACTGAGCAAAACGAATGGTCATATCGACAAAGCGATCTCACGTTATCAATCCTAAAGGAGGCAGAGCTCATGTCAGCAGGCGGACTTACCCTACTACACACAATCAAATCAAAGCTCCCCCAATCTGAAAAAATCATTGCAGACTATATCCTTGCCCATCCTGACAAAGTCATTAAAAGTACAGTACACGAAATCAGTCAGGCAGCCGGCGCAAGCAGCTCTGCAGTCATCCGTCTTTGTAAATCTCTCGGGCTGGATGGCTATCAAGATTTAAAAATGCGGATCGCTGGAGACTTGATGCATGACGATAAACAAGGCTACAGAGATATCGAACAAGATGAACCACTTCAATCCATTATTCAAAAAACAGCTGGAAACTCGATTCAATCGATTAAGGACACCGCTTCTATTTTAAATGCAGATGCTTTAGAAAAGGCTGTTCAATTACTGCTGAATGCAAACCAAATTCATTTTATCGGTGTTGGTGCATCTGGCATCGTCGCAGCTGATGCCCAGCAGAAATTTCTCAGAATTAACTATGCAGCGACAGCCTTCACTGACATGCACATTGCATCTACGGTCATCGCAAATGCAGGAGAGAATGACATTGTGTTTGGTATCTCCTTTTCAGGAGAAACGTTAGACATCATTCAAGCCCTTCAGCTCGCAAAAGACAACCAAGTGAAAACCATTGCTTTAACACATCCAGGTCATACTAGCGTTTCTGCTTTATGTGATGTTCACCTATCGACGTCCGGTTCCAATGAAGCACCTTTTCGCAGTGCTGCCACTTCCTCTAGAATGGCACAGCTCTACTTAATTGATGTCTTGTTCCTCAGTTTAGCTTCTCGTCAATATGAAGAGACAGCCCAATATATTGACAAGACAAGGCATGCCATCCGCTCCATGAAACGAAAAACAAAGGGGGATTCAACATGAGTCATCAAAAGAAATATCAGCAGTTGGCGAAAGACATTCTTTCACTCTGTGGTGGTTCTGAAAATATCTCTTCCCATACACATTGTATGACACGTCTTCGAATTACACCGATCGATAATGAAAAAGTTCACATCACAGCAATCAAAGAACTCGATGGCGTCATTGGCGTCGTCGAAGCAGAAACGCTTCAAATCATTTTAGGTACCGGCGTTGTCAACCAAGTATCAAGTGCGTTTGAACAGCTTCTAAATGCGTCTGGCTCTTATGATTTAAACAACGAAGCACAAAAAAACAAGCAAGCCATTTCACAAAAAAACCGCACACCGTTCAAGCTGTTCTTACGGCGGATTGCCAGCATTTTCATTCCAATCATTCCGGCACTTGTTGCTTCAGGGCTTATTACTGGGATTACAAAAGCGATCGTGCAAGCAGGCTGGCTTGACGAAAAATCTCAAGCCGCAGTTATTTTAACAGTTATAGGTTCTGGCCTTTTCGCCTACCTAGGGATATTAGTCGGAACAAACGCCGCAAAGGAATTTGGAGGCTCTCCTGCATTAGGCGCATTAGCTGGTATTCTCATTATTAACCCAGCCTCCGCAGACATTATGTTATTTGGCACAAATATTCTACCAGGCAGAGGCGGACTCATCGGTGTTCTTCTAGCCGCCATCTTTATGGCACTTGTGGAAACCCGAATTAGACGCTTCGTCCCGCAATCTCTTGATATCATCGTCACACCTACCATCACACTACTCATTACAGGCATTTTCACGTATGTTGTCTTCATGCCAGTCGGCGGATTTATATCTGATGCCATCACCTCAGGACTGACTTACTTATTAAATATGGGCGGAATCTTCGCAGGATTTGTTCTTGGTGCGACCTTCCTTCCACTTGTTGTAACAGGACTTCATCAAGGGCTGACACCGATTCATATGGAACTCATCAATTCAATTGGAGATGACCCGCTTCTGCCAATTCTCGCTATGGGCGGTGCAGGACAGGTAGGCGCTGCATTCGCCATATATATGAAAACAAAAAAGAAAAAGCTCAAAAGAGCCATTGCTGGTGGACTTCCTTCTGGGATGCTGGGCATTGGTGAACCACTCATTTTTGGTGTCACACTCCCGCTAGGACGACCATTTCTCACCGCTTGTCTTGGTGCAGGAATCGGCGGCGCTTTTCAAGCCTACTTCCAAATCGCGACGAAAGCCATCGGTGTATCTGGTCTTCCATTAACCTTTATTGTTCACACACATCAAATGCTTCTTTACTTAATTGGACTATTTATCGCATATGTTGCTGGATTTTTCTTCACATACTTATTTGGATTTCATGATGATATGGCTGTTGAATTCGAGGATCACAATCAATAAGGAGGTCTAGACCTTGAAGAAATGTTTTCTCTTGATCACATGTCTGCTCATGCTCCTTGGGTTACCAGTACAAACATTTGCAACTAGCTCCCATCCTGTATCGTCTTTGTCTAAAACAGCACCTGAAGAATATCCCGTCTTAAAAAAAGCAAAACGACCGGAACAAGTAGGTTTTTCTTCCAGGCAGCTGAGGAAGGTTGATCAAATGATTCAAAATGACATCAAAGCAGGATTTCCAGGAGCCGCTCTCATCATTATCAAGGACGGAAAGATCGTCCATCAAAAAGCCTATGGCTACCGGCAAAAATACGATGGTACAACAGCGCTCAAATCATATAAAAAAATGAAAAAGGATACACTATTCGATTTGGCATCCAATACAAAAATGTATGCGACCAACTATGCCCTGCAAAAGCTTGTCTACGAGAAAAAACTTGATGTCAACGAAAAAATACAGACCATCCTTCCAGATTTTCAGGATGAACCTGATGCAAAGGTAACCGGTAAAGACCAGCTCCGGGTAAAGGATCTTCTCACCCATTCTGCCGGTCTCCCTTCCAGTGTCTTATTTTATAGCAAAGAATCAGCTGGCTCTTTTTATTCTCAAGATAGAAAAACAACGATGAAATGGCTGCCAAAAGTACCGCTGCAATACAAGCCAGGTACCCAGCACATTTATAGTGACATTGATTACATGCTGCTAGGCATGATCATCGAGAAGAAAACAGGCATGCCTCTTGATCAATATGTCGAGTCAACCATTTATCGGCCGTTAGGTCTCAAACACACAATGTTCAATCCGCTGCAAAAAGGCTTCAAGCCGAAGCATTTTGCAGCAACAGAACGTTTAGGCAATTCACGAGACGGTGTAATCGATTTTGAAAACATCCGACGGTACACCCTGCTAGGTGAAGTACACGACGAGAAAGCATATTACTCAATGGCAGGTATCTCCGGCCACGCTGGACTTTTCTCGAATACCTCAGATATGGCCGTGCTGCTTCAGCTGATGCTTAACAAAGGAGGCTATGGAAAAACAACCATCTTTGATCAAGCTTCCATCGATCTCTTTACAGCCTCCTCTGATACGAACCCAACTTACGGGCTAGGCTGGAGAAAAAACGGTCATACTGACATGGAATGGATGTTTGGAAAATATGCAAGTAACGAAGCCTATGGACATACTGGCTGGACCGGCACAATGACGTTGATTGATCCTAAACACAATTTAGGTGTCGTCTTGCTGACGAATAAGAAACATTCACCCGTTGTTTCACCAGAAACCAATCCTAATCAATTTGAAGGTGACCTGTTCCCAACTGGTACTTATGGAAGCATCATGACTGCAATCTACGAATCTTTTAAGTAAAAGGAGGAATTCGATGTTGAAAGCTCTCTTTCCCGCTGCACTAGTTTTAGCCCTGCTAACCTCTTCCATTCCAACGGAAAAGGTTAGCTCTGCCTCTCTGCCCACCGCTAAACAAATGGTTCAAGACATGTCACTGGATGAAAAGATAGGTCAAATGCTCATGCCGGACTTTCGCAATTGGCAAACAAAAGATGAATCCGCACCTACAGGCTTCACAAAGATGAATAACGAAGTATCTCACCTTGTAGAAAAATATCATCTAGGTGGTGTCATCTTATTTGCGGAGAATGTCGTTGATACGGAACAAACCGTGAAACTCACCCACGAATTTCAAAAAGCATCACCAAACATTCCTTTACTCATTTCTATTGATCAAGAAGGCGGAATCGTCACAAGGTTACAAAAGGGAACACATTTCCCAGGAAATATGTCGATTGGTGCCTCTAGAAGCAAAAAAAATGCATATGACACAGGAAAAATCATCGGAAAAGAATTAAACGCCTTGGGGATTAATACAAACTTCTCTCCTGTGCTTGATGTGAATAACAACCCAAACAACCCCGTCATTGGTGTCCGTTCCTTTAGCTCTGATCCTGCTCTTGTCTCTAGACTTGGCCTTCAAACCATGAAAGGACTTCAAAAGGAAAAGACCATTTCCACACTAAAACATTTCCCGGGACATGGTGATACAGCGGTCGACAGTCACTATGGCTTGCCGCTCGTAGAGCATGACCTAGATCGTTTAAAAAAGGTTGAGCTGTATCCGTTCCAACAAGCGATCAATGCTGGTGCAGATATGGTCATGACCGCTCATGTGCAATTTCCTGCCATTGATGACACAACGTATCGAAGCAAGAAAGATGGCGAGGACATCATGGTTCCAGCAACCTTATCAAAAAAAGTCATCACACACTTATTAAAAGAAGAGATGGGCTTTCAAGGTGTTGTTGTGACAGACGCCCTAAACATGAAAGCGATTGCAGATAATTTTGGACAGGAAGAAGCCATAGTGATGGCCATTAAAGCAGGCGTCGACATCGCTCTCATGCCAGCACCAGTTACCTCATTAAAAACAGAGAAAAACCTGGAGAATGTATTTAATGCGGTCAAACAAGCGATTTTAAAGAAAGAAATTCCGATGTCGCAGATTAACGAATCCGTCGAAAAAATTCTTCAATTGAAAATCAAACGCGGCATTATTTCCTCCAAAAAACCAATCAGTCTTGAGAAAAAAATCAAAAAAGCCACTCAAGTCGTCGGGAAAAAATCGCACCGTCAAGCAGAACAAAAAATGGCACGTGAAGGAATCACCCTGCTTAAAAACAACAAAAAAACCTTACCTTTCAAGCCTAAAAAGAATGACAAAATCGTGGTCATGGCACCTTACGAAGATCAGACAAAAGCAATGTCTGTCACAGTCGAATCTCTCATAAAACAAAAAAAGATCAAGCCTGTACGCATCCAGTCATATGCTTTTGCGGATAAAACGTTCACCAAAGACTCTGCCAAACTAATTCAAGAAGCTGACTATGTCATCACTGGCTCTTACGTTGTCCAAAATGACCCAGCTGTAAATGATGGCGTAATTGATGACAATGTCCAGGACCCAAAAAAATGGGCAACTGCCTTCCCTCGTGCTGTCATGAAAGAAGCAGCAGCACAAAATAAAAAAATGGTCATCATGAGTCTTAGAAACCCTTATGATGCGGCAAATTTTGAAGAAGCTGATGCCTTACTAGCTGTGTACGGTTTTAAAGGCTACTCAAACGGACAATTCAATCAGCCAAATATTCCTGCTGGACTAGAAGTGATATTTGGAGCTGCATCACCTAAAGGGAAACTGCCAGTTGATATCCCATCTGTCACTCATCCAAATCAAACCCTTTACCCATTCGGCTATGGACTCAATTTGAAAGGGAAACAGATCAAATAGGAGGGATTCTCTTGAAGAAAACAGCAAGTTTCATAATCGCAAGCATTCTCATGATGAGCACATTGACCGCCGCCTCTCCCGCAGATCAAGAACGAACAGACACAAAAGGAAAAAAAGCAGCAGTCAAAACAGGGATCGAAACACTACTCTCAAGCAATCTTTCATGGCTAAAAGGGAAAAGGGTTGGTCTCATTACCAACCCGACTGGCATTGATGCAAATATGAAAAGCAGTGTCGACCTCCTATTTGAACATCCAAATATCAAGCTCACCGCTTTATATGGGCCTGAACACGGCGTGCGCGGCGATGCACAAGCAGGAGAAGGCGTCGAATCCTATACCGATGAAAAAACAGGTCTTCCTGTTTACTCTCTTTATGGAAAAACAAGAAAACCAACTCCTGAAATGCTGAAAAATGTAGATGTCCTGCTGTTTGATATTCAAGACGTTGGTACTCGTTATTACACCTATATTTACACAATGGCCTATGCGATGGAAGCAGCTAAAGAAAACAACATTCCCTTTGTTGTCCTAGACCGCCCAAATCCCATTGGCGGACTAAAAGTAGAAGGACCTGTTTTAGAGCCTGAACACGCCTCATTTGTAGGGCTCTATCCAATCCCGCTAAGACATGGAATGACTACTGGTGAGCTTGCAAAACTGTTTAACAAAGAGTTTCATATCAATGCTGATGTAACAGTCATCAAAATGAAGAATTGGAAGCGGTCCATGACATTTGATGACACGAAGCTGCCGTTCGTCCTTCCTTCCCCTAACATGCCAACAGTGGATAGTACCTTTGTATATCCTGCCACAGGATTAATTGAAGGCACAAATGTCTCTGAAGGCAGAGGAACGACAAAACCATTCGAGCTCATTGGTGCACCATATATCAATAGCAGCGAGCTGGCAGATCATTTAAATCAGCTAAAACTAAAAGGCGTTCAATTTAGACCTGTGTCATTCACCCCCACATTTTCTAAACATGCCGGTACACTATCTCACGGTGTGCAGTTATACGTCACAGACCGCTCATCCTTCGAAGCGGTGAAAACGGGGTTATCCATCATCACAGCAATACATGATTTATATCCGAACGACTTTCAGTTCCTTCAAACAGGCAGCTTTGACAAACTCATCGGGAATGGCTGGATGAAAGAAGAAATCAAAAAAGGAACTTCCGTCAAACACATCATGAAACGTTATCATCATGACCTCAAAACATTCGAAAAGAAGCGAAAAAAATATCTCATCTATTAAATCACAAAAAACCCTCCATCCTTTGATAGATGGAGGGTTTTTCATGAGAAAGATTTGGTCACAGAAGGTGCTTTCAGCTCAAAACGATTGAGTAAGAAGCCAAACAAGGCAGCAAGCACTTGCTGAAACAGCATGCCAATCACCACCGGAACAGCGACAGCAGGCGGGAAAAAGCTAATGGCAAGCACAGCCCCCGCACTAATGTTTCTCATACCGCCCGTATACACGATGGCCACAATCTCTCCTTGAGTACATTTCATCGCCTTCCCAATCAACCATGCAAACACATATCCGCTCATCGCAATGAGAAACACCGTTGCTGCTTTGCTAAAAAATGCGGCATCCAGTTCACGTAAGTAAGGCGCAACAACAGAACTGTTGATCGACACCACTACAAACAAGCCTATTTTTGAAAAAGGTGACAGTGTCTGACTGATCTTTTTCGTCACATCAGGCTTTGCATAGTGACGAACAAGCATACCTAAAATAGATGGAAGCACCACCATCCCAAACAGCCCTTTCATGATCGCCACCATGTCCATATGAACTTGTGTACCGGCCAAAAGTGACAAACTGGCTGGCACAATTAATGGCGAAAGCATTGTATCAATTAAAATAATGGATAACGTTAATCCAACATTCCCTTTATACATTGCCGCCCATATTAAACTAGAGACTCCTGTGGGAATCACCATTGCAAGTGTCAAACCAGTGATCGTCATGGCATCTCCCGCAAATATGAGATGTCCCGCTGACCAAGCATAAAGAGGCATCAACACATGCAAAATCATAAACGATAAAATCAAAGGCAATGGGTGCATCACCGTATGCTTTAAAGCCGAAAAAGTAGAAGACAAACTCCCTGCAAAGGTCATCACAGCAAATACCCATGGCACTAAAAACGTATAATCCTTTAAGTAAGCCGCCAATAAAACACCGAGTAACACACTAAAAGGTGTAATGAGCGGCATCATCCGGCCGAGCACTTGATTCAAACGCAAAAGCATGCCGGCCACCTCCATCCTTCACTTTCTTACCTTTTCTATTGTAACAGACAGAAAGGCCTTTTTAAGAACCATTCACTTGTTTCACAAGCTTTCGACTTGATGTATCCATTCCAACTACGTCCACCTGGACGCCATTTGCTTGATATCTCTCCTTTATACGTTCTATTGCTGCTACGCCTGATTCATCCCATATACGCGCTTCAGACAAATCAATCACAACAGATTGGAGTTCTTTCCCCTGATGGAAAGCTTGGATCAAGTCAGTGACAGAAGCAAAGAAAATTTGCCCTTTAACTCGATATACCCAAGTACCTGCCTGGCTTTCATTAGACGTAATATGAAGCTTCGATATCTTTGCGACAAAGAATACCGCACTAAGCAGTACACCTGCAAAAACACCTTTTGATAAATCATGAGTCAACACCACCGTCATGACCGTGACAACCATCACAATAGAATCTGTTTTCGGATTCTTTTTTAGCTGCTGAAAGGAACTCCAATCAAATGTGCCAATGGAAACCATGAACATCACAGCCACTAGAGCAGCCATCGGAATTTGAACCACGACATCACCTAGTACAAAAATCAACACCATTAAAAAAGCACCCGCTACAAAGGTAGAAAGCCGGCCTCGTCCTCCTGCCTTCGTATTAATCACAGATTGGCCAATCATCGCACAGCCAGCCATACCACCAAAGAATCCCGCAACCACATTGGCAATCCCTTGACCTCTCGCTTCCTTGTTCTTATTACTAGACGTCTCTGTCATATCATCGACAATCTGTGCGGTTAAAAGAGACTCAAGTAAACCAACCATCGCAAGTGCTAAAGAATAAGGAAAAATAATAGCAAGTGTTTCCCAGTTAAACGGAACTTGAGGTATCAGAAAAACAGGCAAAGAACTAGGAAGCTCTCCCATATCTCCAACTGTTCTAACATCAATATGTCCAAATACAGCCAATATCGTCATTACAATAATGGCAATGAGTGGGGAAGGTATCACTTTTATCACCATAGGCAATAAATAAATGATCAGCAAGGCGCCCCCTGTCATCATATACATAGCCATTGATTCCCCAACGAAATGTGGAAGCTGAGCCATGAAGATCATAATAGCCAACGCATTAACAAAGCCAACCATGACGGACCTCGGAATAAATTTCATCAAACGAGACACTCGGCACAATCCAAACACAATTTGAATCAAACCCGTCAAAATCGTAGCTGCAAACAAATATTGCAACCCATAATCAGCGACCAAGTTAACCATGACGAGAGCCATAGCCCCTGTTGCAGCCGAAATCATGCCTGGGCGTCCACCAACAAACGAAATCACAATCGCGATACAAAATGATGCATACAAGCCGACCTTCGGATCAACGCCCGCAATAATCGAAAACGCAATTGCCTCAGGAATTAAAGCCAGTGCGACTAATATACCCGCAAGCACGTCCTGACGTACATGTCCAAACCATTCTTGCTTTACAAATAAATCTTTCAAACCATCTACTCCTTTTTATATACATACCGTACATGGAAAAAGAAGATCAACTATACCTGGAGATAAAGAAAGGGAAAACAAACGATACTTCACTTTCGGGGGAAAAGAGGAACGTACAGAGTCTTTTGATATAGAGGATATCACTTTAGTAAGAATAAAAGAAAGAGAATGAAGAATCAAGAACAAAAAGAAGGAGATAAGTAAAAAATCGATGCAACAATACTGTGCAAGCCGTTTTATTCGCTTTCCTAATGTCATCAGTCTACTGATCATTGAGCAATTCAGTATATATGTAAACAAACAAAAAAAGCCTTCTCATCATAGAGAAACCTTGTCATATCAACATATAGAGGAAAGCTTCCAAGCGGGCTCGAACCGCTGACCTCTTCCTTACCATGGAAGTGCTCTACCTACTGAGCTATGGAAGCATGGCTCCGCAGGTAGGACTCGAACCTACGACCGATCGGTTAACAGCCGATAGCTCTACCACTGAGCTACTGCGGAATGATAAAGTAACTTCTTCCATTGGAAGGATATAAATAAA